>NZ_JAFFQY010000008.1 GCF_017311575.1 Roseococcus thiosulfatophilus
CAGCCACGTCATGTTCCAATGCTCGGGCAGCGAGGCCAATGACGCGGCCATCAAGGTCATCTGGTATTACAACAACCTGCGCGGCAAGCCGCAGAAGAAGAAGCTGATCGGACGCATCCGGGGCTATCACGGCAACACCGTTGCCACCGCATCGCTGTCCGGCCAGCCGCACATGCAGGCGGATTTCGACCTGCCGTATGGGGACAGGTTCCTGCACGTCTCCAACCCGCACTACTACCGCTTCCATGAGGCGGGCGAGACGGAGCGCGAGTTCTCGGCCCGCATGGCGGCGGAACTGGAAGCCCTGATCGAGCGCGAGGGCGCCGACACCATCGCCGCCTTCTTCGCCGAGCCGGTGCAGGGCGGTGGCGGCGCCATCACCCCGCCCGAGGGGTATTTCGACCTCATCCAGCCCATCCTGAAGAAGCATGACATCCTCTTCGTGGCCGATGAGGTGATCTGCGGCTTCGGCCGCACCGGCAACCTCTGGGGCTGCGAGACCTATGGCATCACGCCGGACATCCTGACCTGCGCGAAGCAGCTCACGGCCGCCTACCAGCCGCTTTCCGCCACGCTCATCAGCCGGCCCATCCAGGAGGCGCTGGTCGCGGGCTCCAAGAAGCATGGCAGCTTCGGCCATGGCTTCACCTATGGCGGGCACCCCGTGGCCTGCGCGGTGGGGCTGGAGACGCTGGCCATCTATGAGGAGCGCGACATGGTCGGCCATGTGCGCGCCGTCTCGCCCGCCTTCCTCGACGGGCTCGCCGCCTTCCGCGACCACCCGCTGGTGGGCGATGTCCGTGGCGTGGGGCTGATCGCCGGCGTGGAGCTCATGGCCGACAAGGCCACGCGCGCGCCCTTCGCCCCCTCGCGCAAGGTCGGCGTGCTGGTGCAGAACAAGTGCCATGAGGCCGGACTGATCGTCCGCGCCATCGGCGACCGCATCGCCTTCACGCCCCCGCTCATCATCACCAAGGCCGAGATCCAGGACATGTGCCGCCGCTTCGGCGAGGGCCTGGACGCCGCCTGGGCCGAGCTGGGACCAGAAGCCAGGGCCGCCGCGGAGTGATTCCACCAGAGGTTACAAGCCTCTGGCGCAGAGCAGCCCCGCGCGTTCAGGTATGCCTCGCAAAGCGGGACGATGGCCGCTAATATAGGCGCCATGGCCCCCACGAAGCCACTTCTTGAGACGCGGCGGAAGGCCGGGGCTCCTGCCCCGCGCCGCTCCACACGCCTCTACCCGACCGTGGCGGCCATCGTGATCCTGTGCCTGCTGGGCGTCTGGGGCATCGTCACCTACCGCGGCCACACCGAGGCGCAGCGCGAGGCGGAGCGCCTGACCGAGGCCGTCGCCGTCGCCCTGTCGGACCAGCTCACCCGCGCCATCCAGACCGTGGACCTCATGCTGCTGGACGTGGCCGAGCGCCCGCGGGAACGCGTGGCGGCGGCGCTGGCCGGCGAACGCTCCAGCCTGCTGGGAGACCTCACCCAGCTTCGCGCGCTGGGTGTCACGGACACGGGCGGCGTGGTCCTCCATGCCACGGCGGACCCGCTGGTGGGCGTGGACCTCGCAAACCGCGACTGGTTCCGCCTGCTGCGCTTCGGCGGGCAGCAACTGCGCCTGGGCCCGCCCGAGGCCGGGCGCTTCCTCTCCGGCACCAACCCGCGCGCCATCGCGGAGAGCGGGCTGTGGTCCATTCCCCTCGCCCGCGCCATCCGCACCCCCACGGGCGAGTTCGACGGCGCGGTCGTGGCGCTGCTGAACCCCGACTACCTGATCTCCATCTCGCAGCAATACGCCAGCGCCTTCGGCGTGACGGTGCGGCTGCACGCCTTCAACGGCGCGCTGCTGGTGCGCTCGGACGGGGCGCGCGAGGGCATCGGGACCATCCATCCGGGCGCCTGGCCCTTCCGCAACTTCCTCCCCCGGCGCGAAAGCGGCACCTTCACCGGCCCCGACCAGGATGGCCTCGACATCATCGGCAGCTTCGCCGTAACGCGGCAGGGTCTGTTCGTGGTGGAGGTGGTGCGCCGCCAGGACGACGCCTTCGACGGCACACGGGCGTTGAGCCTGCTGCTGCTGGTGGGTATCGGCGTGGCGGGGCTGGCCATCCTCGGCGCGCTGGCGCTGGTCATCCGCCAGGCGCAGGCGCTGGAGGCCCAGGGCCGCCGCCTCAAGGAAAGCGAACGCCAGGCCCGCGCCGCCTCCCGCGCCAAGGAGGATTTCCTGGCCAGCATGAGCCACGAGATCCGCACGCCCATGAATGGCGTGATCGGCATGACCGGCCTGCTGCTGGACACGCGCCTGGACCCCCTGCAGCGCCGCTATGGCGAGACCATCCAGAACTCGGCCGAGCACCTGCTGATGGTGCTGAACGACATTCTGGACCTGTCCAAGCTCGAGGCCGGCGCGGTGGAGCTGGAACGCGTGCCCTTCGACCTGGAGCGCGAAATCGGCACCATCGTCGAACTCTTCGCCCCCCGCGCCGCCACCAAGGATGTGGAGCTGGTGGTGGCACTGGACCCCTCCATGCCCGCCCAGGTGGTGGGCGACCCCGGGCGCTTCCGCCAGGTGCTGTTCAACCTGGTCGGCAATGCGGTGAAGTTCACCGAGCATGGCTGGATCGAGTTGGAGATCAGCGCCGAACGCCTGCGCGGCAAGCGCGAGTGGCTGCTGCGCTGCCACGTGCTGGACACCGGCATCGGGCTCGAGGCCCACCAGATCCCGCATCTGTTCGAACGCTTCACCCAGGCCGATGCCTCGATCAACCGCAAATATGGCGGCACGGGGCTGGGGCTCGCCATCTGCAAGCGCCTGGCGGAGGAGATGGGCGGCAACATCGAGGCCGCCCCGCGCGATGCGACCCTGCCGCGCGGTGGCGGCAGCCGCTTCACCTTCACGCTCCGCACCGGCGTCTCCGCCACGCCGACCGAGCCACCGCGCACCGATGGCCTCGTCGGGCTGCGCGTGCTGGTGGTGGATGACCTCGAGATCAACCGCGAGATCCTGGTGCGGCAGCTGACGGCCATGGGCGCGCTGGCCATCGCCGTGCCCGACGCGACGAGCGCCATGCAGACCATCCTCGCGGCGGCCGAGGCCAACCAGTCCGTACAGGCCATGGTGCTGGACGGGCAGCTGGGCGAGACCAACGGCCTCGACCTCGCGCGCCGCGTCCGCGCCACGCAGGGCATCCCGCGCATGGCCATCCTGCTGTGCAGTTCCGGCGCGGACCTCGCGCGCGAACAGCCGCATGAGGGGCTGGTGGACGCCATGCTGCTGAAGCCCACCCTGCCCGCCCGGCTGCGCGACGCCCTGCTGCACGCCACGCGCGCACCCGGCACGGCCGCGCCGGCCCCCGCCCCCGCGCCCGAACCCGCCGCCGAGATGCCGCGCCGCCATGTGCTGCTGGTCGAGGACAACCCGACCAACCAGATGGTCATGCGCGCGCTGCTCGGCAAAATGAACTGCGAGGTGGTGGTGGCGGGCGATGGCGACGAGGGCGTCACCATCGCCGAGGCCCATGCCTTCGACCTCGTCCTCATGGACCTGCAGATGCCGGTGGTGGACGGGCTGGAGGCGACCCGCCGCATCCGCGCCGGCGACGGGCCGAACAAGCGGGCCCCCATCATCGGCCTGACGGCGGCGGTGGGGCTGGTCTATGAACGGCAATGCCGCGCGGCCGGCATGGATGACTACCTGCCCAAACCCGTGCAGCGGGCCGCGCTGCTCGAACGCATCGCCGCCGCGCCGCATGGCGCCCTGGCTCCGGTGGGCTGATCAACCCTCCCAGACCACCTCGCAAGGCAGACCCGCGCGCAGCCAGAGCGTGGCGGGGCCTGGCCCCCGCGCGGCGGGCGCATGCGGCAGGCCCCAGCGCAGCGCGGCGCGCGGCAGGGGGCCGCGCAGGGCGCGCAGGCGCGGTTCCGTCAGCGCCTCCAGATGGGGCAGCGTGACCCAGGCGGCCTCGCCCGCCGCCAGGCGCAGCACCGGCCGCGCGCCGTCCGCCCCCAGCGCCACCACCGCGCCATGGCCCAGGATGCGCGCGGCCTGCCAGTGAGGCTCCGGCGGCGCGTCCCAGGCGCGCAGGGCGGGACGGCCGTGCTGGTCCAGCGAGAGGGCGATGGGCGCGCCCTCCGCCCGCAGCGCCACGAGGCCGGAGGCGGCGCATTCCACCCAGCCCGCGCGCAGCAGCGCCCCCGGCAGGCGGGCGGCGCCCACCCTCAGCACCGAAAGGGGCGCCGGGCGCGGCAAATGCAGCGCCAGCGTGCCAGCCTCCGGCGCCTCCAGGCGGAAGGGCGCCTCGCCCAGCCAGAACCGGGCGGGGCCGGGCGGGCGGTCCAGGATCAGGCGGCGCATCTGGCGGCCTCGGCCTCGATCAGGCGGGCGGTGAGGGCGATCATGCTTGCCTCGTCACAGGCCTCCGCCACCGCGCGCGCCGCGGCCACGCGGGCGGCGGTGCCCGCGCGGTCGGCCAGCAGGGCACGGAAGGCGGCGGCGATGGCCTCGGCCTCGCGCGGGATGATGCGCGCCACCGCCTCGGGCGCCGGCCAGGCTTCCAGCGCGGCGCGGGTGGCGAGGATGGGGCAGCCGGCCCGCGCCGCCTCCAGCAGCACCAGCGGCGCGCCCTCATGCCGCGAGGGCAGCACCAGGGCGTCGGCCGAGGCAAGCAGCGCCGGCACATCCGCCACCTGGCCCAGCAGCCGCACCCCGGCGGCGGCGAGGGCGGGGGCGAAGGGCCCCTCCCCCGCCAGGGCCAGCAGGCCGGGCGCCACCGCCCAGGAGAGGGCGGGGGCTAGGTGCGCGCCCTTGCGGTCATCGAGGCGCCCCACCTGCACCAGCAGCGGAACGCCCGAGGGCAGGTTGAAGCGGGCACGGTCCGCCACGGGGGCGGGCGCGGGTGGCAGCCCGTTGGGCACCACCGCCACCTGGCCATGCGGCAGGTCGAACAGCGCCTCCAGCCGCCGCGCGGCGGGTGCGGAGACGGCGGCCCAGCCCACGCGCAGCCCGGCCACCAGCGCGGCCTCGGCCTGGGTGGAGTTCCAGTCCACGCGGACCAGATGCGCCACGGCCAGGGTGGGAAGCGCGGCCTCCGACAGCGCCCGCAGCGCGCCCAGCGCGGCATTGGGCAGGGGGCAGCAGACCAGCGCGGCGTCCGCTCCGCGCAGGAAGGGGCGCAAAGCCTCGCCTTGCCGCGCCAGGGCGACGGCCAGCGGCGCGTCAGGATCCATGTGCAGCGCGGCGGGATGGGTGGCGCAGCCGGAAAGGGCCGCGCCCGCGGCGGCCAGCGTGGCGGGTTCGGCCACCACCAGCACCTCGACCCCCATGCGCGCCAGGCCGCGTGCCACCTGCAGGGTCTGCGCCTCCGCGCCGCCGAAGCCGGGCGAGGGCACCACGACCAGCAGGCGGCGCAGCGCGATCATCCGCCCAGGACCAGCAGCCGCGCCTTGCCATGGGCGCGTTCGGCCAGCACCGGGAAGCGGGTTTCGGGCGCCTCGTCCTTGGGGCCGAGCTCGGTGCAGATGATGGCCCCGGGCGCGAACCAGCCGGCCGCGTCCAGCGCGTCCAAGGCGGGCTTCAGCAGACCGGCGCCATAGGGCGGGTCGAGGAAGGCGAGCGTGCAGGGCGTGGCCGCGCGCGGCGGCTTCGTCGCATCCACCGCCAGCACCCGCGCCTTCGCCCCCGCGCAGGCCGCGATGTTGGCGCGCAGCGCGGACAGGGCCGCGCGGTCCTTCTCCAGGAAGGTGGCCTCCGCCGCCCCGCGCGACAGCGCCTCCAGCCCATAGGCCCCGGTGCCGGCGAAGGCGTCCAGCACCACGGCCCCCTCCACGAGTTCCCGCCCCGCCCAGGGGGCATGCCAGAGCATGTCGAACAGCGCCTGGCGCGCGCGGATGGCGGTGGGACGGGTGCCGAGGCCTTCGGGGGCCAGCAGCCGCCTGCCCTTCCAGGCGCCGGCAATGATCCGCATCAGCGCTTGCGGACCGGCGCCGCCAGCCCAAGCTGCTCGCGCACCACCTTCGGGTTCACCTCCTCCACCGCGCCACGCTCCATGGTGCCGAGCTGGAAGGGGCCATAGGCCACGCGGATGAGGCGCGAGACCTCGAGGCCCAGATAGGCCATGACGCGGCGGATCTCGCGGTTCTTGCCCTCATGCAGGGCCACGGTCAGCCAGGCGTTGTCGCCCTTCTTGGAATCGAGCCCCGCCTCGATGGGCGCGTAGCGGATGCCCTCGATGGTCACGCCCTGGGCCAGGGCCTCCAGCGCCTTCTCGTTCACCAGGCCGAAGACGCGCACGCGGTAGCGCCGCACCCAGCCATTGGAGGGCAGCTCCAGCCGCCGCGCCAAGGCGCCGTCATTGGTGAGCAGCAGCAGCCCCTCGCTGTTGTAGTCGAGCCGGCCGATGGAGATAAGGCGCGGCAAATCCTCCGGCAGCTTCTCGAAGACGGTGGGGCGGCCTTCCGGGTCCTTGTGGGTGGTCATCAGCCCGGCGGGCTTGTGGTAGCGGAAGAGGCGCGTGCGCTCCGGCTCGTTCACCGCCTTGCCGTCCACGGTGACGATGTCGCCGGGCTGGACGAAGGTGGCGGGCTGGGTGACCGGCTTGCCCTCCAGCGTCACGCGGCCCTCGGCGATGATCTTTTCCGCGTCGCGGCGTGAGGCGACGCCGGCGCGGGCCAGCCATTTGGCGATGCGTTCGCCGGCCGGGTTGGCGGATGTCTCCTCCGGCCGATTCAGCCCTCCGGGCTTCGTCCTCCGGCCATCGGACGGCGCTTCGCCCGGCGGACGGGGCTCTGGCTTGCGGCCGCGGGGAGCTGGCTTCTTTGCGTCAACCACGGCACGCCTCCACGAAGGCCTTGAGGATCAACGGGTCGGCCGGGTCCACCGCATATTCGGGGTGCCACTGCACGCCGAGCGCGAAGCGGTGCGCGGGGGCCTCGATGCCCTCGATCAGCCCATCCGGCGCGCGGGCGTTGACCACCAGCCCCTCGCCCACGCTCCGCACCGCCTGGTGGTGCGCGGAGTTCACCGCCATGCGCGCGCGGCCCGTGATGCGCGCCAGCAGCGTGCCGGGTGCCACCTCCACCTCATGCCCCGGCTCGGTGCGGGGGTTGGGTTGTTCATGGGCGATGTCGGAGGGCGCCTCGTCCGGGATGTGCTGGTGCAGGGTGGCGCCGAGCGCCACCGCCAGAAGCTGCTGCCCGCCGCAGATGCCCAGCACCGGCATGTCGCGCGCCAGGGCGGCGCGGGTCGCGGCCAGTTCGAAATCGGTCCGGCCGGGCTTCAGCACCACCTTGGGGTGGGGTTCGCCGCCGCCCCAAAGTGCGGGGTCCACGTCGAAGGCGCCGCCCGTCACCAGCAGCCCGTCCAGCGCGGCCAGGTAGTCCAGCGCCAGTTCGGGCGCATGGGGCAAGGCCACCGGCAGCCCGCCGGCCGCGATGACGGCGGAAAAATAGTTCTGGCGCAGCGCATACCAGGGCAGCTTCGACCAGCCGCCGGCCGCCTCGCTGTCCAGGGTCAGGCCGATGAGGGGGCGTTTCTCCATGCGCCCTTGTGACGCGGGGGCGGCGCCCGCCGCAAGTGGCGCGGCCGCGACTTCTGCGGCACAAGCGCCCCATGTCGCCCATGGAGATCGCGCTGGAAGAGGCCCGCGCCGCCGCCCTGCGGGGCGAGGTGCCGGTGGGCGCCGTCATCACCGACGCCAGCGGCGCGGTGCTGGCCCGCGCGGGCAATGAGGTGGAGGCGCGGCACGACCCCTCCGCCCATGCCGAAATCCTGGCCATGCGCGCCGCCGCGGCCCTGCGCGCCGACAAGCACCTGGAGGACGCGACGCTCTGGGTCACGCTGGAGCCCTGCGCCATGTGCGCCCAGGCGGCCAGCCTGTTCCGGGTGCGGCGCGTGGTCTTCGGCGCCTATGATCCGAAATCGGGCGGGGTGGAGCATGGCGCCCGCGTCTTCGTCCACCGCCAATGCCACCACGCGCCGGAGGTGGTGGGCGGCGTGCGCGAGGCCGAGGCGGCGGCGCTGTTGCGCGACTTCTTCGCGGCCCGGCGCTGACCCGCGCCGCCGCTCCGCCCGCGCTACGCCTCGTGGATGGCCACCACCGGCGCCGCCCCGGACCGCGCCACACCGCGATACATGCCCGCCGTGTTGAAGGGAAGCGCCGCGTTCCCCGCCGCATCCACCGCGATCAGCCCGCCCCGCCCGCCCGCCGCCGGCACATCGGTGCCGATCACCCGCGCGCAGGCCTGTTCCAGCGTCTCGCCCAGATGGCGCATGCGGGCGCTGATCTCATGCGCGGCGGCGGCGCGGATGAAGGCCTCGCCCGTGCCGGTGCAGGAAATGGCGACGGTGCCATCCGCCCAGGTGCCGGCGCCGAAGACCGGGCAATCGCCCACCCGCCCCGGCCGCTTGTTGGTCATGCCGCCCGTGGAGGTCGCGGCCGCCAGCCGCCCGGCGGCATCGCGCGCCACGGCGCCCACGGTCCCTGTCCGCGCGGGCACGTCGTGGTCCAGCGCCACCTGGTCCTGCGCGCGAGCGGCCTGGAGCTGCGCCAGGCGGTGGTCGGTGCGGAAATAGTCCGCGGGCGCCGCCTCCAGCCCGGCCGCCGCGGCGAAGGCATCGGCCGCCGTACCGGCCAGCAGCACATGCCGCCCCGTCTCCAGCACCGCCCGCGCCGCGCGGATGGGGTTGCGGGGGCGCGTCACGCCCGTCACGGCGCCGGCCTTGCCCTCGCCCAGCATCAGCGCCGCGTCCATCTCGATGGTGCCGTCCGAGGTGAAGGTGCTGCCGCGCCCGGCGTTGAACAGCGGGCAATCCTCCAGGGCGCGGACGGCCTCCACCACCGCATCCCCCGCCGTGCCGCCGGCGCGCAGCACGGCCGCACCCGCCTCCAGCGCCGCCATCAGCCCGGCGCGATACTCCGCCTCCTTGCCGCCGGTCAGCGCGGCGCGCGGAATGGTGCCCGCGCCCCCGTGAATGGCGAGCGTCCAGCCCGCCGCCTGCGTGTCCATCATCATATCCTCCTGCACGGCCAGCATTCGCCGCGCACGCCCGCGCCGCAAGCCGCTTGCCCAAGCCGCTTGCGGGGCGCCCCGGTTCCGCCTATCCGCGAAAACACCCGAGGGAAGGAAACCGCACATGAACCGCCGCGCCCTGCTGGCCGCAATCCCGGCCACCGCCGTCGCCTCCGCCGCGTCCGGCCAGACCTGGCCTGCCCAACCCGTCCGCGCCATCGTCCCCTTCGCCGCCGGCAGCGCCACCGACATCCTGGGCCGCCTTTTCGCGGAGCGCATGCGCGACAACCTCGGCCAGCCCGTGGTGGTGGAGAACCGCGCCGGCGCCTCGGGCATGATCGGCGCCGAGGCCGTGGCCCGCGCCGCCCCCGATGGCTACACGGTGCTGTTCGGCACCAACTCCACCCAGGCCGCCGCCAACGCCCTGTTCCGCCGCGTGCCCTATGACCAGGAGCGTGACTTCGCGCCGGTCTCGACGCTCGCTTCCATCCCGCTGCTGGTGGCGGTCGCCGCCAACTCGCCCTACCGCACGCTGCAGGACCTGATCACCGCCGCGCGCGAGCGGCCGGAGAGCATCAGCTTCGCCTCCGCCTCCTCCTCGCAGCAGGTGGCGGCCGAGATGCTGGCCGCCATGGCCGGCGTGAAGATGCTGAACGTGCCCTACCGCTCCTCGCCCAACGCGGTGCAGGATTTGATCGCGGGGCGGGTGAACCTGTTCGTCGCCGACCAGGCCGTGATCCTGCCTGGCGTGCAGGGCGGGCAGCTGCGGGTGCTGGGCATCACGACGCGCACCCGTTCCGCCCAGTTGCCGGACGTGGCGCCGGTGGCCGAGCAGGGCCTGCCGGACTACGAGCTCTTCGCCTGGTTCGCGCTGATGGTGCCCGCGGCCACCCCCGCCCCCGTCATCCAGCGGCTGAACGTGGCGGTGCGCCATGCGATGTCGGACAGCACCTTGCAGGAGCGCCTCAGCACCGGCTTCGGCATGGCGCTGCTGCCCTCGACGCCGGCCGAGGCCGCGGCCTTCATCCGCGCCGAAACCACCAAATGGACCAACGCCATCCGCGCCGCGGGGATCGAGCCGCAATAAACCGCGCCTCCGCCGGAGCCTTCGGGAAGCCGCGCGCCTGGCATGGGCGCGCGGCTTTTTCGTTGACTCGGGCGTGCCCTGCCGGATTGTATACAAATTCCGGCAGCAGGAGGCTCCCATGCCCGAACTGATGAACCCCGACGAGTTCCGCACGGCGCTCGAGAACGCCATCAAGGGCAAGGCGGCCACCGCCTCGCCCTTCTCCAAGGCCTGGGCCGAGGGGTCGCTGACCCGCGAGCACATGGCCCGCTGGGCCGAGAACCACTACAAATATGTCGGCCCCTTCGCGGACTACCTGGGCTATGTCTATGCCCGCATGCCCGAGCAGTACCGCGAGGCGAAGGACTTCCTGCTCGCCAACATGTACGAGGAGGAGATCGGCGGCGACCGCCACACCGACCTGCTGATCCGCTTCGCCGAATCCTGCGGCACCACGCGCGAGCGCGTGCTGGACCCCGATCTGTGCAGCCCCACCACCCGCGCGCTCCAGGCCTGGTGCTACTGCGTGGCGATGCGCGAGGACCCGATCGTGGCCGTGGCCGGGCTGGTGGTGGGCCTGGAATCCCAGGTGCCCAGCATCTACCGCCGCCAGACGCCCACCCTGCGCGAGAAGTATGGCTTCTCGGACCATGAGGTGGAGTTCTTCGACCTGCACATCGTCAGCGACGAGATCCATGGCGAGCGCGGCTACCAGATCGTGCTGGAACACGCGAACACGGTCGAACTCCAGCAGAAATGCCTGCGCATCTGCGAGATCGGCGCGGAGATGCGGCTGCTCTACACCAACGCGCTCTACCGCGACTATGTGGAGCCGACGCTGGGCGGCGGCATGGCGCGCGCGGCCTGAGTGCCCCAGGTCATCTTCGTCGCGGCCGGGGTGGCGCATGAGGGCGAGATTCCCGAGGACGGGAACCTCGTCGTCCGCGCCGGCATCCGGAAATTCCCCTGGCCGCACCTGAAGTACAAATGCGGCATGGGCAAGTGCGGCACCTGCGCCGCCCGCGTGCTGGCGGGCGGCGAGGCGCTGGGCGAGCCCAGCTGGAAAGAGCGTGAGCGGCTGGGAGAGCGGCTCGCGCAGGGGTGGCGGCTGATGTGCCAGGTCTGGCCCAAGGGTCCGCTCACCATCACGCAAGACCAAGACAGCGCCGGGCCGCCCGCCCGGACGGGCACGGAGTGACGCGCATGGCCTATGTGATCCTGACCACCAAGCCCGGGCAGTTCCGCACCGAGCCCGGCCCGGGCCTGACGCCCGTCGAGGCCTGGGACTACCTGTTCTGCGGCCGCAAGCGCGCCGGTTTCGTGATCGCGGAGCTGCAATCGCCCAGCCGCGTGCGGATCATTGACGAGACGGGGCCGGTGAACTCCGTCCCCACCAAGTTCCTGGAAGCCTTCGACAGCGTGGACGAGGCCCGGGCGGAACTTCGCACCCTCACCGCCTATCGCAACATGCCGGCCGAGCTGCGCCCGGCATGAGCGAGGCTGAGGAACCGCGCATCACGATCACCTTTGCGACCTCGGGTGTGACAGCCACCGCGCCCGCGGGGTCAAGCCTGCTGCGGACCTCCATCCGCGAAAAGGGCGGCATTCCCTGGAAATGCGGGGGCGGCATTTGCGGCACCTGCCGCTGCCGCATCGAGGCGGGGCTCGAACACACCGACGCGGTGAAGCCCAAGGAGCGCAAGCACCTGACCGAGGACGACTTCGCCGCGGGCTACCGCATGGCCTGCCAGACCTTCGTGAAGGGCGACGTCACCATCTCCTGGGCCGAGCGCCGCACGCGGCCCGACGGGACGCTGCTGCCCGCTACTTCTTGATGTCCGCCGCCACCAGCACCTGAAGCCCCTGCGGCGCCAGCAGCTCCGCCAGGGCCTGGAGGGCGGCCAGGCCGCATGCGGTGTCCTGCTCGCCATTGCCGCCGGAGAGGCCGACGCCGCCCACCACCTCGCCCTCCACCACCACGGGGAAACCGCCCACGAAGACGGCGAAGCGCCCCTCGAAGCTGTGCTGGATGCCGAAGGCCTCATTGCCCGGCAAAGCGGGCCCGTTGGGCGGGGTATTGAACAGATGCGTGCTGCGCTTGTGCCCGGCCGCGGTGAAGGCCTTGTTCCAGGCGATCTGCGGCCCCGTGACGCGCGCGCCGTCCATGCGCTCCAGCGCGATGGGAAAGCCGCCGGCATCGGTCACGCAGCAGGTCTGGGGAACGCCCAGTTCGGCGGCCTTGTCGAGGGCCGCGGCCACCATGGCCCGGGCCTCGGCGCGTTCGATCTGCCAGATGCGCTTCATCGCTATTCCTGCTTTTCCCGGGAGGGATTAGGAAGGGCCGCGCCATGGACGCGCAAGCCCCCAACACCCCGCCTGGCGTGAAGCCCCCTCTCGGCGCGCAAGTGCGCGCGCGGCTGGAGGGCGACATCCTGGCGGGCCACCTCAAGCCCGGCGAGCGGCTGATCGAGGAGGAACTGGCCCGGCGCTATGGCGTCTCCCGCTCGCCCATCCGCGAGGCGGTGCGGGGCCTGGCCAGCGAGGGGCTGATCGAGCTTTCCGCCCGGCGCGGCGCCGTGGTGGCGGCGCTGACGCCGCAGGAAGCCCGGGAATTCGTCGAGGTCCGCGCCCTGCTTGAGGGCTACACGGCCCGCCTCGCCGCGCGCTACCGCCGCCCCGCCGTGCTGGAGCGCGCGGAGGCCATCCTGCGCGCGGGGGCGAGCGGCCAGGGCGACCTGGCCGCACTCAACGCCGCGTTCCACGACACCCTGGCCGAGGCCGGCGGCAATGCCACGGTCCGCGCGCTGACCGAAAGCATCCGCAAGCGCAGCGCCCGCGTCTTTCACGCCGAGGGCGAGGCCGCCCAGCGCCGCACCTGGGAAGAACACCGTGGGATATTGGAAGCCATCCTGGCCGGTGACGAGGCGTTGGCCGCCAGCCGCGCCGAGGCCCATGTCCGCAGCGCCGGCGCCCCGCTGCTGGCGGGGGACTGACCTGCCGCGCGTGGACTTGCGCGCGGCCCACGGGTAATCAGGTAAGGACGGCCCACCCCTCGCGCGCCCCTCGGAGCCACGCCGCCTTGAGCCACTCTGTCTCGGACATCGACGCCCGCCTCTCCGGCAGCCTCGACGACAACCTGGCCGGGCGCCTGCCCGACGCGGCGACGGTCGCCGCCGCCGATGCCCGCGCCCGCCACTGGCACAGCCCCGAGCCTGGCCGGCTCCGCCCCGGCTCGCCCGAGCACAAGCGCGCCGTCTGCCGGATGTTCGAGGAGACCTTCAACCCCTACAAGCCGAGCGTCATTCCCTGGCCCAAGCTCGATGCGGAGGCGCTGAACCGCATCACCTCGCTCCCCATCTGGGACATCGCGGTGCAGACCGAGGGCAAGGCCCGGCTGCGCATGGCCGCCTATGCCGCCACCATCCAGGACCCCGAGATGCGCGAGACCATCGCGCGCAATGGCTGGGAAGAGAACCGCCACAAGGAGGTGCTGTCGCGCCTGGTGGCCGCCTATGACATCAAGCTGGCGCCGGAGCCGGAATACGTGCACCCGCGCGACGCGGAATGGGCCTATCTCGTCACCGGCTTCAGCGAATGCGTGGACAGTTTCTTCGCCTTCGGCCTGTTCGAGATGGCGCGGCGTTCCGGCTTCTTCCCCACCGAGCTGACGGACACCTTCGAGCCGGTGATCCAGGAGGAGTGCCGCCACATCCTGCTCTTCGCCAATTGGCTGGCCTGGCACCGGGCCAACATGCCGCTCTGGCGCCGCCCCTGGTTCGAGCTGCGGGTCTGGGCCGTCTGGGCCTTCCTGGGCTGGGAGCGGATCGGGCTGGCCAAGACCGTGGATGGCTCCGGGAAGGAGCAGAAGCAGGACAACAACTTCACCGTGACCGGCGCCAAGTCGGTCTCCGCCGAGGACTATACCCTGGCCGACATCATTGACCTCTGCCTTGCGGAGAATGACCGCCGCTTCGCGGGCTACGATGCCCGCCTGCTGCGCCCGACCACCATGCCAGCCCTGGCCCGCTTCGCGCGCTTCTTCCTGCGCGCGCCCAACCGCATGGCGCCCCCCGCCACGCCGGCGGCGGGCTGAGCGATGACGGAGGGTTGGTTCCTCTACGCGCTGGCCATGCTCGCGCGCAGCGCGGCACTCGGCAGCGCCGCCTTCCTGCTGGTCGCGGCCCCGCCCGCGGTGCGGCCGCTGGCGCGCTATGTCACCACCGTGGCCGCCGTGCTGGCGGTGCTGGTGGCGTTGCTGGTCCTGCCCTCCACCGCGGGTTGGGGCGGCTGGATCGGCGCGCTGATGGCCCTCGGCGGCGGCGCGGCGACGGCCGCGCTGGCCTGGAAGGACGGCCCGCCGGCGCCCATCGTGGGGGCCGCCACCGTGCTGCTTCTGGGCGGCATCCTGCAGGGCGGCGCCCATGCCGGCGCCCTGCCCGTGCTGGCCACCTTCCTGCGCGAATCGGGCGCGGCCATCTGGATGGGCAGCCTGCCGCTGCTCTGGTTCGCCCTGCGCGGCACCGGCGCCATGCGCAGCGCGCGCAACCACCGCACGCTGGCGCTGGGCGGCATGGCGCTGGCCCTGCCGGGCGTGCTGCTGCTCTGGGGGCAGGCGGGGGCAGGCTTCACCGCCCAGGGGGGGATGATCCTCGCCACGGCGGTGTTGATCCTGGGGCTGGTGAAGCTGACGCTGTGGCAGGCCTGGCTACTGCGCGGCGAGGTGCCGCCCGACCGGCTGCTGGCCCTGACCGAGGCCGCCATCCTCATCGCCACCGCCCTTTGCGGCCCCATCGCCGCGCTGTTCATGGGGGTGCCGGTGCCGGGGCTCTGGGCCGTGCTGCCGGTCTTCCTGGTGGCGGCGGCGCTGGCGCTGAGCGTGTGGTTCACCTCGCTGCCGGGCGGGATCCTCGCCCTGCTGCTGGTGGCGGCCGGCACCGTGGCGCTGGGCGCGGGTGCGGCGCTGGTCGGCCTGCTGGCCGTCATGGCGGGCTGCCTGCGCTGGCTCGCCCGGCGCCAGCCCGAGACCTGTGAGGGCAGCACCAGCCAGGCATTCTGGCCTGGCGTGGCGCTGGCGGCCCTGGTGGCGGCGCTGCTGGTGCATGCGGTTTAGGCCATGAATGCCCCCCCGCAGCCTTCCCCCCCGGGGGCGCTGCTGGGGCGGCTGGTGGTCGCGCTGGTGGGGCGCTCGGTGCGCTGGCCCATCGCCACCCTGCTGCTCTGCGCGGTGGTCACGGTCTTTGCCGCCTGGCTGACGGTCACGCGCTTCACCCTCGATTCCGACGTTTCCAAGCTGTTCCCCGATGACCTCGGCTGGCGGGTGTCCGAGCGCACCCTGGCCGAGGCCTTTCCCCAGCGCACCGACCTCGTCGTGGCCGTGCTCGACGGGCCCGATGCCGGGCGCCTCGACCGCGCGGCGGAGGCGCTGGCCGAAAGGCTGCGCGCCCAGCCCCAGCTCTTCCGCTCCGTCCAACGCCCCGATGCGGGGGAGTTCTGGGACCGCCACGGCCTCCTCTTCCTGACGGAGGCCGAGGTCGCGGCCGTCGCCGAACGCCTGATCGAGGGCCAGGCGCTGCTGGGCACCATCGCGGCCGACCCCTCGCTGCGGGGCCTGGCCGAGATCAGCCGCCTCATGGCCGAGGGGCTGGCACGCGGCGAGGCGGAGCCCGACCGCGTGGCCGGCCCCCTCCACGCGCTGGCCGCCGCCGCCGAGGCCGCCACGCGCGAGGCCATCGCGCCCCCCGACTGGCGCGCGCTGATGACGGGCCAGGCCGCGCGCCCCGCCGAGTTGCGGCGCTTCATCATGATCCAGCCCACGCTGGACTACGCGCAGCTTTCCGCCGGCGCCGCGGCGTCGGAGGTGATCCGCGCCGAGGCCCGCGCGCTGGGCCTCGCGGAACAGGGCGTGCGCCTGCGCCTGACCGGCCCCGTCCCCATGGGCGACGAGGAATTCGCCACCGTGGCCGACGGCGCGGTGCTGACGGGCGTGCTCTCCTTCGTGCTCGTGGGTATCCTGCTCTGGATGGCCTTGCGCTCCTGGCGGCTGATCTGGCCGCTGCTGGCGCTGACCATCGTGGGCATCTTCTGGACGGCCGCCTTCGGCATATTGGCGGTGGGCAGCTTCAACCCGCTCTCCATCGCCTTCGCGGTGATGTTCATCGGGCTGGGTAATGATTTCGGCACGCAATACGCCGTGCAGTTCCGCGCCGAGAGCGCCCGGCTGGGCCTGGTGCGGCCGGCGCTGATCGAGGCCGCGCGGGTGGCCGGGCCGGGCATGACGCTGGCCACGCTCGCCATCGGCCTCAGCTTCTTCGCCTTCATGCCGACCGACTATCGCGGCGTCGCGGAACTGGGTCTGATCGCCGGGGCCGGCATGTTCATCGGCTGGCTGCTGGCCATGACCATGCTGCCCGCGCTGATGCTGCTGGCCCGCCCGGGGCGCGAGATGCGGGAGGTGGGCTACCCCGCCCTGCGCCCGGTGGACCAATGGCTCTCCCGCCATGCGCGGCTGGCCGGCACGCTGGCGCTGCTGGTGGCGCTGTTCTGCGCGGGTGCCTCCTACTGGCTGCGCTTCGACACCAACCCCATCAACCTGCGCGACCCCCAGGCGGAATCGGTGGCCACCTGGCGCGATCTGGCGCAGGACCCGGACACCGACCCCAACACGCTGGAAATCCTCGCGCCGAACCTCGAGGCCGCCCAGGCCCTGGCCGCGCGGCTGGAGGCCCTGCCGGAGGTGGCCCGCGCCACCACCCTGGCCGACTTCATCCCGGAGGGGCAGGAGGCCAAGCTCTTCCTCATCGAGGACGCGGCCATGCTGCTGGGGCCGGCGCTGGCCCCCATCCCGCGCGAACCGCCCACCGAGGCCGA
This sequence comes from Roseococcus thiosulfatophilus, assembly GCF_017311575.1. Lineage (GTDB taxonomy): Bacteria > Pseudomonadota > Alphaproteobacteria > Acetobacterales > Acetobacteraceae > Roseococcus > Roseococcus thiosulfatophilus. Next base: position 16,943 of record NZ_JAFFQY010000008.1, read on the forward strand.
GACCATCGCGGCCCTGCGCGAGGCCGCGCTGGCGCTGGCCGCCTTGCGCGGCGCGGGGCCGGTCGCGGCCGATGCCCGGGCGCTCGCCATCGCCTACAATCGCCTGGCCGACGGGCTGCCCGCGGGCCGCGAGGCCCTGGCCGAGGCCACCCTGCCCGGCCTGACCGACACGCTGCGCCGGGTGCGCCTGCTGCTCTCCGCCGGCCCCGTGACGCTGGAGGCCCTGCCCGAGGCGCTGCGGCGCGACTGGATCACCGCCACGGGACAGGCGCGCATCGAGATCGCCCCTTCCCCTGGCGAGGGCGACGAGACCACCCAGCTGCGCCGCTTCGCCCGCGCCGTGCAGGCGGTGGCGCCGGATGCGACGGGGCTGGCCATCTCGGCCGTCGAATCTTCCGCCACCATCCAGGGGGCCTTCATCCTCTCCGGCGTCATCGCCATGACGGTGGTGGTGCTGCTGCTCTGGGTGGCGCTGCGCTCGCTGAAGCTGTCCGTGCTGGCGGTGGCGCCGCTGGCGCTGGCGGGGCTGCTGACCATGGCGCATTGCGCCCTGCTGGGGCCGGACCTCAACCTCGCCAACATCATCGCCCTGCCGCTGCTGTTCGGGATGGGGGTGGCCTATGACATCTACTTCGTCGCCGCCTGGCAGCAGGGGCGGCGCGATCTGCTGGCCAGCCCGCTCAACCGCGCCGTGGTCTATTCCGCCGTGACCAATGCGGCGGCCTTCGGGGCGCTGATGGTCTCGCCGCACCCGGGCACGGCCAGCATGGGGGTCGTGCTGTCCATCAGCCTTGTCTATTCGCTGGCCTGCGTGATGCTGGTGCTGCCGCCGCTGCTGAAACTCTTCGCCACGCCCACGGAACGCCCATGAAGCTTGCCATCTTCGACCTCGACGGAACCCTGGTGGACAGCGCGCCGGACATCGCCGCCGTGCTGAACCGCGCCCTGGCCCGGCAGAAGCTGGCGCCCTTCACCGTGCCCGAGGTGGCCGCCATGGTGGGCGACGGCGCCCACGCCCTGCTGGTGAAAGCCTTCACCGCCCGCGGCGCCACCCTGACCGACGACGTGATCCCGCCCTTCCTGGCCGACCTGGAGGCCAACAGCGCCAACCTCACCCAGCCCTATGAGGGGATCGAGGCCGCGCTGGCCACCATGGGCATGGCCGGCTGGCGCGCCGCCGTCTGCACCAACAAGCCCGTGGCGGCCGCCCAGGCCCTGCTGCGGGCGCTGGGCATGCTGCGCTTCTTCGAACTGGTGGTGGGCGGCGATACGCTGCCCGTCCGCAAGCCCGACCCCGGCCATGTGCGCGGCGTGCTGGAGGCCATGCACATGTCCCCCGCGCAATCCGTCATGATCGGTGACCACCAGAACGACATCCGTGCCGCCAAGGGCGCCGGCGTGCGGACGGTCTTCGCCGCCTGGGGCTATGGCAGCGGCGAGGGCGCGGACCTGGTGGTGAAACGCCCGCAGGACCTGCCCTTCCTGCTGGGCAGCTAGGGCGGGATGCATGGAGGGGGAAGCACCGAAAGCGGTGAATCCCGCTCTCAAAAAAGGCTGGAGCAGGCTGCGTGAACACAGGTGAACGCAGCATGCCCCAAGTTCAGTTGGTGGCCGGCGCCTCACGCCGCAGTTCCATCAGCGTCGCCTCGATGGTCCCCCACCAGCGGCTGCCGAGTTCCACGCGCTCCGGCACGGCGGGGTGGCCGGGGGCGCGGGGGCCGAATTCGGCCAGGATGCGAAGGGGTTCGCGCGCCTCGGCCGCGTCACGGTCCAGGGCATAGCCGGCCAGCGTCCGCGCCTCGATCACGCAGCGCAGGCGGGGGCCTTCCGCCGGTGCGGGGTCACGCGCCACGGCGAATTGCGTGAGGCGCCGCCCGTCGAAGCCGCGCGCCCCCGTCTCACAGGTCGAGGTTTCGCGCACATGGCGCGCCAGCCCCGCCAGGGCGGAAAGCCCGTCCATGGTGCCCGGAATGGCCGAGGCCGGCACGGGGCTGCGCGGCATGTCCTGGGCGGGTGTCAGCACCGCCACGCGGGGCGCGCCGTCCGGCCCGTACTCCAGGCGGGTGCGGCGCATGACGCCGCGCCAATTGCCCTCGCTGACATACACGCGGGGTTGGGGCAGCCCCTCCGCCCAGCGGCCTTCGGAGCGCGAAACCTGCTCACCCCGCAGGAAGAGCCGCGCGACGCCGAGCGAACGCGCGCGCGTCTCCACGCTGTAGCCGGGGCCGTCCAGGGCGAAGCGCAGCTCCACCTGCGCGATGGGGAGGCCGGCGGCGTTGATGAAATAGGTGGCGCGCCAGGGCTCGGCCGCGGCCGGTGTGGCGAGGAGCAGCAGCAGGGGGAACACGCGCAGGGCCATGCTGCGGCATATGCGCCTTGCCGGCGCGCATGCAACCGGTCCGACGCGCTTGACAGATGTCCGCCTTCGCCGCAAATCGTCGTCGCAGGATGGGCGCGTAGCTCAGCGGGAGAGCACTGCCTTCACACGGCAGGGGTCACAGGTTCAATCCCTGTCGCGCCCACCATCCTACCTCCCCCCTTCAGCGATCAGCCGCTCCTTCGCCAGAGTCACCAGCTGCAGCAGCGCGGCGCCCAGCGCCAGGCCGTCCAGCCCGGAATCATCCTGCATGTCCGCATGGCGGCGCATCTCGCCGGCGAACTGGTCCAGCATGCCCGCGGGGTCGGGGTGCTGGCGGGCCTGGGCCAGCAGCAGCCGCGCCACCACCGCCTCCAGCGCGGCCAGGCGGATTTCGGGGTCGAGAGCGGGCATCGGTGTCTCCATGATCCGGTCGGCCCATGGTGGGCCGGGTCATGGCGCGGGGGCAATCACCCCTCGCCGCGGGCCGGCCGCCGCAACCCCAGCAGGTCGCGCAGGGTCGTGCCCTCGTAATGCGTGCGGAACAGGCCACGGCGCTGGAGGATGGGCACCACCAGTTCGACGAAATCCTCCATGCCGCCCGGGAAGTGCGAGGGCATGACGTTGAAGCCGTCCGCCGCGCCATTCTCGAACCAGTGCTGGAGCGTGTCCGCCACCTGCTCGGCCGCGCCGCACAGCACCCAGTGGCCGCGGGCCGCGCCCAGCAGGTTGTAGATGTCGCGCAGCGTCAGGTTGTCGCGCTTGGCCTTGTTCAGCAGCGCGCGCGCGAAGCCGTGCCCGCCGTCGAAGAGCGGCATCTCGCCCAGCGGCGCGTCCATGTCCCGCCCCGCCAGGTCCACGCCCAGACGGTCCTGGAGCAGTTGCCGCGCATTGGTCGGGCTGATGAAGGCTTGCAGCTGCGCGAGCTTGTCCAGCGCCTCACGCTCCGTGCGGCCCACGATGGGCATGACGCCGGGCAGCACCGCCACCTCCCCCGGCCGGCGGCCCTGGGCGGGCAGGCGGGATTTCAGCGCGGCGTATTGCGCGCGCGCCTCCTCGAAATCCTGCACCACGGCGAAGGCGACATCGGCCGTGCGCGCCGCGAGGTCGAGCCCGGCATCGGACCCACCCGCCTGGAGAATCACGGGCCGCCCCTGCGGCGAACGGCCGATGTTGAGCGGCCCCTGCACCGAGAAATGCGCGCCCTCGTGGTTCAGCTTGTGCAGCTTGGCGGGGTCCACATAGAGGCCGGTCGCGCGGTCCGCCACCAGCGCATCCTCCTCCCAGCAATCCCAGAGCCCGCGCACCACATCCACGAACTCGGCCGCGATGACGTAGCGTTCGGCGTGGTTGGGATGGAGCCGTCCGAAATTGGGCCCCGCCTGCGCGGAGGACCCCGTCACCGCGTTCCACGCCGCCCGCCCGCCGCTGATGTGGTCGAGCGAGGCGAAGGCGCGGGCCACGCTCCAGGGGTCGCTGTAGGTGGTGGCGACGGTGGCGCCCAGGCCGATATGCTTCGTGACCATGGCGAGCGCGGCCAGCATGGTCAGCGGCTCCAGCCGCACCGTGTAGGAGGGGTGGGCGCCCGGGTCGGCGTAAAGGTTGTCGCCCATGAAGATCAGGTCGAAGCAGCCGCGCTCGGCCTGGGCGGCCATGGCCTGGATGGCGCGGATGTCCTGGAAGCTGGTCACCGCGCCCGGCATGCGCCAGCCCGCCACATGGCTGCCGGTGCCGAGCAGGAACAGGCCGAGATGCATCTGCCGCATGAAACGCCTACCGCCAGAAGATGAAGCGCCGCTCCAGCGCGCCCACCGCGCCGAAGAAGGCGAGGCTGAGCGCGGAGGCCACCAGGATCGCCGCCCAGACCTGCACGAAATCGATCAGCGTGACCGACTGGTAGATGATCCAGCCCAGCCCCCCATAGGCGCCCAGCATCTCGGTCACGATGGCCACGATCAGGCTGCGGACGGTGGCCACGCGAAGCCCGGCGGCGATCAGCGGCAGGGCGGCGGGCAGGCGCAGCCGCCAGAAGATGCCCAGGCGCCCCGCGCCGAAGCTGCGCATCAGGTCCACGCTGCGCCGGTCCACCCGGTCGAAGCCCGCCAGCGCGCTGAGGAAGATGGTGAAGCCCACCGCCAGCGCCACCATCACGATCTTGGAGGAGACGCCCACCCCGAACCACAGCAGCACCAGCGGCGACCAGGCCACCACCGGCACGGAGTTGATGGCCAGCAGCAGCGGCAGCACGCCTGCCCGCAGCGGCCGCGCCAACACCAGCAGCGTGGCCATGGAGATGCCGGCGAGCGCGCCAATGGCATAGCCCGTCACCGCCTCGAAGCCCGTGACCAACGCCGCCGCCTGCAAGGCCGCCCGATGCTCCCACACCGCGGCCAGGATCTGCGTCACGGCCGGCAGGGTGTAGGCGGGCAGGTCGAAGCCGCGCGCCGTGGCCTCCCACAGCGCCAGGATCAGCACGGCGCCGAAGACGCCGCGCGCGGCGGAGGTGCCGTTCATTGCTCGGCGCCCCAGAAGACGATGCGCCGCTCCGCCCAGGCCACCAGCGCGTAGAAGCCGGTGCCCAGCAGCGCCGCGCAGAGGATGGCGGCCCAGAGCGCCACGACGCTTTCATTGTACATGGCCTGGAGCAGCAGCACGCCGATGCCGGTGTTGTCGCCGAACCATTCGCCCACGATTGCGCCGACCAGGCTGAGCGAGGCGCCGAGGCGCAAGGCCACGAAGATCTGCGGCAGGGCCATGGGCAGTTGCAGCCGGAACAGGATCTGCATGGGCGTGGCGCCGAAGCTGCGCAGCAGCGCCGCCTGGCGCGGGTCCACGCTGTTCAGCCCGAGCAGCGTGTTCACGGTCACGGGAAAGAAGGTGAGGTAGAAGGCGATGACGGCCTTGGCCATCAGCGTATTGCCGAACCACATCACCACCAGCGCGCCGAAGGCGATGACGGGAATGGTCTGCGACACGACGAAGACCGGCAGCAGCATGTCGCGCAGCAGGGGCGCGCGAAAGAACACCAGCCCATTGATGATGCCCACCGCCGTGCCGGCGGCGAAGCCGATCAGCGTCTCGGCGGCGCTGCGTTGCAGCCCGGCCCAATAGGCGCCGGGCGTCAGGGCGATGGCGGCGAAGATGTCCGACAGGCGCGGCAACAGATGCGGGCGGATGCCGAAGCCCACCACCGCCGCCTCCCACACCAGCCCGGCCAGGATCACCCCGCCCAGCAGGCGGAGTGCCGCCATCGCCGTCGGCTTCATGCCATGCGGTCCGCGAGCGGGATCGCCTCCAGGAAGCTGGAATTGTAGGCGGCGGCGAGGTCGAGCGGCGTCTTGATCACCTCGTGCCGCAGGAAGAAGTCATGCGCGGCCTGGATCACGGGGCGATCAATCCAGAACAGCCCGTTCTGCGCGGCGCCGCCGGCCACCATCAGCTTGCCGGCCTCCTCCATCATGAATTCCTGGTGGGGGCGGTTCAGCGTGGGGGCGACGGACATGACGGCATCCACGCCGGCCTTGCCGTCGCGCAGCGCCTCGCGCCAGCCGCGGATGGTGGCGCGGAGGAAGGCGGTGACCATCTGCGGCCGGTCGCGCGCCGTCTGCTCGCTGACGATGACGGTGTCGCGCGGGAAGGTGATGCCGTGGTCGTCGGGCACGAAGGTGCGGAGGTTGTCGCGGCCCACCCGCTGCATCAGCGTGAAGAACTCGTTGTAGCGGGTGGCCGTCACCACATCCACCTGTCGGTCCACGAAGGGCTGCACGCTGACCTGCTGCGGCTGCATGGTGAAGTCGGAACGGCTCAGCCCCGCCTGCGCCAGCATGCCCAGCAGCACGAAGTTCGCACCCGTGAACCAGGTGGTGATGGTCTTGCCGCGGAAATCGGCCAGCGTGCGGATGGGGCCATCGGCGCGCGTCACGAAGACGAAGGGCGTCTGCTGGTGCATGACGCCGGCGCAGACGATGGGCAGGTTGCGTTCGCGCGCCGCGAAGACGCTGTCCGTCCCGCCCGAGAGGCCGAAGGTGTCGGCGCCCGAGGCCACCAGGTTCTCCGTCAGCAGGTTCGGCCCGCCGGGGTTGATGGTGAGGTCAATGCCCGCCTCGCGGTAATAGCCCTTCTGCAGCGCCACGTAGAAGCCCGCGAACTGCGCCTGGGTCAGCCATTTCAGGCGCAGCGAGGCACGCACCAGGTTCTGCGCCCCGGCGGGGCGGATGAAGGGGGTGACGGCGGCCGCGCCGGTCGCGGCCAGAAGGTGGCGCCTGTTCATCGTGCTTTCTCCTGCGGGGGTTGGGTCAGTCACGGAAGCCTGGCTCCTCGCGGTCGAGCAGGCGGAGGAAGGCGGGCCATTCGCGCTCGCCGGGGCCCAGGATGTCGCCCTGCTGCTGCCAGAACTGGTTGGCGGCGCGGGCGCAGACCTCGGGCGAAGGTTCGATGATGGGCTGGCCGGAGGATTGCATCATCAGCTGGATGCGGGCCGCGCGCTCGAAATAGTAGAGCAGCATGAAGGCGGCCCCCGGCGTGCGCCCCACGGTCAGCGTGCCGTGGTTGCGCATGATCATGACGGGGTGGGTCCCGAAGTCGCGCACCAGGCGTTCCTGCTCGTCCAGGTCAATGGCCACGCCCTCATAGTCGTGGAAGGCCTGGCGTTCGTGGAACCACATGGCGAACTGGCTGAGCGGGCGCAGGCCGCCCGGCTGCGCCGAGACCGCCACCGCCGCATCCGAATGCGCGTGCAGCACGCAGGCCGCGTCGTGCCGCGCCTTGTGGATGGCGGCATGGATGACGAAGGCGGCCACATTCGCCTCATGCGGGCTGGGCGCGAGCTTGCGGCCCTCCGTGTCGATCTTCACGAGGGAGGAGGCCGTGATCTCGCTGAACAGCATGCCGTAAGGGTTCAGCAGGAAGGCATCCTCCTCCCCCGGCACGCGCAGCGAGATGTGGTTGTAGATGACGTCATCCAGCCCCAGCCGCGCCACCATCCGGTAGCAGGCGGCGAGCGAGATGCGCGCCTCGCGTTCCGCATCGGTCATGGCGCGGCCGCCGTGCCGGTCAGGAAGGATTTCATGGCTTCCTCCTCGATGGCGTCGAGCACCTCGCGCTTGATGGCGGTGAATTCCGGTGAGGTGAGCAATTCCGGCGCGCGCGGGCGGGGCAGGTTCACCTCACGCATCAGCTTCACGGCCCCTGGCCGCGCGGTCATCACCACCACGCGGTCGCCCAGGAAGATGGCCTCGTCCACGTCATGCGTGATGAAGAGGATGGTGCGGCGGTGGCGCTGCCACACATCCAGCAGCCAGCGCTGCATCATGCTGCGCGTCAGCGCGTCCAGCGCGCCGAAGGGCTCGTCCAGCAGCATGAGCTCGCGTTCGAAGAGGAAGGTCCGCATCAGCGCCACGCGCTGGCGCATGCCGCCGGAGAGCTGGTGCGGATACTGGTTCTCGAAGCCCGTCAGGCCGAATTCCGGCAGCATGGAGAGCGCCTTGGCGCGGGCCTGGCTGCGGTTGGCGCCCTCGATCTCATTGGCGAGGATGGCGTTGTCCACCACGTTGCGCCAAGGCAGCAGCAGGTCGCGCTGCGGCATGAAGGAAACCTGGCCCAGCAATTCCCGCGCATGGCAGCCGCGGCCCTTGAAGCGCAGCACGCCGCCGTCGTCAGGTTCGTCGAGGCCGGCGATGATGTTGAACAGCGTGCTCTTTCCGCAGCCCGAGGGGCCGACGACGGTCACGAACTCGCCTGGCTGCACGTCCAGGCCGAAGCCCTCCAGGGCCTGCACCGCGCCGAAGCGCTTGGAGAGGCCACGCAGTTCGAGAAGAGGGGCGCTGTTCAATCCGTGACCTGCCTTCTGCGCCCCGGGATGAGGCTCTAAAACATCTTCACGACAGGGCCGCCGGTTTGGAATACAAAGACGGGCGTCTCTGCACACATGAATGAGGCTTCCGCACACATATGCGCGCAAAACAGGCATTGCCTGAGGCAGATTGGGCAGGTTCGGGGCGCAAGCCCGACGCCGCTCCCGGCCATGGCACGCTGGCCAACACCCTCTACCGCCGCCTGCGCGACGACATCGCGGGCGGGCGGCTGGACCCCGGCGCGCGGCTGGACGAGCAGGAGATCGCCGACCGCCACGGCTGTTCCCGCACCCCCGTGCGCGAGGCCTTCCGCCTGCTGGCGAGCGAGCGTCTGGTCGAGCTGCGCGGCCGGCAGGGTGCGGTGGTCCGCAGCATCTCCGCCCAGACGCTGATCGAGATGTTCCAGGTGATGGGGGAGCTGGAGGGGCTCTGCGCCCGCCTGGCCGCCCGGCGCAGCACACCGGCCCAGAACGCGGGTTTGCAGGCCATCCACGCGCGGCTGGAGGCCGCCGCCGACGACACGGCGGACGTCTTCTACGACATCAACGAGGAATTTCACGAGGCCATCTACGAGGCCGCGCACAACGCCTTCCTGGCCGAGGAAACCCGCCGCCTGCGCAACCGCGTGGCCGCCTATCGCCGCCGCGTGACGCATATGCCGACCCGCGTGGAGGACACGCTGCGCGAGCATGCCGAGATCATGGCCGCCATCCTGGCGCGCGACCCCGAGGCGGCGCACCGCGCCATGCGCGCCCACCTGACGCTGCTGGGAGAGAACCTGCTGGACCTGATCGCGGGCCTCGACTGACGCTTCCGCCCGTGTTGGTATGCATATTGCTGGTGCATGCATACAACACGGACGAACGGAGTGCCCCTTGCAGCTTGATCTCGCGGGAAAGACCGCCCTCATCACCGGGGCCTCGAAGGGCATCGGTCTGGCCTGCGCCGAGGTGCTGGCCGAGGAGGGCTGCCACCTCCACCTCGCCGCCCGCAACGGCCCGGCCATGGAGGAGGCGGCGGCCAAGCTGCGCGCCGCCCATGGCGTGCGCGTCACAACCCATGCGATGGACCTGTCCACCACCGCGGCCATGGAACAACTGGCCGCCGCCGCGCAGGACGCCACCATCCTGATCAACAACGCCGGCGACATCCCGGCGGGGCCGCTCGATGCCGTGAGCGATGCCGCGCTGCGCCAGGGCTTCGACCTGAAGGTCTTCGGCTACATCACCCTCACGCGCCTCTTCTATCCGCGGATGAAGGGGCGCGACGGCGTCATCGTGAACGTCATCGGCAATTCCGGCGAGAACTGGGATGCGAGCTATTTCGCGGGTTCCACCGGCAATGCGGCGCTGATGTCCTTCACCAAGGCCATCGGCGGCCGCAGCCTGGATGACGGCATCCGCGTGGTGGGCATCAACCCCGGCCCCGTCGCCACCGACCGCATGCTCAAGATCATGAAGGTGAAGGCGCGCGAGATGCTGGGCGATGAGGCGCGCTGGGAAGAACTCTTCGCGAAGTACCCCGGCAAGCGCCCCGCCACGGCGCGTGAGACGGCCGATCTCTGCGCCTTCATGGCCTCGCCGCGCGCGGGCTACATCACGGGCACGGTCGTGACCATTGATGGCGGCATCTCGGCGCGCGGCTCGGTCATCTGATGGCCGGCGCCCTCACCCGCAACCGCTATTTCGACGAACTCAGCGCCACGCCGGGCCTGGCCTGGATGGGCCAGAACACCAACCACATCCCGGCCCACCCTTCCGTGCTGGCGGCGATGCACGCGGCGGTGGACGGGCTGGAATTCAACGCCTACGCGCCGCCGCTCGGCTTCGAGGCGCTGCGCGAAGCCATCCTGGCCGACCTCGGCGTGCGCGGTGCGGAGGCCCTGGTGACGGAGGGCGGCGTGAACGCGCTGGCGCTCGTCTGTCGCGCGCGCTGCCGGCCTGGCACCACCTTCGTCACCACCGACCCGACGTGGAAATGGCCCTGCCTCTTCGCGCGCCAGGCGGGGGCGGAGGTGATCGAGATCCCGATCTACGACGCGGCGTGCAACTACCGCCTCACGCCCGAGGCGCTGCGCGCGGCGGTGGATGCGCGCACCAGCGTCATCTACATCGTGGACCCCAACAACCCGCTTGGCATCTGCTACACGCGGGAGGAAATTGCGGCCTTCGCCGCCATCGCGGGTGAGGTCGGCGCGCTGCTGGTGCATGACTGCACCTATCGTGACTTCGCCGATGGCCACCACCCGGCGCTACTGGAGGCGCCGGACCATGCCGTCGTCTCGCTGTCCTTCTCCAAATGGCTGGGCCTCGCGGGGCTTCGCATCGGCGCGCTGGTGGCGCCGGCCGGGCTGCTGGAGGAATTCGCGGACCAGGCCACGGGCGTGCTCGGCGCCAGCGTCATCGCGCAGCGCGCGGCGCTGGCGGGCCTCGCCGTGAAGCCCGAATGGATGGCGGGGGTGCGCGCCACCACGCGCGCCAACAACGCCCTGATCCGTGACGCGGCGCTTCGCATCCCGGGCTTCTCCGTGCCCGTCTGGCCGAGCCACGGCAACTTCCTGGTGGTGGAGACCGAGGCCGCGGGCATCCGCCCCGAGGCCCTGGTGGAGGCGGCGCGGCGCGAGGGCATCATGATCCGCCAGGGCAGCTATCACACCGCGCGCTTCGGGCACCGCTTCGTGAAGATCAGCACCTCCGTCCCCGGCGAATGGGCGGAGAAGCTGGCCGATCGCCTGTCCGCCTTGGTCGCGACGGCGCGCACGCTGAACGACCTCACGCCGCAATTCTGAGAGGGACACCCATGCCGCGCATCACCACGCCGGACGGCATCAGCCTGCACTATGAGGAAGCGGGCACCGGCACGCCCATCCTCTTCATCCACGAATTCGGCGGCAACCATGACAGCTGGGAGCCGCAGATGCGCCATTTCGCGCGGCGGCACCGCTGCATCACCTATGCCGCGCGCGGCTACCCGCCCTCCGACGTGCCGACGGATGTCGAGCAATATTCCCAGGCCATCGCGGTGGCCGATGCGGTGGCGGTGCTGGACGGGCTGGGCATCGCCCGCGCGCATATCGTGGGCCTCTCCATGGGCGGCTTCGCCACCGTGCATTTCGGGCTGCGCGCGCCGGAACGCGCCCTGTCGCTCACCGTCGCCGGCGCCGGCTATGGCTGCGAGAAGGAGCATGAAGAATACTTCCGCGGCGTCTCCCTGGAAGTGGCCCGCCGCTTCGCCACCGACGGCGCCCGCGCCTTCGCGCCCATCTACGCGGAAGGCGCGAGCCGCGTGCAGTTCCAGAACAAGGACCCGCGCGGCTGGCGCGAATTCGCGGACCGGCTGGCGACGCATTCGGATGTCGGCGCCTCGCTCACCATGCGGGGCGTGCAGGCGCGGCGTCCCTCCTTCTGGGATCTGGAGGAGGAGCTGCGCGCCATGCCCATCCCCACCCTCGTCATCGTGGGCGATGAGGACGATCATTGCCTGCAGCCCGGCATCTTCCTCAAGAAGACGCTGCCCGCCTGCGGCCTCTCGGTCTTTCCCAAGACCGGCCACACGCTGAACCTGGAGGAACCCGCCTGGTTCAACATGCACCTGGCGGAGTTCATCGCGCAGGTGGAGGCCGGGCGCTGGGAGGCACGCGACCCCCGCGCCCTGCCCGGCCAGATCATGCGGACGGATTGAGCATGTCGCGCCTCTGGGACCGGCTGATGCGCCTCGCCGAGATCGGCGCACGGGGCGATGGCGGGGTGAACCGCCAGGCGCTGACGCCGGGCGAGGTCGAGGCCTGGCGCCTCATGCTGGAATGGGCGGCCGGGGCGGGGTTGGAAGCCGCCACCGATGATGCTGGGAACCTGTTCCTCACCCGCGCCGGCCGCGACCGCACCCTCCCGCCCGCGGTCATCGGCAGCCACCTGGACACCCAGCCGAACGGTGGGAAATTCGACGGCGCCTGGGGCGTGCTGGCCGCGCTGGAGGCCGTGGCGGACACTGGCTTCATCCCCGCCCGCGACATCAGCGTCGTCGCCTGGAGCAATGAGGAAGGCAGCCGCTTCGCCCCGGGCATGACGGGCAGCGAAGCCTTCGCGGGGGTGCGGCCCCTCACCGCCATCCGCGCCCTGCGCGATGCCGAGGGCACCACCCTGGGCGATGCGCTGGACACGCTGCACGCCGCCTTCCCTGCCCTACCTCGCCTGCCCCTGAAGCGCGAATTCGCCTTCTGCATCGAGCCGCATATCGAGCAGGCGACGTTGTTGGAGGAGGCCGGTATCCCCATCGGCATCGTCACCGGCATCCAGGGCAAGATCACCTTCGAAGTCGTGCTGGAGGGCGAGGAAGGCCATGCCGGCACGCGCGACATGGCGCTGCGGCGCGATGCGGTGATGGCTTTCGCCCGCATCGCCGAGCGCATGCAGCGCGAGGTGGGCGAGGCGGACCCCATCGTGAAGTTCACCATCGGGCGCGTGCAGGTGGTGCCCAACGCACCCTCCGTCATCGCGGGGCGCGTGGTGTTCCGCATTGATCTTCGCCACCCGGACAATGCCGCGCTGGAACGTGCTGGCGCGCGGCTGGAGGTCATCGCGTCGGAAGAAGCCGCGCCCTGCGGCGTCACCATCACGCGGCTGGTCCACGCACCCTCCAACAGCTTTGACGAGGGGCTGCGCGCGCGCCTGGCCGCCACGGCCACGCGGCTCGGCCTGCCGCACATGGCTTTGCTCTCGGCGGCCGGGCATGACGCGCGCCACATGGCGCCGCGCTGCCCCACGGCCATGATCTTCATCCCCTGCCGCGGCGGCGTCAGCCACTCGCCGCGGGAATGGGCCGAGCCCGCGCATGTGGAGGCCGGCGCCGCCGTCCTTGCTGAGACCGTGAAGGAGTTGTGCGCATGATGGACATGGCCGCGCTGCCTGTGCAGCGCCCCGAACGCCCCGCGAATGCCGCCGCGGCAAGGGCGCGCTTCTTCAATTCGGGCAACGCCTTCAACGTGAAGCTGGCGCCGGTGCCGGCCGCGGATTTCGGCGCGGTCGTGGCCGCAGCCTTCGCGCCGGAGGCCGCCACGGGCGTGCATCTCTGCGACCAATCCGCCGCCTTCGGCTGCCCCTTCCCCGCCACCACGCCGCTGATGCTGGCGCGCTATGCCGTGATCCGCGCGGGCGAGACGCTGGCCTTCGACAGCGACGCCACGGGCCTCATCGGCTGCGTGCTGCGCGGCGCGGGTGCCGCGGACAGCTTCACCTGGGGCGAGGGCGATGTCTTCCTGCTGCCGGGTGGACAGGTGTCGCTCACCGCCTCGTCCCATGCGGTGCTCTGGCTGGTGGGGAACGAACCACTGCTGGCCTTCGAGGGGCTGCGCCCCGGCCCCGCCACCATGGCGCCCGTGCACTTCCCGTCGGCCGAGATCGAACGCCAGCTCGCCCTCATCGGCGCCTGCACCAGCAATGACAGCACGACGGGGCTGGCGCTGATCTTCAGCTCGGACGGGCTCGAGGCCTGGCGGAACCTGACGGCGAGCATGACGCTCTCCCTCAACACCCTGCCCCCGCGCGAAAACCAGCGCGCCCATCGCCACAACGCCGCCGCCATCACGCTCGTGCTGCAGGGCGAGGATTGCCATTCGCGCATTTCAGGTGAAATGCGGCCCTGGAGCCTGCACAACACCCTCGTCACCCCGCCGGGTGAGCCGCACTCGCACCACAATGGCGGCGATGTGCAGGCCCGCTTCCTGATCGTCCAGGATGGCGGGCTGCACTACCACGCGCGCACGATGGGGTTCGCCTTCCTGGAGTGAGCTAGAACGCCCCCAGGAAGGTCGCGGCCAGGATCGCCACCACCAGTGCCAGCAGCGGGAACACCACGGCCACCATGGCGAGGTCGCCATAGGATTGCCGGTGCGTCAGCCCGCAAATGGCCAGCAGCGTCACCACCGCACCATTGTGCGGCAGGCTGTCGAGCCCGCCTGTCGCGATGGCGGTGATGCGGTGCAGCGCCTCGGGCGCGATACCCGCCGCGGCACCCATCTGCACATAGGTTTCGCCGAGCGTGGAGAGCGCGATGCTCATGCCGCCCGAGGCCGAGCCCGTGATGCCCGCCAGCACATTCACCGCGATAGCGAGGGAGACCAGCGGGTTCTCGCCGCCGATGCCCAGCACGCCCTGCCGCACCAGGTCGAAGGCCGGAAGCGCGGCGATGACCGCGCCGAACCCCACCAGCGAGGCCGTGTTGAAGATGGGCAGCACCGAGGCATTGGCGCCCGCGTCCAGTGAGGTCTTCACCGAAGCAAGCCGCCGCCAATTCGTCGCCACCAGCACCAGGATGGCGGCGCTCAGCGCCAGGATGATGGACCAGACGCCCAGCACGGAAGAGAGCCCCACGCCGCCGAAGCGCGGCTCGGCCAGGAAGGCCGTGTCCCAGGCGGGGATGACGAAGCTGGAGAAGATCAGGTTCGCCAGGATCACCACCACCACCGGCAGCACGGCCAGCAGGAAGGGCGGCTGGGCGGGGGCGGGCGCGGGTTCGATCTCGGCCACGTCGAAGCCCTCGCCCGCCGCGCGCTCACGCATGTCGCGGTTGGGCGCCGGGGCGTGGTCGGGGTGGTCGCCATAGCCCTCGCCACGTGCGCGCGCCGAGGCGGCACGGCGCATCAGCCACCACTGCCCCGCGCCGAACATCACCACCGCCGCCAGGATGCCCAGGCCCGGGGCCGCGAAGGGCGTGGTGCCGAAGAAGGGCATGGGGATGGCGTTCTGGATGGCGGGCGTGCCCGGCAGCGCCGTCATGGTGAAGGTGAAGGCGCCGAGCGCGATGGTGGCCGGGATCAGCCGCTTCGGGATGTCCGCCTCGCGGAACAGGCTGGCCGCGATGGGATAGATGGCGAAGGCCACAACGAAAAGCGAGACGCCGCCATAGGTCAGGATGGCGCAGGCCAGCACCACGGCCAGGATGGCCTGACCCCCGCCCAGTCGCGCCACCAGCCCCTGCGCGATGGCGCGCGCCGCCCCGCTGTCATCCATCAGCCGCCCGAAGATGGCGCCCAGCAGGAACAGCGGGAAGAAGGAGATGACGAAGCCGCCGGCCGAGGTCATGAAGACCTGGGTGTAGAGGCCCAGCAGCGGTGCGCCCGCGAAGACCGCCGCCAGCAGCGCCATGGCCGGTGCCAGCAGCAGCACCGAGATGCCGCGATAGGCCAGGAAGATCAGCAGCCCCAGCGCCAGCAGGACGCCCGCGAGGCCCATCATTTCGTGCGCTCCTTGGGCGCCTGGCCCGGCTCGCGCAGCGTGCCCAGGAACAGCGTCTCGGGGTCGAAGGTGGAACGCTGGCCGATATCGTCGCGGTGGCGCGCCAGCCAGGCATCGGCCGCGGCCCGACCATGGTCGCGCAGATGCGTCAGGAAATCCCACTCCGCATTGAGCTTGGAGGAGGCGGAGAGATGCTCCAGCCCCTGCCCGCCGATGCGGTGCAGCCGCATGTCGCGGTAGCGTTCGTTCTCCAGCCCCTCCGCCTTGATGAGGCGGCGCAACAGCGTGATGGCGCGCAATTCCTTGATGAGCGCCGCGTTGAAGGTGATCTCGTTCAGCCGGTTCTGGATCTCGGCCGCCGTGGTGGGCAGTTCCTCGCTGCGGATGGGGTTGATCTGCACGATCATCAGGTCGCGGCAGTCGCTCTCATCCACCAGCGGGTAGAGGGCGGGGTTGCCCATGTAGCCGCCATCCCAATAGGGCTCGCCGTCAATCTCCACCGCCTTGTAGAGGGTGGGCAGGCAGGCGGAGGCCATCACCGCATCCACCGTCAGCTCGCCGCGGCGGAAGGTGCGCGGCAGGCCGGTGCGGACATTGGTGGCGGTGACGAACAGCTTCACCGACTGGCACGCATTGACGTTGTCGAAATCCACCGCGGCTTCGAGCACGTCGCGCAGCGGGTTCAGGTCGAAGAGGTTCAGCTCATAGGGCGAGGCCAGGCGCGACAGCAGGTCCATGGCGATGTAGCCGGGCGAGGTGTCCAGGCTCCATCGCCCCATCAGCCGGTCGATCGGGCTGCGCTGGATGGGGCTGAAGCGCGCGGCGTCGCTCACCGCGCGCCAGAATTTTTCCAATGCCTCGCGCGCGCCTTCGCGCCCGCCGCGCACCAGCCCATCGGCCAGCACCACGGCGTTCATGGCGCCGGCGCTGGTGCCGCTGATGGCCTCGATGTCGAGCTGGCCATCTTCCAGCAGGCGGTCAAGCACACCCCAGCTATAGGCGCCATGGGCGCCCCCGCCCTGCAGGGCCAGTTCGATCTTCTTGTCGCCGTTCACGCGCGCCTCCTGCCAGTGTCGCCCCCGGTGTTGCCACCGGAGGCGTCCAGACCTGTTCAGCGCATGAGTTTACCAGACGATGCTGCGGTGCAGCAAATTTTCTGACGGCGGGTTAATCTGTCACGCCCGAGGCCGGCTAATCCACAGTCGCGCCGGAGGCCTGCACGATGGGCCGCCAGCGCTCCAGCTCGGTCGCCACGAATTGCGTGAACTGCTCGGGCGTCATGTCGCCCGGGTCGCCGCCCAGCTCCGCGAAGCGGGCGCGCATGGCCGGCGCGGTGATGATGGCCATGGTCTCGCGGTGCAGGCGTTCCGTGATGGCGGGCGGCATGCCGGCGGGGCCGGAGAGCGAGAACCAGGTCGTGCTCACCAGGTCCACATCCTGCTCGCGGAAGGTGGGCACGTTGGGGAAGGAGGGGTGGCGCTGCGCGCTGGACATCGCGATGGGCCGCACCACGTCGCTGCGGATATGCGCGGCGGCCGAGGGCAGGCTGTCCGACATCATCGGCACCTGCCCCGCGATGACCGCCGCCATGGCCGGCCCCGCGCCACGGAACGGCACATGGGTGTATTCGATGCCCATCAGCCGCGCGAACTGCACGATCATCAGGTGGTTGGACGAACCCGCGCCGGAACTGGCCATGTTCATCCCGCCCGGCTGCGCGCGGGCGAGCCGCACGATGTCGGCCAGGTTCTGGATGGGCGTGTTCTTGTTCACCACCCAGACCGAGGGGTTGGTGATGACCATGGCGATGTGCGTGAAGCTCCGCACCGCGTCATAGCGCAGGTTGCGGTAGAGCGACGGGCCGATCGCGTGGCTCGCGATGTTGCTCATCAGCAGCGTCTGGCCATCGGGTGCGGCATCGGCCACGAGCTGGCTGCCCGTGGTGGCGGTGGCGCCGGCCCGGTTCTCGATGACGAAGGGGGTGTTGAGGCGGATGGCCAGCTGGTCCGCCACCAGGCGCGCCACCAGGTCGGTCGTGCCACCAGGGGCAAAGGGCACCACGAGGCGGATGGGGCCGGAGGGCCAGTTCTGCGCCTGGACGATGGCCGGGCTGGCGATCAGGCCGGCACCGCCCAGCAACAACGGGCGGCGCGTGATATTCTTGAGCATATGTCTCCCCTCCCACGACATCGGAACTGCGTCGTTGGGAGAGGGAGATGCCATGCCGCGCGGGGACGCGGCAAGTCAGGTGGCTCGGAGGGCCGTTAACCGCTCCGGCCTCAGCCGACCGGGTCACCCTTCACGGTCATGCCATCGGCGCGGCGCTGGGCGCGCTTGCGCTCATGCGGGTCGAGGTAGCGCTTGCGAAGACGCACCGCGCTCGGCGTCACCTCCACCAGCTCGTCATCCTCGATATAGGCGATGGCCTGCTCCAGGCTCATGCGCCGGGGCGGGATCAGCAGCAGCGCGTCATCCTTGCCGGCGGCGCGGATGTTCGTCAGCTTCTTCTCCTTGACCGGGTTCACCTCCAGGTCGTCATCGCGCGAATTCTCGCCGATGATCATGCCGACATAGACCTTGGCGCCGGCGCCCAGGAACAGCGCGCCACGCTCCTGCAGGGCGAAGAGCGCGTATTGCGTCGTCTCGCCATCCACGTTGGAGATCAGGCTGCCGTTGCGCCGCCCCTCGATCACGCCCGCCCATTCCTGGTAGCCCAGGAAGAGGCGGTTCATGATGCCGGTGCCGCGCGTGTCCGTCAGGAATTCCGAGTGGTAGCCGATCAGCCCGCGCGAGGGCATGTGGAAGGTCAGCCGCGTCTTGCCGCCGCCCGAGGGCCGCATGTCCTGCATCTGCCCCTTGCGGAGGGAGAGCTTCTCGACGACGACGCCCGAATAGGCCTCGTCCACATCCACCAGCACTTCCTCGTAGGGCTCCTCGCGGACGCCCGTCTCGGCATTCTCGCGCGTCAGCACGCGGGGGCGGCCGATGGTCAGCTCGAAGCCCTCGCGGCGCATCTGCTCGATCAGCACGCCGAGCTGGAGTTCGCCGCGGCCGGCCACCTCGAAGGCGTCCGTCTCCTCGCTGTCGCGGATCTGGATGGCGACGTTGCCCTCGGCCTCGCGGAAGAGGCGGTCGCGGATCTGGCGCGAGGTCACCTTCTTGCCCTCGCGGCCGCCCAGCGGGCCGTCATTGACGCGGAAGGTCATGGCGAGCGTCGGCGGGTCCACCGGCACGGAAGGCAGCGCCACGCTCTGCTCGGGCGCGCAGATGGTGTCGGGGATGGTGGTGTCCGACAGGCCGGCGATGGCGATGATGTCGCCCGCCTGCGCCTCGTCCACCGGCACGCGCTCCAGCCCGCGGAAGGTCAGCAGCTTGGTGAGCCGCCCGGTCTCGACCTGGGTGCCGTCCGCGCGCAGCACCTTCACGGGCATGTTCAGCCGGGCCACGCCCTGCTCGATGCGGCCGGTCAGGATGCGGCCCAGGAAGTTGTCGTATTCCAGGATGGAGGCGTTCATGGCGAAGGGCGCGGCGGGGTCCACCTTGGGCTCCGGCACATGGCGCACCACCAGGTTGAACAGCGCGTCCAGGTTCTCGCGCGGGCCCTCCATGCTCTCATCGGCCCAGCCCTGGCGGCCGGAGGCGAAGAGCATGGGGAAGTCCAGCTGCTCGTCCGAGGCGCCGAGATTGGCGAAGAGGTCGAACACCTCGTCATGCACCTCGTGCGGGCGGGCGTCCTGCCGGTCCACCTTGTTCACCACCACGATGGGGCGGATGCCGCGGGCCAGCGCCTTGCCGAGCACGAACTTGGTCTGGGGCAGCACGCCCTCGGCCGCGTCCACCAGCAGGATGGCGCCGTCCACCATGGAGAGGATGCGCTCCACCTCGCCGCCGAAATCGGCGTGGCCGGGGGTGTCCACGATGTTGAGCTTGGTGCCCTCCCATTCCACGGCCGTGCACTTGGCCAGGATGGTGATGCCGCGTTCCTTTTCGAGATCGTTCCGGTCCATGGCCCGTTCGGCCACCTGCTGGTTTTCCCGGAAGGTGCCGGCCTGCTTCAGCAGTTGATCCACCAGCGTGGTCTTGCCGTGGTCGACGTGCGCGATGATGGCGAGGTTGCGCATCGGCATGGGGCAGGCTCCGGACATGGGCAGGCCCGGGCGAGAATGGCCCAGGCGGCGGGAAGAGGGATTTTGGGCTTGTGGCGCGGTATCTAGGGGGTCCGGCGAGAAATAGCCAGTGGAAGTCGCACCTTTTGCCGCGTTCAAATGTTATGGCAGAGCCCCGCCACCGGAATTGCGCGAGGCATAGGCCGCAGATCAACCGGGGTGCAGGTGGTTTTGCCCAGACGGAACGCCGCCCCGGCGCTGCAACCATAGCCGGGAAGCGAATGCGATGAAGCGAGTTCTTGCCCCCACCCTCCGCCTGCTGGGTCTGTGCGGCCTGGCCAGTCTTTGGCTGGCGCAGCCCGTCCAGGCCCAGAACCAGCCCCAAACGCAGAACCAGCCCCAGGCCCGGACCCAGACCACCCCCCTCGGCCGCTACGGCGCCTGGTCCGTCTATTCCATGGTGACGCCGGCCGGCCGCAACGTGTGCGGCATGGTGGCCCAGGGCAGCGAGGGGCGCCGGCTGCACGTCCAGCATGTGCGCGGCAGCAACTTCATTCTGTTCCAGGCTTTCAAGGCCAGTTGGCGCATCCCGCAGGGCACCCGCATGGCCATCAGCATGCGGATCGACGAGGGGGCGGCCTGGGCCGCGCCCCAGGCGACAGGCCAGCGCAACTCGATGCAATGGACGATGAGAAGCGGCATTCCGCGCTTCGAGCGGGAGTTCCGCAACGGGAGCCGCCTCATTCTCACCTTCCCGGACGGCAGCGAGCCCGACTGGGCCGTCAGCCTCAACGGCTCCTCCGAGGCGATGGGCCGCCTCGTGACCTGCATGCGCTCCCATGGCGCGGAACCGTCACAGCCCTTCGGCGGCACCCCGCCCGCCCAGCCGAGCCAGCCCAACCAGCCCACACAGCCCTTCTCCGCCCCCGGGCCGTCCGCACCGGCCCCCGGCGCCCCCTCGGGCAAGGGCGCGCCCGGCCCCCAGGCGCCGCCGGTACGGGGCCAGCCGATCAGTTACTGAGGCCGCCCCGTCACTCCGGCACCAGCCGCGTCAGCCGCGAGGGCGTCATCTCGGCCAGCAGCACGCTGCCATCGGGGTGCAGCGCCATGCCATGCGCCCCGTTCAGCACCGCCCGCGCCTTGGAGATCAGCACCCCCTGGCGCGAGAAGACCGAGAGGCTCGGCACCTGGTCGGTCACCCACCAGTTGCCCTCGGCATCGGCCGTCACGGCCATGGGCTTGTGCAGAAGGTAGAGCGAGCGGAGGAAGCGGCCCTCCAGGGTGAAGACCTGCACGCGGTTGTTCTCGCGGTCGGCCACCGCCACCTCGCCCTCCACGCCCACCCGGACGGAATGGGGGGTGGAGAATTCGCCCGCCCGCTGCCCCGGCGTGCCCCAGCCCTCACGCGGGGTGCCATCGGGGGCGAAGACATGCACGCGGGAGGCCGCATAGCCATCGGCCACATAGGCCGTGCCGTCGGGGGCGAAGCCGATGTCGCAGGGGGAGTTGAAGGGCTTGCAGGCCTGGTGCCGCGTGCCGAGCCGCCGGCGGACCACGCCTTCACGGTCGAAGGCGATGATCTCATGCGCGTCGCGGTCCACGACATGGATCAGCCCGTCCGGGGCCACGTCCAGCATGTGCAGATCCGCCACCTCCTCGCCGAAGGCGCCGATGCGCGCGCCCGCGGCGTCCAGCACGATCACGGTGGGGCCGGGGGCGGAGGTGTAGGAATCCCGCCGCAGGCCGACATAGATGCGGCCATCGGCGTCGGTCGCGACATCGGTCACGCCGCCCATGTCGGTGGGTAGGTCGCCCCAGGGGCGTTCGATGCGGTAGCGCCGGGCGCCAAGCGTCACGTAGAGCATGACGCCATGTTGCCATGCCCAGGGCGCCACGGCCACGCTGAACCCATGCGGGAATCGGATGCGCGCCATCAAAGGGCCGAGGGCGAGGCGCGGCTGGAGGTCGGGCCGGGGGGGATCACGCGCCTCTACCAGAAGGCGCCGCTGCGCCTGCTCTTCCCCACGCCCGAGCCCGGCGAACCCTTGCAGGCCGCGCTGGTGAACACGGCGGGCGGGCTGGCGGGGGGCGATGCGGTGCGGGCGGAGCTGGTGCTGTCGCACGGCGCCCAGGCCCTGGTGACGACCCCGGCGGCGGAGAAGCTCTACGCCAGCCTGGGCCCCGTGGCGTCGCTGCGGACTCGGATGGAGGTGGGTGAGGGCGCCGCACTGGAATACCTGCCGCAAGAGGCCATCCTGTTCGACGGCGCCCGGCTGGACCGCCGCACCGAAGCCCATGTGGCGCCCGGCGGCGCGCTGCTGGCGACCGAATCCCTGGTGCTGGGCCGCATCGCGCGCGGTGAGGCCTGGCGGCGCGGCACGGCGCGCGAGGCCTGGCGCCTGCACTTGGACGGGCGCCTGGCCTGGGCCGATGCCATCGCACTCGACGAGGCCGCGCGGGACGCCCCCCACGCGCTGGATGGCGCCGAGGCGCTGGGGCTGATGCTGCTGGCGCACCCCGAGGCCGCTCGCCACCGGGAGTTGGCCCGCGACCTGACGGGCGGCCAGGCCAGCCTGCCCCGGCCGGGCCTGCTGCTGCTGCGCTTCCTGGGGCGCGCGGTAGAGGTGCGGGCGGGCATCATGGCCGCCATCCCGGCCCTGCGGTCAGCCGCCCTCGGCCGCCCCGCCACCCTGCCGAGACTGTGGAC
Source organism: Roseococcus thiosulfatophilus (assembly GCF_017311575.1). Taxonomy (GTDB): domain Bacteria; phylum Pseudomonadota; class Alphaproteobacteria; order Acetobacterales; family Acetobacteraceae; genus Roseococcus; species Roseococcus thiosulfatophilus. The sequence continues at coordinate 39,196 of NZ_JAFFQY010000008.1, forward strand.
GTGCTGACACCGAACGTTCCATGATGCTGCGATGCAACTGACGCCCCGCGAGAAAGACAAGCTGCTCATCGCCATGGCCGCCCAGGTGGCCCGAAAGCGGCTGGAACGCGGCGTGAAGCTCAACCACCCCGAGGCCATCGCCCTCATCACCGATTTCGTGGTGGAGGGCGCGCGGGATGGCCGCTCCGTGGCCGACCTCATGGCGGCCGGCGGCGAGGTGCTGCGGCGCGACCAATGCATGGAGGGTGTCGCGGAGATGATCCACGACATCCAGGTGGAAGCGACCTTCCCCGACGGCACCAAGCTCGTCACCGTCCACAACCCCATCCGCTGAGGGCCAGGCGCATGATTCCAGGCGAAGTGATCTGCGCCCCCGGCGAGATCGAGCTGAATGCGGGCCAGCCCGTGACGGAACTCGATGTGGCCAACACCGGCGACCGCCCCATCCAGGTCGGCAGCCACTACCACTTCTTCGAGACGAACCCGGCGCTGGACTTCGACCGCGCCGCCGCGCGGGGCCAGCGCCTGGACATCCCGGCCGGAACGGCGGTGCGCTTCGAGCCCGGCCAGAGCCGCCGCGTGAGGCTGGTGCCCCTGCACGGCGACCGCGTGGTGCACGGTTTCCGCGGCGATGTGGAGGGCGCGCTGTGAGCCGGCTTTCGCGCAGCGCCTATGCTGGCATGTATGGCCCCACGGTGGGCGACCGCGTGCGGCTGGCCGACACGGAATTGTTCATCGAAGTCGAGCGCGACCTCACCACTTACGGCGAGGAGGTGAAGTTCGGCGGCGGCAAGGTGATCCGCGACGGCATGGGCCAGTCCCAGCGCACGCGCGAACAGGGGGCGGCGGACACCGTCATCACCAACGCCCTCATCCTCGACCATTGGGGCGTGGTGAAGGCCGATGTGGCTTTGCGCGACGGGCGCATCAGCGCCATCGGCAAGGCGGGCAATCCGGACACGCAGCCCGGCGTGGACATCGTCATCGGCCCGGGCACCGAGATCATCGCGGGCGAGGGCAAGATCCTGACCGCGGGCGGGATGGACGCCCATATCCATTTCATCTGCCCGCAGCAGATCGAGGAGGCGCTGGCCTCCGGCGTCACCACCATGTTCGGTGGCGGCACCGGGCCCGCGCATGGCACGCTGGCCACCACCGTGACGCCGGGCCCCTGGCATATCGGGCGCATGTTGCAGGCGGCGGAGGCCTTCCCGATGAACCTCGGCTTCCTTGGCAAGGGCAATGCCGCCTTGCCGGCGGGGCTGGAGGAACAGGTCCGCGCCGGGGCCGCCGGCTTCAAGCTGCACGAGGATTGGGGCACCACCCCCCAGACCATCCGCAACTGCCTGAGTGTCGCGGACCGCTTCGACGTGCAGGTCGCCATCCACACCGACACGCTGAACGAGAGCGGCTTCGTGGATGACACCATCGCCGCCTTCGAGGGCCGCACCATCCACGCCTTCCACACCGAGGGCGCAGGCGGCGGCCATGCGCCGGACATATTGCGCCTGGTGGGCGAGGCCAATGTGCTGCCCAGCAGCACCAACCCCACCATGCCCTACACGGTGAACACGGTGGATGAGCATCTGGACATGCTCATGGTCTGCCATCACCTCGATGCGCGCATCCCGGAGGATGTGGCCTTCGCCGAATCCCGCATCCGGCGCGAGACGATCGCGGCCGAGGACATCCTGCACGACATCGGCGCCATCTCCATGATGTCCTCCGACAGCCAGGCGATGGGACGCGTGGGCGAGGTCATCATCCGCACCTGGCAGACCGCCCACAAGATGAAGGTGCAGCGCGGCCGCCTGCCGGAGGAAACCGGCGAGAACGACAATTTCCGCGCCCGCCGCTACATCGCGAAATACACCATCAACCCGGCACTCGCGCAGGGCATCGCGCAGCATGTGGGCAGCGTGGAGGTGGGCAAGCTCGCGGACCTCGTGCTCTGGTCGCCCGCCTTCTTCGGCGTGAAGCCGGACATGGTGATCAAGGGCGGCAGCATCGCCATGGCGCCGATGGGCGACCCCAACGCCTCCATCCCCACGCCACAGCCCGTGCATTACCGGCCCATGTTCGGCAGCTTCGGCCGGGCGATGACGCTGGGTTCGATCACCTTCGTCTCGGGCGCCGCGCTGGACGCCGATGTGGGCCGCGCGCTCGGCCTGCAACGGCCGCTGCTGGCGGTGGGCAACACGCGCGGCGGCATCTCCAAGCGCGACATGGTGCTGAATGGCGCCACACCCCGCATGGAGGTGAACCCCGAGACCTATGAGGTCCGCGCCGATGGCGAATTGCTGATCTGCGAACCCGCGAAGGTGCTGCCCATGGCGCAGCGCTATTTCCTGTTCTGACGAAGGACACGCCATGCACGACATGCTCCCGCGCGCCCGCGGCGTGAAGCCCGCCGGCAGCTTCCCCCCCGATGGCGAGGTGCGCCTCGACTTCGACGACCGCTTCCGCCGCCGCAAGCGCTATGAGACGGCGGGCGGCATCGCCTTCGTCCTGGACCTCCCGGAAGCCCAGGTGCTGCGCGACGGCGATGGGCTGGAGCTGGAGGATGGCCGCGTCATCCTGGTCCGCGCCGCCGACGAACCGCTGGTGGAGGTGCGCGCCGGCACCTCCATGCCGCTGATGCGCATCGCCTGGCATCTCGGCAACCGGCACCTTCCCGCCGAACTGCACCAGGACCGCATCCTGATCCGCGAGGACCATGTCATCGAGGACATGCTGCGCGGCATGGGCGCCGTCATCGCCCGCGTGCGCGCGCCCTTCAACCCGGAGGGCGGCGCCTATGGCGAGCACAACCGCAGCGCCCATCAGCACCACCATGGGCATGGCGACCACCACCACCACCATGGCGACGGCCACCACCATCACCACCACGACTGACCGCATGGAACTGCAAGAGGGCGATTTCTTCCGCCTCCTCGCCTGGACCTCGCCCGCCTATCCAGTGGGCGGGTTCAGCTACAGCCATGGCATCGAGATGGCGGTGGAGGAGGGACGCCTCCCCAACGCCCCGGCGCTGACCGCTTACATCACCACCGTGCTGATGCGCGGCGCCGGGCATGTGGACGGGGTGATGCTGTGCGCCGCCCATGACGCGGCCGGCGATGACGCGGCGCTGGACGAGGTGGCGGAAGAGGCCTTCGCCTGGCGCGGCACAGCCGAGCACGCGCTGGAGGCCACGCAGCAGGGCGGCAGCTTCGCCTCCGTCACCGCCACCACCTGGCCTGATGCGCGCTTCGCCGCCTTCGCCGCGCGGCATCGCGGCCGTCTGACGCACGCTGTCGCCTTCGGCGCGGCGGCGGGCTTCGCGGGGCTGGCGCGGCGCCCTGCCCTGCTGGCCTATCTGCACGGCTTCGCGGCGAATCTGGTCAGCGCGGGCGTGCGCCTGGTGCCGCTCGGCCAGACCGATGGGCAGCGCGTCACGGCCGCGCTCGGCCCCGTCATCGCCGCCGCCGCGGACAGCGCACAAGCCACCGGCCGCGAGGCGCTGGCCACCTCCGCGCCGCTGCTCGACATTCTCTCCATGCGCCACGAAACCCAATACACGAGGCTCTTCCGCTCATGACCCAAGGAACCACGAATGGCCCGCTGCGCGTGGGCGTGGGCGGCCCGGTGGGCTCCGGCAAGACCGCGCTGGTGGAACGCCTCTGCCGCCTGCTGTCGAAGACACACGACATCGCGGCCATCACCAACGACATCTACACCAAGGAGGATGCGGAGTTCCTGACGCGCGCAGGCGCCCTGGCACCCGAACGCATCATGGGCGTCGAGACCGGCGGCTGCCCGCACACCGCCATCCGCGAGGACGCCTCCATCAACCTCGCGGCGGTGGACGACATGAACGCGCGCTTCCCGCTGCTGGAAGTCCTGTTCATCGAGAGCGGCGGCGACAATCTCGCCGCCACCTTCAGCCCGGAACTCGCGGACCTCACCATCTACGTGATCGACGTCAGCGCCGGCGACAAGATTCCCCGCAAGGGCGGGCCGGGCATCACGCGCTCGGACCTGCTGGTGATCAACAAGATCGACCTCGCCCCGCTGGTGGGCGCCGACCTCTCGGTGATGGACCGCGACGCGCGCAAGATGCGCGGCGCGCGGCCCTTCATCTTCACCAACCTCAAGGTGGATCACGGCGTGGCCGAGATCGCGGATTTCATCCTGGAACAGGGCGGCCTCAGGCCGCGCTGATCCGAACCATCTGCTCCATCCCCGGGCTGTAGGGGAAGGTGCGGCGCCAATGCTCCGCGATCTCGATGCGCCGCGCCACCCACACGCCCTCATGGCCACGGATGTAGTCCAGGAAGCGCGCCAACCCCACCGCCCGCGCGGGGTGGCCGATCAGCCGCAGGTGCAGCCCGCAGGACATCATCTTCGGCTGCGTGGCGCCCTCGGCGTAGAGCATGTCGAACTGGTCGCGCAGGAAGGTGAAGTAGTCATCCGCCGTGCTGAACGGCCCGCGGCCGAACTTCGCGTCGTTCGTCACCAGCGAATACGGCACGACCAGCACGGGCTTGCCGTCCTGCAGCACCCAGTAGGGCAGTTCGTCATTGTAGGCATCGCTGTCGTAGAGGAAGCCCCCCTCCTCGGCCAGCAGCGCGCGGGTGTTCACGCTGGGTCCATAGCGGCAATACCAGCCGAGCGGACGGTTGCCGGTGCTGCGCGCGAGGCTCTCCACCGCCAGGCGGATATGCTCGCGCTCCTCCTCCCGCGTCAGCTTGAAATGCTCGATCCAGCGCCAGCCATGGCAGCAGATGTCGTGCCCCGCCTGGCGGATGGCGGCGGCGGCGGGCGGGTGGCGTTCCAGGGCCAGGGCGCAGGCGAAGATGGTCATGGGCAGGCCGCGCTCGGCGAAGAGGCGCATCACGCGCCAGAACCCCACGCGCACGCCGTATTCGAACATGCCCTCGGCCGCCAGGTCGCGCTGGCCCGCCGGCACGGGCGAGGCCGCCATCTCCGTCAGCCCCACCTCCGACCGGCCATCATTGTCCATGAAGGAAGGTTCGGAACCCTCCTCGTAGTTCATCACGAAGTTGACCGCGATGCGCGCGCCCCCCGGCCAGCGAGGGTGCGGCGGATGCGCCCCGTAGCCGATGAGGTCCCGCGCGAAGGCGGGATTGCCGGTCATGCTCATGCCGCCATCCTTAACCGCTCATGCATCTTGCATCCCATACCGGGGCATCGCCTATGGTTGACATTGTAACTCTGTGGGTCAACTCGCGTCGCCCAGTCGCATCTTGTGGCGCACCCCGCGACGCATCATGACGACGGCGACCATTCCGGTGGGAGAGGTCATGCAGGAGCGTGCCAAGCGTCAGGGACGGCCCCCGCCCCATGCGCCATGCGTCACGCCCGAACTCCTGCGCGGCGCGACCGAGGCGCTGCGCCTGCCCGTCGTGGTGCTTCAGGGCGGCGCGGGCGCCAGCATCCTCTTCGCCAACACGGCCTTCGGCGCGCTGAGCGGCTTCGCCCCGGCCGAGCTGGAGGGCCGCGCGCTCTGCGGCCTGCTGGGCCGCAAGGGCGATACCAGCCTGGAGGAAGGGCTGACGCTGGCCGATACCGGCATGCCCGGCGGCCCCGCGGAATACTGCTTCCGCCGCAAGGACGGGACCACCTTCTGGGCCGCCCTGTCCATCACCTCCGTGCCCGGCACGGAGGGCGGGCCTGGCCACCGGGTGCTGGCCATGCACGACATCACGCCGCAGCACCAGGAGGTGGACCGGATGCGCCTGCTGCTGGTGGAGATGAACCACCGCACGCAGAACATGTTCTCCGCCGTGCTGGAAATGATCCGCCACAGCCTGCGCGGCAAGGCACCCACCGCGTTGGTGGAGACGCTGACGGGGCGTGTCCTCGCCTTCTCCCGCGCCCAGGCGATGCTGCGCGACGAGATGGACGGCCACATCACCCTGCGGCAGGTGCTGGGCGTGGCGCTCCAGCCGCCCACCATCCCGCGCGAACTGGCGGCGCGGCTGGAGATGGAAGGCGAGGATGTGCGCCTGCCCACCAACGTCGCGCTGACCACCGCCATGGCCCTGCACGAACTTGCGGTCAACGCGATGCGCCACGGGGCGTTATCGGGGGATGATGGCGTTGTCCGCATCCATTGGTCGGTCCGCTCGCCGCCGCGCGGCGGGCTGCTGGCCCTGCGCTGGCAGGAGGCCGGAGGCCCCCGCATGAAGCCCCTCTACGACAAGGGCTTCGGCATGCGGCTGATCGAAGGGAGCGTGCGGCACGGGTTGGGCGGCACCGCGACGCTCAGCCTGGAGGCCACGGGCCTGGTCTGCGACATCACCCTGCCCCTCCGGGCGGATGGGAGGACTTCATGACCGAGCGCCTCGCGGGGCAACGCATCCTCATCGTCGAGGACGAGGTCATCCTGGCCTGGGCATTGCAGGACATGCTGACCTCCTATGGCTGCGTGGTGGTGGGCCCGGCGGCGGGCGTGGCCGAGGCGCTGGACCTCATCGGCCGCGAGGGAATTGACGCCGCGGTGCTGGACGTGAACCTCAACCGCGAGAAGTGCTACCCGGTGGCCGACGCACTGGTGCGGCGCGGCCTGCCCTTCGTCTTCTCCACCGCCTACAGCGCCGACAGCATCGAGGAAGGCTACCGCCACCACCCTTCCGTGCAGAAGCCGCACTCGGCGCCCGAACTGGCCGAGGCGCTCTCGGCGCTGCTGCCCATGCCGGCCAGCCTCCCCTTCCCGACAGAGGCGGCGCTGGCGGCCGCGGGCATCGGCCTCTGGAGCTTCCACCGCAAGCGCGACGCGCTGCGCCTCGATGCCGGGGCGCAGGCCCTGCTGGGCATGCCGGAGGGCCCGACCTCCCTCGCCACCCTGCTGGCCCGCGTGCATGAGGAGGACCAGGCCGGGCTGCGCGCGGGGCTGCGCGCCGCCTGCGCGGAGACGGCCGCGCGCGAGGTGCGCTTCCGCCTCGTCACGCCCGAGGGGCCGCGCGCCCTGATGATGCGCGGCGCGGCTGGCGCGGAGGGGAATGGCGCGACGGGCGCCATCTTCGCCCTGCCGGAGGTTTGAGCTTCCCTTTCGCCGGCAACTCCCCATTTCCCAATGTGCCGGGCCGAAAGATACTGTACGCAAGCCAGCCAACGGGGATGTGGCCAGCATGACGTCAGGCTATTCGTCGATGCCTCTATGATGCGCACGCCGACTCGCCTTCCGCCCGGTGCGGCCGCGCCGCCGGCCGAGCCACCTTCCACGCGCCTGCATGTCGGCATCGGCACCTGGCTGCTGGGCCTCGTCCTGGCGGCGGTGCTGCCCGTCGTGATGCTGACGGTGGCCGCGGCATGGATCGCCGCCGAAGGGGTCCGCGCGGGCCTCGATGAGCGCGTCACCCGCGTCGCCCACACCTTCGCCCTGGCGGTGGAGCAGGACGTGGCGCTGACCCGCACGGCGCTGGAAGGGCTCGCGATGGCGCCCGCCCTTTCCCCGCCTCCAGACGCCGCCCTCTCGGCCCAGGACCTCGCCGGGCTTGCCGGGCAGGCGGAGCGGGTGGCCGCGGCGCTGGACGCGGTCATCGCCATCACCGACCTCACCGGGCAGGAATGGCTGCGCACCACGGCCGCGCCCGGCGAGGCCTCGCCGCAGGAGGCCGCGCTTGCGGCCGCGGAGCGCGCCCTCGCGACCAATGCGCCCACGGTGAGCAACCTGCTTCTGCAGGACAGGACGGGGCAGCCTCGGCTCGCCTTCTTCCTGCCGCTGCGGGGCGAAGGGGGCCAACCCTCGGCCCTGCTCGGCGCCACCCTGCGACCCGCGCGCCTGCGCGAGAGGATGGCCACGCATCTGGTCCCGCCCGGGGCGGTGATCATCGTGTCCGACGCGGCGGGCTGGCCCGTGGTCGAGGCCGGCGAACCGTCCGGCACCCTCCCTCCCATCGTACCCTGGCGCGAGGGCGAGCCGCTCGCCTTCTCCGCCGAGGCCGCCAATGGCGCGCCCTGGCTTCTGGGCTTCGCCGCCATCCCCGGCCTGCCCGGATGGAGCCTGACCCTCGCCATCCCCCTCGACGCCCACCTGGCCATGCTGCGCGCGCCGGCGCAATGGCTGCTGCTGGGCGGGTTGGTCGCGGCCGCGCTCACCGGGCTGCTGGCCTGGCTGCTGGGGGGACAATTGCTGGCCCCGGCGCGGGCGCTGGCCGCCCATGCCCGCGCCATCGCGCGCGAGTCCCTGGCGCAGGGGCCGGAAGGGCCGCGCCCGGCCCCCCCGGCGCTGCTCCCCACCCCCATCCGGGAACTGGAGGAGCTGCGCCTGGGCTTCGCCGGGGCGGAGGCCGCGCTGCGCCGGTGCGCGGAGGACGCCGCCGCCCTGCTGCACGTCCGCCAGCAGAGCGAGGAGAGGCTGCGCCAGGTGCTGGAGCAAGTGCCCGTGGGCATCAGCATCGCCGAGGCGCCCACGGGCCGGCTGCTGTTCCACAACGCCCGCGCCGAGCGCATCCTGGGCCATGAGCTGGCGGAAACGCCGGAACTGGAGGCCTATCGGCAATACCCGGCCGCCCATCCCGACGGCACGCCCTACCGGCCGGAGGATTTCCCCATCATCCGCGCGCTGCTCTTCGGCGAGTGTGTGGATGGCCAGCACATGCGCTACGAGCGCGGCAATGGCGAGGCGACCTGGCTTGAGGTCAGTGCCGCGCCGATCCGCGACGCCTCGGGTGAGATCGCCTTCGCGGTCTGCGCCTTCACCGATGTGGGCGCGGCCCGAGCTGCGGCGGAGGCACTGGCCTCGGCCGAGGCACGCTCGCGCGCGCTGTTCCAGTCGGCGCCCGTGGCCGCCTACCTGGCGGACGCCGTGACGCGCCGCATCCTCGACTGCAACGCCACCGCGACGGCCATGCTGGGCCACTCGCCGGAGGCGCTGCGGGGCATGTTCCTCACCGACCTCGACGCCGGGCCGCGCCACGGCGCGCCCCGCCCGCGCGGCCCCGGTGGCCCGCGCGAGACGCGCCACCGGCACCGCGACGGCAGCATGCGCGACGTGCTGGTGACGACGGTGCCGCTGGAGCTGGACGGGCGGCCGCTGCTCTACGCCATCGCGCTGGACGTGACCGAGCAGCGCAAGACCGAAGCCGCGCTCGCGACCAGCGAGGCCCGGCTGCGCACGGCGATGGAGGTCGCGGGGCTCGGCAGCTGGGAGGTGGATCTGCGCACCGGCACCATGTCGCGCGAGGGCCGCGTGATCCCGCCCCGGCCCGGCCTGTCGCTCTCAGGCTACACGCTGGAGGAGTTCCTTGCCCGCGTCGTCCACCCCGAGGACGTGAACCGGGTGCGCGAGACCTACAACCTTCTGGCCAGCGGGCAGACCACCCGCTTTCGCATGGAGTACCGCGTGCGGACGCCCGAGGACACCGGCTGGCTTCATATGGAGAGCTACGGCGTGCTGGTCGAGACCGACCCCGAGACCGGCGCGCCCTTGCGCGCGGCCGGCACCTCCCGCGACGTGACCGCGCGGCGCGAGGCGGAGGAGGCGCTGCGCGCCAGCGAGGAGCGCTTCCGCTTCGCCCTGCAGGCGGCCGGCGGCATCGGTACCTGGGACTGGGACGTGCCCAATGGCACCATGATCGCCGATACGGGCTTCGCCCGGCTGTTCGGCGTGGCCCCCGCGCGCGCCGCCGAAGGGGTGCCGGTGGAGGAGTTCCTGGCCGGCATCCATCCTGACGACCAGGCGCGCGTCCATGCGCTGCTGGACGAGGCCATCCGCCCGAACTCCCATGGCGACTACGCGGCCGAACACCGGGTGGTGGACGATCAGGGGCGCATCCGCTGGGTGGTGGCGCGCGGCCGCTGCTACCATGACCTCACGGGCAAGCCGGCCCGCTTCCCCGGCGTGGTGATCGACATCACCGCCCGCAAGGAGGGCGAGGAACGCCAGGCGCTGCTGGCGCATGAGGTGGACCACCGCGCCAAGAACGCGCTGGCCGTCGCGCAATCCGTCGTGGCGCTGACCCGCGCGGAGGACCCCGCGGCCTTCCGCGCCGCGGTGTCCGGCCGCATCACGGCGCTGGCCCGCGCCCATACCCTGCTGGCGCGCGAAAGCTGGAAGGGTGCCTCCCTCTCCGCCGTGCTGGAGGCGGAGCTGGCACCCTACCAGGACGAGGCGGCGGGCGACCTGCGCGGGCGCATCCATGTGGCGGGGCCGGAGGTCGAGCTGGCGCCCGCCGCCGTGCAGCCGCTGGCCATGACGCTGCACGAGCTGACCACCAACGCGGCCAAGCACGGCGCGCTCTCGGTGCCCGGGGGCGAGGTGGATGTGGAATGGCGGCGCAGCCCCTCGGGGGGGCTGCTGCTGTCCTGGCGTGAGCGCAGCGGGCCGCCCCTGGCCGGGCCGCCCACGCGCCGCGGCTTCGGCGCCACGCTGATCGAGGCCACCATGCGCCGGCAGCTGGGCGGCGAGATGCTGCTGGACTGGCGGCCGGAAGGGCTGCGGGCGGAGATGGAGCTGCCCGCCGCGCATCTGCGCTGGCCCGGGGGCTCGGTCGCCTGAGGCGGCCCGCCATGCCATAAGCGGCCCGCCATTGCCGGAGCCGCGCGCCACAACATGATCCGCCTCGACAACATCAGCAAGCAGAACGGACGGCAGCTGCTGTTCATCGAGACCTCCGCCGCCCTGCAACGCGGCGAGAAGATCGGCCTGGTCGGCCCCAATGGCGCGGGCAAGACCACGCTGTTCCGCATGATCACCGGCGAGGAGCCGCCCGATGAGGGGCTGGTGCTGGTGGACCGCGGCGTCACCATCGGCTTCTTCAGCCAGGATGTGGGCGAGATGTCGGGCCGCAGCGCGGTGGCCGAGGTGATGGAGGGCGCGGGCGATGTCAGCGCCGTGGCGGCCGAGCTGCGCGGGCTGGAAGCCGCCCTCGCCGACCCCGACCAGACGGATTTCGACGCCGTGCTGGAACGCTTCGGCGAGGTGCAGGCCCGCTTCGAGGAGCTGGGCGGCTACGCGCTGGAGGGTCGCGCGCGCGAGGTGCTGGACGGGCTCGGTTTCAGCCAGGAGATGATGGAGGGCGATGTCGGCAAGCTCTCCGGCGGATGGAAGATGCGCGTGGCGCTCGCCCGCATCCTGCTGATGCGGCCCGACGTGATGCTGCTGGACGAACCCTCCAACCACCTGGACCTGGAAAGCCTGATCTGGCTGGAGAACTTCCTGGGCGGCTATGACGGCGCCCTGCTGATGACCTCGCACGACCGCGAGTTCATGAACCGCGTGGTCAACAAGATCATCGAGATCGATGGCGGCAGCCTGACCAGCTATTCCGGCGACTACGAATTCTACGAAGCCCAGCGCGCCATGGCCGAGCGCCAGCAGCAGGCGCAGTTCGAGCGCCAGCAGGCCATGCTGGCCAAGGAGATCAGGTTCATCGAGCGCTTCAAGGCCCGCGCCTCCCACGCCGCCCAGGTGCAGAGCCGGGTGAAGAAGCTCGACAAGATCGAGCGCGTGGAGCCGCCGCGCCGGCGCCAGGCCATCAGCTTCGAATTCCAGCCCGCGCCGCGCTCGGGCGATGATGTCGTGAACCTCAAGGGCGTGCACAAGCGCTATGGCTCGCGCGTGATCTATGAGGGGCTCGACTTCCTGCTGCGCCGGCGCGAGCGCTGCGCGGTGCTGGGTACCAATGGCGCGGGCAAGTCCACGCTGCTGAAGCTGGCCACGGGGCATCTGGCGCCGGACACGGGCAGCGTGGCGCTCGGCGGCAGCGTGAAGATGGCCTATTTCGCGCAGCACGCCATGGAATTGCTGGATGGCGACCGCACCGTGCTGCAATCGCTGGAAGACGAATTCCCCCGCGCCAGCCAGGCGGCGCTGCGCGGCGTGGCCGGCGCCTTCGGCTTCCCGGGCGACGACGTGGAGAAGCGCTGCCGCGTGCTGTCAGGCGGCGAGAAGGCGCGCCTGGTGATGGCGCGCATGCTGTTCGACCCGCCCAACTTCATCGTGCTGGACGAGCCGACCAACCACCTCGACATGGCCACCAAGGAAATGCTCATCGCGGCGCTGGCGAATTACGAGGGCACCATGCTCTTCGTCTCGCACGACCGGCGCTTCCTGGCGGCCCTCTCCAACCGCGTGCTGGAGGTGACGCCCGAGGGCGTGCACGACTATGGCGGCGGCTACACGGAATACGTGGCGCGCACGGGGCAGGAGGCGCCGGGGCTGCGGAGCTAGCCCCGCGTCAGACGGGGTAGGCCCGCAAATGCTCCAATAGCAGCGCCGTCACGCGCTCGGGCATCTGGTCCGGCGTGTAGTGGCCGCCGCCTGGCAGCACCTCGAAGCGATAGGGGGCCTCGACGAATTCCGCTGTGCCTTCGGCCGCCATGCGCCCCACCGTGTCATCCGCATCGCCCCACATGAAGAGCGTGGGCACGCGCACCTTCCCGATGTCGCGATAGACGCGTCCGCGCGCGCGATACCAGGCCAGCGCCGCCTCCAGCGTCTCGGTGTTGCCGATCACGGCCAGGTGCTTCTCCGTCGCCTCGGGCGGGATGCCCTGGGCGGCGTGGCGGGTGCGAAGCCAGGCGGCGTTGTCGGCCAGCAGCTTCGGCACCGCATCGGCCTCCTGGAAGGCCTTGTGGTGGCGCGAGCGGTGGGGCTGGTCCGGGTCCTCGCGCATGGCGCGGGCGAAGGCGCCCGGATGCGGCCGCGAGAGCATGGTCAGCGAGGCCAGCCGCTCCGGCACGCGTGTCGCGATGTCCCAGGCCAGGCTGCCGCCCCAGTCATGGCCCACCAGATGGAAGCGCCGGCCCGGCGCCAGCGTCTCCGCCATGGCGATGGCATCGCCCACCAGCTTCTCGATGTCGTAGTTCGCGTGCTGCGTGGTGTCGGGCCGCGCGCCCGGCGAATGGCCGCGCTGGCCCGGCGCCGCGGCGCGGTAGCCGGCCTCGGCCAGCGCGGGCAACTGCTTGTCGAACAGGTGCCGTGACACGGCGAAGCCGTGCAGCAGCAGCACCAGCGGCCCGTCCTCGGGGCCGGCCAGGAACACGTCGAAGACGAGCCCCGGGGCGAGCGTGATCTGGCGGTCCTCGATCATGGCCTTGTCCTTCCCTTGTCCTGTGCGACGCGCCGCGCCGCCATTTCGCCGATCATCACGCAGGTGAAGTGCAGGTTGGCGCGGCAATCGGTCGGCATGATGGAGGCGTCCGCCACGCGCAGCCCATCAACGCCCCTCACGCGCAGGTCCGGGTCCACCACGCCGCGCGGGTCCTCGTGCGCGGTCATGCGGCAGGTGCCGGCGGCGTGCTGGATGTCGCTCGCGTGTTCCAGCATCAGCGCGTCCAGCGCGTTATCGGGCAGGGCGGCGGCCTCGTCCATGGAAAGCGCCGTCTCGCTGAAGGTGATGCGCTCCGCCAGCCCCGCCAGCGCCGGTTGCGCGCACAACCGCGCGAGGCGCCTGATGCCGTCGCGCATCCGCAGCCGGTCGGCGGGGTGGTCGAGCATGTTCTCCTCCACCTCCGGCTGCGCCTCAGGCTCGGCCGAAACCAGCCGCACCTCCCCGCGCGAGAAGGCGTCGTAGAGCCCCACCGCCACGGCCCCCATCGGGCCGATGCCGGCGGGGTCCAGGCCGCGATGGTTGTAGGCCACCATGATCATGTCCCGCACACCGCCGCCGCCCAGATGGCTGGAATAGGTCAGGCAGGCATTGGTGTGCCGCGCGTCCAGTCCGCGCGCGCGGTGCTGCGGCTTCAGCGCCAGGTTCGCGCGCAGCACCGGGTGGTCCATGAAATGCCGGCCCACGGCGGCGTTGTCGCGCAGCACCGGAATACCCAGCGCACGCAGCGTCTCCGCGGGCCCGATGCCGCTGCGCATCAGCAGGCAGGGGCTGTGGATGGCGCCGGCGCACAGCACCACCTCGCGCCCCTCCACCTCCTCCCACGGGCCATCGCCGAAGCGCACCCGCACGCCGCGCGCGCGGTGGCCGTCGAAGAGCACGCGATCCACCATCGCCTCGCCCCGGATGGCGAGGTTCGGGCGGCCGCGCGCGGGCTCGATATAACCGTCATGGGTGGTGACGCGGCGGCCGTCGCGCAGGTTGATGGGGTTGCAGGCCACCCCCTCGCCCTCGGGCGCATTGAGGTTGGCCATCCAGGGGTAGCCCTCGGCCAGCGCGGCATCGCGGAAGCCCAGATCCACCGCGCCCCACTCGGCCTCCGGCATGCGGAAGACGGGCAAGGGGCCGCCCTGGCGGCCGAACTCCGCGTCATCCTCGATGTGGTCGAAGATCGGCAGAACGTCCCCCGCCGCCCAGCCCTCGCAGCCCGCCTCCGCCCAGGCGTCGAAGGCCGCCGCCACGCCGCGGATCGCGATCTGCGCGTTCACCGTGGAGGAACCGCCCATGGCCTTCCCCCGCCAGTAGTATTTCGGCGCCTGGGTGCGGGTCCGGCGCGTCATCAGCCCGGGCCATTGCCATTCCGCCTGGTGCGCGGGGTCGTGCATGAAGGGGATGATGTTGGCGCTGCGCAGCGCGGCCGGCGCCTCATCGGGCCGCCAGTCGCGCCCCGCCTCCAGCAGCAGCACGCGGCGGCCTGGGTCTTCCGACAGCCGTGCCGCCAGCGCCGCCCCGGCCGAGCCCGCGCCCACCACGATCACATCCCACATGCGCCATTCCCCACGCGAAAGCGGCGACGCTACCGCTACACCGCGCCGGCCGCAGCCCCCTCGGCGAAGGGGCGCAACCGGGCGGCGATGACCTCGCCCACCGCCTCCACCGCCGCCCGGCGCGGAAAGCCCGCCCGCCAGACGATGCGGATGCAGCGCCCCGCCCGCGCCGAGAGCGGCCGCAGCACCAGCCCCGCATCCTGCGCCGCCCCCGCCGCCAGCCCCGGGATCAGCGTGGTGCCATAGCCGGCCGCCACCATGTTCAGCAGCGTGGAGAGGCTGGCCGAGCGCAGCGTGCTGCCCAGCACCCCCGCCTGGCCGCAGGCCGCCAGCGCCTGGTCGCGCAGGCAATGCCCGTCCGCCAGCACCAGGATGTCCTGGGCGAGCTCGGCCTCCGCCACCACCTCGCGGCCGGCGAGACGGTGCTCGGGCGGCAGGGCGGCCAGGAAGGGTTCCTCGAACAGCGCCTCGCCGACCAGATCTGGCCCGTCCTCCTCGGTGGCCAGCAGGGCGGCGTCGAGCTGGTGGGTCCGCAGCCGTTCCAGCAGGGCCAGGGTCTGGTCCTCCCAGGGCTCGATCTCCAGCGCCGGCAGGGCGGCGCGCAGGGGCGCGAAGACCAGCGGCAGCAGATAGGGCGCCAGCGTCGGAATGATGCCCAGCCGGAACCGCCCCGCCAGCGGGTCGCGCAGGTCGCGCGCCACGGCCAGGATGGCATCCGCCTCGGCCACCGCGCCGCGCACATGGCCCAGCAGCCGGTCGCAGGCCTCGGTGGGGACCACGCTCTTGCCGCCGCGCTCGAACAGCGTGACGCCCAGCGCCTCCTCCAGCTTGCGCACCTGCACGGAAAGCGTGGGCTGGCTGATGCCGCAGGCCTCGGCCGCGCGGCTGAACTGCCCGTGCTCGGCGATGGCGAGGATGTAGCGGAGGTCGCGGAGGTTCATGGCTTCCCAAAGCGTGACGCATAGATACCGTCTATGGCGGCGGTTGAGATTAAGGTCTTCCTTTCATACTCGCGATGCCTCTAGCCTGTGGCAAGACCAACCGCCCGGGGGGAGCGAAGGGCCGCGAACGGCCCACCCGGGGCGGTGAGTGTCCCAGCGACGGATCAACCGCAGCAGCCAGGATCGGAAACGAAAGATGGACGGAAACACCGCGGGCAAGTGCCCGGTCATGCACGGGGCCACGCCCCGCCACACCACCTTCGCCGGCCGTTCGAACCGCGACTGGTGGCCCAATGCGCTCAACCTGCGCATCCTCAGCCAGCATTCCGCCAAGTCCAACCCGATGGGCGAGGCCTTCAACTACGCCGAGGAATTCAAGAAGCTCGACCTCGAGGAACTGAAGCGCGACGTGATGGCGCTGATGACGGTCAGCCAGCCCTGGTGGCCGGCCGACTACGGCCATTACGGCCCCTTCTTCATCCGCATGGCCTGGCACGCCGCCGGCACCTACCGCACCGGCGATGGCCGGGGCGGCGCGGGCAATGGCGCGCACCGCTTCGCGCCCGAGAATTCCTGGCCCGACAACGCCAACCTCGACAAGGCGCGGCGCCTGCTGTGGCCCGTGAAGCAGAAGTACGGCAACAAGATTTCCTGGGCCGACCTCTTCGTCTTCACCGGCAATTGCGCGATCGAGTCCATGGGCCTGAAGCCCTTCGGCTTCGCCGGTGGCCGCGTGGACATCTGGGAGCCCGAGGAGGACATCTACTGGGGCACCGAGGACACTTGGCTGGGCGACAAGCGCTACTCCGGCGACCGTGAGCTGGAGAACCCGCTCGCCGCCGTGCAGATGGGCCTGATCTACGTGAACCCGGAAGGCCCGAACGGCCAGCCCGACCCCCTCGCCTCCGGCCGCGACATCCGCGAGACCTTCGCGCGCATGGCCATGAACGACGAGGAGACGGTGGCCCTGGTGGCCGGCGGCCACACCTTCGGCAAGTGCCACGGCGCGGGCGACGCCGCGCTGGTGGGCCGCGAGCCCGAGGCCGCGCCGATCGAGCTGCAGGGCCTGGGCTGGCTCAGCAGCCATGGCAGCGGCATGGGCGTGGACACCATCACCAGCGGCATCGAGGGCGCCTGGACCCCTGAGCCGACGAAGTGGGACAATGGCTACTTCGACATGCTGCTGGGCTTCGAGTGGGAGCTGCACAAGTCGCCCGCCGGCGCCTGGCAGTGGCACCCGACCGACAAGGCCGCCTGGACGCTGGTGCGCGACGCGCATGACCCCACGAAGCGCCACCCGCCCATGATGACCACGGCCGACATGGCCATGAAGATGGACCCCGAGTACCGCAAGATCTCGGAGCGCTTCCACAAGAACCCCGACCAGTTCGCCGATGCCTTCGCCCGCGCGTGGTTCAAGCTGACCCACCGCGACATGGGGCCGAAGGTGCGTTACCTCGGCTCCATGGTGCCCGCCGAGGACCTGATCTGGCAGGACCCCGTGCCGGCCGTGGACCACGCGCTGGTGGACGCGGCCGACATCGCGGCACTCAAGGCGGAAATCCTGGCCTCGGGCCTGACCACGCAGCAGCTGGTGGCCACCGCCTGGGCCTCGGCCTCGACCTTCCGTGGCTCGGACAAGCGGGGCGGCGCCAATGGCGCGCGCATCCGCCTCGCGCCCCAGAAGGACTGGGAGGCCAACAACCCCGCGCAGCTTTCGATGGTGCTGGGCAAGCTGGAGGCCATCCAGGCCGGCTTCAACGCCAAGGCCGCCGGCGGCAAGAAGGTCTCGCTCGCGGATCTGATCGTGCTGGGCGGCTGCGCGGCGGTGGAGCAGGCGGCGAAGGCCGCGGGGGTCGCAGTGGAGGTGCCCTTCGCCCCCGGCCGCACCGACGCCACGCAGGAGCAGACCGACGTGGACAGCTTCGCGCCGCTGGAGCCGGAGGCCGATGGCTTCCGCAACTACCAGAAGCGCGACTTCACCGTCGCCCCCGAGGAGATGCTGGTGGACAAGGCCCAGCTTCTCACCCTGACCGCGCCCGAGATGACGGTGCTGGTGGGCGGGCTGCGCGCGCTGGACGCCAATGCGGGCGGTTCGCGCCACGGCGTCTTCACCCAGCGGCCGGGCGTGCTGACGAACGACTTCTTCGTCAACCTGCTCGACATGAACACCGCCTGGGCGCCCTCGGCCGACAATCCCGGCACCTATGTGGGCCGTGACCGCGCGAGCGGTGCCACGAAGTGGACGGGCACGCGGGTGGACCTGGTCTTCGGCTCCAACTCGCAGCTGCGTGCCCTGGCCGAGGTCTATGGCCAGTCCGACGCGCAGGCGAAGTTCGTGAAGGACTTCGTGGCGGCCTGGACCAAGGTGATGAACCTGGACCGCTTCGACCTGGCCTGAGGCCAGGACCTCGGCCGGGCCCGCATGGGCCCGGCCTCCCGCGCGGGCGCTGACACGGCTTCGTCACTTTGCGCCCGCGCCCGCCCGACGCAAATTGGGCGGATGGAGATCAACGACTATCCCCTTCGCCTTGCCCTCGCCCTGCTGCTGGGTGCCGCCATCGGTGCCGAGCGCCAGTGGCGGCAGCGCATGGCGGGGCTTCGCACCAATGCGCTGGTGGCGCTCGGCGCCTGCTGCTTCACCGTCTTCGGCCTGGTGACGCCCGGCGATGCCAGCCCGACGCGCGTCGCCGCGCAGGTGGTGACGGGAATCGGCTTCCTGGGCGCGGGCGTCATCATGCGCGAGGGGCTGAACATCCGCGGCCTGAACACGGCCGCCACCCTCTGGTGCGCGGCGGCGGTGGGCGTGTTCTGCGGGGCGGGCGCCTATCTGCTGGCCCTGGCCGCGACCGGCCTCATCATCGGCGCCAATCTCGGATTGCGCCCCCTGGTGCGGCTGATCGACCGGCAACCGGATGCGGGGTCGGAGGTGGAGCACGCCTATCGCATCAGCGTCACCTGCAAGGCGTCCAAGGAGGCGCATATCCGCGCTTTGCTGGTCCAGGCCATCGCGGGTGGCGAGGTGCGGCTGCGCCGACTGGACAGCGAGGACCTGGCCGACCCCGCCAGCACGGCCGAACGCGTGGTGATCACCGCCGAGCTCGCCTCCAGCGGGCGGGCCGAGGCGCTGCTCGAGGCGATCGTGGGACGGCTCAGCCTGGAAGGCTCGGTCACCCGCGCGGGCTGGGCGGAGGCGGGCGGAGGCACGCAGGCCCATTAGGGCGGGTTTCGGCACGCCTGGTGATTGCGCCTCGACGCACCCCGCGCGGCCCGCCCCCGCAACGCTGACGCTTCCCGCGCGTTTCCTGTCCTTCACGCGGGAGGGACATCCATGGCCATGCCACACAGCGACCGGTTCTTCGTGTCACGGGGGTGGCGCGTCGTGCACCTGTTGCTGTTGCTGCTGGTGGGGCTGCTGGGCCTGGCCCAGGCGGGGCTGGGCGGCTGGCTGGTCGCGGTCGGCGGCACGCCCCTGCATCTCTCCTGTGGGCTGCTGCTGGTGGGCGCCGCCGTGGTGGGATGGCTGCGGCCGGGCCGCTTCGAGGCCTTGGCCATGCTGCTGGCCTTCGGCGTGGCACTCGCCTGGGCACTGGTCGAGATCGCGGGCAAGGGCTGGATGCCGGCCTGGGGCTTCGACCTGGCGGGCCGCGTGGGCATCGTCTTCGCCCTGCTGGCCCTGGCCTTCGCCGCCTCCATCCTGGCGCGCATCCCGCGCTCGGGCCTGGCCGTGGGCGGGGCGGCAGGCGTGGGCATCCTGGCCAGCGCGGGCCTCGTCGCCTTCTTCTGGGAACGGCCAATGGAGCCCGCCACCGGCGCGGCATTGGCCTCGCAAACGGTCCCGGCCGGCGGCAACGACGCATCCGAATGGCGTGCCCATGCGGGTTCGCATCTGGGCCAGGGTTACTCCCCCGCCGCGCAGGTGACGCCCGCCAACGTCTCGCGCCTGCGCGAGGTCTGGCGCCACCGCACGCGCGACCTGCCGCCCAATGACCGCGTCTACTACTCCTCGCAGAACACCCCGCTGAAGGTCGGCGACGGCCTCTATGTGTGCAGCGCCAGCGGGCAGGTCTTCGCCCTCGACCCCGCCACGGGGGAGGAGCGGTGGCACTTCGACCCGCGGACCTCGCCCGCCGTCATGGAAAGCCTGTTCAGCGTGGCCTGCCGCGCGGTGGGCCATCACGGGACGCCGGGTGCGGAGGCCTGTGGCGAGCGCATCTTCTCCACCACCGCCGATGGCCGCATGTTCGCCCTCGATGCGCGCACCGGCACACCCTGTGCCGATTTCGGCCAGAACGGCGTCGTGGACCTGACGGCGGGCATGGGCATCCGGGAGCCGGGCTTCGCCTCCAACACCTCCGGCCCCGCCGTGGTGGGCGATGTCATCATCATCGGCCAGCAGGTCAGCGACAACCAGCGCCGCGACGCGCCCTCCGGCGTGGTGCGCGCCTATGACGCACGCAGCGGCGCGCTGCTCTGGGCCTGGGACGCGCACCGGCCGGACGCGCAGGCGCCGCTGGCGCCCGGTGAAATCTTCCCCCGCGGCACGCCCAATGTCTGGACGCTGATCACGGCCGATGAACAGCTGGGCCTGGTCTTCCTCGGCACCGGCAATTCCGGCGCCGACCATTGGGGCGGCAACCGCACCGCCGAGGAGGACCGCTTCACCTCCGCCGTCGTCGCCGTGGAACTGGCCACCGGCGCGACGCGCTGGTCCTTCGCCACCGTGGACCATGACCTCTGGGACTATGACATCGGCGCCCAGCCCGTGGTGATGGACCTCGAGATCGAGGGTGCCATGCGCCGCGTGGTGGTGCAGGGCACCAAGACCGGCTCGCTCTTCGTCTTCGACGCCGCGACCGGGGAGGCGCTGCGGCCCATCGAGCGCCGCCCCTCCCCCCAAGGCCCGCTGCTGACCGGTGAGCGCATCTCGCCCGACCAGCCGCATTCGGTGTTCTACCCCAACTTCGCCGGCCACCCCGGCCCGGTGCCGGAAGTGATCGACGCGCGCCACACCTTCGGCGTGACACCGCTCGATGCCGCCTGGTGCCGCATCCAGTTCCACCAGATGCGCTATGAGGGGATCTTCACGCCGCCCACCGCCGAGGGGCGCGGCATGCTGCTCTTCCCCGGCACCATCGGCGGCATCAACTGGGGCGGGCTGGGCGTGGACCAGGGCCGGGGCATCGTCATCACCAACCACAGCCGCCTGCCCAACCAGGTGCTGATGATCCCGCAGGCCCAGGTGACGGACCTGCCCGTGGGCGATGGCGGCGCGCGGCCGGACCAGGAGACGGCGCCCCAGGCCGGCACCCCCTATGGCGTGCGCCGGCCCATGTGGCTCTCGCCGCTCGATGTGCCCTGCATCGCGCCGCCCTGGGGCTACCTGGCGGCGACGGACATGGAAAGCGGGCGCCTGCTGTGGTCGCAGCCGCTGGGCACGGGCTTCGACACCGGCCCGCTGCTGATGCCCACCTTCCTGCGCATCCCGACCGGCACGCCCAATATCGGCGGGCCACTGGTGACGGCCACGGGCCTCACCTTCATCGCCGCCGCGCAGGATGACTGGCTGCGCGCCTTCGAGACCGAGACGGGCCGCCTGCTGTGGTCCGGCCGCCTGCCCGCGGGCGGCCAGGCCAGCCCCATGACCTACATGCATCAGGGGCGGCAATACGTGGCCATCGGCGCGGCGGGCCACCAGCGGCTGGAAACCCGCACGGGCGACTATCTGGTGGTCTTTGCCCTGGAGGAGTGATGCGAAAGGCTCGCCCGCACCATGCGGGCGAACCCCATCCTCGCGTGCCGGCGATAAAGGGCGGATCGGCCCCGATCCGCGCCAGTGAAAGGAGGGGGCCTCAGCCCCCCTGCTTCAGCAGCCAGACGGAGAACAGCCCATCCGCATCGCCCCAATGCCGCTCCGCGCTCCAGCCGGCTTCGGCGCAGAGGGCGGTGAAGCGTTCGGGGCGGTATTTGTGGCTGTTCTCGGTGTGGATGGTCTCGCCGGCGGCGAAGCGCAGCCGCCGCCCCGCCATCCGCACCAGCTGCGGCCGGAGCGAGACGAGGTGCATCTCGATCCGCTCCTTCTCCGCGTTCCAGCGCGCCTCGTGCCGGAAGGCTTTGAGGTCGAACTCCGCCCCCAGCTCCCGGTTCAGCCGCGCCAGAAGGTTCATGTTGAAGGCGGCCGTGACGCCCGCCGCGTCGTCATAGGCGGCTTCCAGCACGGCTTGGTCCTTCACCCGGTCGGCGCCGATCAGCAGCCTGGAACCTGGGCCCAGGATGCGCCCCGCCATCCGCAGAAAATCCCGCGCCGCCTCGGGCGTGAAATTGCCGATGGTGGAGCCCGGGAAGAAGCCCAGCAGCGGCGTGCCGCGCGGCAGGCGCGGCAAGGGGAAGGGCCGGGTGAAATCCGCGACGACGGGCAGCACCGTCAGGCCCGGATGCGCGGCCGCCACGCGCGCCGCGCCTTCCTCCAGCCATTCGGGCGCGATGTCCACGGGCACATAGGCGGCGGGGCGGTCCATCGCGTCCAGCAATAGCCCCACCTTCTCCGCGCTGCCCGAGCCGAACTCGACCACCGCGGCGCCGGGCCCCGCGAGCGCGGCCGCCTCCGACGCGCAGCCGCGCAGGATCGCGGTCTCGGTGCGCGTGGGGTAGTATTCGGGCAGGCGGATGATCTCCTCGAAGAGCCGCGCGCCCTCGGCGTCATAGAGCCATTTGCAGGGCAGCGTCTTGCGCTCGGCGGTCAGGCCCGCCACGGCATCGGCCAGCAGGGCGGCGCGTTGCGCGCGGGCCTCGGCCTCCGGGTCGTACCGGTTCTCGGCGCGGCTCATGGCACGTCCTTCGCGAGGCGCAGCCCCGTGAACTGCCATCGCGCCCCGGGCGGGAAGAAGTTGCGGTAAGTGGGCCGCGAATGGCCGGGCGGGGTGGCGCGGGAGCCGCCGCGCAGCACCATCTGGCCGATCATGAACTTGCCATTGTATTCGCCGACGGCGCCGGCCCAGGGGCGAAAGCCGGGATAGGGGCGATAGGCGCTGCCGGTCCATTGCCAGACATGGCCCTCGGCCGCGAGGAAGCCCGGAAGGGCGCTGGACGCCTCCCATTCCTGCTCAGTCGGCAGGCGGCAGCCGGCCCAGCGGGCATAGGCGTCCGCCTCATACCAGCTGATGTGACGGACGGGCGCGTCGGGATGGAGCGCGCCAAGCCCCGCCGGCGTGAAGCCCAGCCAGGTGCCATCGCGCTGCAGCCAGTGTTCCGGCGCCTGCCAGCCCTGGGCCTCGCATTCGGCCCAGCCCTCGGACATCCAGAGCGAGGCGGTGCGATAGCCGCCATCCTCCACGAACTCCAGCCATTCGGCATTGGAGACGGGCCGGTCCGCGATGGCGAAGGGCTCGAGAAAGACGCGGTGGCGCGGCCCTTCATTGTCGAACGCGAAGCCCTCGCCGTCATGGCCCACGGCCACCACGCCCGAGGGCCCATCCAGCCAGCGCAGCATGGCGGGCGGCGGCGTCGCCTCGCGCCAGGCGGGGTCCATGGCGGGGTGCAGCGGGTTCTGCGCCAGCAGGTGCAGCGCATCGGTCAGCAGCAATTCCTGATGCTGTTCCTCATGCCGCAGGCCGAGCTCCACCAGCGTCGCCACCTCCGGCGAGAGCGGCCCGGCCAGCAGCCCCGTCATCGCCTGGTCGACATGGGCGCGATAGGCGGTGACGCGCGCGGTGGCCGGGCGCGTCAGCATGCCCCGGCGCGGCCGCGCATGGCGCGGGCCTGCGGCCAGGTAGTAGGAATTGAACAGGAAGGCGAAATCCGGGTCGAAGCCCTGATAACCCTCCACATGCGGCTTCAGCACGAAGGTCTCGAAGAACCAGGTGGTGTGCGCGCGGTGCCACTTCGCCGGCGAGGCGTCAGGCATGGATTGCACGCATTGGTCCTCGGGCGAGAGGGGTTCCGCCAGGCGCTCCGTGGCCGCCCGCAGGGAAGCGTATCGGTCGGCCAAGGAGGCTTCCGCCTCCAGCCTGGCGTGCTGGTCCATCTCTCTCTCCCCTCCGCGCATGGCCGCCGGCCCGGAGCGCGGAGGGTCCGGCCCGGCCGATGGCTTGAGGGGGTGAACGCGCGGCGGGGCCTGAGGTTGCGCGTCAGTCCGCCTGGAATCCCGCGGCGGTGTGGGAACCGTCACAGAAGGGCTTGTTGCGCGACTGCCCGCAGCGGCAGAACAGCGCCGCCTCCGCCTTCAGCAGCGTGCGCCCCGTGCCGCTCAGGATTTCCATGGGCCCCGCGAGCGACAAGGGCCCGTCGCGCTGCGGCGCCACCGCCAGCACACCGCCGCGCACGGCCAGGGCGGGGCTGTCGATTGTCTCCGGCTCGCCCGTCGCGTGGAAGCCCGCGTCATGGTGGGACCCGTCGCAATACGGCTTGTTGCGCGAGGCGCCGCAGCGGCAGAGCGTGGCGCGAAACCCGATCGCCTCGCCGCGCAGCCAGATGTCGGCACGAATGGCCAGCGGCCCGTCCTCGCGCAGCTGCACCAGGTTCACGGGCGGCGGCGCCTCCCCTGGCCCGCCATCATGGCGGCGATAGCGGATGGCGCCGGAGGGACAGGCCTGCGCGACCGCCACCAGGCCCTCGGTGCTGGTGGCCTCGTCGGGCGCGATCCAGGCGCCGACCACATTGGCCTTGAACACGCCGGGCTGCTGCAGCACGCAGAAGCGCGCATGGATGCAGCGCTTCGCCTCGAACAGGATGGTGATGTCGCGGCCCTGGGCGGTCTCGATCTCCGGCACCTCCGCGGCGGGGGCCTCGCCCGCGAGGCGCCGCGCGATGCCGGCCAGCACCTCGCCCGCCGCGAAGTTGGGCAGCAGAAGGGCGGTGCGCGCCGCAACCTCGCGGAAGCGTTCCGCCAGCAGCGCCTGGGCGGAGGCCCCCGGCGGCAGCGGCGCCACGTCGCGCAGCATGGCGAAGCTCATCCCCGCGCGCCGCGCATCGCCGCCCGCGCAGGCGGGCAGGGTGGTGAGGTGCTCGGCCACCGGCACCAAGGCACGCATCGCGTCCACGGAGGCATCGAGGCAGGCGCGCTTGCGCGCGGCGTCCGTCTCGGCGAAGCCCTGCACCAGGGCGCGCAGCATGGCGGCGTAGATGGCGTTGGCCGCGTCCATCACCGGCGCGGTGGCGGGATGGTCAATGTAGGTCTTGCCCGCGGGGTCGGGCGGGCGGCGCATGACCGGGTTGGCGACCACCGCGCGCGCCGGCGCGAAGCCCGGCTCGGCCCCGAGGCGGGCCGCATAGGCGTCCCGCACCGCGAGGAAGCGGCGGTAGTGCGACGCCTCCACATCCGTGGGCGAGCCCTCGCCCTGCTCCACGATGGTGTCGAGCCCGGCCAGCGCGCTGGCGAGCCCCGTCACCGCCCGCAGCCCCGGCAGCGCCGCCAGCTCCGGCCCCACCTGCAGCGCGGGGTCGCCGGGAAAGAGCGTGGCCTCGCCCAGCTGCGCCGCGAGCCGCTCCAGCCCCGCGCGGATGCTGCGGTAGAGGTGGCCCACCGTCAGGTAGTCCTGCGCGCTGGGCATCAGCCGCTCGCCAGGGGTTTCGCGCCGATACCCCGGGCTGGGGGCGGCGAAGCCCGCGCCATCCTCCAGCGCCACGCCCTCGGGCCGTTCGAGGTAGATGAAGTGGTCCAGGGTCGCGCGGTCGAAGGGGGTGAGGTTCACCACCACGCCGGAAGGGTGATAGCCCGGCGCCACCGGGAAATTGGGCCGCCCGAAGCGCGGCGCGCCGCCGATGGCCGATGTCAGGTTCGCCACCAGCGCGAGATGCGTCATCTCGTCCACCGCCACGGCCAGGATGGCGCGGCGCCAGCCGGCCACCAGCGCGGCATCGGCGGGCGAGAGGCCATCCGCCTCGGTTTTCAGGCTGAAGGCGGCGTAGAGGTAGCAGCACATCAGGTTGTGCTCGATCTCCGCGGCCTCGGCGAGGAGGTAGAGCAGCTCCTCGCGCGAGGTGACGCGGATGGCGGGTTCGGGCGGCGCGTTCATGCGGGGCCACCAGCTGCGAGGTTGCTCACCGCGCCGCGATCTCGCGCGCCAGCGCGGCCGCGTCCAGCTCGATCAAATTGGGCGGGGGCGCCACGCGCGGGAAGCCTGGGAAGCGCGCGTCCATCGCCGTGCGGATGCGCCCCGCCGCCTCCGTCGAGAGCGGTGTGGCGGTGGCGAGTTCCGCGCGCACCAGGCGCTCCATGGTGCGGAGATAGTCCAGCTGCTCGCGGATCAGCACGCCGGCCGGGGCGGCCGCGCCATGTCCGGGCAGCGCCGTGCCCACGCCCTCATAACGGGGCAGCGCGGCCTCCAGCTGCGCGATCCATTCGAGGGTGTGGCCATCCAGCAGCCAGGGCGTGGCGCGGTTGCCGGCCAGGTCGGCCGTCACCAGCAGGTCATTGGCCTCGGAGAACAGCAGCGTCATGCCGCTCGCCTCGCCGCGGCCCAGCTGGTCCACGCGCCATTCGGCGCCGGCGAGCGTGATACGCTCATCCGGGCGCAGCACGCGCGTGGCCACCGGCAGGGTGTCGGGCACGCGGCCGGGGAAGAAGCCCTGCATCATGCCGATCAGTTCGCGGCCGCTGCGGGCCGCATAGTCGCGCGTGACCTCGCTGGCGAGGATGGGCGCGTCAGGGAAGGCGCGGTGCACCACCTCGAGGCCCGTCACATGATCCGCGTGTTCGTGCGAGAGGAAGATGGCCTCCACCGGCAGCCCGGTGCCGCGCGCATGGGCGACCACCTGCGCGGCCTCCACCGAGGTGCGCTGACAATCCACGATGACGACCGAACGCGGGCCGATCAGCAGGAAGGAGTTCACGGACCCCTGGCCCGGTCGGTCGTATTTCGCGACCTCCAGCCCCGCCCCGGGCGTGTAGGCCCCGGCCGGCGAAAGGGCGAGGACGGAGAGCGCGCCGACGGCGCGGCCGAGCGTGCGGCGGGGGAGCATGGGGTGACATCCTTGCGTGACGTGGACACTGTCAACTCCGCAGGTTGTCGGCGCCAACTGAAATGCGGTGCGTCATCAGATTATCACATCGAATTGTGTTGACGCCGTCAACTTCAGTGCGCGATGAGGTTGACGCCGTCAACACGAAAGGCCCCGCCATGCGCCCCCTGCCCTTCCTTCTGCTCCTCCTCGCGACGCCCGCCGCCTCGGCGGGGCTGGATGTCACGGTCACCGGCGCGCGCGGCGCCACGGGCGAGGTGGGCTGCGCCCTCTACGCCAGCGAAGCGGGCTTCCCGACCGACGCCGCGCCCGCCACCCAGCTTTGGCAGCCTGCCCGCCCGGAGGGCGTCACCTGCCGCTTCGAGGGCCTGCGCCCGGGGCGCTACGCCGTGGCCGTCTCGCACGATCTGAACGGCAACCGCCGCACCGACACGAATTTCCTCGGCATCCCCACCGAGGATTGGGGCGTGTCCAACAATATCCGCCCCACTCTGCGCGCGCCGCGCTTCAGCGAGGCCGCCGTGGAGGTGCCCGAGGGCCCCGCCACGCGCATCGAGATCAGGCTCGGCCGATGAGCAGGCATCTCGATCGCTACGGCCCCTGGGCGCTGGTCACCGGCGCCTCGGACGGCATTGGCCAGGCCACGGCGCAACGCCTGGCCGCGCTGGGCTTTTCCCTGTTGCTGGTGGCGCGGCGGGCGGACCGGCTGGCCATGCTCGCCGCCGAATTGCGCGCGGCGCATGGCGTCACGGTGCAATGCCTGGCGCTGGACCTCGGCACCGAGGAGGGCCTCGCCACGCTGCGCCATGAGAGTGCCGCGCATGACGTGGGCCTGCTGGTGGCGGCGGCGGGCTTCGGCACCTCCGGCCCCTTCCTGGCCGCGCCGCTGCGCGAGGAGTTGGCCATGCTGGACGTGAACTGCCGCGCGGTGCTGGCGCTCACGCATGAATTCGGCAACCGCTTCGCCGCGCGCGGCCATGGCGGCATCGTGCTGTTCAGCTCGCTCGTCGCCTTCCAGGGCGTGCCGCACGCGGCCGCCTATGCGGCGACCAAAGCCTTCGTGCAGTCCTTGTCCGAGGGCATCGCGCCCGAACTCCGCGCGCGCGGCGTGGACGTGCTGGCCGTGGCGCCCGGCCCCGTCCGCAGCGGCTTCGCCGCACGCGCCGGCATGCGGATGGGCGCCACCGACAGCCCCGCCACGGTGGCCGATGGGCTGGTCGCGGCACTCGGCCGCCGCGCGCTGGTGCGGCCGGGAATGCTCTCCAAGGCGCTGGAATTCGCGCTCACCCCGTTGCCGCGCCGTGGCCGCGTCTGGATGATGGGCCGCGTCATGTCCGGGATGGCGCGCCATGTGGCTTGAGCCCCGCTTGGTCCCTGGCGCCAATTTGGCTAGTCTCGCCATGACCTTCGCCACAAGGCCCCGCATGCCACGCAAGCCCGAACCCCCGCGCGACCTGCGCGAGGCCTGCATCGCCGAGGCTCTCGCCGTCATCGAGCGCGACGGGATCGAGGCGTTGAGCCTGCGTGAAGTGGCCCGCCGCCTCGGCGTCTCGCACCAGGCGCCCTACAAGCACTACCCCAGCCGGGACCACCTGCTGGCCGAGGTGGTGCGCCGCGCCTTCGCGGCCTTCGCCGCCCATCTGGACGCGCGCCCGCGCGCCGCGGACCCCTTCGACGATTTGCACGCCATGGGCCGCGCCTATCTCGACTACGCGCTGCGCCACCCACTGCAATACCGGCTGATGTTCGGCACGCCCCTGCCCGACGCGGAGGCGCATCCCGACATGATGGGCGATGGCCGCCACGCCTTCGGCCTGCTGAAATCCGCCATCGCCGCGCTGGACGAGGCGCGGCCCGAAGCCGCCCGCCCCGCCGACCCGCGCCAGGATGCGCTGCTGGTCTGGTCCATGCTGCATGGCTTGGCCAGCATCGGCCAATGCTGCGCGCTGCAATCGCTGCGCCTGCCGCGCGCGGTCATGACCCCCATGCACGCCCATGCCATGGCGCGCATGGAGGAAGGGCTGCGCGCCGCCCTTCCGCAACCCCGCCGCGGCCGACGGACATGATGGCGCGCGAGGCGGGCGCGGCGCTGCCGCTGGCCTGGCTCGCGGTCCTGGGTTTCCTGCTGGTGTTCCTGGTGACGGCAGGGCTGGACCGCGTGGATTCACGACAGTTGGGCGGCGTGGGCGTCTGGGTGAAGCCCATGAAGTTCCAGCTCTCGGTGGCGCTGCACCTGGCCACGCTCGCCTGGGTGGCGGGGCGGCTGGGCGAGGAATGGCGCATGGGCTGGGTGGTGCAGTCGGTGCTGCTGCTGGCCGTGCTGATGGCGGTGCTGGAGGTGGCCTACATCACCTTCCAGGGCGCCATGCAGCAGGGCTCGCACTTCAACCTCTCCACGCGGTTCCACGCCACCATGTATTCGCTGATGGCGGCGGGCGCGGTGGTGCTGACCTCGGCCGCCGCGGTGCTGGGCGTGGTGGCGCTGCTGGACGGGCAGGCGCGGCTCGGCCCCGGGCTGCGGCAGGCGGTGGCGCTGGGGCTGGTGGGCGGCACAGCGCTGACACTCATCATCGCCTTCGACATGGGCGGGCGCATGGCGCACCACATCGGCACGCCCGCGAACCCGGAGGCGCGCTGGCCGCTGGTCGGCTGGTCGCGCGAGGTGGGGGACCTGCGCGCGCCGCATTTCTTCGCCACCCACATGATGCAGGCGGTGCCGGCGCTGGGCTGGGCGGCGGACCGCGCCCTGCCGCCCACCTGGGCGGTGGTGGCGGCCTGGGCGGCGGCGCTGCTCTGGGCGGGGTTGACGTGGCTCTTCTATCGCGGCGCGCTGGCAGGGCGGCCTTTTCCCTAAGGCGCCTTTGAGCGGCTGATTCACGCCCTTGGCTTCGCCAAGGACGATCAGACGCTATCCCTTATTCCGCTTCGCCGCCTTGCCGGTGCGGTGCCCCGCCTGTTCCAGCGCGACCAGCCGCCCCGGCAGGGCTTCGCGCACGGCCGGCCGGGCGTCACGGTCCTTCTTCCAGCGTTTCTTCTCAGGCTTCGCCATGCCGCAGCCCAGGCACCAGCCGGTGGCCTCGTCGAAGCGGCAGACGTCAATGCAGGGGCTTGCCATGACATGCAGGTGGGGAGGCGCGGGCCAAGCGGTCACGGAAGCTTCACGCCCCAGCCATCCCCCTGGAGCAAGGCTGGCCACGCCCGCGCTCCGGGGTGGTTTACTGCCTCCCTTTCCGCACCACATGCATTCCAGCGCCATCCCCCTCGGAGAGGAGACACGCCCATGACCCCACCGCCCCGCCGAACCCTGCTGCTGGCGGCAGGCGCGGCCCTGGCCGTCCCCGCCTTGGCCGCCCCCGCCCTTCTCCGGCCCGCCCTCGCCCAAGGCCTGGCGCCCACCCCCAGCATGCGGGGCGGCGCCAACAACTACCTGCCCGGCGCGGCCATCGTCCCGCGGATCGGCCAGGGCGGCTTCTGGCTGACCGGCACGGTGCGCCGCGCGGGCGATGGTGCGCCCGTCCCCCGCGCGCGCATCCAGATCTGGGCCCACACGACCGAGGGGCATGAGCGCGACCCGCACAGCCATGGCGCCACCCTGACCGATGCCGAGGGCGCGTTCCGCATGGAGATGCCGCAGATCGTGCCCGCCTTCGGCCAGGCGCATGGCCATTTGGCGTATGATTCCGCGCATGACGAGAATGGCTACGAGACGGTCTTCCTCCGCCCGCTGCTGCGCAGCGCGCGTGACACCAGCCTGACCGCGCATTTCGTCCTGCGCCGGGCGTGACGGCCGCGCGCGCGGCCCTTGTCTGGGCCGGGCTCGCGCTCGCACTCGGGGTGCCGCTGGCGGTGGCCGCGACCAGCCCGCTGCTGGCCTGGCGGGAGCCCATCTACATCGCCGCCGGCCTCGCGGGCGTGGTGGGCCTCGGGCTGCTGCTGGTGCAGCCCCTGCTGGCGGCCGGCCTGCTGCCGGGGTTGCGGATGCGCCCCTCGCGCCGGCTGCACGCCGTGGTCGGCGCGGCCCTGGTGGTGGCGGTGGTGGCGCATGTCGCGGGGCTGTGGGTGACGAGCCCGCCCGATGTGGTGGACGCCCTGCTCTTCCGCTCCCCCACGCCCTTCTCGGCATGGGGGGTGGTGGCGATGTGGGCGGTGTTCGGCGCCGCGCTGCTGGCGCTGCTGCGCCCAAGGCTGCGGCTGCTGCTCTTCCGCCTCTGCCATGTCACGCTGGCCGTGGTGGTGGTGGTGGGCACCGTGGTCCATGCCTGGCTGGTGGACGGGACGATGGGCACGGTCTCCAAGGCCGTGCTCTGCCTCCTGGTGCTGGCCGCGGCGGCCTGGGCGGTGCGCGAGGCGCGGCTGCCGGCCGCCCTGCGCCGACTGCTGCGGCGGGAATGAGGTCGGGTGCGCCACATCCAGCCACGATAGGCCCCTGAACGACACGGCCGGACCTCGCGTCGCAAGAGCACCGCTGGTTCATCATGCCGCCGCCGTTGCTGGACGGTGGATCCGCGCGCTGGGCGGTGCCGCCCAGTGCGAGGCGACGGTATCCCCCCTTCCGCTTCGCCGCCGTCCCCATGCGGTGACCCGCCTGCTCCAGCACGACCGATGCCGGGCCCGCGCGACGATCCTGGAAAAACGCAGCCCTCCTGCCCTCTCATGTCCATTGGCCGCCGCCTCGCGGCTCATGGGGGTGACGGACCACGCCGTCACTTGAGGAAAGGAACCCGCCATGCAGTTCGTGCTGATGTTCAACCAGCCCACCGAGGTGCTGGAACGCCAGGAGGACCCCGTCCTCGGCCCGCCCGCCCTGGAGCCCTGGAAGGCCTATATGGACGCCATGGTCGGCGCGGGGATCATGCGCGGCGGCAACCGCCTCGCGCCCCCCTGGACCGCCACCACCCTGCGCCAGCGCGGCGGCGCCCGCCAGGTGCAGGACGGCCCCTTCGCCGACAGCAAGGAACAGCTGGCGGGCTTCGTCGTGATCGAGGTGCCCTCGCTCGACGAGGCGCTGGCCTGGGCCGAGCGCAGCCCCAGCACCGCCACCGGCAGCACGGAGGTGCGCCCCATCGCCCCCGCGCCCGAATGACCAGGGACCAGGCCGCGCGCGACGCGGCCGAGGCCGCCGCCCGTGCCTCCTACGGGCGGCTGCTGGCCTGGCTCGCGCTGCGCTGGCGCGACCTGGCCGCGGCCGAGGACGCCCTGGCCGAGGCCTTCCTCGCCGCGCTGCACACCTGGCCGCGCGATGGCGTGCCCCGATCCCCGGAGGCCTGGCTGATGACCGCCGCGAAGCGCAACATGCTCAAGCGCGCCCGCCACCGCCGCATGGCCCGGGACCCGGCGCGGCAGATGCTGCTCGCCACCCCGGAGGAGGCGCCCGAGCCCTTCGACCTGCCGGATGAACGGCTGCGGCTGATGCTGGTCTGCGCCCACCCCGCCATCGAGCCCATGCTGCGCCCCGCGCTCATGCTCCAGGCCGTGCTGGGGGTGGAGGCGGCGCGCATCGCCGGCGTCTTCCTGGTGGCGCCGGAGGCGATGGCCAAGCGCCTCGGCCGCGCCAAGGCCAAGATCAAGGCCGCCGGCATCCGCTTCGAAACGCCCGAGGCGCGGGACCTGCCCGCGCGGCTCGACGCGGTGCTGGAGGCGATCTACGCCGCCTATGCGCTGGACGGCATCCATGAGGCGCATCCCGGCGCCGCCGACCTCGCCGCCGAGGCCGCCTTCCTGGCCGAACTCGTCGCCTCCCTCAGCCCCGGCCACCCGGAGGCGCTGGGCCTGCACGCGCTGCTGCTCTACTGCGAGGCGCGGCGCCCGGCGCGGCTCGATGCGGCGGGGCGCTTCGTGCCGCTCGACCGGCAGGACCCCGCGCGCTGGGACGCGGCGCGCCTGGCCCGCGCCGATGCGCTGCTGGCCCGCGCGGCCCTGGCCCAGTCGCCCGGCCGCTTCCAGCTGGAGGCCGCCATCCAGTCCGCCCATTGCCACCGGCGGCATGGCGGCCCGACGCCCTGGGGCGACATCCTGGCGCTGTATGAGGGGCTGCTGGCCCTCGCTCCCAGCACGGGCGCGCGGCTGGCCCATGCGGTGGCCCTGGCGCGCGCCAGCGGGGATGCGGCGGCGGGGCTCGCGCGGCTGGACGCGCTGGACCCGCGCCCGCCGGACACGCACCAGAGCTGGTGGGCGGTGCGCGCGCATCTGCTGGAAGCGGCGGGCCACGCGGCCGAGGCGGCGGAGGCCTACTGGGCGGCGCGGCGCCTCACCACCAGCCCCGCCGTGCTGGGCTATCTCGACGCCTGCCTGGAACGCCTGGCGGCGCGCGGGCATTGACGGCCCGCCCGGGCTTCAGGCCGGCGTGGTGCTGCGGCTCCAGACATATTGGCGCAGCAGCAGGACGATCTGCTCGAACAGGTCAATGGACCGCCACAGGGCCAGCCGTTCCTCCGGGCTGGACGGCGCCGCGCCGCCGGAGACGCGTTCGCGCACCGCCAGCAGCGCCACGCTGCGGTCGGCCACGAGCTTGACCAGGAATTCCGGGTCGCTCTCCGCATCGCCAAGCTCCGCGGCCACGATCTCCAGCAGCGCGTGCAGCCCCTCGACCAGGCTGCGCGTCACGCCGTCCGTGGCACCGCCCTCGGCGCAGGTCGCGGCGGCGGCCACGAAATGCGCGACATTGGCCTGCAACTCGGCCAGCACCTGGTTGGCATCGGCCAGGCGCAGCAGCCGGTCGCTCTCGGCACCCGGCCCGGCCTGGGCCGCCGCGTCCAGGGTGAAGTCACGAATGGTGGCATGGAGCGCCCGGCCGGAACGTTGCAGCACCGCGAGGCTGGGGGGCTTCGGCCCCGCCTCGCCCGGACGCACCCCGTGGAGGAAGAGGGGGAGGCGCTGCATCAGCCGGTCCTGCTCCAGCTCCACCTGGCGGATGGCTTCGGCCGCACCCGTCGGGCGCGGGTTGTAGAGATGGGCGGGCCGCTCCAGCACCTCCTCGGCCGAGGGCGGGCTGAGGCGGGCCACCAGCCGGTAGATCGGCCCGTTGAGCGGGCTCGCCACCAGCGCCGCCACCAGCTGGAACAGCCAATGCACCAGCGTGACCTGCAGCGCGACATCGGTGGTGATGGCACCCGTCAGCGCCACGATGGTGGGCACGCCCGCGAAATGCTCGAGCGACAGCAGCGGCAGCAGCACCAGGCAGCCGATCACCTTCAGGATGACCTGGTAGACCGAGAGTTGCCGCTCCGTGCCCTTCAACGTGCTGGCCTGGATCCAGCTCATCAGCCCCGAGCCGAGATTGGCCCCCACGACGATCAGCATGGTCTGGTCGAGGCCGAGCAGCCCGCCGCTGACCAGCGCGATGGCGATGACGGAGACGGTCATCCCCTGCATCACGGTGGCCAGCACGGTGCCCACGATGAAGCCCCAGAAGTAGAACTGGCTGGCGAAGGCCATGGCCTCGCGCACCGCGGCGGAATCCCCGAGCGGCCGCGCGCCCATGACGGTGAGCTGCACGCCCAGCATCAGCAGGCCCAGGCCCATTGCCGCGTTCACCAGGAAGCCGTGGCGGGGGGATTTGTGCGTCTCGAACAGGTAGGCCGCGCCCACCAGGCTCAGCAGCGCATAGGTCAGGGCGCTGCTGTCGAGCGAGATCAGCAGCAGGCGCAGCGTGGTCCCGGCATAGGCCCAGGTCACGATGGGCATGCCCGCCTGCACGGTGATGGCCCCCGCGGAAACCAGCCCCACCACGATGAAGGTGACGGCATTGGTGCTCTGCACCAGGGCGCCGGACCCCACCCCCACCATCGCCGCCTGGACGGGGTGGCGCGTGACCGCGCGCACCAGGCGCCGCAGCCGCGGCCCGGCCAGTTCCTTCATGTTGACGGTGAGGAAATGCGTGCCGACGAAGATCAGGCCAAGGCCCGCGAACAAGGCGAAGATCACTGTGGCTGGGCCCTGTATCCGATGAATTGCGCCGGCATGGAGCATGCGGGCGCCTCATTATGGACGCGCGGGGCGCCAGGGAACAGGGTCGGGCTCACTCGCCGGCCGACCGCATCATCGTCCCGAAACAGAGACTTGAGCGGCGCGGCCCCGCCCCGCTAGCGTTGCGGCAATTCACCCCTGGAGACTCCAAGAATGCTTCGTCGCGACATCCTGGCGGGCGGCGCCGCCCTGGCGGGTGCGGCCGCCCTGCCGCGCTTCGCCATCGCCCAGCCCGCCCGCAACCGCGTGCTGCGCTATGTGCCCCACGCCAACCCCGGCAACATAGACCCCTTCACCAACACCGCCTTCGTGGCGCGCGACCACGCCATGCTGGTCTATGACCAGCTCTACGGCATGGACGAGCAGTTCCGCCCGCAGCCGCAGATGGTCCAGGGCCATGTGGTCGAGAATGACGGGCTGCTCTGGCGCTTCACCCTGCGCGAGGGGCTGAAGTTCCATGACGGCTCCGCGGTGCGCGGCCGCGACTGCATCGCCTCCATCCGCCGCTGGGGCCGCCGCGACGCCTTCGGCCAGGTGCTCATGTCGCGCGTGGCCGAGATGACGGAGGAGAGCGACCGCGTCTTCTCCATCCGCCTCGAACGGCCCTTCCCCAAGATGCTCGAAGCCTTCTCCAAGGTGACGACGAGCTGCCTCTTCGTCCTGCCCGAGCGGCTGGCCAACGTGGACCCCTTCACCAACATCACCGAGGCCGTGGGCAGCGGCCCCTACCGCTTCGTGCAGAATGAGTGGGTGCCTGGCTCCTCGCTCGCCTACACGCGCAACCCGGACTATGTGCCTGTGCCGAACGGCACGCCCTCCATGACGGCTGGCCCCAAGGTGGCGCATTTCGACCGGGTGGAATGGCGCATCATCCCCGACCACTCCACCGCCGCCGCCGCCCTGCAATCGGGCGAGATCGACTGGTGGGAGCAGCCGACCGCCGACCTTTTCCCGCTGTTCCTGCGCGGCGCCAATGCCCGCAACATCGGCGTGGACATCATCAACAACACGGGGCTGATCGGCATCTTCCGCCCCAACCACGCGGCCGAGCCCTTCAACAACCCCGCCGTGCGCCGCGCGGTGCTGACCGCGGTGAACCAGATGGACTTCATGACGGCGGTCATCGGCCAGACGGGCATCGAGGGCCGACCCGATTTGCGGCGCGAGGGCATCGGCTATTTCGCGCCGGAATCCCCCTCCGCCTCCGCGGTCGGCCTGGACCGCCTGCGCAAGAGCGTGGAGGCCGCGCGCGCCGAGCTGCAGGCGGCGGGTGCCATGGGTGCGCGGCTGGTGCTGCTGAACGCGACGGACCTCGCCTCCATCAACGCCGCGACGCTGGTGGGCGCGGACCTGTTCCGCCGGATGGGCTTCAACGTGGACCTGGTCAGCACGGACTGGGGCACGCTGGTGGCCCGCCGCGCCAGCCGCAACCCGCTGGACCAGGGGGGCTGGAGCGGTTTCTTCACCTTCTGGTCCGGCGTGGACCATTGGAACCCCGCGAGCCACGCCTCCATCCGCGGGCATGGCGCCAATGCCTGGCCGGGCTGGCCGGAAATCCCGGCCATCGAGGCGCAGCGCGACGCCTGGTTCGACGCGCCGAACGATGCGGCGGCCCTGGCCGCGACGACCGAGATGCAGCGCATCGCCTTCCAGGAAGTGCCCTATGTCCCGACGGGCATGTACTACCAGCCCACCGCCTTCCGCCGGAGCCTGACGGGGATGCTGAAGGGCCAGCCGCCGCTGTTCTGGAACATCCGGCGCGCCTGAGGCGCGCTGGGGAAGACGCCTTAGGCGCGCGATGACAGGCGCCTAAGGCGCGCGGGGCCGCGCCGGCTCAGCGCCGGGCGCGGCGGCCCGCCTTGCGCTTGGCGGCCGCTTTGGGCCGCTTCGGCGGGGCTTTGACCCGCTTCGCGGCCGAAGCTTTCGGTCTCTCTGCGGCGGGCGCCTTGAGCCGCTCCGCGGCGGGGGCCTTGCCCCGCTGCGGCGGCAGGGCGGGCGGAACCGGCGGCGGCGCGGGCATCCCCTCCGGCCCGGCATAGCGCTGGAGCGTCGCGCCGGCCGCCAGGTGCGGATAGGCCTGCGCGCCCTTCGGCCAGGTCCGCGCGAAGGACGTGACCTCGGCCTGGTCCTGGCGGCGGATGGTCTGGACCAGCAGCGATGCCGCCTGCGCGGGCTGCAACCGCTGCTGGCGCAGCAGATGCAGGTGCCATTCGCGCGCGCGCAGCGGGCACCAGTCCACCAGGGCCTCCTGCAAGGCCAGGCGCACCTCGCCGGGCAGCGCCTCATAGGCCCGGTAGGGGTCGCCCTTCAGCTTGCTGTAGGGCTTGGTGGCCATGCTGTTGTCCATGGCCGGCTTCTAGAGCAGCATCCGGCCCGGGTGGAAGCGCCGAAGGCGTGGATCAGCCGCGCGCCGCGCGGCACCCCTGCGGCGCGGCTCAGCCGGTCTCCGCCCAGCGGCGCTCGAAGGCGTGCACCTCGGGGAAGCCCATGATCTCAGTCAACTTCTTGAAGTCGAACACCGGCACGGGGGCGTCGAGGCTGCTGCCCGTCGTGGTCAGGTGGCGGTACATCCCGTCCAGCACCGCGGCGGTGGCGAGGAAGCCCGCGGCCGGATAGATCGCGACCTGGAAGCCCAGCTCCGCCAGGCGCGCGCGCGGCAGCACCGGCGTCTTGCCGCCCTCCACGATGTTGGCGAGCAGCGGCTGGTGGAAGGCGCGGCCGATGGCCTCCATCTCCGCCTCGCTCTCGGGGCTTTCGACGAAGAGGATGTCGGCGCCGGCCTTCGCGAAGGCCTCCGCGCGGCGCAGCGCCTCATCGAGGCCCAGCGAGGTGCGCGCATCGGTGCGCGCGATGATGAGGAAATCGGCGGAGGAACGGCTGTCCGCCGCCACCTCGATCTTGCGGACCATGTCCGCCAGCGGGATCACGCGGCGGCCGGGCGTGTGGCCGCATTTCTTCGGGAATTCCTGGTCCTCGAGCTGGATGGCGGCGATGCCGGCCGCCTCATAGCCGCGCACCGTGTGGCGCACGTTCAGCAGCCCGCCATAGCCGGTGTCCGCATCGGCGATGACCGGCGCCTTCGAGAAGGCGGCGATCTTCTGCGCGCGGTCCAGCATCTCGGTGTAGGTCGCGAGCCCCGCATCGGGCAGGCCCAGCGCCGAGGCCACCACGCCGAAGCCCGTCATGTAGGTGGCTGCCGCGCCGTGCTGGTTCAGCATGTGCGTCGAGATCAGGTCGAAGACACCGGGAGCGATGAGGCACTTGCCCCGGGCGAGAAGGGGCTTCAACGGCGTTCGGGGCATGTGTTCCTCCTGTGCGGTGCAGCCATGGAGACAGAGACCCGTCCGGCTTGGAAGAGGCCCCCAGGGCGCGGCTCAGCGGCAGCTGCGCCAGCGCCCCATGTCGAGGTGGAAATGGTCGGCGTGCGCGGCGTTGTAGTCCGGGCCGAGCACGGCGCGGAACCAGCGGCAGGCGCCGTCGCGCACATCGCGCAGGAAGGCGGCCTCCGGCCCCGCGCCGCCCCAGTCGCGCAGCAGCCGCACCTCTCGCCCATCGCGCAGGGTGAAGCCCGCGATGTCAATCGCGTTGGCCGTCGCGTGCTGGCTGCGCCGGCCGGCCCGGGCATGGTTCACGTTGCGGCAATTGTAGGTGCCGAGGTGACGCACGCCGCTGACCTCGGTGCCCAGATGCGCGCGGGCGGCGGGTTGCAGGCTGTTCCGCTCGAACAACACCCAGGCGGCGGCCATGCGGCAGGTGACCACGGGGCTGGCCGGCTGGAGGCGCGCCTCGCCGGGCAGCAGCATGGCGTTCTCGATCGCGCAGCCGGTGTCGGAGGGGCGGTCGGGCACGCGCCGCGGCGTCATGCCCGAGGCGGCGAAGGCGGCGAAGCAGGCCTCCGGCTCCCACGCCAGGCGCCGCAGCTTCAAATCGGTCATCCAGCCCGGCGCGGCGCTCAGGTCGAGCGGCTCGCGCGGGTCCCATTCGGGTGGAAGATGCCGGAGGCCCATGATGACGGCCCCGGCGAGGGCGGCGAGAAGAAGAAGGGCAATCAACAGGCGCATTCACCGGCATGTGGGAACGCGCGGGGCGCCCGCACACCCCTGGCGCCTCAGCCCCGCCCCTGCTCCCGCAGCCGGTCGCCCAGCAAGGTGCAGGCCAGCACGACCGAGAGAATGGCCACCCCCGGCCCGGCCACCAGCCACCAGCGGTGCAGGGTTGTCGCCCCCTCGGCGACCATCAGCCCCCATTCCGGCGCGGGTGGCGGCGCGCCCAGGCCCACGAAGCTCAGCCCTGCCCCCAGCAGGATCACCTGCCCGAGATCGAGCGGCAGCGCGACCAGGATGGGCGTCGTGCACAGCGGCACCACATGCCGGCGCAGGATGGCGGCGGGCGTGGAGCCCACCGTGACCGCCGCCTGGACATGCTCCATGCGCATCACGCCCCGCACCTGCGCCCGCATGAGCCGCAGGTAGATGGGCCACCACACCGCCAGCATCGCCAGCCCCGCATTGAGCAGCCCCGGCCCCAGCGTGGCCGCCACCGCCAGCGCCAGCAGCACGGGCGGGAAGGCGAGCGCGATATCGGCGGCGCGCGACAGCAGCCAGTCCGCCGCCCCACCCAGGAAGCCCGCGATGGCGCCCAGCAGCACGCCGAGCGCCGCCGCCCCCACCACCACGCAGAAGGCCAGCGGCAGCGACAGCCGCGCCCCGTGCAGCGTGCGTGACAACACGCAGCGGCCCAGCGCATCCGTGCCCAGCGGGAAGGCGCCGCCGGGGGGCTGGAAGCGGCGGCCCACGCTCTCGGTCGGGTCGGGCAGGCCCCACCAGGGCACGGTGATGGCCGTGACCACCCAGAAGCCCAGCACCAGCAGGGCGAGGAGGGCGGCGGGTGAGGCCAGGGCGCGGCGCCACACCCCTCAGCGGTCCCGCAGGCGCGGGTCGAGCCAGGCCTGGCCCGCATCGGCCACCACGCCGCTGAGCGCCAGCGCCACGCCGCCCAGCATGGTCACCGCCATGATCGCGGGGTAGTCGAGGGTGCGGGCGGATTCCAGCGCATAGGCGCCGACGCCGGGCCAGGCGAAGACCGTCTCGGTCAGCACCGCCCCGGCCACCAGCGTGGCGAAGGAAAGGCTGACCAGCGTCAGCGCCGGCACCATCGCGTTGGGCAGAGCGTGGTCCAGCAGCAGCCGCCCCTCGCTCAACCCGCGGGAGCGCGCGGCGACGATGTGGAAGCGCGCCAGCTCCTCGATCAGCGTCGCGCGCAGCAGCCGCGCGACCAGCGCCGCGATGCCCCAGCCCAGCGCGGCGGCCGGCAGCACCAGGCGCCGCGCGGCATCCCGCCACACCGCCCAGTCCATCGCCCAGGCCGCGTCCACCAGCAGCATCCCCGTCCACACGGGCGGCGGCGTCAGCCGCGCGTCGAGCCGCCCCGGCCCCGGCAGCCAGTCGAGCGAGGTGGCGAACAGCCACAGCAGCAGCAGCCCCGCGAGAAACACCGGAATGGACACGCCGGCCGAGGCGAAGCCGCGCACCGCCTGGTCCAGCAGCCCATGCGGCCAGCGTGCGCTCAGCAGGGCCAGCGCAGCGCCCACCAGCGTGCCCAGCAGCGTGGCCGCCAGCACCAGTTCGAGCGTGGCCGGCAGCCGCTCCGCCAGATCCATGCCCACCGGCCGGCGGGTGCGAAAGGAGGTCCCGAAATCGCCCTGCACCGCATTGGCCACATGGCGCAGGAACTGCACCGCCACCGGCCGGTCCAGCCCCCATTGCGCGCGGGCGGCCGCGACCACGGCGGGGTCCTCCATGGCGCGCTCGCCCACGATGGCGATCACGGGGTCCACGCCGGTGGCGCGGGACAGGCCGAAGCTGACCGCCGCGATGCCCAGCAGCAGGACGGGCAGCAGCAGCAGGCGCTGGATCAGGACCACGTCAGCGGGGGCGGATCTCGGCCAGCGGCAGGTTGCAGCAGGTGCTGTAGCGCACGCCCTGCAAGCCCGGACGATGCGCGATGACCAGGTCCGGCGAGAGCAGCGGCAGGATGATGCGGTCGCCCATCATGGAACGCGCGACGGCCTGGAAGGCGGCCTCGCGCTCCGCTTCCGGCGCGGCGAGGGCGCGGGTCAGCAGCCCGCGCAACTCGCCATTGGCGATGGAGGGCAGGTTGCCGCCGCCGGCGCGCGTGAACCAGGGCGTGCCCTCCATGATGCCGAAGAAGTTCACATACTGCGCCGAGCCGAAATAGTCGGGCGCGTAGTAGCCGATGGTCATGGGCAATTGCGCCGCGCGCATCTGCTGCACCCAGACCGGGAAGGTGGCGGGCTGCAGCCGCAGCCGGATGCCCACCCGGCCCAGATCCTGCTGGAGCCGCTGCGCGACCAGCGACATGTCCGCGCCATAACTGTTGATGGCGGGGAAGGTGAAGTCCACGTCGAAGCCGCGCCCATGCCCGGCGGCGGCGAGCATCTGCCGCGCCCGCGCCAGGTCGGTGCCCGGCACCTCCAGCCCCGCGCTGCCCGGGAAGCCGTTCGGGATGGGGCTGGCCTGCGGCTTGCCCGCGCCGCCCAGCACGAACTCGATCATCGCCGCGCGGTCCACGGCGAGCGAGATCGCCTCGCGCACTTCCGGCGTGAAGCGCCCCTGCGCCGCCGGCGCGCCGGGCGCGATGGCAAGGTAGATGAAGTTGGGCGAGGGCAGCACCTGCACCGTTGCCCGGTCGCGCGGCAGGGCGCGCGCCGTCTCGGTGTCGAGCTGGAGCGCGATATCGGCCCCGCCCGAGGCGAGCAGCTGCCCCTGCACCGCTGCGCCCGCGGCCTGCCGGATCACGACCTCGGCGAAGGCGGGCGCGTCGCGCCAGTAATTCGCGTTGCGTGCGAGGCGCAGCTCGTCATTCGGGCGGTAGCGGGCCAGGGTGAAGGGGCCGCTGCCGGCGGAGTTCTCGCCGAACCAGCGGTCGCCGCCATCCTGCGCCACCTCGCCCTCGGCGCGGATGCCGGCGGCCTCCGCCGCCACGCGGTCCACCACGGCCATGTAGGGGGCGGCCGCGATGCCGATGAACTCGGAATTCGCCGCCTTCAGGTGGACGGTGACGGTGTGCGCATCGGGCGTCTCGATGCGCTCGATGTCACCCGCCAGGAAGCTGCTGCTGGCGCGCGTGGCGGCCAGCCGCCGGAAGGACCATGCGACATCCGCCGCCTCCACCGCGCGGCCCGAGGCGAAGCGCGCGCGCGGGTCGAGGTGGAAGGTCCAGCGCGTGAGGTCCGCGGACGCCTCCCAGCGCGTGGCCAAGCGCGGCACCGGCGTGCGGTTGTCCGGCCCGATGGTGACCAGCGTGTCGTAGAGCGCGTCGAAGACGATCTGGCAGGTGTCGCAGAAGCCGCGATGCGGATCGAGCGAGTTCACGTCCATGTTGCGCGCCACCACCAGGGTGGCGGGCGCCTGCTGCGCCAGCGCCGGGCCGCCGAGGCCGAGCGCCACAAGCGTCGCCAAGGCCGCGCGGCGCGCGAGACCCGTCATGCTTCCCATCGCATTGCTCCTGGATATTGGTGGTTCATGCCGCGAGCCGCCGCACGGCGCGGAAACCCGCATCGGCCGCGTCCAGCACCCGGTCCATGTCGGAATCGGTGTGGGCGGCGCAGAGGAACATGTTGTGACGGGGGTGCAGGTAGGCGCCCGCCTCCAGCGCGGCGCGGCAGAAGGCGGCGCCCTGGCGGAACTCCGCATCGCCGTCGAAGAGGAAGAGCGGCATCTGCACCGGACCCGACTGGCGCAGCCCCACGCGGTGCTGCGCGGCCAGCGCGGCGAGGCCGTCGCGCAGCCTCTGGCCCAGTTGTTCCATATGCGCCACCGCGTCCAGTTCATCGAGGCGTTGCAGCGTTGCCAGCGCCGCCGCCATAGGCACGGCAGCGCACCAGAAGCTGCCGGTGACGAAGACGCGGGAGGCCGCCTCGCGCAGCGCGTCGGTGCCGGTCACGGCGGCCAGCGCATGGCCGTTCGCGATGGCCTTGCTCCAGGCCGAGAGGTCGGGCCGCACGCCCAGACCCTCCCAGCTGCCGCCGCAGTGCAGCCGGAAGCCGGCGCGCACATCGTCCAGGATCAGCGCCGCGCCCCGACGGTCGCAGAGGCGGCGCATGGCCTGGGCGAATGCGGGCGTGGGCATCTCCTGGTCCACGACGTTGTCGTGGCGGAAGGCGGTGACGATGACGGCGGCGAGGTCATCGCCCGCCGCGTCGGCCGCCGCCCCCAGGCTCGCCACGTCATTGTAGCGGAAACGCAGCTGGTGGGCGCGGTCGGTCTCGGTGGTGCCGGCGGGGACGGGCGTGCACCAGGGCGCCGCGCCGTGATAGCTGCCCTGGGCCACCAGGATCACCCGCCGCCCGGTGGCCGCGCGCGCGATGGTGACGCAGGCGGTGGTCGCGTCCGTGCCGTTCTTCTGGAACATGGCCCAGTCCGCGTGCGGGATGCGGTCCACCAGGCGTTCTGCCAGCTCCACCATCACCGGCGCCGGGCCGTTCAGGCAATCGCCCAGCGCGGCCTGGCGGGCGGCGGCGGCGTCCACCACGGGGTCGTGGTGGCCCAGCACGATGGGCCCCCAGCTGCACATCAGGTCCACATATTCGCGGCCATCCGCGTCCCAGATATGGCCGCCCTCGGCGCGGGCGAAGAATTGCGGGTAGCCCTGCGGCAGGCGCTGCGCGTGTAGATGGCCCCACATGCCGCCCGGCACCACGCGCAGCGCCCGCTCGCGCAGGGTGGCGTCGGAGGCGGGGGCGCGGGGCATGGAAGGCCTTCCTCTTATGGAGGATATATCAAAACACCGCGAAAACTCACGCGCAACGGGATTCGGTGGCCTCCAACTCCTCCAGTCGCCACAACAGGCCGCGCCCGCCCTCGACCAGGTCGGCGTGCATGGCGGCCCGCGTGTGCTCGGCATCGCGCGCGCGCAGCCCGTCCAGGATATCCAAGTGGCGGTGCCGGCCGAGGTAGCTCGGCTTCGCATCCGGGTAGAGCAGGTTCAGCAGCGGGCCGTTCCGCAGCCAGATCCCCTCCAGGATGCCCAGCAAATTGGGCATCCCCGCCAGCCGCCAGAGCCCGTGGTGGAAGCGGAAATTGGCCTCGATGGCCGCCTGCCATTCGCCCGATGCCTCGGCCGCCTCCAGCGCCGCGTGGTCCTGGGCCAAGGCCGCCACGGCAGGGGGCGTGGCGCGGCGGGCGGCTTCCTCGGCGGCCAGGCCTTCCAGCAGCAGGCGGATGCGCCGCAGCTCCAGGTAGTCCGACAGGCTGAGGCGCACGACGCGGATGGCCGAGGCAGGGCGCAGCTCCAGCCCACCCTCGCGGACCAGCTGCATCACCGCCTCGCGCACCGGCGTTTCGCTGACGCCCATGGCGGACGCCAGCTCCCGGATCTTGAGGCGCTGGCCAGGCCGCAGCCTTCCGTGCAGCAGCCCCGCGCGCAGCTCCGCATGGACGCGGCTCGTCAGATTGTCGCGGGGGTCGGGGGCCATCCTGTTCACGCCGGCAGCAGGGTCGTGCAGGGGCCCGCCTGCGGGTGGCGGCGCATGGGCCGCATCCGGCAGGCCGCCCAGTCCGCGTGCTGGTCCGCGTAGTGCGGGCTGGCCGGATGGCCGGAGGCGCCGAGGAACACCACCCAGCGGCTGTTCTCCCAATCGCCCACATCGAAGGCGTAGCGCGCCAGCGCCCCATAGGCGGCCGCCGGGCCGGCGGGCGCGATGAGGCCATTGGCCTGCACCGTGTCGCCATCGCCGGCGAGCGGTTGCGCCGGCGGGTCCAGCACCGGCGCGGCCCAGGGAAAGAGCGGGGAGAGCGGGTGGGTGAAGCGCGGGCGGTGCGCCTCGCCCCAGTTTGCGGCGGGCGGGGCGGCCGCCACCTGTTCCAGCGCCTCGGCCAGCGCCGCCTCCCAGGAGAGGCCGCCCAGCAGCCGCGCATCATCCTCGCGCAGCAGGCGCGGCAGGCACCACCAGAGCTGGGTCAGCGGCGCGACGCCCGGGGCGGGGCTGAGCCATTCATGCCCGGCCAGGGCGCCCAGGCCGCTGGCCTCGGCGAGGCGCCGCGTCAGCGCCAGGCGCAGCGCGATATAGGCGCTGGCGGCTTCCGAACCGGCCTCCATGCGGCCATCC
Source organism: Roseococcus thiosulfatophilus (assembly GCF_017311575.1). Classification (GTDB taxonomy): domain Bacteria; phylum Pseudomonadota; class Alphaproteobacteria; order Acetobacterales; family Acetobacteraceae; genus Roseococcus; species Roseococcus thiosulfatophilus. The sequence continues at coordinate 83,798 of NZ_JAFFQY010000008.1, forward strand.
CAAGCCAGCAGCACCTCGCGCAGCCGGGCGGCGGCGGGCGATGGCGTTGGCAGCCGCGCCAGCCTCTCCTGGAACACTTGGGCGATGACGGAAAGCGTGTCGGCATGGATGCCGGCCGCGCCCTCCACGCTGCGCCGCCCGGGCTCTTGCAGCAATGCCTGGATGCGGGCGGCGCGATAGGGCGGGTGGCAGTCGGTGCAGAGATAGTCCGGGTGGTCATCGGGCACGACGCGGTTGTTCGCGGTGACGAGCAGGCCCGGCGCGGGGTCTAGCACCTGGGGCATCTCCTCATGCGCGATCCAGCCCTGCCATTCATGCGCGCCGGTCCAGCCGGGCACGGGCAGCCAGCCATTCTCGCGGCCGCGGCGCGGCACGCGGGCGCGCAGCAGGAAGCCGGTGCCGCCTGCCGCATCGGCGGCCACCAGGTTGTGGTCGATCAACCCCCAGCCGCGCGTGGCCTCGAACAGGGCCGCGACGCTCCGCGCCGTCAGCAGGCGCGGCAGGCAGTCGAAGCTGCGGTCCGTCTCGGCGAACTGCACGGATTTCAGCGCGAGCGCGGTGCCGCGCGCCGGGTCGCCGCAGATCACGGGGCCGTGATGGGTCTCGACAACCTCGACCTTGCGCGGGGCCTCGCCGCGCACCGCCACCGTCTCGACGCGGCGGTGCACCGGCAGCCATTCGCCGCGGAATTCGGTGCGCGCGCCCTCGGCGTCGAAGCGTTCCAGGTAGAGGTCATGGATGTCCGCGAAGGTGTGCGTCACGCACCAGGCCACCTGCCCATTATGCGCGAAATGCGGGAAGCCCGGCACGCCCGGCACCGTCAGGCCGATCACGTCGAATTCCGGGCAGGCGAGCCCCGTCTGCACATACATGTTGGGCAGTTCGAAGACGCGGTGCGGATCGCCCGCCAGGACAGGGCGGCCGGTGTCCGTCAGCCGGCCCGACACCACCCAGTTGTTGCTGCCGCCGCCCGTCGCGTCGGCCTCGGCGGCCTCCAGCAGCGAAGCCACGGCGGGGGCGAGGTCCGACAAGGCGGCACGCCAGCGCTCGCCCTCCGCGCCCGGGGGCAGGATGAAGGCGTCCGCGCCGCCGTCGTCATAGCGCAGGCTGGTGGTGGCCTCGCCCGCCAGCGGCAGGGCGGAGGCGCGCCAGAGCTTGAACCAGACCGAACCCATCAGCAGGCCCAGGCGGCGCATCACGGCGATGCAATGCCAGCCCTCCCAGGGCTCGGGCGTGGCGCCCAACAGGGTATATTCCAGCGGCAGGGGCGCGCCGCTGGCGAGAAAGGCGTTCACCCCCGCGGCATAGGCGGCGATCATGTCCTGCGCGGGCGCGTCCAGTGCCGCCGCATCGCGCCGGCTCGCGGCCTCGAGGCCCAGGCGCCGCGCCAGCGCATCGGCGGCGAAGGCGGCGGGCCCCAGCCATTTCGCGCTGCGCCCCAGCGCGCGGCGGCGGTTCAATTCCAGCTGGAACAGCCGGTCCTGGGCATGGGCGAAGCCTTGGGCGAAGAAGGCGTCCCGCGCCGTCCTGGCCCGCACATGCGGCACGCCGTCGGCGTCGCGCCGTATGGTGACGGGCCCGTGCAGGCCGGCGACCGTGATGCTGCCCTCCAGCGGTGGCAGCGCGGCCCGCGCCGCCGCCCGCAATTCTTCCGCGTCCATGCAGTCCCCCTTCGTTTCGCTTGACCCCGCTTCCGGCGGCCACCTAGCCTAACGACGATATATCATCAGGAGGGACAGGACATGGCCACTCTCTCACGGCGCGGCGTGCTGGGGGCGGGGCTCGCCCTGCCCGCATTGGCGGGCACGGCCCGCGCCAGCACGGTGGCGAACATCGTCCTGGAGAGCGAGGTGGTCATCCTCGACCCGCACGCGACCACCGCCGCCATCACCCGCAGCTTCGCCACCCATGTCTTCGACACGCTCTTCGCCATGGACGGAGAGGGCGTCATCCGCCCGCAGATGGTCGAGGCCTGGGAGACCAGCGGCGACGGCCTGATCTGGAATTTCCGCCTGCGCCCCGGCCTGATGTGGCACGACAACACGCCCGTCACCGCCGCCGATTGCGTGGCGAGCCTGGAACGCTGGGCGCCGCGCGACGCGCTGGGCCGCATGCTCTGGGCCGCCAAGGCGGAGCTGGCGGCCACCGATGCGCGCAGCTTCCGCCTGACCCTGAACCGCCCCTTCCCGCTGGTCCTCGATGTGCTGGGCAAGCCCAACGCGCCCCTGCCCGTGATGATGCCCGCGCGCCTGGCCGCCGTGCCGGTGGAACAGCGCCTGCGCGAACCCGTGGGCAGCGGCCCCTTCCGCTTCCGCGCCGCGGATTGGCGCCCGGGCGACCTCATGGTGCTGGAGCGTTTCGACGGCTACGTCCCGCGCGAGGAGCCGCAGGACTTCCTGGCCGGCAGCAAGCGCGCCCATATAGACCGGCTGAACCTGCGCGTGATGCCCGACCAGGCGACCGGCGCCTCCGCCCTTATCCAGGGCGAGATCGACTACATGCAATACCTGCCCTTCGACCTGCTGCCGCGCATCGAGCGCGCGCGCGGTGTCCGCACCCAGGGCTTCGGCGGCATCCATCAGTTCCAGGGCAATTTCCGCATCAACCACGCGGCCGAGCCCTTCGACGACCCGGCCATCCGCCAGGTGCTGTGGCGCTGCGTGGACCAGACGGCGATCCTGACCGCCATCGGCGTGCCGGAACGCTACCGCTCGCCGCCCTGCAATGCGGCCTTCCTCTGCGACGGCCCGATGGAAAGCCGGCTGGGCGCGGAGCGCATGGGCTTCGACGTGGCGGAGGCGCGGCGGATGCTGGCGGCGACGAACTACCGCGGCCAGCCGCTGACCTTCCTCACGGTCGCGGGCGGCATCAGCCAGACGGCGGCGCAGGTGACCATCCAGGCCATGCAGCAGGCCGGCTTCCGCGTCGAGGAACAGGTGATGGACTGGGGCACGCTGCTGGCGCGCCGCGGCCGGCGCGAGGGCTGGCACATGTTCTCGGTCTACGCGAACGGCACGGACATGTTCTCGCCGCTCACGCATTTCTACATCTCGAACACCTGCGCGGACTTCCCGGGCTGGGATTGCGACCGCGAGATCGAGGCGGCGCTGCGGGAATTCGCCGCGACCGCCGACCCGGCCGGGCGGCGCGCCATCGCGGCGCGCATCCAGGCCCGGGTGGTGGAGCATGTGCCCTCGCTGATGTGGGGGCAGTTCACCATCCCGGCCGGCTACCGTGACCGGCTGCGCGACCTGCCGCGCGCGGCCTACCCGATGTTCTGGGGCGCGCGCATCTGACGGCGAAGCGAAGCGCGGCAGCATGGAGACCGGCGCCATCGCGTGAAGCGGCATGTGGGACTGGAAAAGCCGACTGGAGCGGGCGAATGGATTCGAGCCCTCGACCCGACCCTGGCAGAGCCTTTGAGGCCTTTTCGCCAGCGCTTCTCTTCGCGCGCCATCGCACGCTGACGCGCTGCTGCAGCGGTCTTTTCTGACCCGCGCGCAGGCGTGGCTCTATCCCTGAACCGACCCGTGGTTCGCTTTCAACTGCTTCCCCAGTGCCTGCCCGACCATCGCGCGCGTAAACGGGATGTTGTCCGATGCGGCTCATCCTCAACGGCCGCCTTCAGGGCCCAGCGCAGGATCTGACAGCCCGCGTTTCTCGCCGCCACGGCGGTACGCTCCATGTTCACGCAATCTTCGGGAGGGAGAAGGGGAGCGACACAGGCTGGCCGAAGCGCGGTTCGACCGCGGTCTCGTGCGGGCGTGTCGATCAGCAATGAAGCGAAGGCAGATGCAATACCTGGAAGCCCCTCCCTTGAGACCGCAGCCGGCGTCCATGCTCGCGCGCAGCCCGGCCAGTTCATGACCATGCAGGACCTTCCCGCATCGCGCCGCCGTGCCCTGCTGTCCGGCGTGCTCGGCACCGCCCTCGTCACCGGGCTTTCGCGCCCCTATCCAATTCGCACGGCCCAGGGCCAGACAGTGGAGGCGGCCATGCCCGCGATCAGCTATCCGCACACGCGGCGCACCGACGTGGTGGAGGAGCGTTTCGGCCGCCGGATCGCCGACCCCTACCGCTGGCTCGAGAACGACGCGCGCAGCGACGGGGAGGTCGCCGCCTGGATGGCCGCCCAGGACCGCACCAGCCGCGCCTATCTGGCAACGCTGCCCGCCCGCGCGTCGTTCCACGAGCGACTGACCAGCCTGTACGATCACGAGCGGCTCACCGCGCCGCAGCAGCGCGGCGGACGCTACTTCTTCACGCGCCATGCGGGACTCATCAACCAAGCCATGCTCATCATGCGTGAGGGGCTGGAGGGGCCTGATCATGTGCTGATCGACCCCAATGCGTGGTCGAGCGACGGCACGACCGCGCTCGCGGAATGGTCCGCCTCCGAGGACGGCAGGCTGGTCGCTTTCGGCGTGCAGGAGGCCGGCAGCGACTGGCGGAAGATCCGCGTGCTCGATGTCGCGACCGGTACGTTGCTGGAGGATGAGATCGCCCACGCGCGGTTCACGACCATCGCCTGGGCGAAGGATGGCTCCGGCTTCTTCTACTCAGGTTTCCCCGCTCCCGCTGACGAGACGCCCTCCGCGGCGCCGGTAAGCGGTCATGCCGTGCATTTCCACGCGCTCGGAACAGCGCAGGCGAACGACCGCGTCGTCCATGCGACGCCCGACCAGCCGCACCTGGTGCACGTCGTGACATGGACCGAGGATGGCCGCCACGCGGCGATCTTCTCGTCCCCCGGGTCGGGCGGCAGCACACCCACGATCGTTGATCTCACGCGCCCCGGCTGGCCGTCGCGCACGCTCGTGTCGAACTTCGATCACTTCTGGGCCGTGATCGGGTGCCTCGGCACGACTGTCATCCTGGTCACGCAGCAAGGGGCCCCGCGCAGCAGGATCGTCACGCTTGACCTGGCTGCCGCCGCTGCTGACTTCGTGGAGCTCGTCCCCGAGCAGGACGGCACGCTGAGCGACGCGGTCCTGCTCGGCGGTCGGCTCGTGGTCTCCTACATGGTGGATGCAAAGACCGAAGTGAGACGGTATCGGCTCGACGGCACGCCCGACGGTGCGGTGGCGCTGCCCGGCATCGGCACCGCCGGCGGCTTCCGCGGCCACCTCGCCGACAACGAGGCCTTCTTCACCTTCACCAGCTTCAATTCACCGACCACGATCCACCGCTACGACGTTTCCGCCAACGCCAGCACGATATGGGCGCAGCCTGACGTGACGGTTGACGCGCGCATCGTCGTGGATCAGCGCTTCTACGCCTCGAAGGACGGCACGCGGGTGCCGATGTTCCTCCTCCGCCGCGCCGACATCACAGGCCCGGCACCGACCATGCTGCATGTCTATGGCGGCTATGGGCTCAGCGTCGTCCCGATGTACTCGCCCGCGCTCCTGGCATGGGTCGAGCGCGGCGGTATCGTCGCCGTCGCCAACATCCGCGGCGGCGGGGAATACGGCAGGGCGTGGCACGATGCCGGCCGACTGCTCGCCAAGCAGAACAGCTTCGACGATGTCATCGCGGCGGGGGAATTCCTGAAGGCCGAAGGCATCGCCGCGCCGGAGGGTCTCGCGATCCAGGGCTCGTCCAATGCCGGAATGATCGTCGGTGCCGTGGTCAACCAGCGGCCCGACCTCTTCGCCGCGGCGCTGCCCGGCGTGGGCGTGATGGACATGCTGCGCTTCGACCGGTTCACCGGCGGTCGGCTCTGGGTCAATGAGTTTGGCGATCCCGCCGAGGAAGTGCACTTCCGCAACCTGCTGGGCTACTCGCCCTACCACAACATCCGGTCCGGCGCGGCCTACCCCGCGATCCTCGTCACGACCGCCGACGCGGATGACCGCGTCGTGCCCGCCCACAGCTTCAAATACGTCGCCGCCCTGCAGGCGGCCGATATTGGCGACCGACCTCGCCTGCTGCGTGTGGATACACGCGCCGGCCACGGCACCAGCAAGCCGATCCCTCAGTTGATCGAGGAACTCACCGACATGCTGGCCTTCGCCGCGCGATGGACGGGGCTGGCGTGACGATGGTGATCAAGGCCGATCCTGTTCAAGCAAGCTGCTGAGGGCCCACATCGCTCTCACCTCTGGTTTCCGTCGGAGAACTCGAGGCGGCGGCCGACGCCGATGGTGCGCGGCTGCGGCGCTGGATCGCGGAGACGGCGCGGGCCGTCGCGGCCCACGCGCGCCCGTTGCCCTCTCCGGCGTAGGCCTCGCCGGTCGGCTTGCGGGATCGATGCAGGTGCTCCGCGCCACCGCCTTGCGGACGCGTCGCACGGCCTTCCCGATCGGGATGGAGCCGCATTGCTGGCGCCTCCGGCCGACTGGTGGCGCGTGTCACTGACCATGGCCGATGGCGGGATGGCGGCGTGGGCGGCGAAGGGCGCGCAACCCTGAACTGCGCTGCGAAATGGTGCCGGCGAGGGATTCGGCCCTTCATCGGTTTGGCGGAATCGGGCATGAGGCAGCATGAGAATCATGCTTGTCGAGGACGAACCCGACCTTGCCGAGATGCTGTGCAGGTTTCTGCAGCGCGAGCGTTTCGTGGTGGACCATCTCGACTGTCTCGCCGCGGCGGGTGACGCCTGCGCCATGGTCCATTACGACCTGGCGCTGCTGGACAGGACGTTGCCCGACGGCGACGGGCTCGGGCTGATCGGGGCGCTTCGGCAGCGCACACCGGGCATCCATGTCATCATGCTCAGCGCGCGCGGAGAGGTGCAGGATCGCGTGACGGGGCTGGAACGCGGGGCGGACGACTACCTCGTAAAGCCCTTTGCGTTCGATGAGATGCTGGCCAGAATCCGAGCGGTCAGGCGGCGCCCATCCCATCTGCAGGATGAGAGGATCATCGCGGGCGCCGTGATCTTCGACCCTGCGAATGACGCGGTCGAGGTCAACGGTCTGTCCGTGACCTTGCCGCGGCGCGAACTGCGTGTCCTTGGGGCCTTGCTCAAGCGGCGCGGGCGTACGGTGATGCGCGAATCCCTCGAACATGCGGTCTTCGGGTTTGACGACGAGGTTCAGTCCAACACCCTGGATTCGCATATCTCGCGCTTGCGCCGGAGATTGCGGGAGTGGGATGCCCAGGTGGAGATCCACGCGATCCGGGGCGTCGGCTATCTGTTGCGCGAAGTGTCGTGACGCGGGGTCGCTCTCTCAAGCGGCCGCTGATCGTCTATCCGCTGGTTGTCCAGCTTGTGGCGCTGTTGATCTCCGTGTCCGTCCTGATCGCGGTTGCGCTTCGGATCGACAGCGGCGGCCCCTACACCGACGAGAGAATCGTCGCTGTCATCGCCGGCGCAATGGACCGCAACGCTCAGGGCGACCTTTTCATCCGGCAAACCGACAGCCTGTCCGGGCTGCAGGCGACCGAACCAGGGCTGTGGTTCATGGTCGAAGACGACGCTGGGCACAGCGTGACCTTTGGCATGGTGCCTGGCTTCTACGCGTCGTTTCAGGGGCGGCTCAGCGAGCTTTCCTACGCCCAGCTGCGCGATCGCACGCCACCCTATGATCTGGCGGCGGTGGTGCGGCGAGAGATGACGGACATCGGTCCGCTGACGATCCTTGCGCACGGCGCCCTGTCGCAGTTGAACTTCCTGATTCTCCTCGCGTCTCCCGTCATCGTCGTCCCCATCATCCTGCTGCTGTTCGTGACCTCGCTGGTCATGACACCTTGGATTGTCCGGCGCGCATTGGCTGGCATGTCCCGGATCGCGCGCGAGGCCGAGGAGATCGATCCTGAACGGCGCGGCCGCCGCCTGAGCGAGGCGCATGTCCCTCGCGAAATCGCGCCTCTGGTTCGTGCGATGAACGAGGCGCTGCGGCGTCTGGACGAGGGCCACGAACGCCAGCAGCGGTTCATCGCCTCGGCATCGCATGAGATGCGGACGCCCATCGCCGTGCTGCAAGGCAAGGTGGACGGCTCTCAGGATCCGGCCGTGCGCGCGCTTGGCGACGACATACAGCGCCTTACGATCCTGACCGAACAGCTGCTGGACCTCCAGCGCCTGTCACAGGGGCGCAGGACCGCCCAGGTTGACCTGGTCGCGCTTGCCCGTGGGGTCGTCGCGGACCTCGCGCCCCTTGCCATCGCCGGCGGCCGGTCAATGGAGGTTGAGGTGGTGCAAAGCGGAACCTGCCTGGGAGATGCCGCCGCGCTGGAGCGTGTCTTGATGAACCTGCTGCGCAACGCGATGGATCACGGTGGGCAGCATGCGGTTCTGCGCGTCATCGGCCGAACGCTGGAAGTCGAGGATGATGGGCCCGGCATTCCACCCGAGGAGCGCGAGCGTGTCTTCGAACCGTTCTACAGGCTGCGACCGCAATCCAAGGGCAGCGGCCTGGGTCTCAATCTCGTCGCCGAGGTCGTTGCCCAGCACGACGGCCGGGTGACGATCCGTTCGGCACCGGCTGGCGGGACCATCGTGCAGGTCCATCTGGGCGGTGCCCCATCCGCCGCATCCACCACGGCCGCCCTCGATGGGCAGCGCCGGACCTGACAGTCGGTGTTTCCCGCCGATGCGGCGGGACGCTCCATGTTCACGCAATCTTCGTGAGTGAGAAGGCGGGCGATACGGGCTGACCAAGGCGCGGTTCGCCCGCGGCGGTCATACGCCCGTGTCGAGACTCAACGAAACGAAGGCAGATGTCATGCTTGGAAATCCATCCCTCCAGTCCCGTCGTAGTTTGAAGGCCCTTGGCTTCGCGCTGCTCACAACTGGCCTCCTGGCCGGATGCGTGTCCGATGGCGGCTCTCTCCGAAATGCCTACAGGGCGAACCTCGCCAGTGAAACGGCGCTCAACGCCCAGATCATGAGTGACCGCGCGCGCGCGCAGCGCTGCGACCGCGATCCAAGCCGCCGCGAGTGCGGACGCCGCTGAAGCGACGGCGTGGCAGAACCATCGCGCGCGCCTGTGCACCAGGTCAGGCGGCGGCGACCAGCGCCTTGATCCGCTCTTCGTCACCAGGAACGGCCGGCGTGAAGACCAGCATGGTCAGCTCCGGCCGCCCATCCACCGCGAAGGCCGAGCATTCCAGCGTGATCTCGCCCAGCACCGGGTGGTTCAGCCGCTTCAGCGCCGCGTCGAAGCCGCGAACCTCGCCCTCCTCCCAGATCCGCGCGAAGTCGGGGCTGGCGCGGCGCATCTCCTCCACTATGGGCTGCGCCGCGGCAGCGGCCCCGGCACGCGCGATCCCGGCACGGAACACGGCCACCACGAAACGCGCCACGCCCTCCCAGTCCAGGTTGGCGCGACGCGAACGCGGGTCGAGGAAGATGAGGCGCAGGACGTTGCGCCTCTCCGGCGGCAGGGCGCCGTAATCGGTCAGCACCGCCGCGGCCGCGGCGTTCCAGGCCATGACATCCCACCCCGCCGTGATGACGAGGGCGGGGCACCCCGCCATGCCGTCCAGCACGCGCCGCAACCGCGGTGCGACGCCCTCTTGCGGCTGGTGGCGCGCCTCCGGTGGCCGGCCGAGCCCGAGCAGGAACAGGTGCTCGCGCTCCACATCACTCAGCAGCAGCGCGCGCGACACCCGCTCCAGCGCCTCGGCCGAGGGCGCGCCGCCACGCCCCTGTTCCAGCCAGGTGTACCAGGTGGCGCTGATGCCGGCGCGCGCGGCCACCTCCTCGCGCCGCAGGCCGGGCGTGCGGCGGCGCGCGCCCGCATAGCCGAGGGAAGCGGCATCCACGCGCTCACGCCGTTCGCGCAGATAGGTGGCGAGGTCGGAGGCGGCCATCGGGATCCTGTTGGTCCTCATACCGGTATGCACTCACGGCTTTTATAGCAGCGCCGCCCCGCGCATGTCGCTCGCCATCGGATCGGGAGACAGGACATGCGGGTTTTCGTGACAGGGGCGACGGGCTGGGTCGGGCGCGCGGTCGTCGCGGAGTTGATCGGCCATGGGCATGGGGTCATCGGCCTGGTGCGGTCGCCCGAAAAGGCGCAGGCGCTGCTCGCCATGGGAGCGGAGGCGCAGAGCGGGTCGCTCGATGACCTGGATGGTTTGCGGGCGGCGGCGGCGCGCGCCGATGCCGTGGTGCATCTGGGCTTCAACCACGATTTCTCGCGCTATGCCGAGAACGCGGCGCAGGACGCGCGCGCCATCACCGCGCTGGGCGAGGCGCTGCGGGGCACGTCCAAGCCGCTGCTTGTCACCGCCACGCTGTCCGCGTTGCGCGTGCCGGGGCGCGAGGCGACCGAGGCGGATGTGCCGGTGTCGGACCCCGCCTATCTGCGCCGCTCCGAACAGGCGGCGCGGGCGTTGTCCGGCGTGCGCACGACCAGCATCCGGCTGCCGCACTCGGTCCATGGCGTGGGCGAGCATCACGGCTTCGTTCCCATGCTCATCGACCTCGCGCGCCGGACCGGGGTGTCCGCCTTCCTGGGCGATGGCGCCAATCGCTGGCCGGCCGTGCATGTAACGGATGCGGCCCGCCTTTACCGGTTGGCACTGGAGCATGGCGCGGCGCAGCCTGCCTATCATGCGGTGGGGGAAGAAGGCGTACCCTTCCGCGACATCGCCGCGGCCATCGGCCGGAAGCTCAACCTTCCGGTCGCGCCGCGCGAGGCCGCGCATTTCGGCTGGCTCGCCGGCTTCGTGGGTGGGGACATGGTCGCGTCCAGCGCCGCGACCCGGCAGGCATTGGGCTGGCACCCAAGCGGCCCGTCCCTCCTCTCCGATGTTGTGCAGCCGGACTACCATTCCGGGGCGTGACGGCCCGCCGCGGGTGTCTCGCTCGGCGGCTCGGGCGCGTCAGTCCATTTGCACCCGTGGCTGGGCCTTGCCTATCTCAGCGCGCGGAAGCTTGCGCGGACTTCCTCCGCGAACAGCTCAGGCTGTTCCCAGGCCGGGAAGTGCCCCGCCAAGCGCGGCGACCCAGAGGCGCATGTCCAGCTGGTGCTGTCCGAACCGGTGGATCCCGATGCGCCGCGCTTGGGGCCTGCCAGCGCGCGGCGCCGGTGCTTCGCGGACCTGATTGGCCGCCAGACCGACATCCTGCTCGCCGGCTTTGGCCGATGGCAGATGCCCCAGCATCTCGTGCGGTCGACCCGGCAGGGACTGACGCCGACAGGCGCGCGGGCTGTCGGTCCCTTTCGACCGGCAAGCCCACTCAGGGTTGCCTGCAAAGGAAAAGATAAAATTTAAGGTCCAGAAAAAGTGCAATAACTTTCTACAAAAACTCAACCACTTTAACTATTCATATGCCCGTACAATATCATCGCAATTGTGTTGGCAGTGAAAGGCCGTGCCAGAGGCCAACTCTATATTCGTAGTCCGATCAACGTTTTGCAGATGCGCTGTCCAGTTCTCGGCTGGGAGACGCAGGGCGGGCAACGCCGGGCAGTCCCATGGGCCTTCCATGCTGCGGCCGTGGAACTGTCCCCAAGGTCAAGATGAAGGTTTCGCGCATGGGCATACACACCGCAAGCTTGGAAGCGCAGCGCCGACTGAAGGGCCAGATGACCCTCTGCAGCTGGGACGCCGGATGGCGCTCCACCCTCCTGCGCGCCTACGATGAGCCCGTCGAGGTGCAGGAGCTGGACACGGCGCCGACGGTGGATCAGCTCCTCGTCCTCGTCACGGATGGCACCTCCGACATTGAAGCCCGCTACCGCGGGGCGTGGCACCGCACCCGCTACCGAGCGGGCGACCTCGGCATGACTGCGCCAGGTGAGGAGGTGCGGCTGCGCTGGCGCGGTGACGAGGCGCACCGCACGCTGCAACTGCATCTGGCTGCGGACATGATCGCGGCCGTCGCCAGCGAGTTGGCCGGCGGCACGGCGCATCGCCTGCAGCTGCCCAACCAGCTCAGCTGCGACGACCCTGTCATCCCGGACGTCATGCAGGCCATGGAGCGCGCGGTCGAGGCGAAGCTGCCCGATCTCTATGCCGACAGCGCCGCGCATTTTCTGGTGATGCACGTGCTGATGCACCATGTGCGGCTGCCGGCCCTCCACGGCGCGGGATACGAGGACCGGCGCCTCGCCGCCGTGGACGCCTATCTGCGTGACAATCTGGGCACACAGGTCTCACTGGATGACCTGGCCGGCGTCGCCGCCATGAGCAAATTTCACCTCCTGCGGGTGTTCAAGCGCAGGTTCGGCGAGCCGCCCTTCCGCCGCCTCACCCGCCTGCGCGTTGAGGAAGCGAAGCGCCGTCTCACGCGTGGATCGGATTCGATCACCGAGATCGCCTTCGCCTGCGGCTACGAAAACCCGTCTCACTTCGCCGCGGCATTCCGGCGCGTCGTGGGCGTGTCACCCACGAGGTACCTCCGCGACACCCGCTGAAAGGGCAATTCAGCGGCCGAACTCCGCAATGCCGCGAGCGACACGTCGGGCGCTCCCGCGGCATTCCACCCAAGCCATCCCCCCCCAGGATCGGCCGCGGCAGGCGTGAAGGCGGCGGTGGTCTCGTCCCGGGCGACCTCCCGCCTGCCGCGCACTGCCTCCGCGATTGTGTTCCGAAGCCGGATGGCCTGGAGGTCCTATGGACACCGAAAAACACGACACGACTGCGCCATCGAGCAACCGGCGCCGATTCCTGGTCGGCTCCGCGCTGAGCGGAACCGTCCCCTTCCTCCCCCACGAAGCCGAGGCGCGGGCGCCGCTGGCCGCGCGCCCCCCGGGCGACGCCGCGCCGGGCTTCGCCCTTCACGTCAACGCACACGTGTACCAGGTGGCACTCGACCCCCGCACCACGCTGCTGGACGCGCTGCGCGAGCACCTGGACCTCACCGGCGTGAAGAAGGGTTGCGACCACGGCCAGTGCGGCGCCTGCACCGTGCTGGTCGAAGGGCGGCGCGAACTTTCCTGCCTCAGCCTCGCGGCCTCGATGCAGGGGCGGGAAGTGACGACGATCGAAGGGCTCGCGACACCGGACGGCAGGCTGCACCCGATGCAGCAGGCCTTCATGAATCACGATGCCTTCCAGTGCGGCTATTGCACGCCGGGCCAGATCCTTTCAGCCATCGGCTGCATCCGCGAAGGTCATGCCGGCACTCCGGTGGACATCCGCGAATACATGAGCGGCAATCTCTGCCGCTGCGCCGCCTATCCCAACATCGTCGCCGCCATTGAGCAGGCGCGCGACCAAGGGGAGGGATGAGCCATGCGGTCCTTCCAGTATTCGCGCCCCTCTTCACTCACGGCCGCGGCGGGGGAGATGGGCGGGCTCCTCGCGCAGGATCCGGACGCCCCCGCGGCCTACCTCGCGGGCGGTACCACGCTGCTCGACCTGATGAAGCTCGACGTGGCGCGGCCGGAGCGTGTCATTGACCTGAGCGCCCTGCGCGGCGAACTCGGGCATGTCCATCCCGGCGCCACGGAGCTTCGGCTCGGCGCCTTCGCGCGCATGGCGGAGGTGGCGGCCCATCCCGGCGTCATCGCCGATTACCCGGTGATCGCACAAAGCCTCGCCCTCGCCGCCAGCGCGCAACTGCGCAACATGGCGAGCTTGGGCGGCAACGTGCTGCAGCGGACGCGGTGCAGCTACTTCCGCGACCCATCCTGGGCGGCATGCAACAAGCGCACGCCTGGGAGCGGCTGCGCGGCGCTGGGGGGCGTGAACCGGGCGCATGCGGTGCTCGGCACCAGTGAGCACTGCATCGCCACCTATCCAGGTGACTTCGCGCAGGCGCTCCTCGCGCTGGATGCCACGCTCGTCCTCGCCGGCCCGCAGGGCAGCCGAACCCTGCCGTTCGGGTCCCTGCACCAGCTGCCGGCGGCCACGCCGCATCGCGAGACCACCCTGCTGCCAGGGGAGCTGATCACGGAGTTCGTGATCCCGGCGCGCGCATGGACGCGGCGTTCGCTCTACCTCAAGGTGCGGGATCGGGAATCCTATGAGTTCGCGGTGGCGTCCGCGGCGGTGGCGCTCGACCTTGACGGCGACGTGGTGCGTGAGGCGCGCATTGCCCTGGGCGGCGTCGCCACGATCCCCTGGCGCGCCCATGGGGCGGAGGATGCGCTGCGCGGCCTGACCCTGACCGAAACCTTGGCCTGGACAGCGGCAGAGAACGCCTTCGCCGCGGCTCGCCCCCAGACCCACAACGCCTTCAAGATCGATCTTGGCCAGGCGGCGCTCATGCGCGCGCTGCTGCAAGCCGCGTCGTTGGAGATCCGCCCATGACCGGGCCGCTGTTTCCGCAAGGCGGACCAAACATGGGGCAGCCTGCCCCGCGGTACGAAGGACGCGCCAAGGTGACGGGGGAGGCGCGCTACCCGAGCGACGTCCGCCTTCCGCGCACCGCCCATGCCTGCCTGCATCTCAGCCGAATCGGCCGCGGTACGATTCGCGGCTTCGATCTCACGGCGGCCCGCGCCGTCCATGGCGTCATCGACATCCTGACGCATGAGACGGTCGGCGACGCGATTCGCCAGACGCCGGCGATCTATCAGGGCGGATACACATCAGACTCGCTTCTTCCTCTGGGTTCGGCCGAGATCGCCCATTGGGGCCAGCCGATCGCCATGGTCGTCGCCGAAACCTACGAGGCCGCGCGTGAGGCCGCGCAGCGCATCGTCGTGACCACCGCGCCGCACCCGTCGCCCGCCGTGGACATCAATGCACCCGGCGCCGAGACACGGGCGCTGGAGCCGATGATGGTCCAGGCCGGCGATTTCGACGCGGCCTATGCGGCGGGGCCGATCCGGATTGACGCGCGCTACACCACGCCCGCGCAGCACCAGAACCCGATGGAACTGTTCGCCACCCAATGCGTGTGGGAGGGCGACCGGCTGACCGTGCATGAGCCGAGCCAGTATGTGAACAGCGTGAAGTTCGGGCTTGCCGAGCAGCTCGGCGTCCCGGCTGACAACATCCGCGTCATCAGCACGCATGTCGGCGGCGCCTTCGGGGCGAAGGGGTTCCTCACCCAGCGCACGGCGCTCGTGGCCATCGCGGCGCGGCGCCTCGGCCGCCCGGTCAAGCTCGTGGCCACGCGGGAACAGGGCTTCACGGTCTCGGGTTATCGCGCGGAGACGCGGCAGCATGTGCAACTGGCCGCCACCCGCGACGGCCGCCTGACGGCGTTGCGGCACGAGGGATGGGAGCTGACCTCCCGCGCCGACACGGTCGCGATGGGAGGTGCCTCCATGACGACGCGCCTCTATGCCTGCCCCAACATCCTGGGCCGGGTGAACACCGTGGCGGCCGACCGCTCCACGCCGGGCTTCATGCGCGCGCCGGGCGAGGTGCCCTACGGCTTCGCGCTGGAGACGGCGCTCGATGAGCTCGCCGACAGGCTCGGCATGGACCCGGTGGAGCTGCGGCGGGTGAACGACACGCAGACGGAGCCGGTGGGGGGGCTTCCCTACACCAGTCGCTCACTCATGCGCTGCTTCGACGTGGCGGCGGCCACCTTCGGTTGGAGTGGCCGCTCGCCGCGGCCAGGCTCGATGCGTGAGGGTGACTGGCTCATCGGCTGGGGCTGCGCCAGCGCCTATTATCCCGCGCAGGCCGGCAACAGCGCGGCGCGCGTGCGCCTCACCGCCGATGGAACGGCCCATGTCGCCAGCGCTGGCCACGAGCTGGGCCAGGGCATGACCACGATGATGGCGCAGGTGGCGGCCGAGGAGCTCGGCGTGCCGCTGGAGCGGGTGACGGTCTCGCTGGGCGATTCCGACCTTCCGCCCGCCGTCGTGAATGGCGGCTCGGCCGGGACCGCCAGCGTCGCCTCGGCCATCATGATCGCCTGCGACGCCATTCGCGCGCGGCTGGGCGTCCCCCGGGACGCGCCGTATGCCGCCCTCCGGGCCGCCGTGGCGGCGTCGGGACTGGCTTTCGTCGAGGAGCTCGGCGAAGCCCGCGCGCATGGCCGTTCCCCCGAAAGCCTGCCCGACATGTATCGCGGCCGGGCCTTGCCCCTGGGCGGGGTCGAACTGCCCGACCGCGTGCAATTCGCGATGGGAGCGCAGTTCGTCGAGCTCCGCATCCACCGGTGGACGCGCGAAATCCGCGTGCGGCGGGCGGTGGGCGCCTTCGCCGCGGGGCGCATCATCAACCCACGCACCTCCCATTCGCAGCTGTTGGGCGGCATGATCTGGGGCATCGGCTCGGCGCTGCACGAGCACACGGACATTGACCAACGGAACGCCGCCTACACCAACGCGAACCTGGCCGACTATCTTGTGCCGGTGCATGCGGACATCTCCGAGATCCAAGCCATTCTGGTTTCGGAGGAAGATCGCCTGGTCAATCAGGCGGGTGTGAAGGGGGTCGGCGAGATCGGCGTTGTCGGCGTCGCCGCCGCGATCTCCAACGCCGTTTTTCACGCGACGGGGCGGAGGTTGCGCGACCTGCCGATCAAGCTCGAGCACCTGCTGTGAGGGCCGCGTGCAGGTGTTCGAGCCGCAGGGGGAGTGACTGATCACATCGCCCACGTTGACGGCTTCGACAAGGGCGGCAACCGCGGCTGCACCCGATGCGGCGCTGGCCTCGCACGCGACCGGACGGCGGCCCCTCGCCACAAGATCGACGGAGGTTGACATGCCAAGGCCCAGCTATCCCGACACGCCCCGTCTGGACGTGGCCCAAGAGCATTTCGGCATTGCTGTCCCTGATCCCTTTCGCTGGCTGGCGAGCGGTGGCCGCCACTTCTTCACGCGCAACAGCGGCCTGGACAATCAGCCGGCGCTGGTCATGCGCGACGGGGCCGCGGAGCAGGTGGTGCTGGCCGGTCACGGCGCGGGCGAGCCCGTGCGCCAGGTGATCGAGGATGTCACGGACCTCTGGGCCTTCGCGGCGCATTGGACGGGCCTGCGGCCATGACGGCGCGCGATGAGGCGCTGGCCAGCCGCCGGGCGGGCCGCAACAAGTTGG
>NZ_JAFFQY010000009.1 GCF_017311575.1 Roseococcus thiosulfatophilus
ACCTTACTATCTTACCATCTTACCCGTGATGGTCGCGGCGGGCGCGGTGCGCCCGTTGGCGGCCTTCACCATGCGCTCGCGCCCAAGGAAAAGTCCAGAACAACTACCCGTTCGGCCGCAGGATCTGCCGCAGCACACGCCCCTCCGCCAGCCAGTCGAAGCCCTCGTTCATCCCCTCCAGCGTGACGAAGCCGGAGCGCAACCGGTCCACCGGCAGCTTGCCGCGCCGGTAGAGGTCCAGCATCAGCGGCAGGTCGCGCTTGGGCACGCAGCTTCCCATGTAGCTGGTGCGCAGGCTGCGCTCCTCGCTGACCATCGCGGCGGGGGCGACGGAGAGGCGGGCGTTCACATGGGGCAGCCCGGCCGTGATGGTCTCGCCGCCGCGCGCGGTGATGGCCATGGCGAGTTCCAGCGCGGGAATCACGCCCGCCGTCTCGATCACGGTGTCGAGCCCGCCGCGCGTCGCCTCGCGCACCGCGGCCACGCTGTCGCCATCGGCCAGGAAGGCGTCGGTGGCGCCCCATTGCCGGGCCAGCGCCAGCTTCTCCGCGCTGCGGTCCACCGCCACGATGCGCGATGCCCCCGCGGCGACCGCGCCGAGCAGCGCGCTCATCCCCACGCCACCCAGGCCCACCACCGCCACTTCGGCACCCGGGCGCAGCTTCGCCGTGTTGAACACCGCGCCCGCGCCGGTCATCACGGCGCAGCCGAAGATGGCGGCGTCCTCCAGCGGGATGTCCGGGTCGATCTTCACCAGGCTGTCCCGCATCACCACCGCGTATTGCGCGAAGAGCGACAGGCCGGAATTGTGGTTCACCGAAGCGCCGCCGAGCCGCTTGAGACGCCGCGCGCCGGACATCAGCGTGCCCTTGGCGCGCGCGTCGAAGGAGGCCCCGCAGATATTGGGCTTGCCGCGCGCGCAGTCGCGGCACTCGCCACAGCTGGTGACGAACAGCGCCACCACATGGTCGCCGGGCTGGAGGCCCCTCACACCCGGCCCGCATTCGCGCACGATGCCCGCGCCCTCATGTCCGATGATGATGGGCAGCGGGCGCGGGCGCTGGTTCTCGATGGTGGAAAGGTCCGAATGGCAGAGGCCGGCGGCCGCGATCTCGATCAGCACCTCGCCGGGGCCGGGGGGTGCGAGTTCCACCTCCTCGATGGAAAGCGGGCGGGTCTCGGCATAGGGGCGCGGCAGCCCCTGGGCGTAGAGCACGGCGGCCTTCATGCGCATGGCGTGTTTCCTTCCTGCCCTCAAGGCTGGACGCGCCGCGCGCCATTGTCCAGCATCGCCAGCCAGGGAGAACGCGCCAATGACCTGGGACCTCTACGCCATCCGCTACGCCACCAATCCGCGGCGGCTGGCGCGCGACAATTTCATCGCGGCCAGCGGTGATCCGCATGACGCCGCCATGCCGATGGATTTCTTCATCTGGTGCGCGGTGAAGGAGGGGCGCGCGGTGGTGGTGGACAGTGGTGCCGACGCCGCCACCTGCGCCGCGCGCGGCAACGACTTTCTGCGCTGCCCGGCCGAGAGCCTCGCCGCCATCGGCGTGGACGCGACGCGCGTGGAGGATGTGGTGTCCACCCACCTGCATTGGGACCACGCCGGCAATTTCGGAAAATTCCCGCGCGCGCGCTTCCACGCCCAGCCCTGCGAGATCGCGCACGCCACCGGCCCCTGCATGTGCCAGCCCTTCCTGCGCCGCGCCTATGATGTGGAGCATGTGGTGGGCTTCGTCCGCCTGCTCTACGCCGACCGCGTGGCCTTCCACGGGCAGGAGGGCGAGGTGGCGCCCGGCATCACCGTCCGCCAGGTGGGCGGGCATGCGCCGGGGCTGCAGGTGGTGCGGGTGCACACGAGGAAGGGCTGGGTGGTGCTGGCGTCCGACGCCATGCATTTCGCGGCCAATGCGCGCACCGGCAATCCCTTCCCGGTGGTGGTGAATGTGAAGGACTATCTGGACGCGCTGGCCCTGCTGCCGAAGCTGGGGGACCACGTCATTCCGGGCCATGACCCGGAGGTGATGGCGCGGCACGAGGAGGTCGCGCCGGGGATCGTCAGGCTGGCATGAGCCGCCCGTCGCGCATCGTCAGGATGCGGTCGGCCAGGTCCAGCACGCGGTTGTCATGCGTCACCATCAGCGTGGTGGTGCCGCGCGCCTGGCCCAGCCGCTTCAGCAGCGCCACCACGGCCAGGCCGTTCTCGGCGTCCAGCGCGGCGGTGGGTTCGTCGGCGAAGATGATCTCGGGGCTGCCGGCCAGCGCGCGGGCCACCGCCACGCGCTGCTTCTGCCCGCCGGAGAGCCGCGCCGGGTGATAATGCAGCCGGTCCTCCAGCCCCACCAGCGACAGGGCACGTGCGGCGGCGGGCTCGGCCTGCGGCACCGCGCCATGCACGTCGAGGGCGAGGCGCACATTCTGCACCGCCGTCAGGCTCTCATGCAGGTTGTGCGCCTGGAAGATGAAGCCCATGCGCCGCCGCGCCTCGGCCAGCGCCGTGGCGGAGGCGCCGGCCATCTCCCGCCCCAGCACCCGCACCGAGCCGGCCTGCACCGATCGCAGCCCGCCCAGCAGCGTCAGCAGCGTGGTTTTGCCGGAGCCGGAGGCGCCCATCAGCACCACCAGCGCCCCGCGCGCGATGTCGAGGTCGAGGCCGAACAGCACCTGGCGCCGCGCCTCGCCCTCGCCGAAATGGTGGTCCAGGCCGCGCACCGTGATGGCGGGTTCCATCAGAACAGCTCGGCCGGGTCGGCGCGGGCGAGGCGCCGCGTGGCCAGCGCGCCCGACGCCACGCACATCACCACCGTGCCGAGGAAAACGCCCAGCAGTCGTTCGGGCGGCATCAGCACGTCGATGCCCGTCACCGCCGTCAGCAGCGCATAGAGCCCGTAGGCCATGAGGCTGCCGGGGATGAAGCCCAGGCTCGCCAGCACCACCGCCTGCTCCATGATGATGCCGAGGAAGAAGCCCTGCCGGTAGCCCATCGCCTTCATGGTCGCGTATTCGCGCAGGTGGTCCGCCACGTCCGAGGACAGCACCTGGTAGACGATGATGATGCCCACCAGCGCGCCCATCAGCACGCCCATGCCGAAGATGATGCCGACCGGGCGCTGGGTTGTCTGGAAGGCCTGGTCGCGCGCCAGGGCCGTGGCGATGGGCCGGGCCACCGCGTCGAGGCCGGGCAGCGCCGCGTTGATCCGCGCGGCCAGCGCCGCCACGTCCTGCCCAGGTGTGGCCCGCACCAGGATGATGTTCGGCGCGCGGAGCGAGCGGTTGGGGAAGAGGCTGACCAGGCTCTGGTCCGACATCACCAGCCAGCCATCGCCGCTGAAGCTGCCGCCGATGGTGAAGCTGCCGTGCAGCGTCAGCGTGCGCCCCTGGAATTCGAAGCGCTGCGGCGTGCCGGCATCGAGCGCGTCGAAGATCTCGGGCGGCACGTTTCGCGTGGCGCGGTCAATGAAGGCGGCGCCGGGCAGGGTCAGCACATCCCGCCGCCCCTTCAGCGCCCGCAGCGAGGGCAGGCGCGGGTCCACCCCCATCACATCGAGCGAGCGCGCGGAACCATCGGCCGAGCGCCATTCCAGCTTGCCCATGAGGACCGGCGCGGCGGCGGCGACGCCGGGCACCGCGAGCGCATCCAGCATGCGCTGGCGCGGCAGGGGGCTGCCATCGGTCAGGGTGTTCGCGTCGGGCGCCTGGATCAGGATGTCGGCGTCCAGCGCGGCATAGGGAAGGCCGACGGTGCTGGTCAGCGCGCCCATGAAGCCCAGCTGCATGAAGACCAGCAGGTTGGCGAAGCCCACGCCCAGGATGGCGGCGAGGAAGCGGCCGCGCCGGTGCGTGAGCTGCAGCCAGCCGATGGGCAGCCGCCCCAGCAGCCGGGTGGCCAGCGCGATCACGGCGTGATCCGCGCCGTGACCTGGAGGTTGACCAGCGCCGCCGCGCGCCTGGCCGCCTCGCCCTCCAAGGCCACCACGGCGCGCACCACGCGCGCATCGGTGGCGGCGGCCGGGCTCGGGTCGGTCAGGGTCTGGCGCTGCACCTCGCGGCCGAGATGGGCCAGCGTGCCGTGCAGCGGCGCCTCCAGCGCGGGAGAGACCAGCGTGACCGGCGCGCCGGCGCGCAGCCGCGCCACGCGGTCCTCATGCACCTCGATCTCCGCGATCATGTCGTCGAGGCGCGCGAAGGTCATCAGCCCGGCATTGCCAGGGCGTTCGCCGGGGCGGGCGTGCAGGGTCAGCACCGTGCCCGCGCTGGGGGCGCGGATGGTGGCGCGGGCCAGGTCGGCCGCGGCGCGGTCGCGCTCGGCGGCGGCGGCGTCGAGGTTGCGGCGGGCCAGCAGGATGTCCGGCTGGGTGTCGGGGCTGCCGGCGTGGCGGGCCAGGGCGGCGCGGGCGCGGGCGGCGTCCTGCTCGGCCTGGGCATGGGCGAGGCGCCGCTGGTCCAGCGTCTGGGCGGGGGTGGCGCCGCGCGCGGCCAGGGCCTCGGCGCGCTCCAGGTCGCGGCGCAGCACGGGGAGGGAGGCCTCGGCGCGGGCGAGCGCGGCCTCCGCCTCGGCCAGGCTGGTGGCGACGGCGAGCATGGTCTGGGCGAGGGCCGCCTCGCGCTGGGCCCGCTGCGCCTCGGCGGCGGCCAGGGCGGCGGCGAGGGCGGGCGCGCTGTCGAGGGTGGCGAGAATGGCGCCCTCCTCCACCGTGTCGCCCTCGCGCACCCGAAGCTCCGCCAGCCGCGCATCACCACCGCCGAAGGGGGGCGCGATGGTGATGACGCGGCTGCGCGGCACCAGCCTGCCCATGGCGAGCACGGGGGCTGGGCCCCCCTCCGCGGAGCGGAACTGGTGTGTTTCCGCAGCGGGGGCTGCGGGCGGCAGGGCGATGCGTGGCCATGCCATGACGGCCACGGCGCCCACGGCCAGCGCCGCGAGCAGCCCGCCGAGCCAGCCGAGGCGGCGGCGCGCGGGGGGGCGCGCCACCTCCATCGGCAAGGCGCCGTCACGGGTGGTATCGAGGGCCACGCACCATGTTCCTTTGCGATATTGACCCTTTGGTCATTATCATGGTGCGTGCGTGAGGGGAAGCAGTAATGACCGATAGGTCAGCAAAGCCGCGCCGCCGGCGGAAGGAGGCGCGGCCGGGTGAAATCCTGGAGGCGGGCCTCGCCGAGTTCACCGAGCGTGGCTTCGGCCCGGCGCGGATGGAGGACATCGCGCGCCGCGCCGGCGTCGCGAAGGGCACGGTGTTCCGCTATTTCCCGACGAAGGAGGCGCTGTTCGAGGCCGCGGTGCAGTCGCGCCTCGCGCCCGTGCTGGCCGGCGCCCAGGCCGCGCTGGCCGACCCGCCCGGGACCGCCACCGAAATGCTCCGCGCCCTCATCGTGGACGCGCATCGCGGCGTGATGGACAGCGACATGCCGCAGATCATGCGCATGGTGCTGACCGAGGGGCCGCGCTTTCCGCAGCTGCTGGAGGCCTATCACCGCCTGTCCATGGCGCGCGGCCAGGAGGTGATCCAGCGGGTGCTGGCGCGCGGCGTGGCGGCGGGCGAGTTCCGGGACAGCGCCCTGCTGCGGGCGCCCATGCTGATCATGGCGCCCGCGCTGATGGCCGCGATGTGGCGGCTGAACTTCGAGCGCCTGAACCCCGTGCCCCGCGAGGCCCTGCTGGAGGGCCACCTGGAGATGGTGTTCGGCGCGCTGGCCTCCGATGGGAGGCGCGGCGAACCCGCCGTCAGCCCACCGGGTTCACCAGCTCCCCGATCCCCTCGACCGCGATCTTCACCACGTCGCCGGTCTTGAGCACCTGCGGCGGGTCCATGGCATAGCCCACGCCTTCGGGCGTGCCGGTCATGATCAGGTCGCCGGGGCGCAGCGTGAAGCCGAGCGAGAGGTGGTGCATGATCTGCCCCACGTCGAAGATCATCTTGCTGGTGCGCGAGGATTGCCGCTGCTCGTCGTTCACCCAGAGCTGGATGGCGATGTCGGAGGCGTCCAGCTCATCGGCGGGGATGATCCAGGGGCCCATGGGGCAGGAGCCGTCGAGCGACTTGCCCTTGAACCACTGCCCATAGCGGCGCTGCAGGTCGCGCCCCGTCACGTCGTTGGCGATCGTCCAGCCGAAGATGTGCTTCAGCGCGTCCTCGGGCGCGATGTTGGTGCCGGCGGTGCCGACGACGATGGTCAGCTCCGCCTCATAGTCCAGCCACTTGGTCACGCCGGTGGCGCCATGGTCCGGGATGGTGGCGCCATGGGCGATGACCGTGTCCGGCGCCTTGGTGAAGAATTGCGGGAACTTCGGCAATTCGCTGTTGGTGATGCCGCGGGTCCGGTCGCCCTCGGCCACATGGTCCATGTAGTTGCGGCCCACGCAGAAGACGTTGCGCGCCGGGCGCGGGATGGGCGCGCAAAGCGCCACCTCGGACAGCGGCAGCCGGGCGGTGGCCACGGGGTTGGCCATGGCGGCGCGGATGGCGGCCAGCGCCTCGGCCCCGCCCTCGATCACCTGCGTCATCTCGGCATAGGGCAGGCCGGCGGCGGCGAAATCCAGCACCTCGCCGTCATTGAGCAGGGCGCCGGCACGGGCGGGGCCACCACCATGCGGGGCAAAGGTGACGAGACGAAGCGCCATGTCGTGATCCTTCCGGAAGGGTTTCCTGATTAGGGGCGTGCGCGGCACGGCTTGGCAAGCCGGGGGTCTTCACCGATTGGCAAGGCGGGTGCGGGCAAGAACGGCTGCTGGCGCCCCCGCGCCCCGCTGGAGGTTCCACACCCCCCATGATCCCGTGCTTCCTGGCCAAGCGGCGCGCGGTCCTGGCCGCGGGCCCGCTGTTGCTGGCGGCCCGCCCCGCCGTGGCCAGCCCGGAGGACGCGCTGCGCCGCCAATGGGCCCGCTTCCGCGACCAGTTCATGGCGCCGGAAGGGCGCGTGGTGGACACGGGCAATGGCGGCATCTCCCACTCGGAGGGGCAGGGCTGGGCCATGCTGTGCGCCGTCCGCGCCGATGACCCCATCAGCTTCCACCGCCTGCATGGCTGGACGATGCGCGTGCTGAAGCGGCCGCAGGATGAGCTGTTCTCCTGGCGCTACGCCCCCCATGCCGCCACGCCGGTGGGTGATGCCAACAACGCGACCGACGGCGACCTGTTCATCGCCTGGGCGCTGCTGGAGGCCGGCGTCCGCTGGGGCGATGCGGGGCATGCGGCACAGGGCGCCGCGCTGGCGCGCGACATCCTGCGGCGCCTGGTCCGGATGGTGGGGGGGCACCTGGTGCTGATGCCCGGGCTGCGCGGCTTCGAGCACCAGGCGCATGTCGTGCTGAACCCATCCTACTATGCCTTCCCGGCCATCCGCGCCCTGGCCGCCGCGGTGCCGGACCCCGCCTGGCTGCGGCTCGCGGCGGATGGGCTCAGCCTGCTGCGCCGGGCACGCTTCGGCCGCTGGGGCCTGCCGCCCGACTGGCTGAAGCTGATGCGCGACAATGCGCGGCTCCGGCCCGCCTCCGGCTGGCCGCCCCGCTTTTCCTATGACGCGGTGCGGGTGCCGCTCTACTTCGCCTGGGTGGGGCTGACCGAGGAACCCGCGCTGACCGCCGCCGCGCGCTTCTGGTCCGACCGGGCGCACCGCCATCTTCCCGCCTGGGTGGACCTGACCAATGATGTTGTATCGCCCTATGCGGCCTCGCCCGGCATCGCGGCGGTGGCGCAACTGATCCGCGCGCTGCGATCATCGGCGGCAATCCAAGATTGTATTCATCAAGAGGAAAGCGCGGCGGTGGATTATTACTCCGCGTCACTGTCCCTGCTGGTTGCATTAGCTGCAAGGGATTCGGGTCTGTGCTGATCCAAAGTCAACATTTTTGTGCAAAGATGACGAAAATTGCTGTTTCCCCCTGTCCGTTTCCCGTCCATGTTAGACGCGCACGGAAGGTTCGAAAGTCAGCATGGCCATGGAGAATGATGTCGCTCGCATTCGCGCGGCCCTGAATACCCCTGGGCTGAAGTATCGCAGCTTCGGCAACCAGCCCGTGCGCGGGGAGTCCGAGGCCCCGCTCCCCGCCGAGACCATGCCCGCCCCGGAGGCGGAAAAGCCGCAGGACGCCGCGCCCGGGCCGCGTCCCGCCATGGGGCCCTTCGGGCCGCTCGGCGCGGGGACCGGTCCGTTCGGGCCGCTTGCTTCCCCCGCCGCGCCGCCGGCGCCCGCGCCCGACGAGCCCGCTCCGCCCGCCGTGGTGGAGATGGCCGCCGCCCCCGCCCCTTCGGAACCCATGATTGACTGGGCCGCCCTGGCCGCGGCCGCGGCCGAGCCGGAGCCCGCGCCGGCACCCGCGCCGCCGCCGCCGCTGCTGGACCTCGCGCCCGCCGAGCCTCCGCCCCCGCCGTCACCCTCGGTCCAGGTCATGGCCCCGGCGCCCCGCCCCACGCCGGTCCCGGCGCCCGCGCCGAGCGGCAGCGGCTTCTCCCTTCTGGATGCGCTCTCGGGGCCGGACATCGCCGCCCCCGCGCCTTCCGCGGCCCCGCGCAGCACGCTGGCCCTGTTGCGCGGCGCCGTGGCGGCCGAGGACGCGCCCCCGCCCCCGCCGCCGCCCGAACCCTTGCCCGCGGCCGAGGTCACGACGCCGCTCGCGGAGGTGATGCGCATGATAGCCGAAGGCCTCGCCGCACGGCAGGATGCGCGTGCCGCCAAGGCGCCCCCCGCACGCTAGTCCCGGAGCCTCCATGCCCCTCATCTGTTTCGCCTCGCCCAAAGGTGGTGTCGGCAAGACGACGCTCGCGGCGAATATCGCCGATGCGCTGCGCCGCCAGGGGCGCCGCGTGCTCGTCATGGATTTCGACCCGCAGAACACGCTGCGCCTGCATTTCGGCGTGCCGCTGACCGACACGGGCGGCTTCATGGTGGAGCTACCCAAGCGGCCCGACTGGCGCGACCTGGTGCGGCAGACCGCCTCGGGCGTGATGCTGCTGCCGCACGGCTCCGGCGACATCCGCGGCACGCTCGGCCTCGCGCACGCGCTGGACCGTGACCCGGAACTGCTCGCCGCGCCCATGCGCTCCATCCTGGGCGACCCCAACCTGCTGGTGGTGGCGGACACGCCGCCGGGCGCCTCGCACGCGCTCAACATCATCGCGCCCATGGCGAGCCTGGTCTGCACCGTGCTGCTGCCCGATGCCACCAGCGCGGCGCTGATCCCGGACATCGAGAGCGGCCGCTTCCTCGGCGCGGGCACCATGGCGACGCTGTTCGCGGGAAGGCTGCGCGTGGTGCTGAACGGCGTGGACCCCAATGCGCGCCTCTCCCGCGCGGCGGCCGAGACGGTGGCGCGGCATATCGGCCCCCGCCTGCTGGGCGCCGTGGCGCGCGACGAGCTGGTGGCGGAGGCGCTGGCCGCGCAGCGCCTGGTGCTCGACCTCGCGCCCAACAGCCAGGCGGCCGAGGACCTGCGCGAGATCGCGCGCGGGATCGAGGCGGCGCTGCCCAGCGGGCCCGACCCCTTCAGCGCGGGCTGGGGCGCGCGTTGAGCGCGACGCCCTCCCGCAGGTCCGAATGGCTCGCCCGGCTGCCGCTGGCGCGCACGAAGCTGTTCGGCACGCTGATGGCGCTCTTCGGCGGCGTCTTCGCGCTGCTCGTCATCGTCGTGCCGATGGAGGCGGAGCAGCAGGCGGTGTTCGGCCTGCTGGGCTTCCTGGTCTTCCTCATCTTCAACCGCCTGCCGGGCCGCACCGTCACCATCATGCTGGCGGTGCTCTCGGCGCTGGTGTCGCTGCGCTATCTCCATTGGCGCGTCACCGAGACGCTGGACTTCACGGGCTTCTGGCAGAGCTTCCTCGGCACCGGGCTGGTGCTGGCGGAACTCTATGCGCTGGTGGTGCTGGTGCTGTCCTACATCCAGCTGCTCTGGCCGCTGGAGCGCAAGCCGGCCCCCATGCCGGACGACCCGGACGAGTGGCCGGTCGTGGACGTCTTCATCCCCACCTACAACGAGGCGCTGGAGGTGGTGCGCCCCACCGTCTTCGCCGCCCTGGCCATGGACTGGCCGGCCGACAAGCTGCGCGTGCACCTGCTGGATGACGGACGGCGCGAGGAATTCCGCCGCTTCGCCGCCGAGGCCGGGTGCCACTACATCATCCGCCCCGACAACAAGGGGGCCAAGGCCGGCAACATCAACCACGCCATGGCGCAGACCGATGGCGAATACATCGTGGTGTTCGACTGCGACCACGTGGCCACGCGCGCCTTCCTGCAGCTGACCATGGGCTGGATGCTGCGCGACAAGGGGTTGGCCATGGTGCAGACGCCGCACCATTTCTACAGCCCCGACCCCTTCGAGCGGAACCTCGTCGTCGGCCGCAAGGTGCCGAACGAGGGGCTGCTGTTCTACGGGCTGATCCAGCAGGGCAATGACTTCTGGGGCGCGGCCTTCTTCTGCGGCTCCTGCGCCGTGATCCGGCGCGCGGCGCTGGAAGCCATCGGCGGCGTGCCGACCGAGACGGTGACCGAGGACTGCCACGCCTCGCTCAAGATGCAGATGGCGGGCTGGCGCACGGCCTATATCCGCGTGCCGCTGGCGGCGGGCCTGGCGACCGAGCGCCTCGTGCTGCACATCGGCCAGCGGATGCGCTGGGCGCGCGGCATGATCCAGATCCTGCGGATCGAGAACCCGCTTTTTGCCCGCGGGCTCAACCTTCCGCAGCGAATTTGCTACTTCCTGTCAACCATTCATTACCTGTTCCCGCTGCCGCGCTTCGTGTTCCTCACGGCGCCGCTCGCCTTCCTGATCTTCCAGGAGAACGTGATCGCGGCCTCGCCGCTCGCGATCGTGGCCTATGCGGGGCCGCACATCATCCACTCCATCGTGACCGCCTCCCGCATGCAGACCACGACGCGCCACTCCTTCTGGTCCGAGATCTACGAGACGGTGCTGACCGTCTATCTCCTGCCCGTGATGCTCGCCACGCTGCTCGACCCGAAGCGGGGCAAGTTCAACGTGACCGACAAGGGCGGCACGCTGGAGGAAGGCTATTTCGACATCCGCGCCGTCGGCCCCAGCATGATCCTGGCGCTGGCGCTGATCACGGGGCTGATGCTGGGGGTCTATGGCCTCTCCACCAACCCGCCGGCCAGCCTGGAATTCCAGGCCTATGCGCTGAACGTGTTCTGGGCGCTGCTGTGCCTGATCTCGGTTCTGGCCGGCATCGCGGTGGGGCGTGAGCGGCGGCAGTTGCGCGAGCGCGCGCGGGTGCGCGCCACCGTGCTGGCCAGCGCCATCCTGCCCGATGGCCGCCGCGTCGAGGGCGTGACCGAAGACCTTTCCCTGGGCGGTGCCGCCCTGCGCCTGGACCGCCCGGAGGGCGTGGAGGATGACGCGCTCGTGACCATCGAAGTGGATACCGGCATGGACCGCACCCGCGTGCCGGCCGAGGTGCTGCGCTGGCAGGAAGGCCGGCTGCAGGTGCGCTTCGCCCCGCAGGACATGCGCGACGAAGGCGCCATCGTGCGCGTCGTGCTGGGCCGGGCCGATGCCTGGGTGGACTGGGACGACGTGCCGGCGGACCGGCCCCTGCGCTCGCTGCGCGACGTGGTGTTCACCATTGGCGGGCTTTTCGCGGGCGAATCCCAGTTCTCCCGCCCGCGCGCCGTCGCGGCCAAGCCCGTCCAGGCCGCGCCGCCCGTTGCCACCTTCCAGGAGGAGGAGGAGGACGAGGACGAAGCCCCGCCGCCGCGCCGCCGCCGCTTCTGGCGCCGCGCCGCCGCCACCGCCACGGTGGCGCTGGGGCTGCTGGCACCGGGCTTGGCGATCGCGCAGGGCGCGCCCCCGCCCCTGGCACCCCTGCCGCCGCCGCCCGGTGCCACCCGCCCCCAGGCGGCGCCGCCACCCGCCCCCAGCCTCGCACCCCCGCCGGCGCCCGCCTTGGCGCCGCCCGCAGCACCCGTCACCCCTGGGCCTGCCACCCCTGGGCCGATCACTCTCGTGCCGCGGTCGGACGCGCCCCGGCCCGCGCCGGCCGCGCCCGCGCCCGCCGCCCAGCCCTTCGCGCTGCCGCCGCTGGCCCCCGCCGACGCGCCGCCCGCGGCCCAGCCCTTCGGCCTGCCCGGCCTGTTCGGCGCCGCGCCGGCCACGGGCATCCGGCAGGAGACGCGCACGCTGAGCCAGCTCGGCCTCGCCGGGCCCATGCAATTGCGCGGCGTGTCGGACCTGCAGGGCGTGCTGTTCGGCGTGCGCGGCGACGAGGTGGTGACGCAGGCGATGCTGCTGCTGGAGGGCGCGACCTCCCCCGCGCTCATTCCCGAGCTCAGCCAGATCGCCATCACCATGAACGAGCAGTTCGTGGGCGCGGTGCAGCCCGACCGTGGCCGCCCGGCCTTCGGGCCGCTGGAATTCCCGATCAACCCGGCCTTCTTCTCGGACGCGAACCGGCTGAACTTCCGCTTCTCCGGCCGCTACGCGATCGAGTGCAACGACCCCGTCTCGGGCCTGCTCTGGGCGTCCATCTCCAACAACTCCACGCTGACGCTGACGCTGGAGCGCCTGCCCACGGTGCGCGACCTCGCGCGCCTGCCCGAGCCCTTCTTCGACCCACGCCTGCTGCGCGAGCCGCTGGTGCTGCCCATCATCATGCCGGGCAGCCCGTCGGACGACATGATCCGCGCCGGGGCCATCGTCTCCTCCTGGTTCGCCATCCAGGCGGATTATCGCGGCGCCACCTTCCCCGTGGCCTCCGAGATCCCGTTGCAGGGCAATGCGGTGGTGTTCCTGGCGGGGCTGGACAGCGTGCCGGGCCTGGCCATTCCGCGCCTGGATGGCCCCACGCTGGCGGTGGTGGACAACCCCAATGATCCGCTGGGCCTGCTGCTGGTGGTGGCCGGGCGCACGGGCATCGAGATGGTGGCGGCCGCCACCGCGCTGGGCGCGGGGCGCGAGGCCCTGACCGGCGAACTGGCCCTGGTCAGCGCGCAGGACATCCCGGCGCGCCAGCCCTATGACGCGCCGCGCTGGGTCCGCACCGACCGCCCCGTGCGCTTCGGCGAGCTGATGGACCCGTCGGAACTGCAGGCTTTCGGCTATGTGCCGGGCCCCATCGCCGTGCCCTTCCGCACCGCGCCCGACCTCTACACCTGGCGCAGCCGGCCCTTGCAGGCGGATATCCGCTTCCGCGCCCCGCCCGGGCCCATCCTGGACGTGGCCGTCTCACGCATGGATGTGGCGGTGAACGACGTGTTCCTGCGCTCCGTGCCGCTGGCGGGCTCCGATCCCGGCTGGCCGCTGAGCTGGGTGCGCGAGCAGTTCTTCTCGACCGATCGCGGCCAGGCGAATGTGGGCATGCCCACCTACCTGATGTTCGGCCAGAACGAGCTGCAGCTGCGCTTCGACATGCGCCCCCTGCACCGCGGCGACTGCGTGGCCGTGCCGGGCGACATCCGCGCCGCGGTGGACCCGGACAGCACGCTGGACCTGACGCGGGCGCACCGCTTCGCCACCCTGCCCAACCTCGCGCATTTCGTCAGCTCGGGCTTCCCCTTCACCCGGCTGGCGGATTTCGCGCAGACCGCGGCCGTGATCCCGGAACGCCCCACGGCGGCGGAGCTGGAATCCGTCTTCACGCTTATGGGCAAGCTGTCGGCCATCGTGGGCTACCCGCCCATCGGCATGCAGGTGGCCCGGCCCGACGCGTTGCAGGCGGTGGCGGATCGGGACCTGCTGGTCTTCGGGGAACTTTCCCGCCAGCCCGCCCTGGCGCGGCTGCTGGCCGATGGCCCCATCCAGATGGAAGGCAACCGGCTGACGGTGCGCGTCAATGACGGGCTGCCCGCCTTCCGGCACATCTTCGGCGGCGAGCGGCAGGAGATGGTGGACCGCGTTTCCGCCCAGCTCGCCAACCCCGGCGAGGCGCTGGGCGCGCTGATCGGCTTCCAGAGCCCGCTGCGCGCCGGCCGCTCCGTGGTGGCGCTGACGGGCTCCAGCCAGGAGGGGGTGGAGGCGATGATCGTGGCGCTGCGCGACCGCGAGCAGCTGCCGCGCGTGCAGGGCGACCTGGCCCTGCTGTCGGGCGGGCGGGTGGATGCCTTCCGCATCGGCCCGACCTACACGGTGGGCCTGCTGCCGCCCTGGCTCTGGCCGGAATACTACCTGGGCAACAACCCCTGGACGCTGGTGCTGATGACGACCCTGGCGCTGATCCTGCTGGCGGCCCCGCTCTACTGGGTGCTGCGCCGCCGCGCGGCCCGCCGCCTCAGGGAGCGTTCGCTGTGACGCCGCGCCGCGCCCTGCTGGCCGCGCCCGCCCTTGCCCTGGCCGCCGGCGCCGCGCGCGCGCAGGGCACCGGGGATTCCCTGGTGCTCGCCGGGCAGCAGGGCTGGCTGTTCCCCTTCTGGGACAACCTGACCCAGCTGGACGAGGTGGCGATGCGCCAGGTGCTCGGCCTGCACACGGAAGTGATCGCCCTGCTCAAGCGCGGCAACATCGAGGTGGCCTACTGCCTCATCCCGATGAAGGCGCGCATCTATCGCCGCTTCCTGCCGGCCGGGCGGCGCATGGCCCCGGTGGTGGAGCGGCGCTATGCCAGCCTCGTCACCGCGCTGCGGGCGGCGGGCGCGCTGGTTCCGGACCTTGCGGAGGCGCTGGGCCAGGCCTCCGCCACCGACCCGCACTGGCCGGTCTTCTTCCGCAGCGACACCCACTGGACGCCGGTGGGCGCCGAGATCTGCGCCGTGGCGCTGGCCACGCGCATGCGCGCGCAGTTCCGCCTGCCGCCGCCGGCCCAGGCGGGGGTGCGGCTGGGCAGCATCCGCATGCTGCGCCTGGCGGTGGGCGACCTGGTGCAATACCTGCCGCCCGAGCAGCGCGGCGCCTTCGGGCCCGAGGAAAGCCCCATCCGCAACGTGCTGCCCGCCACCGCCGGCGCGGCCGCGCTGCTGGAGGAGGATGCCTCGGACATGCAGGTGGTGGGGACGAGCAACGTCCAGCCGCGCTTCAACTTCGTGCCGGTGCTGTCCAACCAGATGGAGCGCGCGGTGGGCCTGTCCTGGCTGCCCAACAATATCGGCCCCTACGCGGCGCTGCTGGAGTATGTGCGGGGCAGCGAGTTCCGCCAGCGCCGCCCGCGCGTCATCGTCTGGAACCACCTCGAGAGCGACATGTCCACGCCCATCAACAACCCGAACTGGCGGCAATCGGGCCTGACGGCCGAGAGCTTCCTCAATGGCCTGCGGCAGGCGGTGCTGGCATGAGGCGCCTGCTTCCCGCCCTCCTGGCCGCGCTGGGGCTGGCCCTGGCGCCGCCGCACGAGGCCCGCGCCCAGGGCCAGGTCTATGAGCCCGCGCCGCCGCCCGGCTCGGCCTATGTGCGGCTGATGAACACGCTGCCGGCCGAGGTGGCGGTGCGGCCGGACTTCCTGCCGCCGCAGCGGCTTGGCGTCGCGCTGCCGCACCAGCGCGTCACGGCCTATACGGTGGTGGAGAACGTGGCGGGCCGCACGCTGCGCCTCGACCTCACGGAGGGGTCGCGTCGTGGCAGCGGCACGCTGACCGTGGCGCCGGGCAGCTTCGTGACGGTGCTGGTGCATCGCGGCCCGGGCGGCAACCCGGCGGTGACGGCGCTGGTCGAGGACACGGACTTCAACCGCGCCCGCGCCCGCATCGCCTTCTACAACGCCCTGCCCGACTGCCCGGCGGCCGGCCTCGTGCTGCTGCCCGGCGGGCAGGCCGTGTTCAGCGACGTGCCGGCCCTGCAAAACCGCGCGCGCAGCGTGAACCCGGTGCAGGCCCAGGTGCGGGCGGCCTGCGGCGAGCGCGCCTCGCCCGAATTCGGCCTGCACGGGCTGGAGGCGGGCGGCATGTATTCCATCTGGCTGGTGCCGGGCCCAGGGGCCGCGCCGCTCGCCTTCCTGCTGCGCGACAGCACGGCGCCCTTCCGCCGATGACCCGCGCCGCGCCCCGCCGCCGCATGCGCCGCGCCATGGCCGCGCTGGGCCTCGCGCTGCTCATGCCCGTGGCGGGCGCCCAGGCGCAGCGGCCGGAGGACAACAGGCTGAGCGGCACGCTGGGGGCCACGGCCGCCCTGTTCGAGCAGGCGCTCTACTGGCTGTCGCAAAACCAGCCCGAGCGCGCCTTGCAGACGCTGGACCGCATCCTGCTGGTCGAGCCCGACAACGTGGACGCGATGGTGGCCAGCATTGAGGCCGCAGCACTCGCCGCGCAGCCGGCCACGGTGCAGCGGAACCTGGAGAACATGCGCCGCCTCATTCCCGGCGACCCGCGGCTGGCCACGGCGGAAGAGGTGGCGCGCCTGCTCTCCGACGACGCCGCGACGCTGATCGCGGCCCGGCAGCTCGCCACCGCCGGCCGCCAGGCGGAGGCGGTGGAACGCTACCGCCAGCTGGCCGGCGGGCGGGCGGTGCCGGTGGCCATCGCCAACGAATACTACCAGGCGCTCGCCGCCACCTCGGAGCAGGGCTACCGCACCGCCGTGGCGGAACTGCAGGAGCGCGTCTCGGCCGACCCCAATGAAAGCCGCCTCGCCTTGCTGTTGGCCGAGCTGCTGACCTATCGGGAGGACACGCGGTCGGAGGGCATAGACCGCATGCAGTTCCTCTCCGCGCGGCCGGGCATCCGCGATGCCACGCGCAACCCCTGGCGCCAGGCCCTGCTCTGGAGCGGCGACGACCCCGAGACGGCCGCGCGCATCAACGCCTATCTGCTGGTGTTCACCGGCCAGGATGGCGACCTGGACGCCAAGCTGGAACGCATCCAGGACGCGGCGGTGACGCCGGGGCAGGAGGCCCGCGCCCTGGCCTGGGCCCGCATCACCGAGCAGCGCCTGGCCGATGCCGAGGTGCAGTTCGAACGCGCCCTGCTGGAGGACGCCGAGGATGCCGAGGCACTGGTGGGCCTCGCCGTCATCCGCAAGATCCAGAACCGCTTCGCCGAGGCGCGGGAATTCCTCGACCGCGCCATCGCCTTCGCGCCCGACCGGCAGGAGGAGTTCGAGCGTTCGGTGGGCAGCCTCGACCCGGTGGAGGTGGGCGTGCGGCAGGGACCGCCGCCGGTGCCCGCCTCGGTGCTGGCCTGGCGCGCCATGGCCCGCAATGACCTCGACCGCGCCGACCGGCTGGCCCGCGTGGCGGCGCGGCAGCGCGGGGAGGAGCGCATCCAGGGCGAGCTGATCCTGGGCTCGATCGCGCTGCAACGCGGCGACCTGCCGGCGGCCGAGCAGCGCTTCCGCGCCGTGCTGGCCCTGCGCCCGCGGCAGGAGGACGCGCTGCAGGGCCTCTACACCGCCCTGCAACGCCAGAACCGCTTCGCCGAGGCGGAAAGCCTGCGGCGCGAGACGGGCCTCGCCCCCAACCAGGCCGCGCGCGTCGCCCATGCGGGCGCGCTGGTGGAAAATGCGCGCCGCCTCGACCACCCCGAGCAGGCGCTGGAGCAGCTGCGCGCCGCCATCGCGCTGAACCCCGCCAACCCCTGGCCCGTGGTGGACCTGGTGCGGCGCCTCAAGACGCTGGGCCAGGCGGAGGAAGCCCGCCGGCTGGAGCGTGGGCTGGAGGCGCGCACCGACGCGGAATCCTCCATGGCCGCGGCCCTGCTGGCCTTCGACGACGAGCGCTTCGGCGATGCGCTCGCCTTGTTCGAGCGCGTGCCGGCCCGCCTGCGCAACCCCGACATGGCGCGCATCGCCGCGCTGACGCGGCGCGAGTTCGACGCCCAGCAGCTGGAGGACGCGGTGCGCGCCCGCCGCCCGGACGCGCTGCGCGCGATGGTGGCCGCCGCCGGCCAGCGCGACCCGGGCGGGCTGCTGGCGCCCGCCATCATCCGTGCCCTGGCGCGGCTCGACGAACCCCAGGCGGCGGTGGAGGCGGCGCAGGCCGCGCTGCGCGCCAACCCCGATGCCAGCGTGATGTCGCGCATCCTGATCGCGGGCGCGCTGATCCAGGCCAAGCGGCCGGCGGTGGCGCAGGAGATCACCTCGCCGCTCACCCGCGCGCAGAACCTGACGGCGGAGGAGCGGCGCGAGCTGAACGCCGTGCTGGATTTCGAGGCGATGGCCGTGGCCGACGACGCCACCGCCGGCCGCCGCTTCGCCGAGGCCGAGGCGGCACTGACCGCCCGCGACGCCCAGCGCGGCGCGGCACCCGCCGCGCGCAACCAGAACCTCGCCATGGTGCGGCTGCTGATGGCCCGCCGCCGCCTGCCCGAGGCGCGGCGCATTTTGGAGGACATCCTGCGCGAGGACCCGCGCAACCAGGAGGCACGCATCGCGCTGGTGGACATCGCGGTGGAGCAGCGCGACTGGGCGGCCGCCCATGCCGCGCTGGTGGAAGGCGCCTTCTTCTCGCCGGGTGACCTGCGGATGACGCTGGCCGAGGCGCGGCTGAACCGCGCCCAGGGCAACCAGGCCGCGACCCTGCGGCTGATGGAGGCCGCGGCCGCACGGCGCCTCGCGGCCTTGCGCGCCGATGGCGAGGTGGGCGCCGCCGCGGCGGCGGCCGAGGCCATGCGCCCCGGCGCCGGCGCCGCGCGCGCCGTGCGCCTGACCGACGCGCTGACCTCGCAGATCGCGCAGGAGCTGATCCGCGCGCGGGATGAGGCGGCGGTGTGGCTCCAGACCGGCGTGCAGGTGCACACCCGGCCCGGCTCGGCCGGCACCTCGCGCCTGACCACGCTGACCGCGCCGACCGAGGTCTCGGCCCCGCTGCCGGGCGTGGGGGGGCGGCTGACGCTGGGCGCGGACATGGTGGCGCTGCGCTCCGGCACGCTGGGTTCGGGCTTCCGGGAGCAGCAATCCTTCGGCACCAACCCGCTCTTCCTCCAACCGAACTTCGTGGCGCCCGCCTTCAACCGGCCCCAGGGCAACATGGACGGCGTGGCCCTGCGGATGACCTGGCTGCGCGAGAACATGCGCGCCGAGATCGGCTCCACGCCGCTCGGCTTCCACCGGCCCACCTTCACCGGGATGCTGGAGGTGGTGCCGCGCATCACGGAGGGGCTGCGCCTGCGCCTGACGGCCGAGCGCACGCCCGAGACGAGCTCCATGCTCTCCTATGCGGGCTATACGCAATCCTCGGGCACCGGGCCGTTCTGGGGCGCGGTGACGCGCACGGGCGGGCGCGTCACGCTGGAATACTCCACCAGTGACCGGCTGGGCTTCTATGGCGGCGGCGCGGCGCATGCCCTGCGCGGCACCAATGTGGTGGACAACACGCGGTGGGAGGTGTTCGGCGGCGTCTACTACGCCGTGCTGCGCCAGCCGGGGCAGCAGGTGACGGTGGGCGTGGATTTGCGCCACACGGGCCATTCGCGCAACGCGGGCGGCTTCACCTTCGGCCATGGCGGGTATTTCAGCCCGGCGCGGTCCTTCGTCGGCTCCTTGCAGGGCGAGTATCGGGCGCAATGGGGCGACTGGACCTTCCGCGGCATCGGCGCGGTGGGGTGGCAGAGCTTCCGCACCGCGCTGGCCCCCGTCTTCCCGACCAACCGGGGCTACCAGGCGGCGCTGGAGGCGCAGGCGGCCGCTTCACCCGGCGTCTTCGACACGCATATCGGCGGGCAGCGCAGCAGCGGCCCCACGGGCAGCATCTTCGCGAACCTCGAATACGCCATGACGCCCAATCTGCGCCTGGGTGCGGCCGCCCGGTATGAGCGGGTGGGGAATTTCTCGGACACGGCGGGCTTCTTCTATCTGCGCTACCGGCTCGACCGGCCGCGCGCCGACCTGGAGCCGCTCTTCGCCGGCGCGCCCACCGTCTATCCCAATGTGAACGACCCGATGGTGAGCAGCTATCGCGCCGGCGCGCCGGAGCTGGTGCGGATGCCCTCCGGCGCCGCCCGGCCGGTTTGGTGAAGGGGCTTCGCGCCGCCGGCGCCCTTCTGGTCCTGGCCGGGCTGGCGGCGCTGGCGCCCCCCGCGCTGGCCTCCTGCCCCGGCCCGCTGGACATGCGGACCCTGCCGCCGGACGCCCGGCCCGCGCCCCACCCCTGGCCGCAATGGGCCGAGCTGAACCGGGCCCTCTCGCGCCGGCTCGCGGCCACGCGGCTGGAGGAGGTGGAGCTGGTCTTCCTGGGGGATTCCCTGGTGGCGAGCTGGACGCCGGCCCTGTTCCAGCATTTCTACGGCCACCGCCGGGCGCTGAACATGGGCGTGGCGGGCGACACGACCCAGACGCTGCTGTGGCGCCTGCGCCAGGGCGGCTGGCCGGCGGCCCTGCGCCCGCGCGTGGCGGTGGTGCTGGTGGGCACCAACAATGCGGGCTTCGGCTGGCACGCCGCGCCCACGGCCCAGGCGATATTGAGCGTGGTGGAGGAGGTGCGGTCCCGCGCCCCCGGCGTGCATGTGATGCTGGTCGGCCTGTTGCCCCGGGGGGCGGAGCCCGATGATGCCGGGCGCCTGCTCAACCACGAGGTGAACCGCCTCCTGGCCCCCTGCCATGACGGGCGGACGCTGTTCTGGCTGGATGCCGCGGATGTGCTGCTGGACGGGCGGCAGCGCCTGACCTCCCTGGTGTCCTATGACCAGCTGCATTTGACACCCTATGGTTACGCGATACTTTCCACCGCAATGGAAAGCGCCCTGCGGGCCGCCCTGGAGAGTGCCGCGCCGGCCACCCGGTAGCGTGGCAGCACGACTCCATCACGACGGGAGACGCCGCCAATGACCCATGCCCACACGCCTATCCTGACGCGACGTGGCCTTGCGGCGCTGGCGGGCGGTGCCGCCCTCGCCGCACCGCCCGCGCGGGCGCAGCGCCTCTCGGCCATCCAGGGCCGGGAGGGATGGCTCTTCGCGCCCTGGGACCATGTGCAGCAGGCCGACACCACCAACCTGCCCCGGGTCTGCGAAATCCTCGCCGAGGCGGTGGGGATGCTGCGCGTGGCCGGCGTCGAGACGGTCATCGCCCTCATCCCGTCCAAGGCCATGGTCTATCGGAACATGCTGCCGCCCGGCATGGCGCCCTCGCCGGTGGCGCTGCGGCGCTATGAGGCCACCCGCGCCGCCCTGACCCAGGGCGGCGTGCGGCTTGTGCCGGACCTGATGACGCCCATGGCGCGCGAGGCCGCCGCCAGGCCGGAACCGCGCCTGTTCTTCAAGGCCGACACGCATTGGACGCCGGCCGGCGCGGAGCTGGCCGCGGGGGTCATGGCCTCGGCCATCCAGTCGGCCTTCCGGTTTCCCGCCAGCCCCGGTCCTGGCGAGCGGCTAGGGCCGCCGGAGCGGCGCGTGCGGGGCCGCAATGACCTGCTGGATTTCGTGGCCCCGAGGAGCGGCGCCGCTTCCCGGCGGAGGC
Organism: Roseococcus thiosulfatophilus; assembly: GCF_017311575.1. GTDB lineage: Bacteria > Pseudomonadota > Alphaproteobacteria > Acetobacterales > Acetobacteraceae > Roseococcus > Roseococcus thiosulfatophilus. Next base: position 21,269 of record NZ_JAFFQY010000009.1, read on the forward strand.
CTTCCTGATCCGCGCGCCCATCCCCGCCGACGGCGCGGCGCTGGTGCGGGAGGATCGCGCCGATGTCGCGGCCGTCGGCAGCAGCTACCTGGCGCCCGAGTTCAACTTCGCCGCCGCGCTCTCCGCGGGGTTGGGCCGGCCGGTGGCGCTGGACTGGAAGACGGCGAATGTCGGGCCCTATGAGACGCTGCTGGCCTATCTCCGCTCCCGCACCTTCCAGCGGCAGCGGCCCTTGCTGCTGGTGCTGAGCCTGCTGGAAGGCGCGATGGTCCTGCTGCCCAGCAACCGCTCGGCCTTTCCGCAGCACGCCGTGGGCACGGACGCTTTCCTGGGCGGGGTGCGGTCGGCGTTGGGCGGGTAGCGCCTGATCGCCTTTGGCGGACGCCGAAGGCGTGAATCAGTCGCACGGTGGCGCCTGATCGCCTTTGGCGGATGCCAAAGGCGTGAATCAGCCGCTCGGCAGCGCCTGATCGCCGCAACGGCGTGAATCAGCCGCCCGGCAACACGTAGCCCTATCGCCAACCGTCCAGGAATTCCCGCTCGGCGGGGCTGATGGGCTGGCCCATGACGCGCTCCGGGAATTCCCAGATGACCAGGCGCGGCGGCGTCTCGCGGAAGGTCGCGCCGCCGAAGAAGGCGGCCGCCGCGCCGTGGAAGCCGCCGCCCGCCTGGGCCAGCGAGGTCACGGCCGCCCCCAGAGCCTGTTGCAGGGCGCCGTGGAAATTGGCGTTGAGCGAGTAGGAGGAACCCAGCAGCACCACCTCCGGCACCGCCTCGTCCAGCAGCCCGCCGCCTTCGCCGGCCGGCACGGTGGTGGTGGCCTCGTGCTGGCGGTCGCGGCGGGGGCGCCAGGGGTCGGGGATGATGTCGAGGCCCATCAGCCGCAGCAGGTCGGCCGGCGCCTCGGTCTCGGTGGGCGCCCGGGTGGTGGCGATGCCGGGGCGGCGTTCGAAGGGCAGGGTGCGCGTGGCCTCGGCGATGGCGGCGGCGGCCGTGGCCGCGCCCTGCTGGTTCCAATGGGTGTCGGTGCGCCAATAGGCGGGCGCGCGGGCCGCCAGCGCGGAGAGCGCGGGCAGCAGCGGCGCCTGGGGCAGGCCGGAGAGCGCGGCCTCCAGCGCCGGCAGCCGCGCCTCGGCCTGGGCGGAGCGGGGGGCGCCGCAGAGCATGTCCTGATGCACCCGCGCCTTGTCGGGCACCACCGCCACCACGAGCGCGATGCCGCGAGCTTCCAGGGCGGCCTGGATGCGGCGCAGCGCGTCCACGCGCGCGGCCATGGCGGAATCGGCGCCGTCAAAGGGGCGAAGTTCCTCGGTCAGGAAGAGCCAGCCCTCGCAGCCCACCCGCACCGCCGGCCCGCCGGAGTTGAAGATGCCCCAGCGGAACAGCCCGCCCGCGGCGCGCACCCAGGGGTCGGCCGGGAGGTGGTGCGCCAGGACGTAGTTCACCGCCGCCATGGTGCGGCCCTCCAGGAAGGCCTCGAGGTTCAGCGTGGGGGCGAGGCGCGCCTGCGCGGCGTCGGAGCGCAGGGCGGCCACGCCCTGGTAGACGCCCCAGCCCAGCAGCGCCGTGGTCAGCAGCGCCAGGGCGGTGGCGGGGGTGCGGGTCCAGCTGGTCATGGGCGCCCCCTCAGAACTGGAAATACAGGAAGGGCACGGCCGCGCGGCTGTAGAGCAGCACGAGGCCGAGCAGGAAGGCCGCGAAGGGCCACCACATCCAGACGGGGCGCGACAGGCCGGACAGCCCCTCGGGCGAGAGGCGCAGGAAGGGCAGGCGCCCCGCCAGCAGCGGCAGGTATACGAGGCCCAGCGCCAGCCAGAGGAACCACCATTGGTCCGGCGTGACCTGCCAGGAAAGCGCGTCGGAGATGCCGCCCCAGTTCGCGCCGAACATGGCGGCGTAGAAGGCGAAGGCGGTCGCGAAATCCGGCGCGCGGAAGGCCACCCAGCCCAGGATCACGGCCAGCATCAAGAGGGCGTGGCCCGCGATCCAGGGCAGGGGCCCGCCGCCCGAAGCGCGCCAGAAGCGGTGCAGGGCCAGCAGCCCGCCATGCCAGAAGCCCCAGACGATGAAGGTCCAGTTCGCGCCATGCCAGAGCCCGCCGATGACCATGGTCAGCAGCAGGTTGGCATAGGTCCGCACCTGGCCGTGCCGGTTTCCGCCGAGCGAGATGTACAGGTAGTCCCGCAGGAAGCGGCTCAGCGTCATGTGCCAGCGCTGCCAGAATTCCTGGATGTTGCCGGCGAGGTAGGGGTTGTCGAAATTCTCGGGGAAGCGGAAGCCGCACATCATGGCCAGCCCGATGGCCATGGCCGAATAGCCCGCGAAGTCGAAGAAGAGCTGCAGCGTGTAGGCGATGGCGCCGACCCAGGCCTCGGCGGTGGTGGGGGCGGGCAGGGCGAAGACGGAATCCACCACGGGCGCCAGCGTGTCGGCCACCAGCACCTTCATGGCGAAGCCCACCATGAAGCGGCGTGCGCCCAGGCCGAACTTCTCGAAGGAGTGGGTGCGGGCGCGCAGATCCTCCGCCACCTCGGCATAGCGCACGATGGGCCCGGCGATGAGCTGGCTGAACATGGCCTTGTAGGCCGCATAGGCCACGAAATCGCGGCTGACGGGCACGTCGCGGCGGTACACGTCCACCAGGTAGCTGACCGATTGCAGCACGTAGAAGGACAGGCCCACGGGCAGGATGATCTGCGCCCAGGGCATGGGCGTGCCGCCCAGGGCCATCACCGCGTCATTGAAGGTCTGCACGCCGAAATTGGCGTATTTGAACCAGCCCAGCACGCCGAGCTGCCCCGTGAGGCCCAGCACCAGCAGGCGCGTCCGCGCGGCCTCGCTCCGCCCCTCCATGGCCTGCGCGATCCAGAAGCTCCAGACCGTGACGCCCACCAGCAGCGCCAGGAAATCCACGCGCCACCAGGCGTAGAAGCCCCAGGAGAAGACCAGGATGACGGCGTTGCGCGCGCGCGCCGGGCTCAGGAAATAGACGAGCAGGAAGGCCGGCAGGAAGAGGAACAGGAATTCGAAGGAGGCGAAGATCATGCGCGGCGGGCCCGGACGGGGCGGAAAAGGTGGCGCATGGGGCGGGTCCGGCCTCGGAAAACCTGGGGTTTCCGGCTAGAACAGAACGCGGCGCGCCGCAATCGGTGATGACCCGGCCGCGCGGGCCGCCTATGATGAAGTTGTCGCAAGGAACAGCGGGAATGCGGGCGTGAAGGCGAAGTTGCAGATGGCCGACCAGGGTGCGCTGTCCTACCTCGCGCGGCGGGGCGTCTCGCCGCAATGGCGCGGCTTCGTGCGCGCCCTCCTGGGCATCGCGCGGGCGCACCTGCCGGAAGAGGCACGCCAGACCTTCCTGCGCGCCCTGGGCGAGGGCATGGCGCGGGAGATGACGCTGCCGCCCTGCGAGAGCCTCGCGGCGCTGGAGGCCGCGATGAACGCCGCCCTGGCCGAGGCCGAGTGGGGCTATGTGGAGGTCGCGCTGGACGAGGCGCAGGCCGCCATGGTGCTGCGCCACGCCGCGGCCCCCCACATCTCGCTGCCGGAGGACCCGTCCGGCGCCTGGATCGTCCCGGTGCTGGAGGGGCTCTACCAGGCCTGGCTCGACGCGCAGCCCGGCGCGGTGGCGGGCGTCCCCGTGCGGCAGGCCGCGCATGAGGGCGCGCTGGTGGTGCTGCGGTACGCCCAGGCCGCCTGAGCCGTTCCGCCTGACCCATTCGCCGGGCGCGCGCGTGACGGCGCGTCATTTTTGTGCTAGGGTACCGCGATTCGTGAGGATCGGCCGGCGGATGCCAGGGCCTGATGCGCCGGAGGGCGAATTCCGGGCTGAGGCACAGGTGGTCACGCTGCCCCATCTGTCGGACGGCAGGAGCAGCGAACGCCATGGCCACCTCTTCCCGCGGCAAGAAGGCCACCGCGGCTTCCGCCAAGAAGGCACCCGCGGCCAAGGCGAAGGCCGTGAAGCCCGCGGCCGCGAAGCCCGGGCCCGTGAAGTCCGCCCCCGTGAAATCCACTCCGGCCAAGACGGCCGCCAAGACCAGGCCGGCCCCGGCCGCGAAGGAACCACCGCCCCGGGCAAGGGTTGCGAAGGCGCCCCCGGCCCCCGAAATCAAGGCGTCCGCCGCGCCGCCTCCGAGCCCCCCAGAATCCCACAGCAAGGTATCATCCCGTCCCGTGACCAAGTCCAAGGCGTCCACCACCGCACCCGACACCAACCGCCCCGCTTCCGAGCCGGCCGCGGAGGCCCCGGCGACGCCCCGGCCCTCCATCGTGATCGCCGCGCCCACCGACACGCCCTCGCGCGGGGGCGGGTCCATGGCCGCGCGCGCGGCGGCGGGGCGGCCGAACATGCCGCCCTCCTTCGCCGTGCGCAGCCCGGGCCGGCCGGGCTTCGCCGAGGGGCAGAACCCCGCCCCGCGCCCGCCCGCCGCCAAGATCGAGCTGAAGGCCGGCGACCACGTGGTCTATCCGACGCATGGCGTGGGCATGGTGCAGGGCATCGAGACCATCGAGGCCGCGGGCCATGCGCTGCAGATGGTCGTCGTCACCTTCGAGGAGAACCGCATGACGCTGCGCGTGCCCGTCACCAAGGTGGCGACGGCAGGCCTGCGGAAGCTGTTCACGCCCAAGGAGTTCGAGCAGGCCATTGATACGCTGAAGGGCCGCGCGCGCATCAAGCGCACCATGTGGTCGCGCCGCGCCCAGGAATACGAGGCCAAGATCAACTCCGGCGATCCCATCCAGATCGCGGAGGTGGTGCGCGACCTGCAGCGCAACGCCGGCCAGCCCGACCAGTCCTTCAGCGAACGCCAGATCTACGAGCAGGCGCTGGAGCGCCTGGCCGCCGAATACGCCGCCATCGAGAAGATCGACCGGGTGGAGGCCAGCGACCGCCTGGTGGCCTTCGCCAAGTCGAGCGCATGAGCGCAGCGGAGGAGGTCATCGCCGAACTCGAGGAAGGCTTCGCCCTCTTCGACGACTGGGAGGACCGCTACCGCTACCTCATGGAACTCGGGCGGGAGCTGGAACCGCTGGCGCCCGAGGAGATGGTGGAGGCCAACCGCGTCTCCGGCTGCCAGTCCCGCGTGTGGCTGACCACGCGCGCGGAGGGCGGGCGCCTGCGGCTGCGCGCGGCCAGCGACGCGGCCTTCGTGCAGGGCATCCTGGCCCTGCTGCTGCGCGTCTATGACGGCCGCACCCCCGCCGAGATCATGGAAACGGGGCCGGAATTCCTGGGCCGCCTGGGCCTCGACGAGGCCCTCAGCATGTCGCGCCGCAATGGCGCGGCGGCGGTGGTGGGGCGCATCCAGGCGGCGGCGCAGCGCATGGAGGCCGGGGCCACGGGCTGAGGCCTGCGGTCACGCGCCCAGCAGCGGCAGCCCCGCTTCCAGCCGGTCGGCTGCGCCCTGGACGGCGTGGCGAAGCGCCTCCGCGTCGTAATACCCCCCCACCACATGCAGATGGTGGGCGATGGCCCGCCGGAAGGCCGTGAACAGGGCGCAATCGGGGGGCTCGGGGGCGGTCCAGAAGCGGTCGCGGCCCGATTCATGCGTCAGGCCCGGCACGCGATACACCGCCTCGCCCAGCGCCAGCAGCGGCTTTCCGGCCTCCAGCGCGTTCAAGCCGGCGGTGCTGTTCACCGTGATCATCCCCGCCGACCGCGCCAGCACCGCGCCGAGCGGCACGCCGTCCAGGAAATGCACCCGGCCCGCGACGCCCGCGGCGCGCGCCATGCGCGCCACCCGCCGCTTCCACCACTTCAACCCGGGGTCGAGCGGATGGACCTTGAAGGCCAGGTGCGCCTGCGGGGGCGCGTGGGCGGCGAAGCTCGCCACCGTCTCCCGCATGGGCGTGTCCTGGTCCGGGAAGGGCGAGTAGGCGCGGAGCGAGAAGTCCATCTCCATCTGCATGGCGAAGACGAAGAGGGGGGCGTCCGCCGGGAGCCGTTGCAGCAGGCGCTCGCCGAGCCGCCGCGCCAGCGGCCGCAGCGCCAGCCGCACCCCGGTCCCCATGTAGATGGGAATGGGCGAGTTCAGCAGATGCGTCTCGAAATGCCGGAAGGGCCAGGGCAGCAAATTGGCCAGGTGGAATTCCATGTCCCAGAGGGCCTGGCGCGCGAAGCTGTCGCGGAAGACCATGGGCGGGGCGAGCGGCGGCGAGGCCTCGGCCAGCCGCAGCACCTCCGCCGGTTCGCGCGGGAAATGGGACATGGCGTTGTGCCCGTCCCGCTCCAGGATGATGCGGTCCGGCCGGAGATAGCCGTAGTCCGTGGCGGCGACCGGGATGGAGCGCGCCTGCGCCGCCCCGATGGCGATGCGGTGATAGACCCGCTGCTCGCCCAGCAGCACCAGGTCGGTGATGGCCTCGCGGTCCAGGAAATCGCTGACGAAGCGCGGCCAGTCGGCCAGCGTCCCGGTGAAGTCCACCGCACCAGGCCCGCGCCAGAACATCTTGTCGCCCAGGCAGAGGTTGATCCGGTGGGCCGCGTGGCCCCGCGCGCGCAGCTCCGCCGCGAGGTCCGCGAAGAAGGGGCTGATGGGGCCTTGCAGGAAGAGGAAGCGCTTCACGCCCACCCTCCCGCCGGGGCGCGCCAGGCGGCGGCGACATCGCCCTTGCCCAGCAGCCTCACGCCCGCCGCGCGCCGGACGGCGGGGCTGGGCCAGCCGCGATAGGGCAGGGTTTCGGGCGGGGCGGGCGGGGCCTCGCCGGCCGCGATGCGCGCCAGCACGCCCTCCAGCAGCGGCAGGGCCGCCAGGTGCAGAGCGCGGGCGGCGGCGGAGGCGCTGGTGCCGGGCGGCAGGGGCACTTCCCGCTGCGCCCAGATGCCGCCCGCATCAATGCGCGTCGCCATCTGGTGGATGCTGACGCCCGTCGCGCCCTCGGCCAGGCCGTGGAAGGCGGGGATGGGACCGCGGTGGCGCGGCAGCAGCGAGGGATGCACGTTGATGGCGCCCCGTGCCGGCACCGCCAGGGTCTCGGCGTCCAGGATGCGGTCCAGGTGGAAGCAGACCAGCAGTTCCGCCCCCGAGGCACGCAGCGCCGCCCGCATCGCCTCGGGCGCGCCGAGCCGCAGCGCGGGGATGCCGCGGGCGGCGCAGAGGGCGGAGAGGCGGGGCGGCTTCCGCAGCGCCCCGCCCAGCATGGGCAGGGCGTGGTTCACCATCAGGTAGGGAAGCAGCCCGGGGCCGCCGCGCCGCAGCGCGCGCCAGGTCGCGCGGGCGGCGCGGAGGGGGGAGGAGTGCCCCACCAGCACGAGGCGCGGGCCCAGGCCTTCGGCGAAACGCAATGTGGCCTCCGCGCTGGCGGCGCCCTCCAGGGTGAACAACGCGACCCGCAACGCCTCACGCGGCCTCCCGTGCGGCGGCGCGCAGCGCCTCGATGGTGCGGTCGAGGTCGGCCTCGCTGTGCTCGGAGGAAAGGAAGAAGCGCAGCCGTGCCTGGCCCTCCGGCACCACGGGGAAGCAGATGGGCTGCACGTTGATGCCCGCGCCCACCAGCCGGTCCGCCACCAGCATGGCCGTGTAGGAATCCCCCAGCACGATGGGCACGATGCCGAAGCCGGCCGATTGCCCGGCGTCGAACCCCGCCGCCCGCGCCTGGTCGCGGAAGCGGCGCGCATTGGCCTGGAGTTTCGTCACCCGCCAGGGCTCGGCCGCGATCAGGCCCAGCGCCGCCTCGGCCGCGACCGCCAGCGGGGGCGGCAGCCCCACCGAATAGACGAAGCCGGGTGCGGTGTGCCGCAGCATGTCCACCAGCACATGGCTGCCCGCGATATAGCCCCCGGTGGAGGCCAGCGCCTTGGACAGCGTGCCCATCCAGATGTCCACCTCGCGCGGGTCCACGCCCTGCGCCTCGGCCACGCCGCGGCCCGTCGGGCCCAGCACGCCCAGCGAATGCGCCTCGTCCACCATCAGCCAGGCGTCGTGGCGGCGGGCGAGCGCCACGAAGGCCGCCAGGTCCGGCACTGTGCCGTCCATGGAGTAATGGCCCTCGATGAGGATCAGCGCGCGGTTGTGCCGCCCGCGTTCCGCCGCCAGCAGGGCGCCGGCCGCGGCCGCGTCATTGTGCGGGAAGGCCGCGCGCCGCGCGCCGGACAGCCGCATGCCCTCCGCCGCGCTGTTGTGGATCAGCGCGTCGTGCAGGATGAGGTCGGCGGGGCCCACCAGGTGGCCGATGGTGGTGACGTTGGTGGCGTGGCCCGAGACCATCGCCACCGCATCCTCCACCCCATGGTGCCGGGCCAGCGCGGCCTCCAGCGCCGCATGCACCGGCCGCTCGCCCGAGACATAGCGCGAGGCCGAGGCCGAGACGCCATAGCGCGCGATGGCCTCCCGCGCCGCCGCATGGATGCGCGGGTCCCCGTTCAGCCCGAGGTAGTTGTAGGAGGAGAAGTTGATCATCTCCCGCCCCGCGATGCGCGTATGCGCGCCCGCGATGCCCTCATGGCTGTGGAAATAGGGGCTGCTGATGCCGGTCTGGCGCGAGAGGTTCCGCACCGCCGCCACCTCGCGCGCGGCGGGCAGCGTCGAGAAGTCGCGCGCGCTGGTGCTGGTGCCGCTGGGCGTGGGGGTGGGCGTGTTCATGCGCCCCAGCAGCGCCGCGCGCTCCTGCGGGGAAAGGCCGCGGCGGCGTGGGGGCCCGCCGCTCATTCCGCCGCCTCGCGGCCGGGCTTCAATCCATCCAGCAGCAATTGCGCCACCCCCTGCACCGTCAAACCCTCGCCCACGCCCTGGAGGGGCAGGGACACCGAGAAACGCCGTTCCAGCGCCGTCCGCAACTCCAGCCCGCCCAGGCTGTCGAGGCCAAGCCCGGCCAGCGGCGCGTCGAGGGCGATGCTATGGGCGGGCAAGCGCAGGATCCGTCCGATTTCGACGCCCACCATACGCTGGATCGCGTCCCGTGCGGCATCTTCTCCCATGGCGCGCAGCGCGGGGAGCGAGATGTCCTCCGCCTCGCCTTCCGCGCCCACCTGCCCGGCCAGCGCCAGGAAGGGCGGTTCGGCCAGCAAGGCGAGGCTGCGCCGGGCGGCCGGCCAGTCGAGCCGTGCCACGCCGGCCACCGCCACGCCGGACTCCAGCAGGGCGGGCAGGCGGTCCAGCGCCTCGCGCGCGGTCAGCGCCACGGCGCCGAGGCGGCGGGCCAGGCCCTCGGCCCGGGCCTCCTCGCCGGCCAGCATACCGGCATCGGAGATCGGGCCCCATTGCACGGCCAGCGCGGGGCGGCCCTGGGCCTGGCGGCGGCGGGCCAGCGCCTCCATCCCCGCATTGGCCGCCACATAGGCCGCCTGGCCCGGGCTGCCGATGGGCACGGTGGCCGAGGAGAACAGCAGGAACAGGCCGGGCTCATCGGCCTCGGTCAGCCGGTCCAGGTTTTCCGCCACCACCACCTTGGCGTCCCACACCGACCGGGCGGCACGGGCGTCGAGGCGGGCGGCCACGCCGTCCGACAGCACGGCGGCGGCATGGACCACGCCCGTGATGGGCGCCTCGGCGCGCAACTGCTCCAGCGCGGCGGAAAGCGCCGCGGCATCGGTGGCGTCACAGGCCAGCAGCCGCGTCATGGGGCCGAGGCTTTCGGCCGCCTCCACTGCCCCCGGCGCCGCCGCCCCCCGGCGCGAGAGCAGCGCGAGCCGCCGCGCACCCTGCCCGGCCAGCCAGCGCGCCGCCTCCAGCCCGAAGCCCGTGGTGCCGCCGACCACCACCACCCAGCCCTCACCCATGCCGGCCTGGGGGGGCATCCAGCGGGGCCGGGCGCCGGCCTCGGCGGCTTCCTCCGGCGGGCGGATGACGAGCTTGCCGACATGGCCCCCCGCCTGGAGGCGGCGGAAGGCGTCCTCCACCGTCGCGGCCGCGTGCACGCGCACCGGGAGCGGGCGGAACACGCCCTCCTCCAGCCGGCGCATGAGGCTTTCGAGGTGGCGCCGGGCCAAGGCGGGGCGGGCGCGGGCCAACTCGTCCACATCCACCGCGAAATAGCTGACATTGCGGCGCAGCGGGCGCAGGGGCGCGCGCCGCGCCTCGGCATAGTCGCGCTTGCCCAGTTCGAGGAAACGGCCGAAGGGCGCCATCAGGGCCAGGCTGCGCTCCATCGCCTCGCCCGAGAGCGAGTTCAGGCAGAGGTCCACGCAGCCCTCGCCCGGCGGCGCCTCCCAATGCGCGCGAAGCTCCTCGGCGAAGCCGGCGGAGCGGCTGTCCAGCGCTACCTCCGCCCCCGCCGCCCGCAGCAGGGCGCGGCGGGCTTCGGTGCCGGCGGTGGCGGCCACCCGGGCGCCGGCGGCCAGCGCCACCTGCAACGCCGCCAGCCCCACCGCGCCCGCCCCGCCATGGATCAGCACGCGGTCGCCGGGGGCGATGCGGCCCAGCTCCTCCAGCGCATGGACGGCGGTGAGGAAGGCCACGGGCAGGCCGGCCGCCTCCTCGGGCGCGAGCCAGCCGGGGCGGGGCACCAGGGCCTCCTCGCGCGTCACCGCGCGGGTGGCCAGCGCCCGGGGGGCGACGCCCAGCACCGGCTGGCCGGGCGCGAGGGCGCAGCCCGGCCCCACCGCCTCGACCACGCCCGCCAGTTCCATGCCGAGGCCCGGCCCGGCGAAGCCGGCGCGGAGGATGTCCTCCGGCAGCAGCCCCTGCGCCCACATCACGTCGCGGAAATTGAGGCCCACCGCCTGCACGGAAAGCCGCACCTCGCCGGGGCCGAGGGGGTGGGCGGCCACCTCCGGCGCCGGCTGCCAGGCCAGCGTGCCGAGCTGCCCGGGCATGCCGACGGCCAGGCGCAGCGGGCCGGGCGGCGGCGGCGGCGCGGGCACCCCGGCGGCCACGCGCGGCACCAGGCGCCCGGCCTGGGTCAGAAGCTGCTCGGCCTCCGCATCGGGGGGCGTGAGCAGGGCGGCGGCGAGGCGCCTGGCCGCGGCCTGCGGATCCAGCCCCAGGTCCAGGTCATGCCGGCGCGGGCGCAGCGCCGACATCTCATTGGCCAGCACGCGGCCCAGCGCCAACAGCCCCGCGGCACCCGGCCGCGTGGCGCCGCCGCGGGTGACGAGGTGCAGCCCCTCCGCCACGCCCTCGGCCGTGGCGGCAAGCTGCGCGGTGGCGGCCAGCCCCTCGGGCCCCGGCTCCGGCCAGGCCAGGAGGGTGGCGCCGCGCAGCGTGGCGGGGGCGGGGTTCTCGGGCAGGCGGGTGACGCGGGCGCCGGCGGCGGCGAGCGCCTCGGCCAGGGCATTGGCCCATTCCTGCTTCGCGGGGCCGTTCCAGAGGGCGAAATGCCGGCCCATGGCGGCGGGCAGCAATTGGCCGCTCTCCGGCATGGCGGCGGCGACCAGCGCCGCGGGCCAGGGCGAGGGCGGCAGGGGCAGGATGCGCGGCCGGTCCCAGCCCGCGCCGAGCAGGGCGGCGTTCCAGCCGGCCGCGTCCAGCAGCCGGCGCGTAGTCCACCATTCGGCGGCCAGCCCCTCGGTCATGTCCCAGAACAGGCTGGGCAGGGGTTCGGCCAGCAACAGGGCGCCGCCCGGCGCGGTGGCGCGGCGCAGCCCCTCGGCCAGGGCCTGGCCGCCCGCGCGCCGGGGCGAGAGGGCGAGGGCCAGCACCAGCTCCGCCTCGGCGGGCGGGGCATCGGGGCCGGCGGGGTCCCATTCCGCCAGCTCCACCCCCGGCGGCACGGGGGGCGGGCGCTGGCCGGGCAGGTGGGTGGCGATGAGGCGCGCCTCGGAAGGCAGCGCCTGGCGCAGCGCGGGCAGCAGCGGGCCTTCCGTGGCGCCGGCCAGCAGCACGCGGCAGGGACGGGCGGCGGGCCAGCCCTCCAGCAGCCGCGCCGCGCCATGGGCCAGGGCCGCGCCCAGCCGGTGCAGGCTTTCCGCATCGGGCGAGAGGCGCGCGGGCGGCATGGGCAGGCCCGGCAGGGCGGTGGGCAGCGCCTCCGCCGCCTCGGCCAGGGTGGCGAGTTCCTGCGCGAGGGCGGGCGCCTCCAGCATCACCTGCTGCCAGATGGCGTGGGCGGCCGGCAGCTCCTGCGCGGCGGCGCCCAGATGGGCGCGCAGGGCATGGGCCAGCGGGCCCTCGGCGGTGGCGAGCCCGGCCTCCTGCGCCGCCGCCGCCGCATGGGCGTCCAGCAGCAGCGCGGCCTCCTCCAGCGGGGGGCCGGGGGGCGGCAGGTCGAGCATGGCGGGATCGAGCGCGGGGGCCGCCTCGGGCCAGCCCAGCGGCACCGGCGCCGGCACCCATTCCCCATGGAAGACAGGGGGTGCCGCGGCGCGCTCGCCCAGCGGCACGCGCTGGAAGGTGGCTTCCTCCAGCCGGGCGACGGCCCGGCCCAGCGCGTCGCGGAGCGTGATGCGGGCGGCCACGCCGCGCTCGCCCGGGGCGGTGATGGCGATCTCGGCCGCGACGGCCACGCCGCCCTCGCGCCGCGCCAGCACGCGGCCGAAGCGCACGGGCAGGAAGCCGTCGCGCGCGGGGCCTTCCTGCGCATCGCCCAGCAGGCCGAGCAGCCCTTGCAGCGCGCCGTCCAGCCGCACCGGGTGCAGGTGGAAGGCCTCGTCGGGCGGGGCGGTGGCGGGCAGGTCCAGTTCCAGCCGCACCTGGCCCGTCTCGCGGCGGGTGGCGAAGCGGGTGACGGGCCGGAAGGCCGGGCCGTATTCGAGGCCGAGCCGCGCGGCCGCCTGGGTCAGCGCCGCGCCGCCCTGCCATTCGCCGACAGGCTCGGCGGCGCCCTCCGGCTCGGGCGGGGGCGGCAGGGGCGAGAGGCGCGCGGTGGCGTGCAGCGCCCAGGCCTCGGTCCCCAGGCGACGGCGGGATTCCAGGCGGAAGCCGCCTTCCTCGTCCAGCCGCGCGCGCAATTCCCGCAGCGCGTCGGACGCCAGCGGCATGGGGCGCAGGATGGTGAAGTCCGTCACCTCCAGCCAGGGAGTGGCGGGGTGGCGCAGGAAGCCGGCCTCCAGCGCGATCTCCACCATGGCCGCGGCGGGCAGGATGGGCTGCAGGCCCAGCGCATGGTCCGCGAGCCAGGGGGCGCCGGCGGTGTCGAGCGTGTTGCGCCATTCCTCGCCCGCCTCGCCATGGCGGTGGCCGAGCAGCCCGCCCTCGGGCGGCGTGTGCAGCAGGGGGCGGGCCTCGACGCTGCGCGGCAGCCAGTGCGGCTGGGGTTCCAGCGGCAGGGCGGGCAGGGCACGGAATTCGGCGGGGCCCTGGAAGGCGCGGCCGCCGCGCGGGTCGGCGCCCTGGGCGGTGGCGGCGTCGGCCAGGGCGGGGAAGGGGTCCGCCTGCCGGGCGCGGTGCGGGCGCAGCGTGGCCATGCTGGGCACCTCGCGCCCCGCCGCGCGCAGCAGGGTGCGGAGGTAGCCCTGGAGCAGCGGCCGCGGCCCGATCTCGACCAGCAGGGCGGGGTGGCGCGCCAGCCCCGTGGCCATGGCATCGGCGAAGCGCACCGGCTCCCGCAGGTTCCGCCACCAATAGGCGGCGTCGCAGGCATCGGGGTCCAGCAGCTGGCCCGTCACGGTGGAGATCAGGGGCACGCCCCCCTCCCGCCCGCGCAGCCCGCGCAAATCCCGCAGCAGGCCGGCCCGCACCGGGTCCATGGCCGCCGAATGGAAGGCGTAGTCGAGGTCGAGCGGCAGCCAAGCCCAGCGCCGGGCGGCGGCGGCCTCGGCGAGGCGCGCCAGGGCGGGTTCCGGCCCGGCCACCGTCAACGAGGCCGGGGTGTTCACGGCCGCGATCTCGACGGGCCAGTCCTCGCCTTCGGAGCATTCGGCCAGCACCGGCCGCGCCTCCTCGGGCGTGGCGCCCAGCACGGCCATGCGGCCCACGCCGCGCCGCGCCTCCTGGTGGCGGCTGCGCGCGGCGATGAGGCGCGCGGCCTGCCGCAGCGAAAGCAGGCCCGCCGCCTCGGCCGCCGCCACCTCGCCCACCGAATGGCCGATGCAGAAGGCGGGGGTGATGCCCTCTTCGGCCAGGGCGGCCACGATGGCGTGCTGGAGGGTGAAGAGCAGCGGCTGGGCGATGGCGGTGCGCGCCAGCTCGGCCTTGGTCACGCCGCGTTCCAGCAGGGCGGCGACGGACCAGCCGAGCTGTGGCGTCAGCGCGGCGTCGGCGCGTTCGACGGCGGCGCGGAAGGGGGCGCTGCCGCGCATCTCGGCCGCGCCCATGCGGGCCCAGGCGGCGCCATTGCCGGTGAAGAGGAAGCCCACCCCCGCCCCATGCCCGGCCTTGCCGGTGGCGGCGCCGGCCACCTCCTCGCCTCGCGCGAAGTTGGCGAGCGCGCGGGCCGGGCGCGGGCCGCGCAGGACCAGCCGGTGCGCGCGCAGGGCGCGGTGCCGGGCCTGGCCGCGCGCCATGGCGGCCGCGCGGGCCGGCGGGGCCTTGGCCAGCAGCGTGGCCCAGTCGCCCGCCAGCCTTCGCAGCGCGGTGGGGGTTTGCGCCGAGAGGACCAGCGGCGGCGCCTCACGCCCGTCCTCGCGCGCCACGGGGGGAGGGGGGGCCGCGCCCAGCAGGGCGCAGGCATTGGTGCCGCCGAAGCCGAAGGAATTCACCGCGACCGCCCCGCCCGCCAGCGGCATGGGGTGCGTGGCGGGCATGAGGCCCAGCCGGTCGAAGGGAATGTTGGGGTTGGGCGTCTCGCAATGCAGCGTGGCCGGGATGCGCCCCGTCTCCAGCACCACCAGCGCCTTCAGCACGCCCACCAGCCCCGCCGCCGCCTCGGTGTGGCCGATATTGCTCTTGGCCGAGCCGATGGGCAGCACGGTGCGCCGCCCCTGCACGGCCTGGGCGATGGCCGCGGCCTCGATGGGGTCGCCCGCCGGGGTGCCGGTGCCATGCGCCTCGAAATAGCCGAGCCCGGCCGGCCTCACGCGCCCCGCCCGCAGCACGGCCGAGATCAGCGCCGCCTGCGCCCCCGCATCGGGCAGGGAGATGCCATTGGTGCGCCCCGCCCCGTTCACCCCGCTGGCGAGGATGACGCCGCGCACGAGATCGCCATCGGCCAGGGCGGCGGCCAGCGGCTTGAGCACCAGCACGACGCCGCCCTCGGCCCGCACATAGCCATCCGCCCCCGCGCCGAAGGCCTGGCAGCGGCCACGGGCGCTGAGCATGCCCGCGCGCCAGAAGCCGCCGAAGGGGAAGGGCGAGAGCAGCATGTTCACGCCGCCCACCACCGCGGCCGGGATGCGCCCGTGGCGCAGCGCCTCGCAGGCCTCGTGCAGCGCGACCAGGGCGGAGGAACAGGCCGTGTCCACCGTCATGGCCGGGCCGCGCAGGTCGAAGACATTGCCGATGCGGTTGGACAGGATGGAAAGCGCGCTGCCCGCCATGGTGTAGCGGTCGCCCGCGCCGGTGTCCTCCTGGTGGAGGTTGCCGTAATCCGTCGTGGAGCCGCCAACATAGACACCGACGGGCTGGCCGGAAACGCGGTCCTCGGGCCAGCCGGCGTCTTCCAGCGCGCGGCGCGTCAACACCAGCAGCAGGCGCTGCTGCGGGTCCGTCTCATCGGCCTCGCGCGGGGAGATGCCGAAGGCCGGCGCGTCGAAGCCCACCACGTCGCCGATGGTGCCGGCGCGGAAATGCGGCGCGCGGCCCACCTCGCCCGGGCGGGGGTGCAGGAAGCGGGCCTGGGCGAAGCGGTCGGCCGGCACCTCGGTCACCGCGTCCAGCCCCGCCTCCAGCAGGCGGGCGAACGCCGCGAGGTCCGGCGCGCCGGGCAGGCGGCAGGCCGCGCCGACAATGGCGATGGGCGGGCCACCGCCGGCCATCGCCCCGGGCATGCCGTGACGGACCATCGTCACGCCCCCATCTCCGGCCGGTGCCGAGTGCCGGCGGCGGTGCCGCGGAGGGTCCTGTTACTCACGTCATCCGGATGGATGAAAGCAGCCAGCGAAGTCAACCCTACGTATATCCCGCTCCGACAAAAATATATGCCAGAATCATGTGTTACGGATCTCAAGGCCACGCGCGACGGCACAGCTATTCCTGCAACAGCGTGGCGAGCGCCCGTTCCTGAACCTCGGGGCGCGGCTCGCGGCCGCAGAGGCGGTCCAGGAAACGCTCGGTCTCGCGGAAATGGCCGCTCCAGCTGGGCGGGCGCCACTGGGCGAGGCGCTGGAACTGGGCCTGGCGGCGGGCGCTGCCGGGTTCGGACAGGGCGCGCACGGCCTCGGACCAGCCGTGGAAGTCGAGCGGGTGGAAGAATTCCGGCACATTCCCGCCCACCTCCCGCGCGGGCGGGATGTCGGAGGCGATGACGGGCGTGCCGCAGGCCAGCGCCTCGGCGACGGGAATGCCATAGCCCTCGGCGAAGCTGGGGGCGAGCAGGGCGGAGGCGCCGCGCATCAGCCGCGCCACCTCGGGGTCCGGCAGGCGGCCGCATTCCTCGACCAGCCCGCCGAAATCCACGCGTTCCAGCATGCGGAACACGTCCTCATTGTCCCAGCCGCGGCGGCCGATGATGCGAAGCCGGGGCGTGCCGGGCTGCCCCTCCCGCGCGAATTGCCGCCACATCTGCAGCGCGAGCAGGTGGTTCTTCCGCGGCTCGATGGTCCCGACCATCACGACATAGGGGCGGCCGGGCGGGGCCTCGGGGACGGGCGGGGAGGCGTCCGGCAGGTCGAGGCCGAGGCCCACCGCCTGCACCGGCGGCTGGGCGAGGCCCGCCTCACGCAGCCGGGCATGGAATTGCAGCGCCACATGCCGGGTGGGGGTGATGACCCCGGCGGCGAGGGAGGAGATCACGCGCAGGCGCTGGGCATGTTGAACGGTGGAGTGGGGGCGGCAATACTCCGGGAAGCCGAGCGGGATCAGGTCATGCAGCATGGGCACGAAGCGCGCGCCAGCCGCCACCACCCCCGCGATGGCGCCCTCCTTGTGGACGGCGCGGTGCGAGGTGACGAGGAAGATGCTGTCCTTCTTCTGGCCGAGGCGCTGCGCCAGCGCCCAGCGCCCGCCGCCCCAGAGCCGGCGCGACAGCGCGGCCGCCGCCATGGCCCGGAACCGCGCGAGGCCGCCCTCCTTGCCCGGGGCCACCACCGCGTCGGCCTCGGTCAGCAGGGAGCGGGCGAAACCATCCGGCAAGGCCGCGAACCATCCCCAGGGCGACTGCGCGACGAAGGTGACGCGGCTTTCGGGCAGGGCACGCCAATGGCGCGCATGTGCGATCTCGACACGATCCACGCCGCTCGGCTGCCCATGCCATGCGAGCCCCAGCAGGCGGGAGATGTCGAGGACGATATGCACGCCTCAATTGTCCTCATTTTTGCGGTGTTGGAAAGAGATCGTTTACGCGGCACGTAAGGCTAGGCACGGGATTCAGGGCCAGCGCAAATGAAGGATGATGAAACAATGAGCATTTGGCGTCAGCCTACCACTATCGAACAGATCACTGCCCGTGCCACGGGCACCGTAAATGGATATCTTGGCGTCCGTGTGACCGAAATTGGCCCTGATTACATTCTTGGCGAATTGCCGGTGGATGAACGACACGTTCAGCCTTTCGGCGTGATCCACGGCGGCGTTTCGGTCGTGCTGGCGGAGACGCTGGGCAGCCTCGCTTCCATGATGGCCTGTGAACCGGGTTTCACCGCCGTGGGGCTGGAAGTCAACGCCAATCACCTGCGCCCTGTTCCAAAAGGAGATGTGGTGCGCGGCCGCTGCACCCCCGTCCGGATTGGACGCAGCGTGCAGGTCTGGAACATCGAGCTGCGGCGCGGCGACGGGCATCTTTCTTGCGTGTCCCGTCTGACCACATCCATCATAGAGGCACGCCCCGCATGACACGATCCAGGATTGCGCTGATCGGAACCGGCGGCACCATTTCGTCCCTCGGGGAAGATCCGTTCGACATCATTGACTACGGGCGGCATGGCCGCATCATGAACGCGCAGCAATTGCTCGAATATTGGCCACAAGTCGCGCAGGTCGCGGATGTACGCCCTGTGAAATTTTCCGCCATGCCCTCCACCGCCATCGGCCCCGCGCAATGGCTGGAGCTGGTGCGCGCCTGCCACCAGGCGGCGGCGGACATGCCGGACCTGGACGGCATCGTGGTGACGCATGGCACCGCCTCGCTGGAGGAGACGGCCTATTTCCTCTCGCTGACCGTCAAGCTGGACATTCCGGTGGTGGTGGTGGGGGCGCAGCGGCCTTCCTCCGGCCTGTCGTCCGATGCGGGGATGAACCTCGCCAATGCCTGCCGCGTGGCGGGCGACCCGGGCGCGCGGGGCCTGGGCGCGCTGGTGCTGCTGAATGACGAGATCCATGCGGCGCGCGAGGTGACCAAGACCAGCACGAGCCGCCTTCAGACCTTCCGCAGCCCGGATTTCGGCTGCCTGGGCCATGCGGACGCCGACAAGATCGCGTGGTATCGCCGCCCGCTGCGGCCGGTGGGCAAGGCCACCGAGTTCGACGTGGCGGGGCGCGAGAGCCTGCCGCGGGTGGACATCGTCTATTGCTATGGCGGGGCCGATGGCGCGGCGGTGGAGGCCTTCGTGGCGGCGGGGGCGGAGGGGCTGGTCTCGGCCGGCTTCGCGCCCTCCTTCGTGACGCCCGAGATGGCCGAGGCCTTCACCCGCGTCATGGCCGGCGGCGTGCCGGTGGCGGCCAGCACGCGGGCGGGCTCGGGGCGAATGTTCTACACCACCCGCATGCGTGAGCCGGGCTTCGTGAACGCCGACAACCTCAACCCGCAGAAGGCGCGGGTGCTGCTGATGCTGGGGCTGACGGTGACGAAGGATGTCGCGGGGCTGAACGCCATCTTCGAGCGGTATTAGGCCAGTTTGGAATACCCCGCGCGCCAGGCCTCGGGCATGGGCGCGGGGCGGCGCGTCTCGCGGTCAATGAAGACGATGACGCTCTCCGCCGTGGCGAAGCAGGCATCGTCCTTGAACAGCCCCTGCGCGATGGTGATGGAGGAATTCCCCACCCGCGCGATGGCGCTGCCGATGCGCACCTGGCCGGGATAGAAGATCTCGGCCAGGTATTCGATGGACACCTTCCGCAGCGCGGACGCCATGCCACGTTCGTGCGGCAGGCCCGAGACGGCGCAGATGATGTCGCCGCGGCCCGCCTCGCACAACGCCGCGATGGAGGCGTTGTTCACGTGGCCGTTGAAGTCGGTGTCCTGGATGCGGAGCTTTTCTTCCGTCCAGAAGGGGTATTCGCTCCGCATCGCCTCAGAACGCGCTGAGACCGGAGTTGCGGATGGTCACCTGCCGGGCGGCGCAGATGTTCACGCCCCGCAGTTCCGCCGCGCGGCCATTCACCCAGACCACGCGGAAGTCATAGCGCGTCGCATTCGCCGCCTGGTAGTTCACGAAGCGGCCGGGCGGCAACATGGAGCTGCCCAGCTGGTCGCGCCCCCAGGCGTTGATGGCGGAGGGGCTGAAATACACCTCCCGCACCGTCAGGCCGGACTGGTTGGCGATGCGGAAGCGCGTGTCGCAGCCCGGCGCGGGCCGGATGGGCATGACCTGCTGCTGCACCGGGGCCACATAGACCGGCTGGACCACGGTGGGCCCCTGCTGCGGCACGCAGGCCGCGAGCAGGGTGGAGGCGGCGAGAACCGCGGCGGCGGCAAGGGTCTTCATGGTCGGTTTCCTACCCGTTGACGCCGCCATGTTACCCAGGATTTCCTGACGGTAAACCTAGGGTAATGTCAGGCCTCGCGCCGTCAGGCGCGGCCAGCCGCCTTATCGGCCTCGTAGCGCGCCTTGTTCTCGGCATTGGCGGGATAGAGGCCGGGCAGGGCGTGGCCCGCATCCACCTGCTTCATGATCCAGCCTTCCAGGCGCTCCTGCTCGATGGCCTCGGTGGTCACGGCGTCCACGATGTCGGCGGGGATCAGCACGCAGCCATCGGCGTCGGCCACGATGATGTCACCGGGGAAGACGGCCACGCCGCCGCAGCCGATGGGCTCCTGCCAGGCGACGAAGGTCAGGCTGGCGACGGAGGGGGACGCGGCGCCGCCGGCGCACCACACCGGCAGGCCCGTACCGTTCACGCCCGCCACGTCCCGCACCGCGCCATCGGTCACCAGCGCGGTCACGCCGCGCTTGGCCAGCCGCGCGCAGAGGATGTCGCCGAAGATGCCGGCGTCGGTCACGCCCATGGCATCCGCCACGGCGATCACGCCCTCGGGCATGGCTTCGATGGCGGCGCGGGTGGAGATGGGGCTGGCCCAGGAGGCGGGGGTGGCCAGGTCCTCGCGGGCGGGGACGAAGCGCAGCGTGAAGGCCTCGCCTACCAACCGCTTGCCCTGCGCGGCGGGGGTGAAGGGGGCGGCGCCGCGCATCCAGACGGAGCGCAGCCCCTTCTTCAGCAGCACGGTGGTCAGCGTCGCGGTGGTGATCTTCTCCAGCGCGGACTTGGTCTCGGGCGAAAGCGGCATGGGGCGGGCTCCAGTCTGAATTCGCGCCGGTTTTCCGCCCGCCCGGCCGCTGCGTCAATCAGGCGGTCTTTTCCACCACCAGGCCAAGCTCCTCGATCATGCGTTCGCGCATCAGGAATTTCTGCACCTTGCCGGTGACGGTCATGGGGAATTCCTCCACGAACTTCACGTAGCGCGGGATCTTGTAGTGGGCGATCTGGCCCTGGCAGTAAGCGCGGATCTCCTCCGCCGTCGCGCTCTCGCCGGGCTTGAGGCGGATCCAGGCGCAGAGTTCCTCGCCGAACTTCGCATCGGGCACGCCCACCACCTGCACCTCGGCCACCTTGGGGTGGCGGAAGAGGAATTCCTCCACCTCGCGCGGGTAGATGTTTTCGCCGCCGCGGATGACGAGGTCCTTGATGCGGCCGACGATGTTGCAGAAGCCTTCCTTGTCGATCACCGCGAGGTCGCCGGTGTGCATCCAGCGCGCGGCGTCGATCGCCTCCGCCGTGCGCTCCGGGTCGCCCCAATAGCCCTGCATCACCGAGTAGCCGCGGGTGCAGAGTTCGCCCGCCGTGCCGCGCGGGACGATGCGGCCCTCCGCGTCCACGATCTTCACCTCCACATGCGGGTGGATGCGGCCCACGGTGGAGACCCGGCGCTCGATGCTGTCCGTCGTGCTGGACTGGAAGCTGACGGGGCTGGTTTCCGTCATGCCATAGGCGATGGTGACTTCGGACATGTGCATGTCCGTGATGGCGCGGCGCATCACCTCGATGGGGCAGGGCGAGCCCGCCATGATGCCGGTGCGGAGGCTCGTCAGGTCGAACTTGCCGAAATCCGGGTGGTTCAACTGCGCGATGAACATGGTGGGCACGCCATAGAGGGCGGTGCAGCGTTCCGCCTGCACGGCCTCCAGCGTGGCCAGCGGGTCGAAGCCCTCGCCGGGATAGACGATGGCCGCGCCATGCGTGGTGCAGGCGAGGTTGCCCAGCACCATGCCGAAGCAGTGATAGAGAGGCACGGGGATGCACACCACGTCCTGCTCGGTGAAGCGCTGCGCCTCGCCGATGAAGAAGCCGTTGTTCAGGATGTTGTGGTGCGTCAGCGTGGCGCCCTTCGGCGCGCCGGTGGTGCCGGAGGTGAATTGGATGTTGATGGGGTCGTCGCATTGCAGCGTGGCCGAGACCTCGCGCAGATGCGCGCGGGCCGCGTCGGAGGCGGGCTCCATCAGCGCGGAGAAGTTCAGGTAGCCCTTGTGGGTCTCGGCGCCGATCTGGATGCGGTGGCGCAGCAGGGGCAGTTTCTCCGCGCCCAGCACCTCCAGCATGGTGACGTATTCGGAGGTCTTGAAGCGCGTGGCCGTGATGATGGCCGCGCAGCCCGCCTTGTTCAGCGCGTACTCGACTTCCGTCAGCCGGTAGGCCGGGTTGATGTTCACCAGGATCAGCCCCGCCAGCGCGGTGGCGTATTGCGTCAGCGCCCATTCGCTGTTGTTGGGCGACCAGATGCCGATGCGGTCGCCAGGCTTGAGGCCGAGCGCCAGCAGGTTGGCGGCGACGTCCTCGGCGCGGCGCAGCATCTCCCCATAGGTCCAGCGCACGCCCTGGTGGCGGACGATGAGCGCCGGGCGGTCGGCGAATTGCTGCGCCGCGCGGGTGAAATGCGTG
The DNA here is from genome assembly GCF_017311575.1 of Roseococcus thiosulfatophilus. Classification (GTDB taxonomy): domain Bacteria; phylum Pseudomonadota; class Alphaproteobacteria; order Acetobacterales; family Acetobacteraceae; genus Roseococcus; species Roseococcus thiosulfatophilus. Next base: position 43,276 of record NZ_JAFFQY010000009.1, read on the forward strand.
CCGATCGTCTCGCCGAACAGGGGCGTGGACGAGGCGCCATGGACGTAGCTGTCGGCCATTCGGCCCTCCCTGGGATTTGATGCGATTCTACAGGGATTCTTGGGCCCGCGCGATGAGGCTTTCCAGCGGTTCGGCCACGTCCAGCACCAGCGGGTCTTCCTCCGCGCCGGGGGGTTCGAGGGTGGCGAACTGGCTGGCCATCAGGCTGGCCGGCATGAAATGGCCGGGGCGGGCGGCCTGACGCGCGGCGATCAGCGCCGGCGCGCCTTCCAGGTAGATGAGGCGCAGCCCCGGCGCGGCCTGGCGCAGCCGGTCGCGATAGGCGCGCTTGAGCGCCGAGCACGCCACCACGCCGGGTTGCGCCGCCAGCCAGGCGCCCAGCGCGTCCAGCCAGGGCCAGCGGTCCTCATCCGTCAGCGGCGTGCCGGCCTGCATCTTCTGGATGTTGGCGGGCGGGTGGAAAGCGTCGGCATCGGCGAAGGGGAGGGAGAGGGCCTTGGCGAGCGCCGCGCCGAAGCTGGACTTGCCGGAGCCGGAGACGCCCATGACGAGCAGGCGCATCAGCGGCACCCGCCGGCGAGGCGTGCGGATGATGTGCTCATCCTTGCGTCACCCTCAGAGGATGCGGCCGCACGGCGGCCGCCGCGCCCGGACCAACCGCCGTCCACGTCGCTACTCCCGCGGCGCGGAAGCCAAGCCGCCGGAGGCGGCGCCCGGCGTCTGAGGGCTTTCCAAATGCCCGCCGAAGCCCTTCCGCATCGCGCTCAACGCCTTGTCGGCGAAATTCTCCTCGCCGCGGCTGCGGAAGCGGGCGAAGAGGCTGGCGGCCAGCACCGGCACGGGCACGCCATTTTCCACCGCCGTGTCCACCGTCCAGCGCCCCTCGCCGCTGTCGCCCACATGGCCGGAATAGGTGGACAAAGCCGGATCCTGCGCCAGCGCCTGGGCTGTCAGGTCCAATAGCCAGGACGCCACGACGCTGCCGCGGCGCCAGGCCTCCGTCACATCCTCCAGCGCGAAGTCGAGCGGCGCGGGGGCGCGGCGCAGCAGGTCCAGCCCCTCGGCCATGGCCTGCATCATCCCGTATTCGATCCCGTTATGGACCATCTTGGCGTAGTGCCCGGCGCCGTTCGGCCCGCAATGCACGTAGCCGCGCGGCGGGCGCGGATCGCCGGCGCGGCCGGGGGTGGGCGAGGCGGCCGCTTCGCCGGGGGCGAGAGCCGCGAAGAGGGCGTCCAGCCGCGCCACCACCTCGGCCTCGCCGCCGATCATCAGGCAATAGCCGCGCTCCAGCCCCCAGACGCCGCCCGAGGTGCCGATGTCCAGGTAATGCAGCCCATGGGCGCGCGCCTCGGCGGCGCGGCGGGCGCTGTCCTTCCAGAAGGAATTGCCGCCCTCGATCAGCACATCGCCGGGCGAGAGCAGGGTATGGAATTCGCGCAGCGCGGCCTCGGTAGGCTCGCCCGCCGGCAGCATCACCCAGACGAGGCGCGGCGCGGGCAGGGCGGCAACCAGCGCGGCCAGGCTGTCGGCGCCCGCCGCGCCCTCGGCCACCAGCGCCGCCACCGCCGCCGCGTCACGGTCGAAGCCCGCGCCCGGGATGCCCGCGCGCATGGCCCGCCGCAGAAGGTTGGCCCCCATCCGTCCCAAACCGACCATTCCCAGGCGCATCGCGCTTCCCCCTCTGATCCCGCCATGATGTGATGCCCGAAACACGGAGGAAAGCCATGCGTGCATTGCCCGCCCAAGGCCAGGACTGGCCCGCCCTCAAGCAGGCGCTGCTCGACGCCAAGACGCGCGACTATTCCTGGAAGCGCGGCCGCATGGCGGTCTTCTTCTACTACCTGGACGAGGCGCTGGAGCGCATCCAGCAGGAGGCCTACATGACCTTCTGGACCGAGAACAATCTCGGCCAGCGGGCCTTTCCCTCCCTGGCGAAGCTGGAGGGCGAGGTGGTGGAGATGGCGCTCTCCCTCATGCACGCGCCCGAGGGCGCGGCGGGCAGCTTCACCTCCGGCGGCAGCGAGAGCATTTTTCTGGCCATGCTGGCGGCGCGCGAAAGGGCGGGCAAGGCCAGGCCCAACATCGTGATGCCCGACACCGCGCACCTCACCTTCGACCGCGCCTGCTGGTATCTCGGCATCGAGCCGCGGCGCGTGAAGGTGGACCATGAGCGCCTGAGCGACGTGGCCGCCATGGCGGCGGCGGTGGATGAGGGGACCATCGCGCTGGTGGGCTCCGCGCCCAACTACCCCTTCGGCGGCGTGGACCGCATCGCGGCCCTGGGCGAGCTGGCGGAGCAGCACGGGCTCTGGCTGCATGTGGATGCCTGCGTGGGCGGCTTCCTCAACCCCTTCCTGTCGAAGCTGGGCGTCGAGCTGCCGGAATGGGATTTCCGCGTGCCCGGCGTCACCTCCATCAGCGCGGACATCCACAAGCACGGCATGGCGCCCAAGGGCGCCTCGCTGCTGCTGGTGCGGGACGCGGCCCTGCGCCAGCACCACCGTTTCGAGAGCAGCGCCTGGGCGCGCGGCACCTATGCCGCCTACACCTTCCAGGGCACGCGGCCGGGGGGCGCGGTGGCGGCGGCCTGGGCGGTGATGATGCATCTGGGCGAGGCCGGCTACCTCGACTGCGCGCGGCGCATCATGGCCGCGCGCGCCACCATCGCGGCCGGCATCGCGGAGCATGCGGGGCTGGAGGTGCTGCCGGGGAACCACGCGCTGCTGGTCTATCGCAGCACGGACCCTGGCCTGCCCATCGGGCGCATCGCCACCGCGCTGGATGCGCGCGGCTGGCTGGTGTCCCGCCAGGCGGAGCCGGACGGCATCCACCTGCACCTCAACCCGCTGCATGCCGAGGTGGCGGAGGAATACCTGGCCGACCTCCGCGCCGCCGTCGCTGAAGCGCGGGAAGGGGCGGCGCCGGAGATGGCCGCGGGCCGCGCCTATTGAGGCTGGACGTCCTCGTCATCGGGGACGGGCAGGCCGGGCTGGCGGCGGGGTATTTCCTCTGCCGCACCGGGCTGGTCTTCGAGATCTGGGACGCGGGCGAAACGCCAGGCGGCGCCTGGCCGCGCGCCTGGGATTCCATGACGCTGTTCTCGCCCGCCGCGCATTCCTCGCTGCCTGGCTGGCCCATGCCGGCGCCGGAGGGCGGCGGATATCCGCCGCGCGATGCGGTGGTCGCCTACCTCGCGGCCTGTGAGGCGCGCTACGCCCTGCCGGTGCGCCGCCCGCGCCGCGTGACGGCGGTGCGCGCCGGCACGGAGGCGCTGGTGGTGGAGGCCGAGGGCGCCACGGCCCAGGCCCGCCACGTCATCAGCGCCACCGGCACCTGGGCCGCGCCCTTCATCCCGGAGGTGCCCGGCCGCGCGGAGTTCCGGGGCGTGCAGCTCCATTCCGCCCGGTATCGCCGGCCGGAGGCCTTCGCCGGGCAATCCGTGCTGGTGGTGGGCGGCGGCAATTCCGGCGCGCAGATCCTGGCCGAGGTCTCGCGCCACGCCGCAAGCTGCACCTGGATCACGGAACGCGAGCCCGTCTTCCTGCCCGACGACGTGGACGGGCGCGTGCTGTTCGAACGCGCCACCGCCCGCTGGCAGGCCGAGCGCGAGGGCAGGCCGCCGCCGCGGCAGCTGGGCGGCCTGGGCAACATCGTGGCCGTGCCGCCGGTGCGCGAGGCAAGGGCGCGCGGCGTCCTCGTCGCCCGCCCGCCCTTCGCGCGGCTGGAGGCCGACGCGGCGGTATGGCCCGATGGCACGCGCATCCCGGCCGACGCCATCATCTGGTGCACCGGCTTCCGCCCCGCCCTCTCGCACCTGGCGCCGCTGGGCGTGGTCGAGGCGGATGGGCTGGTGCGGGTGGACGAGGATGGCCGCAGCCTGCGCGAGGCGCGCCTCTGGCTGCTGGGCTATGGCGATTGGACGGGCATGGCCTCCGCCACGCTGGCCGGTGTCACGCGCGCGGCGCGGGCGGTGGCGCGCGGGGTCACGGGGTGATGTCATGCGCCGGGCATGCGGCTGTCATCGTCGCGTCACGCGCGACGCCTAGACATCCGGAGGAATTCTCGTGAAGGGCCAGCCATGACCGACATCGCCAGCGACATCCAGCGCCTGCTCGAACACAAGGCCAATGGCGCCTATGGCCTCAGCGGCGTGAACCAGCAGCAGCACGCGCTCCAGGCCGCCTGGCTGGCCGAGCGCGAGGGCCACCCCGAGGCGCTGGTCGTCGCCGCCCTGCTGCACGACATCGGCCACATGGTGCATCATCTGGGCGAGAACCCCGCCGCGCGCGGCATTGATGACCGGCATGAGGAGGTAGGGCAGGAATTCCTGTCCGCGCATTTCGGGCCGGAGGTGACCGAGCCGGTGCGGCTGCACGTCGCCGCCAAGCGCTACCTCTGTGCCAAGGAGGCGGATTACTTCGCCAAGCTCGCCCCCGACAGCGTCCGCAGCCTGGAATTGCAGGGTGGCCCCATGTCGGCGGAGGAGGTCGCGGCATTCGAGGCCCTGCCGCAATACGCCGAGGCCGTGCAGCTGCGCCGCTATGATGAGCAGGCGAAGGTGAAGGGCCTTGAGACGCCGCCGGTGTCGCACTTCATGCCGGCGGTGCGGCGCTGCCTGCGCGCGTAAGCCTTCCTTCACCACCGGCGCGCGCATGCTGCGGCGATGCGCACCCTTCTCCTGCTGCTTCTCGCCACCCCGGCCCTGGCCCAGCCCGTCTGCGACGCGGCGCGGCTTGGCACCGTCTCCTGCCAGGCCGGGCGCATGTGCGAATGCCGCTTCGAGCGCGGCGGCAGCCTGACCGGCCTGCCGGACGGGTATCGGTGGGATTGCGGCGCGCTGCGCCCCAGCTGCCCCAGCCAGGAACTCCGCCCGCAAGGCGCCTGGCCGCCCTACATGCCCCCGCCGCAGATCCTGCTGGAGCGGCAGATCAATCCGCCACGCCCGCGTTATTGAGGCGCAAGGTTCACCGCCCCGGCCGCAGCCGCTTCTCCGCCTCCACCACCAGCAGCAGGGCCACGCCCAGCCCCAGCACGATGGCGCCCTCGCGCCAGCCCAGCGGCGCCGTCTCGAACAGGAGTTGGAAGGGCGGCAGGTAGGTCAGCGCCAGCTGCGCGGTGATGGCCGTGGCCAGCCCGACCAGCACCGCCGGCGTGCCCACCACGCCCACCCAGGTCAGCGAGGAGCCATGCACGTAGCGGACGCTGAACAGGTAGGCGATCTGCATGACCACGATGCCGTTCACCACCATGGTGCGCGCCACCTCCAGCGGCAGCCCCTGGTTCTCCGCCCAGAAGAACACGCCGAAGGCGCCACCCGCCATGACGAAGGCGGTGAAGACGATGCGCCACGCCAACTCGCCCGTCAGCAGGGGTTCGCCGCGCGGGCGGGGCGGGCGGCGCATGGTGCCCGGCTCGGTCGGCTCGAAGGCGAGCGGCGTGCCCAGCGCGACGGCGCAGATCATGTTCACCCACAGGATCTGCACGGGCGTGATGGGCAGCGTCAGCCCCACCGCGATGGCGGCCAGGATGGTCATGGCCTGGCCGCCATTGGTCGGCAGCGTCCAGCGGATCACCTTGCGGATGTTGTCATAGACCGTCCGCCCCTCGCGCACCGCGGCCACGATGGAGGCGAAGTTGTCGTCGGCCAGCACCATGTCGGCGGCCTGCTTGGCGGCTTCGGTGCCCTTGGCCCCCATGGCGACGCCCACATCGGCGCGCTTCAGCGCCGGCGCGTCATTCACGCCATCGCCCGTCATGGCCACCGTCAGCCCCTCGGCCTGGAGGGCGGTGACGAGGCGCAATTTGTGCTCGGGCGTGGTGCGGGCGAAGACCGTGACGCGGCTTGCGGCGTCGCGCAGTCCGGCTTCGTCCAGCGCGTCCAGCTCCTGGCCGGTCATCGCCACCGGGTCTTCCGCCAAGCCCAGCTGCCGGGCGATCTCGCGCGCGGTGGCCGCATGGTCGCCCGTGATCATCACCACGCGGATGCCGGCGGCGCGGGCGTCGCGCACCGCCTCCAGCGCCTCCGGGCGGGGCGGGTCCATGAAGCCCACCAGGCCCAGCAGGCGCGCCCCGCCGGGGAGCGCATCGGGCGCCGGCAGGCCGCCGGCGGGCACGGGCAGGGCGGCGAAGGCCAGCACGCGCTGGCCCCGTGCGGCCAGGGCCTCGGCGCGGGCGTGCCAGTCCGTGCCATCCGGCGCGCAGAGGTCCAGCACGCGTTCGGGCGCGCCCTTCAGGTAGGCCATGTCGGCGCCCTCATGCAGCGTCGCCATGAAGCGGTGGGCGCTGTCGAAGGGGATTTCGTCCAGGCGGGGGCGGACGGCGCGCTCGGGCTCCGGGTCGAGGCCGGCGCGATGGGCCAGGGCCAGCAGCGCGCCCTCCATCGGGTCGCCCTCCACGCGCCAGGCGCCGTCCACCGCGCGCAGTTCCGCGTCGTTGCAGAGCAGGCCGGCGCGGACCAGTTCCAGCAAATCCGGATGGTCGGCGGCCAGCACCGGCGCCGTGCCCTTCGTGACCTCGCCCGTGGGGGCGTAGCCGGTGCCCTGGGCCGCGTATTCGCCCTGGGGCGTGAGCAGGCTGGTCGCCACCATCTCGTTGCGCGTCAGCGTGCCGGTCTTGTCGGTGCAGATGACGGCGACGGCGCCCAGCGTCTCCACCGCCGGCAATTGCCGGATGATGGCCTGCCGCCCCGCCATGCGCCGCACGCCCAGCGCCAGCGTGATGGTCAGCATGGCCGGCAGGCCCTCGGGGATGGCCGCCACCGCCATGCCCACCACGGCCATGAAGCTTTCCTGCAGCGTCTGCGCGCGCACCAGCATGGCGAAGGCCAGCAGCGCCGCCGACAGCGCCAGGATGACCGCCGTCACCTGCCGCGCGAAGCGCGACATCTGCCGCAGCAGCGGCGTCTGCAGCGTGTCCACCTGGCCCAGTAGCGCGCTGATGCGGCCGAGCTCCGTGCCCGATCCGGTGGCCACCACGACGCCCATGCCCGCGCCGGCGGCGACCAGCGTGCCGGACCAGGCCATGCAGTTCCGCTCGGCCAGGGGTGTCTCGGGGGCGAGGGGCGCCACATCCTTGTCCACCGGCACGGATTCACCGGTCAGCGCGGCCTCGTCCAGGCGCAGGCTTTTCGCGCGCAGCAGCCGCAAATCGGCCGGCACGCGGTCCCCGGCCTCCAGCAGCACCAGGTCGCCGGGGACGATCTCGGCCGCCGGCACGCGCTGGCGCGCGCCGTCGCGCAGCACCTGGGCCGTGGGGTCTATCATGCGACGGATGGCGTCCAGCGCGCGGGCGGCCTTGCCCTCCTGCACGAAGCCGATGGTGGCGTTGATCAGCACCACGCCCAGGATCACCGCCGCATCCAGAAAATGGCCCAGCACCAGGGCCAGCGCGGCCGCGCCCAGCAGCACATAGATCAGCGCGTCATGGAATTGCAGGGCGAAGCGGTGCAGCGCGCCGCGGCCCGGCGCCTCGGGCAACAAATTGGGGCCGTGGCGCGACAGGCGCTCGGCCGCCTCCCGCGCGGCGAGGCCCTGGCGGGTGGTGGCCTGGGCGCGCAGCGCCGCCTCGGCCGTCAGGGCATGGGGGGGCGGGGTGTTTTCATCCGGCATGGCAATCCCTTAGCCGGGCAGGGTTCGTCCGCCGTTGCGTCAGGTCAAGGCGCGGCGCCGGCAGACGGCCGGGGGAGGGAGCCCTATGCGGGCATGACCACCGGCGGCACCACCCTTTCGATGGCCGCGAAGTGCGAGATGGTACCGCGCCGGTCGCGCAGCGGCACGATCCGCATCTCGATCCAGTAGGGCACCCCGTCGCGCCGGTAGTTCAGCACGGTCGCCTGCGCGATGCGCCCCGCGCGCAGCTCCTCGCTGACCCGGCGCAGCACCTCCTGGTCCGTGCCGGGGCCTTGCAGCAGGCGCGGCGAGCGGCCCAGCACCTCCTCCGCCGGGTAGCCGGTCATCTCGGTGAAGGCGGGGTTCACATAGACGATGGTGGGGCCGGGCGTGTCGAGGTCGGCCGCGGTCACCAGGATGATGTCCTGCGTCGCGGCCATCACCTGATCCAGCGGGAAGCTGGCACGGGCCGGGGTGCCGGGCCGCGGCGCGGGCGGGGCATGGGCCGCGGGCGGCGGCGCGGCGTCGAACGCCATCGGCATGGCGAGGTGGAAGCCCGGCGCCGCGCCCTCGCGCCCAGCCTGGATCAGCAGCTGCCCGCCATGGCCGCGCAGCAACTCCCCGGCGGAAGCGACGGAAAGCCCCATGCCTTCCAGCCCGCGGGCATAGGTGTCGCGGTCGGCGCCGGCGAAGGGGGTGTCGAGGTCCGCCAGCAGGTCGGGCGGAAGGGTGAGGCCGGGGCAGGCCACATGGACGAAGGCGATGCCCTTTTCCGCCGCCACGCCCCATTCCATCGTCACCTGCCCGCCCTCGGGCATGTGGCGCAGCGCCTCGCGCAGCACGCCCAGCAGCGCCTGGCGCGCGGCGGCGGGATCGAGCGCGGCCGATGCCGCGCCCGCGGTGCCGCGCAGGGTCAGCCCCACGCCGCGCCGGGCGAAGGCGGGCTGGACCGTGCTGGCCACGTCGGAGACGGTCTTGCCCAGCAGCGTGGAGCGCCGCGGGCCCTGGGGGCGGGCGGCGGCGACCGAGGCCTGGGCGAAGTTGATCGCGTCATCCACCAGGCCCAGCAGGTGCTGGCCGGAGGCGCGGATATCCTCGATCCAGCTGAGCTCCTCCGCGCCGAGGCGCTTTCCCTCGGCCGCCGTGGCGGCCAGCAGCTCGGACAGGCCCAGGATGCCGTGGATGGGCGTCCGCAGCTCATGGCTCATGGCCGAAAGGAAGCGCGTCTTGGCGATGGCGGCCGCGCGCGCCCGTGCCTCGGCCTGGCGCTGGCCCGACGTGTCGAGCAGCAGGACGACCGCCCCCAGCAGCGCGCCCGCCGCGTCACGGAAGGGGCAGGCATGGGCGGAGAGGGGCAGCCGCGCGCCATCACGCCGGCGCACGACGATGTCCACGCCACGGATGGGCTGGCCCTCGGCCAGGGCCCGCGCCACGGGGTATTGCTCGGGTGCGAGAAGCTGGCCGTCGGCCGCGAAGATGGCCTCGCTGCCGCACCAGCGCGTGGCGCGCAGCGGGGGCGACCAGCCCCAGAGCTCCGCCGCCGCCGGGTTGTAGGCGGTGAGCCAGCCTTCGCGGTCGGTGGCGAAGAGCGGCTGGCTGATGGCGGCGAAGAGATGCGCCAGTTGCGGCGCCAACTCCTGGTCGAAGCCGGGCCCCGAAGCGGCATCGCCACCCGGTGCGAGGTGGGTCGGGCAGGGAACCGGGGAGGCACACGACATGGCACTGACTTTCGAACACCGTGCGGCGAGGAGCTTCCCATTCCGGACAGGTTCAGGCCAGATGAAGTTTATAGGGAGAGATGTCCAGCGTAGATTGAGGCGAGTCGCCTACTCGGAAATTACGCCATGATACTGAATTTTTTCATATGTGAGAAAATCACACGCAAGATTGTTACAATT
>NZ_JAFFQY010000010.1 GCF_017311575.1 Roseococcus thiosulfatophilus
ACGTTGCTGCCCGGCACGAAGCGGTCCCGCGCCGAGAGCCCGCGCAGGACAGTGTCCTGCACCAGGTCATCGGCGTCATGCGCGTTGCGGGCCATGTTCCGGGCGTAGGCCCGCAGGCGTGGCAGCAGCGCCAGAAGCTCCTGTTCGAAGGTCACGCCATGATCTCCCGGAACCCGGCTGCCGGACCGTTATCGGCGCCGCATCAGCCCCGCCAGGAGCGCCACCACGCCGAAGATGATCAGCGCCCAGAACAGGATGCTGGCGACACCCCCCGCGGCCGCGGCCACGCCGCTCAGTCCCAGCACGCCGGCCACGATCGAGACGATGGCCAGCACGATGATCCACCAGATGACCTTCATCGGCCGCCCTCCAGCCGCGGGCCTGCCGGCGGCGGGGCGGTGGGGCCATCCGGCGTCTGGGGAGGCATTTCCTGCGGGATGGGAGGAAGGTCGGGCCCCGGCGCCGGCGGGGGCACATCGGGCCCGGGCGGCGGGGCGGGCGGCACTTCCGGTGGCGGCGGGTTCGGCCAGGTGGAGGCGGCGTGGGGGGCCATGGCGGGGATCTCCTTCATCTCCCCGCCTCAACGGCCCGCGGGCCGCCGGGTTTCAGCTTCAGCCGCGCGGGCCGGCGACAGGCGCCTCCTGGTCGGTGGAGAACCGGATGTCGCAGGCCAGCCCCTCAGGGCGCCACTGACGCTCGATGGTGCCGCCCAGCGACCCCTCGAAGCTGTGGGTGATGATCTGCGAGCCGAAGCTGACGCGTTCCGGCGGACCATCCAGCGCGGGCCCCCCGCTCTCGCGCCAGTGCAGCACCACCTCCTGCCCGCGCAGCGACCAGCGCACTTCGAGGCGGCCCTCGGCCGTGGAGAGGGCGCCATACTTCGCCGCGTTGGTCGCCAGCTCGTGCAGCGCCATCGAGAGCGGCTGCGCCACATGGGGCCCGACCACCACCTCCGGGCCCTGGAGGGTCACGGGCGAATCCTCCTCGCCCACCCCGAAGGGCTCCAGCTCATGGTGCAGCAGGTCGCCCACGCTGGCGCCCTTCCAGCGGTGGCGGCCCAGCAGGGCCATGGTGCCGGCCAGGGCGCGGATGCGCGCCTCCAGCACCTCGACATATTCCTCATGCGTGTCGGCGGTGGTGACGCGCAGGAGGCCCGTGACCACGGCCAGCGCGTTCTTCGCGCGGTGCTCGACCTCATGGGCCAGCATCTCGCTGTGCGCTTCCGCCTCCTTGCGGTCGGTCACGTCATAGGCGACGCCGATCAGCCGCGCGCCAGGCCCGCCCTCCGGCGGCACGAGGCGCGCGCGCACGATGATCCAGATGGTCTCGACCCCACCTTCCTCGGTGGGGCGGTTGAGGCGGAACTCGCTGCGCAGCCAGCCCGCGCGGTTGGCCTTCGCCATCTCGCGCCGCACCCGCATCCGGTCATCCGGGTGCAGCCGGCGCATCGCCTCCTGCAGGTCCGGCTGGCCGTCGGCGGGGTCGAAGCCCCACAGCTCGATCATCTTGGGCGACCAGTTGAGGGTGCGCGTGGCGGGGAACCATTCCCAGGTGCCGATGCCCACCGCCTCCTGCGCCAGGCGCAACCGCGCATCGCTCTCGGCCAGCGCCATCTGCGTCTCGCGCAGGGGGGTCACGTCCACATGGGCGCCGCGCAGCACGCGCGGACGGCCATCCGCGTCGCGCTGGATCTCGCCGCGCGCCGCGATCCAGCGCACCTCGCCCGCGGGCGTGACGATGCGGTAGCTCTGCGCGTAGTCGGTGATGCCACTCGTCTCCGACACGGCTTCCAGCAGGGTGGATTCCGCGCGCTCCCGGTCATCGGGATGGAGGCGGCGCACCCAGTCGGCATGGCCCTCCACGGCGGCACGCGGCGCCAGGCCCTGCAACGACATGTACTCCGCCGAGCGCAGGCTGACGCCGGTGGCGAGGTCCACCTCGAAAGTGCCGACCAAACCGAGGCGCGCGGCGCGGTTCAACCGGTCGGCATCGCGCTCCAGGTCCCGGCCCAGCGCCGCGTTCGCCGCCCGCAGGCGCAGCTGGTCCGCGCGCACGCGCAGGCTCAGCCAGAGAAGTGCCGCGCTGGCGGGCAGGCCGAAGACGAAATAGCCCAGCATCGCGCGCTGCCAGCGGGCCACGATCTCCTGCCGCGGGCGCAGCGCCACCGCATGCACGTCGAAGCCCTCGATGGGATAGGCGGCGAAGAGCGCGGGCAGGCCGTCCTGCGTGCGCGTGGACATGTAGATGTGCGAATGGCGCCGCCCCGCCGCGATCTCGTGAAAGGGGCTTTCCAGCGACACCTGGGGCAGCGGCTCCGTCTGCCCCACGCTGCGGCTGAGCACATAGCCGTCGTCGCGCACAAAGGCGAGGCTGTCCGTCGGCGCCTGGAGGCGGCGCATGCCCTCGGCCAGGGTGTTGGGGTCCACCGAGACGCCGATCAGGCCATCGAAGGCGCCGGGTTCGGGGAGGTCATTGCCTGTGTCCTCGCGCCGGCGCGCCACGGTGAACAGCAGCGAGCCGTGGATGCGGCCGCTGAACTGCCGGCTGATGAAGACCTGCGGCGCGTCCTCGGCGCGCAGCGCCTCGAAGTAGTCGCGGTCGGCCATGGAGACGGGCGCCTCCGGCAATGGCAGGCCGGTGATGAGCAGCGCCCGGCCCTCCCGGCTCACCACATGGCCGAAGGCGGCGTGCGGCAACTCGCGCACGATGCGCCCGAGCTCGCCCCGCAAGCCGGGGCCCGCGGTCAGGACCTGCTCATCCGTCAGCCCGCGCAGGCGTTCATTGATGCGGCCCGCGCCCACGGCGTAGCCCGTGAGTGCCCGCGCGCCGTATTCGGCGGTGGCCTCGGCCGAGCGGAGCAACTCCTCGCCGGCCTCGGCCCAGGTGAGGCGCCACATCACCCATCCGCCACCGCCCAGCATGCACAGGGGCAGCAGCACGGCCATGAGGGGCAGGAGCTGGACAAGGCGCGTACCGCGGGGTTGCGGCGCGCGGCTCGTTCCGCGCAAGGTTTCTGGAAGCCCAACCCGGGCATCACCCCGCGGCCTGGCTGACGGCATGCTTCCGTAGGGCGGCGCCGTGACCCGAAGCTCGGCGGATTTGGAGGCGTGGGTCACGTCGCGAGCCTTCGGCTGTCCAGGGGGAAGGCGATGAACTCGATCTTTCCGAATGATGCGGCAGCCAAGCTACACAGAAACCTTGACCGCCGCCACACCTTCGGCCCGCATTTCCCACCCCGGCAGGACAGTTACAGTAAAGTAAAAACGACGCACTTCCAGTTGGCGTCCCCGGCGGAGACAGTCACGCCAGGTGTGCCTGGATTTCCGCGTCTGAAACGATGTCCCGCCTTCAAAAGAGTTGTGCCGGCAACCAAGTGGCCAATGCCGGAAAGGCCATGACAAGCCCGATGGCCAGCAGCTGCAACAGCACATAGGGAATGACGCCGCGGTAGATATCCCCCGTGCCCACGCCCGCCGGCACCACGCCGCCCAGGTAGAACAGCGAGAAGCCGAAGGGCGGCGTGAGGAAGCTCGTCTGCAGATTCAGCGCGATCAACACCGCGAGCCAGATGGGGTCTATCCCCATGGCCAGCAGCACCGGGCCCACGATGGGGACCACGATGATGGTGATCTCCACGAAGTCGAGGAAGAAGCCCATCAGGAAGATCAGGATCATCACCGCGACCAGCGCGCCATGCGCGCCACCGGGGATGAGGGAGAGCAGCTCCTTCACCGTCTCGTCGCCACCCAGCCCGCGGAACACCAGCGAGAAGAGCGTGGCGCCGATGAGCGTCGCGAAGATCATGGCCGTGATGGTCATGGTCGAATGCGACACGGCCGAGAGCACCCCGCCCCGGAAGGTGCGCCACAGCGCGAGCGCGATGCCCGCCGCCAGGATGACCACCAGCACCCCGGCGACGCCGATGGCGATGCGGTCGGCCAGCGGGGGTGCGCTGCGGCCCAGGCGCATGTCAAAGAAGACGCCCAGCAGCACGAGGCCCACGGCGGCCAGCCCCGCCAGCCACATCAGCCAGCCGCGCGGCCCGGGCTGGCGCAGCCCCGCCAGCAGCGTGGCACCGATGGCGCCGACCGAGGCCGCCTCGGTCGGCGTGGCGACGCCGGCGAGGATGGAGCCCAGCACGGCGATGACCAGGATGATGGGGGGCAGCAATGCCCGCAGCAATTCGGCGGTGGTGACGCGCCCCGCCTCCTCGGGCGGGATGGCGGGGCCCATCTCGGGCCGGAACAGGCTCAGCAGCAGCTGGTAGAGGATATAGAGCCCGACGAGCATCAGCCCCGGGATCATGGAGCCCGCGAAGAGCTGCCCCACCGAGACCGTCTGCACCGAGAACAGCCCCTGCGCGAGCTGCGCCTGCTGGTAGGCCGCCGAGATCACCTCGCCCAGGATGACCATGACGGTGGAGGGCGGGATGATCTGCCCGAGCGTCCCCGCGGCACACACGGTGCCGCAGGCGAAGCGCTTGTCGTAGCCGCGCCGCAGCATGGCCGGCAGCGCGATCAGCCCCATGGTGACGACGGTGGCGCCCACGATGCCCGTGGAAGCGGCCAGCAACGCCCCCACCACCGAGACGCTGATGGCCAGGCCCCCGCGCACCGTGCCGAAGAGGCGGCCCATGGCCTCCAGCAGCTCCTCCGCGATGCGGGAGCGTTCGAGCATGATGCCCATGAAGACGAACAGGGGAATGGCGACCAGCGTCTCGCCCGTCATGGTGCCGAAGATGCGCTGCGCCAGCGCCGCCAGCAGGAAAGTGTCGAAGACGCCGAGCAGGATGCCGGCCGTGCCGAAGACGATGGCGCAGCCCACCAGCAGGAAGACGACGGGAATGCCCGTCAGGATCAGCCCGCAGAGCGAGGCGAACATCAGCAGGTCCAGCACCTGCCCGATGGCGGCGGTGCTCATGCCTCGCCCTGCCTTTGCCGGTGCGGGAAATGCGTCGTGGCCGCGCCTGTCAGCACCGCCACGCAGCGGATGCCAATGGAGACGGCCTGCAACCCCAGCAGGATGCCCATGGCCGGGATGAGCGATTTCAGCGCGGGCACGAAGGGCACACCCCCCAGCGCCATGGGCCCCTCGTTCTGGATCCAGGATCGCGCCGCGTAGTCCCAGGAGGCCCAGACGACCAAGGCGCAGAAGGGAAGTGCGGCGACGATCACGCAGACGAGGTCCACCGCCGCCTGCCGCCGCACGGACCAGCCGGCATAGAAGACATCCACCCGCACATGCTGGTCCACCATCCAGGTATAGCCCATCACCAGCATGAACAGCGTGGCATGGATGTAGATCACGCTCTCCTGCATCCAGACGAAGGAGGAGCCATAGGCGTAGCGCAGCACCACGACGATGAACTGCACCAGCACCACCCCCAGCGCCAGCCACTTGACGCCCTGGGCCAGGAACCGGCTCAGGGCGTCATGCGCGTCGGCGGCACGCAGCAGGAAGCGCAAGCCGCTCAGCCCCAGCGGATCGGCAGGGCGCGCGAGTTGAAGTTCCCCGCGTAGGATTGCAGCATGTAGGCTTGGCTGCGGTTGCGGAACTCCGCGTAGCTGTCGGCGATGCGCTTCACCAGCGGGTCCTGGTGGGCGCGCAGCTCGGCCAGGATTTCGCCCGCGATGTTGCCGAAGGCGATCAGCATGTCGCGCGGCACTTCCTTCACCTGCACGCCATGGCGCGTCACCAGCTCGTTCAGCGCGATGGGGTGGCGCACGTCGTATTCGCTGGTCGTCTCCTCATGGAGCGACAAGGCGCAGAAGCGCACCACGGCCTTCAGGTCATCCGGCAGGGCGTTCCAGCGGCCCATGTTGATGCCGATCTCCTCGGCGGAGGACGGCTCCTGCACGCCCGGGTAGTAGTAGTTCTTGGCCACCTGGTGCAGGCCGAGCGGCAGGTCCGAGAAGGGGCCGACGAATTCGGCGGCGTCAATCGTGCCCGACTGGAGCGCCGCGAAGATCTGCCCGGCCGGCAGCGACACGACCGAGGCGCCGGCGCGGCGGAACATCTCGCCGCCCAGGCCCGCGGTGCGGTAGCGCAGGCCGCGGAAGTCCTCGAGGCTGTTCAGTTCGCGGCGGAAGAAGCCCATCCATTGCGGGCCGCTGTCGCCCACGATGAAGCCCTTCACGCCGAAGCGGGCATACATCTCGTCATACATGGCCTGGCCGCCGCCATGCATCATCCAGCCCTGCCGCTCATAGGCCGTCATGCCGTAGGGGAAGCTGCCGAAGAAGCCGATGCCGGGCGACTTGGAAATCCAGAAGGAGGGCACGCCGTGGTAGAGATCGGCCGTGCCGGCCGCCACCGCGTCGAAGGCGCCGGCGGGGGGCACCACCTCGCCGGCCGCGAACAGGCGCACCGTCAGCCGCCCGCCCGACATCTGGCCGATGCGGTCGGCGCAGCGCTGCGCGGCCACGCCGGGGCCCGGCAGGTTGCGCGGCCAGATGGTGACCATGCGCCACTCGATCCGGCCCTGGCTGAGGGCGGGGGTGGCCAGGGTCGCGGCGGTCGCGGCCGCGGCCGAACCGATGATGGTGCGTCTTTGCATCTTCGTCTCTGCCTCTTGTGTTCTTGTGGGTGATGTCAGGTGAAGCGGGGGAAGTCCGGCCCTTCGAGGGGCGCGCCATCCGCCAGCCGCAGATGCCGCATCGGGGGAGAGCCTCGGCCGCCGCGGTCGCGGAACACCGCGTCATCGCCCACCCAGCGCGCCGAGAAGACGCGCCGCCGCCGCTGCGGCGAGGTGTTGGCCGGCGCGCCATGCATGGTGCGGTAGTGGAAGGCCACCGCATCGCCCGGCTGCATTTCCCAGCCCAGGATGCGGTGCTTCTCGCGCTCGGCATCAATGTCGGGCATGTCCTCGCGGTCATCGCCCTCGTAGAGGTCGGTGCCGTCGAAGCGCTTGGGCTTGAGCGCCTTGGTCCAGAGGTGGCTGCCCGCCACGCATTCCAGCGTCACGTCCCGGCCCACGGGGTCGAGGGGAATCCAGAAGCTGACGCTCTGCTCCGCCTCCACGCAGTAATAGGGCGAATCCTGGTGCCAGGGGGTGACGAGGCTCGTCCCCGGTTCCTTCACCAGCACATGGTCGTGGAAGAAGCGCGCCCCCTGGCTGCCCATCAGGCGGCGGGCGATGGCGGCCCCCGGCCCCTGCTCCACGAAGGCGCGGAATTCCGGGATGCGCTGCCAGTTGCACAAATCCTGGAAGAAGCGCGCGCTGCCATCCTTGGGCGTGTAGCTGCGCTCATAGGGGCCGGGATGGGCCATGAGCGTCTCGATGCCGGCGCGCAGCGGTTCCACCCATTCGGCGAAGGCGC
Organism: Roseococcus thiosulfatophilus; assembly: GCF_017311575.1. Classification (GTDB taxonomy): domain Bacteria; phylum Pseudomonadota; class Alphaproteobacteria; order Acetobacterales; family Acetobacteraceae; genus Roseococcus; species Roseococcus thiosulfatophilus. Next base: position 7,320 of record NZ_JAFFQY010000010.1, read on the forward strand.
CGCGCAGGAGGATGGCGCCGTCCTCGGCGAAGGCCCGGGCCTCGGGGTCGGTTGCGATGGCTTGGTCCATGGGGGTCACTCCGCTCCCTGCGATCGGATGCTGCTTCCCGTCCCGCACGCTGTAAAGCAGGCCGCGGCCGTCACATTCCAATTCCAAGCGCCGGCAGCTTCAACCCTGTGCGGCGGGCGTGCTCAATGGCCAATTCATAGCCAGCATCGGCGTGGCGCATCACGCCCGTGCCCGGGTCGTTCCACAGCACGCGCGCGAGGCGCTTCGCCGCGGCCTCCGTGCCATCGGCCACGATGACCATGCCCGCATGCTGCGAGAAGCCCATGCCCACCCCGCCGCCATGGTGCAGCGACACCCAGGAGGCGCCGGAGGCGGTGTTCAGCAACGCATTCAGCAGCGGCCAGTCGGAGATGGCGTCCGAGCCATCGCGCATCGCCTCCGTCTCGCGGTTGGGGGAGGCCACCGAACCACTGTCCAGGTGGTCGCGCCCGATGACGATGGGCGCCTTCAGCTCGCCCTTCGCCACCATCTCGTTGAAGGCGAGGCCGAGCCGGTGCCTGTCCCCCAGCCCCACCCAGCAGATGCGCGCGGGCAGGCCCTGGAAGGCGATGCGCTTGCCCGCCATGTCCAGCCAGCGGTGCAGGTTGGCGTCATCCGGCATCAGTTCGCGCACCTTGGCATCGGTGCGCGCGATGTCCTCCGGGTCGCCCGACAGCGCGGCCCAGCGGAAGGGCCCGATGCCCCGGCAGAAGAGCGGGCGGATATAGGCGGGCACGAAGCCCGGGAAGTCGAAGGCATCGGCGACGCCGGCCTCCTGCGCCATCTGGCGGATGTTGTTGCCGTAGTCGAGCGTGGGAATGCCCAGGCGGTGGAAGCCCAGCATGGCCTCGACATGCGCGGCCATGGAACGCTTGGCGGCGGCCACCACGCCATCGGGGTCGCGCTCCCGCCGCTCCTCCCACTCGGCCAGCGTCCAGCCAGCGGGGAGGTAGCCGTTCAACGGGTCATGCGCGCTGGTCTGGTCCGTCACCACATCGGGGCGGATGCCGCGGCGCAGGATTTCGGGGAAGACCTCCGCCGCATTGCCCAGCAGGCCGACCGAGACGGCGCGGCCCTCGCGCTTCGCGGCCTCGATGATGGAAAGCGCCTCCTCCAGCGTGGCCGCCTGGGTGTCGAGGTAGCGCGTGCGCAGCCGCATCTCGATGCGCGAGGGCTGGCATTCCACGGCCAGCATCGAGGCGCCGGCCATGGTCGCCGCCAGCGGCTGCGCCCCGCCCATGCCGCCGAGGCCGCCCGTCAGCACCCAACGGCCCGCCAGCGAGCCGCCATAATGCTGGCGGCCCACTTCCGCGAAGGTCTCGTAGGTGCCCTGCACGATGCCCTGGCTGCCGATGTAGATCCAGGAACCGGCCGTCATCTGGCCGTACATCATCAGCCCCGCGCGATCGAGCTCGTGGAATTTCTCCCAGGTGGCCCAATGCGGCACCAAATTGGAGTTGGCGATCAGCGCGCGCGGCCCATCCTCGGTGGTCCGGAAGACGCCGACGGGCTTGCCCGACTGCACCAGCAGCGTCTCGTCCGGCTCAAGGCGCGTGAGGCTTTGCACGATCCGGTCATAGCTGTCCCAGTCACGCGCCGCGCGGCCGATGCCGCCATAGACCACCAGCTCCTGCGGGCGTTCGGCCACGGCGGCGTCGAGGTTGTTCATCAGCATCCGCATGGCCGCCTCGGCCGCCCAGCTCTTGCAGGTGAGTTCCGGGCCGTGCGGGGCGGTGATGATGCGGCTGTTGGCCATGCGGCTCATGCGTCGGTGTCCAACTCAGGCAGGGGGTGGGCCGTGGCGGCGGCGAGCGCGCCGTCCCGCACCAGGGATGTGGCGGCGGCGATGTCGGGGGCCAGGAAACGGTCGGCCAGCAGTAGGGCCACCCGCGCGCGGATGGCGGCATGGGCAGCTTCCAGCGGCGCGGAGCTGGTCAGCGGGCGCCGATGCTCCAGCGCCTCCGCCGCAGCCAGCGCCTCGATGCCGATGATGCCGGCGGCGTTCTCCGCCATCTCCAGCAGGCGGTATGCGGCATGGGTGGCCATGGACACATGGTCCTCCTGGTTCGCCGAGGTCGGGATGCTGTCCACTGAAGCAGGCGCCGCCCGCTGCTTGTTCTCGGAAGCGAGCGCCGCCGCCGTCACCTGCGCGATCATCAGCCCCGAATTCAGCCCCGCATCGCGCGCGAGGAAGGCGGGTAGGCCGGACATCACCGGGTCCACCAGCAGGGCGATGCGGCGCTCGGCGAGGTTGCCGATCTCAGCCAGCACCAGCGCGATCTGGTCGGCCGCGAAGGCCACCGGTTCCGCGTGGAAATTGCCGCCGGAGAGGATGGACCCATCCTCCATGACCAGCGGGTTGTCGGTGACGGCATTGGCCTCCACCGCCAGCGTGCGCGCCGCGAAGCGCAACACATCCAGCCCCGCCCCCATCACCTGCGGCTGGCAGCGCAGTGAATAGGGGTCCTGCACGCGGTCATCGCCCTCGCGGTGGCTTTCGCGGATGGCGCTTCCCGCCAGCAGCCCGCGCAGGGCCTCCGCCACGTAGCGCTGGCCGGCATGGCCGCGCAGCGCATGGATGCGCGCATCAAACGGCGTGTCGGAACCGCGCAACGCATCCACCGTCAGCGCGCCGGACACCAGCGCCGCCTGGAACACCCGATGCGCCGCGAACAGCCCCGCCAGCGCCAGCGCGGTCGAGACCTGCGTGCCATTGATCAGCGCCAACCCCTCCTTGGGCCCGAGGGCCACGGGCGAAAGCCCCGCCCCCGCCAGCGCCCGCGCGGCCGGCACGTTCGGCAGCACCGCCCCTTCGCCCAGCATGGCGGCCGTCAGGTGCGCGAGCGGCGCCAGATCCCCCGAGGCGCCAACCGAGCCCTTGGCCGGGATCAGCGGCAGCACTTCGCGCGCGCGCATGGCCTCGAGGAGTTCCACCACCTCCCAGCGCACGCCCGAAGCGCCGCGCGCCAGGCTCGCGGCCTTCATCGCCATGATCAGCCGCACCACAGGCGCGGGCAGCGGCGCCCCCACCCCGCAGGCGTGCGAGAGGATCAGGTTGCGCTGTAAGGCCGCGAGGTCCGCATCGCCGATCCGCACCGAGGCCAGCTTGCCGAAGCCGGTGTTCACGCCATAGGCCGTCTCGCCCCGCGCGATGACGCCCGCCACCGCCGCCGCGCTGCGCTCCACCGCCACCCGCGCGCCTTCGTCGAGCGGGGTCGCCGCCCCCTCCAGCACCGCGCGCCATTGCGCCAGCGTGACCTCACCAGCCACGAGGCTCATGCCCGCACCCCTCCATGATATCGCGCCCAGAGCGGCGAGGGCCCGATCTGCGCCACCACCTGCGCCAGGCTGTCCACCGACCACAGCGCCAGGTCCGCCCGCTTGCCCGCCTCCAGGCTGCCCGCCTCCGCCCGCAGCCCCAGCGCGCGCGCCGCATGGATCGTCATGCCGCGCCACACCTCCTTCACCGTCATGCCGAACAGCACGCAGGCCAGCGTGGCCGAGACACGCAGCGAGGCGATGGGCGAGGAACCCGGGTTGAGGTCCGTCGCCACCGCCATCGCGACACCTTCGGCGCGGAAGGCGGCGATGGGCGGCTTGCGGGTCTCGTTCAGCATCAGGAAGGCGCCGGGCAGGATCACGGCCACCGTGCCCGCCTGCGCCATGGCCGCGGCCCCGGCATTGGAGCAATATTCCAGGTGGTCGGCCGAGAGCGCCCCGAAGCGCGCGGCCAGCGCGGCACCGCCCGTGTCGCTCAACTGCTCGGCATGGGACTTCACCGGCAGGCCCGCCGCCCGCGCCGCGGTGAAGACGCGGGCGCATTCGGCGCCGGTGAAGGCGATGCCCTCCTGGAAGACGTCCACCGCATCGGCCAGACCCTCGGCCGCCAGCGCCGGAATCATGCGGTCGCACACAAGGTCGAGGTAGCCCGCACGCGTGCCATCCGGCGGCACGGCATGGGCGCCGAGATAGGTGGCGCGCACCGTCACGGCACGCTCCCGCGCCAGCGCGCGGGCCACGCGGAGCTGGCGGCGTTCCGTCCCCTCGTCCAGGCCATAGCCCGACTTCACCTCGACGGTGGTAACACCCTCCGCCAGCAGCGCATCCAGCCGCGGCAGGGCGGCGGCGAGCAGCGCGGCCTCATCCGCCGCGCGGGTGGCGCGCACGGTGGAGGCGATGCCGCCGCCCGAGCGGGCGATGTCGGCATAGCTCTCGCCGGCCAGGCGCCGCGCGAACTCCTCCGACCGGTCGCCCGCGAAGACGAGATGCGTGTGGCAGTCCACCAGGCCGGGCGTGATCCAGCGCCCCTCGCAATCCACCCGTTCGGCGGCCTCGAAGCGCGGCGCGCCCTCGCGCGGGCCGGCATAGGCGATGCGCCCGTCGCGCACCGCCAGCACGCCATCCTCCACCACGCCGAGCCCCGCGCCCGCCATGGTGGCCAGCCGCGCGCCCTCGAACAGCAGATCGGCAGGGATGCCCGCCATGCGCCAATCCTTGCACTGGATGGACGTGCCGCTTTCCTGCGGCCCGCGTGATAATGTATAGACATAATACACTGCGGAGACGGCCGATGCGCAAGCTGCTTTTCGCCCATGCCCTTCTGCCCGAAGGCTGGCGCCGCGAGGTGCTGGTCACGCTCGATGCCACAGGCCGCATCGCCGCCGTGGAGCCCGGCGCCACGGGCGGCGAACGCCAGGATGCCATCGCCCTCCCCGGCCTGCCCAACCTGCATTCCCATGCCTTCCAGCGTGGCATGGCGGGCCTCACGGAACAGGCCGGCGCCAGCGAGGACAGCTTCTGGACCTGGCGCGAGCTGATGTATCGTTTCCTGGGCCAGCTTACCCCCGAGGATGTCGAGGCCCTCGCCACCCTGGCCTATGCCGAGATGCTGGAGACGGGCTTCACCCGTGTCGGCGAGTTCCACTACCTGCACCACGACGCCGAGGGCCGCCCCTACGCCAACCCCGCCGAGATGGCCGCGCGCATCGCCGCCGCCGCCGCGGCCACCGGCATCCACCTCACCCTGCTGCCGAGCTTCTATGCCCATGGCGAAGCGGGCGGCGGCGCCCCCCTGCCCGCCCAGCGCCGCTTCCTGAACGACCGCGACGGCTTCGCCCGCCTGCTGGAAGCCAGCCGCGCCGCCATCGCGCCCCTGCCGGGTGCCGTGCTGGGCGCCGCCCCCCACTCCCTGCGCGCCGCCACCTTCGCGGAAATCCGCGACGTGGCCGCCATGCTGGCGCCCGGCGAACCCCTGCACATCCACGCCGCCGAACAGGTGCGGGAGGTCGAGACCTGCCGCGCCATCCTCAGCGCGCCCCCCATCCAGGCCCTGCTGGATCAGGTGGGCCTGGATGCGCGCTGGTGCCTGATCCATGCGACCCACGGCACCGAGGCGGAACTTGCGGCCGTGGCAAGGGCGGGCGCGGTGGTGGGCCTCTGCCCCGTCACCGAGGCCAACCTGGGCGATGGCATCTTCCCCGCGCCCAGCTATCGCGCGGCGGGGGGCCGCTACGGCGTGGGCACGGACAGCAATGTGCTGATCGGCGCGGCGGAGGAGCTTCGCACGCTGGAATACGGGCAACGCCTTTCCCTCCGCACCCGCAACGCGCTCGCCCCGCGCGAGGCCTCCACCGGCCGCGCCCTGTGGGACGCCGCGCTGGCGGGCGGCACCCAGGCCCTGGCCGCCGGCCCCGCCGGCCTCACCCCCGGCGCCTGGGCGGACCTGGTGCTGCTCGACCCCGCCCACCCCGCGCTGGCCGCGCGCGAGGGCGACCGCTGGCTGGACGCGCTGGTCTTCGCCGCCCGCACCTCGCCCATCCGCGAAGTCTGGGTGCGCGGCCGCCGCATGGTGGAGGATGGCCGCCACCCCCTGCGCGCGCCCGCCGAGGCGCGCGTCGCCGCCGCGCTGGCCCGCATCCTGGCCGCATGACCGACTTCCCGCTGGACGGCCAGGGCCCGCTACACGCGCAAATCCGCCGCGCGGTGGCCCAGGCCATCCTCTCGGGCCGCATCCCGCCCGGCGGGCGCATCCCCTCCGAGGCGGCGCTGATGGCGCTGTTCGGCGCCTCGCGCATGACGGTGCACCGGGCGCTGGCCCAACTCGCCACCGAGGGGCTGGTGCGCCGCAACCGCCGCGCCGGCACCATCGCGAGCCCGGAGGCGCGCGGCCGCGCGGTTTTCGAGATCTGGGACATCGGCGCCGAGATCGCCGCCGCGGGCGGCACCCACAGCCATGACATCCTGCACCGCGCCATCCGCCCCGCCACCGCCGCAGACGCCGCGGCGCTGACCGTGGCCGAGGGCGCGCCCATCCTGGCCCTGACCACCCGCCACCTGGCGGATGGCCGCCCCGTGCAACTGGAGGAACGCCGCATCCATCTCCAGGCCGCGCCCCAGGCGGCGGCGGAGCGCTTCACCGAGACCCCGCCCGGCCGCTGGCTGCTGGACCACATCGCCTGGACCGAGGCCGAGCACAGCATCCTCGCCACCAGCACGCCGGCGCGCATCGCCCGCTTCCTCGGCATGGCGCCGGGCGAGCCCGCGCTGGTGGTGGAGCGCCGCACCTGGAATGGCGAGATTCCGGTCACTTTCGCGCGGCTCTGGCATCCGGGCGGGCGGCACCGGCTGGTGGGGCGCTTCACCGCGGGCGGGGCCGGCTTGCCAATGCCGCCAGGCCGCCCGCACCATCGGGCATGACCTTCTCCCTCATCGGCCATTGCGCCCGCACGGGGCAGTTCGGCTGCGCCGTCACCACCTCGGCCATGGGCGTGGGCGCCCGGGTGCCCTTCACCGAAGCGGGGCTCGGCGCCGTGCTGACGCAGCACCGCACCGACCCGCGCCTGGGCCCGCGCGGCCTCGACCTGCTGCGGAGCGGCTGTTCGGCGGAGGAGGCACTGGCCGCGCTGGTCGCCAGCACGCCCCATCACCGCTGGCGGCAGATCGCGATCATGGACCGCGCCGGCCGCACGGCGCATTTCGACGGCGAGGCGGTGAAGCACGCCCGCGCCGCGGTGCATGCGCCGGGCTGCATCGCCCTCGGCAACATCATGGCCAATACGGAGGTGCCTGCCGCCATGGCCGCCGCCTTCGCCGCGGACGCCCACGAACCGCTCGCCGAACGGCTGATGCGCGCGATGGAGGCCGGAGAAGCCGCGGGCGGCGAGGGGCGACCCCTGCTCTCGGCCTGCCTGCTCGTGGTGCACGAACAGCGCTTCCCCTATGTGGACCTGCGCGTGGACCTGGCCGAGGCCGCGCTGCCGGCGCTGCGCGTCCTATGGGACCGCTACCGACCGGACATGGATGAGCATGTGGTCCGCGCGGTGGACCCGGAGGCCGCGAAGCCGCCCGTGCTGTAGGCGGCAGCCCTTCGCGGGCCGCCGTGTCATCCGGCGCCGCGTGTCCGCTTCACGGCTTCCAGCAGCAATTCCTGCATGACGCGCTGCAGCGCCTCGGTCGCGGTGCGGACATCCTGCATCGCGCGCTCCATTTCCGCCACGTCCAGCGTGGCGGCGTTGACCGCCGCGCCAAGTCTCTGGCGCGCCTCGCGCAGGTCATACAGGGCTTCGAGCGCGCGCCGCCTATCCGCGCGCAGCAGGCTTCGGAACTCCGCGCGGACTTCCGGGGAATAGGCGGCGCCGATGGCCTCGGGCAGCCTGACGGCATCATGACCGGCACCCCAGTTCCGGACCGCGTGGCCCAGGAGGAACATGTTGGCCAGCACGGACAGCGCCAGCGCCCCGACGAGCAGCAGCCGCGGCGAGAGACGTCGCGTCACAGGAAACCCTCCTCACCCACGAGCGCTTCTGGAGCCGGCCAGCCCACGCCCAGGACCCCCAGGGGCGTTTCGCCGGCGGCGAGCGCCAGCAACGCGTCATCCACCCCGCCGAGGCCCGCGCCCCCGATCGCGTAGCCGGCAAGCCCCGCCATCACGAGCACGGCCGCGCAGCTCGCGGCCGCGGCGGGAATTCGCCAGGCGGGCATGATGGCGGCGACGCGGAGGGGTCTGCGCCGCCCCTGGCCAAGCCGTTCCTGCACCTTGCGCGCCAGTTCCCCCCCGTCGGTCTCCATCTGCGCGGCCCGCAGGATGAGCCGGTCGATTTGCGCATCCTCGTCACCATCCGCGCTCCCGTCCGCCCTGATGAGCAGCCATTCGGCCTCCTGCCGGTAGGGCGCGGGCCAGGCCGAGATGTCGGCGCCGAAGCGGCGCCTCAGGCCTTCTAGTTCTTCATCCGTCATGTCGGCCGCCCTCGTGCTTCCCCATGTGAATCCCGCGACGTCCCCAGCCGCGCCCGAAGGGTGCGCCTGCCGCGCACCAGCAATTGCTCGACCGAGCCGGCGCTCGCGCCCATCACCTCGGCGATGCCGGGCACATCGAGGCCGGCCACCGCGCGCAGGAGCAAGGCCATGCACTGCCGTTCCGGCAGGCGGGCCAGTCCCTCGCGGACAATGGCCAGTTCCTGCCGCGCGCCGACGCGCGCATCGGCCTGGCGGGCTTCGTCGGCCAAGGTGTCATGCACGTCGTCGAGACCTATGAAGGCGCGAAAGCTTCGCCGTCGGCGCGCATCCACGCAGCGGTTCGCCGCGATCCGGTAGAGCCATGTCGAGGCGCGCCCCTTGCCCGGATCGAAGCGCGCCGCATGCTTCCACACCGATACGAACACGTCCTGCACGACATCTTCCGCATCGGCCGCGCTGCCGAGATAACGGGCAGCGAAAAGGCGCAGGCCATGGCCGTGGCGATCCATGAGGCGCACCAGCGCCGCCTGCTCACCCGCGGCGGCGCGGAGAATGAGACCGTCATCCTCGCCCGGCGCATGCGGCCCATGTCCCGCGCCTGTCACGCCACCATCATCTCCAGTGACGATGAACGCCGACGACGCTGTTTCCGCGCGGCCCGGTGACGACGCCCACCGAACGCGTCCGGTAGGGGCCATGGGCCGAGGCGCGGTGGCCGGAGATGGAACGGCCGGCCGGGCCGGTGGCCGAATAGCTTCGACGGCAGCGGTCCACAATTCCGTTCACGCAGGTGGAGTTGGAGGTGTAGATGCCGCCATTCGGGCCTATGCGCGTCGTCTGGCCGGAATAGACCAGCCCATTGCCGACGATGCTGCGGGAGAGATGGCCGCCATGGACCGTTCCGCGCCGCCACTCGGTCGCCTCCGCGGAAGTCACGCTCCCGACCGCAAGCAGGCCGATCCCGAGCAGCGTGGCCTTGAGCCAGAGATTCATGACGCGACATCCTCATCTTTGCCAGGCAGACGCCGGCAGGGCTGTGATGCTGCCGATACGCATCGAAGCCCACCACTCCTACGCGACCCGGGACGGAACCGCGCGGCGGGGGGCGTCGTCGCGCCGGCCGAACTCCCCAGGGCGACGCCCTGCCGGCGCGCTCACGTAGGACAGCCCGGCACCCTGCGTAGAAGTTGCCGGAAGAGGGCGCTGCCGCCCTCCGTGAGGGCCCACATGCGCACATCATCCCTGCCGCTTGTCATGCTGCTGCTGGGCACCAGCGCCTGCGCCTCCCCCGCACCGAGCGGCCGCGAGATGTTCCGGCAGCTCGACGTGAACGGGGATGGCGCGCTCCAGTTCTCCGAGATCCAGGCCGCGCGGGCCAACCTGTTCGATCGGCTCGACGTGAACCGTGATGGCGTCCTGGACGCGGACGAGGTGCGTCTCGCGCTGCAACGCCTTGGCGATCGGCGCGACATGGCCATGGCCTCCGCCGAGGACCTCGCCTCGCATTTCTCCCGCATGGACGCGGATGGCGATGGACGAATTTCGCGCCAGGAGTTCGCGAACTTCATTCCCGACCGCGTGAGGCGCGCCGACACGAATGGCGACGGCGTCCTGTCGCGCCGGGAGCTGAGAGCGATGCGCCGACAATAGGGGCGGCAGGGTCCCGCCGAGGCGACGGCCCCTCCCCTGGCCCACCCTCTCATCAGGAGACGAAGATGAAGCTCACATCCACCTTGGCGATGGCCGTCATGGCGCTCGGCCTGTCATGCGGCGCGGCGCTGGCGCATCCGGGCGTCACGACTGGCACCGTGAACATGCGCATCGGTCCTGGAACGCAGCATCCGGTTCTGGTCGCGGTCCCCACCAGCCAGCCCATCGTGATCATGGGCTGCCTGCCGGGCATGGCCTGGTGTGACGTGGTGTGGGCCGGGCACCGGGGATGGGTCTACGCCCGCTACATCCACTACGCGGCACCCGGATACGTCGTGCCGATCGCCACGGTTCATCACCGCATCCCCATGGTGTCCCCCTGGGTGGAGGCCTGGCGTGACGCGCGTGTCCAGTATCGCGTGCATCGGCGGATGGATCGCCGCTGGGACCGATGGGTGGGGAATTAACGCCGCCGCCGCGAGCCGGGGCGAGGCCGGGGCAAGGATCCTGGTGGCACGGCCGGCGCGCCGGAAGCGTCCTGGGCCTTCAGCCCTGAAGCAGCCCCTCCCGCAGCGCCGCCCAGCGCCGGGCGATCGCGGGCAGCAGGAACCCCTCCAGATGCGCCCGCCCCGCCTCGGCGCGGCGCGCGCGTTCCTCCGGATGGGTGGCCAGGTGATGGATGGCCTCGGCGATAACGCCAGGGTCGTCGGGGTCGGCGTAGAGCGCGGCCTCGCCCGCGGCCTCCGGCAGCCCGCCGCGGCGCGAGGCGACCAGCGCCGCCCCCGCCCCCAGCGCCTCCTGCGCCACGCGGCCGAAGGGCTCCTCCCACCGGTTGGGCATGACGATGATGGAAGCGCGCGCCATACGGGCCAGGGTGGCGGCGTGGTCGAGATAGCCCAGCATCTGCACCCCCGCCGCTTCCGCCTCAGCGCGCAGCGTGGTGACGAAGGGCGTGTCGGCCCGGCCGCCGAACCAGGCATCCCCGACCATTTCCGCCCGCCAGCCGGGCAGGCGCGGCAGGGCGCGGGCGCAGGCGGCGACGAAGCTGTCGGCGCCCTTCTCGGCATTGAGCCGCCCCACGAAGAGGATCAGCGCCTCACGCGGGGCAGGATCGGCCGGGAAGGCGGCGGGGTCATGCGGGTTGGGCAGCACATGGACGCGGGGCGCCAGTGCCTCCGGCAGCCCGTCCAGGAAATCCCGCCGCAGGAAGTCCGACACACAGGCCACGGCACGCACATGGCGCAGCAGCGCGGCGCGTTCCTCCGCGCGCCGCAGCCCGCCCATGCCCGAGGCCGCGTTGTGCAGCACCAGCACCACCGGGCAGGGCAGCGCCCGCGCCAGGTGGAGCGCCAACGGCGCGCGGTTGTGCGCCTCCACCACATCGGCCGGCTGGGCGCGCAGCCGGCGCGCGGCCGCGCGGGCATGGGCACGGTTGCGGCCGAGGAAGGCCAGCGGGCCGGGCGGCAGCCCCTCGAAGCGGCAGCCCTCGAAGGGGGCATCCTCCATCGGGCTGCCCAACACCATGGCCTCCCATCCCGGGGCGGGTGCGCGGGCCAGGTCCCGCACCACCAGGGCCACGCCGCCCGCGCCCCGGGGGCCGAAGCGCTCCTTGGCGGGCAGGACCATCGCGACGCGCCGGGGGGCGGACATGCGGCCACGCTTACCCAATGGCCCGCCGGGGGGCCAGCCTTGGCCCGCCGGCCCCAGCCTGTATAACCGCGCCGCAATCCAGGGAGGTCGCGTGGAGCAGACCAGCACGACACCGCCCAGCTGGCTGCGGCGTCTCGACGGGCCGGGCGGTGTCCTGGCCATGGCGGTGGGTGTGGCGATCCCCTGGGTGGTCATCGCCTCGCGTTCGGCGGCCGAGGCGGTGGTGGCCGGGCTCGCCGCCGGCTTCCTGCTGCACCTGCTGGCGACCCGCAACGCCGCGCCGCTGCGCGCGCCCTGGTTCCTGCTGGCCATGGCCTATTGGGCCTGGCTGGTGCTGGCCACGGCCCTGGCCGGGGCGGAGCCCGGGCAGATGCTGGCGGCGCTGAGCTGGGGGCGCTTCCCGCTCGCCACCCTCGCCATCGCCACATGGGCTTTTTCCAGCGCGCGGGCGCAGCGCCTGGCCCTCTGGGCGCTGGGCGGCGCCGTGGTCTTCGTGGGCCTGGAGATCTGGCTGCAATTCGTCTTCGGGCATGGGCTGGTGCGTTCGGGCACGGCGCTGCCAGGCTATATGCCCGGCCCCTTCCTCCGGCCGCGGGCCGGGGGCTATCTCGCGCTCACACTCTGGCCCCTGCTGGTGCCCGCGGTGGTGCTGCTGGCCACCTACGGCGCGCGGGGCCATGTGGCGGGCGTCGCGCTGGTGGCCGTGGCGGTCGGCGCCGTGCTGATGGCGGGGCAGCGCAGCCCGCTGATCATGGTGCTGTTCGGCCTCGTCCTGGCCGCGCTGGCGCTGCGCCCGCTGCGGCTGCCGGCGCTGGTGGCGGTGCTGGGCGGGGCGACGATGCTGGGGCTGGCCGCGATCGTGGCGCCCAACACCTTCTACCGCTACGCCGTTCACCTGCCGCAGCTGCTGGCCAACTTCCCGGAGACGCATTACGGCCAGATCCTGGCTCGCGCCTTGGCCATGGTGGAGGCGCATCCCTGGCTCGGCGCCGGCGCGGAGGCCTTCCGCACCGGCTGCTATGACCCGCGCTTCCACATCGGCTGGGGCGGGGTGGGCGATGGCGGCGGCGCCGCGATGTGCGTCACGCATGTGCACCATTTCTACCTGGAGGCGCTGGTGGATGCCGGCATCCCCGGGCTGGTGCTGTTCACCGCCTCCTGCCTCGCGCTGCTCTGGGCGCTGGGGCGGGGGGCGTTGAGCGACCCGCTGCGCCTGGGCCTGTTCCTGTCGGCGCTGATCGCGCTGTGGCCCGTGGCGACGGCCGGCGCCTATGCGGGCATTGACCAGGCGGGGCTGCGGGTCTTCCTGATGGGGCTGGGCCTCGCCCTCGCCGCGCGGCCGGCGACCTGAGCGTGCAGACCGTCATCTGCATGAAGTGGGGCACCCTCTACGGCCCCGAATACGCCAACCGCCTGCATGCCATGGTGCGGCGGAACACGCGGCGCCTGCTGCGCTTCGTCTGCTTCACCGAGGATGGGACGGGGCTTCACCCCGCCATCGAGGTGCAGCCCCTTCCCCCCATCCGCATCCCCGCCCACCACCAGCGTTTCCCCTGGCGCAAGATGTCCCTCTGGGGCGAGACGCTGGGCGACCTCACGGGCCAGGTGCTGTTCCTCGACCTCGACCTGGTGGTGACGGGCGATGTGGATGGCTTCTTCGACCACGCGCCGGACGAGGATTTCGTGGTGATCCGCAACTGGACCTCGCGGCCCCCCGCGGCAGGCGAGAGGGCCATCGGCAACACCTCCTGCTTCCGGCTGCGCGTGGGGTCGAACGCGCATCTGCTCGCCGCGGTGGAGGCGGATTTCGACGGCGTCTTCGCCGCGCACCGGATCGAGCAGGTGTTCATCTCCCGCCACGCCCACAGCATCGCCTTCTGGCCCGAGGGCTGGTGCGTCAGCTTCAAGCATTCCCTGCTGCCGCCCTGGCCCGCGCGGCTGTGGCGCCCGGCGCCGCTGCCGGCGGGCACGCGCCTCGTGGCCTTCACCGGCAAGCCCGACGTGCATGACGTGCTGGAAGGGCGCTGGCCCGCGCCCTGGTTCAAGAAATTCTACAAGACCCTGCGCCGGCCCGACTGGGTGGCGGCGCACTGGCGCGAATAATTCAGAACCAGCGGCGCACCTTGGCCTTGTAGTCCAGGTAGTCCTGGCCGAAGCGGCGCTCCAGATAGGCCTCCTCGCGCCGCACCACCAGGAAATCCAGCGCCAGGAAGATGCCGCCCACGGCCAGCCAGCCCCAGAGCGTGCCCCAGACCAGCGCCATGCCCGCCGCCACCAGCAGGAAGCCCGAATAGATCGGGTTGCGGCCCAGCCGGAAGGGGCCGCGCGCGACGAAGGCGGTGTCGGGCCTGTCGGGCCGCGGGTCATTGCCGGCGCGGACCAGCACCAGCAACGCCCAGCCCATCAGCAGGAAGGCCAGCAGCATCACCGGCAGGCCGAGTTCCGGCGCGGGCGGGCCCAGCATGACGGGGGCCAGCCAGTTCAGCGCCCAGGCCAGCATCAGCCCCGCCAGCACCATCAGCGGGGGCGGCACCTTCACGCCGGGGCCGTGGGCCTCGTCCTCAGGCGGGAACATCGGCCATGCCTTCGGGCAGGGTCATCCAGGCGGGCACCTCGGGCGTCAAAAGGGCCGCGCCGCATTCCAGCGCGCCGCCCCGCAGCGCCTCCAGCCGCAGCAGCGCGAGGCCCCGCCCGCCCCGGCCGGAGCGCATCTCGCCCAGTTCCACGCCCGCGCGCGTCACGGGCGTGCCGCGGGCCGGCAGGGGGCCTTCCACGCGCACCGGCACCAGGCGCCGCTTCACCAGGCCCCGATACTTGGTCCGCGCCGTGAGTTCCTGGCCCATGTAGCAGCCCTTGGTCCAGGAAACGCCGTGCAGCTCGTCGAAGCCGGCCTCGAGCAGCACCGACTTTTCCGAATCCATGTCGCGCCCGCCGTCAGGAATGCCCAGGGCCAGGCGGTGGAGGTCGTAATCCTCGGCCGTGGCGTCGGCCGGCAGGGGGGTGGGCGAGAGCACGCGCCATCCCGCCTCCTTGTGGCGGGGGTCGCGCCGCACCAGCCCCGCACCCGGCGGCCCCGCGCCCCAGGCGGCATGGACATGCCACTCCTCCGACGCATCCCGCAGCGCCACCTTGCTCCGCAGCCGGAAGCGCGAGAGGCGCTGCACCAGCTCCGGCACCTGGGCACGGTCGGCGTCCAGCAGCAGCGCCTCGCCTTCCGCGACCAGCAGGAAATCCGCCAGCCACTTGCCCTGCGGCGACAGCAGCGCGGCCCAGACGGCCGCCTGCCCGTCGGCGGCCGCCACGTCGTTGGAGATCAGCCCTTGCAGGAAGGCGACGCGGTCCGCGCCCGTCACCTCCACAACGCCCCGCTCGGGGAGGAATGCCATGGTCATGAACAGGATATCGGGGGCCCAGCCTCCCGCCTCAACCCCATGCATGTTAAGCCGCGCGGGTGGAAATCCTGTTCATCACCTCGAGCCGCATCGGGGACGCCGTGCTCTCGACCGGCCTCGCCGAACATCTGCGGCTGGCCCACCCCGAGGCGCGCTTCACCATCGCCTGCGGCCCCGCCGCGGCCGGGGTGTTCGCGCGCATGCCCGGGCGCGTGGCCACGCTGGTGCTGCGCAAGCGGCGCCTCGCCTTGCATTGGCTGGGCCTGTGGGCGCGATGCGTGACCCGCCGTTGGGACCTGGTGGTGGATCTGCGCGGCTCGGCCTTCGCCTGGACGGTGCCGGCGCGAAAGCGCGCGGTGAAGCGGGGCGGAAGGCGGCCGGGCCATCGCATCCTGCACATCGCGGAGGTGCTGGGCATCACCCCCGCCCCGCGGCCCGTCGCCTGGTTCGCGCCGGAGGACATGGCGCGCGTCGAACCCCTGCTGCCGGCGGCCCCCTTCCTGGTCCTCGGCCCCACGGCCACCTGGGCGCCCAAGATGTGGCCCACCGAGCGCTTCGTGGCCCTGGCCCAGAGGCTGACCGCGCCCGAAGGCCCCCTGCCCGGCGCACCCATCCTGATCCTGGGCGGGCCGGGCGCGGAGGAGGCCCGCATGGCCGCCCCCCTGCTGGCCGCCCTGCCCGAGGCCCGGCCGCTGATCGGCACGCTCTCCATCCCGGAGGTGACGGCGCTGCTCTCCCGCGCCGCGCTCTATGTCGGCAATGATTCCGGGCTGATGCATTTGGCGGCGGCGGCGGGCGCGCCCACGCTCGGGCTGTTCGGCCCCTCCATGGTCAGCGAATACGCGCCCATCGGGCCGCGCGCCCGCCCGGTGGTGGCGCCGGGCCGGGCCGGGCATGCGCCGATGCGGGGCCTGAGCGTCTCGGCCGCCCTGGCGGGTGCGCGGGAATTGCTGGCGCCGGAGCCCGTGGCCTGACCATGTTCGTCGTGGTCACCCAGAACTTCGCGCCGGATATCGGCGGGATCGCCATCGTGATGCACGCGCTGGCCGGCGCCCTGGCGGCGGAAGGCCCCGTCGAGGTCTTCGCCCACCGCATCCGCGGCGGCGGGCCGGAACTCGAGGGCCACCCCTACACCGCCCTGCACCGCTTCGGCGGCCCCAACCCGCTGCGCGGCTGGCGCAAGGGCTGGGCGCTGCGCGGGCCGCTGGCCAACCCCGCCTTGCGTGGCGTGCTCTGCGACAGTTGGAAGAGCGCCGAGATCCTGCCCCCCACCAGCGCCCCCGTGCTGGTGCCGGCCATGGGCATGGAATTGCCGCCGAACCCCTCGCCGCGCCGCATGCGCCGCATCCAGGCTGCCCTGGCGAAGGCGAGCGCGGTGCTGCCCATCTCGCGCCACACGGCGGCGGCGGTGGCGCCCTACCTCGCCCCCGGCACGCGGATGGAGATCATCCCACCCCCCATCGCCCCTCAGCCCGACCCCACGCCCGAGGCGCGCGCCGCCCTGCGCGCGCGGGTGGGCGCGGGGCCGCTGCTGGCCACGCTGTGTCGCCTGGAGAAGCGCAAGGGCGTGGACCGCGTCATCGCCGCCCTGCCCGAACTGCTGCCGCGCCATCCGGGCCTCGCCTTCGCCATCGCCGGTGAGGGCGAGGACCGCGCCCGGCTGGAAGCCCTGGCCGCCGAATTGCGTGTCACCCCGCACGTCCATTTCTTGGGCCGGGTGGATGACGCGCAGAAAGCCGCGCTGCTGGCCGAGTGCGCCGCCTTCGCCATGCCGGTGCGGCGCGAGGGCGCCTCGGTGGAGGGCTTCGGCATCGTCTACCTCGAGGCCGCCTGGCATGGCCGCCCCTCGCTCGCCGGCCGCGAGGGCGGCGCGGGCGATGCGGTGGAGGACGGCGTCACCGGCCTGCTCTGCGACGGCGCGGACCAGGCGAGCGTCACCACGCACCTCGCCGCCCTGCTGGACGACCCCGCCCGCGCCGACGCCATGGGCGCGGCCGCCGCGCGCCGCCTGCACGAGGGCTTCCTGCTGGACGCCGTCGCCCGCCGCTTCCTGGACCTGATGCCCCCGCGCGGAGACGCGGATTGAGCGCCATCGCGGGCCTAGTCCTGCGCGGGCGGCGCGTGCCCGATGCGGCGCCGCTGGAGGCGCTGTCGGCCGCCCTGGCCCATCGCGGCCCCGCCTCCGGCCCGCCCGTGCTGGGCCCGGGCCTCGGGCTGGTCGGGCGCGGCCTGCCGGCCGAGCCCCTCTCGGCCGGCGCGGCGACGCTGGTGGCGAGCCACCTCCTGGCCGCGCCCGAGGCGCTGCGCGCGGCCCAGGGCCTGCCCGAGGCGCGCGACGCCGAATTGCCCCTGCTGCTGTATCGCCGCCGGGGTCTCGATTTCGGCGCTGTGCTGGGCGGCGCCCATGCGCTGGCCGTGGCCGACCACGCCATGCGGCGCCTGGTGCTGGCGCGCGACGCCTTCGGGCTCGCGCCCCTCTATTTCGCGGAGACCTCGCTGGGGGTCGCCTTCGCCTCCGAACCCGCGGCGCTGATCGCGGCCGGCTTCGCCACACCCCGGCTGCGCCCCGCCGCGCGCGACGAATTGCTGCAACTGCGCTTCACCACCGGGGCCGAGACCATCTTCGAGGGCATCCAGCGCGTGCTGCCGGCCGAGTGCTTGGCCATCGCGGGCGGCGCCATCGTGGAGCGCCGCCGCGCGCCGCCCCTGCCCGAAGGTGGCCCCGAAGCCATCTCCGAGCCCGAGGCGCTGGCGCGCTTCGAGGCCGCCTTCCTGGCGAGCCTCGCCGCCCGGGTGCAAGGCGCCACCCCCGGCCTGCTGCTCACCGGCGGCGCGGGGGCGGCCGCGCTGGTCGCGGGTGTGGCGCGGCTGGGGCTGCCCCCCCTGCCCGCCTTCGCACCCGTGCTGGAGGGCCAGGCGGCACCCGGCGACGCCATTCCCATCCCCGTCACGCGCGACGCCTTCTGGGCCTGCCTGCCCGCCCTGGCGCAGGCGCTGGACGACCCCTCGGCCGAGCCCGCCCATGTGCTGCATTGGCTGCTGGCGGAGGCGGCGCGGGGGCAGGTCCCGGCGCTGCTGGCCCCCGATGGCTCCAGCGAATTGCTGGCCGGCCATGGCCGCCACCGCGCCGCCATGCGCCCCTGGTGGCTCTGGGGAAGGGCCATGCGCGCCCGCGGCGCCTTCGACCGGCTGGAGACGCTGGGCATCGAGCCGCGCGCTTGGCGCGACGGCATCGCCGCCGCCGAGACGGCCGAGGCGGGCTCCGGGCGCAGCCGGCTGCAGGTGGCCCAGGCGGTGGACATGGGCGACTGGCTCACCAACGGGCTGCTGGCCGGGCTTGATCGCTGCTGCGCGCGGCACGGGATCGAGGCGCGGGCGCCCTTCCTCGATGCCGGCGTCGTCGCCGCCACCTTCCGCCTGCCCGATGCGCTGAAGGTGCGGGGCGGCGAGGGCAAGCACCTGCTGCGCCGCTGGCTCGGCACGCCCTCGCCCCGCACGTCGCCGCGCCTGCCCATCGGCGCCTGGCTGGAGGCGGAGGCGGCGCGGCTCGGCCCGCTGGTCGCGCGCCAGCCCGGTGTCGCGGAGATCTGCCGGCCCGGCCGGGCCGAGGCGCTGTTCCGCCGCGCGACCGACCGCCGCGCCGGGGCCGCCGCGTGGAACCTGCTCTTCTACGCGCTGTGGCACCGGGCGCATGTCGAGGGTGTCGCGCCGCGCGGCGATGCCTTCGAGGCGCTGAGCTGACGCCTCAGCCCGCCAGCAGCCGCGCCGAATAGCCGCCGATAAACAGTCCCAGGATCAAATCCGTGACGACGAAGAGCGCCGCCGTGCCGCCGCTCACGTTCAGCGCGACCCGCACCACGAACCATTCCAGCCAGACGGCATAGCCCAGCGCCGCCAGCCCCAGCATGTTCGCGACCCAGCCCGGCAGGCCGAGCGCCGCCAGCAGGGCCATCGCCACCAGCAGGAGGAACTGCACCACATTGGTCCAGTTCCAGGCGGCCATGAATTGCGGCCATTGCTCGGCGCGCCCCGCCTGCGCCGCGAGCGGCAGTGAGACCACGGCGAAAGCCGTCCAGGACAGCGTGTAGCTGAGCAGCTCCACCACCACGGCGTAGGGAATGCCCGCCTCCGGCGTCCCGCGCGTGCCCCAGGAAAGCAGGCGCATCACGAGGAACATCGGCAGGCAGATCAGCGCCGCGCGGAAGGAGGCGCGGGCGGTGGCGAGGTCATTGGGCAGCAGCGCCAGCCCCTCGGGCCGGCCGCGCGCGAAGAGCAATGCGGCCGCGAGGCCCGCGGCGCTGCTGGGATTCAAGCTAGGCACTCCTCCAGGATCGCGGTGTAGACGCGCGACAGGGTGCGGAGGTTCTCCACCCCCGCGCGCTCATCCACCTGGTGGCCGGTGGCGCCGATGTCGCCGAACTCCGCCACGGGGCAGAAGGCGCGGATGAAGCGCGCGTCGGAGGTGCCGCCGCCGGCGTTCAGCTCCGGCTCCTCGCCGGTGGTGCGGCGGATGGCGCGTTGGAGCGCGTCCACGAAGGGGCCGGGCTCGGTCAGGAAGGGGTCGGCATTGCTGTCGGCCTGGAGGTCGTAGCGGCAGCCGGCCGCCGTCAGCGCCGCATTCAGCCGTTCGATCAGCCCCGCGCGGGTGTGCAGGTCGTTGAAGCGGATGTTCAGCATGGCCCGCGCGGTGGCGGGAATGACGTTGGCCGCCGTGTTGCCCACGTCGAAGCCCGTGATCTGGAGCGTGGAGGGCGGGAAGAATTCGGTGCCCTGGTCGAGCGGCGCGGCCAGCAGCGGCGTCAGCGCGGCCATGAGGCGATGCACCGGGTTGTCGGCGCGGGACGGCATGGCGCTGTGCCCCTGCTTGCCCTGCACCGTGATGCGCGCCGTCAGCGAACCGCGCCGGCCGATGCGGATCACGTCGCCCACATTGCGCGCGGAGGAGGGCTCGCCCACCAGCGCCATGTCGGGCACGAGGTCGCGCTCGGCCAGCCAGGGCATGACACGCGCCACGCCGTCCACGCTGCGCGCCTCCTCATCGCCCGTGATCAGGACGCTGATGGTGCCCGGGTGGTCCGGGTGGGCCGCGATGTAGTCCTTCAGCCCCGCCAGGAAGGAGGCGACACCCCCCTTCATGTCGTTGGAGCCGCGGCCATAGAGCCAGCCATCGCGCACCACGCCCGAGAAGGGGTCGTCCGTCCAATGCGCCGGGTCGCCGGGCGGCACCACGTCGGTGTGGCCACAATACATGAAGTGCGGCGAGGCCCCGCCGCCCTTCATGGCAAACAGGTTGTCCACCCGCCACTCATCCGGCCCGAACACCAGGCGCGAGCATTGGAAGCCCAGGCCCTCCAGGAAGCGCTGCACCACGTCCAGCGCCCCATGGTCGGCCGGGGTGACGGAGGGGCAGCGGATCAGGTCCTGCGCCAGGGGAATCGGGTCGGTGAGCGGCATGGGCCTCAATCCCGCAGCAGGTCGTTGATGGCGGTCTTGGCGCGGGTCTGCGCGTCCACCCGCTTCACGATCACGGCGCAGTAGAGGCTGGGCCCGGGCGTGCCGTCGGGCAGCGGCTTGCCGGGCAGCGAGCCGGGCACCACCACGGAATAGGAGGGCACGCGGCCCATGAAGATCTCGCCCGTGTTGCGATCCACGATCTTGGTGGTGGCACTGAGGAACACACCCATGGAGAGCACGCTGCCCTTCTCGACGATGACGCCCTCCACCACTTCGGAGCGCGCGCCAATAAAGCAATCATCCTCGATGATGACGGGGTTGGCCTGCAGCGGCTCCAGCACGCCGCCGATGCCGACACCGCCCGAGAGGTGCACGTTCTTGCCGATCTGCGCGCAGGAACCGACGGTGGCCCAGGTGTCCACCATGGTGTTCTCGCCCACATAGGCGCCGAGATTCACGAAGGAGGGCATCAGCACCACATTCGGCGCGATGTAGGCCGAACGCCGCGCCACGGCGCCGGGCACCGCGCGGAAGCCCGCTTCCTTCCAGCGGTTCGGGCCCCAGTCCGACCACTTCAGCGGCACCTTGTCGAAGGCGCCGGCGGAGGTCGCCATGGGCGCGCTGTCCTCGATGCGGAAGGAGAGCAGCACGGCCTGCTTCAGCCACTGGTTCACCACCCAGCCATTCTCGGTGGGGGCGGCGACGCGGGCCTGGCCGCGGTCCAGCATGTCGAGGGCGCTCTCGATGGCGTCGCGCGCCTCGCCGCGCGTACCGCTGTTGAGCGTGTCGCGCTTGTCCCAGAGGGCTTCGATGGTGGCTTGCAAGGTCATGTTCGGTCTCCTCCCGCTTGAATCGCAGCGCCTTGCCCCCCCGTCAATCGCGCCGCAACCCCGCCCAGGGCCGCGTCGCAGAGGAACGCCAGCGCGGCGGTGGCGGCGGCACCTTGCAGAATCAGCAGCTCATTCATCGTCTGCAGGCCGAGGATGATGGGCGTGCCGAGCGTGGCGGCCCCAGCCAGCGAGCCCACGGCCGCCGTGGCGGCGGCCAGCAGCACCGCCGTCCGGACACCCGGCAGCATGGCGGGCCAGGCCAGCGGCAGCACGACGCGCCACAGCGCCTGGCCCTCCGTCATGCCCATGGCGCGGGCGGCGAGCACGGCATCGGGCGGCGTCGCCTCGACGGCCGCGATGGTCGCGCGCAGAACGGGCATCAGGGCGTAGAGCGCGAGCGCCAGCAAAGTGGGCGCCGCGCCGAAGCCCAGCGCCGGGAAGGCCAGCGCCACCACCACCACGGGCGGGATGGCCTGGGCCGCGGCGGCGCCTGCATCGGCCACCGGGCGCAGGGCGCGCCCCGCCCCGGAAGGCCGCGTCACCCAGAGGCCGGCGGCGATGCCCAGCAGGATGGCCGGCCCCGCGCCCCCCAGCACCAGCAGCAGATGCTGCGCGGCCAGCGCCAGCAGGCGGGCGGTGTCGAAGGGGGCGCCCTCCAGCCCCAGGCCGCGCGCCACCAGCGCGGCACCCGGCGCGCTGGCCAGGGCCGCGAGCAAGCCGGCCAGGATCAGGGCCGGCAGCGGCCTCATCGCGGCAGCAGCGCGGACCAGGGCAGGTGCCGCGCGCCCACGGCCAGCACGGGCGCGCCCCGCTCCTGCATCAGGATCCAGGCCTCGGCGAGGCTGGCTTCGGGCGCGATCTCGGGCGCGGCGTCCGGCGCGGGGCCATCCAGCGCGGCATCTCCCACGCGCAGCAGCGAGAGGCGGCGCAGGGCCAGCGCCTCCGGCCCGAACAGCGCGCGCAGGAAGGGCGCGGCCGGGGGTGCCGCCAGCGCCGCCGCCTCGCCCGCCGCGACCAGTTGCCCCTCGCGCAGCACGATCAGGTGTGTGGCCAGTTCCAACGCCTCGATGGGGTCATGCGTGACCAGCAGGATGGTCTTGCCCGTCGCCGCATGGATGCGCGTCAGCTCCGCGCGGAGTTCCCGCCGCACGATGGGGTCCACCGCGCCGAAGGGCTCGTCCATCAGCAAGATGTCGGGGTCGGCGGCCAATGCGCGGGCCAGACCGACCCGCTGCGCCTGCCCGCCCGAAAGCGCCGCCGGCCGGCGCTGCGCCAGCGCCGGGTCCAGCCGCACCAGCGCCAGCAATTCCTCCACCCGCGCCGCGATGCGCGGCTGGGGCCAACCCAGCAGGGCCGGCACGGTGCCGATGTTGCGCGCCACCGACCAATGCGGGAACAGCCCCATGGACTGCATGACGTAGCCCACGGAGCGCCGCAGCCTGGCCGGGTCGGCCAGCGCCACATCCTCGCCGCGCACCCGCACCTGGCCGGCGCTGGGCGTTGCCATGCGGTTGACCAGCCGCAGCAGCGTGGTCTTGCCCGAACCGGATGGCCCCACCAGCACGGCCAGCGCGCCAGGGGGAATGGCGACGGAGACGCCGCGGACCGCCTCCGCCGCGCCGAAACGCACCGAGACGTCGTCGAACTCGATCATGCCCGCCGCTCCATGGCACCGAGCCCCGCATCCACGGCGAGCGCCAGCGCCACCACCGGCAGCGCGCCCAGCAGGATCAGGTCGGTCGCGAATTGCGCCATGCCCTCGAAGACCAGCGCGCCGAGGCCGCCCGCGCCGACCAGGCCCCCAAGCGTCACCAGCCCCACCGCCTGTACCGCCGCCACGCGCAGCCCGCCGAGGAAATGCGGCAGGCCGAGCGGCAGCCGCACCCAGGCCAGCATCCGCCCGCGCCCCATGCCCAACGCGGTCGCGGCCTGGAGCACGGCGGGGTCGGTGGCCGTCAGCCCGGTGCGGAGGGCGCGCAGCAGCGGCAGCGACAGGTAGAGCGCGATGCCGATCAGGGCCGGGGTCGCGCCGATGGCGCCCAGCCCCGCGGCGCGCAGCCCGGGGAAGGCCCCCAGCAGCGCCGCCAGCACCGGCACCAGCAGCCCGAACAGCGCGATGGCCGGCACCACCTGCACGCCGCCCAGCAGCGTGTCGAAGAAGGCGCCGAGCCGGGCGGAGGCCAGCCCCGCCAGCGCGAGCATGCTCGCCAGGGCCAGCGCCAGCCCCAGCGCGGCCAGGGACAGCCAGAGATGCGTGAGCAGCGCCGCCGCCACCGCCTCCCGCCGCGCGTGGAACTCGACGGCCAGGGAAAGCCCGTCCAGCACGCCGCCCCAGGCCAGCGCGCCCAGGCCCAGTGCCAGCAGCGCCGCCGCGAGGACGCGGGCCGGTCCCGGCCAGAAGACCAAGGCCGCCAGCGCGGCCAGCGCCAGCCAGGCCGCGGCCCCCAGCGTGGCGCGCGCGGCCGGCGCCGCGCCCTCCAGCAGCCCGGCGGCGGCCATCCCCAGCGCGGCCAGCAGCACCAGCAGGGCGGCGGCGGCGGCAAGCGGTGCCCCGCGCCAGGGCGCGGCCCCCGTCAGCAACAGCGGAAGCGACAGGAGGGCCCAGCCGGGCAACACGTCCCGCGCCATGAGCGGCGCGCCGGGCATCAGCCGGTTGGGCGCGAGCGAAAGCGCATCCTGCCCCCAGATCAGCGCCACCAGCGCCAACCCGGCCGGCAGCAGGCGCGGCCAGGCGGGCGTCACCTCAGCGCGCCGCGGCCTCCAGATGGGCGCGGGCCACGTCGCGCGCGGGGCGGCCCTCCACCGCGATCTGCGCGTTCAGCCTTTGCAGCGTGGTCAGGTCCAGGCTGGCGAAGGCGGCATCGAGCGGCGCGCGCATGGCGGGGAAACGGTCCAGCACGGCCTGGCGCACCACGGGGGCGGCCTCATAGACGATCTGGGCGCCCTTGGTGTCGGTCATCACCACGAGGTTCAGCGCGGAGATGGCGCCATCCGTCCCATAGACCATCGCGGCATTCACGCCCGAGATCTGCTGCGCGGCCGAGCGCATGGTCACCGCCGTGTCGCCGCCCGGCAGCACCACGATGCGGTCGCGCGGGAAGGTGAAGCCGTAGGTGCGCTCGAAGCTCGGCAGGGCGGCGGCGCTTTCCACGAACTCGGCGGAGGCCGCGAGGCGCAGCACGCCACGCCCGGCGGCCGCGGCCAGGTCCTCCATGGTGCGGAGGTTCTCGCGCGTCGCCACGTCGCGGCGCACCGCGATGGCCCAGGTGTTGTTGGCCGGCGCGCGGCCGAGCCAGGCCAGGCCCTGCGGCGCATCCAGCTCGCGCGCCAGGGCGTGCGCCTGGTCGGCGTTCTTCCAGGCGGGGTCGTCGGCGCGGTTGTGGAAGAAGGCGGCGTTGCCGGTGTATTCGGGGTAGAGGTCGATCTCGCCCGCCACCAGCGCGGCGCGGACGATGCGCGTGGGGCCGAGCGAAAGCCGCGCCTCGGCCGGCACGCCCGCGCGCTCCAGCACCGCCAGGATCAGGTTGCCCAGCAGCGCGCCCTCGGTGTCGATCTTGGAAGAAACGACCACGCGGTCGCGGCTCTGCGCGGAAGCCACGGCCGGCGCCGCCAGCACCAGCCCCGCCAGCGCGCGGCGTCCGAGGAAATGCGCCATCCGTCTCAACCCTGTTCCAGTTCGCTGTCCCAATAGAGATAGTCCCGCCAGCTCTCGTGCAAATGGTTGGGCGGGAAGGCGCGGCCGTTTTCCTGCAATTCCCAGCTGGTGGGCTGGCGCGGGGTGGCGCGGGGCAGCATCTGGCATTCACGCGGCAGCTTGTCGGCCTTCCTGAGATTGCACGGGCCGCAGGCGGCGACCACGTTTTCCCAGTTGGTTCGGCCGCCGCGGCTGCGCGGGATGACGTGGTCGAAGGTCAAATCCTGCGCCGGCCGCCCGTCGCCGCAATACTGGCATTCGAAGCGGTCGCGCAGGAACACGTTGAATCGCGTGAAGGCCGGGCGGCGCGCGGCGGGGATGTATTCGCGCAGCGCGATGACGGAGGGCAGGCGCAGCGCGAAGGAGGGGGAACGCACCTCCGTCTCGTATTCGCTCAGCACGGACACGCGGTCGAGAACCACGGCCTTCACCGCGTCCTGCCAGGCCCAGACGGACAGCGGGAAGTAGGATAGCGGGCGGAAATCCGCGTTCAGCACCAGGGCGGGGAAGCCGCCGGGGCCGTTGATCTGCGGAATGAGGCTGCCGTCGGGCAAGCGAAGCTCCTCCACGTCTCGCATGGCGCGGAAGCCGGACCCGGAGGGAGCGGGCGCGCTCCCGATTCGGTTCTGCGCCACAACTGCAGCGCAGGCATGACAGGGATGCCGCACCGCCGCAAGCCAAGCGCCGGAGGGGGCTTGGCGGTTTCACCGGCCCGTCACACTCGCGCGCCCACACAAGCCCTTGCCGCAACGGAGAAAGGGCGTGAAAGGATGGCCCGCATGATCCAGGGCGCCGTCACCCGCTTCGCCCCCTCGCCCACCGGGCTGCTGCATCTGGGCCATGCGCATGCCGCGCTGTTCGCCGCGCGGGCGGGGGGCCGCTTCCTGTTGCGGCTGGAGGACATTGACGCCACCCGCTGCCGCCCGGAATTCACCGCCGCCATCTTGCAGGATCTGGAATGGCTCGGCCTGCGCTGGGAGGTGCCGGTGCGGGTGCAGTCCATGCATTTCGCGGAGTATCGCGCGGTGCTGGCCGCACTTTCCCACCGCCGCCTGCTCTACCCCTGCTTCTGCACCCGGGCCGACATCGCCGCCGCCGTCGCCGCCCAGCACGGGCCGGCCCATGTCTATCCGGGCACCTGCCGGGGGCTGGACCCGGGCCTGGCCGCCGCCCGCGTGGCCGCCGGCGAGGCCCATGCGCTGCGCCTCGATGTGGCGCGCGCCCTGGCCGAGACCGGCCCCCTCGCCTTCCAGGACCTGGTCCACGGCCCCCGCCGCTGCGACCCCCTGGCCCAGGGCGATGTGGTCCTGGCGCGCAAGGACATCCCCGCCAGCTACCACCTCTGCGTGACGCATGATGACGCCCTGCAGGGTGTCACCCTCGTCACCCGTGGCGAGGATCTGCTGGAAGCCACCGACATCCACCGCCTGCTCCAGGCGCTGATGGGCTGGCCGGAACCCTGCTACGCCCATCACGCCCTGATCCGCGACGCCGAGGGGCGGCGCCTGGCGAAGCGCGACCAGGCCCCCACCCTGCGCGCCCTGCGCGAGGCCGGGCGCAGCCCCGCCGAGGTCCGCGCCATGGCCGGCTTTCCGGATTGAGGGTAGCGTCGCGTTTGTGACCCAACGCAGCACCGGCCTCCTTCTCCTGATCGTGACGGCGCTGTGCTGGGGATCCAACTGGCCTTTGCTCAAGCTGCTGCTGGCCGAGATGCCGCCGCTCGGCGCCCGCGCCTATGCGGGCTTCATCGCGGCCGCGCTGGTGGGGGCCATCGCGCTGGCGCGGGGTGAAAGCCTTGCCGTCCCGCGCGAGCAATGGGGCCGCGTCTGGCTCTTCGCCCTGCTGAACGTCACGGCCTGGATGGGCTTCGCCTCCATGGCGCTGCTCTGGCTCGCCGCCGGCGAGGCCGCCATCATCGCCTACACCATGCCCGTCTGGGCCGCGCTGCTGGCCTGGCTGATCCTGGGCGAGCCGCTGGGCTGGGCCAAGGTCGCGGCGCTGGCGCTGGGCACGCTGGGGGTCGCGCTGCTGTTCACTCCGCAGGAGGTCGAGATCGGCCCGGACAAGGTGCTGGGCGGGGCCATGCTGCTGGCCGCCGCGCTGCTCTTCGCGCTGGGCGCGGTCATCGCCAAGCGCAAGCCACTGGCCCTGCCGCCGCTCTCGGCGGTGACCTGGCAGTTGGGGCTGGGCAGCCTGCCGCTGTTCCTCGTCTCCTCGTTATGGGAGGAGGTGGACTGGGCCGCCCTCTCCCCCGCCGGCTGGGGGTATTTCCTCTGGATGGCGGTGGGGCCGCTCGGCATCGCCTACATGACCTGGTTCGGCGCGCTGCGGCGCCTGCCGGCCTCCACCGCGGCGTTGGGCACGCTGCTGACGCCCGTGGTGGGGACGCTCGGCGCCGCCTGGCTGGTGGGTGAGGCGCTGGGCTGGCGGCAATGGGGGGCGCTGGCCTGCATCGTGCTGGGCGTGGCATTGGCGGTGCGCCCGCCGCCCGCCCGCCCGCGTCACTGATTGGAATTGTAACTTATGGACCTTCCCCTGCTCCGCCTGCTGCCCGGCCGTGACCGGCGCGTGAAGGGGGGCCACCCCTGGGCCTATTCCAACGAGGTGGCCATGTCGCCCGAGGCCCGCGCCCTGCCGCCCGGAAGCCCGGTGCGGCTGGAGGGCGATGACGGGGTGAAGCACGGCATCTGGCAGTTCAACCCTCACAGCCTCATCGCGGCCCGCGTGCTGGACCGCGACCCCTCCGCCCGCCCCGACGCCGCCTGGTTCCGGGCCCGCATCGCCGAGGCGCTGTCCCTGCGCGAACGCCTGGGCGTCGCCCGCCACTGCCGCCTAGTGCATGCCGAGGCCGATGGGCTGCCCGGCCTGATCCTGGACCGGCACGGCGATGCGGTGGCGCTGCAGGCCAACACCGCCGGCATGGAGGCCGCGACCCCGCTGGTGCTGGAGGCGCTGCACGCCCTTCTTGGCCCCCGCGCGGTGGTGGCGCGCAATGACAGCCCGGTGCGGACGCTGGAGGGCCTGCCCCTCGAATCCCGCCTGCTGCACGGCGCCGACGCCACGGCGCGCATCGAGGAAGGCGGCCTCGCCTTCGAGATGGACCTGCTCTCCGGCCAGAAGACCGGCTGGTTCCACGACCAGCGCGAGAACCGCGCGCGCGTGGCCGCCCTGGCCCCCGGCGCCACCATGCTGGACGCCTTCTGCCACACGGGCGGCTTCGGGCTGGTGGCGGCACAGGCCGGGGCCGCGCATGTGACGCTGCTGGACCGTTCGGAGCCGGCGCTCGCGCTGGCCATGCGGACGGCGGCCGCGCATGGGTTGGCCGAGCGCGTCACCGCCCAGCGCGGCGAGGCGCTGGAGGCACTGGAACGCATGGTGGGCATGGGCCGCCGCTTCGAGGTGGTGGTGGCCGACCCGCCGGCCTTCGCCAAGGCGCGCAAGGACATCCCGGCGGCGCTGCGGGCCTATCTGCGCCTCGCGCGGCTTTGCGCGCAGCTGGTGGCGCCGGGGGGCGTGCTGTTCATCGCCTCCTGCTCCCACCACGTCGCCCCGCCCGACTTCGCGGAGGCGGTGGCCCAGGGCGTCTGGCGGGCACGGCGCGAGGCGCGGCTGCTGTTCCAGGGCGGCGCGGGGCCGGACCACCCGGTGCACCCGCTGCTGCCCGAGAGCGCCTATCTCAAGGCGCTGCTGTTCCAGCTGCGATGACGCGGGAGGCGGCCTGGCGCGCCTCGACCTATCGGGCGGGGCCGGTGGTGGCGCGCGTGGGCCGGCGATCGGCCTCGGCCGACGCTTGGCTGGCGGCACAGGGGGTGTGGGCGGGGGCCATCATCACCGCCTGGAACCCCATGTGTCGCAAGCATCCGCCAAGATGGAACGAGCGCGCCCAGGACCGGCTGCGCGCCGCCACGCGACGTTGGGCGCGCGCGGAGGGGTTCAGTGGCACGACACGCTGGCAGGAGCACAACCTGCTGCTGGCCGCCGACCCGCGCGTGGTGGCGGCGCTGGCACGGCGCTTCCGGCAGGCGGCCATCCTGGTGCTGCGGAAGGGCCGGCCGGCGCGGCTGCGCGCCTTCATCTGAATGGCGGCCTACTCGCCGTGGCGGTCGTGGTCCTGGGCGTCGAAATACGCCGCCACCGCCCGATAGGCGAAGAAGATCCCGCCCAGGATCAGCACGATCCCCAGTTGCTCCTGCGTCACCCGCAGCTCGATCGTGGTCCGCGTCGCCAGCGCCAGGCCCAGCAACGCCACCACAGCCCCCGCTCCGATGCGGAGCACAATGCCCATGTCCATGACTCGGGCTTTGCTACAGATAGCGCTGGATGTCGAGGGTGCTTTCGCGCCCCAGGCTGGAAACGCTCTCGCGCAGGAACTTGTCCGCCGCCTGGCGCCCGTAATCCCGCAGGGTGGAGAGGAAATCCCAGTCGCCATTGAACTTGGTGCTGAGCTTGAAGGCGCGCATCCGCGCCTCGTCCTCGATGGCGTGCAGGAAGATGCGGCGATAGCGCGGCTGCTCCAGCCGGCCGGATTCGAGCATGCGCTGCACGAAATCTATGGCGCGCATCTCGCTCATCAGGCTGGCGTTGAAGGTGATCTCGTTCAGCCGGTTCATGATGTCCGACGAGGTGGTGGGCACCTCGGGCCGGATCAGCGGGTTCAACTGGACGATGATGATGTCCGACGCCGGGCGGTCATGATAGAGCGGCCACAACGCCGGGTTGCCCAGGTAGCCGCCATCCCAATAGGCCTCGCCATCAATCTCCACCGCGCGGAAGATGTTGGGCAGGCAGGCCGAGGCCAGCAGCGCATCCACCGTGATCTCGGCGCGGTTGAACACCCGCGGCTTGCCGGTGCGGACATTGGTGGCGGAGATGTAGAGCCGCATGGCGCTGCGGTCTTCGCGCAGGCGCGCGAGATCGAGGCTCTGCTCCAGCGCCTTCCGCAGCGGGTTGAACTCCATCGGGAAGGGGTTGAACTGGTAGGGGCTCAGCATCCGCGTCGCGGTGTCGAAGGCGTTGTAGGCGAAGCTGTAGGTCAGGTCCCAGCCCCAGAGCGCCTTCTCGAAGGGGGTGGAACGGAGCGGCGAGACGGCGAACTTGGCGCCCAGCGCCCGCCAGAAACGGTCCAGCGCCGCCTTGGCGCCCTCGCGCCCGCCTTCCAGCAGGCCCAGCGCCAGCACCGCGCCATTGATGGCGCCGGCCGAGGTGCCGGAGAGGCCGTCGAACTCGATCCCCTCCTCCTCCAGCAGGCGGTCCAGCGCGCCCCAGGTGAAGGCGCCATGCGTGCCGCCGCCCTGCAGGGCCAGGTTCACGCGGCGGGGCTTCACCTCGCGCAGGGCGGGCGCGGCCGGGGATGTGGCGACCGCCACCTCCTCCACCACGATGGGGGCCTCCGGGGGCGTCATGCCGCGAGCCAGCCCCCGTCAATGGACAGCGCCGCGCCATTCACCCCGCCCGAGCCGGGGCCGACCAGGTAGAGCGCCATGCGCGCCACCTCCTCGACCTCGACCCAGCGCTTGGAGGGCTGCTTGGCGAGAAGGTGGTCCTTCAGCGCCACCTCCTCCGAGACGCCGTGCTTGTCGGCCAGCGGCTTCACCTGCGCTTCCGCCAGCGGCGTGCGGACGAAGCCCGGGCAGATGGCGTTGCAGGTGATGGGGCTTTCCGCGATCTCGAGCGCGATGGACTTGGTCATGCCCACCACCCCGTGCTTGGCGGCCACATAGGCGCTCTTGTAGGGGCTGGCCACCAGGCCGTGCGCCGAGGCGACATTGATGATGCGCCCGTATTTCCGCGCCAGCATCCCCGGCATGGCCGCCTTGATGGCGTGGAAGTTGGACGACATGTTGATGGCGATGATGGCATCCCACTTATCGTCCGGGAAATCCTGCACGGGCGAGACGAACTGGATGCCGGCATTGTTCACCAGGATGTCCAGCCGGCCAAAGGCGGATTCGGCGGCGGCGACCATGTCGCGCACCTCCGCGGGCTTGGACATGTCGGCGGGGCTGTAGGGGGCGTCCCCGCCACCCATCAGCGCGCCCACTTCGGCGCGGGCCTTGGCGATTTCCTCGGGCTTGCCGAAACCGTTCAGCATCACCTTCGCACCCGCCTCGGCGTAAAGCCGCGCGATGCCGAGCCCGATGCCCGAGGTGGATCCGGTGATGAGGGCCGCCTGGCCTTCAAGAATGCGTTCCATGCCGCCTGTCTCCAAACCCTTGCAACGCGTGGATAGGCCCATTGCTGCACCGCATCAACAACCCGTTCACGAGCGGTGCCGGGTGGGCCGGAGGTTGACGCGGAGGCCACCCCCTTCCTATACCCGCCACAGCACGGGACAGCCTATGGCAGCCCCGCCCTTTCCATTTGCCTTACGCCCGTTCAGGAGCCTGCCGTGAAGCGCACCTATCAGCCCTCCAAGCTCGTCCGCAAGCGGCGCCATGGCTTCCGTGCCCGTTCGGCCACGGTGGCGGGCCGCAAGATCCTGGCCAACCGCCGCTCGAAGGGCCGCGCCAAGCTCTCCGCCTGATCGCGCCACACGCGGCGCGGGAGACCCCGCGATGCCTGCTGCCCCGCCCGCACGGTTGAAGCGCCGCGCGGAATTCCTCCGTGCTGCGCGCGAAGGCCGCAAGGTCGGGCGCGGGACGCTTGTCGTGCAGGCCCTGCCGCGCGCCGACGAGGCCACGCGGCTGGGCTTCACCGCGACGAAGAAGATCGGCAACGCCGTGGTCCGCAACCGTGCCAAGCGCCGGCTGCGCGCCATGGCGCGCCTGGTGCTGGATGCCGCCCCGGCGCCTGGCTGGGACCTCGTGCTCATCGCCCGCGACGGCACCGCGACCTGTCCCTTCCCCACCCTGCGGGCCGAATTCGAATCGGCGCTGGCCAAGGCCGGGGTGCGGGCGCCATGAACCCCGCGCAGCATGTGCTGAAGGGCGCCATCGTCACCTACCAGTGGACGCTGCGCCCCTTCATCGGGGCGAATTGCCGCTTCCACCCCTCCTGCTCGCACTACGCGATCGAGGCCGTGACCGAACACGGCGCGGTGAAGGGTGCGGCCATGTCCGCCTGGCGCATCCTGCGCTGCAACCCCTGGAATGCCGGCGGCTATGATCCCGTGCCGCCGCGCAAGCCGGGGCTGAACCGCCTCCGACCCGCCGCCTCCCCTTCCGCCGGCCCCGATACCCGCCCCGAGAGTTGATCGAGACCCATGGACCAGAAGCGCCTCCTGGCGGCCATCGCCCTTTCCGTCGGCATCCTGCTGCTCTTCGAGATGTGGAACCGCGGCAATGCCCCGGTGCCGCCGCCGCGGCCGGTGGCCACGCAGCAGGCCGATGTGCCGCTGCCGGCCGTGCCCGCGCCCGCCACGCCCCAAGTGGCGCCGGGTGCGGCGCCTGGCGCGCCGCAAGCGGCCGGTCCTGGTGAGACCGCCGTCACCGCCGCGCCGCCCGCCATCCCGGCGCAGCGCGTGCAGGTGGAGAACACCCGCGTGCAGGGCGCCCTTACGGCCCGCGGCCTCTCGCTCGACCAGCTGACCCTGCGCGACTACCGCGAGACGGTGGAGCCCAACAGCCCGAACGTCACCCTGCTGGCCCCGCGCGGCCGGCCCGAGGGCTATTTCGCGCAATGGGGCTGGACCCAGGCCGATGGCCGCACGCCGGTTCCCAACAACGACACCGACTGGACGGTGACGGGCGGGCCCCTCGGCCCCAACAGCCCCGTGACCTTCCGCTGGGACAATGGCCAGGGCCAGATCTTCCAGGCGGTGGTCTCGCTGGACGCGAACTACATGTTCGAGGTGCGGCAATCGGTGGAGAACACCTCCGCCGAGGCCGTGACCGTGCTGCCCTGGGCCCGCATCCGCCGCGAGCGCACGCCCCAGGTGCAGGGCTTCTTCATCCTGCATGAGGGCTTCATCGCCGTGCAGGATGGCCGCCTGACGGAAATGACCTACAGCACCGGCCGTGACGAGGGGAATTCGCGCCGCGCCCTCGGCTCAGCCTGGGAGAACGAGGCCGCCGAGGGCTGGGCCGGCCTGTCGGACAAGTACTGGCTGACGGCGCTGACCCGCCTCGACCGCAATGAGCGCATCCGCAGCGCCTTCCGCCACATCCCCGATGCCGGGGTGGACCGCTGGCAGGTGGACATCGCGCCCGCCGCGCCGCAGCTCATCGCGCCCGGGCAAAGTGCGGGCTTTGGCAGCCGCCTCTTCGCCGGCGCGAAGGAGGTGCGCCTGCTGGACGATTACCGCGACCGGCTGCACATCCAGGATTTCGACAAGGCGATCGATTTCGGCTGGTTCTACTTCATCACCAAGCCGTTCTTCTACGCGCTGGACTATCTGTTCATCCTGACCGGCAATTTCGGCGTGGCCATCCTGATCTTCACGCTGGCGCTCAAGATCCTGTTCTTCCCGCTGGCCAACAAGGCCTACAAGTCCATGAGCCGCATGCGGCTGGTGGCGCCGAAGATGCAGGAAATCCGCGAGCGCTACAAAGACGATCCGCAGAAGATGCAGGCGGAGATGATGGCGCTCTACAAGAGCGAGAAGATCAATCCCGCCTCGGGCTGCCTGCCCATCCTGGTGCAGATTCCCGTCTTCTTCGCGCTGTACAAGGTGCTCTTCGTCACCATCGAGATGCGCCACGCGCCCTTCTTCGGCTGGATCCGTGACCTTTCGGACATGGACCCGACCAACGCCTTCACCCTGTTCGGGCTGATTCCCTGGGATCCGCCGCTGTTCCTCCATCTGCCGATCTGGGCGATCCTGATGGGGCTGACGATGTTCATCCAGCAGAAGCTGAACCCGCAGCCGCCCGACCCGATCCAGCAGAAGATCTTCGCCTGGCTGCCGGTGATCTTCACCTTCATGCTGGCGAGCTTCCCCGCGGGCCTGGTCATCTACTGGACCTGGAACAACCTGCTCTCCATCGCGCAGCAGTGGTACATCATGCGGCTCGACGCCAAGGCCCAGGCGGCCAAGCCGCCCGCGCAAGGCGGCACGGGTGGCGCACCGCCGGCCCCCAAGGGCGGCGGCAAGCTGGCCGGCCCGGCCGCGGCGAAGAAGTGACCGAACTTCCCGCCGGCGGCTTGCTGGAGGCGCGCGACGAGGAGGAGCGCGCCGCCCTCATCGAGGCCGGGCGCCTGCTCTTCGCCCGGCCCTGCACCTTCTTCACCGCCGCCCAGGCGCTGGACCACCTGCCCCCGCCGGAAGGCGTGGAGGTGGCGCTGGCAGGGCGTTCCAACGTCGGCAAGTCGTCGCTGATGAACGCGCTGACGGGGCAGAACGCGCTGGCCCGCGTCTCCCACACGCCCGGGCGCACCAAGCAGCTGAACTTCTTCACCCTCGACGGCCGCCTCACCCTGGTGGACATGCCGGGCTACGGCTTCGCCAAGGCCGCCAAGTCGGTGAAGGAGGATTGGCAGGGCCTCATGTTCAACTACCTGCGCGGCCGGCCCAACCTCCGTCGCGTGCTGCTGCTGCTGGACGCGCGGATCGAGACCAAGGCCTCCGACCACGCGGTCATGGACCTGCTCGACAAGGCCGCCGTCGCCTTCCAGCTGGTGCTGACCAAGGCCGATGACGTGAAGCCCACCGCGCTGGCGGCGCGCGAGGCCGAGGTCCAGGCGCTCGCCCGCAAGCACCCCGCCGGCCACCCGCTGGTGCTGGTCACCAGCAGCCGCACCGGCCGCGGCATGGAAGAGCTGCGCGCGGAACTCGCCGCCCTCGCTTGACGGATCGCGCCCCGCGCCGGATAGGCGCGGGCAAGGTTTCGAGGAATGCCAGATGGCCGATGACGCGCTCACCCAGATGCAGACCCTGATCGGCGCGCTGCCCTACCTGAAGCGCTATGACGACCAGATCGTCGTGGTGAAGTATGGCGGCCACGCCATGGGCGAGGAGCACGCCGCCGACCGCTTCGGCCGCGACATCGCCCTGCTGGAGCAGGTGGGCGTGAACCCCGTAGTGGTGCATGGCGGCGGCCCGCAGATCAACGCCATGCTGTCGCGCCTGGGGGTGAAATCCACCTTCGTCCAGGGCCTGCGCGTGACCGACGCGCAGATGGTCGAGGTGGTCGAGATGGTCCTGGCCGGCACCGTCAACAAGCAGCTCGCCTCCGCCATCACGCGGGCGGGATGCATGGCGGTGGGCATCTCGGGCAAGGATGGCGGGCTGGTGCGGGCGCGGAAGGCCACCCGCACGGTGAAGGACCCCGGCTCCAACATCGAGCAGGTGCTGGACCTTGGCCTGGTGGGCGAGCCCGAAAGCGTGGACACCCGCGTCCTCGAACTGCTGATCCATGCGGACATCGTCCCCGTCATCGCGCCCGTGGGCGTGGGGGCGGACGGGCAGACCTACAACATCAACGCCGACACGGTCTCGGGCGCCATCGCGGGCGCGCTCAGGGCCGAACGGATGCTGATGCTGACCGACGTCGCCGGCGTGATGGACGCGAACAAGAACTTCATCCCCGAAATGACGGTGGCCGAGGCGCGCGCCGGCATCGCGGCCGGCTGGATCGCGGGGGGCATGATCCCCAAGGTCGAGACGTGCATCCATGCCGTCGAGGCCGGGGTGAAGGGCGCCGTCATCCTGGATGGCCGCCTGCCCCACGCCGTGCTGCGCGAGCTGCTGACCGATGGTGGCGCCGGCACGCTGATCCGGCCCTGAGGCGGGCGTTCGGGAAGGCTTAACCCGCGGCTGACATTCTGGCAGGGCACGGTCGCCATAGGGGTGGCCGTGCCCTGGCGGCCCGCCAGGCGCCGCAGGAACCGGATGTTGCACCGCCGACGCACCAGACTGACGAAGCCTTGCGCCTTCGCTGGTGCCGGCGGCACATGATGTCGCACGACCTGCTGGAGCAACCGGGCTGGATTTTGCAAGCCGCCGGCCTGCTGGTCGTCGGCATGGCGATGGGCATGGGGCTGGCCCTCGCCTGGACGCGGCCCCCATCCCGGCCCGGCCCCTCCTCCCCCGACTATCTTCCTGTTGTGGCCGGCTTTGAAACCAGCCCGCATGCCCTGGCCCTCTGGGATGCGGAGGGGCGCCTGCTGCGCTGCAATCGCCGCTATGTCGCCCTTCTCAGCGGCCCGCCCCCCCAGCCCGGCCCCACGCCGCAGCCACTGCCCGATGGGCGCTGGGTGTTGGCCAGCACGGCGATGCTGCCGGGCGGCTTCCGCCTGGGGCTCTACAGCGAGGTGCCCTCCCCCGCACCGCCGCCCGTGCTGCCCCCGGCACCGATGCCCTTGCCCCTGCCTCAGCCGGCCGCGGCGCCTTGGCCAGGCGGGCGGCTCCGGCTTCTGGGGGTGGATGATTCGCCGGCCAACCTCTCCGTCCTGCGCGCACTGCTCTCCACGACGGGCTTCACGCTGGAGACCGTCACGGACGGCCCCGCGGCGCTGGAGGCCCTCACCGCCGCCGCCGCCGCCGGGCAGCCCTTCGACGCCGTGCTGATGGATGTGGTGATGCCGGGCATGGACGGGTTGGAATGCACGCGCCGCATCCGCGCCCTGCCCGGGGCGCTGGCCCAGGTGCCCGTCATTCCCGTCACCGCCAGCAGCTTCCCCGAGGACATCGCCGCCTGCCACGCGGCCGGCATGACAGGCCATGTGCCCAAACCTGTGGAGCGGGTGGGCCTGATGCGCGGCATCGTGCTGGCCCTCGGCCAGGGTGACCAGCCGGAGGAGGAGGCGCTGCGGCCCCTCTTCCGTTGCGAACTCGCCACGCGCCTGCACGAGCTGGACGCCGCCTTGGCGGAGGATCTGCCGCTTCTTGGCCCCGTCCACGCCATCGCGGGCACCGTGGGCCATCTGGGCGGGACGGGCTTCGTGGAGGAGGCCCGCACCGCCATGCGCGCGCTGCGCGACAATCACCCCGACGCCCGCCGCCAAGTGGCCGACCTGCTGGACCGCCTTCGCGCCGCCTATCCGGAGGGGTAGGTGCTGGGGGAAGTCGCGCGGCGCCTGCGCTCGCCTGTGCCGCGCCGCCGACCCAGTTGAAGGGCCACATCCGCAAAGATGCGGGACACGAGGGAACGCGACGGCGCGGCTCAGCCCAGGCGCTGCCCTTGGTGCGGGCCGAGTGGCACGCTGATCCGGATGGCGATGCCCTCAGGGGCGAAGCCCTTCTCCAGCGTGCCGCCCAGCCCGTGCGCCACCTGCCCCTCGAGAAGCTGGGTGCCAAAGCCAGGCAACCGGGACACCTCCGGGGCAGGTCCACCCGCTTCCTGCCACTGAACGTCAAGGCAGGGCTGGCTCGTCGTGCCGGCCACGACCCAAGATATGGTCACCGTGCCCGTCGTGTTGGACAGGGCCCCGTACTTCACGGCATTGGTCGCGAGTTCGTGGATCACCAGCCCGAACGCCACCGCGGCGGAAGGCTGCAACCATATGGCGGGGCCGTTGACGATGCCTCGCGCCGGCGTGGACAGGTGCGGGCCCAACTGCTCGGTGATGACATCGGCCAACAGCGTCTCCCGCCAGGATTCCCGCGCGATCAGCTGATAGGCCCGCGTCAGGGCTGCCATTCGGCCCACGAGGGCATCCCGCGCCGCCGCGATGGGCGCGTCGTCGTGCAGCGTCTGCCGGGTCAGCGCGATGACGACGTTGAGGATGTTGCCCACGCGGTGGTTCAATTCGGCCACCAGCAGGCGCTGCTGATCGCCCTCGCGCGTCACGTGGACCAGTTGCGTCACGTCCACGAAGGCGGCCAGCACGCCGTCCACCACGCCATTTGCCACCAGATAGGGAACGAGGCGCAGGAGGAATTGCGCCGAGCCGTCCCGGCGGTCCACCCGATGTTCGATGGGCCTGCCGCTGGCCAGCACCTCGCGCGCCTCGCGCAGGATTTCGTCGGTGTCGATCGAGCCCGCGATATCGGCCAGCGGCCGCGCCAGGTCGGTCGGCAGGAGGTTGAATACGCCGGCGATCGCCGGGGTGAAACTGCGGATGGTGAGGTCGCGGTCGAGCGTGACGGTCGCGACCTGCGTGGCGGCGAACAGGTTGTTCAGGTCAGCGATGGCGCGATCGAGCTGCTCGACCTTGGCCTTCAGTTCCTGGTTGAGAAGCTGGAGCTCCTCGTTGACCGACTGCTGCTCCTCCTTGGAGGTCTCCAGCTCCTCGTTCGCGGATTGCAGCTCCTCGTTGACGGACACGAGTTCCTCATTGCCCGCACGCAGCTCGGCCACCGCCGTCTCGTACTCCTCGATGACGGCCTGCAGGCGCTCGCGCGTGTCGCGCAGGTCCTGCTCGGCCAGCAGGGCCAGTGCCTCGCCCGGCTTCGGCGCCGGTGTGGCCGTGACGGCTGTCTCGGTCGCCGGGGTCTCGATGAAGACAACCAGGAAGAGGGGCTCCGCGGGGTCCGTCTCCGGCAGCGGGGTGATCGTGAGGGTGACGGGCCTGGCATCCTCGCCCCCGGTCATCGCCGTCCCGGTGCGGGTGACGGCGCGGCGGGTTCGCAGCACCTCCTCCAGAGCCAGGCGGATATCCAGGCGCAGCCCCGGACGGGCGAGGGCCAGTATGCTGCGGGTGGGTTCCCCGGGCGCGGCCTCAAGGTAGGGGCCGGTATGGGCGGAGTAGTGCACCACCGCCCCGTCGCGGTTCACGACCACATGGGCCGGGGCGAAGCGGTCCAGCACGATGGCCTCGGCCGCCTGGCGCGCCGTGCGTGGCGCGGCCGGCGCCCGCGCGCCGGAAAGGGAGGACAGGCCGCGCGCCTCCAGCAGCCCGCGCGGGACAGGGAAGCGCGGCGCGGGAACCACATCGTCGCGGCGGCGGTAGATGCGGTGGTGCTTGTCGAGGGGCGTGAACAGGTCGGCGAACTGCACGGCGCTCTCGGCGCTGCCGAGCAGAAGGTGCCCGCCCGGCCGCAGCGCGAAGTGAAACAGGGGGAACACCTCCCGCTGTGCCCGCGCGTCCAGGTAGATCAGAAGGTTACGGCAGGAGATCAGGTCCAGGCGCGAGAAGGGCGGGTCCCGGATCAGGCTGTGCGAGGAGAAGACGCAGATGTCGCGCAGTTCCTTCGTGACGGTGCGCATCAGCCCCTCGCCGACGAAGAAGCGCTGGAGCCGCGCGGGTGAGACATGCTGGAGCACCGACATCGGATAGCGACCGGCGCGGGCCACCCCCAGCGCGGCCTCGTCGATGTCGGTCGCGAAGATTCGCAGTTGCGGCATCCCCCCCCCGCGCACCGGCGTGTTCGCAGAGCAGCATGGCGAGCGAGAAGGACTCTTCCCCGGTGGCGCAGCCGGGCACCCAGACGCGCACCATGTCCTCGGCGCCCTTGCCGGCGAAAAGGCTCGGAATGGCCTGCGCCGCCAGGGTTGCGAAGGTGTCCTCGTCGCGAAAGAAGGCGGTCACGCTGATCAGCAGGTCGCCCAGCAGGGCGACGGCCTCGTCGTGATTCGCGCGCAGGTGGCCGATGTAGGCGTCGAGCGAGGCCAGGTGCAAAACCTGCATGCGCCGGTGGACCCGGCGCAGGAACGTCCTGGACTTGTAGCCCGAGAAATCGTGGCCGACCTCCTGGCGCAGGATGCCGCAGATGGTGCCCCGGGCCGCGTCCAGCCGCGCCTGCTGCCCGCCTTCATGGGCGGTGCCGTCGGTGGCGTCGGTGGCGAAGCCACCGAAGTTGTCGAGGCTGGCGGCATAGTCGGCCAGCTTGCGCGGGATGTCGCCGGCGGGCACCACGAGGTCGACCTGCCCACCCGCGATGGCGCTGTCGGGCATGCTGCTGTGCCCGGGGCTCGTTCCGTTGCTGCCTTGCGCCACGGTGAGCCCGCCATGCTCCTTGATGGCCTTGATGCCGATGGTCCCGTCATGGCCGAAGCCCGATAGGATCACGCCGACCGCGCGCTCGTTGAACGCATCGGCCAGGGAGGAAAACAGCACGTCGATGGAGCGGGGATCGCGGTGGGTGCGCTCAGCGAGGGTCAGCACCAGCTTGCCCTCGGCCACGGTGGCGAAGACCCCCGGCGGAATCACATAGACATGGTCCGCTTCGAGGCTCGCCCCATCTTCCGCGGTGGTCACTGGCAGGGCGCATTCGCGGGCCAGGATCTCCGTCAACTCGCTGCCGCGGTTCGGAGCTAGGTGAAGCAGGACGATGTAGGCGATGCCGCCGCCGGGTTGTGCCTGCTGAAAGAGGGTTCGCAGCGCCTCAACCCCGCCCGCCGACGCACCAATCCCTCCAACAACGGAAGGTTTTTCGACAGAACCATTGACCATACGGATAGTATTAGATCAATCCCGACCATTTGGAAATGTAATTTTTGCAGAAAACTCCCGTAATTTTTAAAATAATAAGTACCTTGAAGTTGGAAGCCCTTGTAAATGAATGACATGAATGATGTTGGACGTTGCGGCAAGGGAAGGCCGCCTGGGTGGCCGGAGGCGTGTCCCATCGACTCAGCAAGGGCGGAGTCATGCTGGCGCCCGGGGCCGCCAGAGCAGGTCGTCTCCAGAAAACACTACTCTT
>NZ_JAFFQY010000022.1 GCF_017311575.1 Roseococcus thiosulfatophilus
ATTTTTTAAAGACTTCGGATGGAATGAAACTAAACGAAGCATTCGAAAACATTATCACAAAAGATCGGCTTGTACTTGGACCGCAATTCATGGAAAGAATACTCAATGATCTGACCCCTCTAGTATTAGAAAAGGCATATGTATTCTGCGTTTCTGAACATGAGATCTCTATGCAAAGTGGCAAACTTTCTATGTGGCGCGCTTACGCGCCACATGATGGCGTTGCCATAGTATTTAAAAGAAATACAATGCTGTCTCTAGAAAAATTACCATCTATCGGATTTTGTCCAGTCTCCTATTTCACGCCTTCGATTTTTTCGAAAAAAACTAGAGAAATTGCCCAAAATGTTTACAAAAATTCGGATTTTTTCAGTTCTCTTACAATTTCGGAATTTTATTCAGCTGCAGTTAATTGCTTTGCGTCCCATCTAATTGGAATGAAAAATCCAGCTTTCAGCGAAGAGCAGGAATGGCGCTTATCGTTATTGGAATTGCACAACGCCCCATTTATTTCGCAAAAAATTGAAATAATAAAAAATATACCTCAAATAATAAAATCAGTTCCGCTTGATATAAATTTGAACTCTCATGCACAATGTTTTAGAATTACTGACTTTGTTGAAGCGGTTTTGATCGGTCCTTCGCTTCATCAAAACGCAATTAGAGACGCCTATATAAAAGTACTACAAGATGCCGGATTTCCGAACGCTGGAGAAATAGTCAAATTGATATTTATTCCATTAAGATTGTAAGCGAATTAAATTTCAGGGATATTATCTACCAATCGCACACTTCCCAACCAAGCCGCCCCCAACACCCGCGCGGCCCCCTCCAACCGGTCCAACTCCGAAAAATCCCCCTCCCGCCGGACCGCCACATAATCCACCCGGTCAAACCCCGCCTCCAGCAGCCGCTTCTCCGCCGCCGCGCAGGCCTCGCCGGCCGTCTCGCCCGCGCGCAGCCGCTCCGCCGCGAAGACCAGCGCCGCATGCAGCGCCACCGCCTTCGCCCGCGCGCCCGCATCCAGGTAGGCGTTGCGCGAGGACAGGGCCAAGCCATCCGCCGCGCGCACGGTGGGGACGGTCACGATCTCGATGGGCAGCGCCAGATCCGCCACCACGCGACGGATCACCATCACCTGCTGCCAGTCCTTCTCGCCGAAGACGCCCACATCCGCCCGCGTCAGGCCGAACAGCCGGGTGCAGACCAGCGCCACGCCGCCGAACATCTGCGGCCGGTGCGTGCCCTCCAGCCCCAGCGCCGGGCCATCCATAGAAATGCGCGTGGCGAAGCCGGGCGGGTAGACCACCTCCACCGGCGGCGCGAAGAGCAGGTCGCAGCCGGCGGCCTCCAGCTTCGCGATGTCCCCCGCCTCGTCGCGCGGATAGCGGCCGAGGTCCTCATGCGGCGCGAATTGCGTCGGGTTGACGAAGATGGTCGCCACCACGCGCGGCGCCAGTTCCCGCGCGCGCGCCACCAGGGCCAGGTGCCCCTCGTGCAGGTAGCCCATGGTGGGCACCACGGCCACGCGCTGCCCCGCGGCCCGCCATTCCCCCACGGCGGCGGCCAGCGCCGCCGCGTCCCGCACCACCTTCATGGCGTCCTCCCAACCTCGTTCATGGGGGGCGGCTTGCGCCGCCCCGGTAGGCTCAGACCGTCAGCGACATGCCGATGGGCGGCGTGGCGTCCTCGGGCAGCGGGCAGTGATAGACGCCGCCCGTCTTGGCGTGGTGCTCGGCCTTGGCGGCGGCGATGATCTCGGGGCGCTTCAGCGCGTCCACCGCCGTGCCGGCCATCACCTTGGCCACATGCACCATGCCCTTGTGCGCGTGGGGCAGCTTGCCCTGCGCCGTCGCCTGCCAGGAATGCAGCGCGGTGCCGATGGCGTGGGTGGCGCCGCGCGCCTGCACGGTCGGCACCTTCCAGGACACATCGCCCACATCCGTGCTGCCCACCATGGGCGCGCGCGGGCTGTCCAGCGGCACGATGCGGTCCGCCAGCGGGGATTCGGTGCGCGGCATGCCCACCTTCTTGTAGGCGCTCTCGATGTCCTCTTCGCTCAGCGTCGCCTGGAATTCCGCGGCGCGCTTCATGTCCTCGGCGTCGAAGGGGGGCGGGCCGAGGCGGTCCAGGCTGTCCTGCATCAGCCGCTCCAGCGGCGTGTTGCCCAGCAGGTTGGACACGGCGGAAATCACCTGCGTCTCCACCCGCGTCTCGGTCATCAGCGCGGCCCCGTCGGCGATCTTGCGGACGCGCGTGACCAGGCGGTTCAGGCTCTGCACATCGGCGGCGCGGATCAGGTAGCGCACCTTCGCCTTGGCCTGCACCACGTTGGGCGCCACGCCGCCGGCGTCGAGATAGGCGTAGTGGATGCGGCTTTCGGAGGGGATGTGCTCGCGCAGGTAGTTCACGCCCACGCTCATCAGCTCCACCGCGTCGAGGGCGGAGCGGCCGAGGTGCGGCGCGGCGGCGGCGTGGCTGGCGCGGCCATGGAAGGTGAAGTCAATGCGCGTGTTGGCCAGCGAGATGGGCTCGTTCACCCCCGCGAAGGCCGAGGGGTGCCAGGAGATGGCGATGTCCACATCGTCGAACAGGCCGGCGCGGGCCATGAAGCCCTTGGCGGCGCCGCCCTCCTCGGCCGGGCAGCCATAGTAGCGCACGCGGCCCTTGATGCCGTTGGCGGCGAGATAATCCTTCACGGCGGTGGCGGCGAGCAGGCTGGCCGCGCCCAGCAGGTTGTGGCCGCAGGCATGGCCGTTGCCGTCGCCGGGCACGGGGGTGTGCTTGGCGACGCCGGCCTCGTTGGAGAGGCCCGGCAGCGCGTCGAACTCGCCCAGGATGGCGATGACGGGGCCTTCCTCGCCCGCCTCGCCCATCATGGCGGTGGGGATGCCGGCCAGGTTTTCCGTCACGCGGAAGCCCTCGGCGTTGAGGTAGGCGGTGTGTTCGGCGGCGGAGCGGTGCTCGTTGTAGGCCAGCTCGGGCATGCCCCAGACGCGGTCCGACAGCTCGATGGCGGGGCCCGCCTTCTCATCCACATGGCGCCAGACGGGTTCGCTGTTCTGCATCGGTCAAATTCCTGAGACGGGTGGTAGAGTGGCCTGGAAGGCGGGACGGCGTGCCGCCGCCTCGAACCAGGGCGCGAGGGAAGGGTTCGCCGCGCGCCAGTTCCAGACGGTGTGACGGCGTTCGCCATAGCCCAAAGCGGACGCAAGGGCGATGCCCTCGACGCTGCCGGTGTCGTGCGCGGCGGGGTCGAGGCTGGCCAGGATGCGGTCGGCCCGCGCGGCTTCCAGCGCGATGACGCCGGGGGCGCGTTCGGTCGGGACGCGGCGCAGT
This sequence comes from Roseococcus thiosulfatophilus, assembly GCF_017311575.1. GTDB lineage: Bacteria > Pseudomonadota > Alphaproteobacteria > Acetobacterales > Acetobacteraceae > Roseococcus > Roseococcus thiosulfatophilus. The sequence continues at coordinate 3,340 of NZ_JAFFQY010000022.1, forward strand.
TCGCGGTTCCACACCGCGATGCCGTCCAGCATGCCCATGACGCGGCCGAGGCGGGCCATGCCCGCATTGTCGCGCGGCAGCCAGCCCTGGTGGGCCAGGATCAGCAGGGTTTCCGACAGCAGCGTGCCGTCGGCCAGCAGCAGCGAGGGCACGCGGCCCACCGGGTTGTGCGGCAGCAGGGCGGAGGCGGGGTCGCGCAGCGTCACTTCCTGTTCGGTCAGCGCCGGCCCGCGCTCCCGCCACAGCATGCGGAGGATGCGGGCGTAGGGGCTGCCCGGGTGGAAGAAGAGGGTCATGGACGCAGCGAGGCGATATAGGCCACCAGCGCGTCCAGCTCGGCGCGCGTGAGGTTGTGGTCGGGCATGTTGGCGTGGGGCTGGCTGAGGAAGGCGCGCAGGGCGGCGTCGGTGGTGCCGCGGCGCGCCACGGCGGGCAGGGAGGGCGCGGCATCGCCCATGGGGGGAAGCTGGCCGGGCGCGATGGCGTGGCAATTGGCGCACCATTGCTGGGCGATCCGCGCCCCTTCCTCCGCCAGCGGCGCGGGCTGGGCCAGGGCGGGCATGGCCATGGCGGCGAGCGCCACGGCGAAGGGGGCGCAGATCAGTGTGGCCCGGCGCATCGTTCTCTCCCTTGCGAGGGGCGAAGGGTGGACCCGAGGCCCGCCGCCGGGCAAGCCCAGGCGGGACGGATCGCGCCCTATCGGCGCAGGCTGTCCCTGATGTCGCGTGACCAGCGGCGCAGCGTGGGCGCCAGCCAGCCGAAGCTGGCGACATGGCGCAGCGGCGTGACCATGTTGAAGCCGGCGCGGATGCGCGTGGCGAGGCCAGGGTCGGGCGCCGGCGTCGCCTCGCCCCGCGCATAGACCGCGGTGGTGCCGTCCCGCGGGAAGCGGGGGTCCGGCACCAGGCCGGCGCGGGCGGCCAGCAGGTCCAGCGTCTGCGGCACGAAGCCATGGACATGGGCGAAGTGCAGCCGATCGAAGGCGGGGCGGCGGCTGGGGCCCATGTCGGGCACCGAGAGATAGACGACGCCGTCCGGCTTCAGCGCCGCCACCAGTTCGCGCAGCACGGAAAGCGGGTCGCGCAGGTGCTCGAAGACATGGTGCGCGGTGATGGCGTCGAAGGGGCCGGCATCGGGCGGAAGGCGGGGATGGACCACGGCGCCCTGGCCGCGGGCATGGGTGGAATAGGCCTCGCCGGGCTCCACGCCTTCCATGCGCCAGCCGGCGCGCGCCCCCGCCTCCAGGAACTCGCCCGAGCCCGAGCCATAGTCCAGCACATGGGCGCCCGGCGGCAGGCCCAGCAGGGCCACGCGGCGGGCGGCCTCGGCGCGGGTGCGGGCCAGGTGGCGGCGCGGTGGCTTCGTGCCCACCAACTGGTAGTCGGCGCGGTAATGGTGGCGGTAGTAGTCGGCCAGCTCGGCCTCGGTGGGCATGGGGTCCGTGCGAAGCAACCCGCAGCCCGCGCAGATGACGGTGGTGAGGCGCTTCAGCCGCCGGTCATGCGCCGAAAGGGGCAGGGTGTCACGGGCGCCGCACAGGCTGCATGCCTCGGCGCGGCCCTGATAGGCATAGGGGGTGAAGGGGACGAATCCGGCGGCGAGGCGCGCGAGGGAGGCCATGCGCGCTGATACCGAACTTGCGGTTGCACGCAAAGTGGCTCTTGATGATAATGCCTCGCAATATCATAATGAAGAAATGGTCATCCCCCGCCGCGCGGCCCTGGGCGCCGCCCTCCTCCTCCCTCTGGCCGCGCCCGCGCTGGCGCAGGGCCGCCCCATGCGCCTCATCGTCGCCTCGGCGGCGGGGGCCAATGCGGATGTCGTCGCCCGCCTGCTCGCCGCAGAGGCCGAGGGCGTGCTCGAACGCCGCATCCTGGTGGAGAACATGCCCGCCGCCTCGGGCATGCGCGCCGTGGAAGCGGTGGCCAACGCCGCGCCCGATGGCGAGACGCTGCTGTTCGGCACCGCCTCGCAACTCGTGATGAACCTGGCGCTGTTCCCCAACCCTCCGGTGGACGTCGCCACCGCCATCCGCGGCATCGCCATGGTGAACCGAGTGCCCATGGTGCTGTGCGTCTCGGGCACCGACCCGGCGCGGAACCTGCCCGAATTGCTGGGCAGGCTGCGCCAGGGGGGCCCCGTGCAATATGGCTCCGGCCCCATCGGCACCACCACGCACATCGTGGGCGCGCGCTTCGTGGAGCAGGCGGGGCTGGCGCGGGGGGACCTGGTGCACGCGCCCTACCCCTCCAGCGCCCACGCCCTGACGGACCTGATGGCCGGGCGGCTCACCTTCATGTTCGACGCGGCGCTGACCGCCCTGCCCCATCACCGCGCCGGGCGCATCCGCATCCTGGGCGTCGCGGCCGAGACGCGGCTGCCCGCGGCGCCCGACCTGCCCACGATGATCGAGGCCGGGATGGACGGCTTCACCGGCAGCACCTGGAACAGCATCGCGGGGCCGGCCGCTTTGCCCGCGCCGCGGCTGGCAGCGCTGGCCGAGGGGTTCAACGCGGCGCTCGCCCGCCCCGGCCTGCGCCAGCGTCTGGCCGAGATGGGCAGCGAGTTGCCCGATGGCCCGCCCAGCCCCGAGCAGGTGGACGCCTTCTACGCGCGCGAGCGCGAGACCTGGCTGCCCCTGCTGCGCGCCACGCCAATGAGCAACTAATCGAGCCGCAAGGCCGCCCGCATCTCGATCGCGCCGGCCGGGTCCAGCTGGAAGGCCAGGCGCTGCGCCGCCAGTCGCGCCACGCGCAGCGTCAGGGCCTTGCGGCGCGCGGCCGGCAGGGGGGCGCAGGCGCCATCGCGCAGCAGCGCGGCCTCGCGGTCATCGGTGAGCAGCAGGCCGACCTCGGGCGGGATCAGCTCCTGCGGGAAGTCGGCGTCCACGGCGAAGAGGAAGGCATCGGCCCAGGCGCAGCAATCCTGCCATTTCGCATCCGTCAGGTAGTCCCGCGCGCAGGACTTCACCTCCAGGATGACGATGCCGCCATCGGGGCGCAGGGCCAGCACATCGGCGCGGCGGCCATCGGGCAGCGGCACCTCCGTCACCGGCGCCCAGCCCTGGGCCAGGCAGAAGCGGGTGGCGGCGCGCGTCACGCGCAGCGTGCGCTGGGGGGCCTCGATCAGCACAGCGCGTCTATGCTCCGCGCCAGCTTCACGTCCCGCGCGGACAGCCCGCCTGCGTCATGGGTGGTCAGCGTGATCTCGACCCGGTTGTAGACGTTGGACCATTCCGGGTGGTGGTCCTGCGCCTCGGCCAGCAGGGCCACGCGGGCCATGAAGCCCCAGGCCGCGCTGAAGTCGCGGAAGCGGAAGCTGCGCGTCAGGGCATCGCGCCCCTCCACCAGGCGCCATTCGGGCAGTTCGGTGGCCAGCGCGGCACGCGCCGCGGCATCGAGCTTCTCGACCATGCATCCCTTCCTGTGCCAAAGCGGGCGCATGCGCCCCACCACGCCCCCGACGACCGAGGACATCCTGGAGATGGCGGAGGATGCGCTCTCCGCCATCCCGGCGCCCCTGCGCGACATGGTGCGCGGCACCGCCATTGTGGTCGAGGAGGTGGCGGATGACGAGACCATCGCCGACATGGACCTCGACAGCCCCTGGGAGCTGACGGGCCTGTATCGCGGCGTGCCGCTGACCCAGAAATCGAGCCTGGACACCCCGCGCGAGCCGGACACCATCTTCCTTTACCGCGAACCCATCCTGCTGGAATGGATCGAGACGGGGGAGGACCTCTTCGCCCTGGTCCGCAACGTGCTGATCCATGAGATCGGGCATCATTTCGGCCTGTCGGATGAGGATATCGAGAGGCTGGAGGGCGAGGAGTAGCGTCCCTTCGCGATCGGGATATCGTGGCGTTTCCTCGAAGGGAACCGACCGCCATGCGCCGCCTGATCCTGGCCGCTTTTCTGTCGCTGGCGGTCCCCGCCGCCGTGCTTCCCTTGGCGGCTGCCGCCGCGGGGGAACCCGCCCGCGCCACCCGCCAGATGGCCGCCACCGCCAGCCCGCACGCCACGGCGGCGGCGCTGGCCATGCTGCGCGCCGGCGGCTCCGCGGTGGATGCGGCGATCGCGGCCCAGGCGGCGCTCTCGGTGGTGGAGCCCCATGCCAGCGGGCTGCTCGGCGGCGCCTTCGTCATGGTCTGGGACCAGGCGGCGGGTCGGCTGCGCTATTACGAGGGCATCGCCAGCGCACCGGCCGCCAGCGCGGACCGGCTGGTCGCGGGCGGCATCGGCCCGGCCACGGCCGCACGCTCCGGCCGCGCGGTGGCGGTGCCGGGTGCCGTGGCGGCGCTGGCCATGGCCCATGCGGCGCATGGCCGCCTGCCCTGGGCGGATCTGTTCGCCCCGGCCATCGAGTTGGCGGAGGGCGGCTTCCCGCTGCCGCCCTATCTGCACCAAGTCCTGCGCAACCGGGCGGCGGAGCTGGCCCGCGTGCCGGCGATCCGCGCGCTGTATTTCGACGCGGAGGGCCAGCCGCTGCCCGCCGGCGCGCCCTTCCGCAATCCGGAGCAGGCGCGGGCGCTGCGGCTGCTGGCCAGCGAAGGCCCCGCCACGCTCCATGGCGGCACGCTGGGCCGGGCGGTGGTCGAGGCCGTGCAGGCCCATGCCGTGCCGGGCTGGATGACCCTGGAGGACCTGGCTTCCTATCGCGCCGTGGAGCGGGAGCCGCTTTGCGCCGAGGCCTTCGCGCGGCGCATCTGCACGGCCTCGGCCCCTTCCTCCGGCGGCATCGCCGTGTTGCAGACACTGGCCGTGGCGGAGCGGCTGGGGATGGCGCGGGCGGAGCGGGACAGCGCCGCCGCCGCGCATATCTTCGTCGAGGCCAGCCGGATGGCGGCCGCCGACCGGCGCCGCTGGATGGGTGACCCGGACCGGGTGGCGGTGCCGCAGGCGGGCCTCCTGGCGCGCGACTACCTGGACGCGCGCGCCGCCCTGGCCAGTCCGGCGCGGGCGATGGAGAATGTGGCGCCCGGCACGCCGGCCGAACGCCACGGCGCCCTGCCCGCGCCCGGCGACCCCCGGGCCGAGGCGGCGACGACGCATCTCTCCATCATGGACGCCGCCGGCAACGCGGTGGCCTTCACCACCACCAACAACCTGAATTTCGGCGCCGAATTGCTGGCCATGGGCATCACCCTGAACAATGGCATGACCAATTTCGCCGCCAATCCGGGCACGGCGGAAGCGCCGGCGCAGAACCGCATGGCGCCCGGCAGGCGGCCCGTCACCACCATGGCGCCGACCCTGGTGTTCGGGGCGGATGGGCGGCCCGAACTCGTGCTGGGGGCGGGCGGCGGTTCACGCATTCCGGATGCGGTGGCGGCCGCGGTGATCGAGGTGCTGGTCTTCGGCGGCGACGCGCAACGCGCCACGGCCCGCCCGCGCCTCGGCGCGCAGAACCAGGCGGTGGAGCTGGAACAGGGCACCCCGGCGGCGGAGCTGGCGCCGGCCCTACAGGCGCTGGGCCATGCGCCGCGGGTGGTGGTGATGAACACCGGGCTGCAGGTGCTGCGCCGGCTGCCCGACGGCACGCTGGAAGGGGCGGCCGATCCGCGCCGGGACGGGACGGCGGCGGGCGACTGAACCGGTCAGCCCGCCAGGAACTCCATCATCACGGGGTTGAAGGCGTCGGGGTCTTCCACCGTGCAGGCATGGGCGCCGTGGTCGGTCAGCCAGAGCGTCGCGTTGGGCAGGCCGGCGGCCAGGGCTTCGGAGGCGGTCCAGGGCACCAGCAGATCATCCTTGGCGGCGGCGACCAGGGTAGGGGCGGTGATGCGCGGCAAATCCGCCCTGGCGTCGAAGGCGCGCAGCGCCGCGATGCGCTTCTTCAGCGTGTCCTCGCCCTGGAAGCTTTCCGTGCCATGGGCGATCTCGGCCAGGATCTTCTCGTGATGCGCCGAGGCATAGGCCGCGCTGTGCAGGAAGAGCGGCTGCGCGGCTACATAGGCGGCCGGCCCCTGGGCAGCCAGGATGCCCAGCCGCACGTCGAAGCAGCGCGCGGTGTGGCGGTCCGCCTTGGCCCAGGCGTTCACCAGCACGAGCTTGCCCACGCGCTCCGGCACGCGGCGGGCCATTTCCAGCCCGACCAGCCCGCCCAGCGCATGGCCCAGGATGTGGGCGCAGGCGATGCCGGCCTCATCCAGGATGTCCGCCACGTCGCGCGCCATGTGGGCGATGCTGTAGTTCGCGGGCAGCGCCTCGCGGTTCGCGCCGGTGCCGCGATGGTCGTAGTGCAGCACGCGGAAGCGCTGTTCCAGCGCGGGCACCTGCGGCGCCCAGAAGGCGGCGGCGCCGCCGAGGCCGGCGGAGAGGACCACGACCTCCCCGCCCGCCTGCCCGGTCAGGCGATACTTCATTTGGGCAGGTGCGCGATGGTCGCGATCTCCACCACCGCGCCGGGCTTCACCAGGCCGCACTGGATGCAGTAGCGCGCGGGCTTGTCGCCCGGGAAATACTCCGCATAGACGGCGTTCATCGGCGCGTAGTGTTTCCAGTCGCTCAGGAAGATGTGGTTGAAGGCGACATCGGCCATGCTGCCGCCCGCCGTCTCGAGCACGGATTTGATGGTCTCCAGCACGTGCCGCGTCTGGGCCGTGGCGTCGTCGGGCGCGACCACATCGTTGTTCTTGTCGAGCGCCAGCGTGCCCGAGACGTAGACCACGCCATCGGCGGTGGCGCCGGGGGAATAGGGGGCGAGCGGCTTGCCGGAACCGGCGGGGATGATGGGGGTGAAGGGCATTGAGCTATTCCTCGCGTTGTCCGATGGCGCCGCAGAAATCCGCGACGGTGGAGACCCATCCGAAGAAGGTCTCGATATTGTAGAGCGCGGCCTTCTGCGCGAAGTCCGGGCCGGCCGCGTGGGTCGCATCCTCCAGCACGATGCCGAAGTATTCCAGGTGGAAGGCATCCCGCAGCGAGGATTCCACGCAGACATTGGTGGCGATGCCGGTGAAGACGATGTTGCGGATGCCGCGCGCGCGCAGCAGGCTGTCGATGTTGGTGTTGAAGAAGCCGGAATAGCGCGTCTTGGGCACCACGATGTCGCCGGGCTGGGGCGCCAGGGCCTCCACCAGCGCGTAGTCCCAGCCGCCCTTGGCCAGCAGCTTGCCCTGGAGTTCGGGTTTCTTGCGCATGGTCTTCAGCGCGTTGGACTTGTGCCAGTTGGGCGAGCCGGGGCCGCCGGCCTCGGTGTATTCGGGGTCCCAGCCATTCTGGAAATAGAGCACGGGCATGCCGGCCTTGCGCGCGGCGTCGGCCGCGGTGGCGATGCGGGAGATGCAGGCGGCCGCCCCCGAAATGTCGAAGCCCGCGATGTCCAGATAGCCGCCCGGCGAGGCATAGGCGTTCTGCATGTCCACGATGATGAGCGCCGTCTCGGCCGGGTTCAGCCGGATGGGCTCGGGGCGGGCGGGCAAGATGAAGGGGCTGCGCGCGGGGGTTTCGGGGGCGTAGCCGGCGGGTGAATCAGTCATCACGCGGCCTCCTTCACGATGTGCTGGCGGCAGCGCATCAGCGGCTGGATGCGCGTGCCGAAATCCTCGACCCCCTTCACGAAGTCGTCGAAGGTGAGCAGCACGCCGCCCGTTCCCGGCACCTCCGCCACCTCGTCCAGCATTCGCGCCACGGAGGCATAGCTGCCGATGAAGGTGGACATGTTGATGTTCACGGCACTCGTGGCATCGGCGAGTTGGCGCACATTCGTATCGGCGTTGGGGCGGGCGTCGGCGGCGGCCTGGCCCTGCATCCAGCGGATGGCCTCGTGGTCGGCGCCGGACTTGATGTGCTCCCAGCGCGCCCAGGCCTCCTCATCCGTCTCGGCGGCGATGACCATGGAGAGGACGAAGGTCTCGACCTTGCGGCCCGTCTCGGCGGCGAAGTCCTGCATGCGCGCGGCCACGGGCGCGAAGGCGGTCGGGCTGTTGATGCCCTTGCCCAGGCAGAAGCTGTAGTCCGCATGCTTCGCCGTGAAGCGCAGCCCCTCGGTGGAGGAACCGGCGCAGATCATCTTGATGGGCGCGGAGGGGCGGGGCGAAAGGACGCATTTGTCCATGGTGAAGAAATCGCCCTTGAGGTCGCTTTCACCCTTTTCCCACAGCTCGCGCAGGATGGTGGCGTATTCGTCCAGCATCTCGTAGCGGCGGGAGAAGTGGCTCTCGCCCGGCCAGAGGCCCATCTGGTCATACTCGGCCTTCTGCCAGCCGGTGACGAGGTTCAGCCCGAAGCGCCCGCCTGAGATGCTGTCGATGGTGACCGACATGCGCGCCGCGATGGCGGGCGGGATGGTCAGCGTGGCGACGGATGCGAAGAGCTTGATGCGCGTCGTGACGGCGGCGAGGCCCGCCATCAGCGTGAAGCTCTCGAGGCCGTGGTCCCAGAACTGCGTCTTCCCGCCGAAGCCGTGCAGCTTGATCATGGACAGCACGAAGTCCAGCCCATGCCGTTCCGCCGCCAGGGTGATGTCGCGGTTGAGATCGAAGCTCGGCATGTATTGCGGTGCCGTTTCGGACAGCAGCCAGCCATTGTTGTTGATGGGGATGAACACGCCGACCTGCATGGGCACCAACTCCTCTCCCGGACACCGGCTATGTCGCAGCGCCCGGCGCGGCGTTCCATGGGTGAAGCGCGGCCAGGGCGGCAGCCCGGCGCGATGAACGCCTGATGATGAGGCAGGCCCGCGCGCATCTGCCCGCGGAAGCGGCGAAGCGGCGCGCGTGGGCGCAAGCGGCGTCGCCTTCGCCCTTGCCGCGCCCCGTCCCGCCTCGCCAATTTCCGGGACAGTTGCGCGGCCCCATCACGGGCCGGAGAACAGGAGCATTTCATGACGCTGCGTCTCACCCGCCGGGCCGCGCTCGGCGCCGGCACGGGCCTGCTGGCCGCCCCGCATGTGGCGAACGCCCAGGCCCGCCCGACCGTCCGCTTCGCCTATGACTGGATCCTGAACGGCCCCTACGCCTTCGGCATCGCGGGTGAGCGCCAGGGCTTCTTCCGCGAGGCCGGCATCGACATCACCATCCAGCGCGGCTTCGGCTCGGCCCGCATTCCGCTGGACATGGCGGCGGGCACCTTCGACATCGCCATGTGCGACCCCACGCCCACGCTGCGCTTCATGTCGCAGAACCCCAACAACGACCTGATCGCGGTGGGCCTGCTGTGGGACCAGGCGCCGACGGCCGTGACGGTGCGCGCCGATGGCCCCATCAACAGCATCGCGGAGCTGGCGGGCAAGACGCTGGCGGCGCCCGAGTTCGACGGCGGGCGCCAGGTGTTCCCGGCCTTCGCCGCGGTGAACAACATCCCGCTCAGCTCCATCACCTGGATGAGCGTGGCGCCCGAGTTGCGCGAGACCATGCTGGTGCAGCGCCGCGCCGACGGCATCACGGGCTTCGTCACCTCCACCGCGCTGAGCCTGCGCGCGCTGGGGATGGACCTGCCCGCGCAGCGCATCTTCCGCTATCGCGAGCATGGGCTGGATTTCTTCTATGGCTCGGTGCTGCTGACCACGCGGCGCTACATGGACGCGAACCCGGATGCGGTGCGCGCCGTGGTGCATGGCATGATCCGCTCGCTGCGCTGGTCCTTCGCCAACCGCCCGGCCGCCATCCAGGCGCTGCGCGCGCGTGAGGCGCTGACGGATGTGGCCATCGAGACCATCCGCCAGGACATGGCGATGGCCGAGCTGGTGGACAGCCCGAACGTCCGCCGCCTGGGCCTGGGCGTGATGGAGGCCCCGCGCTTCCAGCGGCAGATTGACGCGGTGAAGGCGGCCTTCAGCCTGGGCGACATGCCCACGCCGGACCGCTTCTTCACCGACCGCTTCCTGCCGCCGGCGGCGGAGCGCCAGCTGGGCTGAGGCGCCCGCCGCGCCCGGGGTGTGTACTGTTGAGCGGCTGATTCACGGCTTCGGCTCCACCGAAGCCGATCAGACGCTGCCACCGAGCGGCTGATTCACGGCTTCGGCTCCACCGAAGCCGATCAGACGCTGCCACCGAGCGGCTGATTCACGGCTTGGGTTCCACCGAAGCCGATCAGACGCTAGCCGAACATGTCCCGGGTGATGCTGGCATACCAGGCATCGGCATAGAGCGCCTCCAGCCGGCGCTGTTCCGGATGGTTCCCGCGCGGGGAGACGCCGCCCGATTGCGGCGTCTCGACGAAGCCGCTGCCATCCGGGTTGGGGCGGAACACGCCCACGATCGAGATGCCGTAATCCTCGCCCACATGGCTGTAGCAGGTGTTGAAATAGACCGGCGCGGGCGGCGGCGCCTCGCCGCGCAGCAGGGCCGCCACGCTCGCCACCGCCTGCTTGGCCGTGCTGTTCGCCACATAGCCGGATTTGGGCATGGGAGGGGCGATGTTGGCGTCGCCGATCACATGGATGCCGGGCGCCTGCCGGGCCTCAAAGGTTAGCGGGTCCACGGGCACCCAGCCGCTGGCATTGGCGAGCCCCGCCTCGATGGCGATGCGCGCGGCCGATTGCGGCGGGATGACGTTGCCCACATCCACCTTGTGGCGCGTGCCGAATTCGCTCTCGAACTCGCGCGCGCCGGGGTCCACGCGGGTGATGCGGCCATCCTGGTTCGCCGGCACCCATTCGATCATGCCCGGGTAGAGCTCGGCCCAGGCGTCCTGGAACAGGCCCTGCTTGCTGAAGGCGTTCTTCGCGTCGAAGGCCAGGATCTTGGCGCGCGGATTGTGCCGCTTCAGATGCGCCGCGATCATGCTGATCCGCTCATAGGGGCCGGGCGGGCAGCGGAAGGGGTTGGCGGGGATGGCGAGGCCGACCACGCCGCCCTCAGGCAACGCCTCGATCTGGCGGCGCAGCAGGGTGGTCTGCGCGCCCTCGCCGGGGACCCAGGCATGGGGGAAGATTTCGGAGGCGGCCTCGTCATAGCCGGGCAGCGCATCCCAGCGCAGCGCGATGCCGGGGGAGAGGATCAGCCGGTCATAGGAGAGGGTGGCGCCGCCCCGCAGGCGCAGGCTGCGCGCGGTGGGGTCGATGCCCGCCACCCAGTCATGCACCACGTTGATGCCGCGCGCGCGCAGCCCGTCATAGCCGTGGCTGATCTGCTCCAGCCGCCGCGTCCCGGCCAGGACCAGATTGCCATAGGGGCAGGTGACGAAGCGCGTCTTGGGCTCGATCAGCGTGACCTCGAGCCAAGGGTAGCTCATGCGCGCGAAGCGGGCGGCCGAGGCGCCGCCGAAGCCGCCCCCCACCACCACGAGGCGCGCCTGCCCCTGGTTCTGCGCGAGGGCGGGGGCGGCGATCAGCGCCGGGGCGGCGCCCAGCAGGGCGCGGCGGGTGGTCTGGGTCATGGTCGGGGCGCCTCTCAGCGGGCTTGGGCGAGATAGGCCGCGACGGCCGTGATTTCCTCGGCCGTGTAGCCGCGGGCGATGCGGCCCATGATGGTGCCGGGCCGTTCATTGGCGCGGAACGCCGTCATCTGCGCCACCAGCTCCGGCGCCGGGCGGCCGGCGATGGCCGGCACGCCATCCTGCCCCGCCGCCCCCGGCCCATGGCAGCCCAGGCAGGCCTGCGCCAGCAGCGGGCCGTTCGTGGCGGGCTGCGCGAAAGCAGGCCCGGCCAGCAGCAGCGGCAGGGCCAGGGTCAGGCGGCGAGGGCTTGGCATGGCGTAATGGTTCCGGCTGTCAGGCGATGGTGACCCGCGCGGTGGCGCGCACGCTGCGGCCCCCCTCGTCGGACCAGATGAACTCGATCTCGCTGCTGCGCTCCAGGCGCAGGAAGAAGACGTGGTAGGGGTTGGCGGCGGTGCCGTTGCGCAGCGCGGCGTCCAGCGCGACCTCGCCCTCCACCCGCACCAGCAGGCGGTTCAGCATGTCGCGCGGCGGCGCATCGGGCCGCAGCCCCGTTTCCATGGGGTGCGTCATCAGGCAGCGGATTTCGAAGGCCTCGCCGCGGCGGGCGGTGCGGGGCACACGCAGGCGGGGGGTGGCCAGCGGCGCGCTCATGACAGGCACCCCCCGGTGGAGACCCGTGCCTCGGCCACCGTGCGGCGGCGCGTGCCGTCGCTCATCACCGCGATGGCGATGACCTGCTGGTGTTCCGCGAGGCGGATGCGCGTCTGCACCTCGGCGCGCGCGACCAGCGGCGTCAGGCGGAAGCTCGCCACGCCCGGGGTCGGGTTGCGGGTGGCGAAGATGTGGATGGCGGTGACGTGCAGCGCCCCGGTCTGCGGGCTTTCCACCTGGACGGTGAGTGGAACCTGGCCGCCATTCTCGGCGGTGGCGGGCAAGGTGAGGGTGATGCCGGATTCGGTGAACTCGCCCTCGCCCACCGCGTCGCGGATGGCGTCCTGCAGGCCGGAGGCCAGCGCGGGCCAGGGCAGGGCGACGAGGGCCAGGATTGCGCGTCGGCTGAGGCGGGAATTCGGCATGATGCCGCCTTCGTATTTGAACGATTTTTCCTTGTCAATTATGCGTTCGGTTATCCACGATTTTCATGAGTTTGAGCCCCACCCAATTCCCCAGCAGCGCCAGCACAATCCACACCCAGCCATGCAGGCTGCCCGAGGCGATGCCCGCCACATAGGCGCTGATGTTGCACCCCGTCGCGAGCACCGCGCCCACGCCCAGCAGCAGCCCGCCGGTAATGGCCGTGGCCACCTCGCGCAGGCGCGGCAGGCGCCAGCCGGCGGCGCGGCCGGCCAGCCCCGCCGCCAGGAAGGCGCCGGCCATGAGTCCCAGGTTCATCAGGGTGATGCGGTCCGTCCAGACGGGGCGCAGCCAGGCCTCGACGCGGGTGGGGTCTTCCCAATAGGTCCAGAAGGAAGGGTCGTCCCAGCCCAGCGCCTCGACCAGGCTGGAGCCCCATAGCGGAAAGGCCGCCGTAATGGCCCAGGGCCGTCCGGCCGCCACCAGCGTCGCGATGCCGAGCAACGCCAGCGCCACCGCGCCCCAGGCCATGGGCCAGGGGCCGCGCAGCGCATCGCCGCCGCGCCACGCCAAAGGTTCCACGCGGCCATGGCGGGCTTTTTCCAGCGCGCGTGAAGCCAGCGCCACCAGCCCCAGCACCCCCAGGCTCAGCCCCAGCGCCGGCCAGAGCCCCAGCGTGGCGGGCAGCGAAAAGGCCGGCAACGCCGGCCAGCCCAGCCAGAGATCCGCCTGCCAGGCCGCCAGCGTCGCCCCCGCCACGAAGGCGGCCAGTGTGATCCACATCCGCACCGCCCCGCCGCCCGCCGTGTAAAGCGTGCCGGAGGCGCAGCCGCCGCCCATCTGCATGCCGATGCCAAACAGGAAGGCGCCCAGCAGCAAGGCCCAGCCCACGGGGAAGACGAAGCCGCGCACGGGCGCGCCCAGCACCTCGCCGGCCTCCAGCGCCGGCAGGAAGAAGGCGATCAGCAGGGCCAGCAGCAGCATCTGGGCGCGCAGCCCGGCTCCCCTTCCCTCGGCCAGCAGGCGGCGGAAGGCGCCGGCGAAGCCGAAGCTGGCATGGAACAGTGCCACGCCCAGCCCCGCGCCGATCAGCCAGAGCAGGGCGACGCGCCCGCCCTGGGCGTGGCCCAGGGCCAGCGCCCCACCGCCCAGCAGCAGCAGCCCCAGCAGCACATTCACGCGCAACGACATACGGCCCCGCCTCGGACTATCCGGGCGGGGCATATGCACATTCAAGGCACGTGAAAAGAGGGCGTCAGTCCGCCCGGATGCCCGCCACGCGCACGGTCTCGCTGAGGCGCGCCACCTCGGAGGCGATGAAGGCGCGGAACTCCGCCCCGTCCATGGGGCGCGGAATGCTGCCGCTGCCGCGGATGCGCGTGGCCACCGCCTCGTCGCGCACCGCGGCCAGGGCCTCGCGTTCCAGCACCGCCACGCGCTCGGGCGGCGTGCCGCGCCCGGCGAAAAGGCCGAACCAGCCCACCGACACCAAGTCCACCCCCGCCTCGCGCAGGGTGGGCACGTCGTCAAAGCCGGGGGCGCGTTCGGCGCTGGTCACGGCCAGGGCCTTCATCCGGCCGGAGCGCACCAAATCGGCCGCGGCGGCGATGGTCTGGAACATCACCTCCACCCGCCCGGCGATGAGGTCGGTGTTGGCGGCCCCCGTCTCGCGATAGGGCACATGGTCCATCTCCACCCCGGCCGCGATGGCGAATTGCGCCCCGGCCAGGTGCAGCGAGGTGCCATTGCCGATGGAGGCGTAGTTCAGCCGCCGCGTGCGGGCCAGCGCCACGAATTCCGCCACGCTGTTCACCGGCAGGCTGTTGGGCACGACCATGATGTTGGGCGACAGCGCGATCATCGCCACCGGCACCAGGTCCGCATCGGGGTCGAAGGGCAGGCGGGCGAAGAGGAAGCGGTTCACCGCCATCGGCACGCCGTTCAGCAGCAGGGTGTGGCCGTCACGCTCGGCCGCCAGGGCGGCGGCGGTGCCGATATTGCCGCCGGCGCCGCTGCGGTTCTCGATGGTGACGGGCTGGCCCACCCCGCGCGACAGGCGTTCGCCCACCACGCGGCCCAGGAAATCGGCCGCGCCGCCGGGCGGGAAGGGCACGACCAGCCGCAACGGCCGGTCGGGAAAGGATTGCGCCCGCGCGGCCGCGAAAGGCAGCAGGGCGGGCAATGACAGAATACCACGACGAAGCATGAAAAACCCTCCGGTTCACAGAGGGTTATGCAAGCCGCGTGCCGGGGAGGCGACCCCCGCCTCGGACTACAGCCCCGCCTGCTCCAGCCGCAGCACCGCCCGCGCCACGGCCTGGGCGCGGGGGACGAAGCTGCTGATCTCCAGGTATTCCTCCGGGCTGTGCGCCAGCCCGCCCACCGGCCCCACGGCGCAGATGGTGGGCGCGCCCTGTTGGGCCGTGAAGCCGCTGTCGGCGCAGCCGCCGGAGAACTCGCCCTCCACCTTCAGCCCGGCCTCGGCCGCGGCGCCCTGGTAGAGGCCGAACAGCTTCTTCGCCGCCGCATCCTGGGTCAGCGCGTTGAACTCGCCCTTGATGGTAAGCCTGGCCTTGGTGCCGGGGACGTAGCTGCGGCCGATGATCTCGTGGATCTTGGCCATCACCTCCTCGCGGTCCTCGGGCTTCACGTAGCGCAGGTCAATCTGGCCGCGCGCCCAGGGGGCGACGGTGTTCACGCTCTGCCCGCCTTCCACCAGGCCGACATTGAGGGTGATGCCGCGCTCCAGGTCGGTCAGGGCGTGGATGGCCACGATCTTGTGCGCCAGCTCGCCGATGGCGGAAATGCCGGCCTGGAAATTGCCGCCCGAATGGCTGGCCTTGCCCTCGATGTCGAACACCATGAACACGCCGCCCTTGCGGCCGGTGACGACATTGCCCGAGGGCCGGCCGGGCTCGGAATTGAACACGACGCGGGCACCGCGCGCCTCCTCCTCGATCACGGCGCGGCCCTCGGGGCTGCCGATCTCCTCGTCGCCGGTGAAGAGGCCCACCATCGGCCCCGGCGCGCCGCCGAACTTCGCGAAGGCGGCCAGGACGAACATGTTCATCACCAGCCCGGCCTTCATGTCGGCCACGCCGGGCCCGTAGGCGCGGCCATCCTTGATGGTGAAGGGGCGGCGCTCCGGCTCGCCCTTGGGGAAGACCGTGTCGCGGTGGCCCATCAGCACGATGTTGGCGGCGTGGTTGCCGCGGGTGGGCGCCGTGCCTTCGTGCGGCAGGATGGCGCGGAGGCAATCGCCGAAGCGCTCGCCCTTCACCGTCTCGACCTTCAGGCCGTGGCTTTCGCAGAACGCCTTGATGCGCGCGCCGACCGCGTCCACGCCCGCCTTGTCGTAGCTGCCGCCATCGGTGTTCACGAGGTCGGCGAGCACATCCAGCATCGCCTGCTGCTGGGTGGCGAGCCAGGCGGTGATCTTGGCTTCGGTGCTTTCGGTGTTCATGCGCGGCCTCCAATCCTGCGGCGAGAGGCCCGATGCGAACACGGGATGGGGCCGCCCGCAACCACGGGCGGCCCCAGTTTCGTCAGCGCGACGGCGCCGGCGCGGCCAGGCGCAGCGGGACGAAGCGCTGGCCCTGCTGGCTCTCGATCAGGAACAGGGCGGTGGCGCGGTTCTGGCGGCGCAGCCGCTCGATCCGCTCCTGCAGCTCCTGCGCCGTGGTCACGCGCTCCTGCTGGACTTCCAGCACGATGTCGCCCGGGCGGATTTCCCGCTCGGCGGCGGCGGAGCCAGCGGTGACGTCCACCACCACCACGCCGCGCGCCTCGGGGCGGAGGCGGAAACGCTCCCGCAGCTCCGGCGTTACGCCGGCCACCCGCATGCCGAGGCCGGCCAGTTCCACCGGCTGGTCGGGGCGGGCGGGCTCCGGCGTCGCGCCGGCCTGGGCCTGCTCCGAGGGCAGTTCGCCCAGCGTGACCTCGACCGTCACCTCGCGCCCGTCGCGCCACACCACCACCGGCACGCGGCTGCCCACGGCGGTGTCGGCCACGATGCGCGGCAGGGTGCGCATCTCGCGCACCTCCTGGTTGTTGAAGCGCAGCACCACGTCGCCGGCGCGCAGGCCCGCGGCGGCGGCGGGGCCACCTTCCTGCGCGCGGGCGATCAGCGCGCCGCGGGTGCCGTTGCGCAGCTGCAGGCTTTCCGCGATCTCGTCCGTCACCTGCTGGATGTTCACGCCCAGCCAGCCACGCCGCACCCGCCCGCCATCGGCCAGCTGCCGCACGATGCCGCGCGCCAGGTTGGAGGGGATGGAGAAGCCGATGCCGATGGAACCGCCCGTCGGTGAGTAGATGGCGGTGTTGATGCCCACCACCTCGCCGCGCAGGTTGAACAGCGGGCCGCCCGAATTGCCGCGGTTGATGGCGGCGTCGGTCTGGATGAAGTCGTCGAACGGCCCCTGGCGGATGTCACGGCCGCGCGCCGAGACGATGCCGGCCGTCACCGTGCCGCCCAGGCCGAAGGGGTTGCCGATGGCCAGCACCCAGTCACCCACCTCGGCCGTGTCGGAATCGCCCCAGGCCACATAGGGCAGCGGCGCGGAGTGGCTGACGCGCAGCACGGCCAGGTCGGTGCGCGGGTCCGTGCCCAGCAGCGTGGCGCGCAGCGTCGTGTTGTCCTGGAGGATGACGTTGATCTCGTCCGCGCCCTCGATGACGTGGTTGTTGGTGATGATGATGCCCGAGGCATCCACCACGAAGCCCGAGCCGAGCGACTGCGCGCGGCGCTGCGGCGCGCCCTGGGGCGGGCGGCCCGGGGCGGGCGGCGCCTCACCCTGGGGGCCGGGGCGCTGGCGGTTGAAGAAGTCGCGGAAGAATTCCTCGAAGGGCGAGCCGGGCGGGGCCTGGGGCGCGGGCGCGTCCGGGCGGCCGCCGGGGCCGGGGCGCGCGCCCACATTCTGCGTGGTGGAGATGTTCACCACGGCGGGCAGCAGGCGGCGCACCAGCGGCGCGAAGCTCTCGGGGGCGCCGGGGGGCGGGCTGGCCGGGCCGGTCGTGCCCGGGGCGGGGGTCGCCTCGGGTGCAGGTGCGGCCTGCGGCGCTGGTGTTGGGGCGGGCGCCTGCTGCGCCGCCACCGGCAGCGCGCCCAGAAGGAAGATGGCCAGGAAGAGACGACGCATGCGGCGGAACCTCATCATTGTTCGGCATCGGTGGACCGGGCCGGGCGCCCAGGATGTGGCACGAGGGCACCGCACCGCAACAGCCGCGGGGGGTGGAAGTTGCCAAGGTTGCAACTTGTCCCGGTCGGACACCGGCGGTTACACGCCGCCGGTGCCGGAAGGCCAGCGCGCAATCAGCGCTGGACCGGGGTCATGCCAGGCATATCCCGGAAGAAGCGGAAGAAATCACTGTCCGGGGTGAGCACGAGGCGCGCCTCGCCCTCGCCGAAGACATTGCGATAGGCCTGCATGGTGCGCCAGAACTGGAAGAATTCCGGGTCACGGCTGAAGGCCTCGGCGAAGATGCCGATCGCTTCCTGCTCACCGGCACCGCGGAGGATGGCGGCATTCGCCTCCGCCTCCGCCAGCAGCACGGTGCGGTCACGCTCGGCCTGGGCGCGGATGCGCTGGGCCTGTTCCGCGCCTTCCGCGCGGGCCTCGCGCGCCACGCGCTCACGCTCGGACTGCATGCGCGCCAGGATGGCCTGGGTGTTCTCCTCCGGCAGGTCGGCGCGGCGGATGCGGACATCCGTCACCACGATGCCGAAGCGCGAGGCCTCGTCATTCACCTGGTCGCGGATGGCGCCCATGATCCGCGGCCGGTCGGCCGAGAGCATGGACAGCAGCGACTCGCTGCCCAGCACGCGGCGCATGGAGGAGGAGACGATGGAGTTCAGCCGGCCCCGGATGCCCTGCTCGGTGGCACCCACCGTCTGGAAGAACAGCAGCGGGTCGGTGATGCGGTAGCGGGTGAAGCTGTCCACGATGACGCGGCGCTGGTCGCCCAGGATCACCTCCTCGCCCCCGCCCTCGAAGTCGAGCAGGCGGCGGTCGAAGGTGATCACGTTCTGCACGAAGGGCAGTTTCACGTTCAGCCCCGGCTCGCGGATCACGCGCACGGGCTCGCCGAATTGCGTGATCAGCACCTGCTGGGTCTGGTGCACGGTGAAGAGCGTGCTGGCCAGGGTGATGAGGGCGACGAAGACGACGCCGCCCAAAATCGCGAGCCGGTTCATCGGGTGCCTCCCTGGTTGGCGGGCCTCTGCTGGTTCATCATCGGCGCCATGACGGCCGGCGAGAGCTGCTGCTGCGCCTGCGGCGGCCGGGTGCCGCCCTGGCCACGCGCCTGCTGCCCGCCTTCGAGCTGGAGGAAGGGCACCAGGCCCTGCAGCCGGTCATCCACCAGGATCATGTTGTTGCGGCGGAGGATTTCCTCCATCGTTTCCAAATAGATGCGCCGCGTCGTCACGTCCTGCGCGAGGGTGTAGGCACCGAGCACGGCGTTGAACCGGCCGGCCTCGCCTCGGGCGCGGGCGATCTGGCTGTCACGGAAACCGGTCGCTTCCTGCACCATCCGCTCGGCCTCGCCTCGGGCGCGGGGGATGATGTCGTTGCGGAAGCTCTCGGCTTCGTTCCGCAGGCGCTCGCGGTCGGTGTTGGCGCGCTGCACGTCGCGGAAGGCCTCGATGACGGCCGCCGGCGGGTCCACCTTCAGCAGCTGCACCTGGGTGATTTCCACGCCGGAGCCATACTGGTCCATCATCGCCTGGGTCAGGCGGCGGACCTCCTGCTCGATGGCGGCGCGCGCCTCGGTCAGGGCGGGCTGGATCGGCGTGCGGCCGATGACCTCGCGCATCACGCTCTCGCCGGCGGATTTCACCGTTTCTTCCGGGTTGCGCGTGTTGAAGAGGAACTCGCCCGCGTCACGGATGCGCCAGAACACCGAGAAATCCACGTCAATGATGTTCTCGTCGCCCGTCAGCATCAGGCTTTCGGCCAGGACGTCGCGGGCGGGGACGATGCGGCCCGTGTTGTCCGCGCCGGCGCGGAAGCCCACATCGGCGCGGTTGATGCGGGTGACGCGCGGCGTGGACACCTGCTCGACCGGCCAGGGGATGGCGTAGTTCAGGCCAGGCGGCGTGGTGCGGTTGAAGGCACCGAAGCGCATGACGACGCCCAGCTCATCCGGCTGCACCCGGTAGAAGCCGGAGGCGCCCCAGATCGCGACGATGATCAGCAGCACGGCGCCGATGGCGCGGCCGCCGCCCGTGCCGCGCGGCAGGAAGCGCCGCACCGTGTTCTGGGCGTTGCGGATCATTTCCTCGATGTCGGGCCCCTGGCCCGGGCCGCGGCCACCGCCGCCACCGCCGCCACCCCCGCCACCGCCCTGTGGCGGTCCGCCCCAGGGTCCCCCGCCACCGGGACGGGGGTTGCCCCAAGGGCTGGGGCCGCCATTGTTCCACGCCATCTCTGTGGTGATCTCCCGTCTGGCGCGCACCATGGCGCACCGCCTGCATTACCTGTCCTACACATGCCCCGCAGGGGGGTGGGTGCACAACCCGTCCTGCCGTGCATATGAGGACGCCCAGCGCTCAAGGAAAGGTCAACCGCATGTCGGAAGCCATCGTGGATGGGGTCAAACGCGCCTTGCGCGCCGTGCGCGACCCGAAGACCGGCCAAAGCGTGATCGAGAACGGAATGGTCGAGACCGTCAGCGTGCGCGACGGGATGGTGCAATTCGCCCTCGCCGTCCCGCGGGAGCGCGCGCGGGAGCTGGAATCGTTGCGCCAGGCGGCCGAACGGGCCGCCGCCACGGTGCCCGGCGTGCTGTCCGCCACGGTGGTGATGACGGCGCATCGCGAGGTGCAGACCCCCGCCGGCCCGGCCACCTCTTCCCGCCCGCCGCCAGGCCAGGGGCAGATGCTGCTGCCCGGGGTGCGGAAGATCGTGGCCGTGGCCTCGGGCAAGGGCGGGGTGGGCAAGTCCACCACCGCCGTGAACCTGGCCGTGGCCCTGGCCGCGCAGGGGCTGCGGGTGGGGCTGCTGGACGCCGACATCTACGGCCCCTCCCTGCCGCTGATGCTGGGCACCCAGGAAAAGCCCCGCGCGGTGGAGAACCGCATCCAGCCCATCGCGCGCTGGGGGCTGAAGGCCATGTCCATCGGCTTCCTGGTGGAGCAGGAGACGGCGATGATCTGGCGCGGCCCCATGGTGATGGGCGCCCTGGAACAGATGATGGGCCAGGTGGACTGGGGCGAGCTGGACATCATGGTGGTGGACATGCCCCCCGGCACCGGCGACGCCCAGCTCACCATGAGCCAGCGCGTGCCGCTGGCGGGTGCCGTCATCGTCTCCACCCCGCAGGACATGGCGCTGACCGATGCGCGGCGCGGGGTGAAGATGTTCGAGAAGGTCAACGTCCCGGTGCTCGGCCTGATCGAGAACATGAGCTTCTTCTGCTGCCCGCAATGCGGCCACCGCAGCGACATCTTCGGCCATGGCGGCGCGCGGGCGGAGGCGGCGCGGCTCGGCCTCGACTTCCTGGGCGAATTGCCGCTGAAGCTCGCCATCCGGGAGATGTCCGACGCCGGCACGCCGGTGGTGCTGGCCGCGCCCGACAGCGAGGAAGCGGGCCTCTACCGCGCCATCGCGGCCCGCATCTGGGCGAAGCTGGAGGCGGGCGTGGCACCCGCCGGGCCGCGCATCGTGATGGAATGAGCGAGGCGCTGCGCCGGATCTGCCTCGCCCTGCCCGAGGCGGAGGAGCGCGAGACCTGGGAGACGCCCACCTTCCGCGTCCGCGACAAGATCTTCTGCCTGATGGCCGAGGGCGGAGCGGCCTGCTGGCTCAAGGCCCCGCCCGGCAGCGCCGAATTGCTGATCGAGGCGGCCCCGGCGCGCTTCTTCCGCCCGCCCTATCTCGGCGGGAAGGGCTGGGTGGGGGTGCGGCTCGACGCCGCGCTGGAAGCTGGGGAGTTGGAGGCGCTGGTCCGGCGCAGCTACTCCCTGGTGGCGCCGAAGCGGCTGGCGGCGCGGCTTCAGGCCTGACCGGCCAGCAGCGCGTCCGTCTCGGCGGCCATGGGCATGGCGGGGCCCGCACCGGCCTTGGTGCAAGAGAGCGCGGCCCCCGCATTGGCGCGGCGCATGGCGGCCGGGAGCGGCGCACCACGGTCCAGCGCCGCCGCCAGCACGCCGCACCAGGCATCGCCCGCGCCCACCGTGTCCACCACCTTCACGGGAAAGGCCGGCACATGAAGGGCGAGGCCCGCGCCATGGCATTCCGCCCCCGCCTCGCCCAGCGTGACGGCGATCGTGACGCCCAGCGCCGCGTGCAGCGCCGCCGCCCCCGCGCCGCAGCCCAGCGCGGCGCCGAGCCAGCCGGCCTCGTGCTCGTTCACCACCAGCAGGTCCAGCGCCGAAAGCGCCTCGCGCGGCAGGGCGGCGGCGGGGGCCAGGTTCAGGATCACCTGCGCGCCGGCGGCCCGCGCGCGGGCGATGAGGGCGGCGTTCTCCTCCGGCGGCACCTCCATCTGCAGCAGGATTGTGTCGCCCGCCGCGACCGGGACATTCGCCTGCCGCGCCCGCATGTTGGCCCCGGCGGAAACGGCGATCTGGTTGCGCCCCGCCATGTCCACGCAGACCGCGGCCAGGGCGGTGGGGGTGTCCGACTGCGCCAGCAGGGCGGTGTCCACCCCGGCCTGTTGCAGCGTGGCCCGCAGCAGCGCCCCATGGGCATCCGCGCCCACGCAGCCCGCGAAGCGCACCGCCGCCCCGTCCCGCGCCGCCGCCAGCGCCTGGTTGGCGCCCTTGCCGCCGGGCAGGGGCGGCCCGGCCTCGCCCAGCACCGTCTCGCCGGGGCGGGGCAGTTGCGGCAGGCGGAAAATGACGTCCACCACGGCCGAGCCGAAGACGAGCAGGCTCATGGCCGCAGCAGCCCCTCCGCCATGGCACGGTTGTAGAGCGCCGCGATCATCGGCGCGAAGGGCGGGCCGAGGTCCAGCGCCGGCTGCATCCGCTTGAGGCTGCGGGCGCGGGTCAGCCCGACTTCCTTCCAGGCCGGCGCGCCGCATTCCACCTGCTGCGCGAAGCCCTGCAAGCGGTCGCAGCCCATGGCGAAGCGGGCGTCCGGCGTTTCCTGCGCTTCGAACTCCGCCCAGAGGCCGGCAAGCCGCGCGGCGAGGTCGGGCGGCAGGGTGCCGAAGAGGCGCGCGGCGGCGGCCTGTTCGCGCGCCTGCTGGGTGAGAAGGCCGGCCTCGTCGAAGGCGAAGGTGTCGCCGGCCTCGATCTCGATCACGTCATGCACCGCGATCATGGCCAGCACGCGGGCGATGTCGGGGCGGGGGTCCACCTCCTCGGCCAGCAGGACGGCGATCATGGCGACATGCCAGGCGTGCTCGGCGCTGTTCTCCAGCCTTCCCTCGGTGCGGGCGGCGCGGTGGACGTGCTTCAGCCGGTCGGACAGGGAAATGAAGCCCTGGATGGCGGCGAGCCGGTCAGGCGGCACGGCCCAGCGTCTCCATCAATTCGCGCCATTCGCGCTTGGACAGGCCGCTCGTCGCCTGCGTTACGGCCTCGCCCGCCAGCATGCGCTTCACGATGGCCAGCATCTGCGCGGACAGCGTGACGGCGCCCATGCGGTAGTCGGCGAAGGCCTCGTAGCAATGGGGCACCCAGGCGCGCACCGTGTCCAGCATCGCCTCGGCATAGACGCGGATTTCGTACTGGGCATGGGCGTCGGCGCGCAGGCTGAGGAAGTGCAGGAGGTTGTGGAGGTCCGTCTTCCAGTACCACTGCGTATAGGCGTTGAGCGTGAGGTTCATCCGCGCCAGTTCGCGCGCGAGGCCGGAGCGGGATTCGTCCTGGACGTTTCCGGCCTCGTCCTCGTTCAGCATCCAGGCGTAGTGGTCGTAGTTGCGGGCGGCGTCCTCGCGCAGCAGGCGCAGCACTTCCTCGGCTTCCGCGCCTTGCAGCACGTCGCCGCGGCCCTGGCGGTTGCTGGAGGATTGCGCGGCAAGCTGCTCCGGTGCCGGGATGTAGAATTCACGGTCCATCACGGAATACCGCGCCGAATACTCGTTCACATTGGCGGTGCGGTGCCGGATCCATTGCCGCGCCACGAAGATGGGCAGCTTCACGTGATATTTGATCTCGCACATCTCGAAGGGGGTCGAGTGGCGGTGGCGCATCAGGTAGCGGATCAGCCCGCGATCCTCGTTGGCGGCCTTCGTGCCGCGGCCGTAGGAGACGCGGGCGGCCTGCACCACGGCGCCGTCATCGCCCATGTAGTCCACCACGCGCACGAAACCGTGGTCGAGCACGGGGATGGGGGTGAAGAGCATGGCCTCCAGCGCGGGCACGGTGGCGCGGCGCGTCTCGTGGCGCGCGGCCTGGGCCTCGGTGAGTTCGGCCTGCTGGGCTTGGGTGAGTGCCATGGGGTGCCCCTTCTGTGCGCGGGGATTTGAACGGGGCGGGCGCCGCGCGCAAGGGCCGGCCCACCCCTGGCAATCACGGCCCCGATGTCCTACATATCGGGGTGCCGCTTGCGGCTATGGCGATAAACGTTGCGTGGAATAATCGTTACGGACCCGGGGGCAGTGCCCGGCGTCTCCACCACTCCAACCGCCTTTATCGGGGCGCGTGGCACGGGGACGAAACAGGCTCGACGTGCGTGGTAAAGACGCAGCTTTTGCCCGGCATTGTACCGCCGTTATCGGGCTAAATCACAAGTGCCAACGATAACGTCCGCGAGGACGTGGCGCTCGCTGCCTAGGAATAGGTAAGCGCGGTCTGGGGGGCACCGGGCAACAGAAGCCCCCCGCCTGACCCTGGCACCCAGGCCCCCTTGGGCCTGGGTGTCAGGGTCAGGTTTTTTTGTGCCCTCAGGCGCCGGGCGGCCGCATCCGCGGCCTTGGCTTTCGGGCCCTGATCGGGCCCGCCGGCCGCACGTGCGGCCGGAGCGTGGGGAAGGCGTGCCGAATGCCCTCAGGCGCCGGGCGCCGCCTCCGGCGGCTTGGCTTCCGGGCCCTGATCGGGCCCGCCGGCCGCACGTGCGGCCGGATGCTCGTGGGGCAGCGCACTCCGCTGTAGGGCCCGCGCGCGTCGCGCCCCTCCCCTTCCTTCCCTTGCGCCCTCACCCGCCATATGGTGCAGCGCCAGGAATAGCCGATGACAGACACCAACACCCCCAGCCTGCTCCCCTACGAAGCCTGGGCCACGCGCGCGCTGCGCTCGGTGGTCGTGGACGCGCTCGAACATGCGGCGCGCGAGGGCCTGCCAGGCGAGCATCATTTCTACATCTCCTTCCGCACGGACCATCCGGGCACCTCCATCCCGGCCTTCCTGAAGGCGAAATACCCGCACGAGATCACCATCGTGATCCAGCACCGCTTCTGGGACCTGAAGGTGGACCGCGTGGCGCAGCGCTTCTCGGTGGGGCTGTCCTTCTCGGGCATCCCGGCCTCGCTCACCGTGCCCTTCGCGGCGCTGACCGCCTTCCAGGACCCGCACGCCCAGTTCGGCCTGCGCTTCCAGCCCGAATATGACGGCGAGGAGGACGCGGCCGACCTGCCGCCGCCCGAAGCCGCCGCGGCACCCGCCGAAACCCAGGAAGAACCCGCCCCCCAGCCACAGGTCGTCAGCCTCGACGCCTTCCGCCGCAAGCGCGACTGACACCCCGCCCGGAGCCCCGCACCTTGCTCGACAGCGCCACCCCCGCCCGTCCCGAAGGCTTCCACTACAGCCCGACCTTCCCCCTCGCCGAGGACAAGACGCCCTATCGCCGCCTGCCCATCGAGGGGGTGAAGGTCATCGAGGTGGACGGCAAGCGGGTGCTGAAGGTGCCGCCCAAGGCGCTGGAGGAGCTGGCCTTCGCCGCCTGCCGCGACGTGTCGCATCTGCTGCGCCCCGGCCACTTGGCGCAGCTTTCCTCCATCCTGAAGGACCCGGAGGCCAGCGCGAATGACCGCTTCGTGGCGCTGGACCTGCTGAAGAACGCGAACATCGCCGCCGGCGGCAAGCTGCCCATGTGCCAGGACACCGGCACCGCCATCGTCTTCGGCAAGAAGGGCCAGCGCGTCTGGGTCGAGGGCAATGAGGAGGAGGCGCTGTCCTATGGCGTCGCCCGCACCTACACCGAGACCAATCTGCGCTATTCCATGATGGCGCCGCTCTCCATGTTCGACGAGGCGAACACCGGCAACAACATGCCGGTGGAGTTCACCATCCTGGCCTCACCCGGCGAGGACCATGCCGACGAATTCCACCTGATGTTCGTGCTGAAGGGCGGCGGTTCGGCCAACAAGACCTTCCTCTACCAACAGACGCGCGCGGTACTGAACAAGCCCAAGCTGCTGGCCTTCATCGAGGAAAAGGTGAAGACGCTGGGCACCTCCGCCTGCCCGCCCTACCACCTGGCCATCGCCATCGGCGGCACGAGTGCCGAGGCCAACCTCAAGGCCGTGAAGCTCGCCTCCACGCGCTACCTGGATGGGCTGCCCGAGACGGGCGACAAATCCGGCCACGCCATCCGCGACCGCGCGCTGGAGGCCGAGATCCACAAGCTGACGCAGAATCTCGGCATCGGCGCGCAGTTCGGCGGGAAGTATTTCTGCCACGATGTGCGCGTGGTGCGGATGGCGCGGCATGGCGCGTCGCTGCCCATCGGCATCGGCGTCTCGTGCAGCGCCGACCGGCAGATCAAGGCGAAGATCACGGCCGAGGGCGTGTTCCTGGAGGAGCTGGAGCACGACCCGGCCAAGTATCTCCCCGAAGCGACCGACGACATCCTGGGCGGGGAGGTGGTGAAGCTCGACCTCAACCGCCCCATGGACGCCATCCGCGCGGAATTGGCGAAGCACCCGGTCAAGACCCGCGTCTCGCTCACCGGCACCATCGTGGTCGCGCGCGACATCGCGCACGCGAAGCTGCAGGAGCGGCTGGACCGCGGCGAGGGCCTGCCCGACTACATCAAGAACCACCCCGTCTATTACGCGGGCCCCGCCAAGACGCCGACGGGCATGGCCACCGGCAGCTTCGGCCCCACCACCGCGGGCCGCATGGACAGCTATGTGGCGGCCTTCCAGGCGGCGGGCGGTTCGCTGGTGATGCTGGCGAAGGGCAACCGCTCCCGCGCCGTGCGCGAGGCCTGCCAGAAGCATGGCGGCTTCTACCTCGGTTCCGTGGGCGGCCCGGCGGCGCGGCTGGCGCAGGACTGCATCCGTAAGGTCGAGGTGCTGGAATACCCGGAGCTCGGCATGGAGGCGGTGTGGCGGATCGAGGTGGAGGATTTCCCGGCCTTCATCGTGGTGGACGATAAGGGCAACGATTTCTACGAAGGGCTGGAGTGATGCAGCGCGCGCCGCGTTGCCCTTCCCTTTCCCTGGCACGTGGCCGCCTTCGGCGTCCACATGCTTGTTCGGCACGTGGCCGCCTTCGGCGTCCACATGACGGCAACGACTTCCACGAAGGCCTCGAGTGACCGACCGTCGCCTGCCCGCCCGCTACACCCTCGCCGTCACGGGATTCTTCCTGACGGCGATCATGACCTTCATCATCTCGGGCATATCCACCGTGATGGCGCTGGGTGTCTCGGTCATGGCGCTGGGCGCATGGCCCATCGCCTGGCTCACCTCCTGGGTGATCGCCTTCCCCACCGTGCTCGTCGTGCTGCCGCTCGTGCGGCGGCTGGTGGCACGCCTCGTCGCCCCCGTGTGAGGAATACCGCATGACCCGCCGCCTCATCTCCTCCGGTTCGAAGTTCGAAGAGGAAATCGGTTATTCGCGCGCCGTGGTGGACGGGGATTTCATCTTCGTCTCCGGCACCACCGGCTATGACTACGCGACCATGACCATCGTGGACGACGTGGCCGCGCAATGCGAGCAGACGCTGAAGAACATCAGCGCCGCCCTCGCCCAGGCCGATGCCACGCTGGCCGATGTCGTCCGCATGCTGGTCATCGTCCCGCGCCGCGAGGACTGGGCCCCCTGCTGGCCCATCCTGAAGAAGTATTTCGGCGAGACGCGCCCCGCCTCCACCCTGATCCACGCGCAGTTGCAGACCGACGCCATGCGCATCGAGATCGAAGTCACCGCGCGGCGCCAGCCCCGCAGCTAAGGACAGCCCAGATGCGCTTCGCCGTGGACCGCCTCGACCACCTGGTCATGACCTGCAAGGACGTGGAGATCACGGCCGCCTGGTACCAGCGCGTGCTGGGCATGGAGCGGGTGGAGTTCGGCCCGCACCGTCGCACCACCCTGCGCTTCGGCGGCCAGAAGATGAATTTGCGCCCGGTCGAGGCCACGCAATCTGAATGGTTCTCGGGCGTGGCGACGGCACCTGGCGGGCAGGATCTCTGCTTCATCGTCACCGTCAGCGCGCTTCAGGTGGTGGAGCATCTGCACCGCTGCGGCGTCATGGTGGAACAGGGGCCGGTGCCGAAGGATGGCGCGCTGGGGCCCATCACCAGCGTCTATTGCCGCGACCCGGACCAGAACCTGATCGAGATCGCCACCTACTCCGACTGAAAACCGAAGCGGCCCCTCATCCGCACGCCCCTCTCGCGCGTTTTGCGCGCGGGTGGGGGTGTCGGCGCGCCATGCTATCCTCCGCCCCACCACAAGGGGTTGAGGCCACATGACCACGCGCACCGAAACCGACAGCCTCGGCACGGTCGAGATTCCCGCCGAGCGCATCTGGGGCCCGCAGACCGAACGCGCCCGCCACCTCTTCGCCATTGGAACCGAGCGTTTCCCGCCCTTGCTGCTGCGCGCGCTGGGCCAGCAGAAATGGGCGGCGGCGGAGGCCAATGCGCGGCTGGACGAATTGCCGCGCCATTTGACGGACGCCATCCAGCAGGCGGCGCAGGAGATCATCGCGGGCCAGCGCGACGTGGATTTCCCACTGACCATCTGGCAGACCGGCTCCGGCACCCAGACCAACATGAACGCGAACGAGGTCATCGCGAACCGCGCCAACCAGCTGCTGGGCGCGAAGCTGGGCGCGCGGGCGCCGGTGCATCCGAACGATCATGTGAACCGCGGCCAATCCTCGAACGACAGCTTCCCCACCATCATGCACCTGGCGGCGGCCGAGGCCGCGCAGCGCCGCCTGAAGCCTGCCCTGGAACTGCTCGCCGCCAGCCTGAACGCCCGCGCCGAGGAATGGGCCGGCATCATCAAGATGGGGCGCACCCACCTGATGGACGCCGTGCCCGTCACGCTGGGCGGCGAATTCGCCACCTGGGCAAGGCAGGTGATCCATGGCGTCGCGCGGCTCGATGCCGCCATGCCGCGGCTGCTGCAACTGCCCCAGGGCGGCACCGCGGCCGGCACCGGCCTGAACCGCCACCCCGATTTCGACCGCATCTTCTGCGAGGTGGTGGCCACCCGCACGGGCCTCGCCTTCACGCCCAACCCCGACAAGTCCGAGGGCATGGCGGCGCATGACGCGCTGCTGGAACTGCACGGGGCGATGAACACCATCGCCGCCTCGCTGATGAAGATCGGCAATGACATCCGCCTGCTGGGCAGCGGGCCGCGCGCGGGGCTGGCGGAACTCGTCATCCCCGATGACGGGCTTTCCAGCTCCATCATGCCCGGCAAGACCAACCCCACCCAGAGCGAGGCGCTGACCATGGTCTGCGCCCAGGTCATGGGCAACCAGGTGACGGTCACCATCGGCGCGTCGCAGGGGCATCTGGAACTGAACACCTTCAAGCCCGTCATCATCCAGGCGGTGCTGCAATCCGCCACCCTGATGGCCGAGGCCGCCACCAGCTTCGCCCGCCACATGGTGGACAAGCTGGAACCCAACCACGCGCGCCTGGCCGAGAACCTGGCGAAGTCCCTCATGCTCGCCACCGCGCTGAACCCGCATATCGGCTATGACCGCGCGGTCGCCATCGCCAAGCGCGCCCTGCACGAGGACCTGACCCTGCGCGAGGCCGCCGAACGCGAGGGCGTCGCGGGCGAGGATTTCGACGCCTGGGTGAAACCGGAGGCGATGCTGCGACCGTGACAGGGCACCTGGTGAAGCGCAGCCTGCGGCTGGCGGGCCATGGCACCTCCATCGCGCTGGAACCCGCCTTCTGGGCCGCGCTCGAGGAGGAGGCCGCGCGGCGTGCCATGCCGCTGGCCGCCCTCATCGCCGAGCAGGATGCGGCGCGCGCCGACGCGGCGGAGCCGCTGACCAGCCGGCTGCGCGTCTTCGCGCTGGAATGCGCGCGGCGCGATCGCGCCTGACCCGCGGAGGCGGAACCCGTCCAAGGCGTGTCCCCGCCGCCAGCCAAGACCTCAGCGCAGCGCCGCCGCGCGGTCCATCGCTGCCAGTGCGTCGGCCGCGCCCAGCAGGCGCACCTGGCCCTTCAGCCGCAGGCAGACGCCCAGCACCAGGCCGCGCGCCAGCAGGCGCTCGGCGCAGGCCTCGCCGTGCCCGAGGGCCTCGGACACCACCTGATCCGGCAATTCGCCCACATGCGTGGTCACGGCCAGGTCGCGCAGGTCGCTGTCGGGGTCGAGGCTGTCGGCCGGGGCGCGGGAGATGGCCTGGTGGTCCGCATCCACGGCATTGGCGATGATGGTGGCCGCCGCATCGGCCTCGGGCGCGCGGGCGGCCAGCACCGTCACCGCATCGGCGATCCCGCGCGAGAAGCTGCGGCCCCGCCAGCCGGAGGTCGCGATGCCGCGCACCTCGTCCCGCCCCCGGATCACGGCCAACCCGTCGGGCGCCCCGGCCTCCGGCCCCTCCACCAGCCCGACCCGCAAGGTGCTGGCGGGCGAGAGGTGCAGCGCGATGTCGCCGCCATTGTTCACATGCGCGAGCTGCACGCCCGGCACGGCGGCGATGGCGGCCAGCACATGCTCGGCCACGGCCCCCGCCACGGCCGCCATGGGGGTGATGAAGGTGGCGCGGTGGGGCCAGGCGGCCTCGGCCATGCGGCGGGCGACGGGGTGGCGGAAGCTGGGCATCCGGCCCAGCAAAGGCGTGCGGAGCAGCGGCAATTCCAGCGCCAGCGCCGGCAGCAGGCCGGTCAGCGCCGCGGTGGCCGCCTCGCGCGCCTGGAGCACGGCGGGGCGCAACCCCTCGATGCCGATGACGAGATCAATGGGCCCGTCCTGCAGATGCAGCCGCCCATCGGGCAGCATGGCGCGCCGTGGCGCGGGCCAGGCGCTCATGCCCCCATCGGTCATGAGGGCGCGTCGGGCCAGGGGTTGGCGCGCGGCCAGGGGGCGTTCACCGCGGCCTCCGCATGGCGGGCGAGCAGGGTCTCGAGGGCGATGGCCTGGTCCACATGCCCTCCAAGTGCGGCGTAAAGCCCGGCGCGCAAGGTGAATTCGATGGGCGCCACCAAGGCGGGCGTGGGGACGTAACCAAAGGCATTGTCCGGGATGGCCAGCACATCGGCCATGATGGTGATGCCCCCGCCCGGCCAGAGGGTGCAGGGCGCGCCGCCCATGGTGACGCGCACCTCGCCCGCCTGGACGCTGCGGGTGAGCAGGATGGGGTTTTCCGTGACGCCCGCGCGCAGCGAACCGCCGGCGCCCGCCATGAAGAGGATGGAGGTCAGCGCCGGTTCGCAATTCTCGCCGATGCGGGCGACCGTCTGGGCCACGGAATCGGGCATCGGCGCCACCACGGGGCGCAAGGCCTCGTCCAGTTCCAGCCAGAGGGAATCCTCGCCCGTGGTGCTGGTCATCAGCACGCGCATGCCGGGCCAGGCGAGTTTCGCATCAATGCTCTCGATCAGCGTCAGCGGGTCCGTCACATCGGTCCCGCCCCAGCCGGTGCCGGGGTGGGCCACCTGGAAATAGCGCCCGGGGGTGGAGCGTCGGCCGCGCACGCGCAGGCCGGAGGGGCGCATGCTCAGGCAGCGCCCGGCCTGGTGCTCGGTGAGGACACCGGTGATGTGGTCGTCCACCACCACGACCTCGTCCACATGGCCCTGCCATTGCTGGGCGAAGATGCCGACCGCGGCGCTGCCGCAGCCGACCCGCATGCGCGTCTCGGCCACGCCGTTCACGATGGGCGCCGCACCCGCCTGGAGCGTGACGCGGGAGCCGCCGGGGATGGTCACCTCGATGGCCTGCTTGCGGCACAGCGCCAGCATGGCGGCGCAGGTCACCTGGCCCTCGCGCTTGGAGCCGCCCGTCAGGTGCCGCACCCCGCCGAGGCTCAGCATCTGGCTGCCATATTCGGCGGTGGTGACATGGCCGATCTGTTCGCCCTCATGCATCACCGGCGCGCATTCGGGGCCGAGGTGTCGGTCGGTGTCGATCTTCACCTTCAACCCGCAATAGCTGAAGATTCCCTCGGTCACGACCGTGACCGTGTCCACCCCCTCATGCTTCTGCGCCACGATGAAGGGGGCGGGCTTGTAGTCCGGATAGGTGGTGCCGGCGCCGATGGCGGTCACGAAGACCTGGGGCGCGGGGGTGACGCCGCCCGCCCAATCCTCGGCGGCATCCAGGAAGGGCACCAGCGGCGCGCCCTCCTCCACCGCCTGGTGCAGCAGCACCAGCGGATCGGTGCGGATGAGGCGGCCATCTTCATTCGCGTAACGGTGGCAGGCCCCGGCGCGGCCGGGGCGGATGCGGCACAGCACCGGGCAGGCGTCGCAGCGGACGATGCCCTCGTTCCCCTCGCGGGCGCCGAATTGCTCGGTCCGGTCGGTCATGGGCGGGCCGCCAGGTGGGGGTGTCGCAAATCCTGCCTCCGTCATCGCAACGGATTGTGCTTTCCCTTGGCGGCACGCTCAATCGGAAACTAGGCTGGGATATCAGGCGCAAGGGGGATTGGATGGCGCGGGTGCTGGTGCGTGGCATAGGACTGTTCTTCACGGGCGAGATGGACGCCCCCCTGCGGGAGGCGGACGCCCTGCTGATCGAGGGCGGGAAGGTGGCCGGCATCGGCCGCGCGGCGGATTTCGACCCGGAGGGCGCCACGGTCATTGACGCCAAGGGCTGCGCCGTCATGCCGGGCCTGATTGACAACCATGTGCATCCGGCCTTCGGCGACTGGACGCCGCGCCAGAACCAGCTGGGCTGGATCGAGGCCATGGTGCATGGCGGCACCACCACCCTGATCTCGGCCGGCGAGGTCCATCTGCCCGGCCGCCCGAAGGACCCGGTGGGGGTGAAGGCGCTCGCCATCGCCGCCCAGCGCTGCTTCAGCGCCTTCCGCCCCATGGGCGCGCGGGTGCTGGCCGGCGCCCCGGTGCCCGAGCGTGGCCTGACCGCCGCCGACTACGCCGAGATGGCCGCCGCCGGCGTGCGCTTCGTGGGCGAATTCGGCCTGGGCACGGTGAAGGACGAGGCCGAGGTGGTGGAGGTGATGGGCCATGTCCGCGCCGCCGGACTGAACGCCATGATCCATTGCGGCGGGCCTTCCATCGCGGGGTCCAACCTGATGCAGGCGCCGGTGGTGATCGCGGCCGATGCCGACATCGTGGCGCATATCAATGGCGGCCCGACCAGCCTTCCCGCCGCCGAACTGACGAAGGTGATCGAGGGCACGAAGCGCGCCATCGAGGTGGTGCACAACGGCAACCCGCGCAACGCCATCCACGCCATGAACGTGCTGCGGGAGATGGGCCGGCTGGACCGGCTGGTGCTGGGCACGGACAGCCCGGCGGGGTCGGGCGTGCAGCCGCTGGGTGTCATGCGGACCATCTCGCTGCTGTGCAGCCTGGGCGGGCTTGATCCGGCCATCGCCATTGCCGCGGCCGGCGGCAACACGGCGCGCTGGCGGGGCATCGAGGCCGGGACCATCGCGGTGGGGCGCCCCGCGGACCTGGTGTTCCTGGACGCCCCCATCGGCGGGGCGGGCAGCGATGCCGCCCAGGCCTTCGGGTTCGGCGAATTGCCCGGCATCGGCATGGTGATGGTGGACGGCGAGGTGAAGACCGGGCGCAGCCGCAACACGCCCCCCGCCGCGCTCATCCCGGAGGTGCTGGCATGATCATCCGGAAATACCTCTCGCTGGTGGAGGAGGTGGCGCTGGAACAGGGCCAGACCGTGACGCCCCCCATCCGCCGCGCCGTCGCCGCCTGCGTGCTGCAGAACCCCTTCGCGGGACGCTATGTCGAGGACCTGGCGCCGCTGATCGAGGCGGGCGAGGCGCTGGGCGCCGAACTCGCCGCCCGCGCCGTGGCCGCGCTGGGCATTCCGGGGGAGGCAGGCCACAGCTTCGGCAAGGCCGCCGTGGTGGGCGAGGGGGGCGAGCTGGAACACGCCGCCGCCCTGCTGCACCCGAAGATGGGCGCGCCGGTGCGCGCCGCGCTGGGCAAGGGGCCGGCGCTGATCCCTTCCGCCAAGAAGCGGGGCGGCATGGGCACGGCCATCGACATCCCGCTCGGCCACAAGGATGCGGCCTTTGTCCGCTCGCATTTCGACGCCATCGAGTTCCGCTGCACGGATGCGCCCATGGCCGGCGAAATCCTGCTCTGCCTGGCGCTGACCACCGGGGGGCGGCCGCTGCCGCGCATTGGCGGGCTGGAGGTGAAGGACATCATGGGGACGGATGGCTTGAGATGAACGCAGGCGGGCCGTGCCGATGAATGACCAGATTCGCCTGGTGCTGAATGGGGCCCCCCGCACCCTGCCCCCGCACCAGAGCCCCACCACCACCCTGCTGGACTGGCTGCGCGCCGAGGGGCTGACCGGCGCCAAGGAAGGCTGCGCCGAGGGCGATTGCGGCGCCTGCACCGTGGTGCTGGAGGGCGCCGATGGCGCCCGCACGCCCGTGAATGCCTGCCTCTGCGTGCTGGGCCAGCTGCATGGCCGCGCGATCCGCACCGTGGAGGGGCTGGGGCCGCAGCACACCGTCCCCCGCGCCCTGGCCGAAGCCGATGCCACCCAATGCGGCTTCTGCACGCCCGGCATCGTCATGTCCGCCTGGGCCCATACGCGCGAGGGCGGGGACCCGCATGAGGCGCTGGCGGGCAATCTCTGCCGCTGCACGGGCTATCGCCCCATCCTGGACGCCATGGCCCGCATGCAGGATGACGGCGCGGCGCCGCCCGCCCCCATGGTCCCGGACAGCGCCAAGTTCGGCGGCTTCCATCTGCCGGCCTCGCTGGACGAGGCGCTGGCGCTGCGCGCCGTGCGGCCCGAGGCCCTGGTGCTGATGGGCGGCACCGATCTCGGCCTGCGCTTCTCGGAACACCGGGAACACCCGGCGCAGGTGCTCTGCCTGCTGAACGTGGCCGAGATGCGGGGGGTGGAGGTGCGCCCCACCGGCCTCAGGATCGGCGCCGCCGCCAGCTATGCCGAATGGCTGCGCGCCTGCCGCGCGGACGCCGCCTGGGCGCCGCTGGTGCCCTATCTGGCGCGGCTGGGCTCGCGGCAGATCCGGGGGCTGGGGACGGTGGCGGGCAATCTCGGCACGGCCTCGCCCATCGGGGATGCGCTGCCGGTGCTGCTGGCCTTGGGCGCGGTGGTGGAGGTGGCGCAGCTGCGCGGCGTGCGGCACATCCCGGTGGGGGAGTTCCTGACGGGCTATCGCCGCAACGCCCTGGTGCCGGAGGAGCTGATCGTCGCCATCCACCTGCCCCGCCCGCCGGAGGGCGCCTTCCTGGCGGCGGAAAAACTCTCGCGCCGGCATGACCAGGACATCAGCGCCGTGTCCCTGGCCGCGCTCATCACCTTCGAGGACGGTGTGGTGCGCGAGGCGCGGCTGGCCTTCGGCGGCATGGACGCGACGGCCCGCCGCTGCGCCCCGGCCGAGGCCGCCTTGCGCGGTCGGCCCCTGGATGATGGCGCCCTGGCCGGCGCGGGCCAGGCGCTGGACTTCGCGCCCATGGCCGACTGGCGCGGCAGCGCCGAGTTCCGGATGGAGGCCGCGCGGGGCCTGCTGCGGCGCCTGGCGCTCCGCCATGCCGGGCTGCCCGCGGAGATCTTCGCATGATGGATGGCAGCAGCTTCCGCCTGAAGCATGCCGGCCAGGCCCTGCGCCATGACAGCGCGCTGAAGCACGCGACGGGCGAGGCGCGCTTCCTGGACGACATGCCGGAGCCCGCGGGCCTGCTGCACGCGGCACTGGTTCTCTCTCCGCTGGCGCATGGGAGGCTGGACGCGCTGGACACCCAAGCCGCCGGCGCCATGCCGGGCGTGGTGCGGATCATCACGCCCCAGGACATTCCGGGCGAGAACGACATCGCCCCCATCGCGACCGGCGAGGTGATGCTGGCCGAGCAAATGGTTGAACATCACGGCCAAGCGCTGGCCATCGTGGTGGCCCAGACCCGCGACGAGGCCTTGCGTGCCGCTGCCGCCGTCACCGCCGCGATCACGCCGCTGCCCCCGGTGCTGAGCATCGAGGAAGGTCTGGCGCGCGAGGCCTGGATCATCAAGCCGCAGACCATGGTGGCGGGCGATGCGGCGGCCGCGCTGGAGGCCGCGCCGCACCGCCTCTCGGGCGAGTTCCGCGCGGGCGGGCAGGAGCATTTCTACCTGGAAGGGCAGATCGCGCTCGCCATCCCGGGCGAGGAGGAGGAGATGCTGGTGCATTCCTCCACCCAGCACCCGACCGAGGTGCAGCACATCGTGGCCCGCGTGCTGGGCGTGCCTTACCACCGTGTCACGGTGCAATGCCGCCGCATGGGCGGGGCCTTCGGCGGCAAGGAGAGCAATGCGAGCTGGATCGCCGCCGCCGCCGCCCTGGCCGCGCGGCTGACGGGCCGCCCCGTGAAGCTGCGCCTGCCCCGCCGCGCCGATATGGCGGCCACGGGCAAGCGCCACCCCTTCCTCTATCGCTGGAAGGTGGGCTTCGACGATGCGGGACGGCTGCTTGGGCTGGACGCGCTGCTGGCGGGGGATGGCGGGCATTCGGTGGACATGTCGGGCGGGGTGGTGTTCCGCGCGCTGACCCATGCGCTGAACTGCTATGGCGTGCCGGCGCACCGCATCACGGCCTGCGCGGTCAAGACCAACCATGTCAGCAACACCGCCTTTCGCGGCTTCGGCGGCCCGCAGGGCGCGCTGCTGATGGAGGAGGTGCTGCACGCGGTCGCCGCGCATCTGGGCCGGGATGTGGACCAGGTGCGCGAGGCCAACTTCGCCAGCCGCACCCCCTATGGCCAGGAACTGGACCCGAGCCTGACGCGCCGCGTCCTGGCCGAGGCGAAGCAGGATGCCGGCTGGGAAGCGAAGCGCGCCGAGATCGCCGCCTTCAACGCCGCCCACCCCACGCTGCGGCGCGGGCTTGGTTCCTTCGTCTGCGCCTTCGGCATCAGCTTCGGCATTGTTCATCTGAACCAGGCGGGTGCCTTGGTGCATGTCTACACCGATGGCTCCATCCGCCTCGCCCATGGCGGGACGGAGATGGGCCAGGGCCTCTTCATCAAGGTGGCGCAGGTGGTGGCGGAGGTGTTCTCCGTGCCGGTGGAGAGCGTGGGCCTCAGCGCGACCTCCACCGCCGAAATCCCCAACACCAGCGCCACCGCCGCCAGCACGGGCAGCGATTTGAATGGCTGGGCCGCGCATGCCGCCGCGACCACGCTGCGCGAACGCATGGCGGAGGTGGCCGCGCAGCATTTCGGCTGCCCGGTGGAGGAGGTCGTCTTCGAGGATGGCCAGATCTTCCCGGGCGGCGCCGGCAGCAACAAGCGCCTGACCTTCGGCGAGTTGGCGAAGCTGTGCTGGAAGGCGCGCGTCAGCCTTTCCGCCACCGGCTTCTACAAGACGCCCGACATCCACTGGGATGCCACGGCGCTGAAGGGCGAACCCTTCCATTATTTCACCTATGGCGCCGCCGTGGCCGAGGTGCTGCTGGACACGCTGACGGGGGAGCATCGCTGCCTCTCCGCGCATCTCGTGCAGGATTGCGGGCGCAGCCTGAACCCGGCCATTGACCTCGGCCAGATCGAAGGCGCCTTCGTGCAGGGCATGGGCTGGCTGACCACCGAGGAATTGTGGTGGGACGGGCAAGGGCGGCAGCGCACGCTGGGGCCCTCCACCTACAAGATTCCCGGCTCGCGCGACGTGCCGCCGGTGCTGCACACGCGGCTGCTGGCGGGCTCGGCCGGGCGGGCGCGGACGCTGTTCCGCTCCAAGGCCGTGGGCGAGCCGCCCCTGCTGCTGGCCACCGCCGTGGTCAACGCGCTGCGGGACGCGGCGGGGCTGGTCCACCTCGATTTGCCGGCCACCCCGGAGCGGCTTCTGCTCAATTTAAAGGCAATAAAATCGGGGCCGTAAAGGCGCTTGCATGTCGCTGCGGGCTTGGCCATACAGGCATGGCTGGGCTGCGGAATAAGCAACCCGGCAGGGACACAAGCCGCCGGGGCAAACCCCGGATTCAACAATGGCGTGGGGGACGGATCCGGGTGAGCGACATCATCCTTCAGACAGAGAATCTGACGAAGGAATTCCGCGGCTTTCTGGCCGTCCAGGACGTCAACATCAATGT
Organism: Roseococcus thiosulfatophilus; assembly: GCF_017311575.1. Taxonomy (GTDB): domain Bacteria; phylum Pseudomonadota; class Alphaproteobacteria; order Acetobacterales; family Acetobacteraceae; genus Roseococcus; species Roseococcus thiosulfatophilus. The sequence goes on from NZ_JAFFQY010000022.1 coordinate 41,093, forward strand.
GCGGCGGGGCACCATCCATGGGCTGATCGGGCCCAATGGCGCGGGCAAGACGACCTGCTTCAACCTGCTCACGAAATTCCTGATCCCGACGCGCGGGAGCATCACCTATGACGGGCGCGACATCACGCGGATGAAGCCCGCGGAGGTGGCCCGCCTCGGCCTCGTGCGCTCCTTCCAGATCTCGGCGGTCTTCGCGAACCTGACCGTGCTGGAGAATGTCCGCATGGCGTTGCAGCGCCAGCGCGGCGCCAGCTTCGACTTCTGGCGCTCGGAGAAGGTGCTGCGGCAATATGACGACCGCGCGCATGAATTGCTGGCCGATGTGGGGCTGACCGAATACGCGGACCTGCGCGCGGGTCAGTTGCCCTATGGCCGCAAGCGCGCGCTGGAGATCGCCACCACGCTCGCGATGGACCCCGCGATGATGCTGCTGGACGAACCCACCGCCGGCATGACGCATGAGGATGTGGACCGCATCGTCACCCTGGTGAAGCGCGTCTCGGCGGGCCGCACGGTGCTGCTGGTGGAGCACAACCTCAAGGTCGTGGAGGGCCTCTGCGACCGCATCACGGTGCTGGCCCGCGGACAGATCCTGGCCGAGGGCGACTACGCCGCCGTCAGCCGCAACCCGGAGGTGCAGGCGGCCTATCTCGGCACCGACCCCTCCTCCGTCGGCGTTCCGGAGGGCGCGCACCATGGCTGACGCCCCGCTGCTCCAGGTGAAGGGCCTCGAGGCCTGGTATGGCGAGAGCCACGTGCTGCATGGCGTGGACATCCACATCCATGCCGGCGAGGTGGTGACGCTGCTCGGCCGCAACGGCGCGGGCAAGACCTCCACCCTGCGCTCCATCATGGGGCTGGTGGGGCGGCGCGCCGGCTCGGTGAAGTATGAGGGGCGGGAGCTGATCGGCGCGCGGTCGGACATCATCGCGCGCGCGGGCATCGGCTATGTGCCGGAGGAACGCGGCATCTTCGCCTCGCTCTCGGTCTACGAGAACCTGATGCTGCCGCCCGAGGTGCTGCCGGGCGGGCTTCCCGTCCCCACCATCTATGAGCTGTTCCCGAACTTGCAGGAGCGCCGCAACAGCCCGGGCACCAAGCTCTCGGGCGGCGAGCAGCAGATGCTGGCCATCGGCCGCATCCTGCGCACCGGGGCCAAGCTGCTGCTGCTGGACGAGCCTTCCGAGGGGTTGGCCCCCGTGATCGTGCAGCAGATCGGCCGCACCATCCGCGAGCTGAAGAGCCGCGGCTTCACGGTGCTGCTGGTGGAACAGAATTTCCGCTTCGCGCAGACGGTGGCGGACCGCCACTACGTCATGGAACACGGGCGGGTCGTGGACATGGTCAGCAATGCGGAGCTGAACGCCTCCATGGACCGCCTCCACGAATATCTGGGCGTCTGAGACCGACAAGAAGCGGCCGGACCGGAAACCCCAAGGAAGGAAACCCAAGGAAATGACCACCACCACCCGCCGCACCTTACTCGGGGCCGCCGCCACCGCGCCGGCCTGGGGTGCGCTGCCCATGTCGCGCGCCCGCGCGCAGGCGGCCAACACCGTCCGCATCGGCGTGCTGACCGACATGTCGGGCACCTTCCGCGACCTGAACGGGCCGAACACGGTCGCCGCCACGCGGCTTGCCATCCAGGAATTCGCGGCACGCGGCTTCAACGTGGAAATGGTGGTGGCCGACCACCAGAACCGCCCCGATGTCGCCACGGCCACCGCCCGCCAATGGTTCGACCGCGACAATGTGGACGTGGTGACCAGCCTGGCCGCCTCCTCGGTCGCGCTGGCCGTGGCGGACCTCGCGCGTGAGCGCAACAAGGTGGCCATCGCCACCTCCACCGCCACCTCGGACCTGACGGGCCGGGCGTGCAGCCCCAACACCATCCACTGGGTCTATGACACCTACATGCTGTCCAAGGTGGCGGGTGCGGCCATGGTGCGCGCCGGCGGCGACACCTGGTTCTTCCTGACCGCGGACTACGCCTTCGGCCATGCGCTGGAGCGCGACACCACGGGCTTCGTGCGCGCCGCCGGCGGCCGCGTGCTGGGCAGCGTCCGCACGCCCTTCCCCGGCACGACCGACTTCAGCTCCTTCCTGCTGCAGGCCCAGGCCAGCCGCGCGAAGGTGATTGGGCTGGCCAATGCGGGCGTTGACACCATCAACTCCATCAAGCAGGCGGCGGAATTCGGCATCACGCGGCGCGGCACCAAGATCGCCTCGCTGCTGCTGTTCATCACCGACGTGCACGCGCTGGGGCTGGAGGTCGCGCAGGGCCTCGTCTGCGCCAACACCTTCTACTGGGACCTGAACGACGGCACGCGCGACGTGTCGCGCCGCATCCTGGCGCTGGCCGGCGGCGACATGCCGGTGGCCATGAGCCATGCGGGCGACTACGCAGCCAACCTGCACTACCTGAAGGCCGTGGCCGACCTGGGTGTCGCCGCCGCCAAGGCCAGCGGGCGCGACACCGTGGCGCGCATGAAGGCCATGCCGACCAATGACCTGGCCTTCGGCGAGGGCCGCATCCGCGAGGATGGCCGCAAGCTGAACCGCGCCTACCTGTTCGAGGTGAAGACCCCGGCCGAAAGCCGCGGCCGGCACGACTACTACAAGCTGCTGCAGTCCACCGACGCCGAGGAGCCCTGGCGGCCCCTGGCCGAGGGTGGTTGCGGCTTCATCCGCAGCTAAGGCGGCAACGCGCACCAGGAGGAAGGACCCCCCATGACCACCACTTCCCGCCGCACCCTGCTGGGCGCCGCCGCGACGGCGCCCGTGTGGGGCGCGCTGCCCTATCGCTCGGCCCGCGCCCAGGCGGCCAACACCATCCGCATCGGCGTGATGAACGACCAGTCGGGCCTCTACCGAGACCTCTCGGGCCCCGGCTCCACCCAGGCCGTGCGCCTCGCGGTGCAGGAGAGCGGCATCACGCAGCGCGGCGTGAATGTCGAGGTCATCCAGGCGGACCACCAGAACCGCCCGGATGTCGGCTCCACCGTGGTGCGGCAATGGATTGACCGCGACAATGTGGACGTGATCGTGGACGTGCCCACCAGCTCGGTGGCGCTGGCCGTCAACACCATCGTGCGCGAGCGGAACAAGGTGTTCCTGAACTCGGGTGCCGCGACGTCCGACCTGACGGGCGCGCAGTGCAGCCCCAACACCGTCCACTGGACCTATGACACCTGGATGCTGGCCAACTCGACCGGCGGCGCGATGGTGGCCGCCGGCGGGCAGACCTGGTTCTTCATCACGGCCGACTACGCCTTCGGTCATGCGCTGGAGCGTGACACCGGCGCCTTCGTCCGCCAGGCCGGCGGCCGCATCGTCGGCAGCGTCCGCACGCCCTTCCCGGGCACGACGGATTTCAGCAGCTTCCTGCTGCAGGCCCAGGCCTCCCGCGCGCAGGTGATCGGGCTGGCCAATGCCGGCGGCGACACCATCAACTCCATCAAGCAGGCCGCCGAATTCGGCATCACGCGGCGCGGCGTGCGGCTGGCGGGGCTGCTCGTCTTCGCGACCGACGTGCATTCCCTGGGCCTGCAGACGGCGCAGGGCCTGGTGCTGACCGAGACCTTCTACTGGGACCTGAACGACAAGACCCGCGCCTTCACCCAGCGCCTGGGCCCGATGCCCAACGACACCCGCCCCTCGATGGTGCAGGCGGGCTGCTACTCCTCCGTGCTGCACTACCTCAAGGCGGTGGGCGACATGGGCGTGGCCGCGGCCAAGGCGAATGGCGTCGAGGCGGTGAACCGCATGAAGGCCATGCCGACCAGCGACGATGCCTTCGGCGAGGGCAGCATCCGCGCCGATGGCCGCAAGCTGCACCCCGCCTACCTGTTCCAGGTGAAGACGCCGGAGGAGAGCCGCGGCGCCTGGGACTACTACAAGTTGCTGCAGACCGTGCCCGCCGACCGGGCCTTCCGCCCCATGGCGGACGGCAACTGCGCCATCGCCCGCAGCTGACCTGACGCGTGACGGGGCGGGGGCAACCCCTGCCCCTCCTTACCCCCCGGGAGAAACGAAAAGATGGCACACCTCAATCGCCGCGCACTGCTGGGTGGCGCGGCCGCCACCGCCGCCTTCGGCGCCCTGCCCGCCCATGTGGCGCGGGCGCAGGCCGCGAACACGGTCCGCATCGGCGTCCTCAACGACCAGTCCGGCCTGTATCGTGACGTGAACGGGCCCGGCTCCGTCGCCTGCGTGCGCCAGGCCATCCAGGATTCGGGCGTCACCGCCCGCGGCGTGAATGTCGAGGTGGTGGTGGGCGACCACCAGAACCGCCCCGATGTCGGCTCCACCATCACGCGGCAATGGATTGACCGCGACAATGTGGACGTGATCCTGGACGTGCCGACCAGCTCCGTCGCACTCGCCGTCAACACCATCGTGCGCGAGCGGAACAAGATCTTCCTGAACTCGTCCGCAGCCACCTCCGACCTGACGGGTGCGCAGTGCAGCCCCAACACCATCCACTGGACCTATGACACCTACATGCTCGCCAAGAGCACGGGTGGGGCCATGGTGCGGGCGGGCGGCGACACCTGGTTCTTCATCACCGCCGACTACGCCTTCGGCCATGCGCTGGAGCGCGACACCTCGGGCTTCGTGCGCGCGGCCGGCGGCCGGGTGTTGGGCCAGGTCCGCACGCCCTTCCCGGGCACGACGGATTTCAGCTCCTTCCTCGTGCAGGCGCAGTCGTCGCGCGCCAAGGTGATCGGGCTGGCGAATGCCGGCGGCGACACCATCAACTCCATCAAGCAGGCCGCCGAGTTCGGCGTGACGCGCCGTGGCACGAAGCTCGCCGCGCTGCTGATGTTCATCAGCGACGTGCACAGCCTGGGGCTGGAGACGGCGCAGGGCCTCGTCTGCACCGAGAGCTTCTACTGGGACCTGAACGACCGCACCCGCGCCTTCACCCAGCGCGTGCTGCCCTCCATGCCGGGCGGGCTGCGCCCGGGCATGGGCCAGGCGGGCTGCTACTCGGCCATCATGCACTACCTCAAGACGGTGGCGGAGATGGGCGTGCCGGCGGCGCGCGCCAGCGGCGTCGAGACGGTCAACCGCATGAAGGCCCAGCCCACCAATGACGACGCGATGGGCGAGGGCACGATCCGCCCCGATGGCCGCCGCATCCAGCCCGTCTACCTCTTCGAGGTGAAGACGCCGGCCGAAAGCCGCGGCGCCTGGGACTACTACAAGCTGCTGCAGACCACGCCGGCCGCCGAGGCCTTCCGCCCGCTGGGCGAGGGCAACTGCGCCCTGGTCCGCAGCTGAGGAATACCCCCGGGCCACGCGGCCCGGGGGCGCGTGTGACTTCACCGGGGCACGGCCGCCCCGCCCTGCCCGGCACGTTCGCGTCGGGCGTGGTGGGGCGGCCGAACCCTTGCCAGGGATGACTGATTCCGATGGACGAGATCTTCGGCATACCCGCGCCATTGCTGTTCGGCCAGCTTCTGCTGGGGCTGATCAACGGGGCCTTCTACGCCCTGCTGTCGCTCGGCCTCGCCGTCATCTTCGGCATGCTGAACGTGATCAACTTCACCCACGGCGCGCAATTCATGATGGGCGCCTTCGTGGCCTGGATGCTGCTGCACTATTTCGGCATCGGCTACTGGTGGGCCTTGCTGCTGGCGCCATTGATCGTGGGCTTCACCGGCGTGGTCATTGAAAAGACAATGATCAGTCGATTGTACAAGCTCGATCACCTGTACGGGCTGCTGCTGACCTTCGGCGTGGGCCTCATCATCGAGGGGCTGTTCCGCAACCAGTATGGCAGCTCCGGCATGCCCTACCGCATCCCGCCGGAACTGCAGGGCGCGTGGGATCTCGGCTTCATGTTCATGCCGGTCTATCGCGGCTGGGTGGTCATCGTGGCCATCGTCATGTGCCTCGCCACCTGGCTGGTCATCGAGAAGACCAAGCTCGGCTCCTACCTGCGCGCGGCGACGGAAAACCCGGCGCTGGTGCAGGCCTTCGGCATCAACGTGCCGCGGATGATGACGCTGACCTATGGCGCGGGCGTGGCGCTGGCGGCCTTCGCGGGGGTGCTGGCGGCGCCGATCTACTCGGTGAACCCGCAGATGGGCGCCAACCTCATCATCATCGTCTTCGCCGTGGTCGTCATCGGCGGCATGGGTTCCATCCTCGGCTCCGTCGTCACGGGCTTCGCGCTCGGCGTCATCGAGGGCTTCACCAGGGTCTTCTATCCGGAGGCATCCGCAACCGTGATCTTCGTCGTCATGGCCATCGTGCTGCTGCTGCGGCCCGCCGGCCTGTTCGGGAGGGCCTGAGCCATGGCCGGTCCCGGTTTCTCCGGAGGGGATTTCAAGCACGAGGAACAGGTGTTCCTCGGCTTCACCCGCACCCAGCTCATCGCCTTCGTGCTGATGGTGGTGCTGGTGGTGGTCAGCCCCTTCTACTTCTACCCCGTCTTCCTCATGAAGGTGCTGTGCTTCGCCCTCTTCGCCTGCGCCTTCAACCTGCTGATCGGCTATGTGGGGCTGCTCAGCTTCGGGCATGCGGCCTATTTTGGCATGGGCGGCTACCTGGCGGGCCACGCGGCCAAGGAATGGGGCCTGCCGCCCGAGATCGCCATCCTGATCGGCGGGGCCACGGGGGCCATCCTGGGCCTGGTCATCGGCGCCATCGCCATCCGGCGCCAGGGCATCTACTTCGCCATGATCACCCTGGCCTTCGCGCAGATGGTCTACTTCTTCTGCCTCCAGGCGCCCTTCACGGGCGGCGAGGACGGCATCCAGTCCATCCCGCGCGGGGTGCTGTTCGGGGTGTTCAACCTGAACTCCGACATGACGATGTACTGGCTGACGGCGGGCGTCTTCCTCATCGGCTTCCTGCTGGTGCACCGCATCGTCCACTCGCCCTTCGGCATGGTGCTGAAATCCATCCGCGAGAACGAGCCGCGCGCCACCTCGCTCGGCTACCGCACCGACGACTACAAGCTGATGGCCTTCGTTCTGTCCGCCGCGCTGTCGGGCGTGGCGGGTGGCACCAAGTCCATCGTCTTCGGCATCGCGACCCTGACCGACGTGTTCTGGACCATGTCGGGCGAGGTGGTGCTGATGTCGCTGGTCGGTGGTCTTGGCACCATCTTCGGCCCGGTGATGGGGGCCGTCGTCATCATCACCATGCAGAACTACCTGGCCGAGTTCGGCGCCTGGGTGACGGTGATCCAGGGCGTGATCTTCGTGCTCTGCGTGCTGGCCTTCCGGCGCGGCATCGTGGGCGAGATCGGCAACTGGCTGAAGGTGCGGCTGTAGGCCGCGCCTCAAGGCGCCGCCCCGTGCGGGCGGTGCCACCCGCCGGCTGTTGCCGCCCTTCCCGAAAACACGACACATTGCGCGCCGGCCCGCCACTTCAGGCGGGTCGGAGATGAGGAACCCCATGCCCACCCGCCTCTTCGCCGTCGCCCTCTGCGCGGCCCTCGCCATCCCCACCGCCCTGCCCGCCCAGCACGCGGGCCATGCGGGGCACACCGAGCTCACCACCATCAACGGCGTCGCGCCGCGCGGCGTCTATCGCCCGCTGGAAGAGGTGGTGGTGCTGCTGGACGTCACGGCCTCGGACGGGCAGCGGCTGGTCGTCACGCGCGGTATCCGGCGCGCGGGCACGCGGGCGCCCATCCATGTGCACGAGCATGGCGGGCACACCTGCGTGCTGTCGGGCACCATCACGGATTTTGTGGAAGGCCACCCGGACACGGTCTGGCCCGCGGGCAGCTGCTACTACATGCCGGCGAACACGCCGATGACGGCGGCCAATCTCGGCACCGAGGACGCGGTGCTGATGGACACCTTCAAGCTGCCGCCCGGCGCGCCCACCATCACCATCGTGGAGCAGGGTCTGCCGCGCTGAGCGGCGTGCGCCTCAGGTGAATCCGGGCGCGCGGGCCGGCGCGCCCCAGCCCTGCACGATCTTCTCCACGGCCCGGCCCGCGCGCAGCACCAGCGCATCCTCGAAGGGCCGCCCGACCAGCTGGGCGGAAAGCGGCAGCCCCTCCGGCGACAGCCCGGCCGGCATGGAGAGCGCCGGGTTGCCCGTCACGTTGAAGGGCATGGTCTGGATCTGCGCGGGCCCGGGCATGTCCGGCGGGAAGGCGGAGAAGGGCGGTGCCGGCGTCAGCGCGCAGGCGGTCAGCAACAGGTCGTGCTGGCGGAGGGCCACGCGGTTGACGGCTTCCGACAGCTCGCGCCGCAGCCTTTGCGCCTGCATGTAGTCGGCGGCGCTGAGCGCGGCCCCCACGGCCAGCCGCATGAAGAAGATCTCGCCGTATTCCTGTGGGCGCGCGCGCAGATCCTGTTCATGGATGGCAAAGGCCTCGGACAGCAGGATGACGCGGCCGCAGGCGTTGAACAGCGCGTAGTCCGGCAGGATCACGTCCTCGACGATGGCGCCCGCATCGGCCAGGGCGTCGGCCAGGCGGTCCAGCGCGGCGATGGTCTCGGGTGTCACGCCCTCGGCCTCCAGGTAAAAGTGGCGCGGCCGGCCGATCCGCAGCCCCGCCACGCCGTCCTCCAGCCCCGACAGGAAGTCCGGCACCGGAAGCGTGGCGCTGGCGGGGTCCGCGGGGTCGTGGCCGGCGATGACCTGCATGCGCGAGGAGCGCAGGCGTGGGATGGCGTCGGGCGCCGGCGCCTCGATCCAGTCCACCTGGCCCGAGAGGAGGGCGGCCGTGCGGGTGGAGGCCTCGGGCATGGGCAGCAGCACCAGCCGGTCATGCCGGGGCACGCGCGCCTGGTCCCAGTAGTCGGGGTTGCGCACCAGCTCCAGCCGCTCACCCGGCACCATGCGGCCGAAGCGATAGGGGCCCGTGCCGGAGGGGTTGCGCGCGAAGGCGTCGGCATCGTGGTTCACCTCGGCCGAGCGGCGCGGGCTCACCATCATCAGGAAGCTGACATTGTAGGGGAAGAGGCTGTCCGGCTGCCGCGTGGTCAGCGCCACGGTGTATTCGTCCACCACTTCCGCGCTTTCGAAATTGCCGAGATAGGCGCGGGCGAAGGCGAATTGCCGCGCGTTGAACTGCGGCGCGCTCTCCTTGGTGAAGCGGTCGAAGTTCCACACGATGTCGGCGGCCGTCAGCGGCGATCCGTCATGGAAGCGCACGTCGCGGCGGATGGTGAACAGCCAGCGGCGGTTGTTCTCGGGGTCTATGCGCCATTCGGTGGCGAGCCCAGGGCGGATGTCCGCCACCACGTCGCTGCGTGACAGATCCCACAGCGTCAGCGAGTCGTAGAGGTTGTAGCCGACGAAGCGCCAGCCCTCGAAGCCCTGGTCAGGAATGCCCGCGGTCAACGGGATGTCGCCCGCCGTCATCGCCACGCGCAGCACCGTCTCCCGCTGGGCGGCGGCCGGAGCGGCGATCACGAAGGAAATGGCCGCAAGGCCGGCGCAGAGCGAAGCAAGGCGTCTCTTCATGTCAGCTCCTCATCGGCGCGCCATGCGGCGCGACGGTGCTGGGTGGAGTGACTGTCGCCCTTCCCGGTGCCCCCTTTGATGGGGCTGGGACAAGCCTAAAGTGGTGCCGATGCGGCGATGCAACATGAAACCGACATTGCAGCGGAATGCGGTGATGCGGGGGAAGCGGAGCGCGCCCAGGTGACGCGCCCCCTCGCGGGGTGCCGCGCCGCCTCTATCGCCCGCGGGAGGAGGCGTCGCGCGACATCACGGCCTTCGACGGGTCGTGACGCGTGGCATAGGGCTTGCGAGCACCATCACGAATTTCGTGGAGAGCCAATTCGACACCGCCTCGCCGGCCATTCGCCGATGACGGCGGCCCATCTCGCTCCGGCACGTGGCGCTGACGCTCACGCCGCGCGCAGGGCCTCCAGGAAGCGGTCCACGCGCACGCGCAGCGTGCCGGCCGGGGTGGTGAGCTGGTCGGAGACGGCGCGCAGTTCCGATCCGGCCGAGGCCGCGGCCCGTGCGCCGGTCAGCAACTCGCCCGTCTGCTCGGCCACCTCGGTGGTGCCGGCCGCCGCCTGCGCCACCGCCCGGCCGATCTCCTTCGTGGCGCTGGCCTGTTCCTCGGCCACGCCGGCCACCTGGGTGGCCAGCAGGCTGAGCGCCTCGATGGAGTTGCCGATGCTGCGGATCGCGGCCACGGCCTCTCCCGTCTCCGCCTTCATGGCCTGGATCTGCGTCGCGATCTCCTCGGTGGCGCGGCCGGTCTGGGCGGCCAGGTTCTTCACCTCGCTCGCCACCACGGCGAAGCCCTTGCCGGCCTCGCCCGCGCGCGCCGCCTCGATCGTGGCATTCAGCGCCAGGAGGTTGGTCTGGCCGGCGATGGAGGCGATCAGGCCGCTCACGTCGTTGATGCGTTCGGTCACCTTCACCAGGCCCTCGACCACGGTGTTGGTGGTGCGCGCCTCCTGTTCCGCGCGGGCCGCGAGGTCCGCGCTCTCGGTCACGCGGCGCGCCACCTCGGAGACGCTCGCCGCCAGCTCCTCGGTCGAGGCCGCGACCGCCTGCACGTTCTGCGAGGCCGTGCCGGCCGCGGCCGCCATCGTCTCGGCATGGGATTGCGCGGAGGCGGAGGTGCGCCCGATCATTTCCGCGGCCGCGTCCAGGGGAATGCTGGCATTGGAGAGGTCCGCGAGGAGGCGGCCCAGCTCCTCCTCGAAGTCGCGGATCAGGGCCTCGCTGCGCTCGGCGCGGGCCATCTTCGCGGCCTGCTCGGCCGCCGAGGCCGCCGCCAGTTCCTGCGCGGCCAGGGCGTTGCGGCGCAGCACCTCCAGCGCCTCGGTCAGCGCGCCCAGTTCATCCGCATGGGCATGGGCCGGGATGGGCGTCTCGTGGCGGCCCTCGGCCAGCAGGCCCACCGCGGGCGTCAGCCGCCCCAGCGGCGCCACGATCCGGCGCAGCAGCAGCCAGGTGGCGCCGGCCAGGAGCAGCGCGACGATGAGGACGAAGCTGGCCAGCATGAGGATGCGCAAGGTGGAAGCCTCGCGCAGCGCGGTGGCGCGCGCGTCGGCCTCGGCCAGGGCGGCGTCCATCAGCACCACGGGCATGCGGCTGAGCGGGGGGCCGAAGGCCGAATAGGCCTCGAGGCTCATGGGATAGGGCTGGCCCGCGCGTCCCGCCTCGAACAGCGCGCGCACCTGCGCCAGGCCCTCATCCACGAACCGCCGCTGAACCTCTGCCTGCGCCGCGGCCAAGCGGGGCGGGGCGCCCAGCAGGGCCACCTCCTCGCGCAGCCGCTCCCAGATGGCATCGCGCACGGCGCTGTGCGTCAGCACGGCCTCCACCTCGCCGGGGTTCAGCGGGCGGCCGCTGCGGATGGCGCCGCTGATGGGCAGCAGCCCGCGTGTGGTGGCGGAGCGCAGCTCCCGCGTGCCGCGCGCGACCTGCAGCAGGTTGCCGAGTTCAGGCGCCTGCTGGGTGAGGCGGGCATGGACCTTGGACGTCGCCTCCTGCACCTGCTCCAGAAGGGCGTCGAAGATGGGAATGGGGCGCAGCGCCTCGGGGGTCCGGCGCTCGGCCAGCGGCAGGGCGATCGCGGCATAGAGGGGCGGGCGCAGCGCCGAAAGCCGCGCGGAGGCGTTCTCCAGCGCCTGCTGCTGGGGCGCCAATTCCGGCAGGGCGGCCGCGCGCAGGGCGGCCAATGCCGCGGCGAGGGTGCGGTCGGTATCGGCCGCCATCTCGCGCAGTTCCTGGATCTGCGTGGGCGTCGCCGCGACCGGCACGTTGCTCCGGATGAAGGCGAAGGAACGTTCGAAACCCATGGCGTCCGCGAGGCGCAGCAGGCTTTCCGCGGCGGCGATCTTGCGGCTGGCCTCGATGGCGTCCGCGCGGTGGTCCCATTCCTGCCAGGCCATGCGTCCCGCCATGAGCGAGGCCACGGCGAACACCACGACCATGACGGCGGGAACGAGCTTCCGGATGTGCATGCAACCCTCTGAGCCAGGCGTGGGCGCGGCCATGAACAACCGCGCCGCGTCCCTTACCCGCCCAAGGGTTAACGGCCGCCTACCCCGCGAAAGGGTCCCGCAGCGCGATGGTGTCGTCGCGGTCCGGCGAGGTGGAGAGCATCATCACCGGCGCCTCCACCAGCTCCTCGATGCGGCGCACATACTTCACCGCCTGGGCCGGCAGGTCGGCATAGCTGCGCGCGCCGCGGGTGGAGCCGGACCAGCCCTCCATGGTCTCGAAGATGGGCTCGGCGCGGGCCTGGGCGCGCATGGCGGCGGGCAGGCGCTTCATCACCTCGCCATCCACGCGGTAGCCGGTGCAGAGCTTGAGTTCGGGCAGCCCGTCCAGCACGTCGAGCTTGGTCAGCACCAGGCCCTGCACCCCGCCGATCTTGACCGCCTGGCGCACCATGGCGGCGTCGAACCAGCCGCAGCGGCGGGGACGGCCGGTGACGGTGCCGAATTCATGCCCGCGCTCACCCAGCAGGCGGCCCGTCTCGTCATGCAGTTCGGAGGGGAAGGGGCCGGAGCCCACCCGCGTCGCATAGGCCTTGGCGATGCCGAGCACGAGGCCCACTGCATCCGGCCCCACGCCCGCGCCGGCGGCCGCATTGCCGGCCACGGTGTTGGAACTGGTGACGTAGGGGTAGGTGCCGTGGTCCACGTCCAGCATCACGGCCTGCGCGCCCTCGAACAGCACGCGCTTGCCCTCGTGGCGGGCGGCGTCGAGGCGTTCCCACACCGGTTCCGCATAGGGCAGCAGCTTGGGCGCGAGCGCCAGCAGCGCCTCCAGCAGCGGCGCCTTCTCGAACTCCGGCGCGCCGAGGCCGCGGAACAGGGCGTTGTGGTGCAACAGCAGCTCATCGAGCTTGGCGGACAGCGTCTCGGGCTCCGACAGGTCGCACAGCCGCACCGAGCGGCGGCCGACCTTGTCCTCATAGGCGGGGCCGATGCCGCGGCCGGTGGTGCCGATCTTGTCCTCGCCGCGGGCCGCCTCGCGCGCGCGGTCCAGGGCCGGGTGCAGCGGCAGGATCAGCGGCACGTTCTCCGCGATGCGCAGGTTGTGCGGGCCCACGTCGAGGCCCTGGGCGCGCACCTTGCTGATCTCGGCCAGCAGCGCCTCGGGGTCCAGCACCACGCCATTGCCGATGACGCCGAGCTTGCCGCGCACGATGCCGGACGGCAGCAGCGACAGCTTGTAGGTGTTGTTGCCCACAACCAGCGTGTGGCCGGCATTGTGCCCGCCCTGGAAGCGCACGACGATGTCGGCCCGGCTGGCCAGCCAGTCCACCACCTTGCCCTTGCCCTCATCGCCCCACTGGGCGCCGATCACGGTGACATTGGCCATCAGACGGAACTTTCCTCGGTAACGGGGACGGGTGCGGTGCCGTCCCAGACATGGCTGCAGCGCAGGGCCGCCGGCGCGTCGGCGGCGGAAAGCGCTGCGATGGTGGCGAAGCCCTGGCGCCGCAGCCCCTCGCCCACCGCGGGCGCGGTGCCGATGGGCAGGAAGCAGCGCGGGCGGCTGGCGGGCCTGGGTGCGGCGCGCAGCACGGCGCCGGGATAGAGCGTCATGCCCGTCGCGGGCTCGTCATTCGCGGACTGATAGCGGCCGCCGCGCGCCATCTCGCCCGTGGCACCGGGCCCGTAGATGGTGAAGGCCACGCCCACATGATAGCGGAAGCCGCGGAACTCCACCGGGTCCAGAGTGACGCGCAGCGACGGCGCGCGGGCGGCGATGGCGGCGATGACCAGCGCCGCATTCTCCGCGATGGCGCGCGCGGCCACGGGCAGGTCCAGGCTGCGCAGGACCGCCAGCGCGCCCTCGGCCGGGCCGGCGGCGGCGAGCAAGGGCGGCAGCAGCGCGGCCACCGGGCCGGCATTCTGAGCGAGCGTGGCGACGGCCGCGGCGTCCTTGCGGTCCAGCGCGCGGATCAGGCGGCGGGCCACCGCGTCCTCCAGCCCCGCCGCCTCCAGCAGGGTCTGGGCCATGCGCGGGAGCGTGATGTCCAGCGTGATGCCGGTGACACCCACGCGCGCCAGGGCCTCGGCGGCCACAAGGGCCACTTCCGCATCGGCCTCGGGCGCCGCGCCGCCGATGAGCTCGATGCCGGCCTGGGCCAGTTGGCGCGCGGGCGCCAATTCGCTGCCGCGCACGCGCAGCACCGGGCCTTCGTAGCACAGGCGCAGCGGGCGGGGCTGGGCACCCAGCCTTGTGGCGGCGATGCGCGAGACCTGGGGGGTCGTGTCGGCGCGCAAGCCCATCATGCGCTGGCTGACGGGGTCCATCAGGCGAAAAATCTGTTCGGAGACGGCGGCACCCGAGCCGGCCAGCAGCCCGTCCTCGAATTCCAGCAGCGGGGGCTTCACCCGCTCATAGCCGTGGCGGGCGAAGCCCTCCATCAGCGCCTCGACAAGCGCGGCCTCGCGCTCCGCGGCCGGCGGGAGCACATCCATGAGGCCCGCGGGCAGCAATCCGGGCGGCGGGGAAAAGGCGTCGTTCATGACCCGCGCTGTGTGGCAGGGGGGCGGGGTGGGGGCAAGATGGGGTGGGCTTGTGGCGCCATGCGTGCGGGGCCATCTGCGCCGCCATGATGGACCCGAAGACGCTGCTCGAACAATTCCTGGGACGGGGTGGTGCCGCGCAGGGCGGCAGCCCTTGGCAGATTCCGTCCGGCCAGGTGCCGGCCAAGGCGCCCTCGCCCTGGCCCGCCCAATGGCCCAGCGCCCCGCCGCAGACCCAGGCGCCACCGCAGGGCCTCACGGACCGCGCGCGGGACCTGCTGGCGGGCGTCGGCCCCGGCGGCGCCGCGCTGGGCGGGCTGGCGGCGGGCGGGCTGTTGGGCACGCTGTTCGGCGGGAAACGCAGCGCGGCGCGCAGCGTGCTGACCCATGGCGGCGCGGCGGCGCTGGGCGCGCTGGCCTATCGCGCCTGGCAGAACTGGCAGGCGGGGCAGCAGCCGGCCTCGGCACCCCCGGCCGCGCCGCCGGACGCGGCGGCCGATGCCGCCTTCATCCCCGGCGCCACCCAGGCCGCGGCGGGCGAGCCCTTCGAACTCTCGCTCATCCGCGCCATGATCGGCGCCGCCCAGGCCGATGGCCACATTGACGCCGCCGAACGCGCGAAAATCTTCGAGCAGGTGGAGCGGTCCTCGCTGGACCCCGCGGCCAAGGGCTTCGTCTTCACCCTGCTGAACCAGCGCATCGGCGTGGAGGAGGTGGCCACCGCCGCCAATTCACCGGAGCAGGCGGCGGAACTCTGGCTGGCCTCGCGCCTCGCCATGGACCCCGACCAGCCGGCGGAGCGGGTCTATCTGGACGCGCTGGCCCACCGCCTCGGCATCCCGGCCGAGCTGGTGGCGCATCTGGAACGGCAGGTCGTGGCGGCTGCCTCGGTTTCGCCTCAACAGGCGTGAAACCCGCCCCCTGGGATGGGGGCGAATTCCACGATGCCGTGCAGGCGGAACCCTTCCGGACCCAAGGGTTCCACCACCAGCGCGCCGCCCTCGGGGAAGGCGCGCCCGGCCACCGGGTCGCCCATGATCATGATGGGGGGCGTGCGGTGGCCCACCAGCACGCGGTTCACCCCCGGCGGCGGGATTTCGGCCAGCAGGCGGCGGTGCTGGTCCAGCACCCAGGCGAGGCGCGGGCCGGAATAGTCATCGGCCAGCAGCCCCTCCGTGACCACCACATTTTCCGCGCCGAAGGCCAGTTCCGCCGTGTCCCGCGCGCGATAAACCGGCCCGGCCAGCACCGGCAGGGCCACTGGGACGCCCAATTCCCGCAGCCTTGCGCCGATGCGCGCCGATTGCTGGCGGCCCCGCGGGGAGATGTTGCGCTGCCCCGCACGGTCGCCCAGGCGATAGGTCCGGTCGCAGGGCTCCCCCGCCGTGTCGGCGTGGCGGAAGAACAGGGTGTGGCCGCCGGCGCGCAGCCGGGCCAGCAGCGGCGCGGCCTCGGGCGCCGTGGCCTCCAGCGGCGACAGGCGCTGGGCCAGGGCCGGCATGGTCCAGGCGGAGGCCCAGGCGGAGGCAACGAACAGGGCGGGCAGGGCGCGGCGGGCGATCATGCCCGGCAGATAGGGCCGCCCTGCCCTATCCGGAAGGTTCAGCCGCGCTTGGCAGCGCCCCAGGCCGCGTCCAGCCAGGGCAGCACCGCCGCCACGTCCGCGGCCTCCACCGTCGCGCCGCACCACAGCCGCAGGCCCGGCGGGGCGTCGCGGTAATGGGCGGCGTCCAGCGCCACGCCCTCGGCCTCCAGATAGGTCACCATGCGCTGCGCGATCTCGGCCTGGTGCTCGGGCGCCAAGTCCCGGAAGCGCAGGCAGACGGAGGTGCAGGAGCGGGTGGCCGGGTCTTCCGCCAGGAATTCCGCCCATTTGCTGCGGGACACCCAGTCGGCCACCAGCTTGAGGTTGCCCTCGGCCCGCGCCACCAGCCCCTTCAGGCCGCCCACGCTTTCCGCCCAGCGCAGCCCATCGAGCGCGTCCTCGACACAGAGCATGGAAGGCGTGTTGATCGTGTCGCCCCGAAAAATGCCCTCGATCAGCTTCCCGCCCTTGGTCAGGCGGAACACCTTGGGCAGGGGCCAGGCGGGCGTGTGGCTCTCCAGCCGCGCCACGGCGCGGGGCGAGAGGGCCAGCATGCCATGCGCGGCCTCGCCCCCCAGCACCTTCTGCCAGGACCAGGTGACGACATCCAGCCTGTCCCAGGGTAGGTCCATGGCGAAGGCCGCGGAGGTGGCGTCGCAAATGGCCAGCCCTTCGCGGTCCGCCGTGATCCAGTCGCCATTCACGAGCCGCACGCCGGAGGTGGTGCCGTTCCACACGAAGACGCAGTCCCGCGCCCAGTCCACGGCGCCGAGGTCGGGCAGCTTGCCATAGGGCGCCTTCAGCAGCCGCACATCGGGCAGCTTCAGGGCCTGGGTGATGTCATGGGCCCATTCGGCGGAAAAGCTTTCCCAGGCCAGCACATCCACCCCGCGCGGCCCCAACAGGGACCACAACGCCATTTCCACCGCCCCGGTGTCTGAGGCGGGCACGATGCCCAGCCGCCAATCGGCCGGCATGCCGAGGATGGCGCGGGAGCGCTCGATCACCTCGGCCATGCGGGCGCGGGAGGCGGGGGCGCGGTGGCTGCGCCCCAGCAGCGCCCCCTCCAGCGCGGAGAGCGAGAAGCCCGGCCGCTTCGCGCAGGGGCCGGAGGAGAAATGCGGGCATTCGGGCTTCAGCATGAGCGGGATTCTCAGAAGCGAAGATTCAGACGGGGGCGGCGCGGGCGATGGCCAGGAAATCCTCAGCCACCAAGCTGGCACCCCCCACCAGGGCGCCATCCACCTCGGGCAGGGCCAGGATGGCCTTGGCGTTGGAAGGCTTCACCGAGCCGCCATAGAGCAGCCGCGTGGTCCGCGCGGCGGGGCCGAAGCGCTCCACCAGCGCCGCGCGCATGGTGGCGTGGATGGCCGCGATGTCGTCCTCGGTGGGGGTGCGGCCGGTGCCGATGGCCCAGACCGGCTCATAGGCCACGGTGCCGCCGGCGGTCACGAAGCCATAGGGGACGGACCCCTCCAGCTGGCCGCGCACCACCGATTCCGCGAGGCCGCCCAGGCGCTCGGCCTCCGTCTCGCCCACGCAGACGATGGGAATGAGGCCCGCGGCCAGGGCCGCCGTGGTCTTGGCCAGCACGGCGGCGTCGTTCTCGGCGTGGTCCGCCCGGCGCTCGGAATGGCCCAGGATGACATGGGTGGCGCCCACGTCGCGCAGCATGGTGGCACTCACATCGCCGGTATGGGCGCCCTTGGCGGCGGCGTGGCAATCCTGCCCCCCCACCGCGACGCGCCCGCCCAGCAGCACCACCGACACGGTATGCAGGTGCGGGAAGGGCGGGCAGACCAGCAGGTCCACGCCCTCCACCCCCTCGCGCACCGACTCGGCGAGGCGCGCGGCCTCGCGCACGGTCCCGTGCATCTTCCAGTTGCCGGCGATGAGGGGACGAATCCCTGGGGTCATGGGCGGGCTTCCTTCTTTGCGGGGGAGGGATAGCCGAGGCCGATGTTTGGCAACAGCCCGTGGGCGCGCTATGCGCGCGGGCATGATCACCTTCATGCGCCGCCTGGCCGCGACCTGGGCCGCCAAGGCCCTCTTCGTCCTCCTGATCCTCTCCTTCGCCGTGTGGGGGATCGAGGACATGATCCGCGGCATCGGGCGGGACGACAGCGTCGCCCGCGTCTCGGGCCAGCCCATCGAGGCGGCGGAGGCGCAGGAAGCCGCCCGGCGCGAGTTGCAGCGCATCAGCCGCGCGCTGCAGGGCCGGTTCGAGCCGGACGCCGCCATGCGCCGCGCCGTGGCCGAGCAGGTGGTGGAGGGGCTGGTCATTGACCGCGTCCTCCAGCAGGAGGCGGCGCGGATGGGCGTCGTGGTGCCCGACGAGGCGGTGCGCGACTACGTCTTCCGCATCCCGGGCTTCCAGGGGGCGGATGGGCGCTTCTCGCGCGAGGTCTTCAACAGCTTCCTCCGCAACAACGACATGAGCGAGCCCTTTTTCCTGGGCCTGCTCCGCACCGACCTGGCGCGGCAGCAGATGTCGGGCGCGGTGCGGGCCGGCGCGGCCCTGCCGGAGACGGCCGGGCGCCGGCTGCTGGGCTGGTCGCTGGAGCGCCGCAGCGTGATGCTGGTGGAACTGCCCTTCGCCCAGGCCCCCGAGCCCGAGGCGCCGACCGAGGCGCAGCTTTCCCGCTTCCACGAGAACAACCCGGCCCTGTTCTCGACCTCCGAATACCGCGACGTCAGCGTCATCACCATGAACGCCGAGCGGCTGATGGCCTCGGTGGAGGTGAGCGAGCGCGAGATCGAGGACGCCTACGCCGCCGCCCGCGACCGCTTCGAGGTGGCCGAGCGCCGGCGCATCCAGCAGGTGATCGTGCAGGAGGAGGCCCAGGCCCGCGCCCTGGCCGAGGCCTGGGCCGCCGCCCCCGACTTCGCCACCTTCCAGGCCGCCGCCCGCGCCGAGGGCGCCGCCGCCAGCGAATTGCCGCCCACCACCCAGGCCGAGCTGCCCATCGCCACCCTGGGCGATGCCGCCTTCGCGCTGGCGCCCGATACCATCTCGCCCCCCATCCAGTCGCCCTTCGGCTGGCATGTGCTGCGGGTGGTGGAGGTGACGCCCCCCAGCCGCCGCGAGTTGGCCGAGGTGCGCGACGAACTCCGCAACGAGATCGCGGCCGAACGCGCGGCCGACCTGGCCTTCGACCGCGCCAACCGCATTGAGGACGCGCTGGCCGGGCGCGTGGGGCTGGCCGACATCGCCCAGCGCTATGACCTGGCCTATGCGCGCGTGCGGATGGACGCGACGGGAATGACGCCCGAGGGCACGCCCGCCGAACTGCCCGTGGCAGACGCGGCGCGCGAGGCCGCCATCCGCGCCATCTTCGCCCAGGCGCCCAACGCCGATGTGCGGCTGCAGGAGGGCGATTGGGGCTTCATGGCCGTCCAGGTGAACGAGGTGATCGCCCCCAGCCTGATCCCGCTCGACCAGGTGCGCGAGGAGGTGATGACGGCCTACATGGCCGATGCCCGCCGCCGCGCCCAGGATGCCCGCGCCGCCGCCCTGCTGGCCGCGGTGCGGGGCGGCCAGACGCTCGCCGCCGCCGCCGAGGCCGCCGGCATCACCGCCGAGGCGCTCGGTCCCTTCGGGCGCGAGCCGGGCGGCGGCAACCCCATGCCGCGCGACCTGCTGGCGCCCACCTTCGAACTGTCGGCCAATGGCGTGACCATGGTGGAACTGCCGCAATCCTTCGCCGTCATCCAGTTGACGGGCGTGACGCCGGCGGACCTGACGGGCCAGGAACAGCCCATCGCGGCCGTGCGCGCCACGGGCGCCCAGCGCATGGCCGACGACATCGAGGTGCAGTACCAGGCGGCGCTGCGGGCGCGGGCCGATGTGCGCATCAACCCGCGCATGATGGACCGCGTGGCGGGGAACTCCCTGCCATGAGCGGCCCGGACAGCGCCTTCCGCGACGCCTATGCGCGCGGCCAGAACCAGCTTCTCTGGCGCGAGCGCGTGGCGGACCTGGAGACGCCCGTGGGCGTCTTCCTGAAGCTGGCCCATGGCAAGCCGCATTCCTTCCTGCTGGAGAGCGTGGAGGGCGGCGCCGCGCGCGGCCGCTTCTCGGCGGTGGGGATGGCGCCGGATTTGGTGTGGCGTTGCCGCGACGGGGTGGCCGAGTGCAACACCCAGGCGCTGTCGGCCCCCCACGCCTTCGTGCCGGAGGAATTGCCGCCGCTGGAGGCGCTCCGCGCCCGCGTGGCCGCGCTGCGGATGCCCCTGCCGCCGGGCATGCCGCCCATCGCGGCGGGCCTCTTCGGCTATCTGGGCTACGACATGGTGCGGCTGATGGAGCGGCTGCCCAGCACCAACCCCGATGTGCTGGGCATTCCGGACGCCATCATGATCCGGCCCACGCTGGTGGCCGTCTTCGACCATGTGCGCGACGCGCTGACGCTGGCCACGCCCGTCTGGGCTGAGGCGGGCGGCGATGCGGAAGCCGCCTGGGCCGAGGCGCAGGCGCGGCTGGACGAGGCCGAGGCCGCCCTGGCCCGCCCCCTGCCCCGCCCCGCGCCGCCGGCGAAGCTGGCGCCGCAGCCCGCGCCCGTGTCGAACTTCACGCCCGAGGGCTACATGGCGGCCGTCGAGCGTGCGCGGGAATACATCCGCGCGGGCGATGCCTTCCAGATCGTGCCCTCGCAGCGCTTCACCGCCCCCTTCGCGCTGCCGCCCTTCGCGCTGTATCGCGCGCTGCGGCGCATCAACCCCGCGCCCTATCTGTTCTTCTTCGACCATGGCGGGTTTGCCGTGGTGGGGGCCTCGCCCGAGATCCTGGTCAGCGCCAAGGATGGCGAGGTGACGATCCGCCCACTGGCCGGCACGCGCCGCCGCGGGGCGACGCCCGAGGAGGATGCGGCGCTGGAGGCCGAGCTTCTGGCGGACCCCAAGGAGCGGGCGGAGCATTTGATGCTGCTCGACCTCGGGCGCAATGATGTCGGGCGGGTGGCTTCCATCGGCTCGGTGCGCGTGACCGCGCAGTTCCGGATCGAGCGCTATTCGCAGGTGATGCACATCGCGTCCGAGGTACGCGGGCGGCTGCGGCCGGGGCTTTCGGCGCTGGACGCGCTGCAGGCGGGCTTCCCGGCCGGCACGCTGTCGGGCGCGCCCAAGGTGCGCGCCATGGAGATCATCGAGGAGCTGGAGCCGTCGCGCCGCGGCCTCTATGCCGGCGGCGTCGGCTATTTCGGCGTGGACGGCAACATGGACATCTGCATCGCGCTGCGCACGGCGCTGGTGAAGGAAGGCCAGCTGCACGTCCAGGCCGGCGCCGGCGTGGTGGCCGACAGCGACCCGCGCGCCGAGCATGAGGAATGCATCGCCAAGGCCCGCGCCCTGTTCCGCGCGGCGGAGGAGGCGGTGAGGTTCGCGGCGGGGGGCGGGTAGGACCCCCGTCCGATCGGCGTCGGCGCAGCCGGCGGCGTAAATCGGCCGGGTAGTGCCGTCCGATCGTCCCGGCTTAGCCGGGGCGTGAATCGGCCGGGCGGAAAAGCTACCTGCGTTTTTCCTCGATCGCGTCCCAGATGGCGCGTTCCAGGTGGATGCCGTCGAAGCGCGCCAGCTCCTGCAGGCCGGTGGGCGAGGTGACGTTGATCTCGGTGAGGTAGCCGCCGATCACGTCAATGCCCACGAAGATCATCCCGCGCTTCTTCAGCTCCGGCCCGATGCGCGCGCAGATCTCGCGCTCGCGGTCGGTCAGCTTGGTGGGTTCGGCGCGGCCGCCGACATGCATGTTGCTGCGCGCCTCGCCATCCGCCGGCACGCGGTTGATGGCGCCCATCGCCTCGCCGTCAATCAGGATCACGCGCTTGTCGCCCAGGCGCACGGCGGGCAGGTATTGCTGCACCACCAAGGGCTCGCGCGAGCGTTCGGTGAACATCTCCACCAGCGAGTTCAGGTTGGGGTCATCGGGGCGCAGGTGGAACACGCCCGCGCCGCCATTGCCGAAGAGCGGCTTCACGATGATGTCGCCATGCTTCGCGCGGAACTTCGCGATCTGCCGCGTGTCGGCCGTCACCAGCGTCTCGGGCATCAGCTCCGGGAAATGGGTGACGAAGAGCTTTTCCGGCGCGTTGCGCACCTGGGCGGGGTCGTTCACCACCAGCGTCTTGGGGTGGATGTGCTCCAGGATGTGCGTGGCCGTGATGTAGGCCATGTCGAAGGGCGGGTCCTGGCGCATCAGCACCACATCCACGTCGCGCCCGAGGTCGAGTTCCACCGGGTCGCCGAACAGGTAGTGGTCGCCCTTGGCGCGCTTCACCGTGACGGGGTGCGCCTGGGCCAGCACGCGGCCCGCGTTCAGCGAAAGGTGGCGCACATGGTAGTGCCAGAGCGTGTGGCCGCGCGCCTGGGCCTCCAGCATCATGGCGAAGGTGCTGTCGCCATCGATGTTGATGCTCTCGATCGGGTCCATCTGGACGGCGACGCGCAGCGCCATGGTCAAGCTCCTTGCTCATTGTCGAGCGGCTGATTCACGGCTTCGGCAAGATGGCCGAAGCCGATCAGACGCTGTGATGTGCCACGCGCGGGCGCGTCAGGCCAGCAGGCTGCGCCCTGTCATCGCGGCGGGCTGGGGCAGGCCCATCAGCGCCAGCAGGGTGGGCGCGATGTCCCCGAGGCGCCCCTCGCGCAGCACCGCCCCCTCCGGCCCGCCCATCAGCAGCACGGGCACGGGGTTCGTCGTATGGGAGGTGTGCGGGCCGTCATTGGCCGGGTCGCGCATCAGTTCGGCATTGCCGTGGTCGGCCGTGACCATCAGGGCGCCCCCCTGGGCGCGGATGGCGTCAGCGATGGCGCCGAGGCCGCGGTCCACCGCCTCGCAGGCGCGAATGGCGGCGGAAAGGCTGCCCGTATGGCCCACCATGTCGGCATTGGCGAAGTTCAGCACGATCAGGTCATGGGCGCCGGAGGCGATGGCCTCCACCGCCTTTTCCGTGAGTTCGGGCGCGCTCATCTCGGGCTGGAGGTCATAGGTGGCCACCTTGGGCGAGGGCACCATGATGCGCGTCTCGCCCGCGAATGCGACCTCCTCGCCGCCATTCAGGAAGTAGGTGACGTGGGGGTATTTCTCCGTCTCGGCCATGTGCAGCTGGGTGCGGCCGGCGGCGCTCACCACCGCGCCCAGGATGTCCTCCATGGATTGCGGCGGGAAGATCGTGCCGAGCAGCGGGTTCAACTCCCGCGAATACTCCACCAGGCCGAGTGCCGCGGCGAAGCGCGGGGCGCGGGGGCGTGCGAAGCCCGTGAAGCCCGGGTCCAGCAGGGCCGCCAGGATCTGCCGCACCCGGTCGGCCCGGAAGTTGAAGCAGAGGATACCGTCGCCATCCGCCATGCCCGCATGGCCGGGCAGGACGGAGGCCGGCAGGAACTCGTCATGCTTGTCGGCGGCGTAGCAGGCGCGGATGGCGGCGTCGGCGCTTTCGGCCTGGTTGCCCTCGGCCAGCACCATGGCGCGCCAGGCCTGCTCCACCCGCTCCCAGCGGTGGTCACGGTCCATGGCGAAGTAGCGGCCGGTGATGGTGGCGATGCGCGCCTGCTTCAGCGCGCCGAGTTCCTGCGCGACAACGGCCAGCGAATCCCCCGCTGCGCGCGGCGCGGTGTCGCGCCCATCCGTCCAGGCGTGCAGCGCCACCGGGATGCCCGCCTGGTCCAGGATGCGCGCCAGGGCCAGGGCATGGCGCTGGTGCGAATGCACCCCGCCCGCCGAGACCAGCCCCACCAGATGCGCCGTGCCGCCGCTGGCCCGCATGGCGGCGATGAAATCGGCCAGCGGCGCCATGCCCTCCAGGCTGCCATCGGCGATGGCGGCATCAATGCGCGGCAGGTCCTGCATCACCACGCGGCCGGCGCCGATGTTCAGGTGCCCCACCTCGCTGTTGCCCATCTGCCCTTCGGGCAGCCCGACATCGAGGCCCGAAGTGCGAAGGTGATTGCGCGGGCAGGTGGACCACAGCGCGTCGAAATTGGGCGTCCGGGCCAGCGCCACGGCATTGTCCACGCTCTCGGCGCGATGGCCCCAGCCATCCAGGATCACCAGCATCACGGGCTTGGTCATGCGCAACTCCCTCTCCGCGGCCAAGGGCTTAAGGCGGAACGGGCGGGCTGTCAGCCGGGGGGGTTGAGCAGGCGGGTGATGAGTTCCTCCTCCGCCGGCAGCGCCCCGTCCAGCATCAGATGGGCCAAGCCATGCACCATGCCCCAGGCCCGCAGCGCGGCATCGGGTGAGGGCGCGGCGGCATAGAGCCCCGCCAGCGCGGCGTCCGAGGCCTGGGCCAGCGCAGGGTGCTGCCGGGACCGTTGCAGCAGGGGGCCGAACATCAGCCGGAAGCGGCCCGGCCGGGCCAGGGCGAAGCGGAGATAGGCGGGGCCCATCTCGGCCAGCGGCCGCCCGCCCAGGGCCGCGCCGAATTGGGCGAAATGCCGGGCGGCGAGTGCCGCCAGCAGCGCCTCCTTGTCCGCGAAATGCCGGTAGGCCGCGGTGGGGGAGACGCCGGCCATGCGCGCCACCTCGCGCAGGGAGACGGCGCCATCGCCCCCCTGGTCCAGCAGCGTGTCGGCGGCGTCCAGCAGCGCGGCGCGCAGATCGCCATGGTGGTAGGGCTTTTCTGATGTTGACACCGCTCACATACCCGCTATGTTCACATCGTCAACATAAGGGGTCTGGGCGCCATGTCCATGCTGCAACTGCATCTTTGGTCCTCGCTGCTGGCGGCGGCGCTCATTCTCTCGGTGCTGGCGCTGCCCAAGGGCACGGCGCGGCACCGCCTGGCGGGGCGGGTCGCGGTGGGGGTCTGGGCGCTGGCGGCGCTCTCCTCCTTCGGGTTGCCGGCCTTCGGCACCCTCACGCCCATCCATGCGCTGACATTGCTGACGCTGGTCATGCTGCCGCTGGGCATTCGCTACGCCCGGCAAGGGCGGATCGCGGCGCATCGCGGCACCATGCTGGCGACCGCCGGCGGGCTGCTGACGGCCGGCGTCTTCGCCACCGTCATCCCGGGCCGCTACCTCTATGGCGCGCTTTTCGGCTGAGCCTCGCGCAGCGCCGCCACCTCGGCCCTGAGCGCGCGGATTTCGCGCAGCAGGGCGTGCTGCTCTTCCTCCATCTCGCGGGTATGGGCATCGGCGGCCACGGCGGCAGGGTCGCTCGCCTCCCGCTGCTTCCTGAGCGTCTGGATGCTGTCCACGATCACGCCGATGAACAGGTTCAGCACCACGAAGGTCGCGATCAGGATGAAGGGCACGAAGAACATCCAGGCCAGCGGCTGCTGCGCGAGGATGGGGCGCACATTGGCCTCGGACCAGGATTCCAGCGTCATCATCTGGAACAGGGTGTAGAGGCTGAGGCCCAACGTCCCGAAGCGCTCCGGCAGGATTTCGCCATAGAGCTTCGTCGCCATCACCGCGAAGACGTAGAAGATCAGCCCCATCAGCATCACGATGGAGCCCATGCCGGGCAGGGCGTGCAGCATGGCCTCCACCACCAGCCGCATGCTCGGCACGACGGAGACCAGGCGCAGCACGCGCAGGATGCGCAGCGCCCGCAGCACCGAGAGCGGCCCCGTGGCCGGCAGCCAGGCGATGGTGATGATGGCCAGGTCGAACAGCCCCCAGGGGTCGCGGAAGAAGCGGCCGCGGAAGGCGTAGATCCGCAGCGCCACCTCCAGGGTGAAGATCACCAGCAGCGCCCGGTCCAGCACCGCCAGCACCCCGCCCCATTGCGCCGAGATGCTCTCGCTGGTCTCGAGACCCAGGGTGACGGCATTGAACAGGATCAGCGCGATCACGGTCTTCTGGAACAGCGGCTCCATGACCAGGCGCGCGGCACGCGCGCGCAGGTCGCTGCCGGTGTCGGCGCTGGTGAGGGCTTCCTGCATGTGGGGCAATGTCCTGTTGGTGCGCGCATGGAATGGGCGCGCACCGCGCCGCGATCAAGCCCCGGGCGTCAGAGAGGCACCGCCGGATAGCCGAACAGCCAGGGGTGCGCGATGAGGAAGACAAGCCACGCCACCGCCCCCGCGGCCCAGACGAAGACCGGGATTTCCGCCAGGGCCAGCCGGTTCCGCCCGGACAGGATGGCGCCGAAGGGAAGGATGGAGGTGACGGGGCCGAGCCGTGCCCACATCTCCGGGTTCCGCGCCGCCACCTTGCGGTCAATGGAGGGCATGCCCACCAGCGCCGTCACCAGGAAGGCGCCGAAGAAGAAGACGCCCCCCAGGCTGCCCTTGGCGATCAGGTGGACCAGCCCCCACAGCGCGAAGGACCACAGCATGGGGTGGCGGGTGATGCGCTGGATGCCGCGCGGCTCGGGCGTGGTCAGCTTGCCGCCCACCACCGTCGGGTTGGGCGTGGCGACCGAGGCGACGAAAAGGATGAAGGCCGGCAGCATCAGCAGCGCCAGCAGCCAGCGCAGCCAGTCGGGCGTGACCCACAGCCCCACATAGGGCGCCGCCCCCCAGGCCTGCACCAGCAGGATGATGGCCAGGACCGACAGCAGCGAATAGCCGATGGTGAAGGGCAACTCCCCCACCCGCGCGACGATGCGCGCCCGCGCCACGGTGCCCGCGATGCCGAAATGCACCCCCACCCAGAGGCAGGAGGCCAGGATCAGAAGGAACATCTCCATGCGCCGGAGCTTAGGCGGGTCTCCACCTGCGGTGGTAGGGATGATTTGCGCGGATGCACTGGGCGCGAAAAAGCTGCTCGGCCAGCAGGGCGCGCACCAGCAGATGCGGCCATGTGAGCGGTCCCAGCGAGAGCACATGCTCGGCCCGCGCGGTGACGGCGCCATCCAGCCCCTCGGCGCCGCCGATGGCGAAGGCGATGGGGCGGGCGGCCTGTTCCCAGCGTTCGGTCAGCGCGGCCAGGGCTTCGGAGGAAGGCGCCGGGCCGCCCAGGTCCAGCGCCACCAGCAGGGCATTGGCCGGCAGGGCCGCCAGCAGCGCCGCCCCTTCCCGCGCGCGGATCTCGCCCGCGCTGCCGCGTGCCTCGGGCAGTTCCACGAGGTCGAGCGGCGGGCGCAGCCGGGCGTTGTACTGGGCGAAGAGCGCGCCCTCCGCGCCCGACTTGAACCGGCCGATGGCCAGCAGCAGCGCCTTCAAATGGGCGATTGCTCGCCAGGCGCGGCCTCGCCGAGCGGGCTGTCCGGGCCCCACATCTTCTCGAGGTCATAGGCCTGGCGCGATTCGGGCTTGAAGAGATGGATCACGAGGTCGCCCGCGTCGATCAGCACCCAGTCCTCGCTGCCCTGGATGGCGTCGCGCTTCAGGCGCATCCCTTCCTTGGCCAGGGCCTCGGTGACATGCGTGGCCATCGCCTCGATCTGCCGGTCCACGAGGCCGGTCGCGATCACCATGCGGTCGGTGAAGCTGGCGCGGCCCGTCACGTCGAGGACCACCACATCCTCGGCCTTGTCGTCTTCCAGGCTTTTCACCGCGACGGCGACCAGGGCGGCAAGCCGGTCCCGGTCCATGGGCACGCGCTTGCCCGCCTTGCGGCGCGGGGCGGCGGGAGGGCGGGGCTTGGCGCCGCCGTCGGAGTTGGTCGCGCCGGAGGCGCGCTGGGGTGTCGCGCCGGAGGCGCGCTGGGGTGTCGCGCCGGAGGCGCGCTGGGCCGTGCCGCTGGAGGCGCGGGAGGCAGCAGCGGCGCCGCGAGGCTTCACCGTTCCGGCGGCCGCACGCGGCGTCGCGGCCGCGGTGCCGCGCGGTGTGGCGCGCACATTGGCCGTGGTGGTCCGCTTGGCCGGCGCGGGTTCGGCCGGCGCGGCACGACGGCGCGGGGCGGGCTTGGCGGCCGGCGACGCGGCGGCGCGCCGGGCGGGAGCCGGCGCTTCCGATCGGCCGCGGCGGGCCGGGGTGGCCTCGGCCGGAGCGGCACGCTTGCGCGCGGGCGCCTGGCCCTCGGACCGCGCGGCACGGGGCGTGGCGGCGCGCGGCGCTTTCCCGGCGGCCGGGGCGCGGGCCGGCGTGGCCTTGCCGCCAGCGCGGGGCCTGGTGTCGCCGCCCTCCCGCGTGGCGGTGGTCCGGGCCGCGCCACGCGGGGCCGCCGGCTTGGCCGCCCCACGCGGGCCGGCCGTCTTGGCACCGCCTCGCGCCGCCACCGGCTTGGCATCGCCGCGCGGGGCCGCCTTCTTGGCGGTGTCGCGGGGAGGGGTTTTCGCCGCCGCTTCGCGCACCGGGGGCTTGGCCCGGGTGCTGGGCTTCGCCGTCCGCGCCGTGGGCTTGCGGGCGGGCTTCTTCGTGTCGTCGGGTGTCCGCGCCATGTCCTGAACTCTAGCTCCTCGCCCCCGCGCGGATCGCGGTGGCGGAAATGGATCGCTCGGCGGCCGGGATGAAGCACCATGCCCCCTCCCCCGCTTGCAGCAACCCGTCCTGTGGGGTCAACGCCAAAAGCCCGCCGGCGTCGCGGCGGGTGTGGCGCAGCACGCTGGCCGCGCGCCCACGCAGCGCCGCCCGGCTGTAGCCCGGACGCGGCAGAACCGCCAGCGCCGTCTGCCGCGCCACCTCCCGCCAGCGCCGCCAGCGCGGCAGTTGCAGCAGATTGTCCGCGCCCAGCACCAGCACGAAGGCCACGCGGCGGAAGCGCGCGCGCAGCAGCGCCAGGGTGCGGAAGGTGAAGCGCGAGCCCAGCCGCGCCTCGATGTCGGTCGCCACCACCCGCACGCCATCGGCCATGCGGCGCGCGCTGGCCAGGCGTTCGGCGAAGGGCGCCATGCCGGCCACGGGCTTCAGCGGGTTTCCAGGCGAGACCAGCATCCACACCTGGTCCAGCCGCAACGCCCGCAGCGCCACCTCCGCCACATGGCGGTGGCCCTCATGCGCCGGATTGAAGCTGCCGCCCAGCAGGCCGATCCGCGCGCGCCGGCCATCACCGGCCGGGCCGGGGGCGGCGCGCGAGGGTCGCGCGGGGGCGGTTTTGGCGTTCCTCACACGGGCAGCCTAGCGGCTGATCCGCGGAGGCGAAATCGCCGGAGCGGTGAATCAGCCGCGCAAACGAGACCAGCCCGCATGTCCGGGAAGTGAAGCGCGTTCAGCCCCGCACCTGCCCCGTGCCGGTGATGCGGTAGCGATAGGTGCAAAGCTGCTCCAGCCCCACCGGGCCGCGCGCGTGCATGCGGCCGGTGGCGATGCCGATCTCGGCGCCGAAGCCGAACTCGCCGCCGTCGCAGAACTGGGTGGAGGCGTTCCACAGGCCCACCGCGCTGTCGATGCCGGACAGGAAGGCCTCGGCGGCGGCGGCGTCCTCGGTGATGATGGCCTCGGTGTGCTCGCTGCCGAAGCGGCGGATGTGCGCGAGCGCGCCCTCCACCCCGTCCACCACGGCGATGCTGAGCATCGCGTCCAGCCATTCGGTGGCGAAGTCTTCGTCGGTGGCCGCGGGCAGTTCGGGGCAGATGGCGCGCGCGCGTTCGTCCGCGCGGAAGCCGCAGCCCTTGGCCGCGAGGTCCGCCACCAGCAGGGGCAGCAGGGAGGGGGCGATGGCGGCGTCCACCAGCAGCGTCTCGGTCGCGCCGCAGACGCCGGTGCGGCGCAACTTGGCGTCCAGCAAGACGGTGCGCGCCATGCCGGGGTCGGCCGCCGCATGGATGAAGCTGTGGCAGAGGCCCTCGGCATGGGCCAGCACGGGCACCCGCGCCTCCTCCAGCACGCGCGTCACCAACCCCTTGCCGCCGCGCGGGATGATGAGGTCCACCAGGCCCGACCCGCGCAGCATCGCACCCACGAAGGCGCGGTCCTGGGTGGGGGCGAGCTGGATGACGTCCTCCGGCAGCCCCACCTCCGCCAGGCCCGCGCGCAGGCAGGCGGCGATGGCGCGGGCGGAATGGGCGCTCTCGCTGCCGCCGCGCAGGATGACGGCGGAACCGGCCTTGAGGCACAGCGCCCCGGCATCGGCCGTCACGTTCGGGCGGCTCTCGAAGATCATGCCGATGACGCCGAGCGGCTGGGCCACGCGGGCGAAGCGCAGCCCGTTGGGGCGTGTCCATTCGGCCAGCACGCGGCCCACGGGGTCCGGAAGGGCGGCGACCTCCTCCAGCCCCTTGGCCATCGCCTCGATGCGGGCGGGGTTCAGCACCAGCCGGTCGCGGAAGGCGGCGGTCAGGCCGGGGGCGGCGTCCAGGTCGGCGGCATTGGCGGCGAGGATGGCCGCCGACTCGGCACGCAGCCGTGCCGCCGCCGCGCGCAGCGCCGCATCCTTCACCGGGCCTGGCGCGCGCGCGACGAGGGCGGCGGCGGCGCGGGCGGCGCGGCCGGCGGTGTCGAACAGGCGGGCGGCATCATCGGTGACGGCGTTCACGGGACCCTCATCTTTCGCGCCGATTCATGGCAGGCGCGCCACACCTTGTCGGGTGTCGCGACCGTTACGGCAAGGCTTTGCTTGCGCGGGGCTGGCTTGCGGGCATAGTGTCCGCGCGCCGGCATCCGGCTGGCCCAACTGGCCGGCACGCTGGAGACTATGTCCGCACGGGGCACCGCCCCGCGTCGGACACTCGTAATCTTGCCGCTTTCGGCGCGTGCCATGGGGGTGGCGGTGTCGGGGGGCCGGGGTGAAGCCCGGGACGGCAAGGCCGATTGGGGGAGTTTTCGGGGATGATCTTTCAACCCATGGCACGCGCCCGCCGCCTGTCCGTGCCCGTGCTGGCGCTGGCCGCGCTGGGCGTGCTGGCGGCCTGCGGGTCGCAGCAGCAGGCGCGCACGCCGGCCGCCAGTTCCACGCAAATCCGCAGCACCACGCCGCCTGGCCCGCCCGGGGACCCCTGGGGCCCCTGGATCCGCGAGGCCTCCGCACGGTTCGACGTGCCCGAGGCCTGGATCCGCGAGGTGATGCGCCAGGAATCCGGCGGCCGCGCGCATGTCACCTCCCGCGCCGGCGCCATGGGGCTGATGCAGGTGATGCCCGCGACCTATCGCGAGTTGCAGGCCCGGCACGGGCTGGGGGATGACCCCTACCACCCCTATGACAGCATCATGGCCGGCACCGCCTATATCCGGCAGATGTACGACCTGTTCGGCTCGCCGGCCTTCCTGGCCGCCTACAACGCCGGGCCGGGCCGGCTGGAGGGCTTCCTCTACAACCGCCGCGGCCTGCCGCCCGAGACGCGCAACTACGTCGCCCGCGTGGGCCCCGGCGTGATCCGCCACAGCCCGAGCCGCCGCGCGCCGGCCGAGATCTACGCCGCCGCCGAAATCCCGCTGCAGGTGCCGCCCGGCCCGCGCCGGATGGACGCCGCGACGCGCCTCGCCCTCGCCGAGCAGCGCCAGATCCGCGAGCAGGGCGCCATGTTCGCCAGCCGCACGCCCGCCCCGGCGCCCGCGCCGGCCGCGGCGCCGCCGGTGGTGCTGGCCTCGGCGCCTGCCCCCGCGCCGGTGATCTCGCCCAGCGGCGGGCGGGTCCTGCCCGATGGGCGCATCGTCGTCGCCGCCATGGACCCCATCCCCGACGGCTCCACGCCCGAGGGCGCGGCGCGGCTGGCCGAGTCGCAGGGCGCGCTGCCGCCGCTGTCGGACTCCGCGCCGCCGCAACTGCCGGTGGCCGCCGCCCCGGCGCCGCGCGGCCTCGGCCTGATCGGCACCGCGCAGGCCAGCACCCTGCCCGCGAGCTTCCGCCAGGCGCCGCGCCCGGCCAGCGCGCTCGTCGCGCCCGTGTTGGCCGCGCCGACCCGCACCGCGCCCACCCGCGCCACGCCCGTGGCCATGCCCCGCCCCACTGCACCAGCCGCGAGCTGGGGCGTGCAGGTGGGCGCCTTCCGCTCGCCCGAGCAGGCGCGCCGCGCGGCGGCGGCCGCCCAGACCCAGGCGCGCAGCGGCGGCATGGTGCAGGTGATGGCGGTGCAGGTGTCGCAGGGGACGCTGTTCCGCGCGCGCATCACGGGGCTGAACCAGTCCAGCGCGCAGCAGGCCTGCGCGCGGCTGGGCCGGGGCAGCTGCTCGGTGGTCGCGCCGGAGTAAGGGAAATGGCTGCCGGGCTCAGCCCGGCAGCTTCACCTGGCCGCCCCATTCGCTGAGCAGGGCGGTCAGGCGCGGATCGTCATCCGCCGCCATCACCACATCGGGGCGCAGCAGGCGCAGCGTGTCCTCGCCGCCGGCGCCGGCGCCCACGGCCACCAGGTCCACCTCCGGCCGCTCGGCCATCTCGCCGGCCCAGATGCTCTCATCCTCAACGCCCACCAGCAGGCGGTCGCACCAGCGGCGCGCCTCCTGCGTGATGGTCTCGGGGCAGGGGCTGCCATTGGCGGGCAGGAAGCCGATGCGCCAGCCGCGATGGCGCCAGCGCTCGATCACCTCGACGGCCAGGGGCAGGGAGACGAGCTTGCGTGCGGCGCCCCGGCCGGGGGTCAGCCCCTCCAGCAGCTCATCCGTGCGGACCACGGCGATGCCCGACTTCCGGCTGACGATGCCGAGCGAGAGCGCCGCCAGCCGCGCGCAGCCCGCCAGCGACAGGCCCGAGGCCAGCCCCGCCGCGACCGCCGCCACCACGGCATCCCCGCCGCCGGCCGGGTCATGCACCTCGGACGCCTCCGCGCGGAAATGGCGCACCGTCTCGCTGCCATCGGGTTCCACCTGCAGCAACGTCAGCCCATCCGGCACGCGGGGCACCAGCACCGCGCCGAAACCATGCTTGCGGCTGAGGATGGAGGCGGCGATGGCGGCACTCGTCTCGTCATTCACGGCCATGCCGGTCTCGGCGGCCAGCTCATCCGGCTCGGGCATGATGAGGTCGGCCCCGGCGAAGCGCGAATGGTCGCCGCCCTTGGGGTCCACCACCACGCGGCGCCCGGCGGCGCGGGCCGCGGCGATGAGGCGCGCGGGGATGTCGCCCGCCAGCACGCCCTTGCCATAGTCGGACAGCACGACGGTGCTGGTGGCCGCCACCGCGTCGGTCGCGATCTTGATGAGGCGGTCGGCCAGGCGAGGGTGGATGGGCTGGGCCTCCTCGCGGTCGGCGCGGAGCATGTGCTGCCCGCCGGCCAGGAAGCGCGTCTTGGTGGTGGTGGTGCGGCCGCCCTGCACCAGCAGCCACGGCTCCACCCGCAACTGCCCGCCGATGAGGCCCGTCAGGTCGCTGCCCGCCGCGTCGTCGCCCACCAGCGAGACGAAGGCCACGGCCGCCCCCAGCGCGGTCAGGTTGCGCACCACATTGCCCGCGCCGCCCGGCAGCGCCACCTCACGGTCGATGTTGAGCACGGGCACCGGGGCCTCGGGGCTGACGCGGCTCACGGTGCCGAAGATGTAGCGGTCCACCATGGCGTCGCCCACCACCAGCACGGCGGTGCGGGAGAGGTTGTTCACGGCCTCCGCCAGTTCGGCGGGGCTGACCGCATCGCGTCCGGCTTGGGACATCGGGTCAAAAACCATGGATTTTCCTAACCCGCCGGGAGGTGCCAGCGCAACATATAGTGACGAAACATGTCCGCCGGGCGGCGGCACGTTTCCTTAACGACTTTCGCAGACAAAGGGTGCGGGCAGAAGGCCCGCGCGACGGATGGCCGCCGCGCCACCGACGGGGCATCCACCATGGCGCCACCGCAATCCGGCCACGACGCCCGGCGCGCGTCGTGCTCATGAAGACCGCCATCACCGATGTGCGGGCGACGCTGCGCGCCCTGCCGCCGGGCAGCCTGGTGCTGACCATGCCCGACCTGCCCGACCCGATGGCACGGCGCGTCGCCCTCGCCTTCCTGGAGGAAGCGGCGGCCCAGGGCGGCGGCCATGTCCTGCCCTGGCCGCGCGGCGCGCAGTTGCTGCTGGGCGCCGCGCCCGGCGCCGCCGCCCGCGCCAGCGAGGCGCTGGGCCGGCTCATCGGCGCCCGCCCCGCCACCTGGACCCTGCCCGGCGACGCCGCGGAGCTGGATGCCTGGCTGGACGGCCTTTCCCCACCCGCGCCGCAGCCCACGAGCCTCGTGGCGCTGGAAGCGCTTTGCGCCGCCCTGCCGGTGGAGGAGGTCGCCCGGCTCTCCTTCTTCGCGGAGGGGCCCGACCCCCGGCCCGTGGCGCAGCGGCTGGCGCCGGCCGACCTGGCCCTGGAAGACCCGGACCTGCGCGCCCAGGCCCGCGCCCTGCTCTGCCGTCGCGTGCTGGCGGCGCTGACCGATCCGGCGTTGCGGGGCCGGCTGCCCGCGCTCCGCCCCGGGCTGCGCCTGCTGCTCGACCTGCCGCTGGCGGGATTGCCGGGCAGTCGGATGGTGGGCGGCGGCAGGAGTGGGCGGGCCACCCCCATCGCGCTGCTCCCGCTGGCCGCGCTGGCGGAGCCGCGCTTTCCCGCCCTCGCGCAAGATCTGGCGGCGGCGGGCTGGCACACGGGCTTTGTCAGCAGGGATGCGGAGGCGGTGGGGCTGCTCGCGGGAGGCGGCTATGCGCTGGCGGCCCCGCCACCCGCGGCGCCGCCAGCCCTGCCCCCCTCGGGGGATGCGCCGCTCTTCATCGCCCTCGGCCGCGACATCCCCGCCTGGTGCCGCGCGCCCGGCCTGTTGTGGGAGGTGCCGGCATGAGCGTCGCCCTTCCCGGCCCCGAGGTCGGGCCGCAGGCCGAGGCGCTGGCCCTGGCCGCCCTGGTGCGCGACTGCGTGACATCGGGCGTCGAGCGGCGGACGCTGCACCTGCGCCTCTCCGCCCTGCCCGAGGCGCTGCGCGAAGCCCGTCACCGGCAGATGATCGACGAGGTGCTGGCCCCGGTCATGCGCCCCACCCGCGCGCGCCGCTTCGAACTGCCGGGGGGTGATCTCGTCATCGTCTCGCCACCGCCCGGCCAGCACCTGGAGGAGGTGCACGCCGCCCTCTCCCGCCTGCTGCCCGAGGCGCCGGACGGGCCGCTCTCCACCACGATGCGCCTGCCGGCGGAGGGGGCGCGGCTGCTCTCCGTGGTCGAGGGGGCCATGGGGCTGGTGCTGCGGCGCGAGCCCGCCGCCCGCCCTGACGCCCTGCCGCCACCCTCCGCCGCCGACCTGGACGCCGCGCTGCGCGCCCTGGCGACGGCCGACCTCGCCGCCTCGCTTCGCAGCCACCCCATCTGGCGCCTGGGCGATGGCCAGGCCACGCCCACCCCGCTCTGGACCGAGACGCGCGTCCACCTCCCCGACCTGATGGAGCGGCTGCTGCCCGGCGCCTCGCTGGCCGGCGCGCCGGCGCTGGGGCGGCTGTTCCGCCGCGCGGCCGAGCGGCGCCTGCTGGCCGATCTCGCCAGGCCGCAGGTCGCCCGCGCCATGGACCCGGCCTGCCTGCCGCTCAGCCTTGGTTCCGTGATGGAGGCCGAGGGGCTGCGCTTCGACGCCGCGCTGGGGCCGGTGGGGCGTGAGCAGCTCGTCATCTGCGTGCCGCTCTCCGATGTGCTGGCGGACCCCGGGGGGGCGGCGCTGGCCGCGCGGCTGGCGCGGGAACGCGGCTGGACGCTCGGCCTCGATGAACTGGAGCCCTGGCACCTCGCGCGCATTGACCTGCGCGCGCTGGACCCCGGCCTAGTGCGGCTGCGCTTCCGGGCCGAATGGCTGGCGGGCAGCGCGGCGGAACGCGCCGCCCTCGACGCGACCCTGCCCAAGGACCGTGACCGGGTGGTGCTGATGGGCGCCGATGCGCCGGTGGCCATCGCCTGGGCCTGGCAGCGCGGCATCACCGCCTTCATGGGGAAGGTGCTGGACGCGCGGCGTTGACCTGCACGGCAAGCATGGCCCCGGGGGTGTGCCGGAGAGCATGTCGGCGCATATCTGGGGCGTGACCCATGCCCTGACCGTCGAGAACCTCGTCAAGCGCTATGCCCCCGGCCGCCCCCCGGCCGTGGACGGGCTGAGCTTCACCCTCACCGCCGGCACCACGCTCGGCCTGCTGGGCGGCAATGGCGCGGGCAAGACCACCACCATCGCCATGCTGCTGGGGCTGCTGCTGCCGACCTCGGGGCGCGTCGTGGCGCTGGGGCATGACATGGCGACGGACCGTTTCGCGGCGCTGGCGCGGATGAATTTTTCGTCCCCCTATATCTCCCTGCCGCACAAGCTGTCGGTGCGGGAGAACCTGCGGGTCTACGGGCATCTCTACGGCGTGCGGGGGCTGGAGGCGCGCATCGCCCGCCTCGCCGAGGAATTGCAGCTGACCGATTTCATCGAACGCCCGGCGGGGGACCTGTCCGCGGGGCAGAAGACGCGCGTGGCGCTGGCCAAGGCGCTGATCAACACACCTGCCCTGCTGCTGTTGGATGAGCCCACCGCCAGCCTCGACCCCGACACGGGCGACTGGGTCCGCACCCGGCTGGAGCGCTATCGGGACGAGACGGGCTGCGCCATCCTGCTCGCCAGCCACAACATGGCGGAGGTGGAGCGGCTCTGCGGCCATGTGCTGATGCTCAAGCAGGGGCGCGTCGTGGACCAGGGCAGCCCGGACGACCTCATCGCCCGCTACGGGCGGGACGATCTGGAGCAGGTGTTTCTCGACATCGCGCGCGGCACCCGCGCGGAGGCCCTGGCATGAACGCCGCCGCGCTGCGCCGCGTCTGGGGCCTGGTCTACCGGCACCTCGCGCTGTTCCGTCGCTCGCCGCCGCGCATCATCGAGCTGATGTACTGGCCCGCGCTTCAGATGGTGGTGTGGGGCTTCGTCACCGCCTACCTGGCCGGATTGCAGAACGACGTGACCAGCATCGCGGCCGGCGTGCTGATCGGCGGCGTGCTGCTGTGGGAGGCGGCGCTGCGGAGCCAGATGGGCTTCTCCATCTCCTTCCTGGAGGAGATCTGGTCGCGCAACCTGGGCCACATCTTCGTTTCGCCCATAAGGCCCGCCGAGATGGTGGCGGCGCTGATGACCATGAGCCTGCTGCGCGCCATGGTGGGCGTGATCCCGGCCATGGGGCTGGCCTGGGTGCTCTACGCCTTCAACATCTTCTCCATGGGGCCGGTGCTGGTGGCCTTCTTCGCCGCGCTGATCCTGATGGGCTGGGCGGTGGCGCTGGGCGTGACCTCGCTGATCCTGCGCTATGGCGCGGGGGCGGAGGCGCTGGCCTGGTCCGTGCTGTTCGGCATCACGCCCTTCGCCTGCGTCTTCTACCCGGTGGCGGTGCTGCCGGTGTGGCTGCAGCCCGTGGCGCTGATCCTGCCGGCCGCGCATGTCTTCGAGGGGATGCGCGCCGCGCTGACGCAGGGGGTCATCGCCTGGGACCATCTGGCCGCGGCCTATGCGCTGAACCTCGTCTGGATCACGGGCATGGCGGCGCTGTTCATGGGGCAGCTGCGCGGCGCGCGGGTGCGGGGCGCGTTGCTGAACATTGGCGAATAGGGCTCAGGCGCCGACGCTCACGTCCCGGTTCTGGCGCAGCGCGGCCGCCGTCTCGCTGACGGCGCGGCCCACGCGGGCGGCGAGCAGCTTGCGGTCGGGCACGGTCTCGGGCGCGAAGGGCGCGTGCATCACGACCGTGACGCGGGTGCCGGTGCGGCGCAGCAGGCGCCAGGCGTGGCTCGCCGTCTCCATGTCGCCATACCAGGCGAAGAGGGGGCGGTCGCGCCGCCCCACCGGCAGCCCGCCCAGCCGGTCGTAGACCAGGGTCACGGGCTGCACCTGCTGCGCCGCATTGGCCACGGCGAAGAAGGAGGAGCGGAAGGGCAGAACCCGGGCGCCGTCGCTCGTGGTGCCCTCGGGGAAGAGGATCAGGCTGTCGCCCGCCTCCATGCGCGCGCGCATCTCCTGCGCCTCGCTGCCCGTGCGGCCGCGGGTGCGGCTGACGAAGACCGTGCGCCCCAGCTTCGCCACCCAGCCGATGACAGGCCAGGTGCCCACCTCGCTCTTGCTGACGAAGCGTGCATCCAGCGTGGCGCCCAGCACCAATATGTCCAGCCAAGAGGAATGGTTGGAGACATAAAGCGTGCGCGGCGCCCCGGTCGGCCGGCCGATGACGCGCAGCTTCAGCCCGATGAGCCAGCACAGGGTGCGGTGGTAGAAGCGCGGGAAGGCGCTCTTGGCCGGGCCGGGCAGCAGCAGCAGCACGGCCTGGATGGGCATGCACAACAGGGTGAAGAGCAGCGCCGTGATCATCCGGCGCATGGCGCGCAGCCGGCCGCCTTCGGGCCGCTCGCCCAGCACGTCGTTCCAGATCGGCCCGGGCAGGCGCGGGCGGAAGCGCAGGGGGCGGCCGCGCCGGAGCCGTCGCGCGCCGGCGGCTGGCGTGCCCGGGGCAGGTCCGTCGAAGGCGGCAGCGTCAGGGTTCATCTGGGCAGCTATCCGCTTTGATCGGGTCAAGGCAATGACGGGATGACGACAGGATGATGAAGCCTGCGGCCGAACCCGGGGTTGTCCTGGGCCACAGGCGCGCGGCAAGGTCACGGAATGGAACCGGCCGGGAAACCCCTGCGAGTCGCGGTGCTGGGCGCGGGGCCGGCGGGCACCGCCATGGCCGCGCAGGCGGCCGCGCGGGGGCATGAGGCGGTGCTGTGGTCGCCGCGCGGCGGCGGCACGCGGCACATCCTGGGATCGGTGACGACGCGGGGGGCGCTGGCCGGGCGCTGGCCGGTGCGGGTGGCGGCCGATCTCGGCCGGGCCATGGAGGGCGCGGATGCCGTCCTCATCTGCCTGCCGCCCGCCGTGCTGCCGGGCGCGGTGGTGCGGATCGCGGGCGCGCTGCGGGGTGATCCGGCGCTGATCTTCGCGCCCTCGGGGGGGTTGGCCGGGCTGCTGCTGCAACGGGAATTGCTGGCGCGGGGCGGCGTGCCGCGCATCGGCGCCCTGCCCGCCCTGCCCCTGCTGGCGGAACGCAACAGCGATGGCAGCCTGTCGGTGACGGGGCAGCGGCCGCGCCTCTGGCTGGCGGGGCTGCCGGCCGCGGCGGCGCCGGCCCTGGCGGAACTGACCGCGCGCATCTTCGACGTGCCGGTGGACCCGCTGTCCGACATGCTGGCGGCGGGGCTGGCCGACCCCATGGCCTTGGTCGGCGCCGCGCGGCTGCTGGCCCCCGCGCGGATGGAGGAGGCCCCGCTGCGCCTGCTGGCCGCCTTTGGTCGGGAGCGCGACGCGCTGGCCGCCGCCTGCGGGCGCGTGCTGCCGGGTCTGGATGACCTGCTGGCCGGCACGGGCGCCTTGGCCGACCCACCCCTGGCCGAGACCTTGCACGGCCTGGAATTCCTGGCCGCGCTGGGCCGCGCCACGCGCACGCCCCTGCCGCTGCTGGGCGGGGCGCTGGCCATCCTGAAGGCGGGCATGGGGGGTGGGGCTTCCGCCCACCCGGTGCTGGCGGCGCTGGACGGGCCGACGCTGGCCCGCGCGCTGGGTTAGATTCGGATCGTCGCGCCCTGCGCGATGTCACCGCCGGCGACCAGGGACGCGATGGCCTCGCCCACGGAGTCGGGCTGGCGGATGGAGGCCGGGTCCTCGCCCGGGAAGGCGAAGGAGCGCAGCTTGGTGTTGACCGGCCCCGGGTCCAGCAGGGCCACGCGCAGCGGGGTGCGGGCGACCTCGGCGGCCCAGCAACCCACCAGATGCGCCGCCGCCGCCTTGGCCGCGCCGTAGAGGCCCCAATAGGCCTGGTCCGCCTGGCCGTCGGTCAGGAACAGCGCGCGGCCGGCGGGGGCGGCGCGCAGGGGCGGGTCGCAGGTGCGGATCAGGCGCCAGGCGGCCGTGGCGTTCACCGCCAGGCTGTCCGACCAGTCCTTGGGCACGATATGCGCGGCCGGCGTCAGCCGCGCGAGGTGGCCGGCCGCATGCACCAGGATGTCCAGCCGGCCGAAGCGTTCCACCAGCGAGGGGCCGATGGCGTCCATCTGGTCGGCCTCGCGGATGAGGTCCAGCGGCAGCAAGGTCGCGCTGCCGCCAATAGCCCGGATGGCGTCATCCGCCTCCTCCAGCGCGCCCTGGGTGCGGGCGGTCAGCACCACATGGGCGCCGCGCGCGGCCAGTGCCAAGGCCGTGGCGCGGCCAATCCCGCGCGAGGCGCCGGTGACCAGCGCCACCTGCCCCTTCAGTGTCGTGTCGTTCATGCGGGGATGGCGGCCTTGGCCTTGGATTCGGGGGCGTTCGACCAATCGGTCAACGGGATGGCGTAGTCGCCGGTGAAGCAGGCGTCGCAATAGGCGGGGCTGGCCGCGTCGCGTCCCGGCCGGCCCAGCGCGCGATACAGCCCGTCCAGCGAGATGAAGGCCAGGCTGTCCACGCCGATCAGCTTCGCCATGGCGTCCAGATCATGCTGGGCGGCCAGAAGCTGCGCGCGCTCGGGCGTATCAATCCCGTAGAAGCAGGAATGGGTGGTGGGCGGCGAGGAGATGCGCATGTGGACCTCCGCCGCGCCCGCGTTGCGCACCATCTCCACGATCTTCTTCGAGGTGGTGCCGCGCACGATGCTGTCATCCACCAGGATGACGCGCTTGCCCTCCAGCATGGCGCGGTTGGCGCTGTGCTTGAGCTTCACGCCCAGGTGGCGGATCTGGTCCGTGGGCTCGATGAAGGTGCGGCCCACATAGTGGTTGCGGATGATGCCGAGCTCGAAGGGAACGCCCGCCTCGGTGGCATAGCCCATGGCGGCGGGCACGCCGCTGTCGGGCACGGGCACGACCACATCGGCCGCCACATGGCTTTCGCGCGCCAACTCGGCGCCGATGCGCTTGCGCGTCTCATAGACCGGCGTGCCCTCGACCACGGAATCCGGCCGGGCGAAGTAGATGTATTCGAAGATGCAGAAGCGCGACGGGGCGGGCTGCATGGGGCTGAGGCTGCGGATGCCCTCGTCGTTGATGACGACGATCTCGCCTGGCTCGATGTCGCGCACGAATTCGGCGCCCACAATGTCCAGCGCGCAGGTCTCGCTGGCCAGCACCCAGCCCTCGTTCAGCTTGCCCAGCACCAAAGGCCGCACGCCCAGCGGGTCCCGCGCGCCGATCAGCGCGCCATTGTGCAGCGCGACCAGCGAATAGGCGCCCTGCACCTGCTTCAGCGCGTCAATCAGCCGGTCCACCACGTTGGAATAGAGGCTGATGGCGATGAGGTGGACGAAGACCTCGCTGTCCGTGCTGGACTGGAACAGGCAGCCGCGGCGCACCAGGGCGCGGCGGAGCTGGCCGGCATTGGTCAGGTTGCCGTTGTGCGCCACGGCGAGGCCGCCGAACTCGAAATCCGCGTAGAGGGGCTGGACGTTGCGCAACGCCGTCTCGCCCGTGGTGGCGTAGCGGTTGTGGCCGCAGGCGGCGCGGCCGGGCAGGCCCGCCATCACCTTGGCGTCGCCGAAGATGTCGCCGACGAGGCCGAGGCCGCGGTGGGAGTGGAACTCGCCCTTCTCGCTCAGCGCCACGATGCCCGAGGCCTCCTGGCCCCGGTGCTGGAGCGCGTGCAGGCCGAGCGCGGTCAGCGCCGCGGCATCCTTGCCGTTCCAGACGCCGATGACGCCGCATTCCTCGTGGAAATGGTCGTCGTCAGCCCCAAGACCGTGGGGCCCCAGGCCGTGGGGAGTGGAGAGGGTTTCGGCTTGGGGCATGCGCATGACCTTCAGATGCGGTCGCGGGCGGGCGGGCGCAACAGGTCATCCTGCGTGGGCATGCGGCGCTCGGGCGGTTCTGCTATGCGCGGGCGATACTCCTCGGGAAGCCTGTCCGCAAGCCAGCGCGCGCCCTCGACCACATAGGGCAGGGCCATGGCGTCCCGCACCGGCTCCGGCCAGCGGTCCACCGCCGGCACGAAGAGCCCCGCGATGACATAGGCCAGCACCGCCAGGAAGGCGCCGCGCGCCAGGCCGAAGAGGAAGCCCAGGGAACGGTCCAGCCCGCCCAGCGCGCTGTCCTGCACCCGGCCCGCGATGGCGTGGATGACCAGCTTCAGCACGATCAGCACCACCAGGAAGGTGCCGCCGATGACGATGGCATCGGCCAGCCAGTCGGGCTCCACCACGCCGGCCAGCAGGGGCGTGAGGCTTTCCTGGAGGGCGAAGGCCGCGAAGGCCGCGCCGATCCAGGCGGCCACGCCCAGGAATTCCTGCACGAAACCGCGCAGGAGGGAGAGGATGGCGGAAATCACCATCACGAAGAGGAGGACGCCGTCGACCCAGGTCATGATGCGGCGCGGTATAGCCGGATTGGGGCGGGACGTCAGGGGTGGGTTGACACGGCGCGCAATTGTAGCTACGTTTGCAGCAACAAAGCGTAGGCCAAGATCGGCCCGTGGGAGAACCGGATGTTTTTTGTCCCTTCCTGCCATGCGCAAGCACGGCGTCCCCACGTTGGAGTCTTTGATGACGTCCGAGAACGCAAACCAGATGTTCGAATGGGATGAGGCAAAGCGGCACGCCAACCTCGCCAAGCACGGCCTCGACTTCCTCGACGCGGACCTCGTCCTGGAAGGACCGCATCTCCTAACCGAGGCACGCACTGTGGACGGAGAGGTCCGCCATCTGGCCATCGGCCGCATCGCCGGCCGCCATGTGGCGATGATTTTCACCGAACGGGATGGCGCCATCCGCGTCATCTCCCTGCGAAAGGCACGACAACGTGAGCGCGAGCAACACCAAGCGGCTTTCGGCGACTGAGCTTCGCGAACGCCGCGCCAAGGGCGAAAGCCGCACCGACTGGGCCCGGGTGGACGCCAAGACCGAGGCCGAACTGGCGCGCGACATCGCCACCGATCCCGACTGGAAAAATATCCCGCCCGACTGGCACCTGGACGCGATCCCCGTCGCGCCCGGCACGAAGAAGCTGCTCTCCTTGCGGGTGGACCCGGATGTGGTCGATTGGTTCCGCGCCCAGGGGCCGGGCTACCAGACGCGCATGAACGCGGTGCTGCGCGCCTTCATGACGGCGGCGTCGA
Organism: Roseococcus thiosulfatophilus; assembly: GCF_017311575.1. Lineage (GTDB taxonomy): Bacteria > Pseudomonadota > Alphaproteobacteria > Acetobacterales > Acetobacteraceae > Roseococcus > Roseococcus thiosulfatophilus. Next base: position 83,873 of record NZ_JAFFQY010000022.1, read on the forward strand.
AGCCGCGGTAGCTGCGTCCAGTCGGCTTCGGCATCCGCCGAAGCCGTCAGCCGGCCGCCTTGGCGCCCCCGCCGCGCCGCACCGTCTGCGCCGCAAACGGCGCCACCAGGTCCGCCAGATGCCCGATCTCGGTCAGCCGCAGCCCCTCCACCGGGGCGGGCTGCTTGGACCCGCGCGCCACGCGCCGCGGCAGCACGGCCTGGCCGAAGCCCAGTTTCTGGGCCTCGCGCAGGCGCTGCTCGGCCTGGGACACCTGGCGCACCTCGCCCGAAAGCCCCACCTCGCCGAAATAGACGGCATCGGGCTCCGTGGGCCGGTCGGTCATGGCGGAGACCAGCGCCGCCGCTACCGCCAGATCCGCCGCCGGTTCGTTGATGCGCAGTCCGCCCGCGATGTTCAGATAGACATCGGCCTGGGCGAAGGTGAGGTTGCAGCGCGCCTCCAGCACGGCCAGCAGCATGTTGAGCCGCCCGCCATCCCAGCCCACCACCTGCCGGCGCGGCGAGCCGCCGGAGGATGGGGCCAGCAGCGCCTGCACCTCCACCAGCACCGGCCGCGTGCCCTCCAGCCCCGCGAAGACGGCGCTGCCCGAGATGTTGCCGCGCCGCTCGGCCAGGAAGAGCGCCGAGGGGTTGGGGACTTCCATCAGCCCGCCCTCGGTCATCTCGAAGACGCCGATCTCATCCGTCGCGCCGAAGCGGTTCTTCACGGCGCGCAGGATGCGGAACTGGTGGCCGCGGTCGCCTTCGAAATAGAGGGTGGCGTCCACCATGTGCTCCAGCACGCGGGGGCCGGCCAGGGTGCCCTCCTTGGTGACATGGCCCACCAGCACCAGCGCGAAGCCGCGTGATTTCGCCAGCCGGATCAGCTCGTTGGAGCAGGCGCGCACCTGGGCCACGGTGCCGGGCGCGGAATCCAGCGTGTCCAGCCACATGGTCTGGATGGAGTCGATCACCACCAGCGCGGCCTCGCGCTCATGCTCCAGCGTGGCCGTGATGTCGCGCAGCGCGCTGGCGGAGGCGAGGCCCATCGGGCTTTCGGTCAGCCCCAGGCGCTGGGCGCGCAGCCGCACCTGCGCCACCGCCTCCTCGCCCGAGATGTAGAGGACGCGCTTGCCCGCGCTGGCCATGCGCGCCGCCGCCTGGAGCAGGATGGTGGATTTGCCGATGCCCGGGTCACCCCCCACCAGCACGGCCGAGGCGGGCACGAAGCCGCCGCCCAGCACGCGGTCCAGCTCCGCGATGCCGGTCAGGTGCCGGGGCGGGGGCGCGGTCTCGCCCTGCAGGCCCAGGATGGTGATGCCCTTGCCCGGCGGGGCCTTGGCGCCGGGGCCGGGGCCGGTGCGGGCGGCCTCCTCGACCAGGGTGTTCCATTCGCCGCAGCCATCGCAGCGGCCCTGCCACTTGGGATGGACGGCGCCGCAGGACTGGCAGACGAAGCGGGTGCGTTCCTTCGCCATCAGGCTACCGGGCCGGCACGGGTACGGGTCGTCGCGTCATGCCATCGCTCCCAGGCGTTCGGTTCCAGCATCGCGGAAATTTCCGGATTCGTCTTGCCAGGCCGGGGTTGCATCGGCCCCCGCCAGCGGCCAGCCTTCCGGACAATAAACCGGAGGAAAAACCATGTCCTTGACCCGCCGCGCGGCGCTGATCGCACCTGCCGCAGGCCTGCTTGCCGCCCCCGGCATCCTGCGCGCCCAGTCGGGCACCATCCGTGTCGTGGTGGGCTTTCCCGCCGGTGGCGGCGTGGACGCCCTGGCCCGCCCCATCGCGCAGCGCTGGAGCGAGCGGCTGGGCCAGCCCGTCGTGATCGACAACCGCGCCGGCAACAACGGCAACATCGCCATGGATTTCGTCAGCAAGGCGCCGCCCGACGGCAACACCCTGTTCCAGGGCAATGTCGGCAATTTCGCCATGACCCACGCGCTGTTTCCCAACCTGACCTTCGACACCTCGCGCGATTTCCGCTTCGTGGGGCAGATCACCCTGGGCCCGCTGGTCTTCGTGGTGCATGCGGACAGCCCCATCCGGTCCATCCCGGACCTGATCGCGGCGGCGAGGGCGCGGCCGGGCGAGCTGAACTTCGGCTCCGGCGGCTCCGGTGGCGTGCCGCACCTGGCCTTCGAAGTGTGGAAGCGCCAGGCCGGCGTGGACATCGTGCATGTCCCCTATCGCGGCTCCGCCCCCGCCTTCCAGGACCTGCTGGGCGGCCGCACCCAGATGATGCTGGACGGCTACAGCGTGGTGCGCGGGGCGCATGAAGGGGGGCGCGTGCGCGTCATCGGCATCACCTCGGCCGAGCGCCACCCGCAGCTGCCCGATGTGCCCACGGTGCGCGAGCAGGGCATGGACTGGGTCTTCACCAGCTGGCAGGGCATCGCGGCGCCCACCGCCACGCCGGCGCCTGTCCGGCAGCGGCTGGAGGACAACCTCCGCTGGGTTTTCGAGAACACGGACCTGCCGCGGACGCTCACCAACCTGGGCACCTTCCCGCGCTTCGCCCCGGGGGCCGAGCTGGACGCCAGGCTGCGCGAGGACCGCGCCATGTGGACCGCGCTGGTGCGCGAGGTCGGCATCACCGCCGATTGAGGGCGGCAGGGGCGGGGCATGGCGCCCCGCCCCCACGCATATCAGTCCGCGAATTGGCCCGCGGCCTGGATCACCGGGCGCCAGCGGGCGACGTCAGCCTGCCAGAATTCGCGGTGGGCGGCGGGCGTCGCGCGCTCCTGCGCGACGGGGGCGGTGCCCAGCGCGGCGAAGCGCTCGACCAGCGAGGCCTCGCGCAGCGCCGCCTGAAGGGCCTGGGACAGGCGCTCCACCACGGGGGCGGGCGTGCCGCGCGGCGCATACATGCCGTGCCACACGCTGACCTCGAAGCCCGGCAGCCCGGCCTCGGCGGCCGTCGGCAGGTCACCCAGCGCGGACACACGCTCGCGCGTCGTCACCGCATAGGCGCGGATCTGGTTCGCGGAGATCTGCTGGGTGGTGTTGGTGGTCTGGTCGCACAGGATGTCCACGCGGCCGCCCATCAGGTCCGCCATGGCGGGCGCCGTGCCGCGATAGGGCACCGTGGTCAGCGGCACGTTCAGCGCCGACTGGAACAGGAGGCCGCAGAGGTGCGAGGCCGCGCCGATGCCGGCATTGGCGAGGTTGATGCGCTCGCGGTCACGGCGCACCACCTCGATCAATTCCTGGAGGTTGTTGGCCGGGAAGTCGCGCCGCGCCACGATGGTCATGGGCACTTCGGTGATGAGGCCGATGGTCTCGAAGCCGTTGATCGGGTCATAGGCCAGGCGGCGATACAGGGTGGGGATGGTGCTCATCCCGATGTGATGGATCAGCAGCGAATAGCCATCCGGCCGCGCCTGGGCGGTGCGCTGGGCGCCGAGGGTGCCGCCGGCGCCGGCCACGTTCTCCACGATCACGTTCTGGCCGAGATTGGCCGTCATTCCCTGGGCCACCAGCCGCGCCACCGTGTCGGTCGGCCCGCCGGCCGCGAAGGGCACCACGATGCTGAGGTTGCGCGTCGGGAAGGACTGGGCCGAGGCGATGGCAGGGGCGGCCAGCCCAAGACCGAGCGCCGGCAGGGCGCGGCGCGTGAATTGCGACATGGAGGTTTCTCCCGGGGGGATTCTGAGGATGACAGGCGATGTTTTGGTTTCGCCCCCCCGGGTTTGCAATAGGGCGTTTCGCCGCGCATAGGTTGGCCCATGAAGATCACGGCCCAAGACCTGCTGCGCCGCGGCGCCGAGCGCCACCGTGCCGGCAAGGTGGAGGAGGCGGAGAGCCTCTACCGCCGCGCGCTGCGCCTCGCCCCCGGCCACCCGGACGCGGAGAACCTGCTCTCCGTCTGCGCGCTGCAACGCGGCGACACGGCGGCGGCGGTGGAGCATTCGGCCCGGGCGCTGGCCGTGATGCCTGACAGCGCCATCTACCTGGCCAACCATGGCGCGGCGCTGGCCGCCGATGGCCAATTGCCCCAGGCCGTGGCCACCCTCCAGGCCGCGCTGGAACGCGAGCCTGATGACGTGACCAGCCTGCGCAACCTGGGCCAGGCGCTGACCGCGGGCGGGCAGCCGGAAGCGGCGCTGGGTCCGCTGCGCGAGGCGCATCGCCTCGCCCCCGCCTCGCCCGAGGTGGCGCTGACCCTGGCCCATGCCGCCCACCAGGCGGGCGAGGCCGAGGAGGCGCGCGCCGCCGCCCAGGCCGTGAAGGGGCCGCTCGCGACCCAGGCCGGCTTCCTGCTGGCCGCGCTGGGCGAGGCCCCCCTGCCCCCGCGGGCCCCCGCCGCCTTCGTGCGCGAGATGTTCGACGCCTTCGCCCCCCGCTTTGACCAGGATTTGGCCGAGGCGCTGGACTACCAGACCCCCGCCCTGCTGGCGGCGCTGCTGGAACCCGGCACCCGCGCCCGCGTGCTGGACCTGGGCTGCGGCACCGGGCTTTCCGGCGTGGCCCTGAAGCCCTTCGCGAAACGGCTGGAGGGGCTGGACCTCTCGCCCCGCATGCTGGACCGGGCCCGGGCGCGCGGCCTCTACGACGCGCTGCACGAGGCGGACCTGCTGGATTTCCTGCCGCGCCGCGCGACGGCCTATGACCTGGTCGCCGCCGCCGACGTGCTGAACTACCTGGGCGACCTCGCGCCCGCCCTGGCCGCCATCCGCGCCGCGCTGAAGCCGGGGGGCGAGGCGCTGTTCAGCATCGAGACGGGCGCGGCGCAGGTGGAGCTGGGCCAGGGGCTGCGCTTCCGGCACGATCCCGCGCATGTGGCGTCGCTCGCCGAGGCCGCGGGCCTCACGCCGCTGCGGCGGGAACCTGCGGTGCTGCGCCAGGAAAAGGGCGCCCCGGTGGAGGGCGCGCTGTTCCTGCTGCGCCGGCAACCCGCCCCGGGCTGATCGGTTAGCCCCCGAGGATGCGGCGGCCCTCCGTCGCGCAGATCCATCGGAGGCACCACATGGCCCGTAAATCCAAACCCCTGAACCAGCAGGTCATCGTCATCACCGGCGCGACCTCCGGCATCGGCCTCACCACCGCCTGCATGGCGGCGAAGCGCGGCGCGAAGGTCGTGATGGCCGCCCGCAACGAGGAGGCGCTCGAGACCATCTGTTCCGCCATCAAGGCGGCCGGCGGGCAATGCGCCACGGTCGTGGCCGATGTGGGTGTGCGCGAGGATGTCGAGAAGATCGCGCAGACCGCCATCACCACCTATGGCGGCTTCGACACCTGGGTGAACAATGCCGGCATCGGCGCCTATGCGAAGCTCGAGGAGATGTCCGACGAGGACCACCAGAAGCTGTTCCAGACGAATTACTGGGGCGTGGTCTATGGCTCGACGGTCGCGCTCAAGACGCTGAAGAAGCGGGGCGGCACGCTGATCAACATCGGCTCCATCTCCTCCGAGATGCCCTCGCCCATCCTCAGCGCCTACACGGCGTCGAAGTTCGCGGTGAAGGGCTTCACCGACAGCCTGCGCCTGGAGATGATCCATGAGGGCAGCCCGGCGCGCATCACGCTGATCCAGCCTTCGGGCATTGACACGCCCTTCGGCGAGCACGCGCAGAACTACATGGACGAGAAGAGCCAGGTGCCGCCGCCAGTCTACGCGCCGGAGGTGGTGGCCAAGGCCATCCTGCACGCCGCCGTCCATCCGACGCGTGACCTGGTGGTGGGTGGCTGGGGCCGCTTCATGATCGCGCTGACGCGCACCGTGCCGCTGCTGGCGGACCAGGTGTTCAGCTATTCCTTCTTCCGCACGGCCAGGCAGTCCGGCGTGCCGAAGCGGAACACCCCCAAGAACCTGCACAGCGCCGGCGAGGATGGGAAGCGCTATGGCGACCAGGGGCACACCTTCAACAGCAGCCTCTACACCACGGCGAAGATGTATCCCGTCACGTCGCTCGCGCTGATGACGGTGGGGGTGCTCGGCCTCGCGGCGCTGTGCCGTGGCACCGCGCGGGAAAGCTACTGGGACTATGCGCGCCGGATGGTGAACCATTACGGGCACGACGCCGGGCGCTACCTCGGCCGTCACGCCCATGAGGCCGGCCGCTACCTCGGCCGTCACGCCGACGAGGCGGGGCGTTATGCCAGTTCCCATGCCCGCGACGCCGGCCGCTATCTGAGCGACACCGCGGCCGAGCATGGGCTGGTGCGCCAGCGCGGCTGGATGCCCCGCTGGGACAACCGCACCTGGTTCGAGCGTGGCTATGACAATGCCCGCGACGCCGCCCAGCGGCTGCGGCACAGCGTCGGGCTCTAGCCTTGTGCAGGTGCCTGATCCGCGGCGGCGATTCCGCCGCCGCGGGATCAGGCGCCAACCTCAGACCCGGCGGAGCGGCACCCGCCAGGCCATCACGGCGGCCAGCGCCATGATGGCCGCCGCGCCGGCGAACATGGCGCGGTAGCCGTCCGAGAGGCCCGCCGCCATGGCGGCGCGCTCTGGCACGGGCAGGGCGGCGAGCGCCTCGCGCCCGCCGCGCAGGACGGTGGCGAAGCGTTCGGCCAGGACGGCATCGGCCAGGGCGAAGGTGCCGAAGATCACGGTGCCGAGGATGGCCGTCCCGGCCGCCGAACCAAGGTTGCGCATGAATTGAACCGATGCCGTGGCCACCCCCAGCTGGCTCGGCCCAGCCGCCACCTGCACCGTGGTCTGCACCACGGGGAAGGAGGTGCCGAAGCAGAAGCTCACCACCCCCAGCACCCAGGGCAGCCAGGCCAGCGGGATGCTCTGTCCCACGAAGGCCAGCCCCGAGAGCAGCACGGCCGAGGCCGTCAGCCCGATGGAGGGCAGCAGCATGTTCCGCCCCGTGCGCGCCATGAACTGCCCGGAAATCAACGCCCCCACGCCGCCGCCCACGCTCATCGGCAGCAGCAGCACGCCCACTGTCGCCAGCGGCACGTCCCGCACCGCGTAGAGGTAGAGCGGCAGGAAGGAGATGAGCGCCACCAGCACGCCCTGCACGCAGGCCGACAGGATGGACAGGCGCCAGATGGCCGGGTGCGCCAGCAGGGGCAAAGGCAGCAGCGGGTCGGGCATCCGGCGCTCGACCAGGCCCAGCGCCAGCAGGGCGCCCAGCGCCACCGCGCCGAACACCGCGGCCCAGACCGCCGCGTCCCAGCGCAGGGCCTGGATGCGGTCCAGCATCAGCACCAGCGTCAGCACGAAGACGGCGAAGAGCAGCGTGCCCGGCAGGTCGAAGCGGAAGCCGGCGCCGGAGGTGGGGCGGCGTGGCAGCAGCCAGGCCGCCACCGCCCCGAGCAGGACCAGCGGCAGCCCGGCCAGGAACACCGCCGGCCAGCCAAAGGCCTGGGTCAGCCACCCGCCCGCCAAAGGCCCGGTGGCGGAGGCGCTCATGAAGCAGGCCACGAGATAGGCCTGGTAGCGGCCGCGCTCCCGCGGGGGCAGGCTCTCGCCGATCAGGGCCATGGCCAGCGTCAGCAGCGCCCCGCCGCCGAAGCCCTGCAGCAGGCGGGCGGCCAGCAGCCCCTCAAAGCTGGGCGCGAGCCCCGCGGCCAGCATGCCCACCCCCTGCATGGCGAAGCCCACCAGCAGCATGTGCCGCCGGCCGAAGGCATCGCCCAGGCGGCCGAAGACGGGGGCGGCGATGGTGGCCGCGATGAGATAGGCCACCACCACCCAGGAAATGCGCTCCACCACCCCGAACTCCGCCGCCATGGCGGGCAGGGCGGTGGCAGTGATGGTGGTGTCTATGGCCGGGATGAAGATGGCCACCGCGATGGTGGGGAAGGCCCGCAGGAAGGACCGCCGGGCTTCGGCGGGGGAGAAGGCGGGCCGGGGGGTCATGCCCTCAGGCTACCGCGCTTCGCCCCATTTCGAGAAATTTGTCGCGCCGCCGGGCCTTTAGCGTGGGTCCGTCCAGTTTCAGCAGCGGGTCCAGCGCCGCCGCCACCGCATCGCCCACGCTGGCGAGCGTGGCGGCGGTGTCGCGGTGGGCGCCGCCCAGCGGCTCCGTGATGACGGTGTCGATCAGGTTGAGGCGCTTGAGGTCCTCGGCCGTCAGCTTCAGCGCCTCGGCGGCCTGGGGCGCCAGCGTCGCGTCGCGCCACAGGATGCTGGCGCAGCCCTCGGGGCTGATGACGGAATAGATGGCGTGCTCCAGCATCAGCACCCGGTCGGCGGTGGCGAGCGCGATGGCCCCGCCCGACCCCCCCTCGCCGATGATGGTGGCCACGAAGGGCACCGGCGCCTCCAGCCCCGCCTCGATGGAGCGGGCAATGGCTTCCGCCTGGCCGCGCGCCTCGGCCTCGATGCCCGGGAAGGCGCCGGAAGTGTCCACGAAGGAGAGAATCGGCAGGTTGAAGCGGCCCGCCAGCTGCATGATGCGCCGGGCCTTGCGGTAGCCCTCGGGCTTGGCCATGCCGAAATTGTGCTTCACCCGGGTTTCGGTGTCATGGCCCTTCTCGGTGCCCAGCACGGCCACCGGGCGGCCACGGAACCGGCCCAACCCGCTGATGATGGCCGCGTCCTCCCCGAAGGCGCGGTCGCCGGCGAGCGGCGTCCAGTCCTCGATCAGCGCCTCCACGTAGTGCAGGCATTTGGGGCGTTCGGGGTGGCGGGCCACCTGGGCCTTCTGCCAGGGGGTGAGCTTGGCGTAGGTGGCCGCCAGCAGCTTCTCGGCCTTGTCGCGGAGCTTCTCGATCTCCTCGTGCAGGTCCAGCCCGCCCGCATCCGTGGTGCGGCGCAGCTCCTCGAGCTTGCCTTCCAGCTCGGCGATGGGTTTTTCGAAGTCGAGGAAGTGGCGCATGGGGGTGCCGCTTAGCCGAAACCCCGCCGCGCGAGAACTGCCACCCCCGAAGGATTGCATGCCTGTGACGCAAGGCCCCCGCCCCGGGCCGGAGGCCCGCCCCCGCGTATTGGCGCGGCCCCGGCCCGGCCATAGGATGCGCCCGCCTTTCACACCGCTTCAGGAATTGACCATGCCCACCCTCGCCAGTCGCCTCGCCGATGTCCAGGTTTCCGCTTCCGTCGTCATGGGGATGAAGGCGCGGGAACTGGCCGCCCAGGGCATCAAGGTCATCGCGCTGAACTCCGGCGAGCCCGATTTCGCCACCCCCGCCCATGCCATCGAGGCCGCCCACCAGGCGGCGCTGAAGGGCGACACCAAGTATCCGCCCCAGGGCGGCACGCCGGCCTTCAAGGCGGCCATCCGCCGGAAGTTCAAGCGGGACAACAACCTGGACTTCTCGGATGACGAGATCCTGGTCACCAATGGCGGCAAGCAGGCCATCTACAACGCCCTGATGGCGACCCTCGATCCGGGCGACGAGGTGGTGATCCCCGCCCCCTACTGGATCAGCTACGCGGACATGGCGAAGGTGGCGGGCGGCGTGCCGGTGACCGTGAACTGCCCGCAGAACAACGGCTTCAAGCTCCGCCCCGAGGATCTGGAGGCGGCCATCACCCCCAATACCAAGTGGGTGATGCTGAACTTCCCGAACAACCCGACGGGTGCCGCCTGCTCGCGCGCCGAGATGAAGGCGCTGGCCGATGTGCTGATGCGCCACCCCCATGTCTGGGTCATGACCGACGACATGTATGAGCACCTCGTCTATGACGGGTTCGAGTTCTGCACGATCGCCGAGGTGGAGCCGGGCCTGCGCGACCGCACGCTGACGGTGAACGGCGCATCCAAGACCTATGCCATGACGGGCTGGCGCATCGGCTTCTGCGGGGGCCCCAAGAACCTCATCAAGGCCATGTTCAACATGCAGGGCCAGGCGACCTCGGGCGTCTCCACCATCGGCCAGGCCGCCGCCGCCGCCGCGCTGGACGGCCCGCAGGACCTGGTGAAGGAGCGTGCGGCCGAATACCTGGCCCGCCGCGACTTCGTGGTGGATGCGCTGAACCAGTGCCCGGGGATTGTCTGCCACAAGCCCGAGGGCGCCTTCTACGTCTTCCCGAACGTGTCCGGCTGCCTGGGCAAGACCACCAAGGCCGGCACCAAGATCACGACCGACACTGAGCTGGCCATGGCCCTGCTGGAGGAGGCGCATGTGACGGTGGTGCAGGGCAGCGCCTATGGCATGTCGCCCTACATCCGCATCAGCTACGCCACCAACATGGGCGAACTGACCGAGGCGATGGCCCGCATCAAGGCCTTCTGCGAGGCACTGCGCTGAGCATGGGGGTCGCCATCCGTCCCGGCCGCGATGGCGATGCCGAGGCCTTCATCCGGCTGATCCGCGACGCCTGGGCGGAGTTCCCAGGCTGCATCTTCGACCTGGACGCGGAACTGCCGGAGCTTCGCGCGCTCGCCACCTATTTCGCCGGCAGCGGCGGGGCCCTGTGGCTGAGCGAGGACGGGCAGGGCATGGTCGCCACCCGTCCGCTGGGCGCCGATGATGCCTGGGAGATCTGCCGGCTTTATGTGGATGCGGGGGCGCGGGGCAGCGGCCTCGCGCACCGGCTGCTGGACACGGCCGAGGCCCATGCCCGCGCGGCCGGCGCCGAGCGCCTGGTGCTCTGGACCGACACGCGCTTCGAGGCGGCGCATGCCTTCTACGAGAAGCGCGGCTATGTCCGGTCCGGCGCCATCCGCATCCTGGATGACCTCTCGAAGTCGCTAGAATTCCGCTACGCCAAGCCGCTGAAGGGCTTGGTGGTGGAGGCGCTGGACGCCGCCGCCGCCGCCAGCGCGGAACGGCGGTTGGCCGACATCCTGATCGGCTGCGTGGCGGAGGGGGCCTCCGTCTCCTTCCTGCCGCCCATGTCGCGCGAGAAGGCGCGGGGCTTCTGGAAGCGCGTCAGCACCGAGGTCGCGCAGAACCACCGGCTGCTGCTGGTGGCCTGGCTGGATGGCGTGCTGGCCGGCACGGTGCAGCTTCACCTGGACAGCCAGGAGAACCAGCCGCACCGCGTCGAGGTGGAGAAGCTGCTGGTGGACCCGGCCCTGCGCCGGCGCGGCGTGGGCACCGCCCTGGTGCGCCGCGCCGAGCAGGCGGCGGAACGCCTGGGCCGCAAGCTGCTGACACTCGACACCCGCGGCGGCGAGGCGGGCGAGGCGCTGTATCGCCGCCTGGGCTGGCGGGAAGCGGGGCGCATCCCGCGCTGCGAACTGGATGCGCGGCGCGAGAAGCAGGACGTGGTCTTCTTCTTCAAGGAGGTCCCCGCATGATCAGCCCCGCCCATGTCCGCGCCATGGCCGCCTACAATGCGGAGATGAACCGCCGGAGCTACGACGCGGCCGCCACGCTGACGGACGCCCAGCGGCGCGAGGATGGAGGCGCCTTCTTCGGCAGCATCCACGCCACGCTGTGCCACCTGCTCTGGGGCGACAGCATCTGGATGCACCGCTTCGCGGGCTGGGAACGCCCGGCGGGCGGCATCGCGGAGAGCACGCGGCTGGTGGAGGACTGGGACGCGCTGCGCGCCGCCCGCGCCGCGCTGGATGCCCGCATGCAGGGCTGGGCGGCCGCGCTGACGCCGGCCGATCTCGAAGGCGACCTGACCTGGTTCAGCGGCGCCACGGGCCGCGAGATGCGCCGGCCGCGCTGGCTGCTGGTGACGCATCTGTTCAACCACCAGACGCACCATCGTGGGCAGGTGCATGCGCTGCTGACGCGCTTCGGCGCGAAGACCCAGGACACGGATTTACCCTGGCTGATCGCGGAAGCCGACTGGAGCTGAAGCTCCGTCCGGCGCGAGGTTCGCGCGCTACGGCGTCTTCAGCGTCAGCCCGCCATCCACGATGATCTCCGCGCCCGTGACGTATTTCGCCTCGTCGGAGGCGAGATACAGCGCCGCATAGGCGATGTCCCAGGCATCGCCCATCCGTCCCATCGGCGGCTGCGCGTTGCGCTTCGCGATGATGGAAGCGACATCGCCGCCCGTGCGCTGGCCTGCCAGCCGCGCCTCGACCAGCGGCGTGTGCATCAGCCCGGGTGTGACGACATTGCAGCGCACGCCCTGGGCCGCATAGCGCACCGCGATCATCCGGCTCAGCGCCGTGACACCCGACTTCGACGCCGCATAGGCCATCAGGTCATTGCCGATGTTCCGGTGCGCGGCGACGGAGGACAGGTTCACGATCGCGCCCCCGCCCTGCTTCACCATGATGGGCAGCACCGCGCGGGTGGAGAGATGCACGTAGTGCAGGTTGTGGTGGAACTGCTTGTGCCACGCCTCGGGCGTCAGCTCCTCGGGCCCGCCGGGCACGCTGCCGCCCACATTGTTCACCAGGATATCAATGCGCCCGAAGGCGGCCATCGTGGCCTCCACGATTCGCGTGATCTCGGCCTCCTGCGTGACGTCGGCGGCGAGGGCGAAAGCCTGCCCACCCTCGGCGGCGATCATGGCGGTGGTCTCCTTCGCCGCCTCCATCCGATAGTCCACGCAGGCCACCTGCGCGCCCTCGCGCGCGAAGAGCAGCGCCATCGCGCGCCCATTGCCGACGCCCACGCCGACCGAGCCCGCGCCCAGGATCAGGGCGCGCTTGCCCGCGAGACGCCCGCTCACTTCGCGTTGCCCTCGCGCAGCCAGCGGATGAGGCGCCCGAGCCCCTCGCGCATGTCCACCTCGGGCTTCCAGCCGATGGCGGCATGCGCCTTCTCATGCGCGATGCGGAAGGCGCCGCCGGAGGTGAGGCGCACCTTCCCCGGCTCATCCCCCACGAAGCGCGGCGCGGGGCCGCCGCCGGCCAGTTCCGTGACCAGCTCCACCAGCTGCTTCGTCGTGATGGGCGCGGGGCCGGAGCAATTCACCGCGACATCGCTGGCCGCGCTCTCGAAGGCCATGCGGTTGGCGCGCGCCAGGTCGCCCACATAGACGAAGTGCTTCGTCTCGCTGCCATCGCCGAAGATTTCGGGCGGCTCGCCCTTCGCCAGCTTCTCCAGCGTCTCGATGATGTAGAGGGCGTTGGCCGCGCGGTGGTGCTGCCGCTCGCCATAGACGGTCGAATAGCGCAGCACGACATGCGGCAGGCCGCGCTTCTTCGTGTAGGTGCGGCAGAGCTGCTCACCGATGATCTTAGTGGCGCCGTAGAGGATGGCGGCGGGCGGCGCACCTTCGCTGAAGAAGGGCGTGGTCTCGATCAGGTCGCCCTTGATGCCTGGCCCATAGCCATAGACCGCGTTGGAGGAGGCGAAGACCACCTTCTTCACCCCACGCGCCGAGGCCGCCTCCAGCGCATTCTGCACGCCGTGGATGTTCACGTCCAACCCGCCCCAGGGGTCGCGGTCCATGTTCAGCGTCATGTAGGCGGCCAGAAGCAGGGCGCCGTCCATGCCCTCCATGGCGGCGAGCAGGTCGGCCATCCGCATCACGTCGCCGCGCACCACGGTCAGGCGCGGATTGTCGCGCAGATGCGCCACGGCCGTCTCGGCGCCCATGGAGAAATTGTCGAAGAGGCGCACCTCGGCGGCACCCGCATCCAGCAACTCCGCCGCCGTGGCGGACCCCACCAGGCTGCCGCCGCCGATGATCACGAAACGCCCGCCGGACACTGGCACAGAAGCCACGCTCTTCCTCCATCATTCCCTTGCTTGGGGCGGAGGATGGAACCGTTGCGGCTTCAGGGCAATGGCGTCTCGGCCCATTGCACGGCCCAGGAACGGCGGCGAAGGCACACGCCGGGGGCGGCGAAGTCGTAGAGGATGAGGGCATCGTAATGCTGCACACTGTCATCCGCGCGCAGGACGTAGCTGGCCCGCCAGCGCACCAGCGCCGTCATGCCGGTGACGTTCAGCACCTCGGTCATGCCCCGCATGTCGCGCTGCCCGCCGATCTGTTTTTCCAGATGCGCCAGGATGGCATCGCGCCCGCGCAGCGGCGCAAGCTGGGGCGAGGTGTAATACTCGGCGTCCTCGGCGAAGCGGCCCTCGAAGGCGTCCATCGCGCCCTCGGCCACGCCGCGGCGGATGGCGGCGAGGAACTCCTCCACCCAAACGGGCGCCGTCATCGCCAGTCCAGCGCGGGCAAGGAGACAAGCGGCATGCGCGCAGCCATCAGCCGGCGGTTCCGCAGCTCGATGGGCACGTCCAGGCGCGGCGGCCCGCCCTCGGGCGGGATGCGCGAGGTCAGCAGCACCAGGGCCCGCAGCGGCCCCACCATGTCGGGGGACACCAAGCCGGACTCGGACAAGGTGCCCACCGCCTCGGCCGCATGGGTGACGGAGAGGCCGCCATATCCTTCGGGCTGGAGGCTGCGGTCCAGGCTGAACTGCCCGGAGAACTGCGCCACCACGCGGCCGCTGCGGAATTCCAGGCGGTCCACGCGCAGCTGCCCGCCCGACGCCTGCCACTGCGCGGCCGTGCCTTGCAGCGGGATGTTCACCCGCGCCTCGATCCCGGCCTGCTCCACCGGCGGCAGGCCCGCGGCCTCGACCCGGCCGGCCGCCAGCTCGAGCCGCCCGCCCTCGATCCGCCCCGAGACGGACTGCGCCGCCATGCCTGGCAGGGCCAGGCTTTCCGCCGCCACATCCGTCCCGGCATAGGGCAGGCGGGCGGAGAGGCGCAGCCCCTCGGCCACCACCGGCGTCACCCCGCCGGCGTGGCGCAGCGCCTGCGCCCCCGCGACATCCGCGCGCAGCACGCCCCAGGGCGTCACGCCGATGCGCAGCACCACCCGCTCGGCCTGCCAGCCGAGGCGCGAGGGCGCGTCCACCACCACGTCGCGCAGGCGCAGTTCCGCTTGCAGCGGGAAGCCCCCGCGCGTGGGTGGCGCGTGGCGGATGCGCCAGCCCTCGGCCTCGCGCGCCTGGCGCCAGGTGGTGAGTTCCGTCTCCAGCCGCGAGGTCGCGAGGTGCCAGGCCCCGGCTACGAGGCCCACCACGAGCACCGGCGCGACAGCGGCGCGCACCCACCATTTTCCTGCCATGGGTTTGGGCTTAACCCGGTCCCGTCCGACAAGCAAAGGCCGCGCCGCGGTGCAACACCTGCCGTTGGATGCCGATGGGCATCTCTATGTCTTCGCCTATGGTTCGCTCATCTGGCGGCCTGGGTTCGACCACCAGGGCGCCGAGCCCGCCCTGCTCCGGGGCTATCACCGCAGGTTCTGCCTGTGGTCGCGGCTGTATCGCGGCACGCCGGAGGTGCCAGGGCTGGTGCTCGGGCTGGACAGGGGGGGCGCCTGCCGGGGCGTGGCCTTCCGCGTCGTGGCATCCCACGCCGCCGCGGTGCTGGACTACCTGGACGCGCGGGAAAACCCGAACGGCTTTTACGTGTATGAACGGCGCCTGCTGCCACTCAGCCTGGCCTCCGGCCGGCAGGTGCGCGGCATCGCGTATGTGGCGGACCGGCGCCACCCCTCCTATGCGCGCCCCTGCGAGGACAGCACGGTGGCGGCCATCGCGCGCGGCCATGGCCAGGCGGGGCCAAACCGCGAATACCTGCTGAACACCGCCGCCCATCTGCGCGCCATGGGGCTGCCGGACCGGCGGCTGGAGCGCCTGGCGCGGCTGGTGGAGCTTCGTGCCCACGCGCAGGTGGAGCTGCCGTCCTCAGTGGGAGAAGCGCCGCGTGCCCCCATCCACATGGATGACCTGGCCGGTGATGTAGCGCGCCAGCGGTGAGCACAGGAAGGTCGCGATGACGGCCATGTCACGCGCCTCGCCGATATAGCCCACGGGCACCTCGCGCTCGGCCCAGGCGCGGCGGGCTTCCTCGGTGGGCATGATGCGCTGGTCTATCTGCTCCGAGCGGATGCGCCCGGGCGGCAGGCTGTTCACCGTGATGCCGTCCTTCCCCAGCACGCGGGACAGCGCCTTGGCCCAGATGTGCACCGCGCCATTGGGCGCGTTCGCGGCGTTGACCATGAAGGGCTCGTCCTGGCCGGTCAGGTTGATGATGCGGCCCCATTTGTTCGCCTGCATCATCGGCACCAGCGCGTGGGTGATGCGGCGGCCGGCGTGGAAGTTGATCTCCATCGCCTCCATCCAGACCTCGTCGCTGCCGAGATCCGTCTGCGGGCGGCTGCTGCCGGCATTGTTCACCAGGATGTCGCAGCGGCCGAAGCGCGCCTGCATCGCGGCGCGCACCTTCTCGCCGGCATCCTTCGCGGTGAAGTCCTGCTCGATGATCAATGGCTCCGCGCTCGCGGGCAGTTCGGCGGCGAGTTCCTCCAGCAGCGGGCGCCGCCGTGCCAGCAGGGCCAGCTTGCAGCCCTCCGCCGCCAGCTCCTTCGCGATGGCGCGGCCCAGCCCCGCCGAGGCGCCCGTCACCAAGGCCACCTTGCCCGTCAGTTGCAGATCCATGCCGAACTCCCGCCCATGAGGAACGCCGCGGAGGTTACCCCCCGCGGCGTGAATTGCGGAAGCGGTCGCGCCCGCCTACTCGGCCAGCGCCTTGTCCTTGCCCCGCCGCACCGCGGGCAGCAGCATCATCACCAGCGCCACCAGGCCGATCGCCAGCATGGTCGCGCTGATGGGGCGCTCCATGAAGACGAACCAGTCGCCGCGCGAAAGCAGCATGGCGCGGCGCAGGTGCTCCTCCATCATCGGCCCCAGCACGAAGCCGATGAGCAGCGGCGCCGCCTCCAGCTGCAGCTTGGCGCAGATGTAGCCGAACACGGCGAACGCGATGGTCATGTAGACGTCGAAGACGTTGTTGCTGATCGAGTAGGTGCCGATGCAGCAGAACACCAGGATGGCCGGGAAGAGGAACTTGTAGGGCACCTGGAGAAGCTTCACCCACAGCCCGATCATGGGCAGGTTGATGACCAGCAGCATCACGTTGCCGATCCACATGGAGGCGATCAGCCCCCAGAACAGGTCGGGCTGCTGCACCATCATCTGCGGGCCGGGCTGGATGCCCTGGATGATCAGCGCGCCCACCATCAGCGCCATCACCGCGTTGGACGGGATGCCCAGCGTCAGCAGCGGGATGAAGGCGGTCTGCGAGGCGGCGTTGTTGGCCGCTTCCGGCCCGGCGACGCCCTCGATGGCGCCCTTGCCGAAGAGGTGCCGGCCCTTCGACATCTTCCGCTCCATCATGAAGGAGCCGAAGGAGGCGAGCGCGGCGCCACCGCCTGGCAGGATGCCCAGCACCGACCCCAGCAGCGTGCCGCGCACGGCCGAGGGGGTGCCGCGCTTCCACTCCTCGCGGTTCAGCCAGAGGGAGCCCACCTTGGTCTTGAGCAGGGAACGCGCCTCGGGCCGCTCCAGGTTCAGCACGATTTCGGCGATGCCGAACATGCCCATCGCGATGGCCACGAAGCTGATGCCGTCCGAAAGCTCCGCGATGCCGAAGGTGAAGCGCTGCTGCCCGGTCTGCACGTCGGTGCCGACCATGCCCAGCCCCACGCCCAGGATCACCATGCCGACCGCCTTGATGGGCGAGCCCTGCGCCAGCACGCTGGCCACGATGAGGCCGAGCAGCATGAGGGAGAAATACTCGGCCGGGCCGAAGGACAGCGCCACGGCCGAGAGCGCGGGGCCCGAGGCCGCGACCAGCAGCGTGCCCACCGTGCCGCCCAGGAAGGAGGCGATGGCGGCCGTGGCCAGCGCGGCCCCCGCCCGCCCGTTCTGGGCCATCTTGTAGCCCTCGAGCGTGGTGACGACGGAGCTGACCTCGCCCGGCAGGTTCAGCAGGATGGCGGTGGTGGAGCCGCCATACTGCGCCCCGTAGAAGATGCCGGCCAGCATGATGATGGCCGTCGTCGGCGGGATGCCGAAGGTGATGGGCAGCAGGAGCGAGATGGTCGCCACCGGCCCGATGCCCGGCAGCACGCCGATGGCGGTGCCGATGAAGGCGCCCAGCAGCGCGAAGAGCAAATTCTGGCCCGCGAAGGCGATAGTGAACCCGTGCGCCAGGTTCTCGATGAGGAATTGCATGTGGGGGGGCTCTCAGCTCGTCGGCCAGAGGTGGACGCGGATGTCGAGCTGGAGGATGAAGATCCACCAGCACAGGGCCAGCATGAAGACGATGAGGCCCAGCACGCCGAGCGGCTTGCGGAAGTGCTCACGCTCCGCCGCGCAGGACAGCAGGATGGTGCCCGTCAGCGCCGCGAAGAAGCCGATCTGCTCCAGCAGCAGGCCGAACACGGCCACGGAAGCCGAGATGAGCGCGATGAACCGCAGGTCGGGCGAGAGGGTCAGCACCAGCATTCCCGCCACGATCGCGATGCCGACCGCGTTGTAGCCCACCCCGAAGAAAGGATGGATGGCCGGCGAGACGAGATAGACGATGGCCGATACAATGATGGCCCCGAACAGGCTCGCCAAATTGCGACGCGACCAGTTGCCCACCGGGTTCGGCCCGGTAAAAAAGGCCGCGAGGGTCACGAAGGCACCAATACCCGTCAGCCCGACAAACGCCAGCATTGGCATGTAGCCTGGCCCCATGCGCCGCGCGGAGCCGATGGCGTGTTCCTGATTGAAATACAGCCCGGCCAAACCTAGCCCAAGTAAAATTAGTCCGGACAATACATCCCTCGTATTGATCCTATGACCCACCTATACCTCCCTGCCCTGTATTCGTTTCCAGGGTGGGAACTTATGGTGAAGTGACATGGAGGCCGCCCAACACAAAATATTAAAACGAATTTATTCCTAAATTACTTTACAGCTACCCGCGGCACGGCGCCCGGCCGCCCGTGTGGACAAGGGCGGCACCAGCGAGGACCATGCGACATTACGTCAAAGAGACCGCGACATGCTCTCCAACAACCCCGAACAGCGCATCCGCGAACAGGCCGCCGCCCTGGAGCCGCGCCTGATCGAGATGCGGCGCGACATCCACACCCATCCGGAACTCGCCTTCGAGGAGGTTCGGACCGCCGGCATCGTCGCTGCCGAACTCACGCGCATGGGCATCCCGCACCGCACGGGCGTGGGGCGCACCGGCGTGCTGGGCGTGATCGAGGGCGCGCGGCCCGGCCCCACGCTCGCGCTGCGCGCCGACATGGACGCGCTGCCCATCCATGAGGAAACCGGCCTGCCCTTCGCCAGCGCCGTGGCCGGCAAGATGCACGCCTGCGGGCATGACATCCACACCGTCACGCTGCTGGGGGCCGCCGAAATCCTGAACGGGCTGCGCGAAAACCTGGCCGGGCGCATCGTGCTGGTCTTCCAGCCGGCCGAGGAGGTGCTGGAAGGGGCGCCCGCCATGATCGCCGATGGCGCGGCGGATGGCGTGGACATGGCCATCGGCTTCCACAACCACCCGGACAAGCCGGTCGGCACCTTCGGCTTCGTGCGCGGGCCGTCGCTCGCGGCCTCCGACCGCTTCGACATCCATCTGCGCGGCAAGTCGGGGCACGCGGCGCACCCCTATGCCGCAGTGGACCCCATCGTGGGCGCGGCGCAGATCGTCTCGCAATTGCAGACGGTCGTCAGCCGGGAGCAGAAGCCGCTGCACCCCTGCGTGGTGACGGTGGGCATGTTCCAGGGCGGCACCACCTACAACATCATCCCCGAGCGGGTGCACCTGAAGGGCACCGTCCGCACCCTGCACGCCGAGGCGCGCGACGTGGCGGAGGCCGCCATCCGCCGCCTGGTGGAGCATTCCGCCGCCGCGCTGCGGCTGGAGGCGACCATCGAATACCGGCGCATGGTGGCCTCGCTGGTGAATGACGATCGCGTGCTGGACCCCGCGATCGCCAGCCTCCGCGCGCATTTCGGCGAGGTGGTGCACGAGGGCCAGCCCAGCATGGGCGCAGAGGATTTCGCCGCCTTCGCCGAACGCGCGCCCGCCTTCCATCTGGGCATCGGCGCCGGCGCGCCGGGGCGTGACGACCGGCTGCACAACGCGAACTATCAGCCGGATGAGCGCTGCATCGCGCTCGGCGTGCAGGCGCTGAGCCGCATCGCGGTGGACATGCTGCGATGAGGATTTCGGAACTTCCGGCGCCCGAGGTCGCGCGGCGCCTCGCCGAGGGCCATGCCGTGCTGCTGCCGCTGGGCAGCCTGGAAACCCACGGCCCCGCCCTGCCGATGGGCGACTACCTGCTGGCCGAGGCCATCGCGCTTCGCATCGCGGAGGCGCATGGCCGCGCGCTGGTGGCCCCGCCCATTCCCTTCGGCGGCGCGGATTTCTTCCGGGGCGTGCCAGGCGGCATCGCGCTCTCCACCGCGACGCTGACCGCCCTGCTGCGCGAGGTGCTGGAAGCGCTGGTCGAGGGGGGCGCGCGGCGCATCCTCATCATCAACGGCCATGGCGGGAACATCCCGGCCGTGGAGGAGGCGCAGCGCGGCCTGCGCGTCTCGCGCGGGCTCATCGCCCCCGTGCTGCATTTGTGGAAGAACGCCGGCGGCTGGCAGCAGGCGCTGGGCGGCGACCCGGCCGCGCTGGGCCATGGGGGTGACCCGGTGGCATCCGTCGCGCTGCATCTGCGGCCCGATCTCTGCGCGCCCGAGCGCCTCGCGCCGCGCGAAGTGCAGCCGCCCTTCCTGGGCCTGCCCGTCAGCGGCTTCGGCACGCTGGCCGCCGGAGGCGCGGAATTCGGCGTGCCGCTGAACCTGGATGAGATCGCCCCCGGCGGCACCCAGGCCGCCGACCCGCGCGGCGCGAACGCCGCCCATGGGGCGCGCATCGTCGAACGCCTGGTGCAGGCGGGCTGGGCCATGCTCGGCGCCCTGGAGAACACGCCATGAAGATCTGCGTCTTCGGCCCCGGCGCCATCGGCAGCCACATCGCCGCCCGCTTCGCCAAGGGGGGCCAGGCGGAGGTCAGCGTCCTGGCGCGGGGCGCGCAGCTGGAGGCCATCCGCGCGCGCGGCATCACCGTCCGCACGCCGGAGGAGGAATTCACCGCCCGCCCCCGCGCCGAGGCCGATGCCGCCGCGCTCGGCCCGCAGGATGCGGTGGTGGTGACGGTGAAGGCGCCCGCCGTGCCGGGCATCGCCGCCGCCATCGGCCCGCTGCTGCGCCCCGACACACCCGTGGTCTTCGTGCTGAACGGCATCCCGTGGTGGTGGGATGGCGCGCCGGACGTGCTGGACCCGGGCGGCGCCACCCGCGCCGCGGTGGGGCTCGATCGCGCGGTGGGTGGCGTGGTCTGGTCCGCCTGCACCGTGACGGAACCTGGCGTGGTGCAGGTGCAGACGGCCGCCAACCGCCTCATCATGGGGGAGCTGTCGGGCGAGGCCACGCCGCGCCTGCAAGCCCTGGCGGCGGCGCTGGAGGCGGGGGGCATGGGCGGCGTGGTCAGCCCCGCCATCCGCACCGAGATCTGGACCAAGCTGCTCAACAACCTGACCAACGGGCCCATCACGCTCATCACGCGGCAGGACATGCGGACCACCTTCAGCGACCCGGTGGTGATGGCCGCCGCGCGGGCGATGATGCAGGAGGGCATGGCGATCGCCGCCGCGCTGGGCCATCCGCTCGGCCCCGAGATCGAGAAGAACGTGCTGCGCTCGGTCACGCTCGCGCACCGCCCCTCCATCCTGCAGGATTTCGAGGCGGGGCGCGCGCTGGAATTCGACGCGCTGCTGGAGGTGCCGCTGCAACTGGCCCGCGCCGCGGGCGTCTCCGCGCCCACGCTGGAATTGCTGGTGGCGCTGGCGCGGAAAACGGTGGGGCGGGGTTAGCGTCTGATCGCCGCTAGGTCCTGCCCAGCTGCAGGTTCGCGTCGCGCACGATGCCGCGGAACTTCTCCAGCTCCGCCGCCACGAAGGCGCGCGTTCCCTCAGGCGTGGAGGGGTCGGCGGGGTCAATGCCGGCCTGCACCATGCGGCGGCGCAGCTCAGGCTCGGCCAGGGCCTCCACCGCCGCGCGGTTCAGCCGCTCCACGATGGGCGCGGGTATGCCGCGCGGGCCTTGCAGCACGTTCCAGGTGATGATGTCGAAGCCCTCCATGCCGGTCTCGTGCAGCGAGGGCACGTCAGGCAGGGCCGGGTGGCGCGTGCGGCTGGTGACGGCGAGCGGGCGGGAGGAACCGTCGCGCAGATGCGGCAGCGCGCTGGCCATCACCTCGAAGGAGAAGCCCAGCTCGTTCTTCATCATCGCCTCCAGCACGGCCGCGCCGCCGCGATAGGGCACGTATTCGCCGCGGATGCCGGCGCGGTGCGCGAAGGCCTCGCCCGTCAGATGGCCGATGCCGCCCACGCCCGAGCTGCCCCAGAGCATGGGCGGGTTGGCGGTCCGCGCGGCGGCGATGAGTTCCGCGACCGTGCGGTGGGGCGAGGCGCGCGGCACCGCCACCACCAGCGGCCCGCCGCCGACGATGGCGATGTGGGTGAAGTCCTCCACCGGGTTGTAGCGCACGGTGGCGGGCAGCGCGGCGGGGTTGGTGGCGTGGCCCGAGGCGGTGGAGAGCGTCAGCAGATAGCCATCGGCCGGCTGGCGGGTGACATACTCAGCGCCGACCGAGCCGCCGGCGCCAGGCCGGTTCTCCACGATCATGCGGGCATTGGGGCCGAGGCGCGGCGCCATCCGCTCGGCCAGCAGCCGCGCGCCCGTGTCGGTCGAGCCGCCGGGCAGGAAGCCCACCACGACGTTGATGGCGCGCTCCGGATAGTTGGCCTGGGCATGGGCGGGCAACGCCAGCAGCGCGGGCGCGGCGAGCAGGGACCGGCGGAACATGGTTTCTCTCCCGTGATGGTATTCACCGAAGATTGTCCCGCCGCGGGGCCGCCGTCCATCGCCCCGCCCGCGTTGAGAGAGAGGCCGGCTTGGGCCCGCCCGCCATCCAGTCCAGCAGTTCCACCGTATGCACCACGGGCAGCGCATCGCCCCCCAGCTGCGTCATGCAGCCGATATTGCCGGCGGCGATCAGGTCGGCGCGGGTGCGCTGGATGTTCTCCAGCTTGCGCGCGCGCAGCTGCCCCGCGATCTCGGGCTGCATAAGGTTGTAGGTGCCCGCGCTGCCGCAGCAGATATGGCCCTCGGCCGGCTCCTTCACCGTGAAGCCGGCGCGCGCCAGCAACTGCTTGGGCAGCGCCGTGATCTTCTGCCCGTGCTGGAGCGAGCAGGCGGAATGGTAGGCCACCGTCAGCCCCGGCGCCTCGCGCGTGGGGGCGTAGCCGAACTTCTCCAGCACCTCGGTCACGTCCATGGCCAGCGCCGACACCTGCGCGGCGGCATCGGCTTCCGGCTCCGTGCGGAACATGAAGCCATAATCCTTGATGGTCGTGCCGCAGCCCGAGGTGTTCACCACGATGGCATCCAGCCCCTCGCCCGCCATCTCGGCGCCCCAGGCCGCGATGTTGGCCCGGGCGGCGGCCATGGCGGGGTCGTGCTGGCCCATGTGGTGCGTCAGCGCGCCGCAGCAGCCCTGGCCCGGCGTGATGACGACGTCGAGGCCCATGCGCGTCAGCAGGCGAATGGTGGCCTCGTTGATGGTGGGGTTCAGGACCTTCTGGGCGCAGCCGGTCAGCAGGCCCACGCGGCCGCGGCGGGGGCCTTGGGCGCGATGGATCTGCGCTTCCTGCGCCGCGCTTTTCGGCGGCAGGCTGGCGGGCGCCAGCTTCAGCATGGCGCGCAGACGCTGCGCCGTCAGCGATTGGCCCGGCACCAGCGCACCCAAAGGCCGCGCCAGCCGCGCCGCCGTGAGTGCGGCGCGGAACAGGCCAGGCCGCGGCAGCACCGCGCCCAGCACGCGGCGCAGCATGCGTTCGGGGAAGGGCCTGGTGTAGGTCTCCTCGATGTGGCGGCGCGCATGGTCCACCAGGTGCATGTAGTGCACGCCCGAGGGGCAGGTCGTCATGCAGGACAGGCAGGAGAGGCAGCGGTCCACATGCCGCGCTTCCAGCTCCGTCGCGGGCCGGTTGTTCTCCAGCATGTCCTTGATGAGGTAGATGCGGCCCCTGGGGCTGTCCAGCTCATCGCCCAGCAGCAGGAAGGTCGGGCAGGTGGCGGTGCACATGCCGCAATGCACGCAGCTGCGGAGGATCTTGTTGCTCTCCGCGGTGTCGGGATCACGGAGCTGCTCGGCGGTGAAGCTGGTCTGCAAGGTTCAGTGGCTCCCAATTCCCGCCTGCGCCATGCCCAGGCCCACCAGCATCAACGCCAAGCCCAGCTGCGCGGCGGCGACCTGTCGCGGCAGGGCCAGGGCCGGGCCGGAGAAGCGCAGGCGCAGCAGCAGGGCAAGCCCCACCACCGCCACCATCGCGCCCAGCACGGCGGCGATCATCAGCACGGCCGTGAAGCTCCAGCCCGCCACCCAGGTGGCGAGCTGCCCCGGCCAGGACGCGCCGCCCAGCAGGGCGATGAGCCAGACGGCAATCAGTACGCCCGTCAGCGCCGGCATGGCCAGCACCCGCTCCTTGAGCGAGCGCGTGGCCCAGTCCGGGTCCACCTCGTCGAAGAAGGCGGCGATGTAGATCGCGCTCACCAGCACCAGCGCCAGCAGCGCCAGGCCATCAGCCAGGGAACCCATGCTCGTCTCTCCTAGGGCTCAGGCGCGCAGGCGCCCGGGGTTGAGAATGCCGGCGGGGTCGAGCACCGATTTCACCCGCGCGCCGATGGCGGCGAGGGGCAGGGGCTCGGCGGGAAGGACGGGAACGGCGGCGCGCAGCGCGTCGGGGCCGCGGAACAGGGTGAAGCTGCCGCCGGCGGCGGCCTGCATCACGGCGCCGTGCGCGGCCTCGGTGGCGGGACCGGCCACCCAAACCAGGCCACCGCCCCAGTCCAGCAGAAGCCTGGCGTCGAAGACCGCGCGCAGTTCCGCGCAGGCGGCCGGCGCGCGGGATGGCGCGAGGGAGAGGCGCCACACCGCCTCCTCCGGCGCGGGGTTCAGCGGCGCGGCATCGCGGATGTCACGCCACAGCGCCTCCGATGCCTCGCGGCCCAGCAGCGCGGCCTCGCCCTGGGCGGCGAGTTCCGTCCGCAGCCGGTCCAGGCGGTAGGTGACGCTCTCGGCGAAATCCTCGATGCGCGCGATGGCAAGGCAGCCCTGCATCGCCCCATGCCCCTCGGGCAGCAGGGCCGCGCCGCTGACGCCATAGGGGGTGCCCAGCGCGGCGCTCAAGGCACGCACGCCCGCCGCGATATCCGCCACCCGCAGCACCAGGCTGCCGGAGGATTCCGCGCGCGGCAGCACCTTCAGCGTGATCTCGGTCAGCACGCCCAGCGTGCCATGCGCGCCGGTCAGCAGCTTGCACAGATCGAGGCCCGTCACGTTCTTGAGCACGCGCCCGCCGGACCGAAACACCTCGCCCGCCCCGTTCACGGCGCGGATGCCCAGCACATGGTCGCGCATGGCGCCCCAGGTGATGCGCCGCGGCCCGCTGAGATTGGCGCCGACCATGCCGCCCAGCGTCGCGGCCTCCTCCACGCCGAAGAGGGCACGCAACTCGGGCGGTTCGGCGATGAGCTGCTGGTTGTGCTCGGCCAGCGCCGCCTCGATCTCGGGGATGGGCGTGCCGGCGCGGGCGGAGATGGCGAGCTCGGTCGGGCGATACAGCGTGATGCCCGTCAGCCCGCGCGTGGACAGGGTGCGCGCGGCCTGCACCGGCCGCAGCATGGCGCGCTTGGTGCCGCGGCCCTCGATGGACAATGGCTCGCGCGCCGCATGGGCCGCGCGGACGGCCTCGGCCACACCCGCTTCGTCAGAGGGCGCGATCAAGCCGCGATCCTCGCATTGCCTTCCAGCGGAAAGACCTTCGCCGTGTTCAGCAGCCAGCCGGGGTCAAAGGCGGACTTGATGTCGCGTTGGAGGTCCAGTTCGCGCGCGGTGAATTGCGATGTCATCAGGTCGCGCTTTTCCACGCCCACGCCATGCTCGCCGGTCAGGCAGCCGCCGACCTCGACGCAGAGCTTCAGGATGTCGGCGCCGAAGGCCTCGGCCTTGCGGAAGCTCTCGGCGTCATTGGCGTCGAACATGATGAGCGGGTGCAGGTTGCCGTCACCCGCGTGGAACACATTGGCCACGCCCAGGCCGTATTGCGTGCTGAGTTCGCCGATGCGCTTCAGCACGAAGGGCAGTTCGCCGGTCGGGATGGTGCCGTCCATGCAGAGATAATCCGGGCTGATGCGCCCCACCGCCCCGAAGGCGCCCTTGCGCCCTTTCCAGATGGCCAGCGACTGCTCGGCGCTTTCGGCCAGCTTCATGGAGATGGGCTTGAACTGCGCGCAGATGTCGCGGATGCGGCCCAGCAGCATGTCCTGCTCGGCCACGCTGCCCTCCACCTCGATGATCAGCATGGCCTCGGCATCCAGCGGGTAGCCGGCATGGGCGAAGGCCTCGCAGGCATGGATGCAGGGCTTGTCCATGAATTCCAGCGCCACCGGGATCACGCCCGCGCCGATGATGGCGTCCACGGCCTGGCCCGCCACCTCCACGCTGTCGAAAGCGGCCAGCATGGCCCGCGCGCCCTCGGGGCCGCGCAGGATGCGGACGGTGACCTCGGTGACGAGGCCGAGCTGCCCCTCGCTACCGGTGATGAGGCCAAGCCAGTCATAGCCGGCCGCGTCCAGATGCGTGCCGCCGATCTCCACCACCTCGCCCTCGATGGTGACGAAGGTGACGCCCAGCAGGTTGTTGGCCGTCACGCCGTATTTCAGGCAATGCGCGCCGCCGCTGTTCATCATGACGTTCCCGCCAATCATGCAGGCGAGCTGGCTGGAGGGGTCGGGGGCGTAGAAGAAGCCCTCGCCCTCCACGGCCTTGGTGATGCCGATATTGGTGACGCCCGCCTCGACCACGGCGTAGCGGTCCTCGAAATTGATCTCGCGGATGCGGTTCATGCGCATGAGACCGATGACAACCGCATCGGCCAGCGGCAGCGCGCCGCCCGAGAGGCTGGTGCCCGCCCCACGCGGCACCACGCGGATGCCGTTGGCGTGGCAGTAGCGCAGCACCTCCGCCACCTCCTGCGTGGTGCGGGGCAGCACGACGGCCAGCGGCATCTGGCGATAGGCCGAGAGCCCGTCTGTCTCATAGGGGCGCAGGCGGATGTCCTCGCCGATGACGGCATCGGCGGGCAACAGCCGCGCCAAATCCGCCAGGATGGAGGCGCGGCGTGCGAGGATCTCGGGCTTGGGCTCTGGCAGGCTGATCATGCTGGCTGTCCGCGAAACGTCCAGCCGCAACATGTCGTCGCACCCCGCCCGCCGCAAGGCGCAACTGCGCGATCAGGGGTTCAGGAAGGGCGGGAGAAGCCGAGGCACCCCGCCGGCAGGCCCGGCCCGCCCACCATCACCGCCCCCTGGCCATAGAGCCGCCAGGCCTGGCGGGGGCGCGGCAGGTCCATCACCCAGACCTGGCCCGAGGCGTCGGACCAGACCAGGCTGGCGTCCATCGCCGCGGCCGCGCCGACCGCATCCGCCACGGAGGCGAAGACCGCCACCACCTGGCGGTCCTGCCCCCAAGGGAAAGCCGCCGCCGGCCCGGCCAGCAGGACCGCCAGCACCAAGGCCACCGGGGCGGCGCCGCCGTGCCGCGGCCGGCGCAGCAGGATGGAGGCCGCCATCACGGGCAACACCCCGAAAACGAGGGCCCACCCAATGTCCCAGGGCAGCGGGTCCGCGACATCCAGCCGGATTCGGTGCAACCCCAGCAGCCAGTGGACCAGCACGGCATCCAGCAGGTGCCACACGCCGAAACCCAGCAGCGCACCGCCCCAGAGGCACCCGCCCGCCCCGATCCGTGGAAGGGCGGCGCGGCGCCGCCACAGCAGCCAGAGGCCCAACGCGGACAGCACATACATCACGGCATGGAACAGCCCATCGGCCAGGACCTGGGTGCGGAGGTCCATGAAGGCCTCGCCGTCCACCAGGCTCAGCAAATGGTGCCATTGCAGGATCTGGTGCAGGAGGATGCCGTCGAAGAATCCTCCCAGCCCGAAGCCCAGCAGGGCGCCAGGCAGCAAAAGGCCGCGCACCCCAGGGGGTGCGCGGCCCAATGCGTCATCCGTGACCCCGGCCGGAAGAACGGGCCGGGGCATGGATCAATTCCCGGTGGGAACGCGGCCGCCCGGCGTGCCGGGATTTGCCGGGAAGGCGCCCTGCGGCGTGCCGACCATGCCCTGGTCGCGGACGCCGGTCTGGCCGACATTGGTCTGCGGCCCGCGGTGCCCGTCCGGCGCCATGTCGCCCATGCCGGCGCCGCCCGTGCGGCCCGTGGCGGTGGACTGCGGCACGCCATCGGCGCGGAAGTCGGAGGCCATGCCCGGCGGATCACCCGGCAGCGGCACGGGGCGGCCGTTTTCCAGGATCATGCCACCGCCCATGAAGGCGCGGTCGGCCGGGTTGCGGGGCGCGTCGGTGCGGCCATAGGTGCCGGCCGTGCCGGCGGCCTGGCGGCGCGGCATGGCGTCACCGCGCATCCCCGGGCCGGACCCGCCCGTCACGTTCTGTCGCGAGGTCGCGGGGCGCTGCTGCAGGCGCGGGTCCTGCTGGTCCAGCGTCCGGTCAGGCGTGGGCTGGGCGGGCGAGGCCTGGAGGCCCGGCGGCACCGGCGCGGCCTGAGTGCCCTGGGCGGTGGGCAGGCGGCCCTGGTCCATGCGGGGGTCCTGGGCGCGCAGCGTGTTGTCGGGCGCATCACCCGGCTGGCGCTGGAAGGGGCTGTCGGTCACGCGCGGCATGGCGGCGCCATGACGGTCCACGCCGGTGCCGTGGGGCGAGGTCATGCCCTGGGCGGCCACGCCGCCGCTGATGAGAACGGCCCCGAGGCCGGCGATCCAAAGAGTTCGCATATTGGGTCTCCTGTTTCGGTGAATGCCGATGCCAGGAGAACCGCCCCGCGGGAGAATGGTTGCACACAAGAAAGCGCCGCCGGGTTTCCCCAGCGGCGCTGTCTTGTCATCGCATGGCCCGTGGGCCGTGCAAGTTCAGCCCTGGCGGGCCTTCATCCGCGGGTTCTTCTTGTTCAGGACATACAGGCGACCGCGGCGACGCACGACCACGCAGTTCTTGTCCCGCAACTTGGCGGACTTCAGGCTGTTGCGGATTTTCATGGCACGGGACCCACTCGGCAAACGGAAACGGGGCGGCGCGAAGGGAGCCCTCGCGCCGGGATGGGGGAGATAGGCGGGAGGGGGGACCAGAGTCAACTCCCGCGACCATCCCCTCCCCGCGCGACCGCACCACATCCATCTCTTCCCGCGCGGCTGACACCGCGCTAGGACCACCTCCCGGACCGTCTGGCGCACCCATGCGGCCCCTCCCTCGCCTTGGAAGGATGCCGCGGGCCTTTCCACCTCGGGCCGCGCTTGATGACCGGATGCTGGAACGAATTGTGGCGGCCACAATCGCGGCCGCGCTGAAGCTGATCGCCTGGGCCAGCCGCGCGCCCCTGCGCGCCGCCCTGCTGGTGTCGCTGGTGGCGGCGGGCGCCTTCCTGCCCGGCTATGCCACCCTGCCCCCCACCGACCGCGACGAGGGCCGCTACACCCTCGCCACGCGGCAGATGGTGGCCAGCGGCGACTACATCGACATCCGCAACCAGGATGAGCCGCGCCACAAGCAGCCCGCCGGCATCTATTGGCTGCAGGCGGCCGCGGTGCATTTGAGCGGCCAGGGCGATGCGGCGCCCATCGGGATCTATCGCATTCCCTCGCTGCTCGGCGCCGTGACGGGCACGGTGCTGACATGGTGGGCCTTCCTGCCCTTGATCGGGCGGCGGGCGGCGCTGCTGGCGGGCGCGCTGATGGGGGTGACGCTGCTGCTGGGCGTCGAGGCGCGCATCGCCAAGACCGATGCCGTCCTGTTTGCCACCGTCATGGCGGCGACCGGCGTTCTGCTCCGCGCCTTCCTCGACCCCATGAAGCTGCGCGCCACCTGGCTGCCCTGGCTGTTCTGGGGTGCGCTCGGCGTCAGCAGCATGATCAAGGGGCCGATCGGGCTGCTGGTCGTGGCGGTGGGCGCCGTCGCCCTCTGCGTCCCGGCGCGGGGCGTGCGCTGGCTGAATGCCCTGCGCCCCTGGCCCGGGGTGCTGCTGCTGCTGGCCATCGCCCTGCCCTGGTACATCGCCATCACCATCCGCACCGAGGGCGCCTTCTTCGAGACCGCGCTGGGCTGGAACGCCCTGGGCAAGGTGGCCGACGCCCATCAGGGCCATGGCGGCCCGCCGGGCTTCTACCTGGCCCTGGTCTGGGTCACCTTCTGGCCGGCGGCCTCCCTGCTGGCCGCCCTGCTGCCCTGGATCTGGGCCGAGCGGCGGCGGCGCGAGGTGGTGGTGCTGCTCTGCCTCGTGGTGCCGATGTGGCTGATCTTCGAGATCGTCGCCACCAAGCTGCCGCACTACGTCCTGCCCACCTACCCCGCGCTGGCCGCCCTGGTGGCGCTGGCCGTGACCGAGATCGGCGTGCTGGCGCGGGGCTGGTGGTCACGCCTGACCTTGCAGGGCCTCTGGCTGCTGCCGCTCGGGCTGCTGCTGGCCGGCGGCGGGGCCTTTTGGTTCTATGAGGGCTGGCTGCCGCCCCTCTCCATCCTGGCGCTGCTGGGCGGCGTGGGGCTTGGCGCATTGGCCGTGGTGGTGGCGCATCGTTCCGCCGTGGCGACGGTGCCGGTGGTGGTGGCGGCCGCCTTGTTCACCTGGCTCGGCACCTGGCCCATGCTGGCGCGGATGGACAGCCTCTGGCTCTCCCCGCGCATGGCCGAGGCCATCCGCACCCATGCCCATTGCCCCGACCCCGCCATCGCCTCGGGCGGCTACCGGGAGCCGAGCTTCCCCTTCCTGACCCGCACCGACGCCCTGCTGACCGGCGGGCGCGAGGCCGCGGATTTCCTGGCGCTGGAGGGCTGCCGCGTGGCCTTCGTGGATGCGGCCCCCGGCCGGCGCGGCCAGCCCTCGCAAGAAGTGGCCTTCCTGGCGCGACTCGAGGAGCTGGGCGTCCGCACCGAACGCCTGACCGTGATCGAGGGCCGCAACATGAATGGTGGGCATTGGCGCCAGATGGTGCTGTGGCGGCGCGCGCCATGAGGGACGCCACCCCCTTGCGCCTGACCGTCCTGATCCCGGTCCGCAACGAGGCCGGGAACATCGCCCCGCTGGTGGCGGAGATCGAGGCCGCGCTGACCGGCGTGGTGGAATTCGAGATCCTCTATGTGAATGACGGCTCCACCGACGGCACGGTGGAGGAAATCCTCGCCCTGGCCGGCACGCGCCCGCACCTGCGCCTGCTCAGCCTGGACGCCAATGCCGGCAAGGCCGAGGCGCTGCGGGCCGGCGCCCGGGCGGCGCGCGGCGCCCTCATCACGCTGATGGATGGCGATGGGCAGAACGACCCGGCCTACGTGCCCCGGCTGCTGGAAGCCAATGACGCGGCGGGCGCGCCCGTGCTGGTCATGGCGCAGCGCCTCGGCCGCAAGGACACGGCCTTCAAGCGCTGGCAGTCGCGTCTCGCCAACGGCGTGCGCAAGCGCATGTTGGGCGATGCGACGCGCGATGCCGGCTGCGGCTTCGCGCTGCTGCCCCGTGACGTGTTCCTGGCCCTGCCGCAATTCGACGGGCTGCACCGTTTTCTGCCCGCGCTGGTGAAGCGTGAGGGGTTGGGCGTCGTCTTCGTGGATGTGCGCGACCGGCCGCGCCAGGCGGGCGTGTCGAAATACGGCTTCTTCGACCGTCTCTGGGTCGGCATTGACGACATGCTGGGCGTCATGTGGCTGATCCGGCGGCGGAAGCGCGTGCCGGGCGCGCGGGAGATGACCGCGGTCAGTCCGGCCCCACCGCCCGGCCCGCCCGGTGCCGGCGCATGAGCCAGATGCCCAGCACCACGCTCAGCAGCAGCAGCACGGCGGAGAGCCCCATCTGCCAGGCGCCATCCACCCGGATGCCCTTGCCCAGCAGGGCGAAGACCACGGTCTGCGGCAGATAGCCCAGGGCCGAGGCCGCCAGGAAAGGCCCCATCGCCACTCCCGTCAGCCCCGCCAGCGCGTTCATGGCCAGGTTGCTGCCGGCGGGGAAGAGCCGCAGCGCAAGCGTGGTGCCGAAGGGGTTGTCGCGCATCACCTCCACCAGCGGGCGCAGGCGCGGGCCGAAACGGCCGGACAGGCGCCGCTCGGCCCAGCCCCGCCCCACCGCGCGGGCCCAGCCATAGGCCAGCAGGCAACCTAGCAGCTGCGCCGCCAGCGCCAGCGCCGTCCCCAGCACGGCCCCGAAGGCATAGCCCCCTAGGAAGGCCACGCCTTGCCGCGGCAGGCCCACCGCCGTCAGCGCGGCCCCCACCAGCACGAAGACGAAATCGCCCGAAAGCCCCTGCCCGCGCAGGTTCCGGTCGGCCCAGTCGGTGCCGGGCAGCGCGCCCCATTCGCGCAGCAGCACGCCGGCCAGGGCGAGGCCCCCCACCAGCAGCGCGAGGCGCAGCCAGCCCGCGCGGGTCATGGAAGCCTGGAGGCGAACATGCCGGGGCGGTTACCAGCCGCCCCGCCCCCCCACAACCCCGCGGCGGGCCGGGTTCGCCAACGCGACGGGACGCCCTATATCGCGCCCATGCCCTTCGACACGCCTCCCGCCGCCGCCCAATCCCGCCTGCGCCCCCGCACCGTGGCCTGGTGGCTGCTGTCGGTCGCGGGGCTGGTCTGGATCATGGTGGCGATCGGCGGCGCCACGCGGCTGACGGGCTCGGGCCTGTCCATCATGGAATGGGCGCCGCTTTCCGGCACCCTGCCGCCCTTGAGCGAGGCCGAGTGGCAGCGCCTCTACGACCTCTACCGCACCGTGCCGCAATACACGCTGCTCAATGCGGGCTTTGGCATGGAGGGGTTCAAGCAGATCTTCTGGCTGGAATGGCTGCACCGATTCTGGGGGCGGCTGATCGGGCTGGCCTATCTGCTGCCCTTCCTGTGGCTGTGGTGGCGCGGCGCCATCCCGCGCGCGCTGATGCCCCGGCTGTGGCTGCTGTTCGCGCTGGGCGGGCTGCAGGGGGCCATCGGCTGGTTCATGGTGGCTTCGGGCTTCCAGGCCGACCGCACGGCGGTCTCGCCCTACCGCTTGGTGCTGCACCTCTCCATGGCCTTCCTGCTGTTCGGGCTGCTGGTCTGGACGGCGCTTGGCCTGCTGCGCCCGGCGCCGGTGGCGCTGCCGGCGGCGGAAGAGGCGCGGCGCGGCAAGGTGCGCCGGCAGGTGCAATGGGCCTTCTGGCTCGCGGCCGCGACCATGCTGGCGGGCGGCTTCGTGGCGGGCACCCGGGCCGGCTTCACATATAATACATTCCCCCTGATGGATGGTGCGCTCATCCCCGCCGGCTACCTTGATCTCACCCCCGCCTGGCTCAACCTGACCGAGAATCTCGCGGCGGTGCAATTCAACCACCGGCTGCTGGCCACGCTCACGGGGCTGGCGGCGGTGGGGGTTGGCGTGGCAGCCTTGCGACACCTGCCATCCGGCTTCGCGCGCAGCGCGGCGCTGGTCATGGCCGCTTCCGTGCTGGCTCAATACGCGCTGGGGGTCCTGACCTTGGTCCATGTCGTTCCCGTCTCGCTCGGCACGCTGCACCAGACGGTGGCGGTCGGCGTGCTCGCGGCGGGGCTCTGCGCCTGGCACGGCCTGCGGGCCCCACCCCGATGAACGCCGAGGCCCCGCGCGACCCCCGACCGGCCATCCTGGCCGCCCTGCCGGTCGCGCTGCTGGCCTTCGACGCGGATGACCGCCTGATCCTTTCCAACCCTGCCCTGCACAGCCTCGCGGACATTCGCGCGGAGGTGCTGCGCCCCGGCCTGAGCCGCCCCGAGGTGCTGCAGGTCCTGGCTTTCGCCGGATTGTTCGGCGCCGGCAACCCGACCGAGCTGGCCATGCGGATGCTGGACGCCCCTGCGGGACGCGGGGTGCGGCTGCGAACCGCCGGGGGCAGGCGGGTGGAATGGGTACGGGTGCCGCTCGCCTCAAGCGGTTGCATCATCGCCCTGCCCGAGACGACCGAGCTCGCGCAGGCGCTCGACAGCGCCCAGGAGGAGCTGCGCGACCTCAATGCCGTGCTGCAGCGCCTGTCCAGCGGCGTCGCGGTCTATGGCGGCGACCAGCGGCTGCGCTTCAGCAACACCGCCTTCCCGGCCCTGGTCGGGCTGCAACCCAGCGAGGCCCTTCCCGGCGCGCATTTCCTCGAACTGAATGAGGCCCAGGCCCGCCGCGGCGAGCATCCGCCGAACTGGCGGGAGACGCTGCGCGAGCGGATGAAGGACCCCGGCTGGCAGAATACCCCGGCCTGGGAACGACGGCGCCCGAACGGACAGACCATCCGTTTCCGCAACCAGATGCTGCCCGACGGCGGCTGGCTGTCGGAGGTGATGGACATCACGAGGGAGCGGGAGGCCGCCGAGGAATCGCAGCGGCGCATCGCCCTTCAGGATGCGCTGCTGGAGGCGCTGCCCGTGGGCGTGGCCGTCTATGGGCCGGACCGCGTGCTGCGCTACATCAATCCGGCCTACAACGAGATCTTCGCCTCCACGCCCGTCCGCGTGGGGGAGCATCTGCGCGACATCCTGACGCGCCGCGCCCTGGCGGGGGAATTCGGCGTCGGCGATGTGGAAGAACAGGTCACGATGCGCCTGAACCGGTTGAGCAAGCCGTTCAGCTTCGAGCGCTTCCGCGACGGCCGCACCACCGTCCATCGCAGCGTGCCCCTTCCGGATGGTGGCCATGCCATGGTGGTGGCCGACGTGTCGGAGCTGAATGCCGCCCAGGCCGAGATCCTGGCGCGCGAACAGCTGCTGGCCACCACGCTGGAAGCCACGCGCCACGGCATCGTGATGTTCGACGACCAGTCGCGCGTGATCCTGGCGAACCGGCTGGCGGCGCATTTCTGCGGGTTGGCCCCGGAGCACTTCGCGCGCGGCACCCATATCTCGGAGCTGCGGCGCCGCCAGTATGAGAAGGGGGGCGACCACCAGCCGCGCGACCCGCAGCTGGCCAAGCGGCAGACCTCACTGGACGAGTGGCTCAACGCGCCCCTCTTCGGCCCGCATCAGTACCGGCGGGCCGGCGAGGACGGCACCGTGGTCGAGGTCATCACCGACGCCCTGCCGGGCGGCGGTTTCGTCCGCAGCTTCAGCGACGTCACGGCCCTGGCCCGTGCCGAGGCCGAGGCCACGTCACGCGCCGCCATGCTGCAGACGGTCCTGGACAGCATGCGCCACGGCGTCATCCTCTACGACGACAAGGGCTATGTCCGGGTGGCGAACGCGCTGGGCGCCACCCTGGCCGGGCTGCCGGTCGAGGCGCTGAAGCCCGGCGTGCATTTCGACACGCTGCGCGACGTCCAGCTCGAGCGCGGCGAGCACGGCCACGACCTCAGCCCGGAGGAATATCGCCGACGCCGCACGCCCGAACCCTGGAAGGGCGATGGCACCTACACGCGCCAGCGGCCCGACGGCACGGTGGTCGAGGTCCGCACCGACGTGACGCCGGGTGGCGGCTGCGTTCGCACCTTCACCGACATCACGGCGGTGACCGAGGCCCAGGCGGAAGTTTCCCAGCGCAACGTGATGATGCAGGTGATGCTGGAGAACATGCGCCACGGCATCGCGATGTTCGACGCGGAACATCGGCTGCTGGTGGCCAATACGCTCTGCGCCCGGCTGAACGGGATCGAAGGCCTGCTGCATCCCGGCATGACCCGCACCGAGATGGCGGAGCTGCAGGCCGCGCAGGGCGAGTTCGGCCCCGCCGACCAGGCGGAGGAGGCGCTGCGGCAGCTGGCGGCGCGGGACTTCACCACCCCCCAGGCGTGGCAGCGCCGGCGCCCGGACGGCACCGTGCTGGAACTGCGGACGAATCCGGTGCCCGTCGGCGGCTTCGTGCTGACGCTGACCGACGTGACCGAGCGCGTGCGGGCCCAGGAGGAGTCCCAGGCGCGGGCCAGCGTGCTGACCGCCACGCTCAACGCCTCGCGCCACAGCATCACCCTCTTCGACGCGCAAGGCCGTGTGGTCGCCTGCAATGACATGGCGGCGGAAAGCTCGGGCTTTCCCAATGCGCAGGCGCCGATCGGCCTGACCCATGCGGAGGTGATCGCGCAGGCGCGACGCGCGCAGGGCGGCCCGCCCGACCTGCCTTCAAACCTCGCCTTCGATGTCATCGACCGCACGAAACCCCTGCGCTACCAGCGCCGCGGGTCGGACGGGCGGGTGCTGGACGTGGCCTCGGACCCGGTGCCGGGCGGGGGCTATGTCGTCACCATCGCGGACGTGACCGAGCTGTTCGAGGCGCGCGAGGAGGCGCAGCGCAGGGCCGGCGTGCTGGCGGCGGCGCTGAACGCCACCCGGCACACCATCACCCTCTACGATGCCGAGCATCGCGCCGTGGCCGCGAACCGCATCGCGGCCGAGCTGGCCGGCTACGCCGATGAGCGTGACCTGATCGGCCTGACCATCACGGAGATCCTGCGGCACCAGGCCGAGGACCATTTTCCGGGCGACCTCGCCGCGCAGGCCGCCTTCATGTCGCAGTATGCCGGGCTCGATCGCACGAAATCCCTGCGCTATCAGCGCCGCCACCCGGATGGCCGCGTGCTGGATGTGCAGTCCGAACCCACGCATGATGGCGGTTTCGCGGTCTCGGTGGCCGATGTGACGGCGCTGGTGCAGGCCCAGGAGGAGGCGCAGCGGCGCGCGGGCGTGCTCCAGGCCATGCTCGACAACAACCGCCATGGCATCGTGCTCTACGATGCCGACCACCGGCTGGTGGCCGCCAACGCCCTCGCCGGGGAGCTGATGGGTGTCCCCGACCTCTTGCAGAAGCCGGGCATCTCCCAGGCCGAAGTCCTGGCCGCGCAACGCGCGCGCGGCATGTATGCCGATAACGAAGACGGCGGCCGGACCGAGCGTGGCTTCCTCGAGCTGGATCGCAGCAAGCCGCAACGCATGCAGCGCACCCTGCCCGACGGGCGGCGCTTCGACATCGCCTCCGACCCCACACCCGATGGCGGCTTCGTCATCTCCATCGCCGACGTGACGGCCCTGGCGCGCGCGGAAGAGGAGGCCGAGCATCGCGCCGGCGTCATGCAGACCATGCTGGAAAATATCAGCCTGGGCATCCTGCTCTATGACAAGGAGCGCCGCCTGGTCGCGCTGAACGACCTGGCCTCCAAGGCGCTCGGCCTGCCCGACCTGGCGGCGCTGCGCGGACGCTCCATCGAGGAGATCCTCCAGCGGCAGTTCGAGGCCGGCAATTTCGGCACGGGCGCCGTGGCGGAGGCGCTGCTGCGCCTCCTGATCGAGCAGGACCGCAGCGTGCCGCAATTCCATCAGCGCGTGACGGCCGATGGGCGGGTGCTGAACAACGCCTCCCACCCCACGCCGGATGGCGGCTTCGTCGTCTCCATCACGGATGTCACGGCGCTGGCCGAGGCCCAGGCGGAGGCCGACCGGCGCGCCACCATCCTGGGCGTGATGCTGGACAACATCCGCCATGGCATCGTGCTGTTCGACGCCGACGGGCTGCTGGTGGCGGCCAACCCGATGGTATCGCGCATGCTGGGCCTGCCGCCCGGCCTGCTGGCGCCCGGCATGACCGTGCAGGATCTGGTGCAGACGCTGCACGCCCGCGGCGAGTATGGCGAGGGCGAGGACGCCGAGCGCGTCGCCGCGGCCATCATCGTCCATCCGCGCGAAGCGCCCCGGCGCCAGATCCGGCGGCGGCCGGATGGAACCATCCTCGAGATCGTGTCCGACCCCACGCCCGATGGCGGCTTCGTGCTGACCTACACCGACGTCACGGACGACCGGCGCATCCGCGACGAGCTGGAACGCGCCCGTACCGCGGCCGAGGCGGCGAGCCTCGCGAAGTCGCGCTTCCTGGCCACCATGAGCCATGAGCTTCGCACGCCGCTCAACGCCGTCATCGGCTTCTCCGAGGTGCTGAGCGGGGATGCCCCGCGCGAGCAGACGCAGGAATTCGCCCGCGCCATCCAGGAGGCGGGGCGCCACCTGCTGACGCTGATCGACGACATCCTGGACGTGACCCGCGCCGAATCCGGCCATCTGCCCGTGACGCTGGAGACCATCGCCCTGCCGCCGCTGCTGGAGGGGGTGGAGCGCATGATGCGGCCGACAGCCGAAGCCGGGCGGCTGACGCTCCGCCTCGTGCCGATGGGCCCGCTGCCGCGGCTGCGCGCGGATGAGCAGCGGCTGCGCCAGGTGCTGCTGAACCTCGTCACCAATGCGGTGAAGTTCACGCCGGCGGGCGGCAGCATCACGCTTTCGGCCTGCGCATGCGACAAGGGCCTGGACATCGAGGTGCGCGACACGGGCATCGGCATCGCCGCCGATGATCTCTCGCGCGTCTTCGAACCCTTCACGCAGATCGACAGCCAGCTCGCGCGCCGCTACCCAGGCGCGGGGCTCGGCCTCTATCTCTGCCGCGTGCTGACGGAAGCGCAGGGCGGCAGCCTCATCCTCGACAGCGCCGAAGGCGAGGGAACGCGCGCGCTGCTGCGCTTCCCGCCCGCCTCCCTCCTTCCCTGAACGGAGCCCTCATGCCCCTCGACAGCCCGCTTTCCATCACCGACCGCCTGTTCCATGCCGAGCTGGATCCCGCCGCCGCGCTGGCGCGCCTGCAGGACGCGACGCTGGGCTGCGAGGATGGCGAGCTGTTCCTCGAATACCGGGAGAGCGAGGCCATCAGCCTGGAGGATGGCCGCATCCGTTCGGCCAGCTATGACACCTCGCGCGGGTTCGGCCTGCGCGCGGTGCAGGGCGAGGCGGCCGGCTATGCCCATTCGGGCGAGATCACCGACGCCGCCCTCGCCCGCGCCGCCGAGACGGTGAAGGCGGTGCGGCAGGGGCGTTCGGGCACGCTGGACCTGGCGCCGCGCGCCACCAACACGCGCCTCTATGAGCCGGCCAACCCGCTGACGGCCATGGGCTTCGCGGAGAAGACCGCGCTGCTGCTGGAAATCGATGCCCATGCGCGCGCGCTGGACCGCCGCGTGGTGCAGGTGATGGCGTCCCTGACCGGCGAATGGCAGGCGGTGCAGATCCTGCGCCCGGATGGCGAGCGCGTGGCCGATATCCGCCCGCTGGTGCGCTTCGGTGTCAGCGTGGTGGTGGAGCAGGACGGGCGGCGCGAGACGGGCAGCTTCGGCACCGGCGGCCGTTTCGCCTATGCCCGCGTGCTGGAGAATGGCGGCTGGCAGCGGGGCGTGGCGGAAGCCCTGCGCCAGGCGCTGGTGAACCTGGAAAGCCAACCCGCCCCGGCCGGCGAGACCGAGGTGGTGCTGGGCCCCGGCTGGCCCGGCATCCTGCTGCACGAGGCCATCGGCCACGGGCTGGAGGGCGACTTCAACCGCAAGAAGACGAGTGCTTTCGCGGGCCTGGTCGGCACGCGCATCGCCGCCCCCGGCGTCACGGTGGTGGATGACGGCACCATCCCCGACCGGCGCGGCTCGCTGACCGTGGATGACGAG
Source organism: Roseococcus thiosulfatophilus (assembly GCF_017311575.1). Taxonomy (GTDB): domain Bacteria; phylum Pseudomonadota; class Alphaproteobacteria; order Acetobacterales; family Acetobacteraceae; genus Roseococcus; species Roseococcus thiosulfatophilus. Next base: position 123,047 of record NZ_JAFFQY010000022.1, read on the forward strand.
GGCACGCCCTCCGGCCGCATGGTCATGATCGAGGATGGCTACCTGCGCGGCTTCATCCAGGACCGGCAGAACGCGCGGCTGATGGGCGTGGCCCCCACCGGCAACGGCCGGCGGCAATCCTATGCCCACAGCCCCATGCCGCGCATGACCAACACGCTGATGATGAATGGCGAATACGCGCCGGAGGAGATCATCCGCAGCGTGAAGCGCGGCATCTTTGCCGTGAATTTCGGCGGCGGGCAGGTGGACATCACCAGCGGCAAATTCGTGTTTTCCATGAGCGAGGCCTACCGCATCGAGGACGGCAGGATCGGCGCGCCGGTGAAGGGCGCCACCCTGATCGGCAACGGGCCGGACGCGCTGACCAAGATCAGCATGATCGGCAATGACACGGGCATGGACCCCGGCATCGGCACCTGCGGGAAGCAGGGGCAGGGCGTGCCGGTGGGCGTGGGCCAGCCCACGCTGAAGATGATGGGGCTGACGGTGGGCGGGACGTCCCTCTGACGCTCACCCGGGTCCGGGCAGCCACACCCGGAAGGTGGCGCCCTGCCCCGGCGGGCTCTCGATGACCAGCGTGCCGCGGTGCCGGTTCAATATGTGCTTCACGATGGCGAGGCCGAGGCCGGTATTCCCCGCCGCCCGCGCCCGTCCCGAATCCACGCGGTAGAAGCGCTCGGTCAGGCGGGGGATGTGTTCGGGCGGGATGCCCGGCCCGTCATCGCGCACCTGGAAGGCCACGCCGGGGCGGCCGGCATGGCGGGCGGGGGCGGCCTGCATCACCACCTCCTCCTTCGCGTGGCGCAGCGCGTTGTCCAGCAGGTTGCGCGCCACCTGGGCGATCTGGTCGGCATCGGCGGGGTCGGCCGGAAGCGTTCCTTCCGGCAGATCCAGGCGCAGCCGCACCTTGCGCGCAGCGAAGAGGGGTTCGGCCGCCGCCGCCTCGGCACGCAGCACGGCCAGCACATCGGCGCGGCCCTGGGGCGGCAGATGCTCCGTGGCCTCGACGCGGGATAGGCCCAGCAGATCATCCACCAGGCGGCGCATGCGGTCCGCCTGGTCGGCCATGATGCCGAGGAAGCGCTGCTGCGCCGGCGGGTCGTCGGCGGCGGGGCCGCGCAGGGTCTCGATGAAGCCCATCAGGCTGGCCAAGGGGGTGCGGAGCTCGTGGCTGGCATTGGCCACGAAATCCACGCGCATGCGCTCCACCGTGCGGGCGGCGGTGCGGTCGGTCAGCACCACCACCAGCCGCCCGCCATCGGCGAGCGGCGGGGTCATGGGGATCACCTGGGCCGAGAGCTCCCGCGTGGCCTGGCCGGGCAGGGTCAGGTCGAGGGATTGCGGGCGGGCCTCGGTCAGCGCCCGGTCCACGGCGCCGGCCAACAGCGGGTGGCGCAGCAGGGCCAGCACGTCGCCCTGGCGCGTCTCGCCCTCCGCGCCCGCGATGCCGAAGAGGCGGCGGGCGGCCTGGTTGGCGCGCAGCGGCGCGCGGTCGGGGCCCAGCACCAGCAAGGGATCGGGCAGGGCCTCCACGATGGCCTCGTCGGCGGCGCGGAGCTGGCCGACCAGGGCGGCGCGCACCTCCAGCGACCGCACCAGACGCGCCAGCCCTTCCTCGATCTCCACCAGGGCCGGCAAGGGCGGCAAGGGGGGCATCTCGTGGCGGAGCGGGCCCTCCTCCTCCGCCGCCCGCCGCAGCGCGGCGGCGAGCCGCGTCACGGCCGAGATCCACAGCCAGGCCACCGCGACCGCGGCCCCCAGGCAAAACAACAGGGCCAGGGCGCCGGCCCGCGGGGTGAGCGCCCCCGTCGCCATGAGGACGAACAGCACCAGCGCCGGCGCGGCCCCGGTCAGCAGCGTGGCGGCGAGGAGCCGGCTGGGCGTCAGCTTCCGGCGCCACCCGGCACGGGGGCGGGGGACACCATGCGCGGCGTCCCGCCCGGTTGCAGCGCGAAGACCGCGAGGCCCCGGCGCGTCACGCCCCCGGCATCGAGCTGGATCGGCCCATCCGCGCCCAGGAAGGGGCTGCCAACCGGCGGCGTCCCCTCGCGCGCCGTGCGCGCGGCGAGCGCCACCGCGTCATAGGCAGGGCCCGCGAGGCGCGAGGCCCGGGCCTCGAAGGCGGCCTCGAACTGCCGGTCGAAGCGGTCACGGCCCGAGGGATCGGGGCCGGGGAACAGCGCCCCGGCCAGGGCGGGCTCATCGCCCAGGTTGGGCTCGGCGGCCCAGAGGATGGTGCCCAGGATCAAGGGGCGGCTGCCGCCCTCCGCCAGCGCTTGCGCGGCGGTGCGGGCGCCGGCGCCGGCGAAGGCCACCAGCACCGCCTCCACATCGCCCGCCCGCAGCGCCTCCGCCTGGGCCGCGAATTCCGTCGTGCGCTGCGGCACCAGCTGGATCACGGGCGCCGGCCAGCCGGCCTGGCGCGCGGCCTCCCGCATGGCGGTGGCGAGGCGCTGGCCGAAGGCGTCGTTGGGCGCCAGCAGCCCAAAACGCTGGGCGCCCTGCTCGTTGGCGGCGCTCATCACGCGACGGGCCTGCTGCGTGGGGGTGATGCCCAGCACCCAGACCCGCCCGCTGGCCTGGGCCTCGTCAGAGGTGAAGGCGAAGACCGGCACGCGGGTGGTGCGGGCCACGGCGGCCGTCTCGCCGAGCGTCAGCGGGCCCGCGATGGCCAGCGCGCCCTGGCTCTCGGCGTCCCGCGCCGCCTCGGCCGCGCCGGAGGCGGTGCTGCGGGTGTCGCGGGGCAGCAGCTCAATGCGCCGGTCGCCCTGGTCGAAGAGGGCGAGCTGCCCGGCGTTCAGCATGGCCTGCCCGAGGGCGGCATTGCCGCCGGTCAGCGGCAGCAGCAGGCCGACGCGGCGCACCGGCTCGGGCTGGGCCTGGGGCATGGCGAAGGGTGTCACGGGCGCGGCGAAAGGCCCGGGGCCGGACATCTGGGCTTGCGGGGCGCAGCCGATCAGCGGAAGGAAGAGGGCCGCGAGGGCCGCCTGCCATGGAATACGAAACCTCATTGAACTCTCCCCCTTCCGGTGGATTGACACTCGTCGCCACCCCGATCGGCAACCTGGACGACTTCCCGCCCCGCGCGCGGGCGGCCCTGGAACAGGCGGCCGCCATCTTGTGCGAGGATACCAGGGTAACGTCCAGGCTGCTGGCCCGGCATAGCATTTCCGCGACAATGATCGCGCTGCACGACCACAATGAGGCCGAGATGGCCCCCCGCCTGGTCGCGCGGATGCAGGCGGGCGAGGCGCTGGCGCTGGTGAGCGATGCCGGCACGCCGCTGGTCAGCGACCCCGGCTACAGGCTGGCGCGGGCCGCCATCGCGGCGGGCGTGCCGGTCACGGCCATCCCGGGGCCGAACGCGGCGCTGATGGCGCTGACGCTCTCCGGCCTGCCGCCGCATCCCTTCCTGTTCCATGGCTTCCTGCCGCCCAAGGCCGCGGCCCGCGCGGCCGAGATCGCGCGGCTGGCGGCGCTGGAGGCGGCGGGGCTGTCGGCCACGTTGATCTTCTACGAGGCGCCCCACCGCGCCCCGGAGGCCCTGGCGGCCCTGGCCGAGGGGCTGGGCGCCGACCGCCCGGCCGCCCTGGCGCGCGAACTCACCAAGCGCTTCGAGGAGGTGCGGCGCGGCAGCCTGGGGGAACTCGCCGCCCACTACGCCACCCATGAGGCGCGGGGCGAGGTGGTGCTCTGCGTCGGCCCCGCGCCCCCGCCGGCCGAGACGGCCGCCGAGACGCTGGACGCCACGCTGCGCGACGCCATGGCACGCATGTCGGTGCGCGACGCCGCCGCCGCGGTGGCCGCCGCCACGGGCCTCCCCCGCAAGCGCGTCTATGCCCGCGCGCTGGAGTTGTCGTCGGAAGGCGGTGGCTCGACCGCGTAGCGCGCCGGCACGGGCTGCACCACGCGGCGGCCGACCGAAACGGCGCCGGCGGGCAGGGCGGAGAAGAGGTCCTTCTCGGCCTCGACCAGCGCCACGCCCGCCAGCCGGCGCGCGGCGACGCGGCCGACGCTCTCCCACAGCCGCGCGCCGCGCAGCGCGAAGCGCCAGGGGAAGGGCGGGACGAAGAGGGCTTCCTCGCGGCGCAGCACGTGGAACATGCGGGACTCCAGAAGCCGGCTGAGCTGGCCCCGCGAATAGGGGCGGCCCTGGCCGAAGGGCGTATGGTCGAACAACGCCCAGGGGCCGAGGCGGTTGGGGGCCACCACCAGAAGGCGCCCATCATCGCGCAGCACGCGCCAGCATTCGCGCAGCAGGGGCCGCACATGCTCGCTGGCCTCCAGCCCATGGATCAGCAGGATGCGGTCCAGGCTGCGGTCGGGCAGGGGCAGGTCATGGTCCTCGGTCAGCGCGGTGCCGTGCTCGGCGTCGAAGCAGGCGGGCACCAGGCTGATGCGCCGGCCGCGCTGCCCGGCCCAGAGCCCCATATAGGGCGCGGCCCAGCCCAGCCCCAGTACGTCGAGGCCCGTGCAATCGGGCCAGAGGGCGGAAAGCCGCGCGCGGATCAGCCGCGCCGCCACCTGGCCCGGGGGGCTGGCGTAGAATTCCGTCAGGCCATGGACCTCGCCACTCATGCGGGGGATATAGGGCGGCCACACCGCCAGAGGGAGGCCGCCATGGCTTTGACCGTGAAGCCCATCGCCATTCTCGACGACAATTACGCCTGGTTCCTGCGCGACGAGGCCACCGGCATGACCGCCGTGGCCGATGCCGCCGAGGCCGCGCCCGTCATCGCCTTCGTGGAAAAGGAGGGCGGGCGGCTGGACTGGCTGTTCATCACCCACCACCACGGCGACCATGTGGCCGGCATCCCGGAGGTGCAGGCACGCTTCGGCGCGAAGGTGGCCGGCGCCGCGGCCGACGCGCACCGGCTGCCCAAGCTGGACGTGGCGCTGAAGCCGGGCGACAGCTTCGCGCTGGGTGAGGCCAAGGCGCAGATCCTCGACAGCCCCGGCCACACGCTGGGCGCCATCGCCTGGCATTTCCCGGACGGGCCGGCGGTGCTGTCGGGCGACACGATGTTCGCCGCCGGCTGCGGCCGCCTGCTGGAGGGCACGCCGGCCGACATGCACGGCGCGTTGCAGGCGCTGGGCGCCCTGCCGGGCGAGACGATGGTCTGCTGCGGGCATGAATACACGCTGTCCAACATCAAGTTCGCGCTGAGCGTGGAGCCGGACAACGCCGCGCTTCAGGCATTCGCCACGAAGGCGAAGGCGCTGCGCGAGGCGGGCCAGCCCACCGTGCCCACCACCATCGCGGACGAGCACGCCTTCAATCCTTTCCTGCGCGCCAAGGACGTGGCGGAGCTTGCGGCCCGGCGCGCGGCGAAGGACAATTTCCGCTGAAGCAACAGGAAACGTCTTCATGAAATTGCACTTTTCGGGCACCAGCCCCTATGTCCGCAAATGCGTGGCCGTGGCCAAGCACCATGGGCTGAGCATGGAGCATGTCCCCGCCAACCCGGCGCAGAACCCGGCCTCGCTGCTGGCGGACAACCCGCTGTGCAAGGTGCCCTCCTTCGTCACCGATGACGGGTTGGCGCTGAACGACAGCCCGGTGATCTGCGAGTATCTCGACCACATCGGCACGGGTGCCAAGCTGTTTCCCGCGCCGGGCCCCGCGCGGTGGAAGGCGCTGGCCATGGCCGTGCTGGCCGATGGCATCCTGGACGCCGCCGTGCCGCGCCGCGGCGCCTCCATGCTGCCGCAGGATGAGGGCCGCCAGGCCGCCGATGCGCGCTTCAAGGCCGCGATGACGCGGGCGGTGGATGCGCTGGAGGGCATGGACCTGTCCGGGCCGCTGGATATCGGCAAGGTCGGCGTGGTGTGCGCGCTGGGCTATCTGGATTTCCGCTACGCGCATGAGCCCTGGCGCCCGGGCCACCCGAAGCTGGAGGCCTTCTACGAGGCGCAGATGCAGAACCCCATCTTCGCCGAGACAAAGCCCGGCTGATGCGGCTCACCGACCCCTCGCTCGACGCGCGCGACATCGCGGCGGCCTTGGACATGCGGCCCCACCCGGAGGGCGGCTACTACAAGGAGATCTGGCGCGACAGCCCGCCCGGCGGCGGGCGGGGGGCCGGGACCGCCATCTACTACCTGCTCGGCCCCGGCGATGTCAGCCACTGGCACCGCGTGGACGCGGACGAGGGCTGGCACTGGTATGGCGGGGCGCCGCTGGTGCTCTCCATGTCCCCCAACGGGCATGATGCCTCGGCGCACCATCTCGGCCCCGATATCGGCGCGGGGCAGCGCCCCTTCCTGATGGTGCCGCGCGGCGTGTGGCAGAGCGCCACCTCGCTCGGCCGCTGGACGCTGGCGGGCTGCACCGTCTGCCCGGCCTTCGACTTCGCGGGCTTCGAGCTGGCCCCACCCGACTGGCGGCCGACGCCGCGCAAGCCCACAGGCGGATGAGCACCTCGCTCGCCTGGGATGAGCGCTATCGCGGCGGCGGCTTCCAGTTCGGGGAGGCGCCGAATGACCATCTGCGCGCGCAATGCTGGCGCTGGCGGTCCGGCATGTCCGCGCTGTGCCTGGGCGATGGCGAGGGGCGCAATGGCGTCTTCCTGGCGGAGCAGGGCCTCAACGTCACCACCCTGGACTGGTCGGAGGTGGGGGTCTCCAAGGCCCGCGCCCTGGCCGCGCGGCGCGGGGTGGCGCTCGATGCCCGCGTGGGCGATGCCGCCGCCTGGGACTACCCGGAGGCCAGCTTCGACCTCATCGCCTGGATCTACCTGCACCTGCCGCCGGCCGACCGTCACGCCGCCGCCCAGGGTTGCCTGCGCGCGCTGAAGCCGGGCGGGCTGCTGGTGCTGGAATGTTTTTCCCCCGCGCAGGAGGGGCGGCGTTCCGGCGGGCCAAAGCTGCCCGAACTGCTCTGGAGCCGCGCCCTCGCCGAGGCCGAATTCGCCGCGCTGCAAACCCTGGAACTGACCGAGGGCGCCGTGCACCTCGACGAAGGTCCGCGCCACCAGGGCCTGGCCGAGGTCGTGCGGGGGGTCTGGCGGCGGTAGCACCATGATGCAGCCGATCTGCCTGACCTTCGACAACGGACCGGAGCCCGAGACGACGCCGCTGGTGCTGGAGGTGCTGGCACGTCGCGGCCTCCGCGCCACCTTCTTCCCCATCGGCACCAAGCTGCGTGACCCGGCCCGCCGCGCGCTGGCGGAACGCACCCTGGCCGAGGGGCACCGCATCGGCAACCACACCCTGCACCATGGCGCGCCGCTGGGCCTGCGCCCGGCCGCCGAGGCGGTGGCCGAAATCACGGGCGCCGAGGCGCTGCTGGCCGGCCTCAACCCCGGCCGCCTCTTCCGCCCCAATGGCGGCGGGGGGCGGATCGGGCCGCATCTGCTGCACCGCGCGGCCTTGGACCACCTGACTGCCGAAGCCTATTCCGTTGTGCTGTGGAATGCCGTCCCGCGCGACTGGGATGATGCCGAGGGCTGGCCCGACCGCGCCCTGGCCGCCGTCCGCGAGGCCACGGCGCCGGTGCTGATGGTGCTGCACGATCTGCTGCCCGCCGCCATGGCGCATCTCGACCGGGTGCTGGGCACCTTGGCGGACGAAGGCGCCCGCTTCACCGCGGACATCCCCACCGCCTGCCTGCCCCTGGTGGCCGGGCGGCCCGCGCCGGGCTACGAACTCGCAAAAATCTGCCAGGAGGAAAACGCCACATGAACACCACCACCCGCCGTGCCTTGCTGAGCGCGGGGCTCACCGCCCCCGCCGTCATCGCCGCACCCGCCCGCGCGCAGGGCACCTGGCCGCAGCGGCCCATCCGCCTCATCGTGCCCTTCGCGGCCGGCACCAGCACCGACATCGTCGGGCGGCTGATCGGCCAGCACCTGTCACGCGGGCTGGAAGGCCATGTCGTCGTGGTCGAGAACCGCGCCGGCGCGGGCGGGACCATCGGGGCCGCCGCCGTGGCGCAGGCCGCACCCGACGGGCACACGCTGCTGCTGGGCGTCATCGGCACCCATGCCGTGAACCCCCACCTGATGCGGGGCCTGACCTATGACCCCGTGCGCGACTTCACGCCCATCCTGGCGCATTCCAAGACCAAGATCCTGCTGGTGGTGCCGCCCTCGCTCGGCGTGCGGAACCTCGCGGATTTCCTGGCGCTGGCGCGGCAGCGCACGATGAACATCGGCTCCTCCGGCACGGGCACCACGGGGCATCTCAACCAGGCGCTGCTGGCGAACCTCAGCGGCGTTGCGATGAACCACGTGCCCTATCGCGACGGGGGCCAGGCGGTGACAGACCTCGTCTCGGGCCGGCTGGATGGCATGTTCTACCACACGCAGTTCGTGCGCTCCCATGTGGAGCAAGGCACCATGGTCGCGTTGGGCATCACGGGGGCGGAGCGTTCGGCCCTGCTGCCGCAGGTGCCCACCTTCGCCGAGGGCGGCTTCGCGGACATCAGCGCCGAAGGCTGGTGGGCCATGTTCGGCCCTGCGGGCATGCCGCAGCCCATCACCGCGCGGGTGAACCGCATCCTGAACGAGGCGCTGCGCGACCCGGCCACGCTGTCGGTGCTGAACAACAGCGGCCTCGAACCCATCGGCGGCACGCCGGAGGAGCTCAGCCGCTTCCAGCAGGAGGAATTCCGCCGCTGGGGCGAGGTGATCCGGCGGGCGGATATCCGGGTGGATTCGTGAAGCGTGATCGCTGAAGGGCGGTACGCCCGAAGGCGTGAATCACGCGGCGATTGAGACCGCGGCTCAGCGCGGCGCGCCCTCCAGCCAATCCCTGCCCGCCGCCTCGGCGGGCAGCGGCGTGGCGGGGACGGCCATGAAGGCCAGCAGGTCCCGCGCCACCTCATCGCGAACCGCGTCGCGCAGCAGCAGGTGCCAGCCCTCGGGGTAGAAGACCACGCGCGGCACCTGGGCGTCGCGCAGGGCGCGGCGGGCGGCGGGGGTCGGGATCACGCGGTCCTTGCCGCCCACCATCACCAGGGTCGGCACCGCGCGGCAGCAGCCGGGCAGGGCGGCCACCGCATCGTCCATCAGCGCGACCAGCCCCTCCAGCATGTCCAGCCGGATATGGCTCAGCGTCAGGGGGTCGTTCGCGAAGCGGCGGAGGGCCGCGGTGTTGTCGCTGGCCGCGATGCCTCCCGCCACGGCGGGCGAGGCGAGCGGCCCCAGCACCGCCGCCCCCACCACCAAGGGCGGGCGCAGGAACCAGGGGAAATAGTCGCCGCCCCAGATGGCGGGGGAGGAGAGGATCAGGCCTGAAATCCCCTCGGGCTGGGCCAGCAGCGCCACCGCCCCGCCAAGGCTCTCCCCCAGGAGGAAGAAGGGAAGGCCCGGGTGGCGTTCGCGCAGCAATGCGACGGCGGCGCGGGCATCGGCCACCATCCGGTCCCGCCCCGCCCAGAGCCCGCGCGTCGCCGTCCAGCCGAAGCCGCGCTGGTCATAGGCGTAGACCAGGGCGCCGCCGGCCGCGAGTTGCGGTCCGCTCTCCAGCAGGAAATTGCCGCCATGGTCGCCCAGCCCGTGCAGGGCCAGCAGCACGAAGCGCGGCGCTCCCTCGGGCCGCCAGGCGCGCAGCGGCAGGCGGGCGCCATCCTCCATGACGAGGTCCGCCTCGGGGCGCGGCCCGGCGGGCTGGGGCCGGGGCGGCGAGACATCCAGCAGATAGGCCGGGTGCCGCGTCCAGGGCAGCGGCCCGGCCTCGAAGGGCGCGATGGCCGGCCCGGCGACCACCGGCGGCGGGCGTTCGGACGGCACGCAGGCGCCCAGCGCCAGGAGCAACAGGAGGAGGAGACGACCCATGCCCCTGGCATATGGGGGAGGTTCCGTCTGGTCCATCCTCCACCGCTTGGGTATGTTCGGGGGAAGCAAACGCCAGGACCAACCTTCGATGCGCGACCCGCAGATCACCGGCTACACCCCCGTCCTGACCGAGGGCGTCACCCCGCAGGAGGTCATCATGGTGGAAACCCGCCAGGTGCGCTGCGATGGCGGCGGCGGCACGCTGGGCCACCCCTCCATCTTCATGCGCATCGAGCACGAGCAGGTGACCTGCCCCTATTGCTCCCGCACCTACCGCCTGAAGGACGGGGCGGGTGACGACCACGCCCATTGAGGCGGAGGCGACGCGCCCCGCCCTGCCCGCCGAGGACCGCCACCTGATCCTGGTGGATGGCAGCGGCTACATCTTCCGCGCCTATCACGCCCTGCCGCCCATGACGCGCCCGGACGGCACCCCCGTGAACGCGGTGTTCGGCTTCGCGCAGATGCTGGAGAAATTCCTCAGCCAGCATGTCGCCAGCCACATCGCCGTGGTGTTCGACAGCGCGCGCGAGACCTTCCGCAACCAGATCTACCCCGCCTACAAGGCGCATCGGCCCGAGCCGCCGGAGGAACTCGTTCCGCAATTCGCCCTGATCCGCGACGCCACCGATGCCTTCGGCGTCTGCCGCGTCGAGTTGCCGGGCTTCGAGGCCGATGACCTGATCGCCAGCTACGCCCGCGAATTCGAGGCGGAGGGCGGCCGCGTCACCATCGTCTCCTCCGACAAGGATTTGATGCAGCTGATCCGCGAGCGCGTGGTGATGCTGGACCCCATCAAGCAAAAGCCCATCCGCGCCCCCGAGGTGCTGGAGAAATTCGGCGTGGCGCCCGAGAAGGTGGTCGAGGTGCAGGCGCTGGCCGGCGACTCCACCGACAACGTGCCCGGCGTGCCCGGCATCGGCATCAAGACGGCCGCGCAGCTCATCACGGAATACGGTGATCTGGAGACGCTGCTGGCCCGCGCCGGCGAGATCAAGCAGCCCAAGCGGCGCGAGGTGCTGCAGACCCATGCAGAGGCCGCGCGCATCTCGCGCCGCCTGGTGCAGCTCGACGCCAACGCCCCCCTGCCCTGCCCGGTGGAGCACATGCGCGCCCGCGCGCCCGAGCCCGCGCGCCTTCTGGCCTTCCTGCGCGAGAACAATTTCCGCTCATTGCTGGCCCGGCTGGGCGAGGGGGATGGCGGCGCGCCGCACCGCCCGCGCCCCATGGCCGAAGCCGCCGAGGCGCCCGCCGAAGCGAAGCCCTTCGGCCCCTACACCACCATCACCGACCGCGCGACGCTCGACCTCTGGGTGGCGGAAGCCCGCACGGCCGGCGTGGTGGCGCTGGACACCGAGACCACCAGCCTCGATGCGCTGGCCGCCCGGCTGGTGGGCATCTGCATGGCCGTGGCGCCCGGCCGCGCGGCCTATATCCCGCTGGGCCACGCCGCGCCCGACATGCTGACCGAGACGCCCGCGCAACTGCCGCAGGCGGAAGCCGTTGAGGCGCTGCGGCCGCTCCTGGCCGACCCGGGCGTGCTCAAGGTGCTGCACAACGCGAAATACGACATCGAGGTGCTGGCCAACCCCGCCAATGGCGGGCTGCTGGTGTCGCCAATCGACGACACCATGATGATCTCCTACGCGCTGGAGGCCGGGCTGCACGGGCACGGGATGGATGAGCTGTCGCAGCTCCATCTCGGCCACAAGCCCATCAGCTTCGACGAGGTCACGGGCACGGGCCGCGCGCGCATCAGCTTCGCGCAGGTGCCGCTGGACCGCGCCACCGCCTACGCCGCCGAGGATGCCGACGTCACGCTGCGCCTGTGGCACGCGCTGCGGCCGCGGCTGCGCGCCGAGAAGGCGCTGGCCCTCTACGAGCAGGTGGAGCGCCGGATGATCCCCGTGCTGGCCGCGATGGAGACGGCCGGCATCAAGGTGGATGGCGCCGAACTCTCGCGCATCGGCCAGGATTTCGCCGAACGCCTGGTGGTGCTGGAGGCCGAGTGCCACCGGCTTGTGGGGCGGCCCTTCAACGTCGGTTCGCCGAAGCAACTTGGGGAAATCCTGTTCCAGGAAATGGGCCTCAAGGGCGGCAAGAAGGGCAAGACCGGCGCCTATTCGACCGATGCCTCGGTGCTGGAGGAACTGGCCGCGCAGGGCGTCGAACTGGCCCGCACGGTGCTGGACTGGCGGCAGCTGGCCAAGCTGAAATCCACCTATGTGGAAGGGCTGGCGAACGCGCTGGCCGCCGATGGCCGCGTGCACACCGATTTCTCGATGGCCATCACCAGCACGGGGCGGCTGTCCTCCACCGAGCCCAATTTGCAGAACATCCCCATCCGCACCGAGGAGGGTGTCCGCATCCGCCGCGCCTTCGTGGCCGAGCCCGGCCATGTGCTGATGAGCGCGGACTACAGCCAGATCGAACTGCGCCTGCTGGCGCATTTGGCCGATGTGCCGACGCTGCGCGAGGCATTCGCCAATGGCGAGGACATCCACAGCCGCACCGCCGCGGAAATCTTCCACCTGGAACCGGGCAAGGTGGACAAGGAAGCGCGCCGCCGCGCCAAGACCATCAATTTCGGCATCATCTACGGCATGTCCGCCTTCGGCCTGGCCGCGCGGCTGGGCATCGGCCCGGGCGAGGCGCGCGGCATCATTGACGCCTATTTCGCGCAATACCCCGGCATCCGCGCCGAGATGGAGCGCCTGAAGGACGAGGCGCGCGTCCATGGCCATGTGCTGAGCCCCTTCGGGCGCCGGCTCTGGATCGCGGACATCAAGTCCAAGGACCCGGTGCGCCGCGGCGGGGCCGAGCGCCAGGCCATCAACGCCCCCTTCCAAGGCGGGGCCGCCGAGGTCATCAAGCGCGCCATGGTGCGCGTGCCCCAGGCGCTACGGGATGCGGGCCTCTCCGCCCGCATGCTGCTGCAGGTGCATGACGAACTGGTGCTGGAGGTGCCGGAGGCCGAGGTGGAGGCCACCGCCGCCACCCTGAAATCCGTCATGGAGAGTGTGGCCCAGCTGCGCGTGCCGCTGCTGGTCGAGGTGGGCCATGGCCGGTCCTGGGCGGAGGCGCACTGAGATGTCGGGCTTTTCCACCGCCGAACGACGCACGCTTTTCGCCATTTCCGGCGCGCATTTCGTCAGCCACCTGCACATCCTGGCCCTGCCGCCGCTGTTTCCGCTGCTGCGGGATGCGATGGGGGTGAGCTTCCTCGAACTCGGCATCGCGCTGACGGTGTTCAACATCGTCTCCTTCTTCACCCAGGCGCCCATGGGATTCCTGGTGGACCGCTGGGGCCCGCACCGCGTGCTGGTGACGGGGATGATGCTGGGCGGCCTGGCCCTCGCGCTCGCGGGCATCTTCCAGGAATATTCCTGGCTGCTGGCGGCCTCGGCGCTGCTGGGGCTGGCCAACAGCGTCTATCACCCGGCCGACTACGCCATCCTGGGCCGCGACGTGGCCGAGGACCATGTGGGCCGCGCCTTCTCCATCCACACCTTCGCGGGCTATCTCGGCGGCGCCGTGGCGCCCGCCTTCATGCTGGGCACGGCTTGGCTCTTCGGGCTGGGCGGCGCGCTGGTGGCGGCGGGGCTGCTGGGGCCGCTGCTGGCCCTGCCGCTGATCCGCCCCGCCCTGTCCGAACGGCCGGCGCCCCCGCGGCCCAAGGCCGCGCCCGGCACGCCCAGCGTGTTCAGCGCGGCGGTGCTGACGCTGACGGTGTTCTTCGTGCTGATCAGCCTCTCCGCCGGCGGCGTGCAGAGCTTCGCCGTCTCGGCCTGGGGCGCGTTCAGCGGGTTGTCGCTGGCCTCCGCCAATATCGCGCTCACGGCCTGGCTGGCGCTGAGCGCCGTGGGCGTGTTGGCGGGTGGCCACATCGCCGACCGCACACGCCGGCACGGGCTGGTGGCGGCGGCGGGCTTCGGCGCGGCGGCGGTGCTGATCCTGGTGGCTGGGCTGGTGCCCATGGGCGTGGTGCCGCTGACGGTGGTGATGGCGGCCTCGGGCTTCCTGACGGGCCTCATCATGCCCTCGCGCGACATGCTGGTGCGCGCGGCCGCCCCGCCGGGCCAGGCGGGGGCGGTGTTCGGCATCGTCACCACTGGCTTCAACATCGGTGGCATCGCGGGGCCGCTGATGTTCGGCGCCCTGCTGGACAATGGCCAGCCGCAGGCGATCTTCGTCGCGGCCGCTGGCTTCATGGGCCTCGCGGTGGCGATGGCGCTTTGGCAGGAGCAGAAGCGCGGCCGGCGCGTGGTGGCGGCCGCGGAGTAGCGAAGCTTCGCCGCAGGGCCGATTCACGGCTTCGGCGGGATCGGCGGGCTACCCGGCCGCGTGCGCCTGGAGGTCCTCCAGCGCGCAATGGCGCAATGCGGCGATATTCGTGGCCGCCAGCACCACGCGCGGCGCCACGCCCGCCTGCCGTGCCTGTTCCCAGCGCATGGCGCAGAGGCACCACTGGTCGCCGGGTTTCAGGCCAGGGAAGTGGTATTCCGGGCGCGGCGTGGACAGGTCATTGCCCACCCGGCGCGAGAATTCCAGGAACTCCGCCGTCATCACGGCGCAGACGGTGTGGCTGCCGTGGTCGTGCTCGTCCGTCTTGCAGCAGCCGTCCCGATACCATCCGGTCAGCGGGTCCATGCTGCACGGGACCAGCGCCCCGCCCAGCACGTTGCGGGCCTGCGGCCCGCGTCCGAACCCGCTGCCATCTGGCATGGCGTCAGGCCGCGGCCTTGATGGCGGCCGCCTTCACATCCTCGCTGACGGCGCCGGCGAAGGCCTCGAAGTTCTTCTCGAACCGCGCCACCAGCTCCGCCGCCGTGCGGTCATAGGCCGCCTTGTCGGCCCAGCTCTCGCGCGGGTTCAGCACCTCGGCCGGGATGCCGGGGACGCTCTTCGGGATCATCAGGCCGAAGAAGGGGTCCTGCACGAACTCCACCTTGGCCAGCGAACCATCCAGCGCGGCGCGCAGCAAAGCGCGGGTGTGCTGGATGCTCATGCGCTTGCCGGTGCCATAGGCGCCGCCGGTCCAGCCGGTGTTCACCAGCCAGCAATCGGCGCCGTCGCGCTGGATGCGCTCCTCCAGCATCCGGCCATAGACCTCGGGGTTGCGCGGCAGGAAGGGCGCGCCGAAGCAGGTGGAGAAGGTGGCCTGCGGCTCCTTGCCCAACCCCTTCTCGGTGCCGGCCACGCGGGCCGTGTAGCCCGAGAGGAAGTGGTACATCGCCTGGGCCGGCGTCAGCTTCGAGATGGGCGGCAGCACGCCGAAGGCATCGGCCGTCAGCATCACCACGTTCTTCGGCAACCCGGCCTGGCCCCCGGGCGCCAGGCCCGGGATGTAGTTGATCGGGTAGCAGGAGCGCGTGTTCTCGGTGTAGCGGTTGTCGTCGAGGTCGAGGTTGCCGCGCTCATCGGCCACCACGTTCTCGAGCACCGTGCCGAAGCGGTGGGAGGCGTCCCAGATCTGCGGCTCCGCGTCGCGCGAGAGCTTGATGACCTTGGCGTAGCAGCCGCCCTCGAAGTTGAACACGCCCTTGTCCGACCAGCCATGCTCGTCATCGCCGATGAGCGAACGCTCGGGGTCGCTGGAGAGCGTGGTCTTGCCGGTGCCGGAGAGGCCGAAGAACAGCGCCACATCGCCATGCCGGCCCACATTGGCCGAGCAGTGCATGGGCAGCACGCCGCGCGCCGGCAGCAGCCAGTTCATCACGGTGAAGATGCTCTTCTTGATCTCGCCGGCATAGCTCGTGCCCGCGATCAGGATGGTCTTCGCCGCGAAGGACAGCGCGATGCAGGTGCTACTGCGGCAGCCATCCGCCTCCGGGTCCGCCTCGTATTCCGGGGCGTGCAGGATGGTGAAGTCGGGCTCGAATTCCGGCAGGTCGCGCCGCAGCGGGCGGATGAACATGTTGCGTGCGAACAGCGCGTGCCAGGCATTGGTCGTGACCAGCCGCACGCGGATGCGGTGCGCGGGGTCGGCGCCGGCATAGAGGTCCTGGGTGAAGAGCACCGGGCGCTCGCCCAGCCAGCCGCGCACCTTGGCGACCAGGCCCTGGAACTTCTCGGGCGCCATCTTCTGGTTGATCTTGCCCCACCAGACCTCGTTCGTGACCTCGGGGTCGTCCACCACGAACTTGTCCTGCACGGAGCGGCCCGTGTGGTGGCCCGTCAGCGCCATGAAGGCGCCATCCGCCGAGAGCCGGCCCTCGCCCCGCACCAGCGCGTGCTGCACCAGGCCCGGCGCGGTGAGGTTGGCATGGACGGGATGGCCCGTCGTCACACCGGTTCCGGACAGCGGATGATCACTCATGAAATAAGCCTCCTTCGGGGGCGCACAGCAGACCGGTCACGCCTCCTGTGGGAAGCCATGCGATCATGATCTGGGCGGGAGATAGGGCCGAGCCGGGAAAAGCGTCAATCCTGAAAAGCCGTTCATTTCCAAGGCTTGCCCAAATCATTGTGCGAACGTCATTGGTGCGATGCAGCACGGGCCGCGCGCGCGGCAAGTACCAGTTCCCGCCGGACGGAATCCGCGTCAGTCGCACCCATTTGAAATTCCAGGCGAAGCACGCGCTCGCCGTCCACCAGATCACAACCTTCGGTATCAACCGCCGCGAGCCGCCACGCGCCGGGTCCGCCGCCGGGCAGATGCAGGGCGATGGCCGCGATGGCATCGGCATGGTCCTCGTTCACATGCGAGAGGATGCCGGGCTCGGCCGCCAGCAGCGCCGCCACATGGGCCGGGTCGGGCAGCAGGGCGGCTTGGCGCAGCCGGTGGGCGCGGGCGAAGCCCTCGACCATCAGCGCCCCCTGCGGCGCGATCCGCCACAGGCCGAAATCCGCGAAATCGGCGTAGAGGGCGGCATAGGGGTGCCGCGCCAGCCAGCGCGCCTTCAACGCCGGGTCCTCCACCCGTTCCGCCAGGCCCGTCAGCGTCACGCGCGGGGCGGTCTGCGGGTTGGGGCCCTCGCCCGGCCCGGTGAAGAGCAGGGCGCAGCGGGGCTCGCGCTCCAGGTGGCGGGTGTGCTCCGACAGGCGGGAGAGCCAGAGCAGGGGCGAGAGGTCCGGCGCGCAGGCCGGGGTGACGAGGCTCGCGAAGGGCTGGCCGTCGAGTTGGGTGGCGAGGGTCGCGGCCCGCGCGGCGCGGACCAGGCGGCGCGCGGCGAGGCCATGGTCTTCGGTCATCGGCTGGCCCCTTCTCAGTGCGGGCGCGGCGGCGGGAAGGCTGCGTCGAGCAGGTGCAGGTGGGTGCCGACCCGGATGGCCTCGGCGGTGTCGCTGCACGCCGCCTCCAGCGGGGCCAGCGGCAGGGCGGCGACCACGGCGCCCGTATCGATTCGGGTCTGCAGGGTGGCGGCCGCCTCCGCGAGGCGCGCGGCGCCGAAATTGCCCGCCAGGCCCTTCAGGGAATGCGCCTCCCGCGCCAGGGCGGTGCCGTCCTCGCGGTCGCGCTGCTCGCGCAGGCGCGCCAGGGCCTCCAGCAGGCTGCGAAGGAATTCCTGGTACATCTGGTCCACCGCATCGCGCGGCAGCCCTTCGAACATGCCGGCCAATTGCCCGCGGTCCAGTACGGGGGGGCCATCGGCGGCGAGCGGGACCTCGGACGGGGCCTCGCCGGCCTGGGCCGCGGCGATGGCCTGGCGGATGGCCGCCCAGTCCAGCGGCTTGGTCAGGAAGCCGGTGAAGCCCGCCCTGGCATATTCCGGGCTGGTCCGCGCGAAGACATCGGCCGTCAGCGCGTGCACCGGCACCCGCCCCACCTCGCCCGGCAGGGCCCGGATGGCGGCGGTGGCCGCGATGCCGTCCATGCCCGGCATGTGCAGGTCCATCAGGACCAGGTCGAAGGGCGGGCCTTCGGCCACGCGGGCCACCGCCTCCTCGCCCGTCGCGGCCAGCACCACTTGGTGCCCGTCCCGCTCCAGGATGGCGGAGACGACCTTGCGGTTCAGCGCCACGTCATCCACCACCAGCACGCGCGCAGGCGCGAGGCGAGGGCGCGGGGCAGCGCGGCGCGGCGCGGGCAGGCGCAGCGGCAGGGAGAAGCGGAACAGCGCGCCGCCGCCCGGCGCATCCTCGCAGGTCACCTCGCCGCGCATGGCATGGGCCAGCTGGCGGCAGATGACGAGGCCGAGCCCCGTGCCGCCGGCGCGGCGCGAGGTGACCTCCTCCAGCGGCGTATAGGGCTGGAACAGCTCCGCCCGCCGTTCGGAGGGGATGCCGGGGCCGGTGTCGAGCACCTCCAGCACCAGCAGCGGGGCGCCACCCGGCGCCATCTCCGGGCCCATGCGCACCGTGATGCCGCCCTGCTGGGTGAACTTCACCGCGTTGCTGAGCAGGTGGCCGATGACCTGGCGCAGCCGCTGCGCGTCGCCCAGCACCTGCGACGGCAGGTCCGGCGCCACCTCGACATGGAGGAACAGCCCCTGCCGGGCGGCCAGGCCGGCGAATTGCTCCGCCACCTCGCGCAGCAGCGCCGCGGGGTCGCAGGGCGCATCGCGCAGTTCGAAATGGCCGGATTCGATCAGGGAGTAGTCCAGGATGTCGTCCAGCACGCGCATCAACGCCTCGGCCGAACCGCGCAGCGCCTGCAGACGGTCGCGCGCCTCCATCTCGGCCCCGCCATCCTCCATCAGGTCCAGCATGCCGAGGACGCCGGTCATGGGCGTCCGCAGCTCATGCGACATCATGGCCAGGAAACGGGCCTTGGTGCGGGCGGCGGCCTCGGCGTCGCGGCGGGCGCGCTCCGCCCGGTCCCGCGCGGCGGAGAGCGCCGCGCTGCGCTCCGACAGCTGGGCCGTCGTCGCGCGCAGATCCTGCTCCACCCGCTTGCGTTCCGTGACCTCGACGGTAACGGAGAGGACGCCCGGGCGCGGGTCGTGCAGGCCGCGCAGCGGGACCTTGCTGACCAGCATGGCGCGCGGGCCGCTTTGGGGCGAGGTGAAGGTCTGCTCCCTCTCGGTCTCGCTGGCCCGCCCCTCGATCAGCGCCTCCTCGTCGTGGCGCAGTTCCTCCGCGAGGCGGGCGAAGGTCTTGGGGGAGAGGCAGGTTCCCTCCAGCTCCTCGAACCGGCGGCCCAGCACCTCGGCCCGCCGCAGGGACAGGCTGGCCTCCCAGCAGCGGTTCACGAAGCGGTAGCGACGTTCCGAATCCTTGATGGAGACGGCGGCGGGAAGCTGGTCCATCACCGCCTGGAGCAGCTGGATGTCCAGGTCCACGCGCCGCCCCGTGGTCGGCAGCCAGGTGGCCAGGGCCAGGCGCCCTTCCCGGCCCGGCTGGATGGTCAGCAGCAGCAGCCTGTCCTGGGCGCGCGCGAGCACGAGCTGGACCGGGCCCGGTGCCTCGATCGCGGCCTGCAAGGCCGTCAGGTCCAGGCGGAACCCTCCCTGCGCGGCCGCTTCCCGCAGCGCATCCACCAGCGCCGTGGCGGTGCCCTCGCCAGGCGCGAGCTCCATCTCCAGCAGCATATCGGCGGCGATCGGGTGGGCGTCCGGCCCTGAATTCATCTGTGCTTGCATCCCAGCGCCAGGCGCGCGCGGGCCTGTAACCACATGGTGACCCGGACGGAAGGGCGAAGGAAACCCCTCATCTTCCTGGCAAATGTCGATTTGCGGCGCACGCAACCAGGTGTTGAGAAATTTCCCCGGCAACGCATCGCTGGGCATGCGCCCCGCGACGCCTCTGGCGTTCCGGGCCCCAAGGCTGTAGGAGGCGCGCATCATGACCACCATCCTGCTCATCCTGTTCCTGCTGGTCACCCTGGCGCTGATCGGGGTCATCCTCGTGCAGCGCAGCGAAGGGGGTGGCCTGGGCATCGGCGGCTCCAGCGGGGGCGGCATGGGGTCGATCATGGGCGGCCGCGGCACGGCGAACCTGCTGACGCGCACCACCGCCATCCTGGGCACCCTGTTCTTCGTGCTGGCGCTGACGCTGGCCCTGCTGGACCGCGGCACGGCGCTGAACCGTTCCATCCTGGACGCGCCCCCGGCCAGCGCGCCCACCGCCCCGGCGCTGCCCACCGTTCCGACGAACTGAGCGCCGCCGCGCGAACATAGGTGCCCGGCGCAACCGGGGGGCTGTAACACCGGCCCGGTTGCGTCTATCACGACCCCCCATGGCGCGGTTCGTATTCATCACCGGCGGCGTGGTCTCCTCGCTTGGCAAGGGCATCGCGGCGGCTTCCCTCGGGGCCCTGTTGCAGTCACGCGGCTATCGCGTGCGGCTGCGCAAGCTCGACCCCTATCTCAACGTGGATCCGGGGACGATGAGCCCCTACCAGCATGGCGAGGTCTTCGTGACCGATGACGGGGCGGAAACCGACCTCGACCTCGGACACTACGAACGCTTCACCGGCGTCCATGCCAACAAGGCGGACAACTGGACCACCGGCCGCCTCTATTCCGAGGTCATCGCGAAGGAGCGCCGGGGCGACTACCTGGGCGCCACCGTCCAGGTCATTCCCCACATCACCGACGCCATCAAGGCCGCGGTCCTGGCCGACACGGACAATTACGACTTCGTGCTGGTCGAGGTCGGCGGCACGGTGGGCGACATCGAGAGCCTGCCCTTCCTGGAGGCCATCCGGCAGCTGGCCAACGAACTCGGGCCGACGCGCAGCCTCTTCATCCACCTGACGCTGGTGCCCTACATCCCCTCGGCCGGCGAGCTGAAGACCAAGCCCACCCAGCATTCCGTGAAGGAATTGCTTGGCCTGGGCATCCAGCCGCATATCCTGCTGTGCCGCTGCGACCGCAAGATCCCCGAAAATGAGCGCCGCAAGATCGCGCTGTTCTGCAATGTGCGGCCCGAGAGCGTCATCCCGGCCTATGACGCCGCCAGCATCTATTCCGTGCCGCTGAGCTACCATGCCGAGGGGCTGGACCGCGAAGTGCTGCGCCACTTCAACCTGTCCATCTATGGCGAGCCGGACCTTTCGGGCTGGCAGCGCATCACCGAGCGCATCACCGCGCCGGAGGGCGAGGTCACCATCGCGGTGGTGGGCAAGTACACGGGGCTGCTTGACGCCTACAAATCGCTGAACGAGGCGCTGGCCCATGGCGGCATCGCGCACAACATGCGCGTGAAGCTGGACTGGGTGGACAGCGAGATCTTCGAGCGCGAGGAGGACCGCGTGGTGGGCCGCCTGGAGGGCGTCCACGGCATCCTGGTCCCCGGCGGCTTCGGCGAACGCGGCACCGGCGGCAAGATCGCGGCCGTGCGCTTCGCCCGCGAACGGAAGATCCCCTTCCTCGGCATCTGCTTCGGCATGCAGATGGCGGTCATCGAGGCGGCGCGGAACCTGCTGGACATGCAGGGCGCCTCCTCCACCGAATTCGGCCCCTGCGCCGAGCCGGTGGTGGGCCTGCTGACCGAATGGGTCCGCGGCAACCAGCGCGAGGTGCGCGAGGCGGGCGGCGACCTGGGCGGCACCATGCGGGTGGGCGCCTTCCCCGCCGTGCTGGCGCAGGATTCCCTGGTGGCGCGCGTCTATGGCGAGAGCCGGATCGAGGAACGCCACCGCCACCGCTACGAGGTGAATGTCGGCTACCGCGAGCGGCTGGAGGCGGCGGGGCTGCGCTTCTCCGGCATGTCGCCCGACGGGGTCCTGCCCGAGATCGTGGAATACCCGGACCATCCGTGGTTCATCGGCGTGCAGTTCCACCCGGAGCTGAAGTCCAAGCCCTTCGCGCCGCACCCGCTGTTTGCGGGCTTCGTGGGCGCGGCGGTGGCGCAGGCGCGCCTAGTCTAGAGCATGCTGCGTTCACGCAGCCTGCTCTAACCTTTGTTGTGAGCGGGATTCAGCGTTCTCGGTGATTCCACCTCAACGCATCCCGCTCTAGGCCGCCTCAGGCGGCGGCGCGCCCGCCTGCCAGCGCATCCAGCGTCGCACGGAGGGTGGCGTCCAGCCCCAGCCCGACCTGTCGGGCGGCCATCACGTCGCCCGACAACCCGGCGGCCTCGAGCCGGGCCGCCAGGGTGGACAGGCGCCGCGCCCCCAGCGTGGCCGCCGAGGATTTCAGCGCGTGGAATTCCCGCGCCACCGCCGCCAGGTCCCCGACCGCCAGCGCCGCGCCACCACGCGCCACCCGGCTCTCGGAATCCTCGCGGAACAGCCGCGCGATCTCGGCCGAGGCGGCGGCACCGACCACCTCCTCCAGCGCCGCGAGCGCGGAGAGGTCGAGCAGGGGCTCCTCCGCCGCCATGGGTTCAGCCCACGCGGGCCAAGGGGGGGGCCGCGATGCCCGCGCGGGCATCCAGCCATTCCTGGAACGCCTCGGCCGTCATGGGCTTGCCGATGCCGAAACCTTGCGCCACGTCGCAGCCCATCTCGCGCAGCATGTCCATGGCGGCTTCGGTCTCGACCCCCTCGGCCACGGTGGTGAGGCCCAGCGTGTGGGCCAGGCCGATGATCGCCTTCACGATCACCCGCGCGTCGCGGTCCGTCTCCATGGTGCCGACGAAGGCGCGATCAATCTTCAGCTCGGAGAAGGGCATCCGGTGCAGTTCCACGAGCGAGGAGAAGCCCGTGCCGAAATCATCCAGCGAGAGATTCACCTTCCGGATTCGCAGCCGCGTCAGCATGGCGGCGACGGCCGCCGTATCGGCCATGGCCGCCGTCTCGGTGATTTCGAGGGTGAGGCTGGAGGGGTCCGCGCCGGTGCGGGCCAGGATCTCCCACACGCGGTCCGCGAAGTCCGGGTCGTCCAGGGAGCGCGCGGAGACGTTCACCGCCACCGAGAGCCCGGGGTGCCGTTGGCGCCAGCTGGTCAGGTCGGTCATGGCGCGCTCGATCATTTGGTAGGTCAGCGGCGTGATGGAGGGGCCGGCCTCGACCAGGGGCAGGAAATGGCTGGGGCGAGCAGCCCACGCGAGGGATGTTGCCAGCGCACCAGCGCCTCGCACCCCACCGCCGCGCCGTCGCTCAGCCGCACCTTGGGCTGGTAGCGCGGCACGAGCTGGTGGCTGGCCAGCGCGTCCTGCACGTCGGCTTCGCGAATCGGCAGGACCATGGCGGCGGCCGCGGCCAGGCGGGCGCGCAGATCATGCGGCTGGAAGGGCTTGGCCAGCGGTTCCAGCATCTGCAGTCCGAGCGAGCGCCCGATGCGGACGGCGGCGCCGACCAGCCTGTCCTCCAGGCCACTCAGCACGATGATGGCGCAACGGCTGTTGAGCCTGGCCAGCGCCTCCAGCACGCAGATGCCGTCCTGCTCGCCGATGGCGAGGTCCAGCAGGACGAGTTCCGGCGGGTCGCTGGCGGCGGCGGCCAGGAAGGCGGCCGGGGCGTCGAAGCCCAGCGCCTCGAAACCCGCCGCCTCGGCGACGCGGCGGGCGATCTCGCGGATCGTAGGGTCGTCGTCCACGATGTGCAGTCTGGAGAGGCTCATGCGCGTCCCTTCAAGGAGGACGAGCATGGCCCCTCAGCCTTAGCGGAGCGTTAAGGCCCCGCCGCCACCTCACACGGCGGCGAGGGATTCCCGCCGCAGCGTCACCGCCAGCTCATCCAGCGCGGCGCCGAAGCGCGTCACCATGTCGGTGATCTCGGCCTCGGTGATGACCAGCGGGGGCGAGAAGGCGATGCTGTCATTGGGCAGGCTGCGCAGGATCAGCCCATGGCTTTCCGCGATCTTCACCAGGCGCGGCGCGATCTTCATCGCCGGGTCGAAATTGGCGTGGGTCGCCTTGTCCGCCACCAGTTCCACCGCGCCGATCAGCCCCATGCCGCGCACCTCGCCCACCAGCGGGTGGGAGGCCAGCGCCCGCAGCCCGTCCTGCATGGTGGGCGCCACGCGCTTCACATGGCCCACGATGTCGATCTCGTCATAGATCTTCAGCGTCTCCACCGCGACGGCGGCCGCCACCGGGTGGCCCGAATAGGTGAAGCCATGGCCGAAGGTGCCAAGCCCCGCGCTGCCATCGGCCAGGCCTTCGAACACCCGCTCATTCACCATGACGGCCGAGATGGGCAGGTAGCTGGAGGAGAGCGCCTTGGCGCAGGTCAGGATGTCGGGCCGCATGCCGAGCGACTGGCTGCCCCAGTATTCGCCCGTCCGGCCGAAGCCGCAGATGACCTCGTCCGCCACCAGCAGCACGTCGTGCTTCTTCAGCACCGCCTGGATCTTCTCGAAGTAGGTGGCGGGCGGGAGGATGACGCCGCCGGCGCCCATGATGGGTTCCGCGAAGAAGGCGGCAACCGTGTCGGGGCCTTCGGACATGATCATCGCGTCCAGCTCCTCGGCGAGGCGGGTCGCGAAGGCCTCCTCCGATTCGCCGGGGCGGGCGTTGTGGTAGTGGTGCGGCGTGCCGGCATGCAGGATGCCCGCGATCGGCAGGTCGAAGAATTTGTGATTATAGGGCAGCCCGGTCAGCGAGGCCGAGGCGATGGTCACGCCGTGATAGCCCTTCAGCCGGCTGATGATCTTCTTCTTCTGCGGCCGGCCGATGGCGTTGTTGTAGTACCAGATCATCTTGATGGCGCTGTCATTCGCCTCGGAGCCCGAATTGGCGAAGAACACCTTGCTCATCGGCACCGGGGCGCGTTCCAGCAGCATCTCGGCCAGGTCCACCTGGGGTTCGTGGGTGCGGCCCGTGAAACCGTGGTAGAAGGGAAGCTGGCGCATCTGCTTCGTCACCGCTTCCACCAGGCGTTCATTGTGGAAGCCCAGCGCCGCGCACCACAGCCCCGCCACCGTCTCGATGTAGCTCTTCCCCTGGTCGTCGAAGACGCGCACCCCCTCGCCGCGGGTGATGACCAGCGGGCCGTTCTTCTGGTGCGCGCGGGCGTCGGTGTAGGGGTGCAGCACGCTGGCGACGTCACGGATGGCGGTGGAATTGCGCGGGGGAGTCATGGGATGGGTTCCTGCCTTGGCCTCAGTCGGACACAGTGTAGGCTCACACATGCCATCGCGTCACGGGATCGCTTGACGCACTTCACAGCGCCGGGCCAAAGCCCGCCCCATCAGCCGGAGCCCTGCCCGCGATGACCGAGATCAAGCCGCACGCCGCCCATTGGGGCTTCTTCGACGCCGTGACCGAGAATGGGCGGCTGGTGGGCGTGCGCCCCTTCGCGCAGGACCCGGTGCCGGCCACGCTCATCGAGAGCATGCCGGAAACGGTGCACAGCGCCGCCCGCGTGGACCGCCCCTACGTCCGCAAGGGCTGGCTGGAGGGGCGGCGGCGTGGCGCGCTGCGCGGCGGCGACGCCTTCGTCCCCGTCTCCTGGGACCGCGTGACGCGGCTGCTGGCCGAGGAAACCGCCCGCGTGCGCGCCGAGCATGGCGATGCGGCGATCTATGGCGGGTCCTATGGCTGGTCCTCCGCCGGCCGCTTCCACCACGCCAAGAGCCAGCTGCAGCGTTTCCTCGGCATGGGCGGCGGCTACACCTACAGCGTCAATGCCTATTCCTACGCCACCGCCCAGGCGCTGGTCCCGCACATCATGGGCACCAACGAGGTGGTGCTGGGCCGCATGACCGACTGGGCCGCCATCGCGCGCCACGCCAAGCTGATGCTGTGCTTCGGCGGGCTGGCGGCGAAGAACGGCTATGTCACCTCGGGCGGCGCGGCCATGACCTATGGGCCCAACATGCGCCGCGCGGCGGCGGCCGGCGTGCGCATGGTGAACATCTCGCCCTATCGCGGCGACACCGAGGATGCGCTGAACGCCGAATGGGTGCCCATCCGCCCCGGCACCGATGCCGCGCTGATGCTGGCCATACTGAACCACATCGTGGCGCTGGGGCGTGAGGACCGCGGCTTCCTCGCCACGCATTGCGTGGGTTGGGACAAGCTGCGCGCCACGTTGGATGACCGCACCCCCGAATGGGCCGAGGGCATCACGGGCGTGCCAGCCTCCACCATCCGCGACCTGGCGCAGCGCTGCCTCGACAACCCGACCATGCTGACCGCGGCCTGGTCCCTGCAACGCGCCGATTATGGCGAGCAGCCCTATTGGGCGCTGGTGGCGCTGGCGGCCGCGCTGGGGAATATCGGCAAGCCGGGGCAGGGGGTGGCCTTCGGCTATGGCTCCTCGGGCGGCATCGGCAATCCGCGGCGGGAGATGCCCTCCATCAGCCTGCCCGCCACGCGCAACCCCGTCTCGCATTTCATCCCGGTAGGGCGCATCTCGGAATTGCTGGAACGGCCGGGCGGGACGCTGACCTATAACGGCCGCGACCTGCCGCTGCCGGACATCCGCATGATCTGGTGGGCGGGCGGCAACCCGTTCCACCACCACCAGGACCTGAACCGGCTGCTGCGCGCCTGGTCCCACCCCGAGACCATCGTGGTCAGCGAACCCTGGTGGACCGCCGTGGCCCGCCACGCCGACATCGTGCTGCCCGCCACCACCACGCTGGAACGCAACGACATCGGGCACTCGTCGCGCGACCGCTTCCTGCGCGCCATGCACCAGGCCATCCCGCCCCAGGGCCAGGCGCGGAACGACCACGACATGCTGGCCGACATCGCCGATGCCGCCGGTTTCCGCGACCGCTTCACCGAGCAGCGCGACGAGGGCGCCTGGCTGCGCTTCCTCTACGACAAGTGGCGCACGGCCTGCGGGCGCGTGGGCTTCGACGCGCCGAATTTCGACGCCTTCTGGGCGGCCGGCCATGTCGAATTGCCCGAACTCCCGCCCGGCGAGGAATACACGCAATTCGCCGATTTCCGCGCCGACCCGGAGGAACACCCCCTCGATACGCCCTCCGGCAAGGTGGAGCTGTTCAGCGAAACCATCGCGGGCTTCGCCCTGCCCGACTGCCCGGGCCTGCCGACCTGGATCACGCCGCGGGAATGGCTGGGGGGGGCCGCGCAGGACGAACTGCACCTGCTGAGCTACCAGCCCCCCACGCGCTTGCACTCGCAGCTCGACCCCGGGCCGATCGCCGCGCGCGACAAGATCCAGGGGCGCGAGCCGATCCTGATGCACCCGGACGACGCCGCCGCGCGCGGCCTCACCGACGGCCAGGTGCTGCGCGTCTTCAACGCGCGCGGCGCCTG
The DNA here is from genome assembly GCF_017311575.1 of Roseococcus thiosulfatophilus. Taxonomy (GTDB): domain Bacteria; phylum Pseudomonadota; class Alphaproteobacteria; order Acetobacterales; family Acetobacteraceae; genus Roseococcus; species Roseococcus thiosulfatophilus. Next base: position 149,830 of record NZ_JAFFQY010000022.1, read on the forward strand.
CCTGGCGGGGCTGCGGCTGGATGACCGGCTGCTGCGCGGCGTGGTGCTGCTGGCCACCGGCGCCTGGTTCGATCCGCTGGAACCCGGCGTGCCCGGCAGCCTCTGCGTCCATGGCAACCCCAATGTGCTGACGGCGGATGTGGCGACCTCCAGCCTCACCCAGGGCCTGTCGGCGCAATCCTGCCTGGTGCGGGTGGAGCCCTGGACGGGTGAATTGCCGCCGGTGCGCGCCCATATCCCCCCCGTCATCGAGGAAGCCGCCGCTTGATCCTTCGCCGCACCCTGCTCGCCACGCCGGCCCTGCTGCCGGCCGTCGCCTTCGCGCAAAGCCTGCCCCCCGTGGCGCAGGATGACAGCACGGCCCCGGGCTGGCGCCGCGCCACGCTGATCCGCTGGGGGGACCGCGTCACCTTCGACGCGCCGCCCTTCGACCCCGCGCGGCTGGATGCCGAGGGCGCGGGCACGCAGTTCGGCTGGGATGCGCGCATCGCCGCCCTGGTCGTGCCGCCCCCGGCCGCCGATGGCGTGCGCCGCGCGGTGCTGGCCGTGGCACACCCCACCGTGAACCCCGCCATGGCCTTCCCCGGCGGCGTGGACCGGCCGGAGGTCGCCTCCCGCATGCAGGGCGCCAGCCTGCTGAACCTGGAACAGCAGGGCGGCCGCTGGATCATCGTGGATGGCGGCTTCCAGGCAAGGCGGCTGACGGCGGCCAACCTGTGCTCCACCAGCGGGCCGGGCGCCGAGATCCTGGGCGGCGCGGTGCGCGGCCTCCTGGCGCCGACGGGCGGCGCCGCCACCCCCTGGGGCACCCTGCTGCTGACCGAGGGCGACCCCAGCCCCTGGGCCGGCCGCCTGCCCGAGTTCGGCCGTGGCGAGGCCTATGGCTGGGCGGTGGAGCTGGACCCGCTGGAGCCGCAATCCATTCCGGTGAAGCAGACGGCGCTCGGCCGTTTCCCCAAGGCCGATGCCGCCGCCGCCGCGAGCCGCGACGGCCGCGCCGTGGTCTTCCTGGCCGAGCAGGGGGCGGGGGGCTACCTCTTCCGCTTCGTCTCCGAGGGGCCGGCCGCGCCGGGGGCCCTGGCGCTGGGCACGCTGGCCGCCGCGCGGATGCAGGGCGGCCGCCTCACCTGGCTGGCCCTGCCGCCTGCCGCCTATGCCAATGCCTCGGAGGCGGCGCGCCAGGCGGGTGCCACCGCCATGGACCGTCCGCAGGGGCTGGACTGGGACGCCCGCACCAATCGCCTGCTGGCCTGCGGCGATTTCGGCGCGCTGGCCCTGACGCCGGATGGCGGCGACCCCGCCGCCGATTCCATGGCCGTGGGCCGCGTGGGCGGCCAGGGGCTGGGTCGGCTGGGCAGCGTCAGCGCCGATCCGCGCGGCCGCGTGCTGCTGGGCGGCCTGGGCGACGGCGTGGTGGGCGCCAGCGCCCAGCCACTCTGGCTGGCCGAAGGCGGGCGGGCCAATGCCATCTACGCCGCCCCCCGCGCGGCCGATGTGGGCGGCGCGGTGGCCAGCCCCGATGGCGGGACCATCTTCGCCGCCGTCCGCCGGCCGGGCGCCGAGCAGGGCGCGAGCTTCAACCGCCCCGCCACGCGCTGGCCGGAATTCGCGGCCGGGCAGCCGCCACGCTCGGCCATCATCGCGCTCACGCGGGGATGATCCTGCCGGGGCCGCGCGTGCTGGCCACCATCACCCCCTCCGGCAACACGGTGGTGGAGGCGGTGACCCAGGCCATGCTGCGCGCGCGGCCCGACGTGCTGCCCATCTTTTCCCGGATTGCCGTGCATGGCGCGGTGGACCGCTTCCCGGACCGCTACGACCTGGAGGGCATGCTGGGCGCGACCGAATTGCTGGCCCATGCGAAGCCCGACGTCATCGTGTGGAATGGCAGCAAGGGCGGGATCATCGGGCTCGACCATGACCGGGACCTGGTGGCGCGCATCACCGCCGCCACGGGCGTGCCGGCCACCACCTCGGCGCTGGTGCTGGAGGCGCGGCTCAAGGCGCGCGGGCCGACACGGCTGGGCTTGGTCACCCCCTACAGCGACGCCTATCAGGCGCGCCTGCTGGCAGCCTTTGCCGCGCGCGGCTGGGTGGTCGGCGCGGAAAGCCATCTGGGGCTGACCGACAACCTCTCCTACGCCTCGGTGCCGCTGGAGCGGCTGCGCGCGCAATGCGAGGCGGTGGCGCCGCATTGCGACGTGCTGCTGGGCTGGTGCACGAACTGCCCCGTGGCCGCGCTGGGGCCGGAAGTGGCCGGGCGGCCCTTGTGGGACGCCACGGCCTTGGGGGTGGAAGGCGGGCTCGCGCTTATTCCGCCGCCATCCGCTGCTGGCTGAGCACGGCCCAGACCTTCTCCGGCGTCACCGGCATATCAATGTGGGCCACGCCCAGCGCATCACACACCGCGCTGACCACCGCCGGCGGCGCGCCGCAGGACCCGCCCTCGCCCGCCCCCTTCACGCCCAGGTCGTTGGAGGGGCAGGGCACCACGTTCAAATCCACCTCCAGGTCCGGCAGGTCGCTCGCGCGCGGCATGCAGTAGTCCTGGAAAGTGGCGGTGAGGAACTGGCCGCTCTCGGCGTCGTAGCGCGCGTGTTCGTACAGCGCCTGGCCGATGCCGGAGACGATGCCGCCATGGCATTGCCCATGCACCAGCAGCGGGTTCAGCGGCACGCCCACATCATCCACCGCGGCATAGCGCACGACGGCCACTTCGCCCGTGTCGGTGTCCACCTCCACCTCGGCCACGTGGCAGCCATTGGGGAAGTTGCACTCGGTGTTGCGCTTGTAGAGGAGTTCCTCGTCCAGCCCCGGCGTCTCGCCCGGGATCTCGGCCTGGGCGATGTCGGCCCAGGTGAGGGTGCGGTCGGTGCCGGCAATGCGGAAGATCTCGCCCTCATGCTCGATATCGGCCTCGGCCGCTTCGAGGATCAAGGCGGCCAGCCGCTTGGCCTTGGCCAGCACCAGTTCGGAGGCACGCGCCACGGCCACGCCGCCCATCTGCGAGGAGCGTGAGCCCCCCGTGCCGCCACCCGCCGGCACCACGTCGGAGTCGCCCTGGATCAGCCGCACCTTGTCGAAGGGAATGCCGAGCCGCGCGTGCAGCACCTGCGCGAAGGCCGTCTCATGCCCCTGGCCATGGCTGAAGGTGCCGACATGCACCAGTGCCTCGCCCTGCGCGTTGATGCGCACCCGCGCCCATTCGGCCGGCTGCCCGCCCGAGGCCTCGATGAAGAAGCCGAGCCCCCGCCCGCGCAGCTTGCCGCGCGCGCGGCTTTCGGCCTGACGGGCGGTGAAGCCCTCCCAGTCCATCAGGGCGAGGGCCTGCTGCTGGGTTTCCTCGAAGCGGCCGCTGTCGATCTCGTTACCGGCGCAGTTCACATAGGGAATCTGCTCGGGCTTCACGTAGTTGCGCGCGCGGATCTCCTCGCGGCTGATGCCGAAGGCCAGCGCGCCCTGGTCCAGCAGGCGCTCGATCACATAGGCAGTCTCGGGCCGGCCCGCGCCGCGATAGGCGTCGGTGGGTGCGGTGTTCGTGAAGACGCACTTCACCCGCGTGCTGACGGCTTGCATGTCATAGACCGTGCCCTGGATGCGCCCGCCCGCGATGGTGGGAATGCGCGGGCCGAAGTCGAAGAGGTAGCCGCCCATCGCCGCGATGGTCTCGACCTTCATGCCGAGGATTTTTCCCTGTGCGTCGAAGGCCATCTCGGCATGGGTGACGTGATCCCGGCCGTGCGGGTCGCACATGAAGGTTTCCGTCCGGTCCGCGCGCCACTTCGCGGGGCGGCCCAGGCGCTTCGAAGCCCAGAGCACCATCGCACTCTCGGGGAAGAGCTTGCCGCGCAGGCCGAACCCGCCGCCCACATCGGGGCTGATGACGCGCATCTTCTCCTTGGGGATCTTGAAGATGTACTGCGCCAGGCCCTCGCGCACGCGGACCACGCCCTGGGTGGGGCTGTGCAGCGTGTAGTGGTCCTTGGCCGCGTCGTATTCGCCCAGCGCCACGCGCGGTTCCATCGGGTTGCCAACCAGGCGGTTGTTCACCAGTTCGACGCTGACCACGCGCGCGGCCTTGGCGAAGGCTTCCTCCGCCTGGGCTTCCTTCTTGTTGGACCAGTACACGCAGACATTGGAGCCCAGCTGCTCCCAGATCACCGGCGCATCGGGCGCCGCCGCGGCGGCGGTGTCGGTGACCGAGGGGAGGATGTCGTAGTCCACCATCACCAGCTCGGCCGCGTCCTGCGCCTGGGCGCGGGTCTCGGCCACCACCAGCACCACGGGGTCGCCCACGAAGCGGACGAAGTCGGTCTGCAGCACCTTGCGGGGCGGGCACCAGGCGGGCTTGCCGTCGAGGCCCGGCACCTCGACCTGCACGGGGAAGAGACCCAGCCCATCGGCATCGGCGTCCTGGCCGGTCAGCACCGCCAGCACGCCGGGCGCGGATTTGGCGGCCTCGGTGTCCATGGAGAGGATGCGCGCATTGGCGTGCGGGCTGCGGAGCACCACCGCCCAGGCCTGGCCCTCGCGGTTGATGTCGTCGGTGTAGGTGCCCGCCCCCGTCAGCAGCCGCACGTCTTCCTTGCGACGCACAGGCTGGCCGATGCCGAATTGGTCCATGAACATGTCTCCCCAAGGCTTCCCTGCAAACTAGGTGTGGGGGGTCGCCCTGGCAACGCGGGGCCGTTACGCTTCTTCGCGGAGGAGACAATATGCGTTTCGACCTGCCGGACACGCCCCCGGGCGCCGAGGCCCTGCGCGCCGAGCTGCGCGCCTTCCTGGCCGAGGCGGGCCGCGCCTGGACCCCCGAGATCCGCGCCCGTTCCTGGATGGGCTTCGACCGCGATTTTTCGCGGGAGGTCGGCGCACGCGGCTGGATCGGCATGACCTGGCCCAAGGCCTATGGCGGGCATGAGCGTTCCGGCCTGGAACGGGTGGTGGTGCTGGAGGAGATGCTGGCCGCCGGCGCCCCCGTGGGGGCCCACTGGATCGGCGACCGGCAGTCGGGGCCTTTGATCCTGCGGCTGGGCACCGAGGAACAGCGGCGGCGCATCCTGCCCGGCATCGCGCGCGGCGAACTCGCCTTCTGCATCGGCCTCTCCGAGCCCGATGCAGGCAGCGACCTCGCCAACCTCCGCACCAAGGCCGAGCGCGTGCCTGGCGGCTGGAAGCTGAACGGCCGCAAGATCTGGACGACCTTCGCGCACAAGTCCGACTACATGATCGCGCTGGTGCGGACCTCGCCCGCGCCGGAGGGCGGGTCGCGCCATGCGGGCCTCTCGCAGTTCCTCGTGGACTTGCGCCTGTCCGGCATTTCCATCCGGCCCATCCGCGACTTGGCGGGGGCGGACAGCTTCAACGAGGTCACCTTCGACGATGTGATGCTGCGCGAGGATGACCTGGTCGGCGCCGAGGGCGCGGGCTGGGCGCAGGCCACCAGCGAACTAGCCTTCGAGCGCAGCGGGCCGGACCGCTACCTCTCCTCCTACCCCGCCCTGTCGCTGGGCCTGGATGCGCTGGCCACGAACCCGGTGCCGGGTGCCGAAGTGACGGTGGGCCGCATGGTGGCGCGGCTCTCCGCGCTGCGCGGCATGTCGCTTTCGGTGGGCGGCATGCTGGAGCGCGGCGAGGACCCGGCGGTGGAGGCGGCGCTGGTGAAGGATGTGGGCAATGTCTTCGAACAGGCGCTGCCCGAGCATCTGCGCGGCCTGCTCGACCCGGAGGACAGCCCCGCCGAACTGCGCGCGCTGCTGGCCGCGCTGACGCAGCTGACCCCCACCTTCAGCCTGCGCGGCGGCACGCGGGAAATCCTGCGCGGGATCATCGCGCGCGATCTGGGACTGCGCTGACCATGAGCGAACTTCGCGGCATCCTTGTCGAACAGGTGGAACGGCTGGTGGCCGATGCGGGCGGCGTGGCGCCGCTGCGCGAGGTCGAGGCGGGCCAGTTTCCGCAAGCCCTCTGGGATGGGCTGAGCGAACAGGGTCTGGCGCTGGCCCTGGTGCCGGAGGAGGCGGGCGGCGTCGGCCTCTCCTGGGGCGATGCGGCGGCACTCTGGCAGGTGCTGGGCAAGCATGGCGCGCCGGTGCCGATGGCCGAGGCGATGCTGGGCGCCGCGCTGCTCTCTGCGGCGGGCGTGGAAGTGCCCGATGGCGTGCTGGCGCTGGGCGAGAAGGGCGCACCCTTCGGCCGCCATGCCGCGAATGCGGTGAAGCTGGACGGCGCGCGGCTGACGCTGCACCCCGTCGAGGGCGCCAACCCGGGCGCGAACATCGGACGTGAACCGCGCGATGACCTGACGCTCGCGCCACGCAGCGCCGCCGGCATCCTGCCCAACAGCCATGGTCCGCGCGCGCTGCGCCTGGGCCTCGCGCTGATTCGCGCCGCGCAGATCGCGGGCGCGCTGGAACGCATCCTGGCACTCGCCGTGGATTGGGCGAACACGCGCAAGCAATTCGGCCGGCCCATCGGCAAGTTCCAGGCGGTGCAGCAGCAATTGGCGGCCATGGCAGGTGAGGTCGCGGCGGTGCAGGTGGCCGTCAGCAATGCCGCGCGCGCGGTGGATGCGCGCGGCTTGGCGGAAGCGGGCTTCGAGATCGGCTGCGCCAAGGTCGTGGCTGGCGAGGCCGCGACCTTCGGCGCCGCCACCGCGCACCAGGTCTTCGCCGCCATCGGCATCACCGAGGACCATGAGCTGCACCATTTCACCCGCCGCCTCTGGGCCTGGCGCGAGGAGGGCGGCACCGACCGCGCCTGGGCCGCCGAGATCGGCAAGCTCGCCCTCGCCCGCGGCGGCGCGAACCTCTGGCCCGACCTGACCGCACGCGACGCCTGAAGGAACACCCTGGCATGACGAACTTCCTCAAGATCGAGCAGGACGGCCCGATCGTCACCCTCACGCTGAATGCACCGGACCGGCGCAACGCCATCTCCTCCTTCGAGGATTGCGCGGAGGTGGAGGAGGCCTGCCGCCGCATCGCGCGCGATGACAGCGTGCGCTGCGTGATCCTGACCGGCGCCGACCCCGCCTTCTGTTCGGGCGGCGACCTCAAGGGCATGCGCGACCGCAAGGGCATCATGGCCGCCGACAGCCCGGCCGTGATGCGCGAGAACTACCGGCGCGGCATCCAGCGCATTCCGCTGGCGCTGTGGGAGCTGGACCTGCCCACCATCGCCGCCGTGAATGGTGCGGCCATCGGCGCGGGGCTCGACCTCGCCTGCATGTGCGACATGCGCGTGGCGAGCGAGAAGGCCATCTTCGCGGAGAGCTTCGTGCGCGTGGGCATCGTGCCAGGCGATGGCGGGGCCTGGCTGCTGCCGCGCGCCGTGGGCATGGCGATGGCAGCGGAGATGTCCTTCACCGGCGACCCGCTGAATGCCGAGCAGGCGCTGGCCGCGCGGCTGGTGTCGCGCGTGGTGCCGCATGGGGAACTGATGGGCGCGGCGCGCGAACTCGCCGCGCGCGTGGCGAAGAACCCGCCCCAGGTGCTGCGCATGACCAAGCGGCTGCTGCGCGAGGGGCAGCACATGTCGCTCGCCTCGCTGCTGGAGATGTCGGCGGCCTTCCAGGCCATCGCGCACGAAACGCAGGACCACAAGGAGGCGGTGAACGCCATGCTGGAAAAGCGGCAGGGCGTGTTCACGGGGCGATGAGCGACCCCGTCCCCGCCATCCTCGAAGGCGACGCGACCGGCGAGATCGCAGCAATCTTCGCCGACATCCGCGCCACCTACCGCATCGGCGTGGTGAACCTGATCTGGCGGCACCTGGCGGTGTTTGACGGCGCGCTGCCCTGGGCCTGGGCCAGCCTGAAGCCGCTCTATGTCGGCGGGCATGTGGCGGCGGCGGCCGCGGTGCTGCGGGCGGAACGCCCACTGCCGGAAGCGCCGCGTGTGCCGGCGGCGGCCTGGGCCTGCATCGGCCTCGACCCCGCGCCGGTGCGCGACGTGATCGCGGCCTATGACCGCAGCAACCCCATGGCACTGGCGGCGCTCACCCTGCTGCGCGAAAGCACGGCACCGGGCTTCGCGGCCAGCGGCACGCCGCGCGCGCCCGTGTTCCCGGAGGAAGCGCCCATCCCGTTGCCTGCCCTGCTCACGCTGGACGAGATGCCGCCGCAGGCGGCGGAGATGGTGCTGGCGCTGAACGCGCTGGGCAGCACGGCCGAGGCGCCCATCCTGGCCAGCATGTACCGCCACATGGCGCATTGGCCGGGCGCGCTGTCACTGGCTTACGGCGTGCTGGCGCCGCTGCACGCCAGCGGCGCCTTGCAGGCGGCCATCGCCGCCACGCGCGACCTGGCGCGGGAGGAAGCGGGACGCATGGCGATCCTGCTGCCACGCCTGCCGCCACCGCCCGACCTGCCGCCTGTGCAGGCGGCGCTGGATGCCTTCATCCAGGATGCCATCGGGCGGATGGTGGTGAATGGCGGCGTGCTGGGGGGGAGCCTTTAGCCCCGCCCCTCGAACGGCATCTTCGTCGCCTTGATGGTCATGAACAGCACGTTCGCATCCAGCGTCAGGCTGTCCATGTAGACGATGGCGTTGGCCACGTTCTGCACGTCCATGGTGGGTTCCACCATCATCTCGCCATTGGGCTGCTTCACGCCCTTGGTCATGCGCTGCGTCATGTTCGTGGCGGCGTTGCCGATATCCACCTGGCCCGCGCAGATGTTGTATTTCCGCCCGTCCAGCGCCAGCGACTTGGTCAGCCCCGTGATGGCGTGCTTGGTGGCGGTGTAGGCGATGCTGTCTGGCCGCGGCGCATGCGCGCTGATCGAGCCGTTGTTGATGATGCGTCCGCCCTGCGGCGTCTGCTCCTTCATCATGCGGAAGGCCTGCTGCGCGCAGTAGAAGCTGCCATTGAGGTTGACGTTCACCACCTCCTGCCACTTCTCCACCGGCAGATCCTCCAGCAGGAAGCCCTGCACGCCCATGCCGGCATTGTTGAACAGCAGGTCGCAGCGGCCCCAGTTCGACTTTACCTTGGTGAAGACCGCGGCCACGCTGTCCGGGTCGCCCACATTGGTCGGCACGGGCATGGCATTGCCACTGTTGGCGCCGGCCATCTGCGCGGTCTCCTCCAGGTCGGCCTGGCGGCGCGCCACCAGCGCCACGCGATAGCCCGCCTTCAACAGGGCCAGCGCCGCCGCGCGCCCGATGCCCGTGCTCGCCCCCGTCACCACTGCCACCTTGCTCATGCCGTCTCGCTCCCCTGGCTCGTTGCGGCGCAAGATTGCGCCGGGGGCGCGCGGGCCGCAATCTGGGCCCTTGCGGGGCGGCGGATTCACCGCTCCGGTGTTCCACCTTCGCGGATCCGACGCTCCATGACCCTGTCCTTCACCTGCGCCCCCGCGAACGCAAGCACCAACCCGCCGCGACGCCGCGCGCCACAGGGCGCCTGCGACAGCCACTTCCACATCTTCGGGCCGTATGATCGCTTCCCGCTAAGCGAGGCTCGCCCCTACACGCCGCCGCCCGCGCTGGTGCCGCACTACCTCGACATGGCGAACACGCTGGGGCTGACGCGGCGCGTCATCGTGCAGGCCAGCGTCTATGGCACCGACAATGCCGTGACGCTGGATGCGGTAGCGCAGCTCGGCCGCGCCGACAGCCGCGCCATCGTGGTGGTGGAGGATGACGCGCCCTTGCAGGCCATGGCCGATGCCGGTGCGGTGGGCGTGCGCTTCAACGCCGTCAGCGGCAATGGCGCGCCGCTGGAGCAGCTGGAAGCCCTCGCCCGCCGCATCGCGCCGCTGGGCTGGCACATCCAGCTTTTCCTGAAGGGAGAGGCGCTGGTGGAACTGGCCCCCCGCCTCGCTGGGCTGCCCGTGCCCGTGGTGCTGGACCACATGGCCGGCGCCCGCGCCGCCGAGGGCGCGAACAGCCCCGCCATGGACGCCGCCTGCCGGCTGCTGGACACGGGCCGCGCCTGGGTGAAGCTCTGCGGCTATCGCGCCAGCCGCCCGCCCTATGACGACCTGGCGCCGCTCGCGCGCCGCTTTCTCGGCACCGCGCCCGAACGCTGCCTCTGGGGCACCGATTGGCCCCACACGCAGTTCAGCACGCCGGAGCAGATGCTCGACGACGGGCTGCTGCTCGACTGGCTGGACGACTGGCTGCCCGACGAGGCCACGCGCCAGCGCGTCCTCGTGGACAACCCGGCGAAGCTCTACGACTTCCCGGCGTAGCTCTTGTCCATGCCGGCCGAGGGGTCCGATTGCGGGCCATAGGGCATGATGGGATAGCGAAGCCCGGCCTTGGACAGGCCGATCAGCCCCTCGATCCCGCGCGCGAAATCGGCGGGGGGGCCGGCCATCAGCATCTCGTCATCGGCGACGCCACCATAGCGGCGCTCCGCGTAGCAGGGGATGGAGAGGCAGACTGTGCGGTCGCGCAGCGCCCGGCCCCAGGAATCCGCGCAGGCGCTCTCGCCCGTGATGGAGAAGTCATACCGGCGGTAGTTGCGCCATTGCAGCCCGTTGATGAACAGGATCATCTGCGCCGGGTTCGCATAGAACAGGCACACATCCGGCGGGTTCAGCCGGCCCGAGCGCAGAGGCGAGACCACCAGCGCATGATATTCCGGCGGCACGCGCGGCATCTGCGCCTGGTGCGCGGCCGAGGCCTCCAGGTTCTCGAACCAGACGCCCTCCATCTTGCGGCCCGACAGGTAAAGCTCGGAGGGCTGGTTCAGCCCGATCACGCCCCCGCAATTGGAGAATTCCGGGACATTGTCGTGGGTGATGCCCAGCGTGAAGCCCGCGATGCGCGCCTGCGTGACCAGCTGGCAGGTGGAAAAGCGCTTGCCCGCCGGGGGGCGACGAAGCCCCTGGACCGCCTCCAGCTCGGCCGCGTCGCGCATCAGCTTCATGCCGAAGGGCAGGGTGCGGAGCTTCAGCAGCTCCGACAACTGCGAGGCGAGCTGGACCAGTTCAGGCCCCGTCGGCGCGGGCTTGTCGGTGATGCCATCGGGCATGTTGCTTCCTCCTGATTTCCTCCCAGCGTGGCACGAATGCGCGCCCCGCAGGAAGCCGGCGGGTGACAGCGGCGCGCGCGCGTGGTGGTGTAGGACCAGACCGATGGACCAGCACGCCCCCCTCACCGCCTATGACCTGACGCGACCCGCCACGGCCCTCTGCCCGCTGGTCTTCACCTCGCCGCATTCGGGGCGGGACTACCCGCTGGAGTTCCTGGCCGCCGCGCGGCTCGACGCGCAATCCCTCCGCCGCAGCGAGGACGCCTTCGTCGAGGAGCTTTTCGCCGCCGCCCCGCGCCTTGGCGCCCCCCTGCTGGCCGCCCGCTTCCCCCGCGCCTGGTGCGACGCCAACCGTGAGCCGTGGGAGCTGGACCCGGGCATGTTCGACACCCCCCTGCCGCCCTGGGTGAACAGCGCAAGCCCACGCGTGGGCGCGGGGCTCGGCACCATCGCGCGCGTGGTGGCCTCGGGCGAGGCCATCTACCGCCGCCGCCTCTCCTTCGGCGAGGCGGAAAGCCGGGTGCGGAACTGCTGGGAACCTTTCCACACGGCGCTGGGCGACCTGATCGCCGAGACGCGGGTGCAGTTCGGCGCCTGCCTGCTGGTGGATTGCCACTCCATGCCGAGCCACCCCGCCCCGGGCGCCGACCAGCCCGACATCATCCTGGGCGACGCCCATGGCACCGCCTGCGCCCCCCGTGCCACGCGCCTCATCGAGGCCGCGCTGCAGCGCCAGGGCTACCGCGTGCGCCGCAACGACCCCTATGCCGGCGGCTACATCACCCGCCATTACGGCCGCCCGCGTGAGCGGGTGCACGCCATCCAGATCGAGATCGCCCGCAGCCTCTACATGGACGAGGCGCGGATCGAGCGCCACGCCGGCTTTGACCGGCTGCGCGCCAACCTGGCCGCCATCCTGGCCGGCCTGGCCCAGGAGGACTGGTCCTTCCTGTAGGGCGGGATGCGTCGAGTGGAATCACCGAAGGCGCTGAATCCCGCCCTCAACAATGGCAGGAGCGGGCGGCGTTCGCGCCGCGCGCTCCAGGGAGAGGAACCCCCGATATGCCCGACGCCGTCCTGTTCGAGACCGTGGCCCCGCATGTGGCGCTGGTCACGCTGAACCGGCCCGAGGCGCGCAACGCCGTCAACGGCGCGCTGGCCCAGGCGCTGGACGCCGCCGTGGCGCGGGTGGAGGCGGAGGACGAGATCCGCGTGGCCATCCTGACCGGCGCCGGCCCGCATGCCTTCTGCGCCGGGGCCGATCTGAAGGAGGTGGCGGGCGGGCGCGGGGCCGATCTCTACACCGAGCGTGGCGGCTTCGCGGGCTTCGTCCGCGCCTCTCGGAAAAAACCCTGGATCGCGGCCGCGCAGGGCCATGCACTGGCGGGCGGGCTGGAATTGCTGCTGGCCTGCGACATGGCGGTGGCGGCTGAGGGCGCCACCTTTGGCCTGCCCGAGGTGAAACGCAGCCTGGTGGCCGCGGCCGGGGGCGTCTTTCGCCTGCCCCGCGCCCTGCCACGCGCCATCGCCTTCGAGATGATCGCAACCGGCGAGCCCATCACCGGCACCCGCGCCGAGGCCCTGGGCCTGGTCAACGCCGCCGTGCCGGCCGAGCAGGTGATGGCGGCCGCCCTGGCGCTGGCCGCGCGCATCACGGTGAACGCCCCCATCGCCGTGCGGGAGAGCCTTGCCATCGCCCGCCGCGCGACCGACCTGGAGGATGACGCCCTCTGGACCCTGTGCGGCGAGGCGAGCCGCGCGATCCGGGAGACGGAGGATTTCCAGGAAGGCCTGCGGGCCTTCATCGAAAAGCGCGCCCCCCGCTGGGTGGGGCGCTGAGGGAGGAATGCCGATGATCCGCCGCCACCTGCTGCTGGGCGCGCTCGCCCTGCCCGCCGCCAGCCAGGAGGGGCTTCGCGTGGAGGTCTGGCGCGACCCCTATTGCGGCTGCTGCGAGGGCTGGGTCGCGCATCTGCGGCAGGAGGGCTTCGCGGTCACGGACCGCGTGGTGCCAAGCGTGGGGCCCTTCCGCCGCGCGCTGGGCACGCCGTCCGACCTGCTCTCCTGCCATGCGGCGCGGGTGCAGGGGGTGGCGCTGGAGGGGCATGTGCCCGCCCACGCCATCCGCCGCTTCCTGGCGGAGCGCCCCGCCGGGTTCGTGGGGCTTTCGGTGCCGGCCATGCCCATCGGCACCCCGGGCATGGAAGTGCCGGGGCGGGAGGCCGAAATCTATGAGGTGGTCGCCTGGCGGCGGGATGGCAGCCACACGCCCTGGCTTCGCATGCGGGGCGCGCTGCCGGTCTGACGCGTAGCTATTCCGCCGCGCACTCGCAGCCCGGGGTGGGGCCGGAGTCGGCGCGGGTCACGTGGTGGTCCACCCATTCGGCCACCAGCCGCCGCGCCTCGGCCACCGAGGCTTCGGGGTGATGGACGCGATAAAGCGTGGTGCAGGCCTGGAAGGCCGCCATGTCGTTCTGCCCCACATCGCGCAATTCGCGATAGGCGGTGATGACCGCCCGTTCGCAGCGCCGGGCGATGTGGCTGTAGTCGCGGCCCATGAAACCCTCCAATTGCGAATCACTCGCAATGTCAGAGTACGATACCGACGTCTGAACGGCTGTTCAAGTGTTGTTCGCAGATGCGGGAGGGGGCGTTTGCCCCCTGGACCATGATCCCCCAGGAGGGCTCATGGTCCAGCCTTTGCTGGGAGGAGGATTCACCGCTCCGGCGTGTCCGCCGTCGCAGATCGTGCTCCTGCCCGTCAGGCGCGGGACACCGCCTCCGCGATGGCCTTGCCCACATCCACCGTGCCGGCCTGGCCGCCCAGGTCGCGCGTGCGGGGGCCGCCCTCGGCCAGCAGCTTCTCGATCGAATCGGTGATGGCGCGGGCGGCCTGGGCCTCGCCCAGATGCTCCAGCATCATCGCGCCGGACCAGATCTGGCCGATGGGATTGGCTATCCACTTGCCGGCGATGTCGGGCGCGCTGCCATGCACCGGCTCGAACATCGAGGGGAAGGCCTTTTCCGGGTTGATGTTGGCCGAAGCCGCCACGCCGATGGAGCCCGCCACCGCCGGCCCGAGGTCGGAGAGAATGTCCCCGAACAGGTTGGACCCCACCACCACGTCGAACCAGTCCGGGTGCTGCACGAAATGGGCGCAGAGGATGTCAATGTGGAACTGGTCCGTCGTCACCTCGGGGTAGTTCTTCGCCATCTCCGCGAAGCGCTCATCCCAATAGGGCATGGTGAAGGTGATGCCGTTGGACTTGGTGGCGCTGGTCACCTTCCGGCGCGGCCGGGTCATGGCCAGTTCGAAGGCGTATTTGATGATGCGGTCCGTGCCGGTGCGGGTCAGGATGCTCTGCTGGCTGACGAATTCGCGGTCGGTGCCGGGGAACATGCGGCCACCGACGCTGGAGTATTCGCCCTCGGTGTTCTCCCGCACCACGTAGAAATCGATCTCGTGCGGTTCGCGGTTGGCGAGCGGCGTCTTCACGCCAGGCAGCAGCTTGCAGGGGCGCAACGACACATACTGGTCGAAGCCGCGGCGAATCGGGATCAGCAGGCCCCAGAGCGAGGTGTGGTCCGGCACGCCGGGCCAGCCCACGGCGCCCAGAAAGACGCTGTCGCTGTCCTTCAGCTGGTCCAGCCCATCATCGGGCATCATCTTGCCGGTCTTGAGGTAGGTTTCGCAGGACCAGTCATATTCCGTCAGCTTCAGCTCGAAGCCGAAGCGGCGGGCGGCGGCGTCCAGGACGCGCAGCCCCTCGGGCGTGGTTTCCTTGCCGATGCCATCGCCCGGAATGACGGCGATGCGGTGCGTGCGGGCCATGGGATGTCCTTCCTCCGATGGCAAAATCCCTACGCCGCGCGCCGCGCCCCCACAAGCCGCCACACCCCCAGGAGCGCGACGACGCCAAGGCCAATCATGCCCGCCAGCACGGCCGGGCGCGGGCCGAAGGTGAGGTCCAGGTTGGCCGCCGCCACCCGCGCGGCCGGCAGGTTGGTGGCCAGCGCGTACCAGAGATATTCCACGGCCGCCGCGCCCAGCATCGCCGCCAGCGAAAGCCCTGCCAGGGCGCCGAGATGCCCCTGCCAGCGCGCCGGCACCGCCCGCCAACCCAGCAGCCAGAGGAAGAGCGCGCTCAGCAGCACCGCCTGCGACACATCGGACTTTGCCTGGATGAAGGCATGCAGCAGCGCCAGCACGGCGATGGGAAACACGAGGCGATGCAGGCGCTTCCAGCCCCGCCCCAGCCGGCGCATCCAGCCATCCGTGCTGGTCCAACCCAGCACCACCAGGCCACACAGGGCCGCGAAGCCGATCAGCAGATAGGTGCGCTTCGCGATCTCGCTGACCACACGGGCCAGGACGAAATCCTGCTCCACCACATAGAGGCCGAGATGCAGCACGGCCCAGGCCAGCGCCCCCAGCCCCAGCATCCGCCGCACCTGGAACAGGCGCGGCCAGGCGAGGACGCGCCCCAGCGGCGTCACCACCAGTGTCAGCAGCAGGAAGCGGATGGCCCAGCGGCCGGTCTCGTGCATGGCCTCCTCGATGGGCTCCGGGCCCAGCGTGCCGGTGGCCCAGGGCCAGAGCAGAGGCAGCAGGGGCAGGCAGAGAAGCACCAGCACCACGGCGCGCAGGCCCGAGAACCGGCCCTGGCGGTCCTGCCAGGGCAAGGCGAGCGTCACACCCATCCGCGCGCCCGGATTTCGGCGGCGACGCGGGCGGTTTCGTCCAGGGGGGCGCGCGGCGGGGGCGGGGGGCCGCCCAGCGGCGCGGCCAAGCCCGCCGCGAACAGGCTGTCCGCCACCGCGCGGTGGCGCGGGCCGAGCCCGCCCGGGTCGGCAATGAACAACGGGGCAGGGGTCATCAGCGCCTCGGAGAGCATCGAGATGCTGTCGCCGGTCACCACCAGCACATCCGACAGGGAGAGAATTCCATGCAGCGGGTTCGCTCCACCCCCCCCGAAAGGATACAGGTGGTGCGTGCGGCCCTTCAGGGCCCCGGCCAGGGCGGCCGCCGCCGCTGGGCCGCTGCGCCGGGAGGTGGTGGCCAGTACCGAATTGCCAAGCCCGGCCGCCTGGGCGGCGATGCGGGCGGCCACGCCAGGGTCCATGCCCTCGGCCCGCACCGGCCCACCCAGCAGCAGGCCCACGCGCGGGCGCGGCAGGGCGGCCAGTTCCGGGAAGGCGGTGGCGGCCGCGGCCAGCTTCGCGGGCGTGATGCGGTGGGTGGCGCCCTGGATTTCCAGCAGGTTGGGCGCGGGGCGCGGCCGGTCATGCGCGCCGATCACCAGCAGGTCGAAATCCGCCGCCCCCAGGCCTGGGCGCATGGCATGGACGGTGCGCGCCCCCCGCGCCCGCAGCCAGCGCGACACCGGCGCGGCCCGCCGCCCGGCGGAAATGACCAGCCTGGGCCAGGGCGGGGCAAAGGCGCTCCGGTCGGCCAGGCCCAGCAGCGTGGGCAGGGGAAGGGGCAGCCGCGCCCAGGGGCTCCAGCGCAGGGGCACCACCCGGAAGGGCAGCCCCAACCGCTCCGCGATGCCCAGCGCCTGGGCCGCCGTGCCCGCGCGCGGGTCCTCCAGCACCCAGATCGGCGCTTCGGTCATTGTCGCGCCCGCGCCCCGGCGTTACTGGAACGCAGCACGATGAGGGTTCCCATGACGACGCACCACGCCTCGGAGTTCGATCGCGACGCGGCCCTGACCACCGCGCGCATCCTGCTGGAAATCAAGGCGGTGAATTTCCGCCCCGAGGAACCCTATACCCTGACCTCGGGCTGGAAGAGCCCCGTCTATATCGACTGCCGCAAGATCATCTCCTACCCCCGCGCCCGCACCCGCATCTGCGACCTGGGCGTGGAGAAGATCAACCGCGCGGTGGGCTTCGAGACCATCGAGAGCATCGCGGGCGGCGAGACGGCCGGGATTCCGTTTGCGGCCTGGATCAGCGACCGCATGAACCTGCCCATGGCCTATGTCCGCAAGAAGGCCAAGGGCTTCGGCCGCAACGCGCTGATCGAGGGCGACGTGCCCGTGGGCCGCGAGACCCTGCTGGTCGAGGACCTCACCACCGACGGCGCCAGCAAGATCCGCTTCGCCGAGGCGCTGCGCGAGGCCGGCGCCAAATGCGCCCACACCTTCGTGGTGTTCTACTACGGCGTCTTCCCCGGCAGCTTCGAGCAGATGAAGGCGATGGACCTCTCGCTGCACCACCTGGCCACCTGGTGGGATGTGCTGGAGGTGTGCCGCGAGCGTTCCTATTTCCCCGAGGCCTCGCTCTCCGGCGTGCGGAAGTTCCTGGAGGACCCCGTGGCCTGGTCGCGCGCGCATGGCGGCGTGGGCAGCCTGGAAGAGGCTTTGGCGTTCAAGGGGAAGGGCGGCTAGCCTGGGCGCGGCCGCGCCAACCCGGCGCGGCCTCCGCAAGGAGAAGTGGATGGCCGTCCGTTTCCTGATCTGCCTGCTTCTCCTGGCCCTTCCCGCCCAGGCCCAGCCCGCACGCGACAGCCTGACCATCGGCATCACGCAATACCCCTCCACGCTCCACCCCAACATCGAGAACATGGTGGCGAAGTCCTATGTGCTGGGTTTCGCGCGCCGCCCCGTCACGGCCTATGACCCGGACTGGCGCCTGATCTGCCTGCTCTGCGAGACCATCCCCACGCTGGAAAACGGGCTGGCGCAGCGCGAAACCACCCCGGATGGCCGCCCAGGCTTGCGCGTGACCTGGGTGCTGCGCGAGGGGCTGCGCTGGGGCGATGGCACGCCCATCACCACGGCGGACCTGCGCTTCACCTATGATGCGGGGCGCGACGGGACCACCGGCATCGGCCCTGCCGAATTCTACCGCAGCGCCTATGAGTTCATCGCCGAGGATGAGCGCCGCTTCACCCTGCGCTTCGACCGCGTCACCTTCGAATTCGGCAGCCTGGGCGACTTCGCGCCCCTGCCCGCGCATCTCGAACGCGCGCGCTGGGAGCAGGAGCCGCGCACCTACCGCACCCGCACCCTCTACGACACGGAGCCGACCAACCCGGGCCTCTGGAACGGCCCCTTCCGCGTGGCGCAGGTGCAGGCGGGGGCGGCGATCACGCTGGAGCGCAACCCGCACTGGTCCGGCCCCGAACCGCATTTCCGGCGCATCACCATCCGCACCGTCGAGAATACGCCGGCCCTGGAGGCGCAGCTTCTGGCCGGCCAGGTGGACATGATCGCGGGGGAGCTGGGCCTGCCGGTGGAACAGGCCACGGCCCTGGCGCGCCGCACCGGCACCCGTTTCCGCACCGAATTCCGCCCCGGCCTGATCTACGAACACATGGATTTGCGGATGGACCAGCCGCCGCTGGACGACCGCCGCGTGCGCCAGGCCCTGCTGCACGCGCTGGACCGCGAGCAGATCGTGGCGCGCCTCTTCGAAGGCCGGCAGACCGTGGCCCACACCAGCGTGAACCCGCTGGACTGGCCGCATGACGAAAACGTGCGCCGCTACCCCCACGACCCCGCCCGCGCCGCCGCCCTGCTGGAGGAGGCGGGCTGGACCATGGGCCCCGGCGGCATCCGCCGCAACGCGGCCGGGGAGCGGCTCTCCATCGAATTGATGACCACGGCCGGAAATCGCTCGCGCGAGGCCACGCAGCAGGTGATCCAGGCGCAATGGCGCGCCGTGGGCGTCGAGGCGCGCATCCGC
The DNA here is from genome assembly GCF_017311575.1 of Roseococcus thiosulfatophilus. Classification (GTDB taxonomy): domain Bacteria; phylum Pseudomonadota; class Alphaproteobacteria; order Acetobacterales; family Acetobacteraceae; genus Roseococcus; species Roseococcus thiosulfatophilus. Next base: position 168,502 of record NZ_JAFFQY010000022.1, read on the forward strand.
AACGAACCCCCGCGCGTGCTGTTCGGCGAGACCCTCTCGCGCCGCCGCTTCACCGGCGCGGTGCTCTTCGCCTGGGTTTCCGCGCCCGAGGGCGTGCCGCGGACCTCGCTGCACAGCACCGAAATCCCGACGGCGGAGCGCAACTGGTCGGGCCAGAACTACCCAGGCTTCCGCAACGCCGAGATGGACGCGCTGCTGGAAGCCCTGCCGATCGAACTCGACCGCGAACGCCGCCGCGCCCTGTGGCACCGGCTGCAGGCCATCTATGCCGAGGAACTGCCGGCCCTGCCGCTCTGGTTCCGGCAGGACGCGCATGTCTGGCCGCCATGGCTGACGGGTGTGCGGCCCACCGGGCACCTGAACCCCTCCACCCTCTGGGCAGAGCAATGGGGGGTGCGATGATCCTGGACCATGTCTCGATCACGGTGAACGACCTCGGCACCGCGGCGCCCTTCTACGACGCGGTGATGGCGGCGCTGGAGGTGCCCTGCGTGTGGCGCGAGGCGGATGGCATCGGCTACGGAATCCGCAGCACGGAAGCGGCGGAGGCGGGTTCCTACCTCACCATCCTGCAACGGCCAGGTGTGGTGGCGGACCGTCGCCACTGGGCCTTCCGCGCGCGCAGCCGTGCCATGGTGCGGGCCTTCCACGCGGCGGGGCTGGCGGCGGGCGGGCGCGATGACGGCGCGCCCGGACTTCGCCCGCACTACCACGCCGCCTATTACGGCGCCTTCCTGCTGGACCCGGACGGCAACCGGGTGGAAGCCGTCTGCCACCGGCCCGGGGCATGACGCGCCTCATCCTCTCACGCCTCGCGCAGATCGCGGTGATGACCGTCATCCTCTCGCTCTGCGCCTTCCTGCTGATCGGGCTGATGCCGGGCGACCCGATCGAGATGGCCATCGCCGGCGACCCGCGCCTGACCAGCGAGGACGCGGCCCGCCTGCGCGCCCTGCACGGCTTGGACCAGCCCTTGATGGCGCGTTACCTGGCCTGGGCCGGCGCGGTGCTGGAGGGGAATTTTGGCCATTCGCGCCTCTTCGCGCAGCCGGTGGCGCAGCTGCTGTGGCCGGCGTTGCTCTCTTCGCTGGAGCTGCTCGCGCTGGCCATCGGCATCGCCATCCTGGTCGGCGTCGGGCTGGGCGCGCTGGCGGCGGCGCGGCCGCGGCTGGCGCCCTTCGTGCAGGGGGTGGCGCTGGTGGCGCAGGCCACGCCCTCCTTCTGGCTGGGTATCCTGCTGATCATTCTCTTCGCCGTGCAGCTGGGCTGGCTGCCGGCCGGCGGCGCCGATTCCGGCTGGCGCTTCCTCGTGCTGCCGGTGGCCACCCTCGCCTTCGCCAACCTCGCCGCCTATGCGCGGCATTCGACGACCGCGCTGCGCGCCGCGCTGGAGGACCCCCATATCCGCACCGCGCGCGCCAAGGGGGCTTCCGAGGCCCGCGTGCTGGCCCGCCACGCCCTGCCCAATGCCGCCGTGCCGCTGCTGACCATCGCGGCGCTCGATGCCGGGGCCATGGTGTCAGGCGCCCTGATCACCGAGACGGTCTTCGCCCGGCCGGGCATGGGCAAGCTGATCTATGACGCGGTGATGGGCAGCGACTTCAACCTGGCCTTGCTGGCACTGCTGCTGGTGGCGGTGGTGACCATGCTGGCGACACTGGCGGCCGACCTGGCGCAGCGCTGGCTGGACCCGCGGATCGCATGATGGGCGACCGATTCACGCCTCCGGGCCGCGCCCCGCGGCGCTCAGGCGCATGATCAAGGCAGGCCTCGCCCTGCTGGGCTTGCTGGCCCTGGCCGCGCTCGCAGCGCCGCTGGGCGGATGGTGGCTCGGCCATGACGCCTTCGCGCCGGACCTGTTCAACCGCTTCGCGTCGCCCTCCGCCGAACATCCGCTGGGCACCGATGACCTCGGGCGTGACGTACTGCTGCGGCTGCTGCACGGGGCGCGCGTCTCGCTGGCTGTGGGGCTGGCGGCGGCGCTGGCCGCCACGATCATCGGCACCGTGGTGGGCCTGCTGGCCGCCTGGCGCGGCGGTTGGCTGGACGCGGTGCTGATGCGGCTGGCCGATGGCATCCTCGCCCTGCCCGCCCTGCCGCTGCTGGTCATCCTCGCGGCGCTCGACCCCGCCATCATCGGCCTGCCGCGCGGCGAGGCCACGGCCGACATGGTCCGCATCGCCGGACTGCTGGCGGCCTTTGGCTGGGTGGGGGTGGCGCGGCTGGTGCGCGCCTCCGCGCTGTCACTGCTGGCACGCGACTTCGTGCGGGCGGCGCGCGCGCTGGGGGTCTCGGAACGCCGCGTGCTGATGCGCCATGTCCTGCCCAGCCTCGCCGCCCCCATCGCGATCGCCACCTCGCTGGCCGTGGGCGGCGCGGTGCTGGCGGAAAGCGTGCTGAGCTTCCTGGGGCTGGGCATCGCGCCGCCCGCCCCCTCCTGGGGCAACATGCTGGCGAACGCGCAGGAACTCGTGTTCCAGGCGCCGCTGGCCGCGCTCTGGCCCGGCCTCGCCATCATGCTGACGGTGCTGGCCTGCAACCTGCTGGCGGATGGGATCAGCCGTTCACGGCGATAGCGTCTGATCGCCTTCGGTGACTTCACCGAAGGCGTGAATCAGCCGATCAAAGGGACAGCGTCTGATCGCCTTCGGTGGCTTCACCGAAGGCGTGAATCAGCCGCTCAAAGGGACAGCTTGCCCACCCGCCGCTCGAAGCTGGCGCGCACCGCCGCGGCATGGTCGCGCATGACCTCGCGCAGCGAAGCGAGGTCCGGCACCGTGTGGTGGACCAGCGTGGCCGCCGCCTCGCGCAGGGAATCCTCGACCGTGGCGGGCAGCATCGGGTCCTTCCATTGCCCCACCGTCAGGCGCATCACGCCCAGCAGGGTGCGCCAGAGGCGTTCGGCCTGGATCAAGGTCGCCGCCTCGCGCTCATCCAAGTATCCAGCGCGGCCCAGCGCGGCCAGCACCTCACGCGTCGTGCCCCGCAGCAGGCGGGGGCGTTCGGGGGCATGGGCCACGGTCAGGGCCTGGGCGATGAACTCCACCTCCACCAGCCCACCCGGCATGGACTTGATGTCCCAAGGCCCATCGCCCGGGATGTCGCGCAGCATGCGGGCGCGCATATGCGCCGCATCGGCCAGGGCGGCGGCGGGGTCGCGCGGCATGGTCAGCGCCGCGTCGCGGGCCGCCTGCACGGCCTTGCACAGCTCGGCCGGGCCGGCCACGGCGCGGGCGCGGGTCAGGGCCATGCGCTCCCAGGTCCAGGCCTCCTCGGCGTGGTAGCGCTGGAAGGCCGAGAGCCGCACCGCCACGGGCCCCTTGTTGCCGGAGGGGCGCAGCCGCATGTCCACCTCGAAGGCCCGGCCCTCCTTCCCCGGCGAGGTCAGCGCCGCCACCACCTGGTGCGCCAGCCGGATGAAGTATTCGGACGGGGCCAGCGCCTTGGCGCCACCCTCGCTGGCCTCCGCCTCCGGCGCGTGGTCGTAGATCAGGATCAGGTCGAGGTCGCTGGCCGGCAGCATCTCGCGCCCCCCCAGCTTGCCCACGGCCAGCACCGCCATGCCGCCGCCGGCCACGCGCCCGAAGCGGCGGGCGAAGTCGCGCTCGACGGCCGGCAGCAAGGCGGAGATGGCGGCATCCGCCACTTCGCTGCGCGCCAGGGCGGAGGCATCGGCGTCCATCCGCCCCTCCAGGCTGGCGGCGTCCACCTCGAACATGCGTTCCGTGACGAGGCGGCGGGTGGCCTCCAGCACCTCCTCCAGGTCCCGCGCCTCGCGCACCAGGGCGGGCAGGGCGGCGAGCGGCTTCTCGCCGGGGGCGGCATGGCTGCCGGCGAGAAGCCCGTCCAGCGCCGAGGGCCGCCGCGCCAGGTGGTCCGCCAACTGCGGGGCGGCGCCCAGCAGCCCGGCCAGCCGCCCCATCAGCGGCGGATTGCGGTGCAGCAGCGAGAGGAACTGCACCCCCGCCGAAAGCCGCCCCAGCAGCTCCCCGAAGCGGATCAGCGCCGCATCGGGCTCGCGCTGGCGGGCGAAGGCGGCCAGCAGGGCGGGCATGATCTCGGTCAGCAATTCGCGGGCGCGCTCGGTGCGAGTGGCGCGGGGCCTACCGTGGTGCCAGGAACGGATCATGGCGGCGATGGAGGACACCTCGCGGTAGCCCATGGCGCGCAGGTTCTCCAGCGTGGCCGGGTCATCCTCCACCCCGGTGAAGACGAGGCTGCCCCCCTCGGTGGTGAGCGGCGGCGCGGCCTCGAACATGCGGCTGTAGTGCTGCTCGACCCGGCGCTGGTGCGCGGTCAGGGCGGCGCCGAATTCCGCGCCCCCCGCGAAGCCCATGAACCGGCCGATGCGGTCCAGCTCCTCCGGCGCCTCGGGCAGACGGTGGGTCTGGCGGTCCTCCACCATCTGCAGCCGGTGCTCGGTGTTGCGGAGGAAGACATAGGCATCCGCGAGGTCGGCCGCCGCGCGGCGGTCCATCTTGCCGGCGGCGGCAAGGGCCGCCAGCGCGCCCAGCGTGGTCTGGTCGCGCAGCGCCGGGTCGCGCCCGCCCCAGATCAGTTGCAGCACCTGCACGCTGAACTCGATCTCGCGGATGCCGCCCCGGCCCAGCTTCACGTCATGGCCCGCCACCGCGATCTCGCCGCCCGCGCCCCGGTCGCCCTTGTGGACATGGATCTGCCGCTTGATGGAATGGATGTCGGCCACGGCCGCGAAATCCAGGTGGCGCCGCCAGATGAAGGGGCGCAATTCGCGCAGGAAGGCCTCGGCCGGCGCGCGGTCGCCCGCCACGCAGCGCGCCTTGATCATGGCGGCGCGTTCCCAGTTCTGGCCCAGGCTCTCATAGTAGCTCAGCGCGACGGGCACCGAGACGCAGAGCGGCGTGGCATCCGGGCGCAATCTCAGGTCGGTACGGAAAACGTAACCCTCGCCCGTGCGTTCTTCCATCAGGCGAACGAGGTCCCGGGCGATGCGGATGTACGGCGCGGGCCCATGTTCCTCGTGGTAGGAAGGCGAATCCGGGTCGTGCAGCAGCAGGAGATCGACATCCGAGGAGTAGTTCAGCTCGCGCGCGCCGAGCTTGCCCATGCCCAGCACGATCAGGCCCGAGCCCTTCGTGACCTGCCGCTTGTCGCCCTTGGTGCGCGGCAGCCGGATCTGGCCGCGCCGCGCGCCGTCCAGCAGCAGGTGCGCGATGGCGAATTCGATCGTCTCGTCCGCCAGGTCCGACAGCGCGCCGGTCACTCGGTCCAGCGGCCACATTCCCATCAGGTCGGCCACGCCCGCCACCAGGGCGCCCTGGCGCTTGGCCCGGCGCAGCAGGCTCGCCACCGCCTCGCGCGGGGAGGCGACATCGGCCGTGGAGAGGGGTTCCAGCACCGCCTGCATGGCGGCGTCCGCCCCCCGGTCCAGCAGGCGGTGCAAAGTGGGCGCCTCGCGGAAGGCCAGGTCCGAGAGGAAGGGGCTGTGCGCGCCCAGCACGTCCAGCACGGGGCCTGCCTCGGCGCGGCCCGCCAGCGCCTGGTGCGCGGCATCCCCCTCGGCCAGACGTGCGCGCAGCCGCGCGATTCCTTCGGGGTCGTGCAGGGGACGTGTCATGGGTGGGCAGGGGAACGCGCAGGGTGAAGCCCGGTCAAGCCCTTCGTTGGAGCCTCTCCTTCCTGCTCTTCCTGCCGCTGCTGGCGGGGCTGGCGCTGGGCGTGCTGGCCTGGCGGCTCTCCTCCGGCCCGCTGGAATCGGCCTTCCTCGCCCGCCAGATCGAGCGCGCGGCCAATGCCGAGGGGGGTGAGCTGCGCCTGTCCATCGGCCGCGCCGCCATCGCCTGGGAAGGCTTCCATGGCGGCTCCGCCCCCGTGGAGGTGCGCGTCTCCGGCGGCCGGCTGACCGATGCCGAGGGCGTGGTGGCCGGCGCCCTGCCCGATGCCGCGGTCACCTTCGCCCTGGCCCCCCTGCTGCGCGGCACCCTCGCCCCCGCCACGGTGGACCTCTTCGCCCCCGTCCTCAGCCTCCGTCGGGAGGCGGATGGCACGCTCGGCCTCGACCTGACGCCCCAGCAAGGGGCGGAGCCGGCGCCCGCGGACACCACGCCCTCCGCCCTGCCCCAGCTCCTGGCCGACCTGATGCGCCCGCCGGAGGAACGCGCCGCCCACACCCTGCTGCGCCGCGTCCGCGTTCTGGGGGGGCGCGTCAGCCTCCGCGACGTGACACTCGGCGCCACCTTCCACCTGCGCGAGATCCACCTCTCCCTGCTGCGCGGCGGCGAGGGGGGGCTGGAGGCCGATGGCGAGGCCATGCTGGAGACGGTCGGCGCGGATGGCGTCACGAAGCGCCTGCCCGTCCATGTTTCCGCCCAGGCCGAGGGTGAGCCCACCCAGGTGCATCTGCGCCTCGACCTGCCGGTGCTGCGCCCGCCCGAACTGGCCGCCGCCCTGCCCTTCCTCGCGCCCCTGACCATGCTGGACGCACCGGTGGCGGTGCAGGCGAGCCTTTCCATGGATGGCGAATGGCAGGTGCAGGGGCTGGGCCTCGCGCTGCAAGCCGCCGAGGGTGGGTTGCTGCGCCCCGCACCAGGGCTCGCGCTTCCTTTCGAGGAGCTGGAAGCGGAGGCCTTCGCGAGGCCCGACTCCATCATCCTCGAGCGTGCCATTCTCCGCCTGCCCGGCACCGCCGGCCAGCCGATCGAGGCCAGCGCGGAACTCCAGCGCCGCCCGCCCGGCTGGGCCGGGAGGGCGCGGCTGAACCTGGGCGAGCTGGACATCACCGCGATCCCGCGCCTCTGGCCGGCCGAACTCGCGCCCGAGGCGCGGGAGGCCGCGCGGCTGGCGTTGAACGGCGGCGTGCTGCGGGAGGCGGGGCTGCTGCTGGACGTGACCACCGCGCCCGACCTGACGCGATGGGCCGTGGTGGGCGGCCGCGCGGACATCGTGTTGGCGGAGGCCGAGGTCACGCCACCCGGCCTTGGGCCACTACGGGTGGCGGAGGCGGCGGTCAGCGCCTCGCTCGGCCCCGGCGCGGTTACGCTGGAGGCGCTGCACCTCGACCTCGTGGCGCCCGAGGAAGGTGGCGCGGCGACGCGCCTGGCTGCCACCGGCGCCGCACGCCTCGCCGAGGGGCGCTGGGCCAGCGAGGTCTCGCTCACCCTGAACGACGCCCGCTTCGCGGAATTGCCGCGGCTCTGGCCCGCGGGCGTGGTCCGCGGCGCGCGGGACTGGATCACGACCAACATCACCGCCGGCACCCTCACCGAAGGGCGCTGGCGCATCGGCGTCTCGACGAATGAATCCCTGGGCGAGGTGCGGCTTGAGGCGCTGGAGGGCGAGGCGGGCGTGGAGGGCGCCACTGTCCACTACCTGCGCCCCATGCCCCCCGTCGCCGGCGTGGCCGGCCGCGCCCGCTTCGCGCGGGATGGCGTGGTGGTGGAGACACGCGGTGGCGCGCTGGCCGCCGATGCGGGCGGCGTCCAGGCCAGCGAGGCCACGCTGCGCTTCGCCTTTGCGCCCGCCGGCCAGCCGGACACGGCCGAGATGTCCTTCAACCTCTCGGGCCCTCTCACAGGGCTGGTCACGGTGCTGCGCCACCCGCGCCTTGCCCTGTTCGACCGCCGGCCCTTCCCATTGGACGTGCGGGCAGGACAGTTCAATGGGCGGCTGCAGCTGGAGTTCCCGCTGCTGGCCGACCTTCGCACCGAGCAGATTCAGCTCCGCGCCGAGGCGCGTCTGACCCAGGGGCGCGTCGCCTCGCTGCTGCTGGGGCGGGACCTGGAGGGCGCGACGGCGGAACTCACCACCGACATGCAGGGGCTGCGCGGCAACGGCAACGGCACCCTGGCCGGCGTGGCGGTGCGTTTCGGGGTGGAGCTGGACTACCGCGCCGGGCCGGCCACGCAGGTGGTCTCACGCGAGACGCTGACGGCGCGGCCGACCGCGGCGCAGCTGGCGGCGCTGGGCCTCGATGCCGGGGCGCTGCTGCGCGGCCCGGTGGCCATCGAGGCGCGGGGCGAGCGGCGGCGCAACGGCCAGGCGAGCTACGCGCTGACGGGAAACCTGCGCGACGCGGTGCTGGCCTTCCCGCCGCTGGGCTGGGAGAAGCCCGAGGGCAGCCCAGGCCAGGCCGAGGCCACCCTGCGCCTCAACAATGACCAGCTCACCAGCATCGAGGGGATCCGGATCGAGGCGCTGGAACTCGCGCTGCGCGCCCGCGCCGTGGCCCGCGCCAACCGCATCGAGCGGGTGGAGCTGCAGGAGACGGTGTTCGGCGCCTCACGCCTGGTGGGCGATGCGCGGGCCGGCGCGCGGCCCGGCGAACCCTGGAGCATCGCGCTGCGCGGCCCCCTGCTCGACCTGCGGCCGGTGCTGGGGCCCGGCACCCCGGCCAGCGAGCGCCCGGCCCCGGCCGAGGGGCAGCAACCGCCGCTGAACCTGGACCTGCGCTTCGACCAGGTGCTGGTCGGCCCCCAGCGCGAGGTCTTCGCCGTGCAGGCGACCGGCCGGATGGATGCGGCCGGCGTGCTGCGCCAGGCGACGCTGCGCGGCCGTACCGCGCGCGGCGGCGGCGCCTTCGAGGCGGCGCTGACGCCCGGGCGCGGCAATGTCCGCCAGGTGCGGGCGGTGGCGGAGGATGGCGGCGCGGTGCTGCGGGCGCTGGGCATCACCACCTCCATCCAGGGCGGGCGGCTGGCGCTGACCGGGCAGTACACCGAGACACGGCCCGGCGCGCCGCTCTCCGGCACGGCCGAGCTGGACAATTTCGTGGTGCGCGACGCCCCGGCGCTGGGCAAGCTGCTGCAGGCCATGACGCTGTTCGGCGTGCTGGAGGCCATGCAAGGGGGCAATGGCCTCGTCTTCACGCGCGCCGTGGTGCCCTTCGTGCTGGAGCCGGACGTGCTGCGGGTGAACGAGGCGCGGGCCTTCTCGGCCTCGCTCGGCCTCACGGCGCAGGGGCGGCTGCTGCGGGAACGCGCGGTGCTGGACATGGAGGGCACCATCGTCCCCGCCTATGTCTTCAACACGCTGCTGGGCAACCTGCCGTTGGTGGGGCGGCTGTTCAGCCCGGAACGGGGCGGCGGGGTCTTCGCCGCCACTTTCCGCGCGCAGGGCCCGCCGGAGGACCCCACCATCACGGTAAACCCGCTGGCCGCGCTGACGCCGGGCTTCCTGCGCGGCCTTTTCGACCTGGGCGGCGAGCCGGAGGCGCCAACGCGACGTTAAGGGCCGATTCAGGCGCGCCGGGGCAGGTAGGGAGAAATCGCTGCGAGGATTTCTCCATGAGCAAGTTACTTGGGTCCGTCCGTGTCCCCATCCTGGGGGTCAGCCTCGTGCTGGCCGTCCTGGCGCTGATTCCAGCAACCTCCTCGCTGCGCTCCTCATGGACCTCCTGGGAGGAGCATCGGGCAGCCGCCGAGATGAACAAGGCTGCGGCGCGCCTGAACGAAGGGCTGTTCGAGCTGCTGCTGGAACGCGCCCAGAGCAACGCGGCGCTGGCCGCCGCCACACCCGCAAATGATGCGGCACGCGGCGTGATCGCGCGGCACCGCGGCGTATTCCAGGCCCGGCTGACGGAGGCACTGGTCCATCTGCGCGAGGCCCGCCTCCCCGAGACGGCCCGCATGCTCCAGGAGCTGGAGGGCATGGCCGCCCCGCTGGAAGCCCTGCGCCGCCGCACCGACGCGCAAATGGCGCTGCCGGCCGACGCGCGCGACGCCGATTTCGCGCGCGGCGGGCTGCACCGGGAAATCTCGCGCTTCGTGGCCGCGCAGCAGGGCATCTGGTCGGCGCTGCTGGCCGCCGCCGGCGAGCATGACCCGCTGATCGCGCGGCTGAACATGCTGAAGCAGGCCAGCTGGCTGGCGCGCGATGCCTCCGGGCAGGAGCGCAGCACGGTGGCCGGCGCCATCGCCGCGAACCGGGGGCTGACGCCGCAGAACCAGGCGGCCGTCGCACAGTCGCGCGGGGCGGTGGATTCCGCCTGGCGCCTGCTGGAGGCGGAGCCGGAAACCCGCACCAATCCCCGCCTCGCGGCCGCTGTGGCGGCGGCACGGGCCGGTTACTTCACGGAATTCCGGGCGCTGAGCACGGCCCAGGCCGAACCCTCGGCCGCTCGCATGGCGGCAGACGCCTTCATCGAGCGGACCACGCCGCAGATCGGCACGCTTCTGCTGGTGCGCGACGCCGCCAGCGAAGTGACGCAGGATCGCGCCGAGACGCTGATCGCGCAGGCCCGGGCCCAGTCCATCGCCGCCATCGCCGTACTGGTGGGGACGCTGCTGTTCCTCGCCGTCGCGGTGTGGGTCGTGCTGCGCCGCGTGCTGGCGCCGCTCGCCAGCCTGCAATCCGCCACCAGCCGCCTGGCCGCCGGCGAGTATGACAACCCGGTGCCTGCCACCGACCGCACGGATGAGTTTGGCGCCCTCGCCCGCGGCCTGGATGGGCTGCGGCAGGAAGCCTTGCGCGCCCGCACCCTGGAGGAAGCCGCGGCCGCCCAGCGCACCGCCACCGCGGAGGAGGCCCGCCGGGCCCGCGCCTCGGTGGCCCAGCAGATCGAGACGGCGCTGGGCACCGCACTCGACACCATGGCGGACCGTGTGGAGGTGCTGCGCGGCGCCACCTCCGAACTGCGCGCCGGGGCTGGCCAGACCGCGCGCCTCGCCGATGCGGTGAACGAGGACGCCGACCAGGCCAGCCGCAACGTGCAGACCGTGGCCGCCGCGGCCGAGGAGCTTTCGGCCTCGGTCAGCGAAATCACCCGCCAGGTGGCCGAGGCCGCCCGCGTGGCCGGCCGCGCCATGGAGGAGACGCGCGCCACCGATGCCACCATGGCGGCCCTGACCGAGGCCGCCACCAAGATCGGCGAGGTGGTGCGCCTCATCAGCGACATCGCGGGCCAGACCAACCTGCTGGCGCTGAACGCCACGATCGAGGCCGCCCGGGCCGGCGAGGCCGGCAAGGGCTTCGCGGTCGTCGCCAGCGAGGTGAAGAGCCTGGCCGCCCAGACCGGCCGCGCCACGGGGGACATCGCGGCGCAGATCAGCGCCATCCAGGGCGCGGCGGAGGGGGCGGTGCGCTCCATCCAGGGCATCGGCGCGGTGGTGGCCGAAATCAATGAGGTGGCCAACGCCATCGCCGCCGCGGTGGAGGAACAGGGGGCCGCCACGCGCGAGATCGCCCGCAACGTGGCCGAGGCCGCCACGGGCACCGACCGCGTGGCCGCCCGCATGGACGAGGTGGGCCAGGGCGCCCAGGCCGCCGAGGGCGCGCTGACCAGCCTGGCCGCGACCACCGACGACATCGCCCAGCAGGGCGAGGGGCTGCGGAGTGAGTTGAGCACCCTGCTGACCCAGATGCGCGCCGCCTGAGGCGCGCAAGGGCCAAAGGGGCCACGCGCCCCTTCGGCCATCCCATCTTCTCCGATCGGGCGAGCCGCCAGGCGACCGATTCACGCCTTCGGTGATTCCACCGAAGGCAATCGGGCAGCCCGCCAAGCGACCGATTCACGCCTTCGGTGATTCCACCGAAGCCGATCGGGCGCTAGTTTCGCCCAATGAACGCCATCAGCCTCTTCGGCCAGTCCATCCGTCGCGTCGAGGATGCGCGCTTCCTCCGGGGCGAGGGGCGCTATGTGGACGACCTGGCGCAGCCGGGCGCGCTGCATGCCGTCTTCCTGCGCAGCCCGCACGCCCATGCGCGGCTCTTGGCGCTGGACGTGGCGGCGGCACGCGCAGCCCCCGGCGTGCACCTGGTGCTGACGGGCGCCATGCTGGCGGAGGCCGGAATCGGCGGCCTGCCCTGTTCCTCGGTGCTGGCGGCCGAGACACCTTTGGTGAAGCCGGACCATCCGCCCTTGGCCTTGGACCGCGTGCGCCATGTGGGCGAGGCGGTGGCCTGTGTGGTGGCCGAGACGGCGCATCAGGCCGAGGACGCGGCGGAACTCATCCTCGCGGAATACGACATGCTGCCCGCCGTCACGGAGCATGACGCGGCGCTGGCGCCGGCCGCGCCGCAACTGCACGAGGAGGCGCCGCGCAACCTCGCCTTCCTCTGGCACAAGGGCGACCGCGCGGCGGTAAAGGCCGCCTTCGCCGCCGCCGCCCATGTGGTCGAGGCGGACATCCCCAACCCCCGCGTCACCTGCGCGCCCATCGAGCCGCGCGCCGCGGTGGCGGTGCCGGAAGCGTCGCGCCTCAGCCTGATCGTCAACGGGCAGAACGTGCATTCCATGCGGAACCAGCTCTGCGCCGCGATGAAGCTGCCGCCCGAGGCGCTGCACCTGGTCGTGCCCGATGTGGGCGGCGGATTCGGCGTGAAGAACGTGGCCTTCCCCGAGCATGTCTGCCTGCTGCACGCCGCCCGCGAACTGGGTGCGCCGGTGCGCTGGACGGCGCGCATCGGCGAGGACTACGCGGCCTCGGCCCATGGGCGCGGGCTGCACGGGCGCGGGCGGCTGGCGCTGGATGCGGAGGGGCGGTTCCTGGCGCTGGATTTCGACGGCGTGGCGGAGATGGGGGCCTATCTCTCGGCGAATGGCCCGCATTGCCCGACCAACGCGGCCGCCACCGCCATGGGCGGCGTCTATGCCATTCCGGCGATCCACATGACGGTGCGCGGCGCCTTCACCAACACCGCGCCCATGGAGGCCTATCGCGGCGCGGGCAAGCCCGAGGCCAACTACATCATCGAGACGTTGATCGAACACGCCGCCCGCGCCACGGGCCAGGACGCGGCGGCCCTGCGCGCACGCAACATGATCGGCGAGTTTCCCTATCGCTCCGCGCTGGGCATGGAACTGCGCGACGGCAACTTCGCCCCGCGCCTCAAGGAATGCGCCGAGCTGGCGGACCGCGCGGGCTTCCCGGCCCGGCGCGCGGCCAGTGAAGCAAAGGGCAAGCGGCGCGGCTTCGGGCTCACGGCCTTCCTGGAGACCGCGCGCGGCGCCTTCGGGGAATGGGCGAAGCTCAGCGTCTCGCCCGAGGGGGATGTGACGCTCGCCATCGGCACGCAGTCCAACGGGCAGGGGCACGAGACCAGCTTCCCGCAATATGTGGCCCATCAGCTCGACCTGCCCATGGAGCGCATCCGCTACGTCCAGGCCGACACGGACCTCGTCGCCTTCGGCAACGGGCATGGCGGCGCGCGCAGCCTGCACATGGGCGGCGAGGCGATGCGCCAGGCGGCGCACAACCTGCTGGCCGAGGCCCGCGGCCGCGCCGCCCGGCTGCTGCAGACCGCGCCCGACACGCTGCACTATGCCGGCGGCCGCTTCGCGCTGGCCGATGGGCAGAGTGTGACACTCGCCGAACTCGCCGCCGAGGAACCGCCGCTGGAGGGCGAGGCGCGCCACGCGCTGGACCTCTGCACCTTCCCCAACGGCGCCCATGCCGCCGAGGTGGAGGTGGACCCGGAGACGGGCGAATGCACCCTCTGCGCCTACACCGCCGTGGATGATTACGGCCGCCTGCTGAACCCCATGCTCGCGCTGGGCCAGGTGCAGGGCGGCGTGGTGCAGGGCATCGGCCAGGCGCTGCTGGAGGCGATCCGCTATGACCCCGAAAGCGGCCAGCTGCTGACGGCGGGGCTGATGGATTACTGCCTGCCCCGCGCCTCCGACCTTCCCTCGCTGGACATCGCGCTGCGCGAGGATGCGCCGACGGAAGCCAATGGGCTGGGCGTGAAGGGCACGGGCCAGGCGGGCTGCATCGCCGCGCCCCAGGCCGTGATGGCCGCCATCCGTGACGCGGTGGGCGCCGAGATCACCATGCCGGCCACGCCGGAGAAGCTCTGGGCCGCGCTGCACGGGCGATGAGCACGCCGCTGCTCGACGCCACCGGCTTGGTGAAGCGCTTCGGCGCGCTTGTGGCCAATGACCATGTGGATTTGCGCGTCATGCCCGGCGAGGCCCATGCGCTGCTGGGCGAGAATGGCGCCGGCAAGTCCACGCTGGTGAAGATGCTCTACGGCCTGTTGCAGCCCGATGCAGGGCACATCGCCTGGGAAGGCCGCCCGGTCCATCTGCCCGAGCCGCGCGCCGCGCGGCGCTTGGGCATCGGCATGGTGTTCCAGCACTTCTCCCTCTTCGACAACCTGACCGTGGCCGAGAATGTGGCGCTCGCGCTGGACGCCGCCGAGCCCGTGCCGCGCATCGCGGCCCGCCTCGCCGAGGTGTCGCGCGCCTATGGCCTTCCGCTGGAACCAGGGCGCGAGGTGTGGCGGCTTTCGGTGGGGGAGCGGCAGCGCATCGAGATCGTGCGCTGCCTCATGCAGGACCCGCGCCTGCTGATTCTCGACGAACCCACCTCCGTACTGACGCCACAGGAAAGCGAAGGGCTCTTCGTCACGCTGGACCGCATCCGCGCGGAGGGCCGCGCCGTGCTCTACATCTCGCACAAGCTGGAGGAGGTGCGGCGCCTCTGCGAGACCGCCACCATCCTGCGCCATGGCCGCGTGGTGGCGCGCACCGACCCGCGTGCGGAAACCGCGGGCAGCCTCGCGCGGATGATGGTGGGCAGCGAGGTGGCGGCGCTGCGCCACGCCGCCGCACCACCCGAGGGGCCCGTGCGGCTGTCGGTGCGCGGACTGTCCGTGGCGGCGGAGGACCCGCATGGGGTGGGGCTGAAGGACATCTCGCTCGACCTGCGCCGGGGCGAGGTGCTGGGCATCGCGGGCGTGGCGGGCAATGGGCAGGAGGCGCTGTTCGCCGCGCTGTCCGGCGAGGTGCTGGCGCCGCGCGCCGAACAGATCCTCCTGGATGGCGACGCGGTGGGCCGCGCCGACATCAATGCCCGCCGCCGCAAGGGCGCGGCCTTCGTGCCGGAGGAACGGCTGGGCCATGCCGCCGCGCCGCGCCTGGCGCTGTCGGACAACGCGCTGGTCTCCGGCCATGCGGCCAGCGGCATGGTGCGACACGGAATGCTGGATCGCGGGCGGATGCTGGGCTGGGTGGATGCGGTGACGCAGGCCTTCGACGTGCGGAAAGGCCCGCGTGACCCGGAGGCGCGGGCGCTCTCGGGCGGCAACTTGCAAAAGTTCGTGGTGGGGCGGGAGGTGCTGCGCAAGCCCGGCCTGCTGGTGGTGTCGCAACCGACCTGGGGCGTGGATGCGGGGGCGGCGGGGCTAATCCGCCTGGCGCTGCTGGACCTGGCGCGGGAAGGTTCGGCCGTGCTGGTCATCAGCCAGGACCTGGACGAATTGCTGGAGATGGCGGACCGCATCGCCGTGCTGTTCCATGGCCGCCTCTCGCCCGCCGAACCCGTGGCGGGGCTGACGCGCGAGGCCATCGGCCTGCGGATGGGGGGCGCGGCATGAGGCGCCTAGTGCTGGAACGGCGCATGGAAACACCCTGGGCGCTGACCCTGGCCTCGCCGCTGCTGGCGGTGGGGCTGACGCTGGTCTCGGCCGTGCTGGTCTTCCTGGCCATGGGGCGCGATCCGCTGGAGGCGCTGTTCGTCTATTTCGTGATGCCCGTCTCCGACCTCTGGGGGTTGCAGGAGGTGGCGGTAAAAGCCACCCCACTGGTGCTGATCGCGGTGGGGCTGGCGCTCTGCTACCGCTCGAACAACTGGAACATCGGCGCCGAGGGGCAGTTCCTCATGGGCGCCATGGCCGGCGGGTGGCTGGCGGTGGCCACGCACGGCATGGGTGCCGGCGCCTGGGTGCTGCCCGCCATGCTGGCGATGGGCGCGCTGGGCGGCGCGCTGTTCGCGCTGATCCCGGCCCTGCTCAAGACGCGCTTCGGCGCCAACGAGATCCTGACCAGCCTCATGCTGGTCTATGTCGCCGAACTTCTGCTCGATTGGCTGGTGCGCGGCCCCTGGCGCGACCCGCAGGGCTTCAACATGCCCCAGACCGTGGTCTTCGCGCCCGAAGCCACCATCCCCCTGCTGATGGAGGGCGGAAGGCTGAACCTCGGTACGCCCATCATGCTGCTGGTGGTGGTGCTGGTGGCGCTGATGGTGGCGCGCACGCTGAAGGGCTTCGAGATCACGCTGGTGGGCGAGGCGCCGCGCGCCGCGCGCTTCGCAGGCTTCGACGCGAAGCGCCTGACCTGGACGGTCTTCGCCATCGCGGGGGGCTTGGCCGGGCTGGCCGGCGTGCTGGAGGCCGCGGGGACGGTGCGGATGCTGCAACCGGGGCTTTCGCCCGGCTATGGCTTCACCGCCATCATCGTGGCCTTCCTCGGAAGGCTGAATCCCGTGGGCTGCCTTGTCGCGGGCGTGTTCCTCGCCATCACCTTCATCGGCGGCGAGAACGCACAGATCATGATGCAGATGCCGCTGGACGTGACGCGCGTCTTCCAGGGGCTGCTGCTGTTCTACGTGCTGGGCTGCGACACGTTGCTTCTGTATCGCGTGCGCTGGGTGCGAAGGGCGGAGGCATGACCGGGCAGGAGTGGAATCGCGCCACGAGTATCCGGCCGCGAAGCGGCCGGCGTTTGAGGGCGCAAGAATGACCCTTTTCGAAGCCATCCTCCTGACGGTCATCACCGCCTCCACGCCGCTGCTGATCGCCGCTATCGGCGAACTGGTCGTGGAACGCTCGGGCGTGCTGAACCTGGGCGTCGAGGGCATGATGATCATGGGCGCCGCGGTCGGCATCGCGGCCGCCATCACCACGGGGTCCAGCGCCTTCGGCGTGCTGGCGGCCGTGTTGGCGGGCATGGCCATGGCGGCGCTGTTCGCACTGCTGACGCTCGGGCTCGCCACCAACCAGGTGGCGGCGGGGCTGGCGCTGGCCATCTTCGGGCTGGGGCTTTCGGGCGTGGTGGGCGCGCCCTTCGTGGGCGTGCAGCGCGAGGGGATCGGGCAGGTGGCGATCCCCTATCTGTCGGACATTCCCTTCCTCGGCCCCGTGCTCTTCGCGCAGGACCCCTTCGTCTATGCCGCCTTCGCGCTGGTGGCCGGCGTCTCCTGGTTCCTGTTCCGCACCCGCGCGGGGCTGGTGCTGCGCGCCTGCGGCGAGAACCATGCCTCGGCCCATGCGCTGGGCCATCATGTGCTGCGGGTGCGCTTCCTGGCCGTGCTGTTCGGCGGGGCCTGCGCGGGGCTGGCGGGGGCCTATCTATCCCTGGTCTACACCCCCTTCTGGACCTCGGGCATGACGGCGGGCCGGGGGTGGATCGCGCTGGCCATCGTCGTCTTCGCCTCCTGGCTGCCGTGGCGGGCGGCGGTGGGGGCCTATCTGTTCGGGGGCGCCACCATCCTGCAACTCCATGCGCAATCGGCCGGGGTGCCGCTGCCCACGCAACTGCTGGCGGCCATGCCCTACCTCATCACCATCCTGGTGCTGGTGCTGATCATGCGGCTGCGGCGCGGCGGCGTGGCCGGGCCGCAATCCCTCGGCCAGCCCTTCGTGCCCGATCGCTGATCCTGGATGACAGACGCTTCACGAATGTGTAGTGGCGCCCGCGAAGGAGACCCCCGCCCCATGACCCTGTCCCGCCGCAACATCCTGCTCGGCGGTGGCGCGCTCGGCGCCGCCGCTGCCTCCCCCGCCCAGGCCCAGGCGCCGCTCAATGTCGGCTTCATCCTGATCGGCCCCGTGGGCGATTTCGGCTGGTCCACCATGCATGACCAGGGCCGCCGCCGGATGCTGGAGGTGCTGGGCGACCGGGTGCGCGCCACCCAGGTGGAGGCCGTGGCCCCGCCCGATTTCGACCGCGTGGCGACGCAGTTGGTCCGCACGGGCTCGCGCCTCATCTTCACCACCAGCTTTTCCTATTTCCAGGCGACGCAGCGCGTGGCGGGCCAGAACCCCAACGTGTTCTGGGAGAGTGCGACCGGCACCGCCACCGCCCGCAACCTCGCCATCTACAACGCCCGCTTCTATGAGGGCCGCTACGTCCAGGGCGTGATCGCCGCGCGCAAGTCGCGCAGCAAGACCATCGGCTATGTCGCCTCCTTCCCGGTGCCGGAGGTGATCCACGCCATCAACACCGTCATGCGCGGCGCCTGGTCCGTGGACCCGCAGATGCGCATCCGCGTGGTCTGGGCCGGCGCCTGGTTCAACCCGGGCCGCGAGGCCGATGCCGCCCGCGCGCTGATCGACCAGGGCTGCGACGTGATCTGCCAGCACACGGACAGCCCCGCGCCGCTCCAGCTGGCCGAGCAGCGCGGCAACGTCTTCGGCTTCGGCCAGGCGTCCGACATGACGCGCTTCGCCCCCCGCGCGCACCTCACCAGCAGCGTGAACAATTGGGGCGACTACTATGTGGCGCGCGCCCGCGCGGTGCTGGACGGCAGCTGGCAGCCGACCGACACCTGGGGCGGCCTCGATTCCGGCATGTTCCGCCTGGCGCCCTTCACCAACATGACGCCCGAGGAAGCGAGCGAGGCCGAGCGCATCCGCGACGCGCTCGCCGCCGGCACGCTGCACCCCTTCGAGGGGCCGATCACGCGGCAGGACGGCACGCCGGTCATCCCCGCCGGGCAGCGCCTGACCGATGACCAGATCCGCGCGCAAAACTACTTCTACCAGGGCATCGAGGTGCAGATGCCCTGAGCGGGGCCTATTCCCGCACGAAGTCCAGGTCCGCCCCCAGCCCCAGCTTGCCCAGCCCCTTCGCGATGCCGAAGCGGTGGCGCATCCAGGCGGAGGGCGGGCCGCGCCGCTTCAGCAGATAGAGCGGCGCATGCACCGCCACCTGCGCGGCGCCGATGCCCCAGGCCACGGCCCAGGCGGCCCATTTCCGCTCGCTCACGGCCGCGCGGAACAGGGCGGAGTGCCGCGCGCTGCGGGCCAGCCGCGCGCGCATGTAGTCGGGCGTCAGGCGGCCGCGCTGGTTCATCTCCTCGACCGGCGCATCGGGCGTCCAGATGAAGTGGCGCCCCTGCTTGGCCAGGGTGAAGAAGAGCAGCGTGTCCTCGCCGCCCGCGCGGCCCAGGGTTTCGTTGAATGGGGTGTCGCCCACCAGACAGGTGGCGCGGCGCAGCAGGGAGTTGCCCGTCCCCACGCCGCGCCCGCCGGCGTGCCACCAGTCCAGCGGGTTCAGCCGCGTGTCGGCGGGCAGGCCGAGGTCGGTGCGGAAATACTCGCCCTCCGGGTCCCAATCCGGCGCCGCGCCGCCCTCGAAGATCGGGAATTTGGGGCCGAAGCTGGCATCCGCGCCGGTGCGCTCCAGGGCGGCGAGATGCGCGGCGAGGCAGCCTTGCTCCGGCGCCTCGTCATCATCCACGAAGGCGACGAACTCACCGCGTGCCGCCGCCACCCCCCGGTTGCGCGCGGCGGCGATGTTGCGATGGGGCGTGGCGACGACATGCCGGAAGGGCACCGGCGCGGCGAAGCCCTCCACCAGCGGGCGGGCCAGGGCGTCCGGGTGGTTGTCGGCCACCACCACCTCCCATCCCAAGCCATCTGGAAGGCGCTGCGCGGCCAGGGCGTGCAGGGTGCGCGCCAGCAGGTCCATGCGGTCATGGCAGGGGACGACGACGCTCAGGCGTGGCAGGGACATGGCACTCAGGATGTGGGCGCGCACCCCGCGCGGCAAGCGGCGGTGGCCGTGCGCCGCTCCGGCCTGTAGAGGGGATGGGTGCAACCCCAGGTCCGCCACCCCCCATGCCCGCCCTGCCGCGCCTGCTGACGGGGCCGCGCGGGCGCACCCTGGCCGGCATCGCGGACCAGGCGGTCATCAGCCTTGCCAATTTCGCGGTGGCGCTGGCGGTGCTGCGGCTGGGCACGAAGGAGGAGTTCGGCCTCTACGCGCTGGGCTACATGGCGGTGGTGGTGGCCAACAGCTTCGCCGGCGGCATGTTCGGCAGCCAGTTCATCGTGGCCCAGCATGGGCGGCCGGAGGCCGCGCGCCCGGCCTTCGCCGCCGCCCTGCTGCTGGCGCAGCTGGGCGGCGTCGCGCTGGCCTGCCTGCTGGCGCTGGCCGCGCTGGCGGCGGCGGGCTGGGCGACGCCCTTCGTGGCGGTGACGCTGCTCGTCATCCCGGCCGCGGTCGCGCAGGATTTCCTGCGCGTGCATCGCCTGGCGCTGCTGCGGCCCCAGGCGGCGCTGGCGCTGGATGGGCTGAACGCGCTGCTCTGGGCCGGCTTCGCCCTGGCCGGGCTGGCGCTCGGGCTGGCGGTGCCGGTGGCGGCGCTGGCGGGCCATGGCGCGGCCTGCGCGGTCACGGCGGTGGTCGCGGCCGCCACCGCCCGGCTGCCGCTGCGGGAGGGGCTGCGCGGCATGGGCGACGGGCTGCGGACGGTCTGGGACCAGGGGCGCTGGTCGGTGGGCGGGGTCGCGGTGACGCTGGCGCAAAACCAGGCGCATTTCTACATCCTGGGCCTGCTGGCGGGCCTCGCCGCGGTGGCCGAGGTCAACGCCGCCCGCATGTTGCTCACCCCCGCCGCGCTGCTGCTGGTGGGGGTGAACCGCACGCTCATCCCGGGCTTCGCGCAGCTTCGCGCGGCGGGCGAGGCGCACCGCATCCGCCGCCAGGCCGTCATCGCCACCTTCGCGCTGGTCGTCGCGGTGCTGGCCTATGCGCTGCTGCTCTGGGCCGCGTGGGACGTGCTGACGCGGCACCTGCTCCAGGGGCGCTATGACGGGATCGGCCCGCTGGTCGCGCTCTGGACGTTGGTGATCGGGCTTCAGGCGATGACGGAGATCGCGGCCGGGCAATTGCAGGCGGCTTCGCGGTTTCGCGCGCTGGCGCTGCGGATCGGCGTCGTCGCGGGGCCGGTGGTGGTGGCGCTGGTGCCCATGATCCTGTGGCTGGGTGGGCCGGGCAGCCTGGTCGTGCTGGCGGCGGGCCAGGCGGCGCTGGCCGCGCTGCTGTGGCGCGAGGTGGCGCGCGAAACCTCCCCCGCGCGGCCAAGCTGCGCTACCACGGGGGCCTGATGTCGCTCGCGGTCTCCGCCCCCGTCGCCCGCCCCCGCGCCGCCGCCCCCGTCGAGGCGGAGCGCGCGGATGTGCTGGCGCTGCGCCGCCTCACACCCGCGCAGTTGCTGGTGACGCTCTGGCTGCGGCGCTGGCTGCTGCTGCTGGCCTTCGGCCTTCCTGTCGCGGCAGGGTTGGCGCTGGCTCTCACGCGGCAGCCGGTCTTCGAGGCCGAGACCAGCATGCTCATCCAGGTGACGCGCGAGAGCGTGGGCGCCGCCGACCTCTCCGGCCTCGGCCCCACCGTGCAGACGGTGGAGCAATTGCGCGTCGTGCGCTCCGAGATGGAGATCGCCACCAGCCGCCCCGTGGCCCGCCGCGCGGTGGAACGGCTGGGGCCCGCCACCATCGCCCCCGGCCTCGCCAACCCCCGCCCCTGGCAGCGGGCGCTGACGCCGGAGGAACAGGTCGAGGCCGCGACCACCCTCCTCGGCCGCGCGCTGCGCGCGGACACCGAACCCTCCACCAACATCCTGCGCCTGCGCTACCGCGCGACCGACCGCGCGCGGGCCACTTTGGTGTTGGAGGCGGTACTGGAGGCCTATCTGGGCCAACGGTCCGAAACCGGGCATGAGGGTGGCGCGCGGCTTCTCACCTCGGACCTCGCCCGCCAGCGCGAGGAGCTGCGCGGCATCGAGCGCGAGATCCAGGAGGCCCAGGCGCGCTTCGGCGTGATGGAGCTGGGGCAGGACATCGCGTTGGCCAATGCGCGTCTCGATGCGCTGCTGGTGCGCGAGAACACCCTGCGCGAGCAGCGGGCGGCGGCGGCGGCGCAGTTGGCCTCCGCGCAGGAACGGCTGGCGGCGGAGCCCGAGCGCGTCTTCGCCGGCAGCGAGGCCACCAACCTCGCCCCCAATGACGAGGCGCGGAACACCCTCGCGCGGCTGTTGCAGGAACGGCAGCACATCGCCACCCACTACGCCCCCGGCGCGCCCGAATTGCGGGAGCTGGACCAGCGCATCGCCAATGTCCGGCAGACGCTGGAACGCAATGAGCGCACGGCCTTCGCCACCCGCCGCGACATCCGCAACCCCAACCGCGACGCGCTGGAAGCCCGCCTTATCGCCTCGCGCATCGAACTCGACAGCCTGACACGCCAGCTGGAGGAGGTGCGCGTGCAGCGCGGCGAGGCCGAGGCGCGCGCCACCACGCTGCGCGGCGCCGATGCCGTGCTGCGCGACCTGTTCCGCCGGCGGGATGCGCTGGACGGCATCACCCGCAGCCTCGCCGCGCGGGAGGCCGGCGTGCGGCTGGAGGAAAGCGCGCGCCGCGGGGGCGCCGCCGCCGTGCAGCTGGTGCAGCCGCCCACCGCGCCCTTCGAGGGCCGCAGCGGCGCCTTGCTCTTCGCCGCCGCCGGGCTGGTGGCGGGCTTCACCCTGGCTGGCGCCGGCCTCGTGCTGCTGACGCTGCTGCGCGCCACCCCCGCCACGCCCGGCGAGGCGGTGGCGAATCTCCGCCTGCCCGTGCTGGCCAGCTTGGCGCGGCCGGATGAGGAGGCCCCGCTGGCCGAACTGGCCGGCCTGCTGCTGGACCAGATCGGCGCGCGGCCGGTGCTGCACCTGACGGGCGAGGGGGATGACCAGCGTGGCCTGCTCGCCCGGGCGCTGGCGGAGGAACTGGCCCTGCGGCGCGGCCGGATGGTGCTGCTGCTGGACCTGCAGACCGATGGTGCCGCGCATCTGCGCGCCCTGGGCGGCGCACCGGAGGCGGTGGAGCGGGTGGAGGGCCATGTCCTGGCCTTCCCCACAGCCCATGAGCGCCTCTGGGTGGCGTATGAATCCCAGCACAGCCAGTTGACCGACCCGCGCGCCGGCGAGGCCGAGGCCGCGCGCATGCTGGCCCTGCTGAAGCGCGAGTTCGACGTGATCCTGGTGGTGGGCGCCGATGGCTCGGGCTACGCCGCACGGCGCCTCGCGGGGCTGATGGACGCGAACCTGCTGGTGGTGCGGGGCGAGGTGACGACGCTGCGCGCCGCGCGCGCCCGGCGGGATGAGATCCTGGCGGCCGGCGGCGCGCTGCCGGGCCTGGCCTTCACCGGGCGGCGGCAGGTGCTGCCTGGGCCGCTCGCCGCGCTGGCGACCTAAAGCTCCGCCGCGCGCGCCTCCAGCGCCGCGAAGATCGCCTCGCGCGCCGGCGCGTCCAACCCCTCGGTGGATTGCACGTCGGCGCCCAGATGGTGCGGCTCCAGCGCGGCGACGAAGCGCGCCACACCCTCCGGGCTGCGCACGTCATGCCCCCAGGAGCTGTGGCAGAGCGAGCGCGATGACGGCGCGTGCGGCA
Organism: Roseococcus thiosulfatophilus; assembly: GCF_017311575.1. Lineage (GTDB taxonomy): Bacteria > Pseudomonadota > Alphaproteobacteria > Acetobacterales > Acetobacteraceae > Roseococcus > Roseococcus thiosulfatophilus. The sequence goes on from NZ_JAFFQY010000022.1 coordinate 191,629, forward strand.
TCGGGCACAGCCCCGATCGCCCGGCATAGGCGCCGTAGAGGATGTACTCCGAGAACTGCCAGCGCCGCGCCAGCGCCCGCGTCCAGGGCATCCCGGCCACCGACTCCAGGCGGGCCAGGAGGGCGCGCACGCTCTCCGGGTTCCAGGTGATGAGCGAGCCGATGTAGTCCGCCCCGAAATAGTCGCAGGGCGGCAGGCCCAGCAATTCGGCGGCGGCGGCGTGCCAGGGCAGGTGGGTGTCGAGCCGACCCTCGCCGGGCAGGGCATAGAGGCGCACCCGCCCCCCGGGCGCCAGGGAAGCGGGGTCGAGCGGGCGGATCAGGCAGGTGTCGCTGTCGGCGTGGATCACGACGTCGCAGGGCATCGCGGCCGCGGCGGCGAACTTCACGATCTGCTGCATGATCCAGCCGCGCACGAGGCCGACCGGCGTCAGATAGATTTCGCGCCGCAGCGCCGGGATGGCGCGGCGGATGGCGCCCGGCGGGCGGGGCAGGTTCAGGAAGCCGCGCGGCAGCAGCGTTTCCTGCGCAATGATCTCGGTGCGTGGGCCCGCCAGCGCGCCGAACAGCGCCAAGTCACGGCGCGGCACCACGATGCGGTGCAGCACCTCCGGCCGGGCGAAGCGTTCCACGCTGTGTGCCAGCGTGCGGCACAGATGGAAGTCGCCGGCGAAGGAACAGGTCAGGATGCCGATGCGCGGCGTGTCAGCGGGCAAGTCGGGGTTCCCTGGGTCGGGTGGTCAGGCCGGTGCGCATGGTCTGGACGCGGCCGGCGGCCTCCGGCGATTGCAGCGCCAGCGTCACCTCGGTCACGTGCAGCGCGAGTTCCGGCCCCATCAGCGGCGGCGCCCCCTGCTCGACCTGGGCGGCCAGCTGGGCCACGCCGCGCAGGTAGTCCATGGGCGGGCGGCCCTTGGGGCGCGGGCGGTAGGCCACGCGCAGCGCCCGGCCCAGGGTGACGCCGGGCAGGAAGGCCCCCAGCTTGAGTTCCAGCTTGCGCGCGGCCCGGTGCCAGAACCCCTTGCCGGTGGGGCTGAGGCGCAGCCTGGCCCGGTTGTCCCAGACATCGGGGATGGTGGCGAAGCCCTCGGTGCCCACCACGCGCAGCAAGCGGTTATGGGGCGCGATGATGGACAGGCTGAGGCGCGCGACCACCCCATGGTCGAAGCGCAGCACGCCCACCGAGAAGTCGGGGTTCATGGGGCCGAGCCCCTCGCCCTTCTCGGGCAGCAGATGCGCGGGCATGGCCACCACCTCGCGCACCGGGCCGAAGAGCGTGACCAGCGGGCCGATCTGGTAGCCGGCATGTTCCAGCACACAGCCCATCTCGAACTCGTCGGCCGCCGGCCAGGGCGCGCCGGAGGCGCTGCGCCAGGCCTCGTGGCCCTGGAAGGGGATCAGCCCGTCATCCATCTCGGCCTGGGCCATGAGGGGGCGGCCGAGACGCCCGGCCTCGACCAGCGCGGCCATCTCCTGCACCGGGGGCGCCAGGTGGTTGCAGGGGGCGGCGGCAAGCGCCAGGCCCCGCGCGGCGGCCAGCGCCACCAGCTCCTCGGCCTCGGCCATGGTCAGGGCCAGGGGCTTCTCGGAATAGACATGCTTGCCGGCCAGCAGGGCGGCCCGGCTAACCTCCACATGGCTGCGCGGGTTGGTGAGGTTCACCACCAGTTCCACCTCGGGGTCCGCCAGCACGGCCTCCAGGTTGGGATAGGCGCGCGTGCCGTGGAAGCGCGCGAAGGCGTCCAGCCGCGCGGAATTGCGGTCGAAGGCGCCCAGCAGCCGCAGCCCGGCATGGTCGGGGCGCGAGGCCATGTAGTAGTCGGCCACGAAGCCGCAGCCGATGACGACGAAGTTCATGCGGCCCTCGCCCGTTGCACCGCCTCGGCATGGTAGAGCGCCACGCGCCGCCACCAGGTCAGCTTGCCCAGCCCCGCCGCGGCGGCCAGCGCGGCCCGGCCGAAGCGGCCCCGCGCGTCGGGGAAGGGCCAGAGCAGCAGGGCCAGCAGCCCCATGGCCAGGAATTGCGCCGCCCCGCGCAGGGTGGTGCCGCCACCGCCATGCCGCCGCGACAGGGCGGCGAAGACCTGTCCGCCGGAATAGGCCCGCAGCAGCGCATAGCGCAGGGCGAAGCGGCTGGCCGGCACCTTCTCCAGCGCCACGGCGTAGGGGCACCAGGCGAAGCGCCGCCCTGCCCGCTCCAGCCGCAAGAACAGCTCCAGATCCTCGCCGCCGCAGGCGCCGTAGCCGAGGTCGAAGGGCTCCGGCTCGGTGAAGCAGGTGGCGGCGCGCCAGAGGGAATTCCCGGCGCCCACCACGAAATCCCGCGTGCGGGAAGGCCCGCCGGCGATGACGGGCGCGCCCTCGGGCATGGGGCTGAGGCGGCTGAACTGGCGGCTCTCCGGGTCCCAGGGGGCGGGGTCCACACCGGACGGGAGCAGCGGCCGCACCGCCCCCAGCACGGCATCCGCCCCTGTGCGCTCCAGCGTGTCCACCAGCGCATCGAGCCAGCCGGGCTCCACCTCCTGGTCATCGTCCAGGAAGGCCACCAGGGGGGCGCGGGCGGCGCGCAGCCCGGCATTGCGCGCCACCGAGATGTTGGGCGGCGAACAGGGCACCGCGCGCAGCGGCACCTGGGGGTCGAGGCGCGCCAGCACCGCCGCCGCATGGCCGTCCGGGCTGTTGTCGGCCACCACCACCTCGAAATCCAGGCCGCGCCGGGTGGCGTGGGCGAGGCAGGAACGCAGCGCGGCCTCCAGCAGCAGCGGCCGGCTATGCGTGGTGATGACGATGCTGGCCACGGGCGCCGTCATGCGGCGCGAAGCCAGGCCGCGCCCTCGGCCCATCCCTGTTCGACGCTGATGGCGGGGTGCCAGCCCAACCCCTCCGCCGCGGCCTCGATCGGATAGGTGACGCGCTGGCGGAACAGCGCCAACTCGCCGCGCGCCGGGGCCCCCACCAAGGCGGGCAGGTGCGGGCGCAGCGCCGGGGCCAGACGCGCCAAGGCCTTCAGGGGCAGGGACAGCCGGGCATTCCGCGCCACCTGCGCGGGTGAAAGGCGCGGCACTTCGAGGCCCATCGCCGCCGCCAGCCCGGCGAAATAGGCGTTCCAGGTAAGGGGCGCCGCGCCGCTGATGTTGTAGGCGCCGGGCCTTCCGGTCAGCGCCGCCTCAACCGCCGCCGCCACGTCCTCCACATGGACCGGGTTGCACCAGCCCTCGCCCGCCGCGCCCATCTCGCCCACCAAACCGTGGCGCAGCCGCGCGCCCATTTTGCCCACCCACAGCACGGAGCCCGCGCCATGGACGATGGCGGGGCGCAGCAGCACCAGTTCGATCCCGGCCGCCTCGCATTCCCGCTCGGCGGCGGCCTTCCAATGGGCATAGCCGGCGCCTTCGGAGGTCACGCGCGGGCTGTCCTCGGCCAGGGCGCCCTCGGTCGCGGCATAGACGCTGACGGAGCTGAGATGCACGAAGCGCCGCACCCCCGCCGCGCGGGCGGCCGCCAGCAGGTGCCGCGTGCCGGTGATGGTGGGGGCCGCGTCGCCGACCGCGCAATGGATCACGGCGTCCACGCCCGCCAGCGCGGGGGGCAGGGTGGCGGGGTCCGTCAGGTCCAGCCGCACGCCGCCCGGCACGGCCCGTCGCGAGGCCGCCCGCACCGCCATATCCCCGCGCGCGCCCAGGCGCCGGGCGATGGCGCCGCCGATGAAGCCGCTGGCCCCGGCCACGAGAAGGGTTTGGACGCCCATGCAACCTGTTGTAGCGCAGCGGCACCGCGCCGCCAGCCGCGTGGCATTTGATTTCGCCCGGCCCCACCCGCTATGCGGGATGCAGGCGGCACCACGGGAAGGCAGATGCGGAAATGTCGGCGCCGCTGGCGCGGAGAGATGGCCAGATGAGCATGGCCCTGGCCGCCGCCCCGCCCCTGGCCGCCGCGCCGGGACGGCTGGTGCTGGCTGTCATGGTCGTGGCGCTCTTCAACTACCTGGGCGCGCGGATTTCCCTGGCGCCGCCCGACCCGAGTGCCATCCTCTCTGGCTCCAACCCGGTGAACACGGCCATCCAGGCGGCGGTGCTGGTGCTGGGCCTGGGCTTCGCCCTGCGGCATCCGGCGCGGGTGGCGCGGCTCGCCTTGGCGGCCTGGCCCTTCCTGGTGCTCTTCGCGCTGGCGGGCGCCTCCATCCTGTGGTCACAGGCGCCGGGGCAGAGCCTGCGCCGCAGTGTCGCCGTGGCGGCGCAGATGCTGTTCCTCTTCCTGCTGTTCAGCGAGCTCGGCCTGCACCGGGCCATGCGCCTCTTCCTGGGCGTGGTGCTGCTGACGGTGGCGCTGGGCTTGCTGGAGGCCCTGCTGCGGCCCGCCATCGGCTTCGACGAGGGCTTCTACAGCAACGCCATCCGCGGGGTGTTCCTTCAGAAGAACGGCTTCGGCACGGCGCTGCTGCACGGGATGCTGGCGCTGGGCTTTCTGATGCTGACCGCCGGCCGGGTCACGGGGCGGCACATGGCCATCGCGCTGCTGCTGCTGGTGATGCTGGTGCTGGCGCGTTCCTCCACCGCGCTGGTGCTCGCGCTGCTGGTGCTGGGGCTGACCCTGGCCTGGCTGGCGGCACGGGCGGGCGGCGCCTGGCTGGCGCTGCTGCTGCTGGGGGTGGGCGGGTTCACCGCCGCCGCGCTGGGCTTCGCCGGCGCCTTCGGCACGGAGGGCTTCTTCGACCTCCTGGGCAAGGAGGAGACGCTGACCGGCCGCACCGAGATCTGGGCCAGCGTGGACCGCGCCATCGCGCAGCGCCCCTGGCTGGGCCACGGCTTCGCCGCCTTCTGGCTCCAGGGACTGACACCGGCTGAACTCATCTGGCTCGACCTGCAATGGCCGGCGCCCGATTCGCACAGCGGCTGGCGGGAGGTGGTGCTGCAGTTGGGCTGGGTGGGCTTCGCGGCGCTGGCGGCGGCGGCGGGGCTGACCCTGGCCGTGGCGCTGTGGCGGCTGGCGGGAAGGCGGCGCGCGCTGGGCTACTGGGTGCTGATGCTGCTGCTGGTGGGCGCCATCCATGCCAACACCGAGGCCGCGCTGCTGCGCGGCGACGGGCTGCTGATCCTGTGGGTGCTGGGCTGGCTCGGCCTCGTGGCACCGGAGGGCGCGCGGGAACTGGCACGCCCTGGTTGATCCGCGGTAAGCGGGCGCATGCCTCCCTTGCCCTCCCGCCGCTGGGCCGACCTGGCCTGGACCGACTTCGCTGGCCTGCCACCCGACACGGTGGCCGTGCTGCCGCTGGCCGCCACCGAACAGCATGGGCCGCATTTGCCGCTGTCGGTGGACACGCGCATCAACCAGGGCGTGCTGGACGCGGCACTGGCCCGCCTGCCCGCGGATTTCCCGGTGCTGGTGCTGCCCGTGCAGGCCATCGGCTGCTCGGTCGAACATGGGCGGTTTCCGGGTTCGCTGACGGGTTCGCCCGAGACGCTGCTGGCGCTCTGGACCGAGATCGGGCGCGGGGTGGCGCGCGCGGGGGTGAAGCGGCTGGTGCTGCTGAACACCCATGGCGGCAACCAGCAGATCATGGAGATCCTGGCGCGGCGGCTGCGGATCGAGGCGGGGCTCTTCGCCGTCGCCGCCAACCCGGGGCGAATGGGGAACCCGCCCGGGCTGGTGGGCGCGGAGGAGGACCGCTTCGGCATCCATGCGGGCTTCGTGGAAACCAGCCTGATGCTGGCGCTGGAACCCGCGCGGGTGCGGATGGAACAGGCGCGGGATTTCCGCTCGGCCTGGGCGGGGCTTGAGGCGCCACTCGCGCCCGGCAGCGGGGCGGCGCCGGCCTGGCAGGCGCAGGACCTGAACCCCGCCGGCGCGGTGGGCGATGCGGCGGCCGCGACACCCGAGGCCGGCGCCGCGATCCTGGACCATTGCGCCACGCGCCTCGTCGCCCTGCTGGAGGCGGTGCGCCGCTGCGACATCGCCGCCTGGCTCGAACAGACCCCCAAGGGATTGCCATGACCCATGACATCACGGGCCTGATGGCCGCCCTGCCCGGCCTCGACTGGATCACCGACCCGGCCCTGGTGCGGCAGAAGAGCCGCGACTTCTTCTGGTACAGCCCCGTGCTGAAGCGCCAGTTGAACGGCGCGCGCGCCGATGCGGTGGCCGTGCCGCGCAATGAGGAAGAGGTGGTGCGCCTGCTGGCCGAATGCCACGCGCGGCGCATCCCCGTCACCACGCGCGGCGCGGGCACGGGCAATTACGGCCAGGCCATGCCGCTGCTCGGCGGCGTGGTGCTGGACATGTCGGCCATGGATGCGGTGCTCTGGGCGAAGCCGGGTCTGGTGCGCGCCCAGGCGGGGGCGAAGATTATGGACATGGACCGCCACACCCGCGCGGCGGTGGGGGGCGAGCTGCGCTTCCACCCCTCGACGAAGCGCACCGCCACCATTGGCGGCTTCATCGGCGGCGGGTCTTCCGGCATCGGCTCCTGCACCTGGGGCATCCTGCGCGAGCCGGGCAATGTGCTGGGGCTGCGCGTGGTGACCATGGAGGAAACGCCCCGCGTGCTGGAACTGCGCGGGGCCGATCTCGACCTCGCCAACCACGCCTATGGCACCACCGGCATCATCACCGAGGTGGAGATACCGCTGGCCCCCGCCGAGGATTGGCTGGACCTGACCCTGGCCTTCCCCTCGCTGATGGACGCGGCGCGCTTCGGCGATGCGCTGACCGCCATGGACGGCGTGGTGAAGAAGCTGGTCTGTGTGCTGGCCGCGCCCATCGCGCAGCAGTATTTCAAGGGCTTCCCGGCGGTGGGCGACACCGAGGCAGTGGTGCTGGCCATGGTGGCGCCGCCCTATCTCGACGCTGTGGCGCCGCTGCTGGCGCGGCATCGCGGGCGCGAGGTGGCGCGCCTCCGCACAGAGGACGCGCCCGTCCCGGCCTATGAGTTCACCTGGAACCACACCACGCTCCAGGCGCTGAAGGTGGATCGTTCCATCACCTACCTCCAGACGCTGTTTCCCGCGCCGGACCACCTGGAACTCATCGCGCGAATGGAGCGGGAATTCGGCGATGAGGTGCCCATCCACCTCGAATATGTGCGGCTCGGCGGGAAGGTGTGCTGCTTCGGGCTGCAACTGGTGCGCTTCACGACGGAGGAGCGCCTGAATGAGATCATCCGCATCCATGAGGATGCCGGTGCGCCCATCTTCAACCCGCACGCCTTCACGCTGGAAGAGGGCGGCATGAAACAGGTGGACGCCGCGCAGCTCGCCTTCAAGCGCCAGGCCGACCCGCTGGGATTGCTCAACCCCGGCAAGATGCTGGCCTGGGACGACCCGGACTGGACGCCGGATCGGCCGGGCAAGGTCTACCTGTTCCCGGCATCCGACGACGAGGCCGAGTGATGCGCGTCCTGATGGTCTTCTGCCACCCGCGCGCCGACAGTTTTTCCGCGGCTCTGCGCGACACGGCCCTGGAGGCGCTGCGGGCCCGCGGCCATGAGGTCGAACTGCGCGACCTTTACGCCGAGGGCTTCAACCCGGTGCTGAGCGCCGAGGAACGCGGCGTCTACAATGATGAATCCGCGAACCAGGCGGGCATCGAGCACGAGATCGCGCAGTTGCGCCGCGCCGACGCCCTGCTGCTGGTCTATCCCACCTGGTGGTATGGCATGCCCGCGATGCTGAAGGGCTGGTTCGACCGCGTCTGGGTGCCAGGCGTCACCTTCACCTTCAGCGATGGCGCCATCCAGCCCGCGCTGAGGAACATCAAGCGCATGGGCGTGGTAACGACCTATGGCTCGCCGCTCTGGCTGCTGCTGTTCCTGCTGTGGCCTGACCGGCGCGTGCTGGCGGGCGGCGTCAGGCGGCTTTGCGCGAAGGGCTGCCCGGTGGACTGGCTCTACCTCACGCGCATGGACACGCGGGGTGCGGCGGACCGCACGCGCTTCCTGGCGAAGGTCAAGGCGCGGCTGTCAGCCTGGTAGGCCCAGCGCTTCGTCCAACTCCCGGTAATCAGGCGGTGTCGCGTCCAGCACGCGGCCGGCGCGCAACACGATGCGGTCGCTCTGCGGGCGGCTGAGCCATTCCGTCAGGCCGCGCGCCCGGAAGGCGATGAGGTCCGCCACCGCGCCCACGCGGATCACCCCCGCTGCGATGCCCATGGCGCGCGCCGGGTTGGCGCCCGCCGCCGCCGCCCAACCGGCCGGCGGGTGGTCGAGGTGCAGGATGCGCGTGGCCTCGCGCATCACCTCCACCATGTCGAGGTCGCCATAGGCATAGAAGGGGTCGCGCGTGTTGTCCGACGCCACGGAGACGTTCACGCCGGCCGCGCGCATCTCATGCACCAGCGTCACACCCCGCCAGCGCGGCGTGCGGCCGGCCACGCGGTCCTGGAGATACATGTTGCACATGGGCAGCACGATGATGGAGATGCCGGCCTCGGCCACGCGGGCGATGGTCTCGCGCGCATAGTCGTCTGGCTGGAGGGAGAGCGAGCAGCAATGCCCGCACTGGATGCGCCCCTTGAAGCCGCGCCGCAACGCCGTGATCGCGATTTCGCGGAGCGCGCGGGCACCGGTCTCGCCGCTCTCGTCCACATGCAGGTCAAGGTCCAGGCCGCGTGCCTCGGCCAGTGCGAAGAAGTGATCCAGCATGGGCTGGAAGTCGGGCGGCAGGTCGTCATGCACGCCACCGGTCAGCCGCGTCACCATGCCCAGCACGCCGCCCGATTGCGCGACGATGTCGGCCAGTTCTTCGCCCTCCGAGGTGGCGAAGCGGTCCAGCGGGCAGATGGAGGACATCTGCAATGTGATGCGCCCGGCCCAGGCCTCGCGCAGGCGGCGAAACGCCTCCCAGGCGATGGGGGCATGGGGCATGTAGCTGTCGAGATGGGTGCGGATGGCCACAGTCCCATGCGCGTGGGCGCAGCGCAGGGCGAACTCGGCACGGGCGGTGATGTCGCGCGCGGACCAATTCGCGTCGCGGTCGGCCATGACGCTTTCGAGGGCACCCGCGAAATCCCCGGTCGGGTTGGGGCGGCGCGGCCAGATATGGCCCTTGTCGAGATGGGTGTGCCCGTCCACCAGGCCTGGCCAGAGCTGCCCGCCATCGAGCGATGGCCCCTCCGGTGCGGTGCCGAGGGGAGCCAGCGCCGCAATGCGCCCGTCCTCCACCCGCACATCCAGCCGCAGCAGGTCCTGCACGTCCGGCACACCGGGCGCGCCCTCGACCAGGGAGGCCGGCACCCGCGCATCCCGCAGCCAATAGCGCGCCCCCGCCCCGGCCAGCGCCGCCCGCAATGCCTGCATCATCGGTGTTCACCCGTATCGGCGCTTTCATGCCAGCGCCGCAGAAGGAGGTGGGACAACAGCGACAGCGCCATGAAGATGGCGATGCCCGTGCCGGAGACGAGCACGAGGGCCGCGAACATGCGCGGGATCTGCAACTGGTAGCCGGATTCCAGGATGCGGTAGGCCAGCCCGGAGGCCGTGCCTCCCGTGCCCGCCACGAATTCCGCGACGATGGCGCCGATCAGTGCCAGCCCGCCCGAAATCCGTAGCCCCGCCAGGAAATAAGGCATGGCACTCGGCAGCTTCAGCCGCCACAGCACCTGCCAGCGCGAGGCGCCATACAGCCGAAACAGGTCCAGCAGATTCCGGTCCGTGCTTTGCAGCCCGACCGTGGTGTTGGAGAGGATGGGGAAGAAGGCGACGATCCAGGCGCAGATCAGCAGCGCCGCCCGCACATCATCCACCCAGATGATGATGAGCGGCGCGATGGCCACGATGGGCGTCACCTGCAGCACCACCGCATAGGGAAACAGGCTCATCTCGATCACGCGCGATTGCGCGAAGAGAATGGCGAGCAGCAGCCCCAGCGAGGCCGCTACGGCCAGGGCCGCGAAGGTGATCTGCACCGTCACCAGCAGGGAGACCGAGAGTGAATCCCAGTCGCGCGCCAGCGTCTGCGCGATCTGCACCGGGCCGGGCAGGATGAAGGGCGGAATCTCCCGCGCCCAGACCACCCATTCCCAGGCGGCGAGCGCCAGGAAGCCCAGCACCGCCGGCGCGAACCAGCGCAGCGCCTGCGCGCCGCCCATCACGCCGCCTCCATCGCGGCGGCGAGCGCGTGGCTCACCTCGCGGCAATGCGCGGCGTAGTTGGCGGAGGTGCGGAATTCCGGCAGGTCGCGGTCCTCGGCCGGCACGCGCAGCTCCCGCACCACGCGGCCTGGGCGCGGGGCCATGACCATAATGCGCTCGGCGAGAAACACGCTCTCGAAGACGGAATGCGTGACGAAGACCACGGTGAAGCGTTCATCCCGCCAGAGGTTCAGCAAATCATTGTTCAGGCGAAAGCGCGTGATCTCGTCCAGCGCCGCGAAGGGTTCGTCCATCAGCAGCAGGCGCGGCCTGGTCACCAGCGCGCGGGCGATGGAGACGCGCATCTTCATGCCGCCCGATAATGCACGCGGATAGGCATCCTCGAAGCCGGCGAGTTCCACCCGCGCCAGCATCTCGACGGCGCGGGCATGGGCCTCGCGCCGGTTCATCCCCGCCAGTTCCAGCGGCAGCGCGACGTTGCGCGCGGCCGTGGCCCACGGCATCAGCGTCGGCTCCTGGAAGACGAAGCCGATGCCCTTGCGGGCCGCGGGGTCGGCGGGAAAGCTGATCTCGCCGGAAGAGGGCGGGATCAGCCCCGCAATCATCCGCAGCAGCGTGGATTTGCCGCAGCCCGACGGCCCCAGCAGCGCGAGGAAATCCCCGCGCGCCAAGTCCATGTCCACGTCCTGAACGGCGAGCGTCCCGGTGCCGTAGCGCTTGGCCACGCCCCGCAGCGAGACGAGGGGCGAGGCGCTCAGGTCAACCCCACGCGCTGGTTCACAAAGCGCAGATCATAGGCGCGCTTGAAGTCCATCCCGGCCGGATACAGGCCCGCATCGCGGCAGGAATTGTAGAAGCTTTCCCAGCGGGCGTCGGTCATGGCGCCGATGCCCAGGCGCTCGGCGTCGCCGCTCATCACGATGCCCATCTCGTTCATCACGCGGATGGCGTAGGCGATGCGCTCGGCATTCATCTCGGGGTTGTCGCGGATGATGGCGGCGTCGGCCGCCGCATTGTCGCGGCCCGCCATGTAGCCGGCCCAGCCCTCGATGCTGGCGGTCATGAAGCGCTGCAGCACCTCGCCCCGCTGGTCCACCATGCGGCGGCTGACCAGCACGGTGTTGTTGTAGTTCTCATACCCCGCATCGGCGATGAGGAAGACGCGCGGCCGCACGCCCGCCTGGATGGCGCTGAAGGGCTCGGAGCTCAGGAAGCCCTGCTGGATGGCCATGCGGTCGGCCAGGAAGGGCTGGATGTTGAAGGTGTAGGGACGGATCTGGTCATCGGCGAAGCCGAAGCGCGCCTTGAGGAAGGGCCAGAAGGTGACGCGGCCCGCGGCGCCGATCAGCACCGGGCGGCCGCGCATGTCCTCGAAGCGCTCGATCCCGTTGCCCTCATGCGTCATGAGGATCTGCGGGTCCTTCTGGAAGATGGCGCCGACGCAGAGGAAGGGGATGTTCTCCCGCACGAAGTTCAGCGCCTGGAACCCGTTGCCCATGATGGCGTCCACGCGCCCGGCCAGGAGCAACTGCGCGGGGTTCTGCTGCGGCCCGCCCATGCGGATTTCGCACTCGATGCCGTGGCGGCGGTAGATGCCGTCGGCCACCGCCTTGTAGAAGCCGCCATGCTCGGCCTGGGCGCGCCAATCCGTGTGGAAGATCACGCGGTCCAGGCTTTGCGCCACGCCCACCCGCGCGCCGGGCACCGCCGCCAGCGCGAGTGCCGTGCCGCCGCCAAGAAGCGCGCGCCGTTCGATCCTGTAGCGAGTCCGCATCTACCGCCTCCGACCATTCTGGGCACCGGACATGTTGGCGCCGGCGCGGGTTGCAACAGCAGGGATGCCGTGCCGGGCCGCGGGTTGCAAGCCCGAAGCTGCCCAAGGCGCGGGCGGCTCAGCCCAGCGCTGCCCGGATGTCCAGCAGGCTTTCCACCCGCTCGGCGACATGGGGGGTTTCGTCATGCGCCTCGCCCCAGGGGCCGCGCGGCAGGAAGAGGGGGCGCATGCCGGCGGCCCGGGCCGGGGCCACATCATTGTCCAACCGGTCGCCCACATAGGCGATGCGGTCGGGGGCCGCGCCTGCGGCCTCCAGCACGCGGGCGAAGAAGCCGGAATCAGGCTTGGAGACGCCCCACTGGGCCGAGGTCGCCACGAAATCCGCGCCGAGGTCGAGCGCCGCCAGCGCCTCCGCCACCCCATGCGGCTGGTTGCCCGCGATGCCGATGGCGAAGCCCGCCGCCCGCAGTTCCGCCAGGGCCTGGCGCACATCGGGGTAGAGGTCCTCCTCGCGCGGGATCTCCAGCTCGGCCAGCCGCTGGCGGTGGGCGCGGATGTCGAGGCCCGGCGCCAGCTCCCGCACCGTGCCGCCGATGCCCTTGCCGGCGCGGATGCCGGCGCCCAGCGCCGCGCGGAACTCCTGTTCGGACAGGCCCACAAGTTCGGTCCAGCCGCGCCAGACCCGCGCCTCGTCCACCAGCACGCCGCCCACGTCGAAGACGACCCAGCGCGTCACCAGGTCATTTCCAGCAGGGCCACGCGGTTCTCACCCAGCGGCAGCACGCGGCCGTAGACACGCTCCTGGTTGAACAGGCCTTGGATGGGCGTGCCGGCACGCTCGGCCGGCAGGCGGGCGGTGGTGACGGCGAGGCTGGCCACGCCCTCGCGGCGTTCGGCCGCCTCGCGCCCGTCCAGCAGCACCACGTCGCGCGGCCAGCCGTAGTAGCCGCGCGGCCGCGTCATCCGCACCACGCAGGCGGCGGCGCGGTCGGCCTCGTTCAGCGGCGCGGGCGGGCGGAGGTGCAGCACATCGGTGCTGCGCGGGAAGGGTGAGCGGAAGTAATGGGCGATGAGGTGGCCGGGTGCCGCCAGCACGATCTCCAGCGTCCAGGCGCTGTCCACGGTGACCGGGCCCCAGACACCATCGGCGCCGGTCTCGCGGCGGTGCAGCGCCTCGCCCATGCGGGCGCCGGTGGCGGGGTCGGTGCGGAACACCTCCACCACCGCGCCGGCCACGGGGCGGTTGGTGGCGGCACCGGCGACGAGGTTCGTCACCAGCCCGTTCAACACCGGCCGGGCCTCGGCCGGCACGTCCAGCCGCGCGGGCTCGCGCCCCGCGATGAAGCGGAACTGCTCGCGGAAGGCGCGCCAATGGTAGGCCACCTCGCGGTGATCCAGGCCGGGCAACAGGATGTTGGTGGCGCCCCGCAGCGCCGGCCCGTCCTGCGTAACACCCGTGGGCGTGCCGGCCCGGCCCACGAAGCGGCCATCGGGCTGAGCGAAGAGGTCATTGTCGGAGCGGAGGGTCATGAAGGCCGTGCCCTCCACCACATCCGTCGCCCCACCGTTCAGCCGCTGCAGGAAGGGGCTGCGGGCGTTGAACTCGCTGCCCGGGTTGAACTCCCAGTCGAAGACGCCGCGGTTGGGCGTGCCGCAGAGGATGGCGTGGCTGACCTGCCGGTGCCCGCCCTGGTGCACCACGAAGTCGCGGATGGGATAGCCGCCGCGCGAATTGCCGATCAGCGCGATCTTCTCCGCACCCGTGCGGGCGCGGAACTCCGCCACCATGGCGGCCAGGCGCTCGGTCTGTTCGGCGCTGGAGCTGCGGTGTTCCTGTGCCACGGAATCGTTCGCGCGGGCCACGGGGTCGGGCATGTTCACGGCCCGCAGCCGGTCGCGCGGCCAGCCATTGGCCTCGAAGCGCCACAGCGTGGTCAGCCACAGCGCCGCGTGGTCGCCATTGCCATGGACCATCAGGATGGGGGTGTGCCCCTCCTGCGCGCGGGCGGCACGAATGAGGAAGGGCGTGGCGAGGAAGGCGCCCAGAGTGGCGCGGCGGGTGATGTTCATGGGGTTCTCAGCTGTCGAGGCGAATGCCCAGTTCCCGGATCAACGGCCGCCACAGCGCGTTCTCGGCGGCGACGAAGGCGTTGAATTCGGCGGGCGTCCAGGGCTGGTACTGGATGCCCAAATCCTGCATGCGCTGGACGATGGGCTCGGACTGGATGGCCGCGATCATGTCCCGCGCCAGGCGGTCGATGATGGGGGCGGGGGTGCCCGCGGGCACGCTCATGCCCTGCCAGCCGAAGGCCACGGCGTCATGGCCCAGTTCGCGCATGGTGGGCACGTCCGGCGCCTGAGGGCTGCGCGCCTCGCTCAGCACGGCGAGCGCCCGCACCCGCCCGTCGCGGATGAAGGGCAGGCCGGTGGCGGTGTCGATCATCACGCTGTCCACGCTGCCGCCCATCAGGTCCTGCATGGCGGCCGGCCCACCGCGATAGGGCACATGGGTGGCGTCCAGCCCGGTGCGGCGGCGGACCATCTCCATGGCCAAGTGGTGCGGCGAGGCGACGGCGGGCGAGCCATAGGTGGGCGCCCGGGTGCGCGCGGCGGCCAGGAATTCCGCGAAGCTGGCCGGCCCTCCCTCCCGCCGCACCACGATGTAGAGGGGGAAGCGCCCGATGAAGCCCACCCCGGTCAGGTCCGTGTCCGGGTTGTAGGGCAGCCGCGCATAGAGCGCCGGGTTGTAGGTCAGGATGCCATTGTCCACGTGCAGCCAGGTGTAGCCATTGGGCGCGGCGCGGGCCGCCGTCTCGCTGGCCAGCACGGCGCCACCGCCCACCCGGTTCTCGATGAGCACGTTCTGGCCGAGGCGCGGCGCCATCTGCGCGCCGATCAGCCGGGCGAAGGCGTCCGAGGGCCCGCCGGGCGGGTAGCCCACGATCCAGCGGAGCGGCCGTTCGGGAAAGCCGCCCTGGGCCGCGGCCGGCGCGGCGAGCGTGGCCAGGCCCATCCCAAGGGCATTGCGGCGAGTGAGCATGGGGCGTCTCCTGGAAGCCTCCCAGGATGTGGCGCGCCGCGCGCGGCTGCAAGCCGGGCAGGTCACATGGATGTGCGACGTCGGGTGAAGCTTGGTCTTGCGGCCCGTAGGGCCGAGGCCGCGAATGCGGCCCGCGGCCTGTGCCGCGAAGCCAAGCCGCGCGGATGCGCGGCGCCCGGCGATTGAGGGCCAGGAATCACGTGATGCGGGCGAAGGCCTCCACCTTGTCGGTCGGCCCGGAGACGATCAGCAGATCGCCCGCCTGGATCAGCGTGTCGGGGGTGGCGTTGGTGAATTCCTCGCGCGGGCGCTTCACCCCCACCACGGTCACGCCATGCTTCCGGCGCAGCCCGCATTCGGTCAGCGTCTTCCCGATGGCCTCGGGCGGCGCGCGGGTCTTGCCGATGGCGAAGCCGTCGTCGAACTCCATGAAGTCCATCATCTTGCCGCCGACCACCAGGTGCGCCACCCGCTCGCCCATCTCGGCCTCGGGGTAGACCACGTGGTGCGCGCCCGTGCGCTCCAGGATGCGCCCATGCTTGGGGCCGAGCGCCTTGGCCCAGATGTCGGGCACGCCCAGCTCGCTCAGCGCCAGCACGGTCAGCACGCTGGCCTCCAGGTCCGTGCCGATGGCGACCACGGCGTGGCTGAACTCGGCGATGCCCAGGCGGCGCAGCGTCTCGCTGCTGGTGCAGTCGGCCTGGACCACATGGGTCAGCCGGTCGGACCAGGACTGGACGAGTTCGGCACTCTCGTCCACGCCCAGCACGTCATGGCCGAGCTTCGCGAGTTCGGCCGCGACCGCGCCGCCGAAGCGGCCGAGGCCGATGACGACGATATCGCCATGCGGGATGATCCTAGCCAACGATCGGGCGCTCCTCGGGATAGCGATAGGGTTTCAGGCTGCTCTGCAAGGCGAGCGCCGTCACGACGGTCACGGTGCCCACCCGGCCCGTGAACATCAACACCGACAGCACGAATTGCGCGCCGGGCGGAAGGTCCGGCGTGATGCCGGTGGACAGGCCGACGGTGGCGGTGGCCGAGATCACCTCGAACATCACGTCGCGCAGGGGGAAATCCGTCAGCATCTGGAGCGCGAGCGAACCGCCGGCGCAGAGCGCGAGCGCCAGCATCACCACCGCCAGGGCCTGGCGCTGGATCTCGACCGGGATGCGGCGGCCGTAGATATTGGCATCCGGCTCGCCCCGCGCCACCGCCCAGACCACCAGCGCCAGCACGACCAGCGTGGTCACGCGCACGCCCCCGCCCGTGCCCGCGCTGCCGCCGCCCACGAACATCAGCGCGTAGCTGACGGTCAGCGTCTCGTCGCGCATCAGGCCCACATCCAGGCTGTTCAGCCCGCCGGAGCGCAGCATGGCGGAATGGAAGGCGGCGTTCACCACGCGGTGCGGCCATTCCAGCGCGCCCAGGGTGGCGGCGTTGTCCCACTCGAAGGCCAGCAGGGCCAGCAGGCCGCCGCCGAACAGGATACCCGTGGCGACCAACGTCAGCTTCGCGTGCAGCGACCAGCGGGCGGGCCGCCAGGGGTCGCGCAGCAAATCCGCCACCACCGGGAAGCCGATGGCGCCGATGAACACCGCGAGCCCCACCGGCGCCAGCACCAGCGGGTCGCGCGCGAAGCCCACCATGCTGTCGCTGAAGGTGGAGAAGCCCGCATTGTTGAAGGCCGAGACGGCGTGGAACAGCCCGTGCCAAAGGGCGTCCTCCCACCCCATCCCGTGGCCCAGCCGCAGCCGCAGCGCCAGCGCGAGCGTCGTCACCGACTGCACCACCACGGTGATGCCCAGCACCAGCCACAGCACCTGCTTCACATCACCGAGGCCCAGGCTGCGCGTCTCGTGCTGCGCGATCAGCCGCGTGCCGAGGCGCAGCCGCCGCGCCACCAGCAGCCCCAGCAACGTGGCGCCGCTCATGATGCCGAAGCCGCCCAGCTGGAACAGCAGCATGATCACGCTGCGGCCGAAGCCGGACCAATAGGTGGCGGTGTCCACCACCGCGAGGCCCGTGATGCACACGGCCGAGGTGGCCGTGAACAGCGCCGTGATGAAGGGAGCCCCGCCCGGCCCGGCGCGCGAGATGGGCAGCATCAGCAGGGCGGTGCCCAGCATGATCGCCGCCAGGAAGCCCAGCGGGATGATGCGGGCGGGATGGGCCAGCGTGCGCCCCAACGGCGTTCCTCCAGACTGGCTCAGGCGGGCCAGGCGCTCCAGACATAGGCCGCATAGCAGGCCAGCAGAACCCCGCCCTCGCGCCGCCCCACCCGCCAGCCGGTGCGGGCCACCACCAGCAGCAGCAGCGCGGCCGCCACCATCACCCAGGCGTCGAAATTCGCGATGGTGGCCGGCACCTCGGTCGGCGCGATCAGCGCCGTGGCGCCGGCGATGCCCAGTATGTTGTAGATGTTCGACCCCAGCACATTGCCCAGCGCCACATCCGCCTGCCGCCGCAGCGCGGCCACGACCGACGTGACCAGCTCGGGCAACGAGGTGCCGACGGCGATGATGGTCAGCCCGATCACCTCCTCCGAAACTTCCAGCGCGCGGGCGAGCGTCACGGCGGCGTCCACCAGCAAGGCACCCCCGGCCACGATCAGCCCGAGCCCCGCCACCAGTTGCAGGATGGCGCCCGGCAGCCCGCCCAGCGCGCGCGACAGGGGCAGGGCGGGGGGTTGCGCCGCGGCGAAGGCCTCGGCCTTGTCATAGGCGGCGCCGTGGTCGGCGCCATCCGCCAACCGCTCCTGCCGGTAGGCGAAGACGATGTAGCCGATGAGGGCCAGCAGCAGCAGCAGCCCCACCGCGCGGTCCATCGTCCAGAACAGCCCCACGGCCAGGAGCGCCAGCGCGGCCAGGAAGCCCAGGCCGCCATCCCGCGCCAGCGCGCGTGAATTGACCGCGACGGGGCAGAGCAGCGCCGCCACGCCCAGGATCAGCAGCACATTGGCGATGTTCGAGCCCACGATGTTGCCCAGCGCGATGCCCGGCGAGCCAGCCAGCGAGGCCTGCACGCTGGTGACGAGTTCGGGCGTCGAAGTGCCGAAGGCCACCACCGTCAGCCCCACCAGCAGCGGCGAGATGCCCAGGCGGCCGGCGATCTGCACCGCGCCGCGCACCAGCAATTCGCCGCCGAGCACCAGCATGACCAGGCCGCCGAGCAGCCAGAGCGCGAGTTCCATGGAAAGCTTCAGTCCTCTTGAGGGGAAAGGCCCAGGCGCTTCGCGCGTTCCCACAGCGTGGTGCGCGAAATGCCCAGAAGGCGCGCGGCATCGGCCATGCGGCCCCCGCAGCGCGCCAGGATGCGTTGGATATGGGCGCGCTCGGCCGCGTCGCGCGCCTCGGCGAGGGTCTGCGGCGCGGGAGGCGCGACAGCCCCGGGGAACAGATCGGCCGGCGTCAGCGCGGCGTCGGGGGCCAGCAGGGCCGCGCGCTCGATGCGGTTGCGCAGTTCGCGCACATTGCCGGGCCAGGGGTGGGCTTCCAGCGCGGCCTCGGCCTCGGGCGTGAGGGAGAGGTCCGTCCGCCCCGCCTGCCGGGCGCTTTCCGCCAGCAGGGCGCGGGCGAGCGGCAGGATGTCCTCCGCGCGTTCGCGCAGCGGCGGGACATGCAGCTCCACCACGGCCAGGCGGTAGTAGAGGTCACCACGGAAGCGCCCCTCCGCCACGCGGGCCGCCAGGTCCGCGTTGGTGGCGGCGACGACGCGCGCCTCCAGCGGGATCTCCTTGGCACCGCCCACGCGCAGGAAGCGCCGGTCCTCCAGCAGGCGCAGCAGCTTGGCCTGCAGCGCAGGTTCCAGCTCCGCCACCTCGTCCAGCAGCAGGGTGCCGGCGCCGGCGCGTTCGGCGGCACCCAGGCGGCGTTCGGCGGCGCCGGTGAAGGCGCCGCGCTCATGGCCGAAGACCTCGCTCTCCAGCAGGTCGCGCGGGATGGCGGCGCAGTTGAGCGCGACGAAGGGCGCCTCGGCGCGCGGGCCCATGGCGTGCAGGCGGCGCGCGGCCACCTCCTTGCCCGCGCCGCTTTCGCCCAGCAGCAGCACCGGCGCCAGCGCGGGCGCGAGCCGCGTGATGTCGTTCTCCAGCGCCCGCATGGGGGGCGACTGCCAACCCACCGTGCCCGTGGGGGCAGGCGGCTCGGCCAGGGGGCCCAGTGCCGAAAGACGGGCCAGCACGGCCTCGATCTCGAAGGGCTTGGTCAGGTAGTCGTCCGCGCCGGCGCGCACCAGCCGCACCGCCTGCTCCACGCCGCCATAGGCCGTCATGGCGATGACGGGGGTGGCGCCCAGGCTTGGCATCAGCCGCAGCAACAGCGCCTCGCCCGAGCCATCGGGCAGGCGCATGTCGCACAGCACGCAAAGGGGGCGCGGCTTCTGCGCCAGCAGCGCCTCGCCCTCGGCCAGCGTCCGTCCCCAGCGGGGCTCGAAGCCCTCCAGCCGCAGCCGTTGCACCAGGGCGCCGCCCAGCACCTCGTCATCCTCGATGATGACCACCGGGGGGATCATGCCGCCACGCCCTCCGCGGCGGGCGGGAGGAAGACGGCGATGTGCGTGGCCTCGCCGGGCCGGGAATCCACCTCGATGCGGCCATCCAGACGCGCCAGCTGCGCCATCACCACCGAAAGCCCGAGGCCCGGCCCGCTGCGCGCGCCCCCCTCGATCTGGCGCAGGGCGGGTTCGGGCAGGCCGCCCCCTTCATCGGCCACTTCCAGGCGCAGCGTGCCATCCGCCTCGCGCCGCACCCCCAGCGACACCACGCCCCCCGTCCCCGTCGCCGCCACGGCGTTCAGCAGCAGGTTCAGTAGGGCTTGGCGCACCGGCAGCGCGTCGGCGGGAAAGGGTTCGGGCAGTTCCCCGGCCAGTTCCAGGCGCAGCCCGCGCCGCTCGGCCTCGGGGCGGACCAGGCGCACCACATCCTCCAGGTCCTCGCGCGTCAGGGGGCGCGGGGCCAGCGTGCCGCGATGCGCGTCCAGCGTCGCCTGCACCACCTGCTGGATCTGGCGCAGGCCGCGTTCCACGAGGTCCAGCGCCTCCTCACGCGCCGCGCGGCTCTCGCCGAAGCGGCGGGCCGAGCCCAGCGCCGTCAACATGCCCGCCAGCGGGTTGCGGACCTCATGCGCCACGGTGGCCGCGAGATCACCCAGCTCGGCCGCCTGGGCGCGTTCGGCGAGGCGCGCGGCCAGGCGTTCGCGCTCCGCCAGGCGCGCCGCCATCAGGTCCACCGCTTCGATCAGCCGCGCGGCCTCGGTGCCGGCGGGCGGGCGCTGGGCGGCGGGGCTGGGGCGGAAATCGCCGGCCCCGGCGCGGTCCAGCGCCTCGGTCACGGCCAGCAGCGGGGCCAAGGCGCGGCGCGTCAACAGCGCGACCAGCATGCCGGCGAGGGCGGCAAGCATCCCCTCCAGCCCCAGCAGCAACGGCCCCAGCTGCGCGCGCCGCTCCAGCGAACGCGCGAAGTCGAGCTGCGCGGCCACCTGGGCGGGGGGCGCGCCTTCCACCAGCAGGGTCCGCTGCGCCCAGGCGGTGCGGGCATCGGGCGAGACCTCCCAGGCGGTGTCGCGGCCCTGGGTGAAGGGGGGCGGTAGGGCCGGGTCCTCTCGCGCGCCGACCACGATGGGCGCGGCCCCCGGGGCGGGCACCACCACCAGCCGCTGCTCCCGCACGCCCTCCTGGAAACCCAGGGCGCGCAGCAGCACGGCCTCGATGGCGCGCGGGTCGCCCGCGCGCAGGGGTTCGATCAGCGCCGCCGAGATGCCGTCGAGATAGACGGCCCCGAGCCGCGCCGCCTCCCGCGCGAATTCCCGCTCCAGCGAGCGGGTGGCCACCTGCGCGACGATGAGCGCCGCGGCGAAGGCCGCCAGCCCCGCCAGCAACGGCAGGCTGAGCGCGATGGGCAGCGCGTTCCAGGCACGGGAGTGGCGAAGCGGCATGCGGCCCATATGGGGGCAGGCCGGGGCGGCCTGCCACCCCGGCCGACCGCGAAATCAGGCGAGAAGGACCGAGGCTTCCATCTCGCGCAGGCTGCGCCAGGCCGTGCGCCCGGAGGAGGAGCGGGCGGGGATGATGGCCAGCGCGCCGCCCGTGAAGGCCGGCAGCGGTGCCGGGCGGTCCGGATGGAGCAGCGCGGGGCCGCGATGCACCGGGCGTTCGCGCGCCGCCGCGAGGGCCACCGCCTCCTCCAGCGCCGCGTCCGCGCCGTCGAGGTCGAGCCCCGTGATGGTCAGCGGCAGATGCGTGAGGAAGGAGAGGCCGAGGAAGCGCTTCAGCGCCTCGCTGGAGGCGAGATCCCCCTCATGCAGGAAGTGCAGCGCGCCGGGCATGGTGAAGTCGGGCGCGGCCAGCAGCAGCCCGGGCAGCGACACGCGCGCCGAACGCTGGGCGGCATAGCCTTCCTCCAGCGCCTGGGCATGGTCGAACCAAGTGCCGCGCGGCAGCACCGTCAGGTCGTGATGCGCGGCGGCATGGCCGAGCAGGGTGCCCGCATCGCCCTCCTCGTGGCGCATGCGGAAATGGTAGCCCTGGGTCTGGCAGAAGGTCTCCATCTGCGTGGCCAGGGAGGCCGCGGCCTCGCGCGCCTTGGCGAAGCGCGCCTCCACCAGGCGGCGGCCGAAATGGGCACCGCCCACCGGCATGGGGCCGGTCTGGTTGAGGCTGGGCGTGCAGAGCAGGCTCAGCAGCGTCACCTCGGTGCGCGGGCCGGCGGCGACCTCCAGCGAGGCGCGCAACGCCGCGGCCGCCCCCGGCCCGTCGGCCAGGGCCAGCAGCATGCGGCGCGGGGCGGCGGCGGCCTGCGGTTCAGGGCGGGCACCCGTCTCGGGGCCGGCCGCGCCCACCGGCATGGCGATGGCACGCTGCGCTTCCGGGTCCGCATCGATCGCGTGGCGCGGCAGCACGCCCTTCAGCTCGTCCATCACCGTGCCCGACCACATGGGCGCCCCGCCCACATAGGCCGCGCGGCCCAGCGCGTGGGAGGAGATGGGCACCGTCACCAGCAGGAAGAGGACGATCAGCGTGACGCGGAACCAGGCCTCGCCCGTGTCGAAGGCGAAGGCGACGCCAAGCAGCGTCAGCCCCGCGCCGACCACGCCCGCCTTGGTGGCCGCGTGCATCCGCAGGAAGGCATCGGGCAGGCGCGCCACGCCGATGGCCGCGATCAGCGAGATGGTGGCGCCCGACAGCAGCAGCAGCGCCGCGACGATCTCAGACATCCTGGTCCTCCGGCGGTTCGGATGCGCGCTTGATGAAGGTGGCGACACCCACGGCGCCGATGAAGCCCACCAGGCCGAGGCCCAGCGCGATGTCGAGCAGCGCGAGGTAGCCACCACCCAGCGCCACCAGCGCGGTGGCCGCGACGGCGAGCAGGCCCAGCAGGTCCATGGCGACCGCGCGGTCGGCGATGCCCGGGCCGTGCAGCATGCGCCAGCCGGTCAGGCCCACGGCCACCGCGACCATGAGCGCGGAGAAGATGAGGGCGACGGTCAGGAAGCTCATCGCAACACCCGCATCGCCGGGCGCTCCAGCCGTTCCGCGATGCTGGCGCGGACGGCCTCGGGGCTCTCGATGTCCATGACGTGCACGTAGAGAATGCTGCGGTCCTCCGAGACATGCAGCGCGGTGGTGCCGGGCGTCAGCGTCACCATGTCGGCCAGCAGCGTGATGCCGGCCGCGGAACGCAGGCGCAGCGGCACCGCCACCACGCCCGAGCGCGCGCGCACATTTGGCGCGAGTGTCGCGCGAATCACGTCCCAGGCGGAGAGCACCAGCTCCCGCAGGAAGAGCACCAGCAGCCAGATCCAGGCCAGGATGTTCCAGGGGCGCGCGGTCGGGGCCTTGTCGCTCATGGCCGGATCACTCCCATCACGGCGGTGATGTAGGCCTCGCGGCTGGCGAGCTGTTCGCCCGCGGCCAGCGCGAAGGCGGCGAAGGGCTCGGTCCAGAGCCCGATGGTGATGGTGACGAGGCCGAGCCCGGCCACCGGGGCCAGCAGCAGCCAGCGCGTGGCGCCGGTGATCGGCGGCAGCTCCGGCGTGCCCTCGGGGACTTCCTTCCAGAAGGCCTCCATCCAGATCTTGAGCATGGAGTAGAGGGTCAGGATGCCCGTGGCGAGCGCGATGCCCGCCAGCACATACCAGCCGGCGTCGAAGCCGGACTTCAGCACGAACAGCTTGGCCCAGAAGCCCGACAGCGGCGGGATGCCCGCCAGCGACAGCGCGGGAATGGCGAACAACAGCCCAAGCCAGGGGTCGCGGCGCCACAGCCCGCCCAGCGTGGCCAGCGAGAAGGTGCCGCCCGCGCGGCGGATCACGCCCGCCACCAGGAACAGGTTCGCCTTCACCACGATGTGATGCAGCATGTAGAGAACGGCACCCGCCAGCGCCAAGGGCGTCGCGATGGCGATGCCCACGATCATGTAGCCGATCTGGCTGATGATGTGGAACGACAGGATGCGCCGGATTTCCCAATGCGCGGCGGCGCCCAGCACGCCCACCACCATGGTGCCGGCGGCCAGGAACCACATGAGCGGGGCCACCCAGGCATGGCCCTCCGGCAGCAGCAGCGTGACGATGCGGATCAGCGCGTAGACGCCCACCTTCGTCAGCAGCGCGGCGAAGATGGCCGCCACGGGCGCGATGGCCGTGTGGTAGGAGGCGGGCAGCCAGAAGAACAGCGGGAACACCGCCGCCTTGGCGCCGAAGGCCGCGAGCATCAGGAAGGCCACCGCCGCGACGGCGCCCTGGTTCTCGATCTCGGGGATGCGCCGGGCCATGTCGGCCAGGTTCAGCGTGCCGGTCAGCCCGAACATCATGCCGACCGAGATGAGGAACACCGTCGTCGCCAGCAGGTTCAGCATGGCGTACTTCACGGCGCCATCCAGCTGCTCACGCCCACCGCCCAGCACGATCAGGCCGAAGGAGGCGATGAGCATCACCTCGAACCAGACGTAGAGGTTGAACAGGTCACCGGCCAGGAAGGCGCCGCCGACGCCCAGCGCCAGCGCGGCCAGCAGCGGGTGCCACAGCGCCTCGTTGTCCAGCACATCGGCGTCGCCGCGCGCGTAGAGCGCCGTCGCCGCGTACATCAGCGCCGTGATCGCGACCATGGAGGCGGCGAAGAGATCGGCCACCAGCGTGATGCCGAAGGGCGCGGGCCAATCGCCCATCTGGGAGGCGATGACACCCTGCGAAATCACCTCGGCCACCAGCGCCGCGGAGGCCAGCAGCAGGCCCACCGCGGTGATCGCGGTGATGCCGCGCTGAAGGTCGCGGTGGGATTGCAGCGCCGCAGTGGCCGCGCAGGCCAGCAACGGCAGGAGAAGGGGCAGCGCGAGCAGCCAGTCGGCGCGGGTGGCCATCAGCGCGCTCCCGTGCGGGTGGGCAGGAGGTCGGCGGCCAGCGTCTCGGCCTCGGCGGCGTCACGCGGATCGGCGGCGGGCAGGCCGCGCGGTTCGGCGACGCGCAGCGCCTCGGTGTCCACCGTGCCCTTGCCGCGCCAGACCGCCCAGCTCAGCACCATCACATAGGCCGTGAGGCCGAAGGAGATGACGATGGCCGTCAGCACCAGCGCCTGGGGCAGCGGGTTGGAGGCATCGGCCACCAGGGCGTTGGCGCCGGGCGCCACCAGCGGCGGTGCCCAGCCCAGCACGCGCCCACTGGCGATGATGGCGATGTTCGCCGCGTTGCCCAGCAGCAGCAGGCCCAGGATGGAGCGCGCGAGCGAACGCGCCATCAGCAGGTAGATGGCGGCCGAGAGCAGCACGCCGAAGAGGAGCGCCAGGAGGAATTCCATGGGCTCAGGCCTCCATGAAGGGCAGCACGAAGGCGAGCGCGAAGCCCAGCACGACGAGATAGACGCCCAGGTCGAACAGCACGGTGGTGCCGATGGGGGTGGTGCCCAGCCATTGCTGCGTGAGGAAGGGCTCCCCGAACAGCAGCATGGCCGGCAGCCCGGCCAGGATGCCGCACAGCAGGCCGATTCCCGCCCAGGTCAGCGGCTGCAGCCGCAGCACCGCGCGCGTGGCCCCCGCCCCGCGCGCCAGCGCGTGGAAGACGAAGCCCAGCGCGCCGATCAGCCCGCCGATGAAGCCGCCGCCCGGCTCATTGTGGCCGCGCAGCAGCACGAAGAGGGAGAGGAGAACACAGGCCCACAGCACGTAGCGCGCCGAGGCGTTCATGATGAAGCTGGTCTTCATGGCTCACTTCCCCCGCGCGCGGCGCAGCAGCACCGTGGCCGCCAGCGCCGCGATCAGCAGCACCGCGATCTCGCCCAGCGTGTCCAGCGCGCGGAAATCCACCAGGATGACGTTGACGACGTTGCGGCCCTTGGCCTCCGGCCAGGCGGCGGCGCCCATCCAGTCGGGCATCTGCGTGTCGAAGGGCACGGACAGCACGGCCAGCAGCGTGAGGAAGCCCACCACGCCCGCGCCGATGGCGATGGCGCCGTCGCGGCGGTGTTCCTCGCGCCGGCGCGCGTCCAGCTCGCGGAAGGGCAGGCGCGCGAGGATGGCCACCAGCAGCACGATGGCGATGGTCTCGACGGTGAACTGCGTGAAGGCGAGGTCCGCCGCGCCCAGCGTGAGGAACAGGATGCCGACGCCGAAGCCCACCACCGCGGCCGCCATAACCTGCGCGAAGAGCATCTGCAGGCGGCAGGCCGCCACTGCGCCCGCGATCACGAGACCCACCAGCACCGCCTGGTGCGGCAGGGGCAGCGGGTCCGCCGACGGCAGGCCAAGGCCGCCGCCCGCCACCAGCAGCACCAACGTGCCGCCGAACATCAACACCACGGTGGCGCCGATGTAGAAGCGCAGGCTGCCGGTCTGCACGCGCCGCGTCACCGCGCCCGAGATCAGCGAGACGCTCCGCAGGAGGCTGCCATAGGCAGCATCCGGCCCGTAGTCGTCGAGCCAGGTCTGCGCCGCCAGGCGCGGCTGCAACCGCGTCCAGGCCAGGAAGGCGATGACGCCCAGCACCAGCACCACCAGGGAGAGGTAGTAGACGATCTCGGTCGCCTGCTTGTCGCCGAGCGCGATGCCCGTGGGTTCGCCCAGGATGGCGGCCGCCGCAGGTTCCACCAGGTTCACCGAGATCAGCGCGGGCGCCAGACCGAAGACAAGGCCCAGGATGGCCAGCGTCAGCGGCGCGGCGAGCATGGTGAAGCCGGGGTCCTTGGCCTCGCGCTCCATCTCCATGGGCTTGCCGAAGAAGGGCCGCACCGCGACCACGCCGGCCACCACCACCATGGCCGCGTTGACCAGCAGCGCCACCACGGGCAGCAGCCCCGGCACGCCGAGCTGCACGGTGAACAGCAGGTCCTTGGCCATGTAGCCGATGAAGCCCGGCGCGCCCGCCATGGAGAGCGCGGCCAGGAGTGCCGCGATGGCGGTCAGCGGCATGTGGCGGCCCAGGCCGCGCAGCATCAGCGCATCGCGCGTGCCGGCCTTCTTGTCGAGGATGCCGGCCACGAGGAACAGGCTCGCCTTGTAGAGGGCGTGCACCAGCAGGAACACCACGGCCGCGGTGGCCGCCAGTGGCTCCTCCAGCCCGATCAGCGTCACCAGCGTGCCCAGCGCCACCACGGTGGACCAGGCGAGCTTGCGCTTCAGGTCCCGCTCACGCAGGGCGAGGATGGCGCCGGTCAGCATGGTCAGCGTGCCCGCGCCGGTCAGCAGCCCCTGCCACAGCGCCCATTCCTGGAAGGCCGGGTTCAGCCGCGCCAGCAGATAGACGCCGAGCTTCACCATCGTGGCCGAATGCAGATAGGCCGAGACGGGGGTGGGCGCGGCCATGGCGTTCGGCAGCCACATGTGCAGCGGCCACTGCGCGGATTTGGCGAAGCAGCCCATCGCCACCAGCACGATGATCCAGGGCGTGAAGGCGTGCGTGGCGAGCACGGCGCGATTGGCCAGGATCTCGGAAATGGTGAAGGTGCCGGCCGCCGTGCCCAGCAGCAGGATGCCGGCCAGCATCGCGAGCCCGCCCGAAACCGTCACCAGCAGGCCCTGCTGGGCGGCGCGCCGGGCGGCGGGCTTGTGCGCCTCGAACCCGATCAGCATGAAGGAGGCGAGGCTGGTCAGCTCCCAGAAGATGAACAGGACGATCAGGTCATCGGCCAGCACCGCGCCCAGCATCGCCGCCATGAACAGCGTCAGCACCGCCATGAAGCGATGCTGCTTCGGATAGCTGGTCATGTAGCTGCCGGAGAACAGGAAGATGCCGGTGCCGATGCCGGTGATGAGCAGCGCCATGAGCTGCGACAGCCCGTCCAGGCGGAAGGCGAAGCCGATGCCGAAGGACGACAGCCAGTCCACCCGGAAGGTGGCGCCCAGCGGCAGCAGCAGGATGAGGCCGAAGAGCGTCGCCGGCAGCAGCGCCAGCGCCGGGGCGAGCGCGGGTCGCGCGCGCAGGCCGAGCGCTACCGCCGGAACGGCCAGCAACGCCAGGCAGGGGATGAGGGCGAGGATCCAGTTCACGGCGGCCACCGCTGCAACAGCCGTGCCAGCCGCATGCCCCGGCGGAAAGCGCGGAAAGGCGCGGCACGGCCGCGCGTGGGCCGTCAGCGCCCGTTCGCAAACCCGAACGGGGCGTCCGGAAAGCCGGACGCCGCGCCGACTACAGCCAGCCCTTGCGCTTGAAGTAGAGCACGGGCCCCAGCGCGCTCAGGATCATGGCCAGCACCGCCAGGGGGTAGCCGATGGGCCATTCCAACTCGGGCATATGCTGGAAGTTCATGCCGTAGATGCTGGCGATGAGGGTGGGCGGCATCAGCGCCACGCTCACCACGGTGAAGGTCTTGATGATGTTCATCTGCTCGACGTTGATGATGCCCAGCACGGCGTCGAGCAGGAAGGTCGCCTTGTGGTTCATGGAATTGCCGTGCTCGACCAGGCTTCGCACGTCGCGCACGAGCGTCTTGATCAGATGCTGGTTCTCCTTCCGCACCGCCGATTTCTCGGCGGTCAGGAAGGTGAGGATGCGCGTGAGGCCGAGCAGCGTGTCCGTGGTCCGCGCCGTCAGGTCGCCCACCAGGCCCAGCGTCAGCAGCACCGAGCGCAGGTCCTGGTCCTTCTGCGTCACCTTCTTGGCGCTGCGGGCGGCGCGGAAGGCGTCCTGGTTGGCGCGGTCGATGTCGAGGCCGATGCGCTCCAGGATATCCGCCAGCCGGTCCACGATCTGGCCGAACAGATGCAGCAGCACGGCGTCCGGGCTGCCTAGCAGCGCCTCCGGCGCCTTCTGGCAGCGGGCGGTGAAGACCGAGAAGGCCTTGGGCGTGGCATGGCGCACCGTGACCAGCACGGAGGGGGCCAGCACGAAGGAGATGGGCGTGGATTCGTAGTCGCTGCCCTCGACCCCATGCAGGAAGTTGGCGGTGAGGAACAGCACATCCCCCTCGCGGTACATGCGGGAGGAGCTTTCGATCTCCTGCATCTCCTCGCGCGAGGGGAGTTCGAAGCCCACCGCCGCCTCGACCAGCCGCTCCTCCTCGGGCGTGGGGTCCAGAAGGTCGATCCAGACGGCATCCTGGAGGGGGGCCGCCTCATGCCCGCGGTAGAGCGCCCCCTGGCGAACGGCAAAGGTTGTCAGCATCCACCAGGTTCCTTGCGGCAGGGTACGGGGCCGAAGCCGCCGGTAGAGAAGAAATCAGCGAGCGGCAACGCCCTTCGAGCGCTGGAGACAAGGTGTCACGCCGATGAAATCCGCGGCCTCGGGGTGGCGGCCGGAAGGGCGCGTGCCATCCTCCAGGCGGACCAGCTGGCAGGTGGACAGCCCCGCCTCCCGCGCCGCGTCCAGCTCCTCCGCCACATCGGACAGGAAGAGGATGGCGCCCGGCAGGGCCCGCCACGCGCCGGCGATGCGCGCATAGCTCGCGGCCTCGCGCTTGCCGCCCATGCGGGTGTCGAAGAAGCCCTCGAAGAGGCCTTCCAGGTCGCCCGCCTCGGAATGGCGGAAGAGCAGGCGCTGTGCCTCCTCGCTGCCGGAGGAATACACGGCCAGCCTGAGGCCCGCCGCCTGCCATTCCTGCAGCGCGGGCGCCACGTCGGGCCAGAGATGCCCGCGCAGCGCGCCCTCGGCATAGCCCTCGCGCCAGATCAGCCCCTGCAGCGCCTTGAGCGGCGTGACCTTGGCATCCTCCGCCATCCAGGCGCGCAGGGTGCCGAGCTTGTCCTCGCCCGGCACGTCGCGAAGGATGGCCGCCACCTCCGCGCGCGCCACGTGGCGGGCGAGGAAGCCTTCCAGCGCCTCGGCCGCATAGGGAAAGAGGCGCTGGTGGACGAAGGCGATGGCGGTGGTGGTGCCCTCGATATCCGTCAGGATGTGGGTGGGCGGCATTCAGCCCACCTGGACGGGAAAGCGCTCCGCCATGTCCGTGCCGGTGTAGTGAGGGGTCCAGCCGCTGGTTTCGGTGAAGACGCGCAGCACGGTGAAGTCCGGCGCGTCGCCGCTGTCGAACCAGTGCTGGGTGTTGGCCGGCACGCTGATCAGGTCGCCCCGGGTGCAGTGGGCGTCATAGACGCGGCCATTGATGTGCAGCACGAAATTGCCGGCGCCCTCGTGAAAGAAGCGGACCTCGTCCTCGGTGTGGATGTGCTCCTTCAGGAACTTGTCCCGGAGCGCGTCCTTCATCGGGTGGTCGGGGGTGAGCTGGATGACATCGGCGGTGCCGGCCTTCGTCTCGGCCAGGAAGGCGTCGAGATGCGGCTTGTAGGCGGCCAGCACGGCCTCCGCCGGGGCCTTGGGCGGCAGGTCGGCCACCGGCCAGCGCTCGAAGCGCACGCCGACCTCGCGCAGAGCGGCGGCGATCTCGTCCGGGTTCTCGGTGCGCTGGAGCTCGGCCTTGGTGGCGGCGTCCCAGATGGTGAGGCGGCTCATGGCGGGTCACTCCCTTGCAGGGTGGTGGTCAGGGCAGGCGCGCGGCTTCCAGCTCGCATTCCAGCATGAATTCCAGGGCTTCCAGGCGCATCAGGGCGCCCGGCATGTCCTCGGCCCAGACATATACGCCATGGCCGCGCAGGATGTAGCCCGGCGGCACATCGGGCGTTGCATCCCAGACCCGCTCCACGCGGGCCTGGAGGCGCGCGATGTCCTGGTCGTTGTCGAGGATGGGCAGGCGGATGCTGGCCTCATGCGTCGGCAGGCCCGGAAAGGCCTTTAGGAGCTCGTAGCCCGCCAGTTCCAGATGGTGGCCGCCGCGGCGCGACAGCACCGTGGCCGGCACCGAATGGCCATGCAGCGCGGCGCCGACCTTGGGGAAACGGCGATAGATGCCGCAATGCAGCCCCGTCTCGGCCGAGGGGCGGAGGTTGGAGGCCTCAGGCCGTCCATGCAGATCCACCGCCATCACCCCGTCCTCGGGGATGAAGCCTTTGTGAAAACCCGAACGGGTGATGGCGATGCGGCCATCCGCCAGGCGCAGCGAGATATTGCCGGCCGTGGCCGGCACCCAGCCGCGCTGATCCAGGCGGCGTCCGGCGGCGCGGATCGCTTCCACCGCCTCGGCAGGAAGGGGGCTCATCGGGGCGAAGGGCGCGCCGGGTTGGCCGGCGCGCGTCGCATCAGGCGGCGGGGCGGCCGCCGGCGGGCTGCTGCGCCTCGGTGTGCGTCGCCGCGGCCGGCTGCGGGCCCGGGATGTTGCCCGTAGGCGCGGCCGGGGGCGCGCTGTCGGCCGTCATGGCGGCGTCCGCGGGCTTGTCGTCGTCCTTGATATTCTTCTTGAACGACTTGATGCCGGTGGCGAGGTCGCCCATCAGGCCGCTGATCTTGCCGCTGCCGAACAGCAGCAGGACCACCAGAAGAACAACCACCCAATGCCAGATGCTGAAGGTACCCATCGTCGCGCCTCGATCCCTATCGGAACTCTGTGGGGCGGAACCTAGTCCGCGCGCGGCTTGAGCGCAAACACCGGTTCGCCGGTCCATCACGATGTGGGGAGGCAGCGCCCCGGAGGCAATGCCCAGAACCGATCCAGGGACCCATCCACATGGAGCGGGCGCAACATCGTGCTTGCAAAACGATCGCGGCTGCGGCATGTATCACCGCGATCCGGGCCCCTCTGGCGGCCGGTGGCTGTCCAAGGGCCCTGCCCGGCCAGCCGCCCTCCGCGATGTCGGATCATTCCACCAACATCGTCGCGGCCCCGCATGGCGGGGTCACGCCCGGGGTCCAAATTATGGAAATCATCGCCCTCGAATGGCTGGGTAAGCCTGTGTGGATGTGGACGGGCTTCATCGCCATCGTCCTCGCCCTGCTGGCCTTCGACCTCGGCGTCCTCAACCGCGAGAACAAGGAGATGGGGATCCAGCAGAGCCTGCTGCTCTCCGTCTTCTACATCGGCTTCGCCATCCTCTATGGCGGCGGCATCTGGTGGGCCTATGAGGCCGGCGTCATCACCACCAGCGACGGCAGCCACGCCGGCATGGCCTATTTCACCGGCTTCTTCATCGAGAAGGCGCTGTCCATCGACAACGTCTTCGTCATCAGCCTGATCTTCGGCTATTTCGCCATTCCCCGGAAATACCAGTATCGCGCGCTGGTCTGGGGCATCATCGCCGTCATCGTACTGCGCGGGCTGATGATCGCGGTGGGCGCGGCCCTGGTGCAGAACTATGGCTGGGTGCTGTATTTCTTCGGCGCCTTCCTCATCGCCACCGGCATCAAGATGCTGGTGGTGCCGGAATCCGACCCCGACGTGTCGAAGAACCCGGTGGTCAAGTTCCTCAACCGGCGCATGCGCGTGACGAAGGAACTGCACGGCCAGAAGTTCTTCGTGCGCGAGGTGGACGAAAAGACGGGCAAGCTGGTGCGCGCTGCCACGCCGCTCTTCGTGGCGCTCGTGGTCATCAACATTGCGGATCTGATCTTCGCGGTGGACAGCGTGCCGGCCATCTTCGCCATCACGACCGACACCTTCATCGTCTACACGGCGAACATCATGGCCATCCTGGGCCTGCGGGCGCTCTACTTCGCGCTGGCGGCCATGGTGCATCGCTTCGAGTACCTGAAATACGCGCTGGCCATGGTGCTGGTGTTCATCGGGCTCAAGATTTTCTGGAACAGCCTGGTGGGCAAGATGGACCCGGCCATCTCGCTCGGCGTCACGCTGGCGCTGATCCTGGGCGGCGTCCTCTTCTCGCTGTGGAAGACCCGCGGCGAGCACCGCGAGGAGAAGGTTCAGCCGAGCTGAACCGTCACGGGCTGGCCGGGTTCTCCGGCCAGTCATGCTTCGGGTAGCGGCCGCGCATGTCCTTGCGGACATCGGCCCAGCCCGAGGCCCAGAAGCCCGCCAGGTCGGCGGTGATGGCCACGGGCCGCCCGGCGGGCGAGAGCAACGCCACCTGCAGCTTCACGCGGCCCCCCGCCAGTTGCGGCATGTCGCGCAAACCAAACAGGTGCTGCGCGCGGGCTTCGAGGGTGGGCGTCTCGGCGGTGTAGTCCACCGCCGCACTCCGTCCGTTCGGCAGGGCGATGCGCGCGGGCAGGGCGGCGTCCAGCTTTCGGCGGAGGTCGCCGGGCAGAAGGGCCTGGTGCAGGTCCACGCCCTTCAATTCCGACAGCTTCGACATACCGGCGCAGTACGGCGCCAGCCATTCCCGCGCGGTGGCGGCCAGCGCGGCGTCCGACACATCGGGCCAGGGGGTGCCTTCCAGCGCATGCATCCGCGCGATGCGGGCGCGCAACTGCCGGCCCGATTCGCCCCAGTCCAGGTCGCGGAAGCCGCGTTCCGCCGCCGCGACGGCCAGGGCCTCCGCGATGACGGAGGGGTCCGCACCCGGCAGGGGCGATTCCTCCAGCACCAGCGGGCCGAACATCAGCCGCTTGCGCGCCAGCACGGCGCCCGCGCGCGCGTCGAAGGAAGCACCCTCCACCGTGCGGAAGCGTTCGGGGAAGCGGGCCTCCAGCACCGCACGGCTGACGGGCGCAGCCATGCGGATGCGCGCCTCGGTGCCCTTGAGTTCCAGGTCGGCCACCGCCAGCAGGGTCTGCTTGGCCAGCGGGTCCGCGACCGAAAGCCGCGCCCCCTGCCCCGAGGCCATTCGGAAGGCGCCATCCATGGTGCCGCGCTTCAGCGCGATGCGGTCCGGAAACCCCGCCGCCAGCAGCGCGCCGGCATCGCCCTCGGGCGGCGTGTTGCCGTGCACGCCCAGGCGGCGCCGGTGCAGGGCGGCGGTGCGGCGGATGTTGCGCAGCGCGATGCCATCCGCCTCCTCCCGCCCATGACCGTGCAGGGCGTCGAGGCGTAGGGTGATGTCGGCCGGCGGCTCGCGGCCCCGCAAAGGGTCGCGTTCCTCCAGCAGCGCGGCCAGGTCGGCGGCCAGGGCCGCCTCCCCCTCATCGGCCACGGCGCACATCATGCGCGCCAGGCGCGGATGCGTGCCCATGCGGGCCATGCGTTTGCCCGTGGTGGTGATGCGGCCCGCCTCGTCCAGCGCATCCAGGCTGGTCAGCAGGGCGCGGGCGGCGGCCACTTGGCCCTCGGGCGGCGGGTCGAGGAAGGGCAGGTCGCGCGGGGCCACGCCCCAGGCCGCGCAGTCCAGCACCAGGGAGGACAGTTCCGCCTCCAGGATTTCCGGGCGGTCCTGCAGGGGCAAGCCCCGATGCAGCGCCTCGCTCCAGAGGCGGATGGCCACGCCCGGCTCGGTGCGGCCGGCGCGGCCGGCGCGCTGCTCGGCGGCGGCGCGGCTGATCCGCGCGGTGACCAGGCGCGTCAGCCCCGTCGCGCCATCCAGCCGCGGCGTGCGGCGGAAGCCGCCATCCACCACGATCCGCACGCCCGGCACGGTCAAGGACGTTTCCGCGATGGAGGTGGCCAGCACCACCCGGCGCCTGGGGCCGGGCGTCAGCGCGCGATCCTGCTCGGCGGGCGGGAGTTCGCCATGCAGCGGCAGCACATCGGCGTCCAGGCCCGAAAGCCGCTCGGCGGTGCGACGGATTTCGCCCCAGCCGGGCAGGAAGGCCAGCACATCGCCCGGCTCGCGCGCCATGGCGGCGCGGATGGATTGCGCCATGGCCTCGGGCAAATCGCGCGGGTCGGTCAGGTCGCGGCGGTGGTGTTCCACGCGCACAGGGAAGGCGCGGCCGGCGCTTTCCACCAGCGGGCCGCCCAGCAGCCCGGCGAAGCCCTGGGCATCCAGGGTCGCGGACATGGCCAGCAGCCGCAGCTCCGGCCGCAGCCCGCGCTGGATATCCAGGCACAGCGCGAGGCCCAGATCAGTGTCCAGATGCCGCTCATGCGCCTCATCGAAGATGACGGCCGCCACGCCCTCCAGCCCCGGGTCCGATTGCAGGCGGCGCACCAGCAGGCCTTCCGTCACCACCTCGACACGCGTGGCGGCCGAGGTCGCGCGGTCCAGCCGCGTGGTGATGCCCACGGTCTGCCCCAGGCTCTCGCCCAGCATTTCCGCCATGCGGCGGGCGGCGGCGCGGGCGGCGACGCGGCGGGGTTCCAGCACCAGGATCTTGCTGCCTTTCGCCCAAGGCTCCTCGCGCAGCACCAGGGGCACCAGGGTGGTCTTGCCCGCGCCGGGCGGTGCGACCAGCACGGCACTCGACCCCTCGCGCAGCGCCTGGCGCAGGGCGGGCAGCGCCTCCTCGACGGGAAGCGTCACACCCAGCCTTCCGCGACCGCCTTGCCGATCATGCTGCCGCCCTCCACCAGCGCATGCCCGGCGCGGAGGTTTTCCGCTGTGATGGGGCCGAGATGGCGCGTCAGCGTGGTCCGCAGCGTGCCGGCATCGAGCAGCGCCGCCGCCTCGGTCAGCAGGCGGTGCTGTTCCACCATGTCCGGCGTCTGGAAGAGCGTGCGCGCGAACATCCCTTCCCAATGGAAGCCGGCGGACTTGGCGCGCAGCAGGCTCATGTCCACCGCGCTGCCTTCATCAATGGCGCAGATCATGCCCTGCGGCGCCAGCATGGCACAGAGCATGGCCCAGTTCGCCGCCGTGCTGGTGGTGGAGAAGATGCGCGACACGCGCAGCCTCAGCGCCTTCACCTGCGCCGCCATGTCCTCGCGGTGATCAATGACGTGGTGCGCGCCGAGGTCCAGGCACCAATCCCGCGTCTCGGGGCGCGAGGCGGTGGTGATGACCGTCATTCCCGTCAGCTTCCGCGCGAGCTGGATGGCGATGGACCCCACGCCCCCGGCCCCGCCCACGATCAGCACCGCCTCGCCCGTCGGCGTGGGGTCGCGCGCGATGCGGAGCCGGTCGAACAGCCCTTCCCAGGCGGTGATGGTGGTCAGCGGCATGGCGGCGGCCTCAGCGAAGGTGAGGCTTTGGGGCATGCGGCCCACCACGCGCTCATCGACCAGCTGAAGCTCGGCATTGCTGCCGGGGCGGTTGATGGCGCCGGCCCAGAACACGGCATCGCCCGGCTGGAACAACGCGGCGTCCGGGCCGGCGGCGCGCACCACCCCCGCGCCGTCGAAGCCCAGGATGCGCGCCCCTTTGGGGTCGGCCTTGGCGCGCTGCTTCGCGTCCACCGGGTTGACCGAGACGGCACGGACCTCGATCAACAGGTCACGGCCCGCGGGCGCCCCCGGGTCGGGCATGTCCATGTCCTGCAAGGCGTCGGTGTCGGTCACGGGCAGGCATTTGCTGTACGCGATGGCCTTCATCGGGCGCTTCCCCTGTAACGATTTGTATCCGAGAACATGAACGGGCTGACATGTTCGGACCTCCACCCTATTCCCCCGCGAGACGAAACGGGAGACGGCCCCATGGACCTGAAACTGCTTTCCTTCGCCCGCCGCGCTGCGCTGTTCGGCGCGGCCGGCCTCGCCACCGCCACCGCGACCCCCGCCGCCGCGCAGCAGGCCCAGGCGACCCGCAGCGTGCCCCCGCAGCAGGGCCCCATGCCGCCCCGGTTCCACCGCATGAAGGTGGGCGATGTGGAGGTGACGACGCTGCTGGACGGCGCCATGCAGGGACAGCCCGATTTCATCCAGCGCTTCTTCCCCGACAGCACGCCCGAGCAGATCGCCCCCCTGCGCGAACGTGCCTTCCGCAGCGAGACGGGCGGGCTGCACCAGCCGGTCGGCGCCTATCTGCTCAACACCGGGCGCAACCTGGCGCTGATTGATTGCGGCGGGCATTCCAGCTTCATCCCCACCACCGGCCAGACGCTCGATGCGCTGCGCGCCGCCGGCTACAGCCCGGAGCAGGTGGACACGGTGCTGCTGACGCACATCCACCCGGAGCATGCGCTCGGCCTCAGCTATGACGGCACCACGCGCAACTTCCCCAATGCCGAGATCGTCGTCACCCAGGTGGACCACCAGTTCTGGACCGACCCCGGCATGGAAAGCCGCGTGCCCCAGGGCCAGCGCTTCATCCAAGCCGCGCGCCGCGCCATCGCGCCCTATCCGAACCGCATCCGCACGGTGGAGATGCGCGCGGGGCTGGAAGTCATCCCGGGCGTCTTCATGGAGCCTGCCCCCGGCCACACCCCCGGCCATGTCAGCTTCCGCCTGACCTCGCAAAACCAGACCATGCTGATCTGGGGCGACATCGCGCACCAGATGGTGATCCAGCTTGCCCGGCCGCGCTGGCGCGTGGGCGTGGACGTGGACCCGGATGCGGGGGTGGAAAGCCGCGTCCGCACGCTCGACATGCTGGCGAGCGAGGGCATCCTGATGGGCGGCGTGCATGTACCCTGGCCCGGCTTCGGCCGCATCATCCGGGATGGCGAGGGCTATCTCTACGTGCCGCGCCCCGCGCAGTTCACCTGAACCCCTGATGCGCGCGCGGATTGACCCCGCGCGCGCGTCTCGGCAACAGGGTGGTGGAACCCTGGAGAGCCGCGCATGCCCGCCACCCATCGCCTGTCCGCCACGCCCGAGACCATCCGCTGGGGCACCTTCGACGCCAGCTACAAGCCGCTGATCGAGGTGGAGAGCGGGGACCTGGTCATTCTCGAATGCGTCTCCGGCGGGCCGGAGGTGATGCCGGACCCGGCCTCGGGGCTGAAGGTGCCGGCGCACCTGGCCGCCATCCATGCCAGCAACCCGCCGCGCCTCGGGCCGCACATCCTGACCGGCCCCGTCGCCGTGAAGGGCGCCATGCCGGGCGACGTGCTGCGCGTGGACATCGAGAAGATCGAGCTGGGCTGCGATTGGGGCTTCTGCGGCTTCCGCCCGCTCGGCGGCACACTGCCCGAGGATTTCCCCTACAAGCGCATGCTGCACATCCCGGTGGACCGCGAGAAGCGCACGGGCCATGTGCCGGTGGGCCCGGGCGTGACCCTGCCGCTCTCGCCCTTCTTCGGCGTGATGGGCGTGGCCCCCCCGGCCGAGTGGGGTGCCATCTCCACCAAGGAGCCGCGCGCCCATGGCGGCAACCTGGACAACAAGGAGATCGGCGAGGGTGCCACCCTCTTCCTGCCCGTCCATGCCCCCGGCGCCCTGTTCAGCGCGGGTGACGGCCATGGCGTGCAGGGTGATGGCGAGGTGTGCATCAACGCCCTGGAAATGTGCCTGACGGGGCATTTCCGCCTGACGGTCGAGAAGGGGATGGACCTCAAATACCCCCGCGCCGAAACCGCCACCCACTTCATCTCCATGGGCATGCACGAGGATCTGGACGAGGCGATGAAGCGCGCCCTGCGCGAGATGATCGGCTTCATCACCAGCCGCACGAACCTGAGTGCCGCCGATGCCTACCAGTTCTGCTCCCTGGCGGTGGATTTCCACGTGACGCAGACCGTGAACGGCGAGAAGGGCGTGCACGGCCTGCTGAAGAAGGGCCTGCTGTTCTGAGACGCTGACGCCACCGGCTGGCACAGGAATTGCTGCATTGCAGCATGGCCCGCACTTGCGGGCCAGGTTCCTGTTTCATCTGGAGGTTTCATGCGCCGTCGTTCCCTGCTGGCCCTGCCCGGCCTGATTGCCACCCCCGCTTTGGCGCAGGGCGGGTGGCGCCCCGCCTCGCCTGTCCGCTACGTCGTTCCCTTCCCGCCCGGCTCCAGCTTCGACACGGTGGGGCGCGCGGTGGCGGAGGGCGCGGCCTCGCTGCTCGGCCAGAATGTGGTGGTGGAAAACCGCCCCGGCGCGGGCACGCTTGTCGCCGTGCAGGCGGTGAAGGCCATGCCCGCCGACGGG
This sequence comes from Roseococcus thiosulfatophilus, assembly GCF_017311575.1. Lineage (GTDB taxonomy): Bacteria > Pseudomonadota > Alphaproteobacteria > Acetobacterales > Acetobacteraceae > Roseococcus > Roseococcus thiosulfatophilus. Next base: position 229,616 of record NZ_JAFFQY010000022.1, read on the forward strand.
CAGACGGTGCTGATGGTCGCCAACAGCTTCACCGTGAACCAGACGCTGCACCAGCCGCGCCCCTATGACGCCGAGGCGGATTTCGAACCGTTGGCGCTGCTGGTCTACACGCCGCATGTCTTGGTCTGCCATCCGTCCGTGGCGTCGGATTTCGCCGGCTTCCTGGCGAAGGCGCGGGCGCCGGGCCGCGGCCTCAGCTTCGGCACCAATGGCCAGGGCACCAGCCAGCACATGGGGCTGGAGCACCTGAAGATCCTGGCCGGGCTGAACGCCGAGCATGTGCCCTATCGCGGTGTGGCCCCCATGCTGGTGGATTTGCTGGCGGGGCGGGTGGACTACTCCATCGGCAACCTGCCGGACGTGCTGCCCGGGCTGCGCGATGGCCGCCTGGTCGCGCTGGGCATCGTGAACGCCACGCGCCACGCCATGCTGCCCGAGGTGCCCACCTGCGCGGAGCTGGGCTTCCCCCAGCTTCTCTCCGACACCTGGTATGGCGTGGTCATGCCCAAGGGCGCGGCGCCGGCGGTGCGCGAGGCGCTGTCCAACGCCTTCCTCACCTCCATCCGCCGGCCGGAGACGCAGGCGCGGCTGGGCGCCATCGGCATTGACGTGCTGGCGCAGGGGCCGGACGCGCTGCGGGACCGTATCCGCAGCGACACCGCCACCTACGCCCAGATCGTCCGCACCGCGAACCTGACCGCGGGCTGAGACGGGGCCGGCGCCCACTCCGGGCGCCGGCTTTCTTGCGGCGTCAGGTCCCGATCACGCCGCCATCGTTCTTCGTGATGACGATGGTGGCCGAGCGCGGCAGCCGCCCCTCGCCATCGGGCCAGGTGCTGTTCACGCGCCCCGCGGCGAAGTCCGCCGCCGGGGTGGTGGCGCCGGGGTGCTGCACGTTCACGAACATGGTGCGGCGGTCCGGCGTGGTGACGACGCCCGTGATCTCCTGGCCGACGGGCCCGGTGAGGAAGCGACGGATTTCGCCCGTCACGGGGTTGGCGCAGAGCATGGCATTGTTGCCGAAGGGCGCCAGCGCGCCGCGCAGTTGTTCGTTCTCGCCGATATCGGTCTGGATCCAGAGGCGACGGTCCGCGTCGAACCACAGCCCGTCCGGGCAGGCGAAGCTGTTGTCGGCCGTCAGCGCCGCGTCGCCGGCCACGCGGCTGTTGTCCTCGGGCCCCGCGATCACGAAGAGGTCCCAGGCGAAGCGGGTGGCGGCGTGGTCATCGCCCTCCTCGCGCCAGCGGACGATCTGGCCGAAGGCGTTGCGCGGGCGCGGGTTGGCGGCGTCCACCTGCGCCTCGGTGCGGCGGCTGTTGTTGGTCAGGGTGAAGTAGACGCGGCCATCCACCGGGTCCACCGCGCCCCATTCCGGCCGGTCCATCTTGGTGGCGCCCACCGTGTCGGCGGCGAGGCGCGTGTTCACCAGCACCTCGCCCTGGTCCGCGAAGCCGTTAGCCGCGGTCAGCGGGCCCACACCATGCGCCAGCGGCAGCCATTCGCCAGTGCCGTCCGCGTTGAACTTCGCGACGTAGAGCGTGCCCTCGTCCAGCAGCGCGCCACTCGCGCTGGCAGCCTGGTAGGGCGCGCGGCTCACGAATTTGTAGATGTACTCAAAGGTGCTGTCGTCGCCCGAATAGGCCACGACCGGCCTTCCCTCGGCCACCGGGCCGAACACCACGCCCTCATGCGCGAAGCGGCCCAGCGCGGTGCGCTTCACCGGCGTGCTGGCAGGGTCGAAGGGGTTGATCTCCACCACCCAGCCGAAGCCGTTGGGCTCGTTGCGGTAGTCGGCGGTGGCGTCCGCACCCCGGGTGGTGGCGTCGAAGCGGGCGAATTCATCCGCCCCGCCCCGCGCCTGGTCCCAGTTGTAGCGGGACTGCTGGACCGGCACGCCATAGCGCGCCTGTTCGCGCGGCCGCTGTTCCGGCTGGGTGCGGTTCACGAAATAGCCGGCCCAGTTCTCCTCGCAGGTGAGGTAGGTGTTCCAGGGCGTCACGCCATGCGCGCAGTTGTTGAGGGTGCCGCGGGTGCGGGTGCCGTCCGGGCTGTATGTCGTGCGCAGCAGGGCATGGCCGCGCGCCGGGCCCGCGATCTCCATGGGCGTGGCGGCGGTGATGCGGCGGTTGCGGGGGTCGGCCACCACGTTCCAGGCCCCATCGGTGCCGCGAGCGATACGCACGACGGAGACGCCATGCGCGTTGATCTCCTTCAGCGCCTCGTCGGGGTTGCGGGCGCCATCCTCCAGCGGCATGCGGCCCGCGCCGAGGCTGAGGCCGGCGGCGCGGGCATGCATGAAGCGCGGCTCCACATATTCGTGGTTCAGGACGAGCAGCCCCTCGGTGCTGCTGCCCTGGTCGGGCGACTGGCCCTCGATGGGGAAGAAATGCATGCCGTCATGGTGCGCGCCGATGGCGCGGCCCTGCTCCTCCCCCGACATCTCGACCAGGGGGCGGCCGGCGCTCCCATCCAGCATGGTGCCCTGCGGGATCAGCACCTGCGCGGAATAGCCGGGCGGAAGGGTGACGCGGTCCTGCGCCGCGACGGGCACGGGCTGGAAACCGATGGCCGGCTGCGGGCCGGTCACCGAGGCCTTGGCGGAACCGGCGGGCAGGAAGCCGGTCATGAAGGCGGCCATGCCGCCCGCCATCCAGCCGCGGCGCGACATGCGCTGGGCGGCGATATCGGTGAAGAAGGGGTTGGCGGAAGGGTTGGACAGCGGCTCGTCACCCGCTTCGAGGTCAACAAGGGCGTCGTGCTGGGAGTGGATCATGGGGATGCCTCGTCCTGGCCTGGCGGCGGCAACGCGCCCCGCCTCGCGCCGTTGATCCATGCCCACTGTGACGATTGGGCTGCTGGATCCGTGACGAATGCGTGATGATGTATTTGTGGAAGGGGATGGCTTGGGTCGCGGCGCGCGCTGGGGCAGGGTGATGGGATGACCCACACCCTCATCGCCGATCTGGGCGGCACCAATGCCCGCTTCGCCCTGGCCGAGGGCGGCCGGCATGGCCGCATCATCGCGCTGCGCGTGATGGAGCATGACGGCCCCGCCCCGGCCATCCGCCAGGCGCTGCAACGCCTGGGCCATGACGGCCCGCTCACGCGGCTGGTCTGCGCGCTGGCCGCGCCCATCGAGGCCGGCCCTATCCGCCTGACCAACGCCCCCTGGGTTCTGGACCACGACGCGCTGCAAGCGGACCTCGGGATCAGCCAAGTGGAGTTCCTGAACGACCTGGAGGCCACCGCCTGGTCCCTCCCTGCCCTGGGCAGGGAGGACCTGCGCACCCTGCATGCGGGCGAGGCGGTGCCGGGCGCGCCACTGCTGGTGGTGGCGCCGGGCACCGGCCTTGGCATGGCGGGAATGGCGGCCGGGCGGGCCATCGCCACCGAGGCCGGCCACAGCGCCTTCGCCCCCGGTGACGCGCTGGAGGATGCGCTGCTGGCCCATCTGCGCCGCACCCATGGGCCAGTCTCCAACGAGGATCTGCTTTCCGGCAGCGGCCTGCCACGCCTCTATGCCACGCTGGCCGACATGCGCGGCGGCAAGCGCAGCCCGAAGAACGCCGCCACCATCGCGGACGCCGCCCGCGGCGGCGACATATTGGCGCAGGAGGCGGTGGGCGTGTTCTGGCGCGCGCTGGGCGGCTTCTGCGGCGACGCGGCGCTGCTGCTGGGCGCGCGGGGCGGTGTGTATCTGGCCGGCGGCGCGGCCCAGAAGCTGTTCGACCTGCTGCCGGTCGAGGCCTTCCTGAACCGCTTCCGCGACAAGCCCAAGATGCAGGCCTATCTCTCCCACATCCCCGTGCATGTCATCATCCATGACCAGCCCGCGCTGATGGGGCTGGCACGGTATGTGGCGCGTGACACAGGAGGCGGCCCGTAGGGCCGAGCGCCGAACAGGCGCCGCGGCCTATGCCGCGAGCCAAGCGCCCGCAGGGAGCGCCCGGCGCCTGAGGGCATCAATCATATGTGATGATGTTGGCCGCCACCTCGCGGTCATAGCCCCGGCTGGCGAGGAGCAGCTGCCGCGTATAGGCCTCGCGCGGCTCCTGGCGGCGCAGCGTGGCCACGTCCATCTCTTCCACGATGGCGCCGCGGTTCATCACCGCCAGCCGGTCGCACATATGCGCGATGACGGCGAGGTTGTGGCTCACCAGCAGCATGGTCAGGTTGTGGGCGCGCCGCAGCCGCCGCAGCAGGTTCAGGATTTCGGCCTGCACGCTCACATCCAGCGCCGAGGTCGGCTCATCCAGCAGCAGCACCTTGGGCTCCAGCATCAGCGCGCGCGCGATGGCCACGCGCTGCCGCTGCCCGCCCGAAAGCTGGTTCGGGTAGCGGAAGCGGAAGGCAGGGCCGAGGCCCACATCCGTCAGCGCGCGCTCCACCCGCGGCCCCACATCGCCGATGCCCTGGATTTCCAATGGCTCGCTCAGCGCACGGTCCACCGTGTGGCGGGGGTGCAGCGAGGCATAGGGGTCCTGGAACACCATCTGCACCAAGCGCGGCAGGCGCGCATCACGCTGGCCGACCGAGACGCCGGCCACCGCCGCCTCGCCCGTCCAATGCGGGTTCAAGCCCGCCAGCACGCGCAGCGCGGTGGACTTGCCGCTGCCGCTTTCACCCACCAGGCCGAAGCTTTCGCCCTCGGCCACCGAGAAATTCACATCGCGCACCGCCCGGACCGCCTGCGCGCCCTGCCCGAAGGTGACGTTGAGGTTCCGCACCTGGATCATGCGGTCAGTCCTTCAGCCAGGCGGGGTCGCGCTTGAGCGTGGGCAGCTCGGCGCGGTCGTCGTCAATGCGGGGCAGGCTGTCCAGCAGGCCCTGGGTGTAGGGGTGGGTGGCCTGGCGCAGGTCGCGCGCATGGCGTTCCTCCATCACCCGGCCGCCATACATGACCAGCACGCGGTCGCAGAAGGAGGCCACGAGGTCGAGGTCATGGCTGATGAAGATCAGCCCCATGCCGCGCTTCGCCACCAGATCGTCCAGGATGGCCAGCACCTGCATCTGCACCGTGACGTCGAGCGCGGAGGTGGGTTCGTCCGCGATCAGCAGATCCGGCTCCGGCGCCAGCATCATCGCGATCATGATGCGCTGGCCCATGCCGCCCGAGACCTCGTGCGGGTAGAGGTTGAACACGCGCTCCGGGTCGCGGATGCGGACGGCCTCCAGCATCTCCATGGCGCGGCGGCGGGCGCCGGCGCCCTTGTCGCGCACGGCCTCCGCGATCTGCTCGCCCACGCGCATCACCGGGTTCAGCGAGTATTTCGGGTCCTGCATGACCAGCGAGATGCGGCTGCCGCGGAGCGCGCGCATCTCGCCCGGGCTGGCCGTCAGCAAATCCTTCCCGTCGAAGCTGAGGCGCTTGGCCTCCACCCGCGCATGCGGCGGCAGCAGGCTCAGCACCGAACGGCCGGTGACGGACTTGCCGGAACCGCTCTCGCCCACGATGCCCAGGCGCTCGCGCCCCAGGCTGAAGGACACGCCCCGCACCGCCCGGAAGGGGCCGGTCGGCGTGGGGAAGGTGACGCGGAGGTCCTCGACCTCCAGCAGCGGCTTGCTCATGACTTGCGCGGGTCCAGAACGTCGCGCAGCCCGTCGCCCAGCAGGTTGAAGGCGAGGCTGACCACGATGATGGCGATGCCCGGGATGGTGGCGACCCACCACTGGTCCAGCACATAGCGCCGCCCGGCCGAGATCATCGCCCCCCATTCCGCCATGGGCGGCTGCGCGCCGAGGCCGAGGAAGCCCAGGCCGGCCGCGGTCAGGATGATGCCGGCCATGTCCAGCGTGACCCGCACCACCAGCGAGGCGACGCAGAGCGGCATGATGTAGGCCCACAGGATGCGCGCCGTCCGCGCCCCCTGCATCCGCGCCACCGCGATGTAGTCGCTGTTGCGGATGGTGATGGTCTCGGCACGGGCGATGCGCGCATAGGGCGGCCAGGCCGTGAGCGCGATGGCGATGATGGCGTTCTCGATGCCCGGCCCGAGCGCGGCCACGAAGGCCAGCGCCAGAATCAGGCTGGGGAAGGCCAGGAACACGTCGGTGAGGCGCATCAGCACCGCGTCCACCCAGCCGCCGAGATAGCCGGCCGCGGTGCCGACCAGCAGGCCGATGGGGGCCGCGATGGCCGCCACCAGCACCACGATCATCAGCGTGATCCGCGCGCCGTAGACGAGGCGCGAATAGGTGTCGCGTCCGAACTCGTCGGTGCCGAGCCAATGGCCCTGCGTGCCCGGTGGCAGCAGGCGCCGCGCCAGGTCCTGCGCGTAGGGATCATGCGTTGCGATCCAGGGCGCGAAGGCGGCCACCACGATCAGCAGCAGCACGATCAGCAGTCCCAGGACGGCCAGCTTGTTCCGCTTGAACTGCAGCCAGCCGCGATAGAATTGCCCCAGCCGCGCCTGATTGCGCGAGGCGGGGGTGTCGGTGAGGAGTTGTGCGCGCCAGGTGCTCATCGCGCCCTCGGGTCCATGAGTTTGTAGAGCGCGTCCGACAGCAGGTTCAGCCCCACGAAGACGGCGCCCACCACCAGCGTGCCGCCCAGCACCGCGTTCATGTCGGCGGCCAGCAGCGCGGTGGTGAGGTAGCGGCCGAGGCCAGGCCAGGCGAAGACCGTCTCGGTCAGCACCGCGCCTTCCAGCAGCCGCGCATAAGAGAGCGCGATCACGGTTATCAGCTGCACGGAGATGTTCTTCAGCGCATGCACCCAGATGATCCGCGCCTCGGACAGCCCCTTGGCGCGGGCAGTGATGACATATTCCTGGCTGAGCTGGTCCAGCATGAAGGACCGCGTCATCCGCGCGATATAGGCGATGGAGAAATAGCCCAGCACCGCCGCCGGCAGCACCACATGGCTGACGGCGTTCCAGAACACCTCCCACTCACCGGCGATGGCCGCGTCGATCAGGATCACGCCCGTCACCGGGTCCACGATGCCCTCGAAGAAGACGCCGAGCCGCCCCGGCCCCGAGACCCAGCCCAGGATGCCGTAGAAGACCAGCAGCCCCATGATGCCCAGCCAGAAGATGGGCACGGAATAGCCTACCAAGCCGATCACGCGCACCAGCTGGTCCGGCCAGCGGTCCTGGTAGACGGCGCCCGCGATGCCCATGGGCACGCCCAGCACCACGCCGATGATGGTGGCGATGGTCGCCAGCTCCAGCGTGGCCGGGAACACGCGGGCGATGTCATCCAGCACCGGCCGGTTCGTCACCAGCGAGGTGCCGAAATCTCCCACCGCCATCTTCTGCACATAGAGCCAGAACTGCCACCACAGCGGCTGGTCCAGCCCCAGCTCCGCCCGCACCGCCTCATAGACGTCGCGCGGCGCCTGGTCGCCCACCACGGCCAGCACCGGATCGATGGGCACGACCCGGCCGATGAAGAAGGTGACGGCCAGCAGGCCCAGCAGCGTCAGCGCCACCTGGAGAACGAACTCGCCCCCCCGGCGGGCGCCTCTCAGCGCGCCGGCCCCGCCCATTGTGGCGCTCATGGTCTCAGCCCTTGGTCGCGAGCCAGTAGATGGCCGACAGCCCCGGCGAGCTGGCCATGTAGCCGCGCAGGTTGGAACGATGCGCCACCTGCACCTGCTGCTGCGCGAAGATCGCGAAGGGGGAGGTGTTCATGAACTCCTCCTGGATCTGGCGGTAGATGGCGGCGCGGGCGTTCTGGTCACGCTCGGTCATCGCGGATTCGGTGCGGCGGGTCAGCTCGGGAATGTCCCAGCCATTGCGCCAGGTGAGCTTGCCCGGGTTGTCCGTGCCCGGCGGGTTGCTGCTGAAGCTGTCCGCATTGTAGTGCGGGTCCGGATAGCCCAGGCCCCAGATGCCGATGAAGAGCTGGTGGTTCCGCGCGCGGAACTTGGCCAGCACCTGGGCGCCGGTGGCCGGCAGCACCTCCAGCCGCACGCCGCCGCGGGCCATGCTGGCCTGGAGCGTCTGCGCCACGTCCAGCGAGGGGAAGCTGTTCGCCGTATCAATGGTCAGCGCGATGCCGTTCGCGTGGCCCGCCTCGGCCAACAGGCGGCGGGCGCGGTCGGGGTCATAGGTGTAGGGCCGCGTGTCCACAGCGCCGAGGATGGCGCGGGGGATGAAGCTCTGGTGCGGGAAGACCTGGCCCGGCAGCAGGTTGTTCGCGATGCCGTCATAGTCCACCAGGTACTTCAGCGCCTCGACCACCTTCGGGTTCTGCAACAGCGGGAAGGTCAGGTTGGCGCTGAAATACTGGATGGTGCCGCGCGGGAACTCCGCGAGGGTGATGTTGGGCCGGCCGCGCAGGGCCGCGATGTCGGTCGGCGTCAGGTTGCGCGCCACGTCCACGTCGCCGCGCTCCAGCAGCAGGCGTTGCGTCGCGGCCTCGGGCACATGGCGGACGATGACGCGCTGGAGGTTGGCGCGGCCACGCCACCACTGGTCGTTGCGCTCCAGCATATAGCTCTCATTGGGCTGGTAGCGCACGAGGCGATAGGCGCCGGACGCCGCGGAGTTGCGGTTCAGCCAGCTGTTGCCCATGTCGTCGCCGGCATTCTGCTGCACCAGCCGGCTGTCCAGCACCGAGGCGATGTTGGCCGTGAACAGGTTCTGGATCAGCGTGGGCGCATAGGCCTGGTTGAAGGTGACCTGGACCTCGAAATCGCCGGTCTGGCGGACGTTCTGCTCCACATTGTCGCGCGTCAGGCCAACGCTGCGGAACATGAAGGCGGGCGTGCGGTTGATCATCAGCGGGCGGCGCAGCGAATAGACCACGTCGGCCGCAGTCAGCGCGTTGCCCGAATGGAAGCGCACGCCCTGGCGGATGCGGAAGGTGTAGGTCTTGCCGTCCTCGCTGACGGTGAAGCTCTCGGCGATGCCGGGCTGCAGCTCGGCCGTGTCCTTGGTCGGGTCCAGGACGAAGAGCTGGTCATAGACGTTCTTCAGCAGGTCGCTGCCCGTCACCTCGAAGGAGTGGTGCGGATCCAGCGCCACCAGGTCGTCGATCTGGGCCGCGATCACCAGGGCGGTGCGCGGCGTCTGGGCCTGCGCCTCGCGCGCGCCAGGCAGGGCGGCGGCGGCCAGGGAGGCGCCAGCGCCGGTGAGAAGGGCGCGCTTGGGAAGGCTCGGCATCATGGGCTCGCGTCCGTCATGGAGGGATGTCCATGACAATCCGCATAACTTGGCCCCCAGCGTCAAGCGTCGCCGTCGGCCCCCTTTGCCGGCACGCCTTCCAGGGCGTGGCTGCCGGAACGGTAGCGGTGGGTGGAGGCGCCGAAGGCCACCAGCGTGCCCCCCTCGTCGCGCACCTCGCCGCGGGCGAAGAAGACGTTGCGCCCGGCCGTCACCAGCCGCCCCTCCGCGATCAGGGGCACCCCCAGCCGCCCCTGGCCGGTGAAGCGCGTGTCGAGGTCCAGCGTCACGGCGTGGCGCTTGCGCCCCGGGGCGGGGCAGAACAGGCCGGCGAAGGCATTGGCCTGGTCCAGCAGGGCCAGCATCACGCCCCCATGCACGATGCCGGAGCGGTTGCCGTGCATGGGGCCGGGGATGCAGCGCAGCCGCGCCAGCCCCTCCTCCCAGAGAATGATCTCGATGCCGAGCAGGTCATGGAAAGGGGAGTGCGCCTGGGCGCGGAAGTGTTCGGGCAGGTCCATGGCCGGAAGGGGAGGCGCAGCCCGCCCTTCCGTCAAGCGATGCTCAGTTCCTGGAGGGCGGCATCCATCTCCGCGAAGCTTGGCATGTACTGGGTGGGGGCGGCCTTGCGCCCCGTCTCCACCGAGACCTGCGGCGCATTGCCGTGCAGGTGGGCGACGATGACGGCGCGGATCACCTCGTAGTAATGCGCCTCCTCCTCCACCACGCCCTTCAGCCGCGCGGCCATGGGGCCGGTCAGGCCATAGGCCAGCAGCACGCCGAGGAAGGTGCCCACCAGCGCGCCGCCGATCATCTTGCCCAGCACCGAGGGCGGCTGGTCAATGGAGGCCATGGTCTTGATGACGCCCAGCACCGCGGCAACGATGCCCAGCGCCGGGAAGGCGTCGGCCACGTTCTGCAGCGCGTGGGAGGAGTGCAGTTCCTCCTCTTTGATCTTCTTCAGTTCCCGCGCCATCGTGTCCTCGATCTGGTGCGGGTCGTCGGCGTTCATGCCCACCATGCGCAGGTAATCGCAGATCAGTTCGGTGGCGTGATGATCGGCCAGGATCTTGGGGAACTTGGCGAAGGCCGCGCTTTCGCTGGGCTTCTCGATATGCGGCTCCAGCGCCATCGCCCCCTTCGTCTGCGCGAGGCGCACGAAGAAGTAGAGCAGCGACAACAAATCCGTGTAGTCCTGCTTCTTGAACTTGCCGCCCTTGATGATCTTCCCGATGCCGCCCAGCGTGTGCTTCACGTCGTGCATCGAGTTGGCCATCAGAAAGGCGCCGACGGCCGCGCCGCCGATCATCATCATCTCGAAGGGCAGCGCCTTGATGATGATGTCGAATTTGCCGCCCGCGATCAGGTAGCCGCCGAACACCATGATGAGCAGGAAGACAAAGCCACCGATCGTGGTCATCGCGGCATCTCCGCCTGGCGCAGGAGGGTGATGGACACGCGGCGGTTGCCGGCCGCGCGGGGGTCCTCGGGGAGGAGGGGTTCGCGGTCGGCCATGCCGATCACGCCGCGCAGCCGGGCCTCGGCCACGCCGCCCTCCATCAGCAGGCGGCGCGTCGCGTTGGCGCGGTCGGCCGAGAGGTCCCAGTTGGTGCGGGTGCCGCCGCGAAAGGGGGTGCTGTCGGTGTGGCCCGTCACGGTCAGCGGGTTGGGCAGCGCCGCCACCTGCTCGGCCACGGCCCGGATGGCGCGGCGCGTGCGGTCATTGGGCGTGGCGCCGCCGGTGCCGAACATGGGCGTGCCGTCGCTTTCCAGCATCTGGATCCGCAGCCCCTCGGGCACGATCTCCACCAGCATCTGCCGGGCCAGTTCCGCCAATGCCGGGTCGGCGGTGAAGGCGGCGCGCAGGGCGTCGGCGGCCTCCTCGAGCGACACCTGTTCGGCCTCCACGGCGGCGATCTGGCGTTCGCGCGCGGCGGCGGCGGCCTCGCCCATCGCGCCGTCGGTGCCGGGCGTGCCCAGTTCCGTGATGGGACCGGCGCCGGGTTCCGCCGTGCCCTCGATCCGCCCCGCCTCGCCCTCCGCCACGCGGCGGGGGGGCGCGCTGTTCTCCTCGCCGGGCGGGGCGTTGGGGTTGGACTGGTCGGCGATGGGAGGGATGACCTCCTCCTGGTCCTCATCGGCGTCGGACTGGGTGGGGCGGGGCCCGCGCTCGATGCGGACCGAGCCCGTATCGGCGGTCATCTGGCCCACGCTGTGCGGTGTCATGCCGCCAAAGGGTTGGCCGATGCCCGATTGCCCGGTGGCGAGCGCATTGGAGGGGTTGAAGAAATCAGCGAGGCCGCGGCGCTGTTCCTCGGTGGTGGCGTTCAGCAGCCACATCAGCAGGAAGAAGGCCATCATGGCGGTCACGAAATCGGCGTAGGCGACCTTCCAGGCGCCGCCATGGTGCCCATGGCCGCCTTCCTCGATCTTCTTGATGACGATCGTGCCGCCCTTGTCCTTGCCGCGCTTGGCCAAGATGATCCCCGTCCGCGGCGTCCTGCCGCGCGGGCATCCTGCCGGCGGCCGGTTAAGGGGCCGTGAATCCGGGGTGCAGCAGCGCCAGCAGCTTCTTCATGGCGCTGGGCAGGTGGCGGGGCGCCTCCTCCAGCGGCAGGCTCTCGGCGCCTTCCGGCAGGCGGGGCGCGCGGGCGGTCCAGAGCGTCATGGTCAGGTCGCGGTGGGTGAAGCCGTGGCGGGCCTCGCCCGGCATGGGGCGCCAATTCACCCCGGCCAAGGGGGCGTGGGGCGAGGCTTCCTCGGCGGTCCAGGGCGTGGCGCGCCAGGGGGTGCCGGGCAGGGCCAGCATGCCGCCCAGCAGGCCGCTTTCCGGCCGGCGGTGCAGCAGCAGGCGGCCTTCCCGGTCCAGCAGCGCGAAATGCACCCCGTGCAGCTCCGTCCGCGCGGCTTTCGGCGCCTTGCGCGGCAGGCTGGGGGCAAGGCCCAGCGCGAAGCCCCGGCAGGCCTCGCGCCAAGGGCAGAGCGCGCAGGCGGGGTTGCGGGGGGTGCAGATGGTGGCGCCCAGGTCGAACAGCGCCTGGGCGAAATCGCCCGGCCGGGCGCGCATGGCCGGCTGGGCCGTGAAAAGCTGGCCCAGCCGCGCCAGTTCGGCCCGCGCGCCCGGCAGGGGCGCCTCCACGGCGTGCAGCCGGGCCACCACGCGCTCCACATTGCCGTCCATCGGCACCACGGGGGCGCCCAGCGCGATGGCCCCAATAGCCGCCGCCGTGTAGGGGCCGATGCCGGGCAGGGCGCGCCAGCCCTCCACCGTGCCGGGCATCCCGCCCGCCGTGATGGCGCGGGCCGCGGCGTGCAGGTTGCGGGCGCGGGCATAATAGCCCAGGCCCGCCCATTCCTCGGCCAGCTCCGCCCATTCCGCCCGGGCCAGCGCCGCCACATCGGGGAAGCGCGCCAGGAAACGCGCATAACGTGGCCCGACCGCCGCCACCGTGGTCTGTTGCAGCATGACCTCGCTGATCCAGATGCGGTATGGGTCGGCGGTGCCGCGCCAGGGCAGGCGGCGGGCGCCACGGTCATACCAATCCAGCAGGTCCTGGGCGGAGGCTTTCATCATGACGAAGAAGGAGGGTGGGCCCGCGCCGCTGTCCAGCCCGGCGCCCGCATACCGCGGCCCGCACGAGCTGGGCGCGCTGATCCCGCGCCTCGCGCGCCCGGCCTTCCGCCGCCGCAGCGCCGCCGCCGCGCAGATCATCGCCGACTGGCCCGCCATCATGGGGCCCGAGCTGGCCGCGATGGCCGAGCCGGTGAAGCTCTCCGCCGGCACGCTGACGCTGGCCTGCACCGGTCCGGCGGCCATGGAACTCAGCCTGCTGGGGCCGGTGGTGATGGACCGGGTGAACGCCCATCTGGGCCGGGTGGCCGTCAGCCGCCTGTCCTTCCGGCAGCGCGCCCCGCGCGCCCTGCCCGCCCGCAAACCCGCACCCCCGCCGGCCGAACTGCCCCAGGGCACCGCGGCCCGCCTCGACAGCCTTCCGGAGGGGGAGTTGCGCGCGGCGCTGGAGCGCATGGCGCAAGGCGTCTTTGCCAAAGGGTAACAGCTTGGGCCGACGCTTTGTGCCGCGGCGCCGCGGCGGGTAAACTCGGGCCAAACCACAGGAGACTTGGTTCCATGCGGATTTCGCGTCGTCATCTGGGCGTGCTGGGCGGCGGCGTCCTCGCCACGCCGGCCTTCGCCCAAACCCCCGCCCCCACGGACCCGCGCCTCGCCGAGCGCAGCACGGGCCAGGCCAACGCCCCTGTGGTGGTGCAGGAATTCTTCTCCCTCACCTGCGGGCATTGCGCGAATTTCCACAACGACGTCTGGCCCCAGGTGCGCCGCCAGCTGGTCGAGACGGGGCAGGTCCGCATGGTGTGGCGGGACTTCCCGCTGGACGGCATCGCCCTGCTGGCCTCGGCCGTGGCCCGCGCCATGCCCGCCGACCGCTACGAGGCCTTCCTGACCGCGCTGTTCCAGACCCAGTCCCGCTGGGCCTTCGCCCAGGGCCGCCAGGCGGAGGAGCTGGCGCGCGTCGCGGCCCTGGCCGGCATGGACCGCGAGGCCTTCAACGCCGTCGCCACCGACCAGGACTTCCACCGCGGCATCCTGTCTCAGCGCCTGGCGGCGGAGCAGCAATACCAGATCCGCGCCACGCCGAGCTTCACCTTCAACGGGCGGCTGCACACGGGCGGGCTGTCCTTCGCGGAGTTCGAACGGCAAGTCCGCAACGCCCCGCGCACGTGAGCGAGACCACGCCTGAGGCGCCCGGGCCCGAAACGCCTGAGCCGGAGGCGGTGGAGGAGGGGCGGCGGCGCCTCTCCGCCACCCTCACCGGCATCTCCATCGCCGGCTTCAAGAGCTTCGCCGAACCCGTGCAGGTCCCCGTCCTGCCCGGGCTGACGGGCATCGTCGGCCCCAATGGCTGCGGCAAGTCCAACGTGGTCGAGGCGCTGCGCTGGGCCATGGGCGAGAGCAACGCGCGGTCCTTGCGCGGCGGCGAGATGGATGACGTCATCTTCGCCGGCACCGCCACGCGCCCCGCCCGCAACCTCGCGGAAGTGGTGCTGCGGCTGGAGGATGCGCTGGGCGTGGCCCCCGCGCCCATGGACCGCGCGGCCGAGCTGGAGGTGATCCGCCGCATCGAGCGTGGTTCGGGCAGTTCCTACCGCATCAATGGGCGCGAGGTGCGGGCGCGGGACGTGAACACCATGTTCGCGGACCTGGCCTCCGGCCCGCGCGCCTCGGGCATGGTCAGCCAGGGGCGGGTGGCCATGCTGATCGGCGCCAAGCCCGAGGAACGGCGCTCCGTGCTGGAGGAGGCGGCCGGCATCGCGGGCCTGCGCGCCCGTCGGCATGAGGCGGAGCTGAAGCTGCGGCAGGCGGAGACGAACCTCGCCCGCAGCGAGGATCTGCTGGGCAGCCTGACCACCCAGCAGGAATCCCTGAAGAAGCAGGCCAGGCAGGCGGCGCGCTACCGCAACCTCTCGGGCCTGGTGCGCGATGCGGAGGGGGATTGGTTCGCCCTTCTCGTCGCCCGCGCCGAGGCCGCGATCGAGCAGGCCAGCGCCGCGCTGGAGGGGCGCAGCGACGCCCTGCGCCGCGCGGAGGCCGAGGCGAGCCAGGCCAGCCGCGCCGCCGAGACGCTGACCGCCGCCGTCGAGGCGCCCCGCGCCGAGGAAGGCCTGGCCCGCACGCTGCTGGAACGCCGGCGTGTCGAGGCGGAAAACCTCGCGGCCGAATCCGCCCGCGCGGCCGAAGCGCTGCGCGAGGCGGAGGCCACCCTCGCCCAGCTCCGCGCCGACGTCGCCGACGCGGAGAGGCTGGAAGAGGATGCCCGCGCCGCGGAAACCCGTGCGGGCCGCGAGGCGGCGGGGCTGGCCGGCGCCGAGGGCCAGTTGCCCGCCCGCATCGCCGAGGCGGAAGCAGGCGCGGACGCCTTCGCCGCCGAGGTCGCGACCACCGAGGCCCGCTTGCAGGAGGCGACGGAGGCCGCGGCGCAGCTGGCCGCGCGGGCCAATCAGCTCGCCTCCGAGCTGGCCTTCGCGGAGCAGCGGGCGCGGCGCCTCCAGGAGCAGCGGGCGCAGCTGGAGGCCCAGCGGAAGGCCGCCGACGCGCAATCCGTCCCCGAACCCGTCCGCGCCGCCTCGGCCGAGGCGCTGTCCGCCGCCGAAATCGCGCTGGCCGAGGCGCGCGCCGCGCTGGAGGCCGCCGAACGCGCCCGCCGCCACGCCGCCGAGCAGGCCGCCGAAGCCAGCCGCGCCGCCCGCGCCGCCGAGATCGAGCGCGCCGCCGCCGAACGCGCGCGCGCCGCCGCCGCCAGCCGCGCCCAATCCGCCCGGGCGCGCGACGAGGCGGCGCGGGGCGAGCAGGCGCGCCTCGCCGCCGCCCGCCCCGACGCGGCCGAAGCGGCCGAGGCCCGCCAAGCCGCCGAAACCGCCACCGCGAAACTGCGCGAGGCCGAGGCCGCCCTGGCCGAGGCCCTGCCCGCCCGCGAGGCCGCCACCCGCCGCGCCACCGAGGCGCGGGCCGCCGAAACCGCCGCGCTCGCCGCCGAATCCCGCCTCAAGGCCGAGTTGCAGGGGCTGGAGGCCGCCACGGGCGACGCCGCCGAAGCCAACCCCATCGCCCGCACCCTGCGCGTGCCGGCCGGGTTGGAAGCCGCCCTCGGCGCGGCGCTGGGTGAGGGGCTTGAGGGCGGGCGCGGCAGCGGGCGCAGCCGCTTCTGGCGCGCCCTGCCGCCGCTGGCAGAGGCGCCGCCGCTGCCGGCCGGGATCACCTCGCTGGCCTCGCTGGTCGAGGCACCGCCGGAACTGGCCCGTGCGCTTTCACAAATCGGACTGGCGGAGGATGGCGCGCCGCACCAAACCGCCCTGCGCCCGGGCCAGGCCCTGGTCTCGCGCGGCGGTGGGCTGTGGCGCTGGGATGGTTATGTGCTCGCGGCCGGTGGGGCGCAGGCCGGCGCCGCGCGGCTGCAAGCCTTGGCGCGGCTGCGCCAGGCCGAGGCGAAGCTGGCGGAGGCCGCCCCGGCCGCCCGGGCCGCCGAGGCGGCGCGTGCCGAGGCCGTCGCCGCCGACCACGCCGCGCAATCCGCCGAGGAAACGGCCCGCCGGGCCCGCAACGTCGCCGAGGCCCAGGCGCGCGAGGCCGAGACCCGCGCCGCGCGCCTCGCCGCCAACCTGGACGCCGCCGAACGCCGCCTGGCCGAGACCGCCGCCCAGGCCGGCCGGGCCAAGGCGGAGCGCGACGAAGCCGAAGCCGCCCTGCGCGAGGCCGAGGCGGCGCTGGCCGCCCTGCCCGCCCCGCGCGGCGCCGCGGAGGAAGCCGCAGCCGCCGCCCGCGCCGAGGCCGCCGAACAGGCCGCCCGCCGCGCCCGCGCCGCGGCCGAGGGCGAATGGACCAGCCGCCGCGCCGAATTGCAGCGCCTGACCGAACGCCAGGCCGCCGCCACCGCGCAGCTGGCCGCGCTGGCGCCGCAGGAGGAACGGCTGGGCGCGGAGCTGGCCGAGGCGGAGGCGGCGCTCGCCACCGCCCGCGCCGCCCGCGCCGCCCTGCCGGATCTGGCCGAGGCGCGCGCGGCGGTGGAGGCGGCGCGGCTGGCGCTGTCGGAGGTGCGCGGCTGCGAGGCCGAGGCGCGCGGCCGCGCCGCCGGGCTGCGGGCCGAACGCGAAGGCTTGGCCGCCCGGCGTGAGGCCGCGCTGGCCGAACGGGCCGCCTGGGCGCAGCGCCTCTCGGAAGCGACCGCCCGCCGCGAGGCCCTGACCGCCCGCGTGGCCGAGGCCGCCGCGCGCCGCGAAGCCCTGGCCCGCCGCCCGGAGGAGGCCGCGCGGCTGACGGAGGAGGCCGCCACGCGCCTCGCCGCCGCCGAGGCGGCCCATGTGGCGGCGGTGGCGGCGCTGGAGACGGCCTCCACCCGCGCCCGCGCGGCGGAGGAGACACGGCGGGCGGCCGATGCGGCGCTGGCGTCCGCGCGCGAGGCCGCGCTGCGGGCCGAGGCGGCGCGGGAGGCCGCGCTGCGGGCCGGCGCGGCGCTGGCCGAGCGCATCACCGAACGCCTGGGCGAGGAGCCGGCCTTGCCCGACCCGCCGGAGGACCTCTCCGACGCCGCCGAGGACCGCGCCCGCCGCAAGGCCGAGCGCCTGGCGCGGGAGCGTGAGGAGATGGGGCCGGTGAACCTCCGCGCCGAGGTGGAGCTGGAGGAGCTGGACGCCCGCATCGCCACCCTGCTGCGCGAGCGGGAGGAGATCGGCGCGGCCATCGCGAAGCTGCGCGGTTCGATCGGCCATCTGAACCGCGAGGCGCGGGAGCGGCTGCGTGCCACCTTCGACCAGGTGGACCGGGAGTTCCGGGCGCTGTTCACGCGGCTGTTCGGCGGCGGGCGGGCGCATCTGGCGCTGGTGGGCAGCGAGGACCCGCTGGAAGGTGGCCTCGAGATCTATGCGGAGCCGCCGGGGAAGAAGCTGTCCGCGCTGTCGCTGCTGTCGGGCGGGGAGCAGGCGCTGACGGCGCTGTCCCTGATCTTCGCCGTGTTCCGCTGCCACCCCGCGCCCGTCTGCGTGCTGGACGAGGTGGACGCGCCGCTGGACGACGCGAATGTGGAGCGGCTGTGCGACCTGCTGGACGTGATGTCCCGCCCGCCCGAGGCGGATGGCGACGCGGCGGATGGCGAGACGCGGGTGGCGGGGGGGACGCGCTTCCTCATCATCACCCACCACGCGCTGACCATGGCACGGATGCACCGGCTGTTCGGCGTGACGATGCAGGAACGCGGCGTGTCGCGGCTGTTGAGCGTGGATTTGGGAGAGGCGGTGGCGATGGCGGAGGGGTGAAGCCAACCGGGAAGAGTGGAGCGGGCGATGGGAATCGAACCCACGACATTCAGCTTGGGAAGCTGACGTTCTACCTCTGAACTACGCCCGCGCCTGGGGCATATGGATACCGGAGCAACCGCGCCCACTCAAGCCCTTCGCAGCCTTGGGTCATACAGCCACTTCCGCACCTTCCGCGCCTTCACCCCCGCCGCCCCGGCGTGGCGCGGGTTCAGCAACAGGTTCCACTCCTCCGGCACCACCACCGAGGGCACCAGCAGCAGCGCGCTCGCCCCGCCCGCCAGCCACTCCCCGCCCAGGCGCTCACTGGTCGCGCTGGCCGGCTCCGCGTCCCAGCCCACGGGCAGGCTGTCCGGCGTCTCGCGGCGCGCGGCCTTCCACAGGGCGTCGGGAATGGTGAGTTCCACCAGGTAGCGGTTCAGGGGCAGGCCGCCCGCGTTGAGGTGCACCACCGTCTCCAGGCAGGCCAGCGCCCGGCTCATGGAGGCATAGACCACCGCCTGCCCCGGCGGGTTCCAGCGGCCGCCCGTGGCCTCGGCGCCCGCGCCCGAGAGGTCATCCGCCGCCCAGCCCCGCGTGTCGCTGGCGATGCGCCAGGCGGTGACGCTCACGCGTAGGCGCCGCTGATGGCCTTCGCGAGGGTATCGGAAACCAGGCGCTGCCCCTCCATGGTGTTCAGGAAATCCAACGGGCGGGCATGGCCGAGCGCGGGCAGCGGTTCCCGCAGCCAGCGCGAGAGCCAAGCGCGGGCGTCGAAGCCCTCGGGCGCGCCGGCCTCCAGCACCATGGATTCCACCTGGCCCACCAGCCGGGCCAGGCCCAGCACGCGCTCGCTCTCGGCGGGGGAGAGGGTGCCGCGCTCCTTCACCTTGCGGTTGAAGGTGGCGATGGCGAGGTCCAGCGCCTTGAGGGTGGCGTTGCGGCCCAGCTCCGGCAGGTCCAGCCATTCCTTCGCCACCATCGCGGGCACGCCGGCGCGGATGCGGCCGATGCGCGCCGTGACGGGCGCGTCGTAGATCGCGGCGTAGCTGGCGTGGGACATGGCGCAACTCCTTTGAGCAATGTTTATGCTCAAATGGGCAGAGGGGTCCAGGAAAACCAGCCCTCACACATCCAGGCGCAATTGCCGCGCGGACTTCGCGGCGCGGGCGGCGGATTGGGCGCGTTCGCTGGCGGGGTCGTCCTGGCCGAAGCGGCGGGCACGGCTGCCATGCTTCGCGTAGACGCGGCGGGCGGCGTCGTCGAAGCCCGCGGTGGCGCGCAGCGCCGTCAGCCGCTCGCGCGCGGCGCGCATGGCGGCGGTGACGTCCACCACAGGCGCCGGGTAGCCGGGCGGCGGCGCGTCCAGCTTCCAGGGCATGTGGCGCAGCGCGGGCGGCAGATGCGCCACCTCGGGCACCCAGCGGGCGATGAATTCCGCCTCCGGGTCCTGGTCCAGCCCCTGCTTCACGGGGTTGTAGATGCGTGGCGTGTTGATGCCCGTGGCGCCGGATTGCATCTGCACCTGGGGCCAATGGATGCCCGGCTCGTAATCCGTGAAGAGGCGGGCCAGCCGCGCCCCGCTGGCCGCCCAGTCCAGGTTCAAATGATAGCTGGCGACGGCCTGCACCATCGCGCGCATCCGGAAGTTCAGCCAGCCGGTCGCGATCAGGCTGCGCATGCAGGCGTCGAGGAAGGGCAGGCCGGTGCGACCCTCGGCCCAGGCGAGCAGCAGGGGGTTGTCCGCGGCGGTGGGGCGGCGGGCGGCCTCGGCGGCGGGGTGGGCGGCGCGGCGTTCGAGTTCCGGCTCGCTCTCCAGCTTCTGGATGAAGTGGCAATGCCAGTGCAGCCGCGACGCCAGGGATTGCGCGGCGCCGAGCGGGATGGGCCGTTCGCGCGGATCCATCGCGGCCAGGTCGGCCTGGGCGGCGGCGAGGCGGTGCATCACCTCCCGCATCGAGACGCTGCCCATGGCCAGATGCGGCGACAGGCGGGAACAGGCCCGCGGCGCCGTGCGGGGCGAGGACATGCCGCGCCGGTAATCCGCCCCGCGCCCGGCGAGGAAGCTCTCCAGCAAGGACAAGGCGGCGGCGCGGCGGGCGGGCTGGGGGCGGAGCAGCCCATCCTCGGAGTTCCAGGCGCGGGGCTGGTCGGGGATGGCGCCTTCCGCCACCTCCGGCACGGGAACCAGCCCGCGCGGCACGGGAATCAGCGGTGCTGCATGGTGCGCGGCGGCGCGGGCCGCCCAGCGGTCACGGCTGTGCAACCGGCGGAAGACGGCGAATTGCCGGTACTCGGTCCAGGGAATGCCCTGGGCGCGGCAGAAGCGGCCCACCGCGCGGTCGCGCGCATAGGTCCAGAGGTTGCCCGTCTCCTCATGGCTGTGCAGGGCGCGGATGCCGTGGCGCGCATGGAGGTCGGCCAGCACCCCCACCGCATCGCCCACCCGCACCACCAGCGGCAGGCCGATGGTCGCCAGCGTGGCGCGAAGATCGTGCAGGGCCTCGCGCGTGAAGCGCCATTGCCGGGGCGAGGCATCGTCGCCGCGCCAGTAGTCCGGCTCCACCACATACAGGGGCAGCACCGACCCACGGGCAGAGGCCAGCGCCGCGTGGTCCGCCACGCGCAGATCCCGCTTGAACCAGACCACCTCGGTCAATGACGCCGGCTCGATCATCCCGCCCGGACATGTCAGCTTGCGGCCGGATCGCAAGAGGAACGCACGCCATGGAAGTCCGCTGGGAGAAGCTCACCGGCCCCGAATTGAAGGCCCGCGCGGCCGAGGGCGCGCTGCCCATCCTGCCCATCGGCAGCCTGGAGCAGCATGGGCCGCATCTGCCGGTCTGGACCGACAGCTTCATCGCGCATCAGGTGGCCGTGGCCGCGGCCGAGAGTGCGACGGACGTGCCGGCGCTGGTGCTGCCCCCGCTCTGGACCGGGCTTTCCGAACACCATTTGCCCTTCGGCGGCACCATCACGCTCGATTATTCCACCTTCCACGCCGTGCTGCGCTGCGTGGTCCGCAGCCTGAAGGCGCAGGGCTTCCAGCGGCTGCTGATCGTGAACGGCCATGGCGGCAATATCGAGCCGCTGGGCGTCTCGGTGCGGGAGCTGGCGCATGAATTCGGTATGCCCGTCGTGACCACCACCTGGCCCCAGGCCGCGCCGGCCGAGATCGCCGCCATCCTCACCACCCAGCCGCGCATCATGCACGCCTGCGAGGGCGAGACGGCGCTGTGGATGGCGCTCGACCCCTCCCAGGTTCGGATGGACCGGCTGGAGGAGGCCGCTGGCGCCAACAATGAAGGCGTGCAGGCCCCGCCCGGCTTTTCCCGCTTTTATTCCTTCGCCGAACGCGCCCCGCGCACCGGCGTCCGCGGCGACCCGCGCGCCGCCACGGCCGAGAAGGGCAAGGCCATGATGGAGGCCCTGGCAGCCCGAATCGCCGCCGCCATGCGCGACCCCGTGCTCTGGACGGCGCCCGAGCCTGTCTGGAAACCGTCCCAGGAATGAAACACGGCCGTCATCTCTGCCTTGCGCTGCGGCACAGGGCAGGTTAACCCCGGCACTCCACCAGAAGGCGCCCGCGCCACGATGTCCAGCTTGGGAATGTCCGAAGGCGATCGCGCCCACCCCCGCGCCGCGCTTGATGCCGCCTCCGTCCGCGATGCCTATCGCCGATGGGCCGGTATCTATGACGTGGTGTTCGGTGGCGTCTCCGCGCCTGGCCGCCGCCGCGCCGTGGCCGCGGTCAACCGCCTGTCCCACACGGTGGGGCGGCGGGTGCTGGAGGTCGGCGTGGGCACGGGCCTCGCCCTGCCGGATTACCGGCCGGAGCTGGAGGTGGTGGGCATCGACCTCTCGCGCGACATGCTGCTGAAGGCGCAGAAGCGCGTGGCGGAGGAGAAGCTCTCCGCCGTCCATGGGCTGATGGAGATGGACGCGGAGTCCATGGCCTTCGCCGATGACAGCTTCGACATCGCGGTGGCGATGTACACGGCCTCGGTGGTGCCGGACGCGAAGAAGCTGTTCGCCGAGATGTCGCGCGTGGTGCGGCCGGGTGGGCAGTTGCTCTTCGTGAACCACTTCGCCGCCGATGACGGGTTCCGCTGGTGGCTGGAGCGCACCACGGCGCCGCTGGCGCGCATCCTGGGCTGGCACCCGGACTTCAAGCTGTCGGACATCTTCACGCCCGAGACGCAGATCGAGCGGATGGAGGCCTGCGCCCCCATTGCGCTGTTCACCCTGGTGGAAGTCCGCAACGAGGGCTGACCCCCCCGCTATAGGTAGCGGGACGTCAGGTGTTCGGTGAAATCGGCGGGGTCGAGCGGCTTGCCCGTGGCGGCCCGCAGCAGATCCTGGAAGCCCAGCCGCGCGCCATGCGCGTGGACATTCGCACGAAGGAAGCGCAGCAGGGGTGACAGGTCACCCTGTTCCAGCGCCTTGTCCAGCTCCGGCTCGGCCTTGCGCGCCGCCTTCATGAGCTGCGCGGCCGCCATGGCGCCCAGGGTGTAGCTCGGGAAATAGCCGAAGGCGCCGTCATGCCAGTGGATGTCCTGCAGGCAGCTGCGCGCATCATCGGGCGGGGTGATGTCCAGCAGGGCGTGCAGCCCGTCAGCCCAGGCGCCGGGCAGGTCGGCCACCGCCAGGTCGCCGCCGATCATGGCGCGTTCCAGCCGGAAGCGCAGGATGACATGGGCGGGGTAG
This sequence comes from Roseococcus thiosulfatophilus, assembly GCF_017311575.1. Classification (GTDB taxonomy): domain Bacteria; phylum Pseudomonadota; class Alphaproteobacteria; order Acetobacterales; family Acetobacteraceae; genus Roseococcus; species Roseococcus thiosulfatophilus. The sequence goes on from NZ_JAFFQY010000022.1 coordinate 252,235, forward strand.
GTCATCTCATCCGCATCCACGCGGATGAAGCCGCGCGAGACGCGCCGCCACAGCTTCCCCAGGTTGCCCGCCGCATAGGGCGCGGGGTCGCCGCCGAAGGCCGCGTGCAGCTCGCGCCCCAGGAAGGTGAGGAAGGCGTCGGAACGGCAGGCCTGCATCTCCACGATCAGGCTTTGCGATTCATGGGCGGCCATGCCGGCGCTCTCGCCCACGGGCTGGCGGGCATGGGCAGCGGGCAGGCCGCGTTCATAGAGGGCATGGCCCGTCTCGTGCAGCACGCCCAGCAGCGCCTTGGCGGGGTCCGCCTCGCTGTAGAAGGTGGTGATGCGGACATCGGTGGGCGTGCCGCCGCAGAAGGGGTGGAGGCTTTCGTCGAGGCGCGAATGTTCGGCCTCCAGCCCGACACGCAACGACAGGCGCCGGCAGAGTTCGCGCTGGGCCGCGACGGGGAAGGGGCCCGGCAGCGGGGTGGGCGCGCCGCGACGGGCCTGGAGTTCTTCCGCACGCGGCAGGGCCTCGCGCAGCCAGGCTTCGTAGGCGGTGAAGACGGGCTCCACCTCGGCGGCCGTCACGCCGGGCTGGTAGCCCTCCATCAGCGCGTCATAGGGGCTGAGACCGGTGGCCGCGGCATAGGCCTGGGCCGTCTCGCGCTGCAGGTGCAGCACCTCTTCCAGGAAGGGCCGCACCAGGGCGAAGTCGGACGCCGCCTTGGCGTCGCGCCACACCTTCTCGCAGGCGGCGTTGGCGCGGGTAGTGGCCTCGACCAGGGCCGTGGGCAGGGCGGTGGCGCGGCGATGGGCGCGGCGCATCAGGTCGAGGTTGGCGCTGGCCCATTCGCCCGCGGCCTCGGCGGCGGCAAGGTCCTCGGCCACCTCGGGCGCGGTCATCATCTCATGGCTGAGGCCGGCCATGGCGGCCAGCTGCTCCCCGCGCGCCGCGCCGCCACCGCGCGGCATCATGGTGCTGGCATCCCAATGGAGGATGGACTGCGCCTCGCCCAGAGCGGCGAGGCGAGCGGCGCGGGCGGTCAGGCGCTGATAAGCGGCGTTCATGGGGACCTCATGCGACGGAACGCCCAGAGGGCAAAGATGGCGACCCAAGCCGCGGCCAGCCCGAACCAGGTCAGCGCGTAGCCCAGATGGGGGTTGTTGGGGGCCGGGAAACCCGTGGCGGCGTCGGGCAGGGGCCCGCGCGAGGGCGGCGGCGCGGCGCCGAAGCCCGAGGGCCCGCGCGGGGCGCCCGGGCGGATGACGGTCAAGGCATAGGGCGGGGCCTCCGGCACACCCAGCGCCGCGGCGATGGAAGGCGCATCGAAGGTCAGGAAACGGCGCCCGGCGACGTCATCGGCGGCGGCGAAGGGGCTGCGGCGCTCGCTGGGGCGAGCGAATCCGGTGACGGTGACCTCGCCTTCGGGACGCTCGATGGCGCCGCCCTCCATCGGCACCCAGCCGCGCTCGACCAGCAGCGGCGGCGCGCCCTCGCGGTCCAGCACCGCGATCAGGCTGCCGCCCAGCACGGGGCCGCGGACCTCCAGGCCCAGCAGCGCCTCGGCACCCGGGCGGAAGCGGCCGGTGGCGGTGATATGGGCGAAGGGCTCCGGCGCCAGAGGGGCCGGGATGGGCGCGGCGGCCTGGGCGGCGGCGAGTTCCGCCAGCAGCCCGTTCTTCCAGGCCAGCCGCTGCACCTGCCAGCTGCCCAGCCCCAGCAACAGGGCCAGCACCGGCAGGGCCAGGAAGGAGGGCAGGATCAGCCTCTGCCAGGGACGCCCGTTCATGAACGGAAAACGGCGCGCCGATGAGGGCGCGCCGTCCGGATTGTACGCGAAGCGCGGATCAATGCGGCGCGATCTCGCCCGCGCCCCACCAGTAGATGGAGACGAAGAGGAAGAGCCACACCACGTCCACGAAGTGCCAGTACCAGGCGGCCGCCTCGAAGCCGAAATGCTTCTCCGGGGTGAAGTGCCCGGCAATGGCGCGGAACAGGCAGACCGCGAGGAAGATGGTGCCCACGATCACGTGGAAGCCGTGGAAGCCGGTGGCCAGGAAGAAGACCGAGGGATAGACGCCGCCATCGCGGAAGGGGAAGGGCGCGACCGCGTATTCCCAGGCCTGCAGCCCGGTGAAGATCAGGCCCAGCAGCACCGTGAGCGCCAGGCCCACGATCATCCCCTTGCGGTCATTGTGCAGCAGCGCGTGGTGCGCCCAGGTCACCGTGCAGCCCGACAGCAGCAGGATCAGGGTGTTGAGGAAGGGCAGGTGGAACGGGTCGAAGGTCAGGATGCCCTGGGGCGGCCAGATGGCCTGCGTCGCACCCGACACATGCTCCGGATACAGGGCGAAGTGGAAATAGGCCCAGAAGAAGGCCACGAAGAACATCACTTCGGAGGCGATGAACAGGATCATGCCGTAGCGCATGCCCAGGCGGGCCACGGCGCTGTGCACGCCCGGCGTCATGCTTTCCTTGATGACGTCGCGCCACCAGCCGAACATGCAGGCCAGCGTGCCCGCCGCGCCGAGCACCAGCGGCCACATCATGCCGTAATGGGCCTGCAGAATGATGCCCGTGACGAGCAGGCCGGCCGCGAAGGCCGACAGCAGCGGCCACGGCGAAGGGTCCACCAGGTGGTAGGGGTGCTTGTAAGGGCTGCCGCCCTGGCCGGTGCTTGCCATCGCTCAATCCTGACCCGTTCGGCGGGTTTGTTCCCGCGCTGGATGGTCCGCATCAATCCCGGAAAAGCCGCGGAAGATCAAGTCCGCGGCCGGGCTTCAGCGGGTGGTGGTGGTGCGCGACCCGACATGCGGGCCGGCATTCGCCAGGGCCCCGGCGCGCTCGGCGTCATGCAGGCTGCGGAAGAAGGTGTAGTTGACCGTGATGGTGCGAATGTCGCGCGTCGCCGGGTCTTCGGCGATGCGCGGATCCACCCAGAAGGTCAGCGGCATGTCCGCGTGCTGGCCGGGCTCGAGGGTCTGTTCCTCGAAGCAGAAGCAGGCGGTCTTGTGGAAGTAGCGGCCCACGATCTCCGGCGTCACATTGTAGGTCGAGATGCCGGTGACGGGGCGGTCCGCGGTGTTGCGGGCGGTGTAGAAGGCCAGGCCCTCCTCGCCCACGCGCAGCGTCATGGCGCGCGTCTCGGCGGCGAATTGCCAGGGCAGGTTGGGCTGGGTGTTGGCGTTGAAGCGGACCGTGATGGTGGCCTCGCCCGGCGCGGCGGGTGCCGCCTGACCGATCATCGGCGTGCCGCCGAAGCCCGTGACCCGGCAGAACAGGTCGTAGAGCGGCACGGCGGCGAAGGACACGCCGACCATGAAGGCGACGAAGCCGAAGGAGGCCAGGGCCAGGCGCTTGTTCTTCCGCGCCAGTGTGGCCGGGTCGGGGCGTTCGATTCGCATCAGCGCAGCAGCCTCGCGGTCGAGATGAAGAAGAACAGCACCACCAGCGCCATCAGCGCCGCCAGGATGGCCCAGTTCCGCGCGCGGCGGCGGCGGTCGAAGACCGCGCGTTCCTCCGGCGTCATGGGGCGGTCGAGCGGCGCGGTCATGCCACCAGCCACAACCGGTCCACCACCAGGGCGCCGAGCAACAGGAACAGGTAGGAGATGCTGTACTTGAAGCAGCGCTTGGCCGGCACGTCCTGCGTCTGGGACACGCCTTGGGCGTCCTGCGCGTCGCGCCAGACGGCCCAGGCGTGGCGCAGGAAATTGGCGCCCAGCAGCGCCGCCGCCAGGCCATAGGCCCAGGAGTTGAAGCCCATGAGCCAGGGCACGAGCGTCAGCGGCACCAGCAGCACGGTGTAGAGTACGACCTGCTTGCGGGTCTCGCGCGCGCCGGAGACCACCGGCAGCATGGGCACGCCCGCGCGCTGATAATCCTGGTGCGCCCAGAGCGACAGGGCCCAGAAATGGGGCGGCGTCCACATGAAGATGATGGCGAAGAGCACGAGCGGCAGCGCGTCCACGCTGCCCGTCACCGCCACCCAGCCGATGAGCGGCGGGAAGGCGCCGGCCGCGCCGCCGATGACGATGTTCTGCGGCGTGCGGCGCTTCAGCCACATGGTGTAGATGACGACGTAGAACAGGATGGAACCCGCCAGAACCGCAGCCGCCAGCCAGTTGGTCGCCAAGCCCATCAGCGCGACCGAGCCCACGGCCAGCAGCACGCCATAGGCCAGCGCGCCATCGGCGCTGATGCGGCCCGAGGGGATGGGCCGCTTCTGCGTGCGCCGCATCACCGCGTCAATGTCGCGGTCATACCACATGTTGATGGCACCCGCCGCGCCGGCGGCGATGGTGATGCAGAGGATGGCCGTCAGCGCCAGCACCAGCGGCATCTCGCCCACGCCAGGCGCCACCAGCAGCCCCGCCACGCCCGAATACACGACCAGCGAGAGCACGCGCGGCTTGAGCAGCGTGATCCAGTCCCGCACCTCGGAGCCCATGAGGCCGTCGGCGGCGGGCGCTGATATGGCGAGGGGGGCTTTCGCCCCCCCCGTTCGGCTCATGGTCGCATCGCTCATGGCGGGGTCCCGGTTTCAGTTCCCCCGCTCAGCGGATGCGGGGCAGTTCGTCAAACGTGTGGAAGGGCGGCGGGCTGCTGACCTGCCATTCCAGGGTGGTGGCACCCTCGCCCCAGTAGTTGGGCGCCGCCTGCTCGCCACGGCGGAGCGTGACCCACATGACGTAGAAGAAGAACAGGAAGCTCGCGATCGCGATGTAGGAGCCCACCGAGGCGACCATGTTCCACCCCGTCATGGCATCCGGATAATCCGGGTAGCGCCGCGGCATGCCCTGGTTGCCCAGGAAGTGCATGGGGAAGAAGGTCAGGTTCACGCCCACGAAGGTCAGCCAGAAGTGGATCTTGCCGAGCCGCTCGGGGTACTGGCGGCCGCTCATCTTGCCGATCCAGTAGTAGATGCCGGCATAGATGCCGAACACCGCACCCAGGCTCAGCACGTAGTGGAAGTGCGCCACCACATAATAGGTGTTGTGCAGGATCTGCGTGATACCGGCATTGGCGAGCACCACGCCCGTCACGCCGCCCACGGTGAACAGGAAGATGAAGCCCACCGAGAACAGCATCGGCGTGTCCATCTTGATGGAGCCGCCCCACATGGTGGCGATCCAGGAGAAGATCTTGATGCCCGTCGGCACGGCGATGACCATGGTCGCGGCCATGAAGTAGGCGCGCGTGTCCACGTCGATGCCCGAGGTGTACATGTGGTGCGCCCACACCACGAAGCCCACCACGCCGATCGCGACCATGGCGTAGGCCATGCCGAGATAGCCGAAGACCGGCTTGCGGCTGAAGGTGGAGATGACGTGGCTGACGATGCCGAAGGCCGGCAGGATCATGATGTACACTTCGGGGTGGCCGAAGAACCAGAACAGGTGCTGGAACAGCACCGGGTCACCGCCGCCGGCCGGGTCGAAGAAGGCCGTGCCGAAGTTGCGGTCCGTGATCAGCATGGTGATGGCGCCGCCCAGCACGGGCACGGCCAGCAGCAGCAGGAAGGCCGTCACCAGCATGGACCACACGAACAGCGGCATCTTGTGCAGCGTCATGCCCGGGGCGCGCATGTTGAAGATGGTCGTGATGAAGTTGGCCGCGCCCAGGATCGAGCTGGCGCCCGCCAGGTGCAGCGCGAACAGCGCCATGTCCATGGCCGGGCCGGGCTGGTAGGTGCTGTCCGACAGGGGCGGATAGATGGTCCAGCCCGCGCCGGCGCCGCCGCCCACGAAGAGGCTGCCGCCCAGCAGCAGGAAGGCCGGCACCAGCAGCCAGAAGCTGATGTTGTTCAGCCGCGGGAAGGCCATGTCCGGCGCGCCGATCATGATGGGCACGAACCAGTTGCCGAAGCCGCCGATCAGCGCCGGCATGATCACGAAGAACACCATGATCAGCCCGTGGGCCGACACATAGGCGTTCCACATCTGCCCATCGGCGAAGATCTGCAGGCCCGGGGACTGCAGTTCGAGACGCATCAGGAAGGACAGCCCCACGCCGACCAGCGCGGCGAAGAGCGAGAAGATGATGTAGAGGGTGCCGATATCCTTGTGGTTCGTGCTGAACAGCCAGCGATTCACAAAGTTCGGCTTGTGGTCGTCATGACCATGCGCGTCCGCAGCATATGCCATTGTCCGGTCGCCTTTCTCTCTCTCAGCCTGCGGTCACTGCTGGGCCGCTGCGGTACGGATGGGGTTGGCGGCGGGCATCGCAAGAGCCGGCGCGTTGTTCCCCGGAATGGTGTGGGCGAAGCGCGTGCGCGCGGCCTCGGCCCAGGCGTTGAATTCCTCCTGGGGCACGGCGCGGATCACGATCGGCATGAACCAATGGTTCGTGCCGCAGATCTGGTTGCACTGGCCATAGAAGGTGCCGGGGCGGTCGGCGCGCATCCAGGTCTCGAGCGTACGGCCCGGGATGTTGTAGCGCTGCACGCCCAGCGAGGGGATGAAGAAGCTGTGGATCACGTCGGCGCCCTGGGTCAGCACGCGCACGGTGGCGCCCACGGGGATCAGCAGCGGCTCGTCCACTTCCAGGTTGCGGAACTGGCCGGGCGTCAGGTCCTCGTCGAAGACCGGGCGGCTGTCGAAGGCGAAGTTGCCGTGGTCCGGCATCCGGTAGTTCCAGTACCACTGGTGGCCGGTCACGTTGATCGTGAAGTCGGCGTCGCGCGCGCGGTCCTGGTAGTAGATCAGCCGGAAGGACGGGATGGCGATGACCACCAGGATCAGCACCGGGACGACCGTCCACGCGATTTCCAGGCCGGTGTGGTGGCTGGTCCGCGACGGCACCGGGTTGCGATTGGCGTTGTAGCGCCAGATGCACCAGGCCAGCAGCAGCGCCACGAAGATCGTGATCGCCACGATGATGTTGAACACCAGCGTGTTGAAGTCGCCGATGGCGTCCTTGATGGGACCGCCCGAGGTCTGCAGACCCATGCCCCACGGCACGGGGGCGCCGACCATCGGCTCCGTCGCCGGGGCCGTCTGCGCGAATGCGTTGCCGGCGCCTGCCAGAAGCACCGCCGCCATCATGATGATTCGTCCTATACGCCCAATCACGCGCCGCACCTTGCCCTCGAACCTGGAGACAGACCCTGCTGGGGGCGCTGTCCGGCAGCCCCATGGCCGCCTTTTTGCGCGCCTGCCCGCGGCATCTTTCCCGAAGGTCCCGTACCCGGCAGGGCGGCCGGACCATAGTCTCCGGCCCAAGGCGCGGCAAGGGTCAGCGTGCGCTTATGGGCCGGTTCCGCGCGGTTTCCGTCAGCCCGGCTCGATCTCGCCCTCGACCTCCTCGGCCACATGGTCCGCCATGTCGGTCAGCATCGAGCGGATGTGCGGGTCGCCCACCACGTAGAACACCATCCGCCCCCGCCGGTCCGCCTGCAGAAGCCGCGCCGCGCGCAGCAGGCGCAGGTGGTGGGAGACGAGGCTGGCCGAGATTTCCAGCCGTTCCGCCATGGCGCCCACCGAAGCCGGTTCGTCCAGGCAGGCCATGATGATCTTGAGGCGCGTGGGGTCGCTCATCAGGCGGAACATTTCCGCGAGCTCGACCACCTCATCCTCATTGATGCGCAGCCTTGCCTTCATGCCAACCGCGCCTCCAACGCGACTCCAGCCTTGACGTTTCCGCGTGCCGGCGCAACATGCATCGCTAATATCTTGATTTTAAACGGATAAATGAAGACATGAACAGCTATGCAGCTATTGGGCGCAGGGCGCTGCTCACCGCCGGCACGCTGCTCGCCACCCCCGCCCTGGCCCAGCGCGGCCCCCGGCCCACCCTGCTCGCCACCACCGGCATGGTGGGCGACCTCGTGCGCGGCGTGGCCGGCGAGGGCTTCAACGTCGAGACGTTGATCGGCGAGGGCGTGGACCCCCACCTCTTCCGCCCCACCCGCAACGACGTGGCCCGTCTGCTGCGGGCCGATGCCGTCTTCTACAACGGCCACCGGCTGGAAGGCCGCATGACCGAGGTGCTGGAACGCGCCGCCGCCCAGGGCCGGCCCATCCTGGCGGTGGCCGAGACCCTGCCGCGCGAGCGCCTTCGCCCCAATGAGGACTACCCCGACGCCGCGGACCCGCATGTCTGGATGGACCCCACCCTCTGGGCCGAGTGCGCGCCCGCCGTGGCCCAGACCCTGAACCGGCTGCGCCCGGGCGAGGATTTCCGCCGCGGCGTCGAGGCCATCCGGATGCGCCTGTCCCGCCTCGACGCCTATGCGCGCGAGGTGCTGGCCCCCATCCCGGCCGCCTCCCGCGTGCTGCTGACGGCGCATGACGCCTTCGCCTATTTCGGCGCCCGCTACGAGCTGGAGGTCGAGAGCATCCAGGGCCTTTCCACCGAGGCGGAGGCGAGCCTCGCCAACATCGAAGCCATGGTCCGCCTGATCGTGGAGCGCCGCATCCCAGCCGTCTTCGCCGAAAGCTCCGTGCCGGACCGCGCCGTGCGCGCGCTGATCGAGGGCGCGGGCGCGCGCGGGCAGCGTCTTGCCATGGGCGGCGTTTTGTATTCCGACTCGATGGGACGCCCAGGCACCTACACCGGCACCTATGAGGGCATGATGGACCACAACATCACCACCATCGCGCGCGCGCTGGGGGGCAATCCGCCGCCGCGCGGCCTGAACAACCGGCTGTGAGCGCCCCCCCGGTCGAGATCCAGGGCCTCACCGTCCGCTATGGCGAGCGGCCCGCGCTGACCGGCGTGAACTGGACGGCGGCGCCTGGGCTGACCGCCATCCTCGGCCCCAATGGCGCGGGGAAATCCACTTTGCTCAAGGCCGCGCTAGGCCTGATCCCAGCCGCCGAGGGCCAGGTGCGCTTCTTCGGCCTGCCGCTGGAGCAGGCGCGCCCGCGCCTGGCCTACCTGCCGCAGCGCGCCAGCGTGGACTGGGATTTTCCGGCCAGCGCGCTGGATGTGGTGGCCATGGCCCGCCTGCCCCGCACCCGCTGGTTCGGCCGCCTGCCGCGGGCGGAGCGCGAGGCGGCCCGCGCCGCGCTCGCCGCCGTCGGCATGGCGGATTTCGCCGACCGGCAGATCGGCCGGCTCTCGGGCGGGCAGCAGCAGCGGGTGTTCCTCGCGCGGGCCCTCGCGCAGGAGGCCGATCTTTTCCTGATGGACGAACCGCTCGCCGCCGTGGACGTGGTGACGGAGCAGACCATCCTCGCCGTGCTGCACGGCCTTGTCCGGGCCGGAAAGTCGGTGCTGATGGTCCATCATGACCTCTCGCTGGTGCAGGCGCATTTCGACCAGGTGCTGATCCTGGCCGGGCGCGTGGTCGGCGCCGGTCCGGTGGCCGAGGCCTTCACCGAACCCGCCATCGCCCGCGCCTTCGGTGGCCTGCCCGGCCGCACCCCCACCGAGGCGGCGGCGTGATCGGCCACAACACGCTGGTGGTGCTGCTGGGCTGCGCGGCGCTGGGCGTGGCGGCGGGCGTGGTGGGCAGCTTCGCCCTGCTGCGCGGCCGCGCCCTGCTGGCCGACGCGATCGGCCATGCGGCGCTGCCCGGCGTGGTGCTGGCCGCCATGATCGTCTCGCTGCTGGGCGGCGAGAGCCGCGCGCTGGCGCCGCTGCTGCTGGGCGCGGCATTGACCGGCGTGCTGGGTCTGCTGGCGCTGCGGCGGTTGACGGCGTCTGGCCGCATCCGGCCCGATGCGGCCATCGCCGTGGTGCTGTCTTCCTTCTATGCGCTGGGCACGGTGGGTCTTTCCATCGCCCAGACCCTGCCGGGCGTGGCCCAGGCCGGGCTGTCCAGCTTCATCCTGGGCCAGGCGGCCACCTTGACCGAGAGCGACGCCATCCTGGCCGGCGCCCTGGCGCTGGGCTGCGTGGCGGTGGCAGTGGCCCTGTTCCAGCCCCTGCGCGCCCTGTGTTTCGACGAGGCCTTCGCCCGCGCCCAGGGCCTGCCGGTGCGGGCGCTCGATCTCACCTTGCTCGGCCTGCTGCTGGCCGTCTGCGTGGCGGGGTTGCCGGCGGTCGGGCTGGTGCTGGTGGTGGCGCTGCTGGTGGTGCCGGCCGCCGCCGCCCGGCTGCTGGCGGGGCGGCTGCCGGGCATGCTGGCCTTGGCCGCGCTGTTCGGCGCGGTGGCGGGGGCGGGGGGCGCGCTGGTCTCCACCCGCTTCGCCAGCATCCCGACCGGGGCGGCGGTGGTGCTGGGGGGGCTGGTGCTCTTCGCGGGCGCGCTGGGTGTCTCGCGGATGCGGCGCGCATGACGGATTTCCTTCGCCTCGACTTCGCGGCGCTGCTGGCCGCCATGCTGGCGGGCGGCACCTGCGGGTTGCTGGGCAGTTTCCTGGTGCTGCGGCGGGAAAGCCTGCTGGGCGATGCCCTCTCCCATGCCGTGCTGCCCGGCATCGTGGTCGGCTTCGCGCTGACCGGGCTGCGCAGCGCCTGGCCCATGTTGCTGGGGGCGCTGGGCGCGGCATTGCTGGCCACCGTCGCCATCACCTGGATCCGGCGCGCGGCGCGGCTGGAGGCGGGGGCGGCCACGGGCCTGGTCTTCACCGGCTTCTTCGCCCTGGGCCTGGTGCTGCTGGAGGTGACGGGCGCGCGCAATGCCGACCTCGACATTGATTGCGTGCTGTTCGGGCAGCTGGAAACCCTGGTCTGGCTGGAGGCGGCTGGCCTGGCCTCGCTGCTGGACCCCGCGGCGCTGGCCGGATTGCCGCGTCAGCTCGGCCTGCTGGCGGGGGTGGCGCTGGCGGCCTGCCTGTTCGTGGCGGCGTTTTGGCGGCCCTTGAAGCTGCTCTGCTTCGACCCGGACTTCGCCCGCAGCCTGGGCCTGCGCGTGGGGCGCTGGGAAATCCTGCTGAACCTGATGATCGCCGCCGCCGCCGTCGCCGCCTTCGAGGCGGTGGGCAGCATCCTGGTCATCGCGCTGCTGGTCTGCCCCGCCGCCGCCCTGCGCCTGATGACCGACCGCTACGCCGTGCAGGTCTGGGGCGGAGCCGCGCTGGGGGCCGGGCTGGGGGCGGCGGGCGTGCTGTTGGCCGGGCCGCTGCCGGCCGCGCTGGGGCTGGATTTCGCGCTCAGCGCGGCCGGGCTGATCGGCACGCTGGCGGGGCTGACGGTGGCCGTCGCCCTTCAGCGCCGGCGCCGCTTCCAGGCCCTGTAGCCATAGAAGACCAGCAGCAGCGCGCCCACGCCCACGAAGATCTTGCCCGCGCCGCCGATGCTTTCCTCGATGCGGGTGTAGGCGTCCTCCAGCATGTAGCCCAGCAGCGCCAGGCCACCGACCCAGAGGAAGGTTCCGGCCAGCGTCCAGGCATAGAAGATGTGGCGCGGCATCTCGATCAGCCCGGCCGGCACCGAAATCAGCGTGCGGATGCCGGGCATCATCCGTCCGATGAAGACCGCCATGGGGCCCCAGCGGCGCAGCGCGGATTCGGCGGCATCCAAATCCTCGCGCGTCACCCCGGCATAGCGGCCGAAGCGTTCGCAGAAGCGCTTGGCGCGCTCGGCGCCGAAGGCGCGGGCCAGCTCGAACCAGAGCGCATTCCCCAGCACCGTGCCCGCGACACCGGCGATGACGACGCCGGTCAGCGACAATTCCCCGCGCGCGGCGGCGAAGCCGGCGAAGGGCATGATGAGTTCCGATGGCAGGGGCGGAAACAGGTTCTCCAGGAACATGAGCGCCAGCACGCCGGCATAGCCCGCCGCCGATACCCATTCCGTGATCAGGTCCACCATGGGCGCGGCGTCCAGGCCATGCGGCGTTCGCTTGTGCTCACGCCGCCTAGCCTACCTTTCTGAGAGGATGATTCAGCGTTTTCGGCGATTCCGCCTCAACGCACCATGCTCTAGCACGGGCGGGGCAGGGCGGCCATAAACCGGCCGATGTCCGCTTCACCCGCCCGCCGCGCCGCCTCCCATCTTCTTGAAACCGTCCTGGAGGCCCAGCGCCCCCTGGAGGAGGCGCTGGACGGCGTGCCCCCCATGGACCCGCGGGACAAGGCCGCCGGCCACCGCATCGCCGCCGCCGTGCTGCGCCGCCTGGGCAGCCTGGACGCGGCGATGGAGCCCTGGTTGCGCCGCGCGCCCCCGGCCCCCGCGCTGCGCGCGCTGCGCATCGGCGCGGCCGAACTGCTGCTGCTGGGCACGCCGCCCCATGCGGCCGTGGCCTCGGCGGTGTCGCTGGCCCCGCGCCCGCTCGCCGGGCTGGTCAATGCCGTGCTGCGCCGCCTGGCCGAGGCCGGGCCGGCCGCGCTGGAGGGCCTCGACGCCGAACGGCTGGACACGCCGCCCTGGCTCTGGGCCGCCTGGCACGCCGCCCATGGCGAGGATGTGCGCGCCATCGCCGCCGCGCACCGGGTGGAGGCGCCGCTGGACCTCAGCCTGCGCCCCGGCGCGGCCCTGCCCGAGGGCGCCACCCTGCTGCCCACCGGCACGGCCCGCCTGCCCGCCGGCACACGCATCACCGAATTGCCCGGCTTCGCCGAGGGCGATTTCTGGGCCCAGGACATGGCGGCCGCCCTGCCGGCCCGGCTGCTGGCCGCGCGCGAGGGCGAGCATGTGGCCGACCTCTGTGCCGCCCCCGGCGGCAAGACCGCGCAACTGGCCCTGACCGGCGCCCGCGTGGTGGCGGTGGAGCGCGACAGTGCCCGCATGGGAAGGCTGCGCGAGAACATGCTGCGGCTGCGCATCACGCCCGAGCTGGTCTGCGAGGACGCCGCCCGCTGGCAGCCCGCCGCGCCGCTCGACGCCGTGCTGCTGGACGCGCCCTGCACCGCCACCGGCACCATACGCCGCCATCCCGACCTGCCGCATCTGCGCCGGCCGAAGGATGTGACGAAGCTGGCGCAGGAACAGCGCCGCCTGCTGCACGCCGCCGCGCGGATGCTGCGGCCGGGCGGGCGGATGGTGTTCGCCACCTGCTCGCTCCAGGCCGAGGAGGGCGAGGCGCATCTGGCCGCCCTGCCCGAGGGGATGCGCCTGGACCCCATCCGCGCCGAGGAGTTGCCGGGGCTGGAGGGCTGCATCACCCCCCAGGGCGCGCTGCGGACCCGCCCCGATCAGGGGCCGGAGGGCGGGATGGACGGGTTCTTCGCGATGCGGCTGGTCAGGGGTTAGCGTCTGATCGGCAGCGCTGGCCTCACCAGACCCAGCCGCCGCCGCCATAGCCGTAATAGCCGCGCCAGCGCCAATGCGGGGGCGGCGCGTAGTAGTAGGGCGCCGGCTCGACCACCGTCACCACGGCGCGGGGTTCCTGAATGGTGTTGCCCGCCGCCGCCATGCATTGGGCGTAGACCACGTCATAGCGGCGCTGCAGCCCGAAGCTGCCCGCCTGGGCCTGGCCGGCGCCGACGGCCGAACCGCCCAGCAGCCCCACCCCCGCGCCCACCGCCGCGCCCGCGCCGGCATTGCCGCTGGCGGCCCCCAGCAGCGCGCCCGCCGTGGCGCCCAGCGCCGTCCCGACCACCGCCGAGCCCACCGCCGCCTGGTTCGCCGCCACCTGCGGCCCGCCGCCGCCGATGGCGTGGAAGGCGGTCTGCTGGCAGGCGAAATCCTCTCGCTGGAACTGCGCGAAATCCTTGCCGGCGGGCGGCAGCGCCGTGATGCTCGGCCCGCTGGGGGGCGGGATGGCGCATGCCCCCAGCCCCAAACCGGCCACGGCGCAGGCCACGATGTCCTTCCTGCCCATCATCACTCTCCCATTCCTTGCGGACGGGATTTGGGCGCCGCCCCCGGCGGATGCCAGGGTTCGTTACACTTACCCCACGCCCATCACCCCACGTTGGGCGGCAGCAGCGAGACATGGGCGGCCACCACGCGCCAGCCCTCGGGCATCCGCACCCAGCTTTGCGACTGGCGGCCCACCTGGTTGCTGCCCTCGCGGCGGAAGGTGGTGTTGGCGGTGCCGAAGTCGCGCCCATAGGTGGTCAGCACCGTCCGCAGCAGCTCGCGCCCGAAGGGGCCCGGGCGGGCGGCACGGAAGGCCGCGATCTCGGCATGGCCGTGCAGGTTCTCACCCGGCCCGTAGCGGACGGTGTGGGGGCTGACCCAGAAGAGTTCGTCCAGCACGGCCACGTCATTGGTGGTCAGCGCCACCTCGTAGCGGCGGAAGGCGGCGGTGAGCTCGGCCAGGGCCTCGGGGTTGTTGATCTCAGGCATGGGTGTCCCTCGGGTTGGGGGCGCGGCAGGCGCCGATGCGTTCCAGATGCGCGGCCAGGCGAAACAGCTTGTCCTCAGCCCAGGGGGCGCCGATCAACTGCACGCCGATGGGCATGTCGCCCGGCGTGGGCACCCCCGCCACGGGGGCCGCGATGACGGGCAGGCCGATGCAGGAGATGGGCTGGGTGTAGATGCCGAGGTTGGGCCGCACCGGGATGCTCTGCCCATCCACCTCGATCATCTCCTGGCCGATGGGGGGCGCCACATAGGGGGTGGCGGGGGCGATCAGCACGTCGAACTCCTCGAACAGCGCCAGGGCCTTTGCCCGATAGGCCGCCCGCGCGCGCTGCGCCTGCTGCACCCAGGTGGCGGGCAGCAGGGCGCCGGCCAGGAAGCGGTCGCACGTGCCGGGATCGAAATCCTCGGAGCGGGCCCGGAGGTTGGGGAGGTGCAGGTTCGCCCCCTCGGCCATGGTGATGAGGAAGGCCGCCGCCCGGCCGATGGCGGCGTCGGGGAGGGCGACGCGGCTTGTGGCGCCGAGCGCGCGGGCGACCGCCTCCACCGCCGCGAAGGCTTCGGCGTGGCCGTTGCGGGCGAAGTGGTCGTCCAGGATGCCGATGCGGAGGTCGGCGGCGCCTTCCAGCGACACGGGCTCGACACCGCGCCAGGCCTGGGCGTGGTCCTCGGCATCATCGCCCTGCAAGGCGTTGTAGGCCAGCGCCAGGTCGGCCACGTCGCGGGCAAAGGGCCCCAGATGGTCCAGCGCGCCCACGAACAGGAAGGCCCCGCGCCGGGACAGCCGCCCATAGGTCGGCTTCAGCCCCCAGATGCCACAGAGCGAGGAGGGCACCCGGATGGACCCATTGGTGTCGCTGCCCAGCGTGATGGGCACCAGCCCCGCCGCCACCGCCGCCGCACTCCCGCCCGAGGAGCCGCCGGCGATGCGCGTCAGGTCATGCGGGTTGTGGCAGGGGCCGAAATGGGCGTTCTCGGTGGTGAAGCCATAGGCGTATTCGTCCATGTTCAGCGCGCCGAGCATGACGGCGCCCGCCGCGCGCAGCCTCTGGACGAGGAAGGCGTCGGCACGGGCGGGGGGGCTGTCGCGCTCGATCTTGGCGCCGGCCAGCGTCACCACGCCTTCCAGGTCGAACAGGTTCTTTACCGCGACCGGCACGCCGGCCAGCGGGCCAGGGTCGCGCCCCGCCGCCACGGCCGCATCCACCGCCGCGGCCTCGGCGCGGGCGCGGGCGGCGGTGACTTCCGTGAAGGCGTTGAAGCGCGCGTCGCGGGCGGCGATGTCGGCCAGATGGGCCTCCACCACCTCGGCCGCGCGGCGCCGGCCGGCGCGGATCTCGGCGGCGATGGTCGCGGCGCTCACTTGGGCGGCGTCCGGCCGGCGGTGAAGACGGGCGCGGCCTCATCGGCCGGCGTCAGGGGCATCTGCGCCACCAGCGCCGCCATGCGGGCGGCCAGGGTCAGGTTCATGACCACCCCGGGTAGGTGCTTCTCGTGCAGGGGCAGCCCCACCGCGGCCGCGGCCTGTCTCGCATAGGCTTCGGGGTCGAATTCCGGCATGGCTGGCACCTCCCTCCCGCCTGTTTCCGCCGGGAGGGGCGCGCGCGCCAAGGGGGCGGGCAGGGGTCCTCATCGCCCGCCATGCGCCGGCTGCGCCCCTGCTCAGCAAGGTGGCGCGGGATTGTGCAAACCCCGCCGCTTCCGCATTGACCGGCGCCGCGCCCCCTGCCATCCCAAGACCCATGTCCGACCCTGCCCTCCGTTCCGTCCGCGCCTGGCCCTTCGAGGAGGCGGCGAAGCTCGCCGACCGCCTGGCCGCCGCCGGCAAACGTGAGGCGCTGCTGGAGACCGGCTATGGCCCCTCCGGCCTGCCGCATATCGGCACCTTCGGCGAGGTGGCGCGCACCACCTGGGTCCGTCGCGCCTTCGAGGCCATGACCGGCCTGCCCACCCGCCTCATCGCCTTCAGCGACGACATGGACGGCCTGCGGAAGGTGCCGGACAATGTTCCCAACAAGGAGATGCTGGCGAAGCATCTCGGCCAGCCGCTGACGCGCATCCCCGACCCCTTCGGCACCCACCCGAGCTTCGGCGCCCACAACAACGCCCGGCTGCGCGCCTTCCTGGACGCCTTCGGCTTCGCCTACGAGTTCGCCTCTTCCACCGACTACTACGCCTCCGGCCGCTTCGACGCCGCGCTGCTGCGGATGCTCGCCCTGCACGAGGAGGTGCGGCAGGTGATCCTGCCCACATTGGGCGCGGAGCGCCGGGCCACCTATTCGCCCTTCCTGCCCATCCATCCCCGAACCGGCATCGTCATGCAGGTGCCGGTGGAGGAGACGCGGCCCGAGGCCGGCACCATCGTCTGGACCGACCCTGACAGCGGCGAGCGCTTCGAGACCCCCGTCACCGGCGGCGCCTGCAAGGCGCAGTGGAAGGCCGACTGGGCGCTGCGCTGGTACGCGCTGGGCGTGGACTACGAGATGTCCGGCAAGGACCTGATCGACAGCGTGCGGCTGAGTTCCGCCATCTGCCGCGTGCTGGGCGGCGAGCCGCCCGTCACCTTCACCTATGAGCTGTTCAACGACGAGAACGGCCAGAAGATCAGCAAGAGCAAGGGCAATGGGCTCACCATCGAGCGATGGCTGGAATACGGCCCGCCCGAGAGCCTCGCCTGGTTCATGTTCGGCTCGCCCGGCAGTGCCAAGCGTCTGCACAAGGAAGTCATCCCGCGCGCGGTGGATGATTGGATGGCGGGCGTGGAGAAGCTCCGGGCGGAGCGCGACCCCGCCAACCCCGCCTGGCACATCCATGCCGGCGTGGCGCCCAACGAGAAGCTGCCGTCCATCTCCTACGCCACGCTGCTGAACCTGGCCGGCATCGCCAACACGGACGACCCCGCGCGGCTCTGGGCCTTCATCCGCAAATACTACCCGGACGCGGCGCCGGAGCATGAGCCCATGCTGGACCGCCTGGTCCGCAATGCCTGCGCCTATTGGCGCGACTGGGTGGCGCCCAAGCGGCATTTCCGCCCCGCGACGCCCGAGGAAGCGGCCGCGATGCGCGAGCTGGTGCGCCTGCTGCGCGAACGCCGCGCCGAGTTCGACGCCCTCCCCGCGGGGCCCGAGCGCGAGGCCGCCATCCAGAACGCCGTCTACGATGCCGGAAGGCGCGAGCCCTTCGCGGTGGTGAACAAGAAAGACGGCTCGCTCGGCGTCGGCCGTGCCTGGTTCCAGGCCCTCTATGAGGTGCTGTTGGGCAAGAGCGAGGGGCCGCGCTTCGGCGGCACCGTCGCCATCATGGGCGTGGACGAGGCCTGCGCCCTGATCGAGACGGCCCTCGCCCGCGAGGCCGCGCCGGCCTGATGTGCGTGCGGTGAAGACGCTCTGGCCGTTCGTGCGCCGGCATGGCGCCACCGTCTTCGGACTGGTGGTGCTGGTCGGCGCCATCTGGGTGGTGCAGCGCGAGTTCCGGAACCTCTCGGTGGCGGATGTGCGCGCCGCGCTGGCGGCGCTGCCCGTCTCCGGGCTGCTGGCGGCGGCGGGGCTCACGGTCGCGGCCTATGGCGTGCTGGCCATCTATGACTGGCTGGGGGCGCGCTATGCGGGGCGCCCCTCCTCCTGGGCGCGGGCGCTGCTCGCCTCCTTCTGCGGCTATTCGCTGGCGCACAACATCGGCTTCGCGGCGGTGTCCGGCGCGGCGGTGCGCTACCGGCTCTATTCGGCCTGGGGCTATTCGCCCATCGAGATCGGCAAGATCATCGGCTTCACCTCGCTCACCTTCGGGCTGGGCGGGATGGCGCTGGGCGGCATGGTGCTGCTGTTCGAGCCGGAGGTGCTGCCCTGGGCGGGCGAGCACATGCCGCGCTGGGGCTTGCAACTGCTCTCCGTGCCGCTCTTCGCGTTGGTGCTGGGCTATGTGCTGCTGAGCAAGTTCCGCCGCACCATCCGTGTCTTCGGCCATCGGGTGGACCTGCCCGGCGTGCGGATGGCCATGGTGCAGACCCTGCTGGCCACGGTGGACGTGGCCGTGACGGCCGCCATCTTCTACGTGCTGCTGCCGGCCGCGCCGGGCCTCACCTTTTTGCATTTCGTGGGCCTCTACCTCGCCGCCTACACGGCGGGCATCGCCGCCAATGTGCCGGGGGGGCTCGGCGTCTTCGACGGCGCCATCCTGCTGGGCCTCGCCCCCTATATGGGCGCGGCCGAGGTGGTGGGGGCGCTGCTGGTGTTCCGCCTCTACTACTACATCGTGCCGCTCTTCATCGCCGGCGGCCTCTTCGCGGGCTTCGAGGTGACGCAGCGCAGCGACTGGCTGTCGCGCTTCGGCGCCATCGGACGGGGCGCGATGCCGCTGGAGGTGCCGGCGCTGGCGGGGCTGGTCGCGATCTGCGGCGCGGTGCTGATCTTCCTGGGCGGGCTGCCGACCTCGGCCACCGTGCTGAAGGAGTGGGCCGGCTATGAGGCCGCGGTGGCGTCGCAGTTCGCCGCCTCGGTCGTGGGCTCGCTGCTGATCGTCATGGCCTTCGGCCTGGCGCGGCGGCTGGCCATCGCCTGGTGGGGCGGGCTGTTCCTGCTGCTGAACGGCGCGCTGATCGGCTGGCTGCGCGAGGAGGCCTGGTGGACCTGGGGCATCTTCCTGGTGGTCGCCGTGCTGCTGGCCACCATGCGCTCGGCCTTCTACCGCGGCAGCCGGCTGCGACGGGAACCCTTGTCCAACGAGATTCTGCTGCCGCTGGCCGCCACGTCCATCTGCGGCCTGACCCTGGCGCTGCTGGCCAATGCCGGTCAGCTGCAGGGCGAGAGCTGGTGGCAGATCGTGCTGATGGAAGACGCCACGCCGCAGCTGCGATTCACGGTCGGCATGACCGCCGTGCTGCTGCTGGCCGGCGTGGTGCAGCTGCTGCGCCCCGCACGGATCGAGGCGCTGGCCTGGAGCAGCGAGGCACGGCAGCGCCTGGCCACCTTCGGCGCGCGGCCGCCCGCGACGGCCGATGCGGTGCTGTGGGGCGAGGCGGAGCGCGCGGGCCTCGCCTTCAGCCGGCACGGGCCCGTCTGGATCGCGCATGGCGACCCGGCGGGCGAGGCGCGTGACGCCATCTCGGCCATCTGGCGCTTCCGGGACCTGTGCGAGCGGAACGGGGCACGCCCTGCCTTCATTGATGTCGGCCCCGAAAATCTGCGCATCTATGCCGACACGGGCCTGCAAACCCTGCCCGACGCCAAGCGGCCGGGGCGCTACCTGGCCTGCGACGCGCAGCGGGACCTGGAGGTGGTGCAGGCGGCCTGAGGGGCCGCCGGCCGGTTCACTGGCTGCTCCAGAGGATGCGGTGCATCCAGGCCACGTCCTGCAGGTCGAAGCTGTAGTCGGGGTGGGCGGGGTTCAGGCTCGCCACCTCGATGCGCTTGGCGCTTTGGCGCCGCAATTCCTTCGCCATCACCTCGCCCGCCCGCGTCCGCAGCACCACGCGGTCCCCGCGCCGGATGGGGGCGGCGGGCGAGACGATGACCACATCCCCGTCGCGGAACACCGGGGACATGGAGTCGCCTGAGATCTCCAGCGCATAGGCGTTGGGGTCCCCGATCTCGGGCAGGCTGATCTCGTCCCAGCTGCCCCCCACCGGGAAGCCGCCATCATCGAAATACCCGTCGCTCCCCGCCTGGGCGAGGCCGATCAGCGGCACGCGGCGCACCACGCCACGCCCGCCGCGTGACTGGCTGGGCAGGGTGGCGCTGCCGGAGACGAGGCTGGAAAAGGCCTCTATTCCTGCCCCCGTCGCGGCCAGCACCTTGGCGATGCTCTCCGTGGAAGGCCATCGGGCGCGCCCGTCCGGCCCCACCCGCTTGGAAGGGTTGAAGGCCGTGGGGTCGAGCCCTGCGCGACGCGCGAGCCCCGAGGGCGAAAGCCCGTTCTCGGCGGCGAGCGAATCGAGCGCCCGCCAGATGTCATCGTGTCGCATATACAAAAGATGTTAGGTCGGCGGTCCGGATGCAATAGGAACATCTTGCTTTCTGGCGGGGAGGTGAGTCACAACCATGAGTGTGCACGCCCGCCGGCAATGCACGCCCCCCAAGCCTCCCTCCAAGAAGGATGTGTCGCTGATGTCCGCCTCCCCCCGCCCCGGGCATTCGCCCGTCTTCGCCAGCCTCGCCAAGGCCGAGCCCTTTCGCTCCGCGGAGGAGGCCTGGTTCTGGACCATGGCCGCCCTGACCGCACGGCGTGACGGCGCGCGCGTCAGCGCCGGCAAGGGCGCGGCGCTGCGCCCCTGCGACCCCGATGACGTGGTGAAATGCCTGGACCGCCTCTATCGCCAGCGACGCATCGAACTCTGCCACGCCCGCATCCTGCGCATCTGGGGCGAACGCGGCATGCCCCCCAGCCCCCGTCACGCCAATGAGCGCGGCGACGCCAGGCTGTGGCGCGAGGCCCTGTCGCGCCTGGAATTTCCTCTCCGTGTCAAAGGGATCGTGGCCGGCACGCCGCGCCTGGGGGAGGAGGCTGAGGTGCTGCCCTTCGCGCCAATCCGCCCGTGAAGCCCGCGCATCGGCGCCACGTCCAGCAGCGCGCCTGGATCATCTTCGCCGGCCGCGCGGACCATGGCTGGCAGCGCTGGCTGCGCCCGGGCTTCCGCCACTGCTTCGCCGCCATCGAGGACGCGCAGGGCTGGATGGTGCTGGAGGCGCTGACCGGGCGGCTGTTGCTGGCGCGTCTGGACGTACCGTCCGGCTTTGACGCACCGGCTTTCTATCGTCGAGCAGGGATGGTTCCGGTGGGGCCGTTTCCGCTCGACGAAACCACGCTCGGCCCCACGCGCGGGCCCTTGCCGTTGAACTGCGTCTCGGTGTGCCGGGCCGTGCTGGGGCCGCACGCCCCCTTCGCCTGGACCCCCTACGGGTTGTATCGCGCCCTGTCGTCTCGCGACTAGAATAGGAAAAAATACTTGACGACGGGCTTTCCGGCCCGCTAGAGAAGCCAGGCCAACGGGCGAATTGCGTCCGCGGGCATCCCTCCCTCCTCCCCCGCCTCGCGGCGGGCCATCCCCCCCCCGGATGGCCCGCCGTCTTTTTTCGCGCGGGCGGCCAGGAGGTTCCCAACCCAGACCGACAGGAGAACCGCGCGCATGGGAGGCTTGTTCCGTGCCCCAAGGCCCATCGTGGTGCCCGCGCCCACGCCCCCGCCCGCCCCGGAGCCGGTCAGCCCCGCCATCGCCGACGCCGCGGCCGAGCAGGCGCGCATCGAGGCACGGCAGCGCGCGCGGCAGGGCCTCTCCGGCACCATCGCCACCTCCGCACGCGGGGTGCTGGCGCCGCTGCCGTTCGCCGCCACGCGCAAATCCCTGCTGGGCGAGTGATGGCCATGACCCCCCGCGACATCCTCGACCGCCAGCGCGAGGCGCAGAACCAGCGCCGCACCCTGGAAGCCATCTGGACCGACGCCTACGCCCATGTGCTGCCCAAGCCGCACGAGGCCACCGCCTTGTATGACGCCACCGCCGCCGATGCCGCCGAACAGCTCGCGGCCTCGCTGCTGGCGGAGCTGACGCCGCCTTGGTCACGCTGGTTCGGCCTGGCGCCGGCGCGCGACCTGGCCGACACCCCCGCAGGCCAGGCCGCCGCCTATGCGCTGGAGGGCACGGCCGCCGTGCTGCAATCGCATCTCGACCGCTCCAACTTCGCCGTCGAGATGCACCAGGCCTTCCTGGATCTCGTCATCACCGGCACCGGCGTGCTGCTCGTGGAGGAAGCGCCGCCCGGCGAGACCTCCGCGCTGCGCTTCACCGCCGTGCCGGTGCGGCACGCGGTGCTGGAAGAGGGGCCATCAGGGCGCCTCGACAACATCTATCGCGAAAGCGCGCTGACACTCACCGAGATTCGCCGCCGCTTCCCCTTCGCGGAACTGCCCCCCGCGCTGGACCGCATCAAGGATGGCGAAAGCCATCCGCCGCTGCGCGTGGTGGAGGCGGTGTGGCCCGACCGCTTCGGCCACCGCTATGCCGCCGCGCTGGACCCCGGCACGGGCACCGATGCGACGCTGCTGGCCCAGGGCGGTTTCAGCGACCCGCCCTACATCGCCTTCCGCTGGCTGAAGGCGCCGGGCGAGGTCTATGGCCGCGGCCCGGTGGTGAAGGCGCTGCCCGACATCCGCACCGCCAACCGCGTGGTCGAACTCGTCCTGAAGAACGCCTCCATCGCCGTCACCGGCATCTGGCAGGCGGAGGATGACGGGGTGCTGAACCCCGCCACCGTGCAGCTCGTCCCCGGCGCCATCATCCCGCGCGCGCCGGGCAGCGCGGGGCTGACGCCGCTCGCCGCACCGGGCAACTTCGACGTGTCGCAGCTCATGCTGAACGATCTGCGCCAGCGCATCCGCCAGGCCCTTCTGGTGGACCGCCTCGGCAACCCGCGCGACGCCCGGATGACGGCGACCGAGGTCCTGGAACGCAGCGCCGAGACCTCCCGCCTGCTCGGCGCCACCTATGGCCGCCTGCAGTCGGAATTGCTGACGCCGCTGGTGGCGCGCTGCCTCTCCATCCTCGCGCGGCGCGGCGAGGTGCCGCCCGTGCTGCTCGACAATGGGCGTGTGGCGCTGCGCTACGAAAGCCCGTTGGCCCGTGTGCAGGGCCGCGCCGATGCGGCGAACACGCTGCTCTTCCTCGAGGCCGTCTCGAAGATGGGCAATGAGGCGCGCGAGCAGGTGGACGCCGCCGCCGCCGCGCGCTGGCTGGCCCGCACCCTGGGCGCGCCCGCCGAAATCCTCATCCCGACCCCCGTGGAGTGAAGCCCGCCATGCAAGACAGCCTGCTGGACGCCGCCATCGCGGCCCCCGCCGCCAATGCCCCCTCCTCGGGCACCCCCGCCTCGGGCACCAGGTCCCGCCCGGACGAAATCCCCGAGAAATTCTGGGACCCCGAGCGCGGCGAGCTGCGCGTGGACGCGCTGCTGAAGAGCTACCGCGAGCTGGAGCGCCGCCTGTCCCAGCGCCTCGCCCCCCCCGGCCCCGACGCGGACCCGGAGGACATCCGCCGTTGGCGCGAGGCGCATGACATCCCCGACGCGCCAGACCTCTACGAGATCCAGATCCGCCACGAACTCACCTCGCCCGATATCGAGGTGAACCGGCGTCTCTACGAGGCGGGCTTCTCCCGCGCGCAGGTGCAGCTGGTCTATGACCTGGCGGCCGAACGCCTGCTGCCGCTGATCGCCGAGGCCGCGCAGCAGTTCGAGGCGCAGCGCCAGCTGGAGAAGCTGCACGCGCGCTATGGCGGGCCGGAGCGGTTCCGCCGCGTGGCCGCGCAGCTTTCCGCCTGGGGCCGCGCCAACCTTCCGCCGCC
Organism: Roseococcus thiosulfatophilus; assembly: GCF_017311575.1. Classification (GTDB taxonomy): domain Bacteria; phylum Pseudomonadota; class Alphaproteobacteria; order Acetobacterales; family Acetobacteraceae; genus Roseococcus; species Roseococcus thiosulfatophilus. Next base: position 275,689 of record NZ_JAFFQY010000022.1, read on the forward strand.
GGTCTTCGAGGCGCTCTCCACCACCGAGGAGGGCGTCATGGCGCTGGAGCGCATGATGCAGGGCAAGGAGCCGCAGATGGCCCGCGACGCCGAGCCGCCCGCCCCCGAGGATGAGGGCGAGCTGCGCCGGATGATGCGTGACCCGCGCTACTGGCGGTCGCGTGAGCCGGAGATCGTGAAGCGCGTCTCCGAGGGTTTCCGCCGCCTGGTGGGCGGCTGATTCACGCCTTCGGTGGTGCACCGAAGGCGATCAGACGCTGGATCGGCGGGGCCGTGTGCCGCCCCCTCGGGGCCGAACCCCCGGGCACCGCCCCGCCATTGGCCGCCCGCCGCTCCCTCTGACAGGGGTGAGCGCGGGCGGCCCGCGCCCGCCGCGCGCCCATGCGCCGCGGCGGGCGCGCCCCTTTCGCCGCGCAGAACGTGATGACCGGAACCCCGGCGGACGCGCGCGGCGCGGGCGCACCCGCGTGCCCCCTGAGGTCAACACGCGCCACGCCCTTCCCGCCATTCCCGACAGGAGAATCCCTGTGACCCAGTCCATCGACCAGGCCTTCATCAAGCAGTTCGAGGCCGAGGTGCATGAGGCCTACCAGCGCCAGGGCAGCAAGCTGCGCCCCACCGTGCGCAGCAAGTCCAACGTGAAGGGCGCCAGCACGGTGTTCCAGCGCGTGGGCCGCGGCGTCGCCACGTCGAAGTCGCGCAACGGCGTCGTGCCGGTGATGAACCTCACCTATTCCGCCATCGAGTGCTTCCTGCAGGACCACTATGCCGGCGAGTGGATCGACAAGCTCGACGACCTCAAGACCAACATCAACGAGCTGCAGGTGCTGGCCAATGCCGGCGCCTATGCGCTCGGCCGCAAGACGGATGAGCTGATCATCTCCGCCCTCGACAGCGCCACGCAGGAGGCCGTCGGCACCCAGTCCGGCCAGACGGACAATGACGGGCTGACGCGCAGCAAGATCCTGCTGGCCTTCGAGATGATGGGCGAGGCCGATGTGCCCGATGACAGCCAGCGCTATGCCATCGTCGGCTGGAAGCAGTGGAGCGAGCTGCTGACCATCAGCGAATTCGCCAACTCCGCCTTCGTGGGTGAGGACGACCTGCCCTGGAAGGGCAGCCAGGCCAAGCGCTGGCTGGGCGCGACCTGGATTCCGCACAGCGGCCTGACCCAGGTGGGTGAGCTGCGCTTCTGCTACTTCTACCACCGCACCAGCGTCGCGCACGCCTCCGCGCAGGAGATCGTCACCGACGTGACCTGGCATGGCGACCGTGCGGCGCATTTCGTGAACAGCATGATGAGCCAGGGCGCCGTGCTGGTGGACGACAGCGGCGTGGTGCGGATGCGTTGCCGCGAAGTCGCCTGAGCATAGGCTGAACCGCTGCCGGCCCCGCACCGGGCCGGCAGCAATTCCCCCCACGTCAACGGAGTGACACGCGATGGCGCTGACCGCCCTCGAACTCTGCTCGCGCGCCCTGCTGCGCCTGGGCGCGCAGACCATCGCCAGCTTCGACGAAGGCACGGGCGAGGCCGAGGTCGCGGCCGGCCTCTATGAGGGCGTGCGCGACGCGCTGCTCTCCTCCCATCCCTGGAGCTTCGCCACCGGCCAATCCACCCTGCCGCGCCTCTCGGCCACGCCCACGGCGGATTTCCGGTATGCCTTCCAGCTCCCCACGGGCTTCCTGCGCGCGCTCTCGGCCGGCGCGCCGGGCAGCGGTCGGGGCCTGGAATACCGCCTGCTGGAAGACCGCCTGCATTGCGACGCCGAGCAGGTGACGCTGACCTACATCTTCCGCCCCGCGGAATCCGCCTTCCCCGGCTTCTTCGCCTCGGCGCTGGTGGCACGCCTCTCGGCCGAGTTCTGCATCCCGCTGACCGAGAGCACCACGCGCGCCCAGATGCTGTTCGGCCAGGCCGAGACGGAGCTGCGTCAGGCCCGCCGCGCCGACAGCCAGCAGGCCACGCCGCGCGCCATCCAGGGCTTCCCGCTGATCCAGGCGCGGGGGTGACACGATGGCCGAGCTGCGACAGGTCAAGACCAATTTCACCGCGGGCGAGCTCTCGCCCGAGATGCTGGGCCGCGCCGACCTGCGCGCCTATGCGAATGGCGCCAAGCGCCTGCGGAACGTCTTCATCCAGCCCACGGGCGGCATCACGCGCCGCCCTGGGCTGCGTCACGTCGCCACGCTGCCCGGGCCGGCGCGCCTCGTCGCCTTCGAGTTCAACACCGAGCAGGCCTATCTGCTGGTGCTGCTGCACCAGGAATTCCAGGTCTATCTCGGCGACGCGCTGGTGGCGCAGGGAACGGGCCCCTGGACGACGGCGATGCTGCCGCAGCTCGGCTTCACGCAATCGGCTGACACGCTGCTCGTCTGCCACCCCGACATGCCGCCGCAGCGCGTGACGCGCACCAGCCACACCAGCTGGCTCGTGTCAGGCTGGGAGTGGGTGGCCATTCCGGGCTACCGCTTCGCGCCGCCGGGCATCACGCTGGCGCCGGGCGCCGTGTCGGGGTTGCTCACGCTCACCGCCTCGGCGCCGGTCTTCGAGGCGGGGCATGTCGGCACCACGCTGCGCTTCCGTGGCCAGGCGGGCACGGTCGTGGCGGTGCCCAACCCCTCGCAGGTCACGTGGAACCCGGCCGACCCGCTGCCGGACACGAATGCCAGCGCGGATTGGGAGGAAGCGGCCTTCAGCCCCGTGCGCGGCTGGCCCGTCAGCTGCTGCTTCCACCAGGACCGGCTGGTCATCGGCGGCTCGCGGGACCTGCCGAACCGGCTGTGGCTCTCGCGTTCCGGGCAGATCTTCAACTTCGACCGCGGCGGCGGCCTGGACGATGAGGGCATCGAATTCGGCCTCGTCTCCGACCAGGTGAACGCCATCCGCGCCGTCTTCTCGGGCCGGCATTTGCAGGTCTTCACCACGGGCGGCGAATGGATGGTGACGGGTGATCCGCTGACGCCCTCCTCCATCCAGCTCAACCGGCAGACGCGCATCGGCAGCAGCGCGACCCGCATCATCCAGCCGGTGGATGTGGATGGCAGCACCATCTTCGCCGCGCGCAGCGGCCGCGCCATTCACGAATTCGCCTATACCGACGTGCAGCAGGCCTACCAGGCGAATGACCTGGCACTCGTGGCCGCGCACCTCATCCAGCAGCCCGTCGCCATGGCCTATGACCAGGCGCACCGCCTGCTGCACGTGGCGATGGAGGATGGCTCGCTTGCCACGCTCACCCTCTTCCGCGCGGAGCAGGTCACGGCCTGGACGCGGCAGGAGACGCAGGGCGCCTTCCGCGCCGTGGCCGAGGTGGAAGGCCGCGTCTTCTGCCTGGTGGAGCGCGACGGCACCCAGCGCCTGGAACGCTTCGACAACGCGCTGATGCTCGACGCCGCGCTGGAAGGCGTGAGCAACGTGCCGCTGACCGTCTGGACGGGGCTCGGCCATCTCTCCGGCCAGGTGGCCGGCGTGCTGGCCGATGGCGCCCCGCGCGAGGATGCGCTGGTCTCGGGTGGCGCCGTCACCATCAACCCCGGCGCCGCCTCGGTGCAGATCGGCCTGCGCTACGCGCATGAGGTGGAGCCGCTGCCGCCCGACCTCGGCAACGCCATCGGCGCCGCCATTCCGCTGCGCCTGGTGGGCGTGGGCTTCCGCCTGCTGGACACGCAATCGCTCCAGCTCGACCTCGGGCGCGGACCCAGGCCCGTGCCGTTCCGCCGCTTCGACACGCCGCTGCTCGATGCGCCGCCGCCGCGCTTCACGGGCGATGCGCGCATCGCCGCACTCGGCTGGTCGCGCGACGCGCTGCGGCCCCTGTGGCGCATCACGGGCGATGCGCCGCTGGCCTTCACCCTGCTCTCCGTCACCACCGACATGAGGACGAACGCCTGATGGCCGCCCTAGCCCCCCTCGCGACCCTCGCCTCGACCGGCTTCGGCGTCTACGCGCAGCAGCAGCAGGCGGCCCAGGCACGCGCGCAGCAGCGTGCCCAGGTCGAGATCCAGCGGCAGGCGGAGACGGCCCGCCAGGAACAGCTCCAGCTCCAGCAGCAGGCCGAGGCACGGCTGCGCGGCGAGAGGCTGGCGCGAACCCTGGCCTCCACCCGCGCGCGCCTCGCCGCCGGCGGTCTGTCCGTGGATGACGGCTCGGCGGCCGCGGTGCAGGCCGGGCTGCGCGCCGATGCCGCCGCCGGCCAGCGGGACAGCGATGAACTCTTCCGCGCGCGGCTCGCCTCGGGCCGCGCCTCCCTGCTCAACCCCGATGGCTCGTTCACCACGGTCAACTCGCTGCTGCGCGCGCTGCCCAGCTTCGGGAATTCCGTCCGCAGCCTGCTCGATTGAGGAGCCACGTCATGTCAGAGCATATCCGCATCGGCGACATCGCGCCGCGCGTGCATTACGTGGCGGATGGGGTGCAGACCGCCTTCACCTACCCCTTCCCCATCTTCGCCGCGCAGAACCTCCGCGTGCTGGCCGATGGCATCCAGCTCGCCTCCGGCTTCGCCGTGCAGGGCGCGGGCGCCTCCGAGGGCGGCACGGTGGTCTTCGCCACCCCGCCCGTCGCGGGCACGCGCATCGCCCTCGTCCGGCGCATCGCCATCGAGCGCACGACCGACTTCCAGCCCAATGGGCTGCTGCGCGCGGTGACACTCAATGACGAGCTGGACCGCCAGGTGGCCGGCTTGCAGGAGGTGCGCGACGAGGTCGGCTCCGGCCTGCGCGTGGCCTTGGACGAGACACCCACGGGCCTCGTCCTGCCGCCCCGCGCCGCGCGCGCCGACCGCCTGCTGGGCTTCGACGCGCTGGGCAATGTCACGGCGTTCCCGCGCACCGGCACCATCTCGGCCGTCTTTCCGCAGGCCGTGCCGCGCAGCGTGGAGGACAAGCTGGCCGAGACGCTCTCCGCGCGCGACTTTGGCGCGACGGGCGATGGCGTGACCGATGACGGCCCCGCATTGCAGGCGGCGATGAACGCGGCCGCCGCGGCCTCGCGCCACCTCGTCATCGGCGAGGGCAGCTTCCGCACCACCATGCCGCTGGTGCTGCCGGGCCCCGCCGTGGGCCTGACCATGCATGGCAGCATCATCTACGCCGGGCCCTCCGGCCAGCCGGCGCTGACCCTGGGCGACGGCGCGGCCACGCGCAACGCCACCAAGCTCTATGAGGGGCTGCGCGTGCTGCGCGCCACCATCAGCGACTGGGAGAACGAGGGCGACATCGGCATCCTCATCCGAAACCTCGACGCCAGCACGGTGGAGGTGCGCCTGGTCGAGGGCTTCACCATCGGCATCCGCACCCAGGGCGTGGAACGCGGCTTCGAGGACAGCCAGCTCTTCCTCGGGCGCATCGTGAACAACAAGATCGGGCTGGACGCGCACACCGTCACGGCGGCCGCGTGGAACACCTCGGTGCGCTACTTCGGCGGGCATTTCGCCATCGCCTCCTCGCTGTATCCGGACAAGGACCGCTTCGGCGTGCGCTTCTCGGCCGAGCCGGGCGCCTATGTCGCGCACAACCGGCATGTGTTCTTCGGCCCGAACTTCGAACTCCAGGCCGCGAACCGCCCCATTCTGGGCGTTCCCTTCCTCTCGACGGTCAGCAGCCGCGCCGTCCTGGCGTACGGGATGCGGATGGAGGGCTGCTCGCCCTTCGCGGGCCGCCACACCAGTTCCGCGCAGGACCATGTCTACGAGGTGGCCTGGGCCAGCCAGGCCTACCAGGTGGACATCGACTACGCGCCGGGCGCCACGCGCGTGGGCGGCGTGGTGCGCGCGCTGCACCAGGCGGCCGCGCACCGGGAGTTCACGCGCGAGGTCGCCTCGGTGCCCAGCCTGCGCGCCGCGGCCTTCCGCTGGACGGCCACGCAGACGGGCTTCGACCGCCTGGCCTGCATTTCCTCCAATGTGGGCGGCACGCCGACCACGCTGGCTCAGTTCGCCTTCCCGGGCCTCGACGCCTATGCGCTGGGGACGGAGGGCGTGACGCTGCAAGGCGGGCGGGGCCTCGGCTTCGTCGTGGATGCGCGGCGCACCAAGGAGTTCGCGCTGGCGGTGGATGGTGACAACCCGCGCCTCGTCATCCAGTGCTTCGACGCGTCCATGAACCTGCTGACCGACGCCAACGGGCCCCTGGTGCGCGCCTCCGGCCAGTCGCTGGCGTGGAACGCCACCGCGCGGTGGTGGCAGGGCTCGGCCGACATGAACGACGCGAACCTGACGCGGCTGCAGGTCGTGCGGCTCGAGCCATCCGTGGGCTATGCCATCATCGGCGTGGCGCGCATCGGGGTGGACTACGAGGTGCGGGCCATGCGCCTGGCCTGCGACCCGTCGCAGGCGCCGGCGCTGCTCTACGGCCTGCCCGGCCTGCCGCATGGCGCGCGGGAGCTGCGGGCGGAACAGGGCTACGAAGGCGCCACCATCGGCGCCGGCGCCACGGTGCAGGTGAACGTGCCCGTGCCCGGCGCACGGCCTGGCGATTTCACGCAGGCGGCCTACAGCCTTTCCACCTCCGCCATAGTCTTCCTCGCGCAGATCGGCGCGCAGGATGTGGTGACGGTGACGATGTGGAACCGCTCAGGCGGCAGCGTCACGCTGAATGCGGGCACGGTGCGGGTGCGCGCGGTGAAATCGTGAGGCGTCGGCGCAAGCCCAGCCTGCCGGTGCGGCTGGAGGATGCCGTCGCCGAGGTGACGGCGGACTACCTCAACTTCCTCCGCGCCCCGCGCCCCGAGGAACCCGAGGACGCCAAGGCCTTCGCGGCCCGCCACGCCGCCGCCAAGACCGCGCTGTCGCACATCGAGCAGATCATCAAGCTGGCCGACACGCCCGCCGAGGGGACGGAGGCCGACACCGAGAGCCTGCTGCACGAAGCCCGCCACCAGATGGACCAGGACCGCGAGACGGAGGAGGACACCGCACGCGATGGACAAGCCGGCTGACCTGCTGGAATTCACCTGGATGTGGAACCGCGCCCAGGGGATGAGGACACCCGCGGTCCACCGCCGCATCCTGCTCTGGCTGGAGGAGAAGCCGTCGAACCGCATGCTGCTGATGGCCTTCCGCGGCTGCGGCAAGTCCACGCTGGTGGGGCTGCTCTGCGCTTGGTCGCTCTACCGCAACCCGGATCTGCGGATCATGGTGCTGGCGGCCGAACAGTCGCTCGCCGCGCGCATGGTGGCGCATGTGCGGCGCATCCTGGAACGCCACCCGCTCTGCCGCCCGCTGCTGCCGGAGGAGGGCGAGGCCTGGGCCACCGACCGCTTCACCGTGGCCCGGCGTTCCGCCCTGCGCGACCCCTCGATGTTCGCGCAGGGGCTGCAGGGCAACATCACCGGCGCGCGCGCGGACCTCATCATCTGCGACGACGTGGAGGTGCCGGGCAATTGCGACACGCCCGGCAAGCGCCACGAGCTGCGCGAACGCCTGGCGGAGACCGAGTTCATCCTGACGCCGGGCGGCGCCATCCTCTACGTCGGCACGCCGCACACGGAGGAGAGCCTCTACCGCCCCGGCGACGACTTCCTGCGCGGCTATGCCCGGCTGGAAGTGCCCATCCTGGACGCCGAGGGCCGCAGCGCCTGGCCAGAGCGTTTCTCGGAGCCCGCCATTGCCGCCATCCGCCGGCGCGTCGGGCCCATGCACTTCGCCCGGCAGATGCTGCTGCAACCCGTGCCCGCCGCGGCCGCGCGGCTCGATCCTGCGCTGCTGCTGCGCTACGCGGAGCAGACGGAATATGTCGAGGCGCAGGGCCGCCCGCAGCTCTGGCTGCTCGGGCGGCGCCTGGTCTCGGGCGGCGGCTTCTGGGACCCCGCCTTCGGGCGCGAGAAGGGCGGCGATGGCTCCGTGCTCGCCGCCACCTACATGGATGGGGAGAACCACCACTTCATCCATCGCGTGGAGTGGATCACGCAGCGTGCCGACGCGGCCGACGACCCCGCGACGCAGCAATGCCGCCAGGTGGCCATGCTGGCGCGGGACCTGCACCTGCCCGTGGTGCGCGTCGAGACCAATGGGCTGGGCCGCTTCCTGCCCGCCCTGCTCAAGCGCGAGATGGCGCGCGCCGGCGCCGCCTGCCAGGTGCTGGAGCACGCCAGCCACCGCCCCAAGGCGGAGCGCATCCTGGCCGCCTTCGACCCGCTGCTGGCCGCCCGCCGCCTCTACGCGCATGAAGGCGTGATGACCTCGGCCTTCGCGCGCGAGATGGCCGAATGGCGGCCGGACGCGAAGGGGGCGCGCGATGACGCGCTGGACGCCGTGGCCGGCGCCATCCTGGCCGAACCCGTGCGGATGCCGGCCCTGCCGCCGCAGCCGCGCGGGCCGAGCTGGCGGGGCTAGTGTTGTTGCGCGGCCAATTCGCGGCTGCGGCTGCGCCTACGCCGACCGGGCGCTTTGCCGCGGCCGATTCACGGCTGCGGCTACGCCTCCGCCGATCGGACGCTTTGCCGCGACCGATTCACGGCTGCGGCTGCGCCTACGCCGACCGGGCGCGGACCTTCTTCAGGATCTCACTCGCATGTCGCTCCCGCCCAGCGGGCGTGATCGCGAAGCGCCCGTCAGGCCCCAGCTCGGCCAACCCCATCGTGGAAAGCCGCCGCAGGCAGGGCTCGTCCGCCAGGCCGGGCGGGCGGCCATGCTGCCGCACCAGCGTCAGCCGGTGCAGCGCCGAGCGGCAGCAGGTCTCGAGATACGGCTCGTTCCACATCGCCCCTCCATACCCCCTCTCCGGGGTCTGCCCCGTTGTGGGGCGGCCCCGCGCCCATCGCAAGGAGATGTCATGAACATCCTCGAACTGGAGCCGCACATGCTGCTTCGCCTGGCCGAGGCGCCGGTCTCCATCCTGCTGCTGTGGCTGGTCCTGGGCATCAAGCGCGACCTGGACCAGCGGATCGAGCATGGCGACCGGCGCGAGATGGACGGCCTGGCCCGCACCCGCCAGGAGTTGACCGATTTCAAGCTGGAGGTGGCGCGGACCTATGTGCCCCTCTCCCTCATCCGCGACGTGGACCAACGGCTGAGCGAACAGCTGCTCCGCATCGAGGAAAAGCTGGAAGACCTCCGCCGCGAAGGGGGGTATGGCCGATGAGCGCCGCCCCCGCCGCCATGACCGCGACCGAGGCCGCGGAGGCCCTGCTGGCCCGCATTCTCTACGCCGAGGCCGGCGGGCGCCCGGCGCGGGCCATCGAGGCGCTGGCGGCGCTTGCGCTGACCCGCGCGCGCCTCGCCCTGGCCTGCCCGGAGGCCGCACTGCGCTATGCCGGGGGGGAACACCCCTCCAGCACCGCCCGCGCCCTGCTGGCGGTGCTGCGGGCGCCCTTCCAGTTCCCCACGCGCCACCCGCGCCACCCGCACCATGCGCGCTTCGTCTCGCCGCCCGAGGCGGACCCGGCGCTGGCCGTCTGCCGCCGCATCGCCCGCCGCGCCATGGCGGGCACGCTGCCGGATGCGACGGGCGGTGCCGTGCTGTGGCATGCGGAGGAGTTCCTGCCGCGCTGGGCCATGGGGCGCGTGCCCCGGCTGGCCACCGGCGGGCTCTGCTTCTACGCGGCGGCCGAATGAGCTAACCGGCGCGAATGGAACGCTTCATCTACACCCTCATCCGCGGCGCCGATTGGCGCGCGGCGCAGGCGCTGGGCGAATACCGCGGCAGCGCCGATGACCGGCGCGACGGATTCCTGCATTTCTCGACCGCCGCGCAGTTGCGCGCCACCGCCACCAAGCACCGCGCGGGCGAGGCGGATTTGTGGATGATCGAAGCGGAAAGCGCGCCGCTCGGCGAGGCGCTGCGCTGGGAGCCGGCCTCGGGCAGTTCCCGCCCCGGCCTGTTCCCGCATCTCTACGCGCCCCTGCCGCTCTCGGCCGTGCGGCGGGCGCTGCATGTGCCGCTGGGCGCGGACGGTGTTCACGCCTTCCCGGAGGATGTGCCCTGACGTGATGGCCGTCGCGCGGCCGCGATCACCGCGCGTTCGCTCATCAGGCAGGCCAGCACTACGACGCAGCCGCCCAGGATGACCGCCAGACCCGGCGTGTTCCCGAACACCACATAGTCCAGCACCACGGACCAGGGCAGGGCGATGAACTCGAAGGGCGCCAGCCGCGCCGGCGAGGCATGGCGGAAGGCCAGCGCCAGCAGCAGCGTCGCCGCGCCCGCGATCACGCCATTGGCGGTGAGCCGCGCCCATCCTTCGGCATCGGGCGGCACCCATGCGCCCCAGGCGAAGGGCGCCATGGCAATGAGGCCCAGCAGCGAGGGCCAGAAGATCAGCCGCGCCAGCCCCGCCTCGGCCCGCAGCCCGCGGTTGATGGTGATGTTGGTGGCGTAGCAGATGGTCCCCAGCAGCGCGTAGCCAAGCCCCAGCAGGCTCGCGCCCCCGCCGATCTGCGGCACCAGCGCGATGATGACGCCCCCGAAACCGACGCCCGACCAGATCCAGGCGGCGCGCGGCACCTCCTCGCGCAGGAACAGCGCGGCCATGACCAGCGTCAGGAAGGGCGCGGTGAAGAAGACCAAGTAGCCCAGCGCCAGCGGCAGATGCCGGAAAGCCAGGAAGAACAGCAGGCCCGAGAACAGCATGGCCACCGCCCGCAGCCCATGCAGGAAGGGGTGGCGCGTGCGGAGTGACCCGCCGGCCTCGCGCCACAGGGCGCGCAGCCCCAGCAGCAGCGCCAGCAGGGTGACATGGCGCAGGAAGATGGCCTGGGCCGCGCTGTACTCCGCCGACAGGATCTTGCTGTTGGCGTCGAGCACGCCGAACATCGCGATCCCGGTCATGAGCATGACCGGCCCCTTCACATCCCGTTCCTTGCAGCCGTGTGAAGGACAGCATGTCCGGCCCGGCCGCCCCTGTGTCAACGCACGGATCTGGGGTATCTGCCCCGCGACATGACACCTGCGATCGCCTCCGCCCTGACCCCCGCGCTCCGGCTGCTCGATGCCGAGACCGCCCATGGCCTGGCCCTGCGCGGGCTGGCGGCCGGGCTGGCGGGCGCGGATGCCACGCCCGATGCGCCCTCGCTGGCCGTGCGGGCGCTGGGCCTCGACTTCCGCAACCCCATCGGGCTCGCCGCCGGCTTCGACAAGGATGCGGTGGCGGTGCTCCCCCTGCTGCGCCTCGGTTTCGGCTTCGTGGAGGCCGGCACCGTCACCCCCCGCCCCCAGGCGGGCAACCCCCGCCCGCGCCTGTTCCGCCTGACGGAAGACCAGGCCGTGATCAACCGCATGGGCTTCAACAACGGGGGCCTCGACGCCTATCTGGAGCGCCTTCGCGCCCTGCCGCGCCCGCTGCCGGGCGTGCTCGGCGCCAATGTGGGCGTGAATAAGGAAGGCGCCGATCCGGAGCGCGACTACCCCGCCCTCTGCCGCGCCGTGGCACCCCTGGCGGACTATGTCACCATCAACATCTCCTCGCCCAACACGCCGGGCCTGCGGGATTTGCAGGGGGAGGCGCGGCTCGCTTCCGTCCTCGCCGCCGTGGCGCCGCCGACGCTGGGCAAGCCCGTGCTGGTGAAGCTGGCGCCCGATCTGGCGGATGACGCGCTGGGGCCGCTGGTGGAAGTCTGCGTGGCGGCGGGTGTCGCGGGCCTCATCATCTCCAACACCACCATCGCGCGGCCGGAGACGCTGCGCGGGGCGGCGAAGGGTGAGGCGGGCGGGCTGTCCGGCGCGCCCCTGTTCCAGCGCTCCACCGAGGTGCTGCGCGCCGTGCGGCGCCTCTCGGGCGGGCGGCTGGTGCTGGTCGGCGCGGGCGGCGTCGCCAGCGGTGAACAGGCCTATGCGAAGATCCGCGCCGGCGCCTCGCTGGTGCAGCTCTACACGGGCTTCGCCTATGGCGGCCCGGCGCTGGTGGGACGGATCAAACGGGAATTGGCGGGGCTGCTGGCGCGCGACGGTTTCGCGCGCGTGGCCGATGCCGTGGGAGTGGACGCGTGACGATCAAGATCTACGAAGGCCTGGAACCCCTGGCCGACCGCTATGACGGCTATGTGCTGGACCTGTGGGGCGTGGTGCATGACGGGCGCGCGCTCTACCCGGGCGTCTCGGAATGCCTCGCCATGCTGCGCCAGCGCGGCAAGCGCATCGTCTTCCTGACCAACGCGCCGCGCCGCGCCTGGTTCATCCAGGGCATGCTAGACAAGATGGGGCTGGAGCGGGGGCTGTATGACGGCATCATCTCCTCCGGCGAGGTCTCCTGGCGCTGGCTGAAGCACCGGCCGGAGGGCTGGTTCCGCAAGTTCGGTCCGCGCGGCTTCCACATCGGGCCGGAGCGGGACCTCTCGGTGGCCGAGGATGGCGCGGCGGAACTCGTCGCCACGCCCGAGGAAGCCGATTTCCTGCTGAACACCGGCCCCGACCCCGACCGTGGCTCGCACTCGGTCGAGGCCTATCGCCCCGCCCTGGAACGCTGCTTCGCGGCGAAGCTGCCCATGGTCTGCGTGAACCCCGACCGCGCGGTGATGGTGGGCGCGGACAGGCTGATCTGCGCCGGCGCGCTGGCGGACATGTATCTGGAATGGGGCGGCGATGTCTTCGAGGTGGGCAAGCCGGACCCGGCCGTCTATGGCCCCGTCATGGAGGCGCTGGAGCTGACCGACCGCGCCCGCGTGCTGGCGGTGGGCGACACGCCCCACACCGACCTGGCGGGCGCGGCCGCGGCGGGGATGGACAGCCTCTGGGCCATGACGGGCCTGACGGCCAATGCCCATGGCGATGACCCCTCGCCGGAGGTGCTGGCGCGCGTGGCCGAGGAAGAGGGCGTGCGGCCCTTGGGGGCGCTGCGCAGCCTGCGCTGGTAGGGGCCGCCCCCCCGCCAGCAGGCGCTGTCAGGCGTGCCCCGCCGCGCCCACGATGCGGCTGGGGTCCACGCGCAGCTTGGACATGGCGCGGTCCCACTTGGTCTTGAGCTCGCTGTCGAACAGCAGCGCCTCGTCCGGAGGCGCGATGAGCCAGGCGTTCTCCGCGATCTCGGCGTCGAGCTGCCCCGGGCCCCAGCCGGCATAGCCCAGCGCCAGCACGCATTGGCGCGGGCCGCTGCCCTCGGCGATGGCCTTCAGGATGTCCACATTGGCGGTGATGGCGAAGCCGCCCTCGACGGGCAACGAGCCCTCCTCGCGCCATTCATTGGTGTGCAGCACGAAGCCGCGCCCCTCATCCACCGGGCCGCCATTCAGCAGGCGGATGTCGCGCTGCGGCGGCACCGCCTCCACGCCCACCTGGCGCAGCAGCGCGTCGAAGCTGAGCTTCTGGATGGGCCGGTTGAGGATGAGGCCCATGGCCCCCTCGGGCGAATGGGCGCAGATGCAGATCACGCTGCGCGCGAAGCGGCTGTCGCGCATGGAGGGCATGGCGATGAGCAGCTGCCCGGAGAGGGTGTCGCCGCCAACGGGGTCTAGGGGGTCGGTGGGGTCCTGTCGTACCATGGCACAGAGATGGCGCGGGGCAGGGCAGGCTGCAAGCGGCGGGGCGGTCCTGCATTCTCCTGGCGGCGGTTCTGTTCTAAAGCCGACCGGCTGATCCACGCCCTCGGTGATTCCACCGGGGGCGATGAGACGCTAAACGTGCGGTCCGCACAGGAGGAATTCCCCCATGACGATCAAGGTCGGTGACAGCATCCCCTCGGCCAAGCTGATGATGGCGACCGCCGAAGGCCCCAAGGAAGTGACGACCGAGGAACTCTTCGGCGGCAAGACGGTGGTCCTGTTCGGCGTGCCGGGCGCCTTCACTCCCACCTGCTCGGCCAAGCACCTGCCGGGCTTCGTCACCAACATCGCCGCGCTCAAGGGCAAGGGCGTGGACATGGTGGCCTGCATCGCGGTGAACGACGTCTTCGTGATGGGTGCCTGGGGCAAGGACCAGGGCGTGGGCGAGAACGTGGCCATGCTGGCCGATGGCAGCGCCGCCTTCACCAAGGCGATGGGCCTGGAGTTCGACCTGACGGCCCGCGGCCTGGGCGTGCGGTCGCAGCGCTTCGTGCTGGTGGCGAAGAACGGCGTGGTGACGCATGTGGCCGTGGAGGCGCCGGGCGCCTTCGAGGTCAGCAGCGCCGAAGCGGTGCTCGCCGCGCTCTGAGAGAAAGAGCCCGGCGCTTCATGCGCTGGAATTGAAAAGCGGTGAAGGTCTTGCGGCAACGCAAGACCTTCATGCGTTTGTCACGTTATCCTCCCGGACAGTGCCATTCGGGAGGGCCCAAGACATGAAGACACGCACCATGGCGGAGATGGTCCGCCACCAGGACCCGCTGGCCATGCCACCGGGCGCCACCGTGCAGGAGGCCTGCATCGCCATGCACCGTCGCCGCGTGGGCGCGGTGCTGGTGGTGGAACATGGCAAGCTGGCCGGCATCTTCACCGGGCGCGACGCGGTGCTTTGCCTGGCGCGCGAAATGGACCCGGCCCGCACCGCGCTCGGCCAGGTGATGACCAAGTCCCCCACCACGCTCCGCGCGCAGGACCGTGCCATCGAGGCGCTGCGCCTGATGAATGATGGCGGCTTCCGTCACCTGCCGGTGGTGGAGGAGGGAAGGGTGCTGGGCATCGTCTCGCGCTATGATTTCCGCACGGAGGAGCATGGGCGCATGGACGAGGAAACGGGGTATTTCGAGGTGATCCGGTAGCGCGGCCGCCTCGCCACGGCGGTCACCCCCGCATGGCGTCAAGATGGGCTTCGACACGCGCGACGGCCTCTCCAGGGCTGAGTTCGGCCGTATCGAGGCGGAGATGCGGCCCGTCCCAAGCCTCGAACCGGCGCCGCGTCACCGCGGGCCAATCCGGGGCGACGAGGCCCGGCACGTCCGACACCCGTTCCTCGACCCTGCGGCGGTGTTCCGTCGCGTCGGAACAGACCACCAGCACCTGCACCAGCGGAACGCCCGTTCGTGCCGCCACCGCCTGCCAGCCCGCGCGGCTTTCCCGGACAGGGTTCACGCAATCCGCCACCACCGGCAGGCCGGCGGCGAGGTTGGCCTCGGCCAGGGCATTGGCAACAGCGTAGCCCGCGGTGCCCACCTCGCCCGCCAGCACTCCGGCGTTGCGGATGGCCTGCTCGATCACATCAATGCGCAGGTGCATCGCCTGGCGGCGACGCGCGACCTCCCGCGAGATCGTGGTCTTGCCCGTTCCCGGCAGGCCGCTGAAGACGATGAGCATGGTGGCGTTCCTTGAAGGATCATAAGCGTCCGTTAAGCCCGCGGCCGCACGCTCGCCCGGAAATGGAGGACACCATGACCGGCGACACCACGGCGGAGGAGGTGCGGGAGGCGCGAACGCGCCTGACCCGCCACCTGACCGAACTGCACAAGCTGCACCTGACCCTGCTGGCCGAAACGCGCGGGCTGAAGAGGTTCACCACGGCCGGCCGGTCCAATGCCGAGATCGAGATCACCGCGGAGGTGCTGGAGCAATATCTCTCCGCGACCGACGCCTTCCTGGAGAACATGCGCGGCCGCGTCGAATCCCGGCTGGGCCTGCTCCGGCGGGGTGAGCCGCTGGTGAATGGCCGCGCCGATGACGCGCCGGGCCATGGCGCGTTCTGGCTGAGTTTTTCCCGGCTCTGCGCGGTGCTGCGGCGCGCGGCGAAGCGCGCCGAAGCCTGACGGGGCCGCGAGCGCTTCAGGCTCGCTTCAGGGCAGCAGGACGGTGCTGCCCGTGGTCTTGCGCGCCTCCAGGTCCCGGTGCGCCTGGGCGGCGTCCTTCAGCTTGTAGCGCTGGTTCACGTTCATCTTCACCGCACCCTTGGCGACGACGTCGAACAGGTCGTTCGCCACCGCCACCAGATCCTCGCGCTTGGCGGTGTAGGAGGCGAGCGTGGGGCGCGTCAGGTAGAGGGAGCCCTTGGCGGCCAGCACGCCGATATCAATCGGCGGCACGGGGCCCGAGGCATTGCCGTAGCTGACCATGAAGCCCAGCGGCGCCAGGCAGTCGAGCGAGGGCATGAAGGTGTCGCGGCCCACGCTGTCATAGACCACCGGCACCATCGCGCCGCCGGTGATCTTCTTCACCGCGGAGGGCAGGTCCTCGCTCGTCAGCACGACATGGTCGGCGCCGTGCGCGCGGGCGAGTTCGGCCTTCGCCTCGGTGCTGACGGTGCCGATGACGGTGGCGCCCAGGTGCTTGGCCCATTGGCACATGATGAGGCCGACGCCACCGGCCGCCGCGTGCACCAGGATCGTCTCGCCGGCCTTCACGCGGTAGGTGGTGCGCAGCAGGTATTGCGCCGTCATGCCCTGGAGCATCATGGCCGCCGCGTCCTCGAAGCCGATGGCCTCGGGCAGCTTCACCAGGCGGTCGGCCTTGATGGTACGGGCCTCGGCATAGGCGCCGACGGGGCCGGAGGCATAGGCCACGCGGTCGCCGACGGCGACTTCCGTCACGCCCTCGCCGATGGCCTCGACCACGCCCGCGCCCTCCATGCCGATGGTGGCCGGCAGGTTGGGCAACTTGTAGAGGCCGGTGCGGAAATAGACGTCGATGAAGTTCAGGCCCACGGCCTTGTGGCGCACCAGCGCCTCGCCGGGCTTGGGCGCGGGGAGCGGCACCTCCTCCCACACCAGTTGCTCGGGGCCGCCATGCTCATGGATGCGGATGCTGTGGTTCACGGGGCGGAAGCTCCTGGATTGAGATGGCGCGCCTCATGGTCGAGGAGGAAGCGCTTCGTGTTGGGGCCGTCGAGGCCGGAATAGCCCCCCAGCTTCCCGCCCGCCGCCACGACGCGGTGGCAGGGGATCAGGATGGGGATGGGGTTCGCGCCATTGGCCTGGCCCACCGCGCGGGCCACGGAGGCCACCTCGCGCGCGATGTCGGCATAGCTGCGGGTTTCGCCAGGCGGGATGCGGGTGAGCGCCGCCCAGACCCGGCGCTGGTAGGGGGTGCCGTGCGGCGCCAGCGGAAGCTGGAAATGCAGCCGGCGCCCGTCGAAATAGTCCTGCAGCTGGTCCCTCGCCTCGCGCAGCAGCGGTGTGGTCGACTGGTCCCGCCCCCGCCCCCAGTCGAGGGCGACAAGGGCGCCGTCCTCCTCCGAGAGGGTGAGTTCACCCAGCGGTGTCATCAGCGAGAGCTGAGGCATGTTTCCCAAGATTGCAGTGACGGAGGGATGCAGCACCCCCCGGGGGCGCGCGTCAAGCGGGGGTTTTCAAGGCCTGGGCGCGGGGGCATGGCGCCGCTACATGCAAAGGGAACGCAGGAGCTTTGCCATGGCCGAGGCCGACCCCCCGCTCTACTTCGACGCGCATGTCTTCGTCTGCTGCAACCGCCGCCCGGACGGCCACAGACGCGGCAGCTGCGCGGCCGCGGGCAGCGAAAGGCTGCGCGACTACATGAAGGCGCGGGCGAAGGAACTGGGCCTGAAGCGCGTGCGCGTGAACATGGCGGGCTGCCTGGATCGCTGCGAGTTCGGCCCGGCCGTCGTCATCTATCCGGAAGGCGTGTGGTACCGCCCGCAGACGGAGGCGGATGTGGATGAGATCCTTTCGGCGCATCTCGTGGCGGGCGGGCGCGTCACGCGGCTGATGCTGACCGAGAAGGACGTGCCGCCGCCGAAGGCATGAGGACGATCTTCGCCCTCGCCTCCGGGGCGGGACGGGCGGCGGTGGCGGTGATGCGCGTCTCGGGGCCTGGGGCGGGCGCGGCGCTGGAAGCCCTGGCAGGCCGACTGCCGACACCGCGCATGGCCAGCCTGCGGCGGTTGCGACATGGCGGCGTGGTGCTGGACCAAGCGCTGGTGCTGTGGTTCCCCGGCCCCGCCTCCTACACCGGCGAGGACAGCGCGGAGCTGCACCTGCATGGCGGCCCGGCCGTGGTGGCGGCGGTGGCGGAGGCGCTGGTGGCGCTGGGCCTGCACCCGGCCGAGCCCGGCGAATTCACGCGCCGCGCCTTCCTCAACGGCAAGCTGGACCTGACCGCCGCGGAGGGTATCGCGGACCTGATCGCGGCCGAGACCGAGGCACAGCGGCGCCAGGCCTTGCGCCAGGCCGAGGGCGGGCTGGCCGCGCGCCATGCGGCATGGGCCGCGCGCCTGACCCGGCTGCTGGCGCGCCAGGAAGCCTTCATCGAGTTCGAGGAGGAGGACCTGCCCTCGGACCTCGATGCCCAGGTGACGGCCGATGCCCTGGCCTTGCGCGCGGAAATGGCCGCCCTGCTGGCCGAGGCGCCGCGCGGCGAACGCCTGCGCGAGGGCGTGGCCGTGGCCATCCTGGGCGCACCGAATGCGGGAAAATCCTCCCTGCTGAACGCGCTGGCGGAGCGCGAGGCCGCCATCGTCTCCGCCCGTGCCGGCACCACGCGCGATGTGGTGGAGGTGCGCCTCGAACTGGGCGGCGTACCGGTCACGCTGGCCGATACCGCCGGCCTGCGCGAGACGGCGGACGAGATCGAGGCCGAAGGGGTGCGGCGTGCCCTGGCGCGGGCCGAGGCCGCTGATCTGCGCCTGCTGGCCTTCGCCAGCAATGCGGCGCCGGATGCCGCCACCCTGGCGCTGCAAGGGCCGGACGCGATCATGGTCGCCACCAAGGCCGACCTGGGCGGGGTGCCGCTTTCAGGCGCCCTGGCGGTTTCGGCCTACACAGGCGCCGGGCTGCCCGCGCTGCGCGTGGCGCTGGAGGCGGCGGTGCGGGACCGGGCCGGGCTTTCGGAGGCGGCCGGCCTGACCCGCCCCCGCCACCGCGCGGCACTGGGCGAGGCGGTGGAATGGCTCGACCGCCTGCCTTTAGCGCTCATGCCGGAGCTGCGCGCGGAGGCGCTGCGCGGCGCCCTGAGGGGCCTGTCGCGCCTGACGGGGCGGGTGGATGTGGAGCAGGTGCTGGACTTGGTGTTTGGCGAGTTCTGCATCGGCAAGTAGCGGTGCTATAGGCCCCGCATGTTCGACATGCGCTATGACGTGGTGGTGGTGGGCGGCGGCCATGCCGGCTGCGAGGCGGCGGCGGCGGCCGCGCGCTGCGGCGCGCGCACCCTGCTGCTGACCCATGACCCGGCCAAGCTGGGCGAGATGTCCTGCAACCCGGCCATTGGCGGCATCGGCAAGGGCCACCTGGTGCGGGAGGTGGACGCGCTGGACGGAATCATGGGCCGCGCGGCCGATGCAGCGGGCATCCACTTCAAGCTGCTGAACCGCAGCAAGGGCCCAGCGGTGCGGGGCCCGCGCGCCCAGGCGGATCGCAAGCTCTACCGTCAGGCCGTGGCCGCGCTGCTGGCGGAGACGCCGGGCCTGACCTTGCTAGGTGACCCGGCCGAGAACCTGCTGCTGGACGACGGGGTGTTGTCGGGCGTGCTGACGGCGGCGGGGCGGCGCATCGGCTGCGGCGCGTTGGTCATCACCACCGGCACCTTCCTGCGCGGCATGATCCATATCGGCGAGAGGCGCATTCCGGCCGGGCGCGTGGACGAGGCGCCGGCGGTGGGGCTGGCCCTGGCCCTGGAGCGCCTGGACCTGCCGCTGGCGCGGCTGAAGACCGGCACGCCGCCACGGCTGGATGGCCGCACCATCGACTGGGCCGCCCTCGAGTCCCAGCCGGGCGATGCGGAGCCGGAGCCTCTGTCCTGGATGACGGAGCGCATCACCAACCGCCAGGTGGAATGCGGCATCACCCACACCACCCCCCGCACGCATGAGATCATTCGCGGCAGCCTGCACCTCTCGGCCGTCTATGGCGGGCGGATCGAGGGGGTGGGGCCGCGCTACTGCCCCTCGGTCGAGGACAAGGTGGTGCGCTTCGCCGACAAGCCCCGGCACCAGATCTTCCTGGAGCCGGAGGGGTTGGATGACACGACGGTCTATCCCAACGGCATTTCGACCAGCCTGCCTGAGGAGGTTCAGGCGGCTCTCGTGGCCAGCATTCCCGGGCTGGAGCGGGCCACCATCCTGCGCCCCGGCTACGCCATCGAGTACGACCATGTGGACCCGCGCGCGCTGTGGCCCACGCTGGAATGCCGCGCCCTGCCGCGCCTCTTCCTGGCCGGGCAGATCAACGGCACCACGGGCTATGAGGAGGCCGCGGCCCAGGGGCTACTCGCCGGCGTGAACGCGGCGCATCGCGCGGGCGGCGGGGATACGCCGGCGACGCTAACCAGGGCCGACGCCTATCTGGGCGTGCTGGTGGACGACCTGACCCTGCACGGCGTCAGCGAACCCTACCGCATGCTGACCGCGCGCTCCGAATACCGGCTGAGCCTGCGGGCGGACAATGCGGGAATGCGGCTGACGGGCCATGGCCTGGCCTGGGGCTGTGTTGGCCCCGCCCGCGCCGCCGCTCACCAAGCCTTTGCGCGGGCGGCGGAGGATGCCCTGGCCCGCGCCCGCGCCGAAGGCGCGACGCCCGCGCAGTACCTGGCCGCCGGCATCCCCATCAACCAGGACGGCCGCTGGCGTAGCCTCTTCGACGTGCTGGCGCTGCCAGCCGCTGCCAGCGCGACGATCGAGGCCCTCTTCCCCTGGCTCGGGGACCTGCCGCCACGTGTGCGCTCCTATCTTGAGGCCGAGGCCCTCTACGCCCCCTACCTCGACCGCCACGCGGCCGAACGCGCGATGCTGGAACGCGAGGAGGCCCTGGCCATCCCGCCCGACATCGACTTCGCCGCCATCGCCGGCCTTTCCAACGAGATGCGCGACCGACTGCACCGCGCACGACCCGCCACCCTGGGCAGCGCCGGCCGCCTTCCCGGCGTGACGCCCGCGGCCCTGGCCGCACTTGCGGTCCATCTCCGTCGCCAGATGCGTGTTTCACGTGAAACAGCCTGAGCCGCCCGCCGAGCACCCTGTTTCACGTGAAACAGAGGCGCGGCTGCGCGCCTATCTTCGGCTGCTGCTGGACTGGAACAGTCGCATCAATCTCGTGGCGGCCGCGCCAGAGGACGTGTTGTGGCAACGCCACATCCTGGATGGGTGGCAGCTCCTCCCGCTGCTGCCCGACGGGCCGCTGGCAGACCTTGGCTCCGGCGGCGGGTTGCCGGGCCTCGTCATCGCCATCGGGCGCGCCCAGGAAACGCATCTCGTCGAATCGGATCGGCGCAAATCCGCCTTCCTGATCGAGGCCGCGCGCCAGCTTGGCCTGCCCCATGTGCACGTGCACCCTCGCCGCATCGAGGCCGCGCCACTGCCGCCCCTGACCGTCCTCACAGCCCGCGCCCTGGCGCCGCTGACGGATCTGCTTCCGCATGCCGCGCGCCTGCTGGCTCCAGGCGGCGTTGCCGTCTTTCCAAAGGGCAGAACCGCTGAAGCGGAGTTGACGGCCGCCGCGCCGCATTGGTTTATGCAGGTCGAGCGGTTCGCGAGCCGGACGGACGCCGCCGCCACCATTTTCCGGCTGAGCGAGATTCGCCCTGAAGTCGTCTGACACCCCGCCGCCGCGCATCCTTGCCCTCGCCAACCAGAAGGGTGGCGTGGGAAAGACCACAACCGCCGTGAACCTGGCCGCCGCCCTCGCCGCGCGGCAGAAGGTGCTGTTGATCGACCTGGACCCGCAGGGCAATGCCTCCACGGGTCTTGGCGTCGCGCGGGCGGAGCGCGGCGCGGGCAGCTATGCCCTGCTGATCGATGGCCGCCCGTTGGCAGAGGTCATCCGCCCCACCACCGTGAAGAACCTCCACCTCGTGCCCGCCGACCAGGACCTGGCCGGCGCGGAGCTCGAACTGGCCGACCTGTCCCGCCGTGAATCGCGCCTGAAGAGCGCCATCGAAGCCGGCGCCGAGCGCCTGCGCGGCGTGGACTGGGTGCTGCTGGATTGCCCGCCCTCACTCGGCCTGCTGACCCTAAACGCGCTGGTGGCGGCGGAGGCGGTCATGGTCCCCCTTCAGGCGGAATTCTACGCGCTGGAGGGCATGTCCCAGATCATGCAGACGCTGGAGCGGGTGCGCGGCGGCTTCAACCCCGCGCTGCGCCTCGAAGGCATTGTGCTGACCATGCTGGACCGCCGCAACAACCTCTCCGAGGCGGTGGAGAACGACGTCCGCGGCTTCTTCAAGCAGCAGGTCTATGAGACGATCATCCCCCGCAATGTCCGCGTGTCTGAGGCGCCTTCCCACGGCCTGCCCGTGACGCTCTATGACCCACGCTCGCCAGGCGCCGACGCCTACACCCGCCTCGCCGCCGAATTTCTTCGCCGCCACCGCGCGCGGCTCCGCCAGGAGGCGACCGCATGACCAAGCCCCCCGCCTTGGGCCGCGGCCTCTCAGCCCTGCTGGGCGACGCCGCGGCGGCCAGCACCGGGGCCAATACGCCTGGTCTGCGCCTCCTCCCCATCGCCTCCATCGAACCCGGCGCCTTCCAGCCGCGCGAGGCGATGGACGAGGCGGCGCTCGCCGAACTCGCCGGCTCCATCCGCGAGCATGGCGTGCTCCAGCCCATCCTGGTGCGCCCGCTCAAATCCAGCCGTGGCCAGCGCTTCGAGATCATTGGCGGCGAACGCCGCTGGCGCGCCGCCCAGGCCGCCGGGCTGCACGAAGTGCCGGCCCTGGTGCGCGACCTGTCGGACCGCGAAGCCATGGCCGCCGGCCTCGTGGAAAACCTCCAGCGCCAGGATTTGAACGCGCTGGAGGAGGCCGAAGGCTATGGCCGCCTCGTCGAGCAGTTCGGCCTGACACAGGACGCGCTGGCCCGTGCCGTGGGCAAGAGCCGCCCGCACATCGCCAACACCCTCCGTTTGCTGCAACTGCCCGACCGCGTGCGCGAATTGCTGCGCGAGGGCGCGCTGACCGCCGGCCACGCCCGCGCCCTGCTCACCGCCAAGGACCCGGTGGGCCTTGCCTTGCAGGTGGTGGACCGCGGCCTGAACGTCCGCCAGGCCGAGGCGCTGGCCGCCAGCCGCAACCTGCCCCCGGCCCCGCGCGCCCCCCGCTCCGACGCCGACACCCGCGCGATCGAGCAGAAGCTCATCGCGCATCTGGGCCTCAAGGTCGCCATCAAGCACGGGCCGCGCGGGGGGCAGGTGGTCCTGTCCTACAAGGACCTGGACCAGCTCGACGGGATCGTCCGCCTCCTCACGAAATGATGGCCGCGTGCGCCATGGTGCTGAGCGTGTCCATGCGCGGCCCGTGGAATTCCTCGCTCTGCCGCGTGTTGGACAGGAAGGCGAAGCTCACCCCCGAGGCCGGGTCCGCCCAGCAATAGGAAGACCCCACGCCGCCATGGCCGAAGGTGGAGGGGTGCGCGATGGCGCCCAGGCCGCGGATGGCCGGCGTCGTCCCGCGCAAATGCGGCCCCAGGCCCCGGTGCATGGGCATGCCGTTGTATTCGTCCGGCCGGTCGCCCGTGTAGTTCCGCACGGCGTATTCGATGGTCCGCGGTGACAGGATGCGCCGCCCCGCCAAGGCGCCCCCGCCCAGCAGCGCCTGGTAGAAGGCCGCCATGGCGCGCGCCGTGCCATAGCCGCCGCCGCCCGGGATGCCGGCGGCGCGGTGGGCCAGGCTGCCTTCCAGCATCCGAACCGTCCCGTCCACGTCCCGCATGTCGGCCACGCGCGGCACCTCGGCCTCGGGCAGGCCCACGAACAGCTCGCGCTCCAGTCGCAACGGCTCGATGATGTGCCGGCGCAGGAAGGCGCGATGGTCCTCGCCCGAGACGGCGCGGATCACGGCCGCCGCCACCCAGTGGGCCGAGGCCGGGTGGTAGCGCACCAGGCTCCCCGGCGCCCATTCCAGGCTGAAGCCGCACACCACCTCGCGCAGCTTCGCCGGGTCCTCCCAGGCTGCGGGCGGCACCTCGGCGCTGGGGAAGCCCGCCTGGTGCGTCAGCAGCTCGATGAAGGTGATGGCGCCCTTCCCCCCCGTCTCGAAGCCCGGCAGGTGCTCGGCCACCGTGTCGCTCAGGCGCAGCGCGCCGCGCTCCGCCAGCAGCCAGAGCGCCGCGGCCGTCAGCACCTTGGTGTTGGAATAGAGCAGCCACAGGGTCTCCGCCGTCGCCTTCACCCCCGGCCGCGCCTCGCCGAAGCTGCGATGCAGCGCAAGCCGCCCGTGCCGCGCGATGGCCAGCTGCGCGCCGGGATGGTGCCCAGCGGCGATGTCCGCCTCGATGCGGGCGCACAGCGCCTCAAGCCGCCCCGGATCAAGGCCGAGCTCGGCCGGGCTGGCTTCAGGCAGGGGAAAGGGCACGGTCATGGGATCATCCTCCTTCCGTCATCCTCCACCCAGGGCGAGCCGTCGGGAAGCCTTTGGACTTGGCGCCCCCGTCCCCCCCTGCCATGCTGACACCCAAAGCGGCGCAGCAAGCGCCGTGAATGGAGGAATTCATGTCCCTGACCCGCCGCGCGGCGCTGTCGGCGCTGCCCTTTGCCGCCCTGCCTTTCACCAGCCAGGCCCAGAGCCAGGCCTTCCCCGACCGCAATCTCCGCTACATCGTGCCCTTCCCGCCGGCGGGGCTGACCGACATCATGGCGCGCCTCGTGGCCCAGCGCCTGTCCGACACCTGGAACCGCCCCGTGGTGGTCGAGAACCGCGCCGGCGGCAACGCGCTGATCGGCGCCGACGCCGCCGCCAAGTCGCCGCCCGATGGCCACACGCTGCTGGCCATCACCATGACCCACACGGTCAATGTCTCGCTCTTCCCCAACGCCCCCTACAACCTGATGCGGGACTTCGCGCCCGTCTCGGTGCTCGGTTCCCTGCCGCTGGTGGTGGTGGTGAACGCGAACAACCCCGCGCGCACCCTGGCCGAGCTGATGGAACAGGCCCGCGGCCGCACCATGAATGGCGGCTCCTCCGGCAATGGCTCGCCCCCGCACCTCGGGCTGGAGCTGTTCCGCCAGGCCTCGCGCGCCGGCGCGAACATCACCCATGTGCCCTATCGCGGCGGCGCGCCCTCGGTGACGGACCTGGCCGGCGGCAACCTGGACCTGATCGTCTCCAACCTTCCGGAATGCCTGGGCCAGATCCAGGGCGGCCGCCTGCGCGCCCTGGCCACCACGGGCACGGAACGCCACCGCCTGATCCCCGACGTGCCCACCGTGGCCGAGGCGGGCGCGCCAGAACTCACCATGACCAACTGGACCGCGGTGCTGTCCAACGCCGCCGTCCCCGCGCCCATCTTCGCCGAGATCAGCCGCGCCACCCAGGCCGCCATCCGGCACGCGGACACCCGCCGCCGCGCGGAAGAAGGCGGCTTCGACGTGCTGGGCTGGGACCCCGACCGCTCCAAGAGCTTCATGGCGCAGGAGGTGGACCGCTGGGCCCAACTGGTGCGCGAGGCCAACATCCGCGTGGATGCCTGACCGCGCCCGATACGCTTCGCAAGTGGACGTGGCGGCCCATCCGCGCTTGAACAGGGCGCATGAATGACCAGCCACGCCTGAGCCTCGGCGAAGCCGAGACCCTCGCCGCCCGCGCGCTCTCCGCCGCGGGCGCGAATCCCGAGATGGCCCGCCTCACCGCCGCCGCCCTGGTCGGCGCCGAGGCCGAGGGGCAGGGCGGGCACGGCCTCTCCCGCGTGGCCATGTATGCCGGCTATCTGCGCGAGGGCCGCGCCAAGGGCGACGCCATCCCGCGCGTGACGGCCGAGCGTGGCGGCGCCGCCCTGGTGGATGCCGGCAACGGGTTGGCCTACCCCGCCCTGGCGATGGCCGAGGCCGAGGCCGAAGCCCGCGCCACCGCCCATGGCGTCAGCTTCGTCACGGTCACCAACAGCCACCATGCGGGCGCCATGTCCCTGCCCGTGCGGCGGCTGGCCGAGCGCGGGCTGGTGGCGCTCGCCTTCACCAACTCACCCTATGCCATGCCGGTGCCGGGCGGCCGCCGCCCGCTGCTGGGCACGAACCCCGTGGCGGCCGCCTTCCCCCGCCGCAAGGGGCCGCCCTTGCTGGTGGACTTGGCCCTGTCCGAGGTCGCACGCGGCAAGATCATGGTCGCCGCCAAGGAGGGCCGTCCGATCCCGGAGGGCTGGGCGCTGGACGCGGCGGGCAACCCGACCACCGACGCCAAGGCCGCCCTGGATGGCGCCATGCTCGCCATGGGCGGCACCAAGGGCGCGGCGCTCGCCTTGGTGGTGGAATTGCTCTGCGTCTCGTTGGGGGCTGCCGCCTTCGGCTTCGAGGCCGACAGCTTCTTCGCCCCCTCCTCCAACCCGCCGCGCCTGGGCCACGCCCTGCTGGCGGTGGACCCCGGCGCGCTGGCCGGCCATGCCGCCTATCTGGACCGTGTCGAGGCACTGATCACCGCCATGCTGGCCGACGAGGGCGTCCGCCTGCCCGGCGCCCGCCGCGAGATCCTGCGTGCCAACGCCATCACCCAGGGCCTCGCCGTGCCCCAGGCGGTGCTGGACCAACTCCATGCCCTCGCAAATTCCTGAGGGCTGGGGCGAGGCGCCCCGTCCCCGCCGCCCGGAACCCGCCCGCATCTGCGGCGTGAACGCCGTGCGCGCCCTGTTCCTACGCCGGCCGGAGGCGGTCATCCGCCTGCACTACCTGGCCGAGCGCCGCCCCGTGGCCGGCCCGCTCTGCCGCTATCTCGCGCGTCACCACAAGGCCTATCGCGAGGTGCTGGACGACGAACTCACCCGCATCGCGGGCACCGAGCACCATGGTGGCATCGTGGCGCTGGCCGAGCCGCGCCGCGCGCTGCCCATGCCCAACCCGCCGCCCGCCATCGTCTTCGCGGGCCCGGTGCTGCCGGTGCTGGACGGCATCGGCAACCCGCACAACCTTGGCGCCATCGCCCGGGGTGCCGCCTTCTTCGGCGCCAAGGCCATGATCCTCTCCGATGATCCGCGGCAGGCGGACCTGTCCGACGCCGCCTACCGCACCTCGGAGGGCGGGCTGGAGCACATGGCCATCTTCCGCGCGGAGCACCTGCCGAGCCTGCTGCGCCGCCTCTCGGGCCAGTTGCTCGTCACGGCGGCCGTGGCGGCCGGCGGTCAGCCGCCCGAGGCGCTGCCCCGCCGCAAGCCCATCGCGCTGGTGCTGGGCAATGAAGAAAGCGGCCCCTCGCCCGAGGTGCTGGCCTGCTGCGAGGCCCGCGTGACGCTGGCCGGCAGCGGCCTCGTGGAAAGCCTGAACGTGGCCGCCGCCAGCGCCGTGCTGATGCATGCCCTGGGCGGCGCCAAAGCTTGATCCGCCGACCCTCACGCCCCATTTGCACCTGCGAATGAGTTTCGAGGCCGACAGCACGGGCGGCGCCACCAGGCTCCGCTTCACCGGAAGCCTCAGCGCCACGGAAGCCGCGCGCCTCTGGAATGAGGCGCACAAGGCGCGCGATGGGGCCAGCCATGGCCAATCCCGCATCCTGCTGGACGCGAGCGGCATAACGGCGCTCGACTCCGCGGGGGCGGCACTGCTCGTCTCCGTGGCGGGGCAGGAGGCCGAGTGGCGTGAGCCGGAGGACGCGACGGCCGCCGGCGTGCTGCGCCGCTTCCGTTCCGGCCTGGGCGAGCCTCGTCCGCCCAAGCCCGGCGCCCCCTTCCGGCCCATCACCAGCCTCGGGGCCGGCGTGCTGGGCCTGGCGCGCAATCTGCGCGGTCGCCTGACCTTCCTGGGCGAGACGGCCATGACCGCCGCCGCCCTCGCCCCCCGCCCCTGGCGCCTGCGCTGGGTGGAGGTGCTGCGCCACCTGGACGAGGCCGGCACCCGCGCCTTCGGCCTCTGCGTGCTGCTGGGCGTGCTGATCGGCGTGATCCTGGCCTTCCAATCCTCCATCCCCATGCGGCAGTTCGGGGCGGAAATCTTCATTCCGCAGCTGGTCGGCATCTCGCTCACCCGCGAGCTCGGGCCGCTGCTGGCCGGCGTGATCCTGGCCGGGCGCACCGGCTCGGCCTATGCGGCCGAACTCGGCACCATGCGGGTGAACGAGGAAGTGGACGCGCTGCGGACCATGGGGCTGGACCCCATGGCCTGGCTGGTGCTGCCGCGCGTGCTCGCCGCCATGCTGGTCATGCCCGTGCTGGCGCTGGTGATGGACGTGACCGGCCTCATCGGCATGGGCTTCGTCATGGCGACGCTGGGCTTCCCGCCGACGGCCGTGATGAACCAGCTGGTGCAATGGATGTCGCTGGGCGACATCGTGGGCGGCCTGGGCAAGGCGGCCATCTTCGGGCTGGCCATCGGCTATATCGGCTGCCAGGCGGGGCTTGCCGCCGGGCGCGGCCCGCGCGCCGTGGGCGATGCCGCCACCGCCGCCGTGGTGGGCGGCATCGTGGCGCTGGTGGTGCTGGACGGCATCTTCGCCGTGCTCTTCTTCAGGCTGGGCTGGTGATGGCGGAGGACAAGGCCGCCATGGACAAGGCCAAGGCCGACGCGGTCATCACCGCCGAGGGCGTCGCAATGCGCTTCGGGACCAACACCGTCTTCCAGGACGTGACCTTCGAGGTCCGCCGCGGCGAGGTCTTCGTCATCCTCGGCGGTTCGGGCTGCGGCAAGTCCACCCTGCTGAAGCTGCTGATCGGGCTGATGCCGCCCTCCGCCGGCACCATGACGGTGCTGGGCGAGGAGATGGCGAAGCTGGAGGGCGCCGCCCGCCGTGCCCTGCTGCGCCGCATCGGCGTGATGTGGCAGTCGGGCGCGCTGTTGGGCAGCCTGACCCTGGCCGAGAACGTCATGCTGCCCATCGAGGCCCACACCAAGCTGCCCGAGGCCGCGCGGCGCATGATCGCCATGGCCAAGCTCGGCCTCGTCGGCCTCTCCGACGCGGCCGATCGCCTGCCGGCGGAAATCTCGGGCGGCATGCTCAAGCGCGCCGGCATCGCCCGCGCCATGGCGCTGGACCCGGAAATCCTGTTCCTGGACGAACCCAGCGCGGGGCTGGACCCCATCACCTCGGCGGGGCTTGACGAATTGATCCTCTCGCTCGCGCGGGAGACCGGCACCACCTTCGTGGTGGTGACCCACGAACTGCAATCCATCCTGGCCATAGGGGACCGCTGCATCATGCTGGACAAGGAGGCGCGCGGCCTCATCGCCGAGGGCAACCCCAAGCATCTCCGCGACGAGAGCGAGCACCCCACCGTCCGCGCCTTCTTCCGGCGCGAGGCGCGGGCGGGGGTCTGACGCATGCCCCAGTCCCGCCGCACCCAGTTCTCCGTCGGCCTGCTGGTCCTGACCGGCCTCGTGCTCGCGGTCGGCTTCGTGCTGTTCCTGACGCGCGACCGCATCCGATCGCAGGACGCGCTGTTCGAGACCTATCTGCGCGAGAGCGTGCAGGGGCTCGAGGTCGGCTCCGCGGTGCGCTACCGCGGCGTCGCCATCGGCCGCGTGACGGAAATCCGCCTCGCCTCCTCCGAATACCGGCGGTCCGAGGGCCAGGCCTTCGCCGGCGCCTTCCAGCTGGTGGTGGTGCGCTTCGCCGTCGCCCTGGACCGCGTGGGCGACATCCCGAGCACCCAGGACGCCGTGGCCCAGGGCCTGCGCGCCCGGCTGGCCAGCCAGGGCATCACGGGCGTCGTCTATATCGAGCTGGACTTCGTGGACCCCATGCGCTCGCCGGTTCCGACCCTGCCCTGGACGCCGCGCTTCGACTTCATCCCCGCCACCCCCTCCACCGTGGCGCAGGCGCAATCCACCCTCGAACTCGTGATGCGCCAGATCGAGAACGTGGACATCGTGGCCTTCGCGTCCAACCTGGATGGGCTGCTGACAGACCTGCGTCGCGTGGCGCAGGGGGTGGATGTGGGCCCGGCCATGGCCGAGTTGCAGGAATTGGTCCGCGAGGCACGCAACGTGGTGACTGCCAGCGACGTTCCTGGTCTCATGCGGGAATTGCGCGCCACCACCACCGCCACGCGCGGCATCCTGGAAGGCGAGGAACTGCGCGCGACACTGGCCGCGCTGACACAGACGACGGCGGCCCTGCGCGAGACCACGCAGCGCCTGCCGGCCACCATCACGCAGATCCAGACGACGCTGCGGGCCGCGCGCGGCACCACGACGGACCTGCAGGCCGAACTCGCCCCCATCCTGCGCGACCTGCGCTCCACCACCGCCAACCTTCGGGAGACCACGGAAGCCTTGCGCCGCTCGCCATCCCAGACCCTCCTTGGCGCGCCGCCGCCCCGATGACGCGCCACCTCGCCACCTCGCGCCGGGGCGCGCTGCTGGGGCTCGTCGGCCTCGGCGGCTGCTCCGTGCTGCCCGACCGCCCCTTCGTGCCCACGCGGCGCCATGCCCTCTCGCCCGAGCGCCCCGCCGGCCTGCCGCGCCCGCCCGCGACCGGCCAGGTGCTGCTGCTGCGGACGATGCGCCCCGCCGCGGGGCAGGAGGTGCGCGGGCTGCGGCGCATTGCCGCCAATGGCACCCTGGACATCGCCTTCTATGAGGAATGGCTGGCCCCACCCGCCGAACTGGCCGAGGCCGCGCTGCGGCAATGGCTCATCGCCGGCGGTGGCTTCTCGGCGGTGGCCGCGCCCGGCACGCGGCTGCCCACGCCGCTGGTGATGGAGGCGGAACTGACCGCGCTGGAGGCCCTGCCCGCCCAGGGGCAGGCCCGCGCCGGCGTCGCCGCCCTGCTGCTGCGGGAGACGGGCGCCCTGGGCGATGTCCAGGTGCTCGCGCAACGCAGCTTCACCGCCACCGCGCCCTTGGCCGCGAGCACGCCGGAGGAGGCGGGCCTGGCCCAGGCGGCCGCCATGACCGCCGCCTTGGGCCGCGTCTTCGCGGAGATGGAGGCCTGGATCATCTCCAACATTCCAGAATCGAGACGGCGTTAACGAATACGTCAGGATCTCCCCCTTAAATCTCACTGGCCGAGACAATCTTCCGCCGGAGAGACGTGAATGCCTGACAGGGCCCATCCGCCTGCCAGCCCCTTGTGGGTCGCCCTTTCGCTCCGCCTGTGCCGGGCGGAACCGGGGGCATGACCGCGGATATCCGTCGGGATCGCAATCTTTGGGACGAGGTGTGGCGTGACTACGACCGGCGCACGGCCGGCCGGGGGGCGCCACGCCCGCCCAGCGCCCCTCCGCCCCGGCCGTCCCTCCCGCCTCGCCGCCCGGCCGCGCCCCGCCGGCCCTGGCGCCTTGTCTCGGGCCTTCTGCCACGCCGCCTTTGGGGCTGGCGCCGCTCGGCCATGGCCCTGCTGGCGCTGGTGTGCCTCTATCTGGGCTCGCCCATCGCCTCGGCCGTGCAATTCGCCGTCGCGGTCCAGCGCGCCGACCCGGCCACCCTGGCCTCGCGGGTGGACTGGTCGCTCTTGCGCCCCGGCATCGAGGCCCGGCTGACCGAGATCGCGTCCACCCACCTCACCGGCCCGCCGCCGGCCTTCCTGGAAGAGCTGCGATCCTCGCTGGCGGACCGGCTTGCCTCGCCCGAGGGGTTGGCGCGCGTCCTGGCCCATCACCTGCCGCCCGAGGGGGGCACGGGCTTCGGCCAGGCGATGCGCCAGGCCTGGCCCATCACGCCCGGGCTGTGGCAGGTGAGCCTCGCCTCGCCCCATGCGCCCCACCAGCCGGTCCGGCTGACGCTGCGCCTGACGGACCCGCTGGCGCTGCAATGGGCCGTGGTGGGGGTGGAGCTGCCCGGCCGGCTGGGGCCCTGGCCCTGAGAGGGGCGATCCGGCACTTCGCGGATCGCGCCCTGGTCAACCCGTGGGCGGCGGGGCGCGCACCGTCAGCAGCAGGGCCAGCCCCGTCCCCAGCAGCACCAGCACCACCGCCATGCCCCAGCGCTGGCTGCCGGTGGCCTCGGTCACGATGGCCAGTGCGGCGGGGCCGAGGAAGCTCGTGGCGCGGCCCGAAAGCGCGAAGAGCCCGAAATGCGCCGCCATCTCGGCCGGGGGGGCCAGCTGCGCCATCAGGCTGCGTGACCCCGCCTGGGCCGGGCCGAAGAACAGCCCCAGGCTGACGCCCAGCACCCAGAACACCGCCTTGCTCTCCACCAGCAGCATGGCACCGCCCACCACCATCAGCGCCAGCAGCGAGAGCAGCACGGTGGTCTTGGCCCCGATCCGCTCCTCCACCCAACCGCCCGCCACGGCGCCGATGCCGCCCGTGACGTTGAGCGCGATGCCGAAGAGCAGGATCTCCTCGAAGCCCATCCCGAAGACGCCGGCCGCGAAGACCGCGCCGAAGACGAACAGCACGTTCAGCCCATCCGTGTAGAACAGCCGCGCCAGCAGGAAGCGCAGCACGGGCGGCCGGGCGGGCAGGCGGCGGATCAGCGCCAGCAGTTCCGCCAGCCCCGCTTGCGCCGCCGCGCCCCAGCCGCGCCGCTCGCCGGGCGGGTCGGGCACCCAGACCAGCACCGGCCAGGCGAAGACCAGGATCCAGACAGCCACCAGCAGCGCCGTGGCGCGCACATGCTCGGCCGCGCCGCGATCGAGCGGCAGGAGGGGCGGGTCCGGCTGCACCAGCAGCACCAGGCAGGCCACCAGGCAGGCCAGCCCCCCCGCATAGCCCAGCCCCCAGCCAATGCCCGAGACGCGGCCGATGCGCGCGCGGCTCGCCACATCGGGCAGCATGGCGTTGTAGAAGACGGTGCCGACCTCGAAGGCCAGCGTCGCCAGCGCCACAGAGGCCAGCGCCCAGAGCGCGTAGCCCGGCGCGGGCTGCGCGAACCAGATGGAAGCGGTGAAGATGGCCATCAGCACCGTGGTCATGGCCAGCAAGGCCCGCCTGCGCCCGCCGGCATCGGCGATGGCGCCCAGCAGCGGCGACAGCACGGCGATGCCCAGCCCCACCAGCGCCTGCATCCAGCCCCACATCACCTGGCCCGAGACCGGGTCGGGCGCGATGCCCTGGGTGAAATAGGCCGCGATGACGAAGGTGGAGATGACGGTGGGAAAGGCGCTGTTCGCCCAGTCATAGCTCGCCCAGGCCCATTCCCGCCGGTTCATGCCACATGCCCCCGAGTTGACGCGGCGCGGAGCCTCTGCCGATTGTGCCCCCCCACCCAAGCGGAAGATTGCATGACCGCCCCGGACCCGCTTCGCGCCCATCCTGCCATTCTTGTCTTCCTCCATCTGCCCCGCACCGGCGGCACCACGCTGCATGAGGCCCTGTCCAAGCATCATGCGCCAGACGAGATCTGCCCCATGCGCCTCAACCGCCTGGAGGTGCTGCCACCCGAGGACATCGCGCGCTACCGTTTCTTCTCGGGCCACTACCGCTTCGAGCATGTGGCGCTGACGCCCACGCCCCGCGTCACCGTCACGGTGCTGCGGGAGCCCCGGGAACGGGTCGTCTCCCTCTGGCAGCATTGGCGCCGCCATTGGCCATCAGTCACGCACAAGAATGAGGGCGTGCAGCTGGCCCAGGAGCTGGGCCTGCGGGACTTCCTGCGGTCCGACCACCTGGAGGTGCTGGAAGCCTTCGACAACGCACTGGCGCGGCAGCTGGCGGGGGATTGCCGGGCCCGCGCGCCGGGCGTCTACACCCGCTGGGCCTGGAAGGACCGGGCGCCGCTGACCGAGGAGGAGATCGTCGAGGCCGCCTGCCGCAACCTCTCGAGCTTCGACCTGGTGGGCTTCACGGGCGCGCTGGACCCCTTCCACGCCGCCGTCTGCGCCCGCATGGGCTGGTCCGGCCCGGCGCACCTGCCCCGCACCAATGGCCATGACCAGGAGGTGCCGGGCCTCTACGCCGTCCCGGACGAGCCCATCCCGCCCGA
Organism: Roseococcus thiosulfatophilus; assembly: GCF_017311575.1. Classification (GTDB taxonomy): domain Bacteria; phylum Pseudomonadota; class Alphaproteobacteria; order Acetobacterales; family Acetobacteraceae; genus Roseococcus; species Roseococcus thiosulfatophilus. The sequence continues at coordinate 309,182 of NZ_JAFFQY010000022.1, forward strand.
GACGCAGGTGGAGCTGGACCGCGTCACCCGTCTCGACCGCCGGGTCTGGGACTACGCCCTCGCCCGGGCGGGCGAGGACATCGTCTGGACCCCCTGAAGGCCGCCCTCAGGCGAGCGCGGCCAGGGCCCGCGCCGCCACGGTGGCCGAAGCCAGGTCCGCCTGCCGCGCCGCCTCGCGCGCCAATGCCACGGCCTGCGGCCCCTCGACCGGCTGGCCGGCCAGGATGGCCGCGGCCAGGCGTGACTGCGTGGCACGCAAATCGGCCAGCAGCGCCGCCCGCGCCCGGTCCCCGAAGGGCCCGCCGATGCGAAGGCGCCGCAGCGCCTCGCGCAGCGGTTCGAAGGCGAAGCGGTGGCCGGCCTCGGCCCAGGCCTGGGCAGCCTCACCGGGCGTGACACCGGCCCGCGCCGCCAGCGCCACGATGCTGGGCGCGGAGGCGAGCCGGGGTGCCGCCGCCACGAAGGACGCCAGTGCCGAAGGCAGGTCGGTGCGGCAATGGGCGTCGTCGGGCAGGGCGGTCTCGGCGGCGATCAGCGCGCCCACGCCCTCCCGCAACGCGGCCAGGCGGGCCGCGATGTCGGTGCCGTCCAGCAGTTCGACCGTCGCCGCCTCCAGCAGGTCACGGAGCGCGCGCTGGGCGTCGAGGCGCGGGCCGGGGGCGGCGGCCTCCGCCTCTTCGAAGCGGGCTTCGAGGCCATAGAGCTCACTCGCCAGCCAGGCGGCGCCCACGACGGACACCGGGTCGGCCTCGGCCGTGAGGCGCCCGAGCGCCGCGCAGCCCAGCCGGTTCGCCACCTGGTTGGCGAGCGCGGTGGCCGTCAGGTCGCGGCGCAGCTTGTGGCCCGCCAGGAACTCCGCGAAGGGCGGGGCGCGCAGGGGGGTCGGGAAATATTCCTCCAGCAGGGGGGCAAAGACGGGCTCGTCCGGCAGCGCGCTTTCGGCCAGGGCATCGGTCAGCCAGAGCTTCGCCACCGGCAGCAGGGCCGCGATCTCAGGCCGCGTGAGCGCCTCGCCCTCGGCCTCGCGCGCCGCCATGGCCTCGGCACCGGGCAGCACGGCCTGATGGCGGTCCAGCAGGCCTTCCGCCTCCAGCCGCGCCATCAAGGTGGCCTGGCCGGGCAGGGCGGCCGCACCCGACAGCGCCTCCAGCGAGACGGCCACCGATTGCAGCGCGTTGTCGCGCAGCACCATGGCCGCGACCTCGTCGGTCATCTCGGCCAGCAGGGCGTCGCGGCTGCGGCGGGTCAGGCCGCCCTCCGCCTCGGCCGCCGCCAGCAGGATCTTGATGTTCACCTCGTGGTCGGAGGTGCTGACGCCCGCCGAATTGTCCAGCGCATCGGTGTTCAGGCGCACGCCCGCATGCGCGGCCTCGATGCGGCCCGCCTGGGTGATGCCGAGATTGGCGCCCTCGCCCAGCACGCGCGCGCGGAGTTCCCGCCCATCCACGCGCAGCGCGTCATTGGCGCGGTCGCCGGCCTGGGCCTGCGTTTCGGTGCTCGCCTTCACATAGGTGCCGATGCCGCCGAAATAGAGCAGGTCCACCTCCATCCGCAGGATGGCCTGCATGACGAGAGCGGGTTCCGCGCGGTCCATCTTCAGCCCCAGCAGGCGCTGTGCCTGCAGCGAGAGCGGGATGGTCCTGGCGCCGCGCGGAAACACCCCGCCCCCCGTGCTGATGAGCGCGGTGTCGTAATCCGCCCAGGAGGAACGCGGCAGGCGGAACAGCCGCTCGCGCTCCTCGTAGCTGCGCGCCGGGTCGGGGTCAGGGTCGAGGAAGATGTGCCGGTGGTCGAAGGCCGCCACCAGCTTCGTCTGCCGCGACACCAGCAGGCCGTTGCCGAAGACGTCGCCCGACATGTCGCCCACGCCCGCGCAGGTGAAGGGCGCGTCGTGGATGGAGCGGCCCAGCGCCTCCTGGAAATGGCGTTCCACCATCACCCAGGCGCCGCGGGCCGTGATGCCCATGCCCTTGTGGTCATATCCGGCCGACCCGCCCGAGGCGAAGGCGTCGCCCAGCCAGAAGCCATATTCGGCGGAAAGCCGGTTGGCGATGTCGCTGAAGGTGGCCGTGCCCTTGTCGGCGGCGGCGACGATGTAGGGGTCGTCGCCGTCACGCCGCACCACGGCGGGCGGCGGCACCACCTCCGTGCCGTGCAGGTTGTCCGTCACGTCCAGCATGCCGCGGATCAGGGTGGAATAGGCGGCGATGCCGGTGGCCATGAAGCCTTCCCGGTCGGCCGGGACCGCGCCCTTCAGCACGAAGCCGCCCTTGGCACCCGTAGGCACGATGACGACGTTCTTCAGGCGCTGCGCCTTCATCAGGTCCAGCACCTCGCTGCGGAAATCCTCGCGCCGGTCGGACCAGCGGATGCCGCCGCGCGCCACGGGCCCGGCGCGCAGGTGGCAGCCCTCCATGGAGGGCGAATGCACGAAGATTTCCCGCCAGGGGCGCGGCTGTGGCATGTCGCCCGCCGCGGCACTGTCCAGCTTGAAGGCGAGGTAGGGTTTGCCCTGGTAGAAATTCGTCCGCAGCATGCCGTCCAGCATGTGCCGCAGCCGCACCAGGATGCGGTCGCAATCGGGGTCCGCCACCGCGTCCAGCAGGGCGTTCCAGCGGGTTTCCAACTCGGCCTCGTCGTGTCCTGCCTCGGGGTCGAAGCGCGCGGCAAACATCTCCAGCAGCAGCCGCGCGGCCTGCGGGTTCGCCACCAGCGCCGTCTCGACCGAACCTTGCGAGAAGGCGAAGCCCACCTGCTTCAGCCAGCGGAACATCGCCCGCAGCACCCAGCATTCGCGCCAGGACAGGCCCGCGCGCAGCACCAGGCGGTTGAAGCCATCCGTCTCCGCCTGGCCCTCCAGCAGGGCCGAGAGCGCGTCCAGCAGCGGTGCGAAGCGCTCCTCCGGGCAATCCGCCCCGGCCTCGAGCTGGAAGATGTGCAGCACCAGCCCTTCCACCCCGCGCGGGGCCAGCCGATAGGGCTGTTCCTCGATGGCGCGCAGGTCGAGGCTCTCGAACAGCGGCAGCACATCGGCCAGGGCCAGCGCATGTCCGGGGCTGGCCAGGCGCAGCGTCAGGCGGCGCGGGCCTTCGCCCGGCAGGTGGTGCAGTTCCGCGCGCGGGCGCTGCGCCGCCAGCGCGGCCTCGGCCAGGTGCAGGTCCGCCAGGGCCTGGGCGGCGGTGACGCCATCGCGGTAGGAGGCCGGGAAGGCATCGCCCCAGCGGCCGAGCAGGGTGGCGGCACGGGCCTCGCCGAGTTCCTCGCTCAGCGCCTCGGCCAGGCGGTCGGGGAAGGCGCGCACGGCCTGGGCGACGGCGGCTTCCAGCGCGGCGTGGTCGGGCACCACCGCGTGCGCCGGGTCCGTGCCCACGATGTAGTGGATGCGCGCCAGCGGCGAATCCCCCAGCGCGATGTGGAAGGCCGACAAACGCCCGCCATGCGCGCGGGCCAGGATGCCGCCCACCTTCTCGCGCTGCTTCGTGTCGAAGCCCTCGCGCGGCAGCCAGGCGATGATGGAAACGAAGCGGCCAAAGGGGTCGCGCCGCGTGAACAACGCCGGGCGCGGCCGAATGGCGAGGTCGAGTGCGATGCGCGCCCCTTCCAGCACCGCCTCCTCGCTCGCCTGGAAGAGTTCGTCGCGCGGCCAGGTGTCCAGCGCGTTGCGCAGCGCGCGGCCGTCATGGCTGTCGGGCCGGATGCCGGAGGCGTCCAGGATGCGCTCCACCTTGCCCCGCAGCAGCGGGATGGAGCGCGGGTTGCGGTTGTAGGCGGCCGCGGCGAACAGCCCCACGAAGAGCCGCACGCCCAGCACGCGGCCCGACGCATCCTGGATGCGCGTCGCCACTACATCCGCATGCTGCGGGCGATGCACGGTGGAGCGCATATTGGCCTTCGCCACCCGCACCGCCTGCGCGCCGAGCAGCGAGGTCCGGATGGCCTCGGGCAGTTCGGGCAGGCCGCGCAGCGCGTCGAAGACCGGCAGCGTCATGTCGCGCAGCAGGCCGAGATTTTCCTCAGCCACCATGCGCGCGCCCTCGCCCTCCAGCATCAGGCGGCGGTGGCCCAGCAGCACGAAATTCTCGTCCCGCAGCCAGGCGAGGAATTCCGCCGCCTCGCCATGGCCGCGCACCTCCTCGGCCGCCTGGTCCATCAGGGAGAGCATGGCGGGGAAGTCCCGCACCGCGAGCTGCGTGTCGGCCAATGTGCGGCGCAGCGCGGCCTCCACCTCGGGCCAGTTGCTCGGCTCGATGCCGGGCAGCATATGGGCGGGCGTGCCGGCGATGGTGACGCGCATCAGGCTCTCGCGCGCCTCCCCCTCGCCCAGGGCGTGCAGGGCGCCCGCGCCGTCGCGCGTCACGGCCAGGATGGGGTGCAGGAATTCCCGCACCACGCGCCCCGAACGGTTCAGCGAGGCCAGCACGCTGTCCACCAGGAAGGGCATGTCGTCATTGACGATCTCGACCACGGCGTGCGGCCCGCGCCCGCCGCCGGGCGGGAAGAGGCGCAGGCGGATCTCGCCCGGGGCGCGCTGGGCGGCCAATCCAGCGAGGGATGCCGCGGCGGCGGCCAGCGCCTCGGGCGGGCGCGTGGCGAGTTCGGCGGTGGGAATGCCCTCGAAGAGGGGGTGCAACAGGGCCTCAGCGCCGCGCGGCGCGCCGTGCAGCACCCCCAGCGCGGCGTGGAAGACCTCCTCGCGCACCGGGTCCGGGGTGTGCGGCGCTTCTGGCATATGCATTCCTTCCTGGGCGCGATTGGCCCTTCTTGCGGCCGGGTGGCCGGTAACAAACCCTGATCTTGGCCGCCGCCCCCCGGGCTGCAACCCTTCGCGGGGCGCGGCATGGCGCGATGCCGGGCGAATGGTCTATCCTGCGGGCCATGACCATGACCCTCGCCCAGCTGCTGGCGCCGATGAGCGTGGAGCAGTTCTTCGCCGAATATCACGACAAGCAGCCGCTGCACCTGCGCGGGGACCCGGCGAAATTCGCCTCGGTGCTGTCCTGGCGGCAGATCAACCGGCTGCTGGACATGACGCATATCTGGACCAGCCAGAGCCTGAAGCTGGTGCTGGACAGCGGCTCCATCCCGGCCGAGGCCTATTGCGCCCCGGCCACCGCCCGCGACATCCCGCAGCAGCTTCTCCAGCCCGTCGCCGCCAAGGTGCGGGAATGGGTGGCGAAGGGCGCCTCGGTCGTGATGAACGACGTGGACAGCCTGACGCCGGGCCTCGCCTCGGTCAGCGAGGCGATCGAGGGCGCGGGGCTCGGGAAGGCCCAGGCGAACGTCTACATCTCCTGGCAGAGCCACAAGGCCTTCCACGCCCATTACGACACGCATGACGTCTGGGCCGTGCAGGTGGAGGGCGAGAAGGCCTGGAACATCTGGGAGGGGCGGGCCGAATGGCCCATCGCGCACCCGCTGTTCCGCGGCCAGCCGCAGGAACACCACGAGAAGGCCAAGGGCAAGCTGCGCGCCAAGGTCACCATCAAGACCGGTGACCTGCTCTATCTGCCGCGCGGCTGGTATCACGATGCCCTGGCCGAGGCGCCCACCAGCGTCCATGTCGCCTATGGCGCGCATGCCCCGGTGGGCATGGACATCCTGAACATCCTGATGGAGCGCATCCTCTACGAGCCGATCTTCCGCCAGCCCTTGCCGCGCCAGGATGGGTCGGCCCCCGCCAAGTTCGCGCTGACGCAGCGCGCGGGGCAGTTGGGCGCGCGGATCGCGGAACTCGCCAAGGACCCCAAGGTGATGGAGGTGCTGGAAGGCTTCATCGCCAACTACCGCTTCCACCGCGGCGGCAATGACCTGCTGGCCTGGCGCGGCCTGGCCGCGCCCTCCAGCGGCGCCGGCGCGGCCGAGGAGGGCGGCGCCTTCCGCGTGGTGGCGAATGGCGCGAAGCCCGTGCGGCGCGGCGCGGAATGGGTGCTCAAGACCGGCGCGGGCGTCATGCCGCTGACGCCCCCCGAGGCCGAGGCCGCGCAATGGCTGCTGGGCCGCCCCGACGTGACCGAGGCCGAGCTGCGCGGCGCCCATCCTGGCGCCGACGCGCCCGCCCTGCTCTCCCGCCTGCGCGAGGCCGGTCTGCTGGTGCCGACATGAGGCTGCGGCTGGCGCTGGCCCTGCTGCTGCTGGCCGGGCCCGCCCTCGTCGCGCCCTTGGCTGCCCAGCCGCGCGATTTCAGCTGCGTGGGCGTGGAGGATCTGGAATCCGACACCGCCAGCCTGCGCTTCGCCCGCAACGCCGACCGCCTGCCCTCGGGCGCCGCCGAAGCCCTGGCGCCGCTGGCCGAGGCGGCGCGCGAGGACCATCACCGCAACATCTGCGTGCTGGGCTATGCCGCCGCCGAGGAGGGCGGCGCCCAGACCGCGAGCCGCCTGGCCGCCCGCCGCGCGCGCGCGGTGGCGGAGGAACTCTCGCGCCTGGGCGTGGAGCGCGACCGCATCCGCGCCGAGGCCCGCACGCGCGGCTTCACCCGCGGCCGCAATGACCAGCAGGCGGGCGTGCGCGTGATCGTGCTGCCCAGCCTGGAACGCCCGGCGCGGCCGGAGGCGCCGGCGCCGGAACCGGACCCGGGCATTCCGATCCGTTTCTCCCGCTAACCGACGCCCGTCACGTTCATCGGCGCCGGCACCCAGGCATAGGCCTGGCCCTGCCGCGCGATGTTCCCCAGGCCCGGCCAGGGGAAGTGGTAGGACAGCACCGCGTGCCGGTCCGTCGCCAGCCGGTCCAGCATGCGGGTGCGGCTGCGGGCCGATTGCGCGGCGTCCGTGTCATAGGCGAATTCCCAGCCCGGATGCCGCAGCATGATGGCGTGGTGGTGCGCCAGGTCGCCCCAATTCACCACCGTCTGGCCCCCGCTGGTGATGGCGAAGGTGGTGTGCCCCACCGTATGCCCCGGCGTGTGCAGCGCGATGATGCCGGGCAGCACGGGCTGTTCGTCGCGCAGCATCACCATGCGGTCCCGATAGGCGTTGAGGTTGCGCTTCGCGCCCTCGATGAAGACCTCCATGAAGGCCGGGCCGCGCTTGTTCGCGTCATTGGTCCAGTAGGCCAGGTCCGCCTCGTGCAGGGCGACCTGGGCGTTGGGGAACACGCGGTTGCCCTGCGCGTCCACCAGGCCCCAGCAATGGTCGCAATGGGCGTGGGTCAGCACCACCATGTCGATGCGCGCGGGGTCTATCCCGGCGGCACGGAGGTTGGCCACCATGCGGCCGGTGGTGGGGCCGAACATGCGGCTGGCATCGCCCATGCTCTCGCCCATGCCGGTGTCGAACAGCACGAGTTGGCTTCCGGTGTTCACCACCAGGATGTTCTGTTCCAGCACCACCGTCTCGGAGGGCAGAAAGGCCTCCTGCAGCACCCGGCCCATCTCCGGCGCGGGCGCGTTGGGAAAGCCGTCCGAAGGCTTGCCCAGCGGCAGGTGGCCGTCGGAGATGACGGTCGCCTCGAAGCTGCCAATGCGGAAGCGATACCAGGCGGGCGCCTGGGTGCCGACGGGCGGCGTGGCGGCTGAAGCGAGGGCGGGCAAGCCCAGCAGGGCGGGCAGCGCAAGCGCCCCCCGGCGCGAAACACTGTGGCGAGACAAGGTCATGGACGTTCTCCCGTGCGGCCTCATCCTGGGCCGGCGGGGCAGGCTATCAGGCACGCGGCAGGTCTTGCTACCTCCGCGTGCATGATCGTGCCTGTTTCAGCCCCGCCTGGGGTCGCGGTCCAGCGCGGTCCGAAGGGCGCGCAGCGGGGCGAGCATCGCGTCGGCATGGATGTCGGCACGCTGCGCCAGCGCCGACAGGTCGGCGGCCGTGAAGGCCACGGCTTCCTCCCGCCGGGCGCGGCCCTCGGGCGTGAGGAAGACGCGCTTGGCCCGCGCATCCTCCGCATCGGGTTCCAGCCGGATGAAGCCCCGCGCCTCCAGCCGTTGCAGCGTGTTGGTCATGGTGGCCTTGGTCAGCTGGAAGGCGCGGGCGAGCTGGCCCGGCGTCTTCCCATCGCCCAGCCGCACCAGGTGGTTCAGCACGGCGAAATGGGGCAGGCGCAGCCCGTCGGGCTGCGCACGTTCGAAGCGGTTGCGCGCCAGCTGCTCGATGATGCCGATCTCGTTCAGCAGGGCGAAGAGGGCGGGGTCCTGGGTGCTCACCCCGGCAGGATACGCGATTCCGCGGGCCAGCGGGGGGTGGGGGGTGCGGCGCGCGTGGCGAAGCCGAGGCGGCCCAGCATCTGCACCGTGCCGGTGGCGTTCAGCAGGCGAGGGACCTCGGCGTAGGGCCCGGCCATTTCCGGAAATTCCTGCAGGGCCTGGCTGACGGGCTGCATCGCCAGGCCTGCTTCCGTCGCCGCGAGGTTCAGCCGCAACCAGTCGCGGCCGGCGGCCAGTTGCTCCGCGCGACTGTTGCCTGGTGTCGTCAGCCAGCAATAGGCGTTGGTCGCGCCCAGCATGGCCTCGTACTGCCGCATCGCGAAGGCGTGGCCCGGCTGGCCGGCGCGCATGGCCGCGTGGCTCAACTCGCCCCGCGCCAGCATGGCGTCGAATTGCGGGCCCCACAGGGAGATGCCATCCGGCTGGGCCGCCACCGCCGCCGAACCGAGGCGGGTGAGGTCCACGCTTTCGCCCCAGGCGGCGGGGGTGTTCGCCTCGATGAGCCAGGCGCGCCAGGTCAGGTCGCGGATGGCGGCCACATCGCCGCTGGCGACGCCCATCCGCGCGGGTTCCAGCAGGGCGGCGGCGAGTTGCGCCGGCGCGCCCTCGGGCAGCGGCCGCGTCACGTCATAGGGCTGCTTCGCGCTGCGCCGTTGCGGCACGGCGGCGAAGAGCGGGTCCCGCGTGCCGCCCGGGCGCAGGGTGATGCGGGCCACGGGCCGCGCATCGAGGCGCGGGGCGGGCTCGCCTTCCGGGAAGGGCGTCAGCGCGGCGTCCAGCCCGCGCTCGGCCGCCGCCATGCGGAACAATTCGAGAAAGCAGCCCAGGCCGATGGTGATCTGCCGGTCGAAGGGGTCGGTTTCGGGCAGGCGGCGGTCCAGGTCGCAGAAGAGCAGCGCCTCGTTCTCGCCCACCAGGCGCAGCGCCCAGGGCTGGCGGTTGTGCGGGTTGGGGGCCAGCACGGCCCAGGCCATGGCGGCGAGGCGCGGGTCGGCGGCAGTGGCGCCGGCGACCGCCCAGGGCGCGAGCGGCCCGGCGAGCGGCTGGCTGCGGACCATGCCGGCCTGGAGGGTCAGCAGCGTGGCGCCGGAGGCGGCAAGGAAGTGGCGACGGGTGGGGGACATGGGGTAGCTTCTTTAGTTCGATGTCTTACTATTTAGTTCGACGTCGAACGTCATGCAAGCCTCTTGTCGCGCGCCCCCATCCGGCGCAAAGCTGCCTTCGTCACCTGGGTGAGCCCTGATGCAGGGCTGAGAGGCGGGATGCATCCCGCGAGCCTTGGAACCTGATCCGGTTCGGACCGGCGAAGGGAGCGGTGGACAAGGCACGGCATCCCGCCGCGCGACCCCCTTCCTTCGTGCTGCCCGCGCCGCATGGAGGAAATGCGTGAACCCCCTTCGCTTGAATCGTCGTCACGTCCTGGCGGGCGCCGCCGCCGCCGGCCTCGCCGCCCCGGCCGCCGCCCAGAATGCCCGCGCGCGCACCTTGCGCTTCATGCCGCAAGCGGCGCTCGCCTCGCTCGATCCGGTCTTCAACCTCACCACCATCACCTCCACCCACGGGAACTGCGTGTTCGACACGCTCTATGGGGTGGACGCGCAGCTGCGCCCGCGGCCGCAGATGGCGGCGGGGCACGAAGTCTCGGCGGATGGCCTCACCTGGACCATCACCCTGCGCGAGGGCCTGCGCTTCCATGACGGCGAACCGGTGCTGGCGCGGGACTGCGTGGCTTCCATCCGCCGTTGGGCGGTGCGCGACGGCTTCGGCCAGGTGCTGATGCAGGCGACGGCCGAGCTTTCCGCCCCCGACGACAAGCGCATCACCTTCCGCCTGCACCGCCCCTTCCCAAGCCTGCTCGACGGGCTGGCGAAGATCATGACCATCCCGTGCTTCATCATGCCCGCGCGCATCGCTGCCACCCCGGCGGACCGCGCCATCACCGAGATCGTGGGCTCCGGCCCCTGGCGCTTCCTGCCGGGCGAGTTCAACGCCGGCGCCTTCGCGGCCTATGCGAAGAATGAGCGCTACATCCCGCGCGACGAACCCGCCGAACTCTCCTCCGGCGGCAAGCGCGTGCATTTCGACCGGCTGGAGATGGTCTGGATCCCCGATGGCGGCACCGCCGCCGCGGCACTCCGCACCGGCGAGGTGGACTGGATCGAATACCCCCTGCCCGACCTCGTCCCCGTGCTGGACCGCGACCGCAACACCCGCACCCAGATCTACGACCCGCTGGGCTTCCTGGGCTTCCTGCGCTTCAACCACCTGCACGCCCCGTTCAACGATGTGCGCGTGCGCCGCGCCATCCGCGACCTGATCGTGCAGAGCGACTTCATGTCGGCCGTCGCCATCCCCGGCGACTGGCAGGAATGCCACGCGATGTTCCCGTGCAGCCTGCCCGGCATCCGCGAATTTCCGCCCGCGCCCCGCAACGCCGCCGCCATGGATCGCGCGCGCGAGGCCTTGCGCGAGGCCGGCTATCGCGGCGAGACGCTCGTCCACATCAACCCGAGCGACTTCCCCGCCGTGACCCAGCAGGGCCGCCTGACGGTGGACCTCATGCGGCGCCTGGGCGTGAACATCGAGGCCATCGAGAACGACTGGGCCACCATCGTCGCGCGCCGCGCCAACCGCGCCCCGCCCACCCAGGGCGGCTGGAGCCTGCACAACACGAACTTCCCCTCGCCCGGCATCGCGAACCCGGGGCTCAGCCCCATCATCCGCGCGCATGGCGCGGCCGCCTGGTTCGGCTGGCCGGAGGATGGGGCGATCGAGGAACAGGTGCAGGCCTGGCTCGCCGCGCCGGACCGCGCGGGGCAGGAGGCGGCGATGGCGAAGCTGCAGGAAGCGGCCTGGGAATCCGTGCCCTTCGCCCCCACCGGCCTGTTCCGCCTCCGCACCGCCTTCCGCCGCGAGTTGACGGGCGTGCTCCAGGCGCCGAGCCCGATGCTGTGGAACCTCAGGCGGGGATGACGCCGCTGTCGCGCAGATAGGCCAGCAGGGGCAGCATGGGCAGGCCGAGGATAGCCGTGTGCTCGCCCTTGATGTCGCGCATGAGCTGGAGGCCGAGCCCTTCGAGGCGATAGGCCCCCACGCTCTGCGTCACGAAACCGCCCTCGCGCGCCAGGTAGTCGTCGAGGAAGGCGTCGGAGAAATCGCGCATGACGAGGCGCGGGCGCGCCACATGGTGCCAGGCGCGCTCGCCCTCGCGCCAGACCACCACGGCCGTCACAAGCTCATGGGGCTTGTTGCGCAGGCGCTTCAGGTGGGCGCGGGCGGCCTCCACATCCTCGGGCTTGTCGAACCATTCCTCCTCGCAGACCAGGATCTGGTCGGCGCCGATGATGACCGCCTCCGGGTGCTTGCGCGCGATCCGTGCCGCCTTGGCGTCGGCCAGAAGGGTGGCGGCCTCGGCCACCGCCATGCCCTCGGCGCGGGCGGATTCCTTGATGGCGCTCTCGTCGACCGCGGCGGGCAGCGCCTCGAAGACCAGCCCCGCCGCTTCCAGCAAGGCCCGGCGCGAGGCGCTTTGCGAGGCCAGCACAAGCCTCATCGCTTCACGCCCAGGATGGGCGCGGCCGGATCATGCGGCTGCACGGCGCGCGCCGTGCCCTGGCGCTGGTGCCACAGCTCCATCTGCTGGATGACGGTGGCGGCCGTCTCCTCGATGGAACGGCGGGTCACGTCGATCACCGGCCAGCCCTTCGCGGTGCAGAGCCGCCGCGCCGCCAGGATTTCCGCCTTCACCGCATCGGCGTCCACATAGTCGTTCTCGCCCATCCGCACGCCCTCGGCGCCCAGGATCCGCAGGCGGTGGCGACGGATTTCCAGCAGCGACAGCGGATCAATCGTCAGGCCCACGATGGGGCAGGGCGCGGTGTCCAGCTCGGGCGGCAGGGGCGCGCCGGGCACCAGCGGCACATTGGCGGCCTTGATGCCGCGGTTGGCCAAATAGAAGCAGGTGGGCGTCTTCGAACTGCGCGACACACCCACCAGCACCACATCCGCGTTCATGATGCCGGCGGTGCCCTGCCCGTCATCATGGCTCAGCACATAGTGCATGGCGTCAATGCGGCGGAAATAGTCGGCGTCCATCACATACTGGGCCGCGCGCTTTTCCTTGGCCGTGGTGCCGATCTCCATCTGGAGCATCTCCATCACGGGGTCGAGCACCGAGAGCGCGGGGATGCCCAGGCGCGAACAGGTCTCCTCCAAAGCGAGGCGCAGGCTGCGGTCCACCAGCGTGAACATCACCGGGCCAGGCTCATGCTCGATGCCCTCGATCACGCGGTCGAGGTTCAGGCGGGAACGCACCAGGAACCAGCGGTGCTGGATCACGCTGGGCTGCTCGAACCGTGCCAGGGCCGCGCGGGCGATGCTGTTCAGCGTTTCCCCCGTGCTGTCGGAGACGAGGTGCAGGTTGGTGTTCCGCATGGGCATGGATCTGTGGACCGTTCCTGGACACCCAGGGGATAACGGGGATGAACCGCCCCCGCCAGCGTCCCGGCGATCCACAGCGGGGATGAAGCGGACAGCCGCCGGCACAGAGGAAAAATCCGGGGCCATGGGTGTGCGTGCGGAGGATGGCGGCGCCACGGTCAGGCGGGTGCGCGAGTCGCGGCGCTGTCCAGCCCCGGCGAAAAGCTGTGGATATTTCCGGGACAGGCTGCCTCCCCGTGATTCACAGGCCCTACAACCACCACAGCCTCTTCTTCTCTTTTCCTTTTGGTGTGATGGTTCGGGCATGACGACAAAGCCCTTCCTCCGGACCCTCGCTGGCGAGGCCGTCTGGCCGCCCCCCGTGTGGCTGATGCGCCAGGCCGGGCGCTACCTGCCCGAATACCGCGAGGTGCGGGGCCAGGCGGGCGGCTTCATCAAGCTCTGCACCACGCCGGAACTGGCGGCCGAGGTCACGCTGCAGCCCATCCGGCGCTATGGCTTCGACGCGGCCATCCTGTTCTCCGACATCCTGATGGTGCCCTGGGCCATGGGGCAGGGGCTGCGCTTCGCGGAGGGCGAGGGCCCGCTGCTCGACCCCGTGCGGGACCGGGCGGGGCTCGATGCGCTGGACCTGGACGGCGTGGCCGAACGCGCGGCGCCCATCATGGAGACGGTGCGCCGCGTGCGCGCCGGGCTGGAGGCGGACCACCCGAACACCGCCCTGATCGGCTTCGCGGGCAGCCCCTGGACGGTGGCCTGCTACATGGTCGAGGGGCGCGGCGGCGGCGAATTCGCCGAAGCCCGCCGCATGGCCTTCCGCGACCCAGAGCTGTTCGCCGCCGTGATGGAGAAGCTGGAAGCGGCCACCCTCACCTACCTGCTGGCCCAGGCCGATGCCGGCGCCGAGGCGCTGATGCTGTTCGACAGCTGGGCCGGCCTGCTTTCGCCCAGCGGCTTCCGGCGCTGGGTGATCGAGCCCTCGGTGCGGCTGGCCACGGCGTTGCGGGCCGCGCGGCCGGACATCCCGTTGATCGGCTTCCCGCGCCTCGCGGGGCCATTGCTGGCCGAATACGCCGCCGCCATGCCCATCCAGGCCGTGGCCATGGACACGGGCATGGACCCGAAATGGGCCGCCGCGCATGTGCCGGCGCAGATGGCCCTGCAGGGCAACCTCGACCCGCAGGCCGTCGTGGCCGGCGGGCCGGCGCTGGAGGAGGAGGCACGCGCCATCCTGGCCGCCATGCGCGGCCGGCCCTTCATCTTCAACCTGGGCCATGGAATCGTCCCGCCCACGCCGCCCGAGCATGTCGCGCAACTCATGGACGTGCTACGCGCGGGTTGATTCGACGCCAATCGAGGGCATGTCGGGGGCAGGTAACCGGGGAACTCAGGTATGGCGCGGCGCGTGGCGGTGGTTTTGTTCAATCTCGGGGGGCCTGACGCCCCCGAGAGCGTGCGCCCCTTCCTGGTCAACCTCTTCACCGATCCCGCCATTTTGCGCGTGCCGGGCTTCATCCGCCCCTGGCTCGGCAAGCTGATCGCCTGGCGGCGCACCGCGCCCGCCATGGAGAACTACGCGGTGCTGGGCGGGAAATCCCCGCTGCTGGAACTGACCATCGCCCAGGGCGAGGCGCTGGACGCGCTGCTGGCCGCGCGCGACCCCTCGGCCACCTACAAATCCTTCGTCTGCATGCGCTACTGGCACCCGATGTCCGACGAATGCGCGCGCGCGGTGAAGGATTGGGGCGCGGAGGAGGTGCTGCTGGTGCCCCTCTACCCGCAATTCTCCACCACCACGACGGGCAGTTCCATCATCGCCTGGAACGAGGCGGCAGCGAAGATCGGGCTTTCGCTGCCCACCACCACGCTGTGCTGCTTCCATTCGGATGAGGGCTTCGCCGCCGCCACCGCGCGGCTGGTGCGGCAATCCATCGAGGAGGCGCGCAACGCCCTGCCGCTCGGCGTGCCGCTGCGCGTGCTGTTCTCCGCCCATGGCCTGCCCGAGAGCATCGTGAAGGCCGGCGACCCCTACCAATGGCAGGTGGAACAGACGGTCGAGGCCGTGCTGGCGCAGCTGAACATGCCCGAGCTGGACAGCGTGGTCTGCTACCAGTCGCGCGTGACGCCGCAGAAATGGATCGGCCCCTCCACCGAAGACGAGATCGAACGCGCCGCGCATGAGCGCACGGCCATCCTGATCTGCCCCATCGCCTTCGTCTCCGAGCATTCGGAAACCCTGGTGGAGCTGGACGTGGAATACCGCGAGGAGGCCGAGAAGCTCGGCATTCCCGGTTATTTCCGCGTGCCCGCGCAGAACAGCGACCTCGGCTTCATCACCGCGCTGACCGACCTGGTGATGCGCACCCGCAACAGTGGCCGGGCGCTTTGCAGCTTCGCCGGCGCGCGGCAATGTCCGAAGCAGCACGGCGATTGCCCCCATGCCCGCGCCCGGGCCGAAGCCCCGGCCAAGCCCGCCGGCGTGCCCGTTTCCGCCTGATGCTACCCCCCTTCCGGGCCGTCCTCTTCGACTGCGACGGCGTGCTGGCGGACAGCGAGGGCATCGCCAACACCATCGTGGCCGAGGAGATCACCGCACTCGGCTGGGCGCTGACGCCGCATGCGGCCGAGCGCGAGTTCCTGGGCCTCTCCCTGCCCGACATGCTGCCGTGCATCGCCGCCCGCGTGTCCGCCGTGCCCCCGCGCTGGCCCGAGGCCGTCGCCGCGCGCATCACCGCCGAGCTGGCCCGCAGCGTGCGGCCCATGCCGGGCGCGATCGAGGCCGTGGCGGCGCTGGCCGCCCGCGGCGTGCCCATGGCCGTCTGCTCCAATTCGGGGCGGGAGGAACTGGCCATGACGATGACGGTTCTGGGCCTCTTTCCCTTCTTCGAGGGCCGTGTGTTCAGCTTCCAGGACGTGCCGCGCCCCAAGCCCGCGCCCGATCTCTACACGGTGGCCGCCGCCGCCTGCGGAATGCTGCCCGGCGAATGCCTGGTGGTGGAGGACAGCGCCACCGGCGTTGCCGCCGGGCTGGCCGCCGGGTGCCAGGTGGTGGGGCTGCTGCCTGGCCTGGGCGTGCCCGTGGTGGGTCTGCACACCTTCCATTGAGCGCGCCCCGCCCCATCTGGGGTGAATGATGCTCGACCCGAACGACCCCCTCTGGCAGGCCGAGCAGCGGGCCATCCGCGGCGCCTTCCTGGCCATGCTGGCGCTATTCGCCGCGGCAGCCGGGCTGACCTGGGCGGCCATCGCCTACGGGGTGCCGATCGGTGGCTTCGTCGCCTTCATCCTCGTGGTCGCGGGCGTCATAATCTATGGCGGCAAGCGCTACGGCATCGCGATGACGCGGCTGGAACGGTCCCGCGCGGCGCGCCAGGGTGATCAGAACCGCCGCAACAGCCGCTCGATGTAGTCCAGCTCCTCCACCGGCCGCTCGCGCTCGGCGCCGCGGCGGCGGAGTTCCTCCTGCAGGCGGCGGGTGCGGAGAAGTTCCGCCTCGTCGGGCACGCGGGTGTCGCTGCCATGCTCGGCCTGGCCGGCGGCCTCGCGCGGGCGGCCCAGGGGGTCGCGCCCCTCGCCCATGCCGAGCTCGTTGCCCTGCCCGTCCTGGCCCTGGCCGAACTCGCCATTGGTGTCGGGGCCGCCCTCGCCGTCTCCCTGGCCCTCGCCCTGGCCCTGTCCCTGGCCGAATTGCCGCTGCATCTGCTGGGCCATCTGGCGGCCGCCCTCCTGGAGGCGGCGGATGGCCTCCTGCTGGGCGGGGCGGGCGTCGCGGGCGGCGCCCAGCGCCTCCATGGCCTCGCGCATCGCCTGGTCGGCCTGGCCCAGGGCTTCCGGCACCTCGCCCGTCAGGTCGCCGAATTGCTGCATGAGCTCGCCCAGCGCGCGGCGCAGGGCGCGCTGGATCCGGGCCTCCGCCTCGGATTGCTGGCGTGCCTCTGCCTCGGCCTGCTGGCGCGCCTCGGGGCTGGGCTGGCCCGGCTGGGTGGGGCGCTGGCTCCAGGGGGATTGCAGCCGGCGCTCCTGGGCGCGGCGCTGGTCCTCCTGTTCGGCGCGGCGCTGGCCCTGGTCGAGCATCTCGGCCTGGCGGCGCACCATGTCCTGCACGGCGCCCATCTGCTGCTGGCCGCGTTCGCGCTGGCGCTGGCGCTCGGGGCTTTCGCCGCGGGCCATGCGGCCTTCCTGGAGCGCGCGCAGCATCTCCTCCAGATCCGCCAACTCGCGCTGGGCGTCCTCCATGCGGTTCTCGCGCGTCGCCTGCTCCATGCGCTGGGTGCGGCGTTCCATGTCGCGCTGGTCCAGTATGCGCTGCTGGGGGTCATAGGGCAGGGCCTCGGCATTCTCCTGGCGCAGACGCTCGGCGAGCGCCTCGAGGTGCTGGCGGATGGCTTCGCGCAATTCCTGGATGCGCTCCTGCACGGCCTGGCGGGCGGCCTCGTCCTCGGGGTTGCGCTCGGCCTCCTGCATGGCCTCGCGCAGCGCCCGCTGGGCCTCGGCCAGGGCGCGGGCGGTGCGGCTGTCGCGGCCTTCCTCCAGCGCCAGGGCGGTCTCCCACATCACGGCCTGGGCCTCGCCCACGGCGGCGGGGCGGCGGTCGCGGTGGAGGAAGGAACGCGCCACGCGCAGGCCCAGATAGGTGGCGAAGTCGTGCTCGAAGGCCTCGGGATCGGCGGCCAGGGCATCGAGGCCGCGCATGACCTCCATCCGCGCCCCCGGATCACGCGAGAGCACGCGGCGGAGTTCGATCAGCGCGCGCGCCACGGGGTGGGTGAAGCTGCGCTCGGGCAGGGTCAGCAGCACCGTCTCGGACTGGCCGGTCTGGCCGGCGCCGTCGCGCGCCTCCAGGCTGAGCCGCACCTCCAGCCCCGCCCAGGGATGCGCCGAGAAATCGGGCTGGGACAGGCCCGTGGCCTCGCGCGGGGCGGCCGAGGGCAGCGGGATGTCGAGAACGATGGGCGCCTCGTCAGGCCGCGCGTCCAGGTGCAGCCGGGCCTGGAGGCCCACCACCCCCCAGTCATCCTCCGCCGCCCAGGGCAGGCGGAGCGCCAGGCCGCGGGGGGCCCGGGCGGGGGTCTCGGTGAAGCTGGACCGCGGCGGGGCGTCCGCGCGCACGCCGATTTCCCAGGTGGCCACCTCGCGCCCGCCCTGGCGCAGGGTGACGCGGCCCGCCGTGTCCAGCACGGCCTGGGCGCCATGGCTACCGCCGCCCAGCGGCGCGAAGGCGGTACCGGGCAGGCCCGAGATTTCCGGCACGCCCGTCCCGCCCGAGACCGCCGCCTGGAAGCGGCTGCCCAGCGGGGCCATGACCTGCCCGCCGCGCGTGTCGAGGAAAATGGGCGGGGCGCCGGTATAGGCGGGGGGCGTGATCCAGGCCTCGACGCGGAGGGGCGCGGCGGGGGTGGTGCCCATCAGGTGTGGCGTCAGGCCGCGGGCGAGAAGGGCGGGCGCATCGGCCCCCGCCACCCCCAGCGCCGCGCCCAGCGCCACCAGCAGCCCGCCGCGCAGCGCCATCCGGTCCCGTGCCGCGAGGCCGGGCCGCGGCAGCCCCACCCGCAGCCGGGTGATCAGCGCGCCCATGCGCGCCTGGTGCGCGGCCCAGAGCGCCTCGCCCTCCGCGCCCGCGGTGGCGGGGCGGTCCTGCAGGGCGGCCAGGGGGCGGTGCTTCAGGCCGGAGGCCGCTTCCAGCCGCCGGTCGGCCGCGGCCTCGGCCGGCGCGCGCAGCCCGCGCGCCGCATGGCGCAGCGCCGGCACCAGCGCGAGCACGAAACCCAGCAGCACCAGCGCATGCAGCCAGCCCGGCAACAGGGCCGGCACGCCCAACAGGGCAAAGACGCCGAAAAGCCCCAGCACACCCAGGGTAGGCCAGAGCGCGGGCCAGGCCCCCTCCCACCACAGCGCCAGCCGCGCCAGCAGGCGCTTGCGGTGCAGGGCGGGGGGTGGGGCCATGCTCAGCCGGCCCAGTCGGGCAGGCGCTGCCCGCGCAGCAGGGCCGCGTGATCCTGCCTTTCGCGGATCAGGGCGAAGCGGGCGCCGTCCACCATCACCTCGGCGGCCAGGGGGCGCGCGTTGTAGGTGCTGCTCATGGAGGCACCATAGGCCCCGGCATCGAGAAATGCGACGAGGGATTCAGGGGGCAAAGCGGGCAAGGCGCGGTCGCGCGCGAAGGTGTCGCTGCTTTCGCAGACAGGGCCCACCACATCCGCCGGGGAAACGGGCGCGTGGAAGGCGGCGGCGGCCACGGGCAGGATGCCGTGCCAGGCGTCATACATGGCCGGGCGCAGCAATTCGTTCATGGCGGCGTCGAGGATGACGAAGCGGCGGTCGGTGGACTGCTTCTCGATCACCACCGAGGCCAGCAGCACGCCGGCCGGCCCGCAGATCCAGCGGCCCGGTTCCAGCATGATCCGTACATCCAGCCCGCTCAGCCCGGCGCGGATGGCCCCGGCCAGCGCGTCCGGCGAGGCCGGCGTCTCGTCGCGATAGGCAATGCCGAGGCCCCCGCCGCAATCCACCCGGTTCACCTGGTGACCGGCGGCGCGCAGCTCCCGCACCAGCTCGCCCAGGCGCTGATAGGCCGCGGCGTAGGAGGCCACGCCCTGCGTGATTTGGCTGCCGATATGCACCGCGATGCCCACGGGCTCGAGACCCGGCATGGCGCACATCCGCGCGTAGAGATCGGGCGCCATGGCGATGGGCACGCCGAACTTGTTCTCGGTCAGGCCGGTCGTGATCTTGGCGTGGGTGCGCGCGTCCACATCGGGGTTCACGCGCAGGGCGCAGCGGGCGCGGCGGCCCATGGAGACGGCCACCTCGCTCAGGATGGCGGCTTCCTCGGCGCTCTCGATGTTGAGCTGGAGGATGTCCTCTTCCAGCGCGCGGCGCATCTCGCCCCGCGTCTTGCCCACGCCCGAGAAGACGATGCCGGAGGCGGGGACGCCCGCCGCCAGCGCCGCATGGAGTTCGCCCTCGCTGACCACGTCGGCGCCCAGACCTTCACCGGCCAGCAGGTTCACCACCGCCAGCGAGGGATTGGCCTTGGTGGCGAAATGGACGCTGGCCTCCAGCCCCGCATTGAACAGCGCCGCCTTGAGCATGCCCGCGCGGCGGCGCAGCGTGGCGGCGGAATAGGCCCAGACGGGCGTGCCATGCGTGGCCGCGATGCGCGCCAGCGGCACCTCCTCCAGCATCAGCCCCGCCATGGGGTCGAGCGAGAGGGCGGGGCGCTGCGCGAGAAGGTCGGCGAAGCTGGGGTCGGGCGTGTCGAAGACGGGGGCGGGTGCGGCCATCCGTGCAGATAAGGGATGGCGCGGCCCTACGCCAAGGCCATCGCGTCCAGATCGAGCACGCGTGCCACATGGCCGCGCGCGGCGAGGAAACGCAGCAGGTCCGGCGGGCGCAGCCCGGTGCTGGCCGTGTTCACCAGCGGGTGGAACCAGGCGAGGCCCGGCGCATGGGCCAGCGCCGCGTCCAGCACCACGCCCAGGCTGCCAGGGGCCGCGTTCACCAGGGCGAGCGGCGTGACGCTGCCGGGCTCCACGCCCAGGGTCGCGCGGAGTTCCTCGGCGCTGCCCATCCGCACCTTCGGCCAGCCGGCGGCGCGGGCCAGCGCGTTCACGCTGACCTGGCGGTGTTCCTCCAGCACGGCCAGGAAGAAGCCTTCGCCCTTGGCCGCGCGCAGGAACAGGTTCTTGGAATGCGCGCCGGGCAGTTCGCCCCGCAGCGCCTGGGATTCCGCGACCGTGAAGACGGGCGGGTGATGGATGGTGCGGGCCTCGATGCCGAAATCGGCCAGGGCCTGGAGCAGGGTCTCAGGGGTCATCGCCGGCGCAGCACATAGTTCACGGTGAGTTCCACCGTCACCCCATTGGGGTCGGCGGGCGGCGGGAAGGCCGGGATGCGCGCGCCCTGGAAGGGGAAGGTGGTGGCGTAGTTGAGCGAGGGCGAGGTGGAGGGCAGCACCATCCGCACGCCCCGCACCGTGCCGTCCGGGTTGGCCAGGATCTGCACGCGCACGGTTCCGTCCTCGCCGCGCATGGCGGCGTCCTGCGGGTAGCGGATGTTCTGCTCCAGCCAGCGGCGGAAGGCCGCGCGCCAATTGGCGCCGACCTGCGCGCCCTCGACGCGCACCGAGGGGTCGGTGCGGGCATCGCCCTCGGCGAAGCGAGGGTCCACCGAGAGGTCGAGCCCCCTGCCCCGCGGCCGCCCGGCCGGCGAGGGCGCGCCGCCGCCGAGCTGCGCGCCCTGCGGCAGCATGATGCCCGGCAGCGGGCGCGCGGGCGGCGGCTGGGGCGGGGTTTCGCTGGGCGGCAGCGGCAGGGCGAAGCGTTCGGACAGGCGCAGATCGGTGGGCGGGGCGAGGAATTCCTCGGCCTCGGGCAAAGGCGTGGGGGCGGCCTCGGCGGGCGGTGCCTCGGGGCGCGGGGGCGCGGGGGGCGGCGCGGGCAGGGAAGGGATTTCCGCGCGAAGGGGCGGCGCGGGCGGTGGTGGCGCGGCCGTGACCGGGGGCGGGGGTGCGGCGGGCGGCGCCACCGGGCTGGGCGCCGGCGCGGGGGCGGGCGGGGGCGGGGCCGGTGGCGTGGGGGTGGGCGGCGCGGGCGGCACCTCGGCCTGGGGCGGAGGCGGGGTGGGTTCGGCGGCGCCGCTCGGCGCCACCTCCTCGCCCGGCGGGGCCTCGCCCGAGGCGGCCTCGGGCGTGGCGCCGTCGAAGACGATGTCGAAGGAGGGCGCGGGCAGTTCCGCCGACGGCCGTGGCCGTGGGTCCGGCCAGGCCAGCAGCACCGCCAGGATCAGCCCATGCAGCAGCAGCGAGCCCAGCAGCCAGGCCAACACCGTCCGCGCGGAGGGCCGGGGCAGCGCCCAGCGGCCATGGCCCGCGCCTTCCGGGCGCGGCGGTGGGGGCGTGGGCGGCAGGGGGCTCCGGCGCACGCCCTGCCGGCGCCGGCCGAAGCGTGGCAACGGCCCGGTAGGGCCCGAGGCGGGCCGGGGGTGCGGGACGCTCATGGCGCCGTTCGGCCGGGCATGGCCGCGCCTTACCGCACTTCCCGGCGGGGGCGAAAGGGGGTGGAAGCTTGAGCCATGGCCGGCCGGCCCCACATGCGGAGGCATGACGATGGAACGCCGCACCCTCCTCGCCGCCCCTGCCCTGCTGCTGGCCCTGCCGGCCGGGGCCCAGGGGTTCCGTGCCCGCGACGGGCAATTCCGCGTGACCACCCTGGCCGAGGGGCTGGAACACCCCTGGGGCGGTGGCTTCCTGCCCGATGGCCGCCTTCTGGTCAGCGAGAGGCCTGGCCGCGCCCGGCTGGTGTCGCCCGAGGGCCGCGTCTCGGCGCCCATCGAGGGCGTGCCGGCGGTCGAGGCCGCGAACCAGGGCGGCCTGCTGGACATCCAGCCCGCGCCGGACTTCGCCCGCACGCAGGAGGTGTTCCTGGTCACGGCCACGCTGGTGCAGGGCGGCGCGCTGACGCGCCTCTCCCGCGCGCGGCTGGTGGATGGCGCGCTGCGCGACGTGACGCCGGTCCTGGACTGCACCCCCGCCCAGTCGCGCGGGCGGCACCATTTCGGCGGCCGCCTGGCCTTCAGCCCCGATGGCGCGCACATCTTCCTGACGACCGGTGACCGCAATGTGGACCGCCAGCGCTCGCAGCGGCTGGACGACCTGGCGGGCAAGATCATCCGCCTGACGCGCGACGGGCGCGTCCCGCGCGACAACCCCTTCGTGGGGCGCGACGGCGCGCGCGGCGAGATCTGGAGCTACGGCCACCGCAACCCCCAGGGCATCGCCTTCAACCCGGCCACGGGGACGCTGTTCTCGGCCGAGTTCGGCCCGCGCGGCGGCGATGAGCTGAACCTGATCCGCCCCGGGCTGAACTATGGCTGGCCGGAAGTGACCTATGGCCGCGAATACTGGGGCCCCGCCATCTCGGGTGGCCGCACCGAGGGGCCGGGCTTCGAGCCGCCCCTGCGCCATTGGAACCCCGCCATCAGCCCCTCCGGCATGGGTTTCGCCCCCGCCAACGCCCCGGCGCCCTGGCGCGGGAGCCTCTTCCTGGGTTGCCTGAACCCGATGGGGGTGGTGCGCCTGCCCATGCAGGGCGACACGCCCGGCGAGGAGGAGCGGCTGCTCTGGGACCAGTACCGCATCCGCCACACGATCTTCGCCCCCGACGGCGCGCTGCTGCTGCTGACGGACCATGGCGATGGGCGGATTCTGCGCGTCACCGCCGCTTGATCCCCTTCCCACGGGGCGCCGTTGCGCCAATCTGCCAGGAATGAGCACCACCAGCGCCCCCGATGTGAACGACCCCGCCCTCCAGGCCTTCTGGCGCGTCCTCGCCGGCGGGGGATGGTCCGCGCTGACCATGCGCGCCGTGGCGGCGGAGGCCGGCCTCCCGCTCGCCGAGCTGCGCGCGCGCTTCGCCTCGCCCATGGAGATGCTGCGGGCCCATGCGGCGGCAGTGGATGCGGCCGTGATCGAGGGCACGATGGAGGATGACACCTCCACCGCGCGCGACCGGCTGTTCGACGTGCTGATGCGCCGGCTGGATTTCCTGCAACCCAACCGCGCCGGCGTCGTTCGCCTGATGCGCGACCTCCCGCGGGACCCGCTGCTGGCCCTCTGGCTCGCCACCGAGCAGCCGCGCACCATGCGCTGGATGCTGGAGGCGGCGGGGCTGGAGGCCACAGGCCCCAAGGGCGCGCTGCGGGCACATGGCCTGGGCGTGGTCTGGCTGGCCACGCTGCGTGCCTGGGAAAAGGATGAGAGCGAGGACCTCTCGGCCACCATGGCCGCGTTGGACCGCGCATTGGATCAGGCCGACAAGGCGGCGCGCAGCCTCGGCCTTGGGCGCGAGGAGGGAGGGCCGCATGGCACGCACACCGACCACGAGACCCCCGAAACAGGCCCAGAGGCCGGCGTTGAAGGTCGCCCAGGAATTGACCCCGACCCCGACGCCCCCGCCGGAACCCAGCCCGGCTGAGACCCCCACGGCGGAACCTTTGCCCCGCGCGCTGCAAGCCGCGCTGGACGAGGTTGCGGAAGCCGTCGCCACTTCGACAGAGCCTGCGTTTGACCCCGCCGCGACCGCGCCTGTAGGGTCGGACGAACCACCCCCCGGGAGATCAGCGATGTCGGGCCAAGGCTTCAACCCCGAAGACATGATGAAGATGTTCAGCAGCATAAAGATGCCGAACATGATGGCCTTCCAGGCCCTGGCCGATGCCCAGCGCCGGAACCTCGAAGCCATGGCCGCCGCCAACCGCGTCGCCATGGAAGGCGCCCAGGCCGTCGCCCGCCGCAACATGGAACTCATGCAGCAGACCATGGCGGAGATGAGCGAGGCCATGCGCGGCCTAACTGCCATGGACGGCAACCCCGCCACCAAGGCCGCCCAGCAGGCCGAGCTGATGAAGGCGAACTATGAGCGCGCCGTGGCCTCGATGAAGGAACTCGCGGACCTCATCCAGAAGTCGAACGGCGAGGCGCTGGAGGTGCTCAACCGCCGCTTCGCCGAGGCGCTGGAGGAGATGCAGGCGATGGTGAAGAAGGGCTGACCTTCCAGCTCCTCTTTATTTCCATCGCCAGAACAACGCGGTGCCCACCACCAGGGCCACCGCGAAGGTGAGCAGGGCGGCGCCCACGCCGCCCACCGCGAAAGCCAGGCCGCTCAAGGCCTGCAGCACCGCGGCCCCCCCGAAGAAATAGATGTTCATGGCGGAGAGGGCGCGGCCGCTCTCCTCCGCCCGCACGCGTGCGCGGAGCATGGCGAAGCACAGCACCTGGAAGCTGATGGCCAGGCCGAAGAACGCCATCAGCGCCGCATCCGCCCAGGCCGGCGTGCCCAGCGGCCCACCCGCCAGCAGGCCCAGGATGCACAAGGCCGCGACCAGGTGGCCGCCCGCCAGCAGCGCCGGCAGCCGCCCGAGGCGCGAGGACACCCAGCCCGCCAGCGCCGGCCCCAGCACCAGCATGAAGGTGCCCAGCAGCAGCACATGGCCGGCGGGGATGCGGGCCATGCCCTTCACCTCCATCAGCCAGGGCCCGCCCCAGAGGCCACGCAGCCCCAGCACCGCGCCAAAGGAGACGAAGGCGAGGGCAAAGATGCCCATCAGCCGCGGGGAACTCGCGAAGCCCAGCACGGCCCGCGTGTCGCCCAGGAGGGTGCGGCCGGGCTGTGGCAAGGGCGGGCGCGGCCGCAGCGTCAGCGCCACCGTGGCGAAGGCGAGCGCGCCGAGGCCGAGGCAGGCCCAGAAGCCGGCGCGCCACCCCGCCACCTCGACCAGCCAGGCGAGCGGGCTGGCGGAAAGCAGCATCCCCGAATTGCCGATGCCCTGGATCAGCCCCGACCACAGCCCGAACCGCTTCTGGTCCAGCACCTGGGCGGCGTGCGTCATGGGCGCCATCAGCATGCCCGAGCAGCCGGCGCCGAGGACGATCTGCGCCAGCAGCATGGTGCCCGCCGAAGGCGCCAGCGCCGCCAGCGCCGCCCCCACGCCCGCGATGGC
Organism: Roseococcus thiosulfatophilus; assembly: GCF_017311575.1. GTDB lineage: Bacteria > Pseudomonadota > Alphaproteobacteria > Acetobacterales > Acetobacteraceae > Roseococcus > Roseococcus thiosulfatophilus. Next base: position 334,257 of record NZ_JAFFQY010000022.1, read on the forward strand.
CAGCAGCCACAGCGCCACCGGCCGAACCCCGTAGCGATCGAGCGCCACGCCCACCGGCACCATGGCCAGGGCAAACGCAGCGGGAAAGGCGCCGGTGATGGCGGCCAGCGTCTCGGGCGTGATGGCGAGGTCCGCCGCCAGCACATCCGCCGCCACCGCCGGCAGCGTCCGCACCGCGTTGGAGAACACATGCCCCAGCGTCAGCGCCAGCAGGGGCAGGACGAAGGGCGCGGTGGTCACGTATTCGTGTCGAGGAACAGCTTGCCCGGGTTCAGGATGCCCTTGGGGTCCATGCTCGCTTTCAGCGCGCGCATCACGTCCAGCGCGGCCTCGCCATGCTCCTCGCGCAGGAATTCCCGCTTGCCGAGGCCCACCCCATGCTCGCCCGAGCAGGTGCCGCCGAGGGCCAGTGCACGGCGGACGATCTGCCGGTCCAGCGCCCAGGCGCGTTCCATCTCCTCGGCATTGCCTTCCTCCACCAGGATGATAGTGTGGAAATTGCCGTCGCCGACATGGCCGACGATGGGGGCCTCGAAGCCGCTGGCCTCGATATCGGCCTTGGCGCCCAGCAGCGCTTCCGCGAGGCGCGAGATGGGCACACAGACATCGGTGGTGATGCCCTTCTTGCCCGGCCGCCAGGCGATGCCGGCCCAATAGGCGTTGTGCCGGGCCTTCCACAGCCGGTTGCGTTCCTCCGCATCCCGCGCCCAGGCGAAGCCGGAGCCGCCATGGTCAAGCGCCAGGGCCTCGACGCTTTCCGCCTGCTCGGCCACGCCGGCTTCTGTGCCGTGGAATTCCAGGAAGAGCGTCGGCACCGGCGCCAGCCCCTCCAGCTTCGAATAGGCGATGCAGGCGGCCATCTGCACCTCGTCCAGCAGCTCGATCCGCGCCACGGGCACGCCCAGCTGCATGGTGGCGATGACGGTGTTCACGGCCGAGCCCAGGTCCGGAAACTGGCACACCGCCGCGCTGGTCGCTTCGGGAATGCCATGCAGCCTGAGCCGGATGCGGGTGATGACGCCCAACGTCCCCTCGCTGCCGATGAAGAGCCGCGTCAGGTCATAGCCATTGGCCGCCTTGCGCGTGCGCCCGCCCGTCTGGATCACGCGCCCATCCGCCAGCACCACCTCCAGGCCCAGCACATTCTCGCGGATGGTGCCGTAGCGGACCGCATTGGTGCCCGAGGCGCGCGTGGCGCACATGCCGCCGATGGTGCAGTGGCTGCCCGGGTCCACCGGGAAGAACAGCCCCTGGTCGCGCAGATATTCGTTCAGCTGCTGCCGCGTGACCCCGGGGCCGATGAGGCAATCCATGTCGGCGGCGTTCACCTCCTCGATGGCGTTCATGCGGCTGAGGTCGAGGGAGATGCCGCCGCGCACCGGGTTCACATGGCCTTCCAGCGAAGTGCCGGCGCCGAAGGGCGTCACGGGCACGGCGTGCTGGTGGCAGAGGGCGAGCAGGCGGCTCACCTCCTCCGTGGTTTCCGCGAAGACCACGGCATCGGGCATGGTGGGTGGCGTGGTGTCCTCGCCGCGGCTGTGCTGCTGGCGGATGGCGTCGTTGCGCGTGATGCGCTCGCCCAGGAATTCGCGCGCGGCGGCGACGACGTGGTCCACGGGGCGGGGGGCGAGGGTGTTCATGGCCCGCCCATCATGCGCCCGAAGGCGACGGGCGGGAATGGTTGTCCCTGGTTGAGGAAGGGGCCTAGGCTGTCCGGACAAAAATATAATCCGGAGGAAACACCATGCGTGTCCTGGCCTTTCTCGGCCTGTTCGTGCTGCTCGCGCTGCCCGCGCGGGCGCAGGCCCCCATCACCCTCGTCGTAAACTTCGTGGCGGGGGGGCCGTCCGATCTGATGGCGCGCTTCCTGGCACCCGAATTGTCGCAAAGCCTGGGCGCGCCCGTCGTGGTGAAGAATTCCGCGGGTGCGGCGGGCGTGATCGGTGCGGCGGAGGTGGTCCGCGCCCGGCCGGACGGGCAGACCCTGCTGCTCTCGCCCATCGGCGCCATGGCGATCCAGCCCAATTTCCGCACGGACATGCCCTATCGCCCGCATGACCTGGTGCCGATCTGCCAGGTGGCGGACACGCCGGTGGTGCTGATGTCGGCCCCCGGCGGGCCGCGCACCCTGGCCGAGGTCGCGTCCCGCGCGCGGGAGGCGCAGGGGCGCTTCAACTTCGCCTCCACCGGGCCCGGCTCCATGCCGCACATCGCCACCGTCGCGCTGGCGCGCGCGATGGGGGCGGAGATGACGCACATCCCCTATCGCGGCAATGCCGAGGCGGTGGTGAGCCTGCTGCGCCAGGATGTGGGCATCTTCGCCGACCAGCCCGGCACGCTGCGCGCCAACAACCTGCACCCCATCGCGATCTTCGCCGAACAACGTTCGCCGGAATTCCCTGAGACGCCGACGCTGCGCGAACAGGGGACGGACCTGGTCTACAGCATCTGGTCCGGCCTCTTCGCGCCGCCGGGCACGCCGCCCGAGATCATCGCGCGGGTGGACGCGGCCTGCCAGCGGGCCTTGCAGCAACCGGCCGTGATCGAGGGTTTCCGCCGGCTGGCCACGCCCATCGTCTATCGCGACGCCGCGGCCTTCCGCGCCTTCCGCGACGCGGAGCTGGAGAAGTTCCGCGTGGTGATGCGTGATGCGGGCATCCGCCCAGGGGATTGAGGGGCCAGGGATTGATGGCAGCGGGCGCCGCGCCTAGCCTCGCTCGCGAAACGCGGGAGAGGAAGCGCGCGATGCCCAACAAGGTCAAGGAAGCGTGGAAGGCCGGCAAGGCGGTGGTGAATGGCTGGCTGGCCATTCCCAACGCCTTCTCCGCCGAGATGTACAGCCAGTGCGGCTGGGACAGCGTCACGGTGGACATGCAGCACGGCGTGCAGGACTACCTCTCCTGCGTGGCGTGCTTCCAGGGCATCGCGGCCTCGGGCTCCGGCGCCACGCCCATGGTGCGGGTGCCGTGGAACGAGCCGGGCATCGTGGGGAAGGTGCTGGACGCCGGCGCCTATGGCGTGATCTGCCCCATGGTGAACACGCCGGCCGAGGCCGCGGCGCTGGTGCAGTATTCCAAGTATCCGCCGGGCGGCACGCGTTCCAACGGGCCCATCCGCGCCGGCGCCTATGGCAGCGCGGGCGGCTACCAGGCCACGGCGAATGACGAGATTCTGGTCATTCCCATGATCGAGACGAAGCAGGCCATCGAGAACATCGAGGCCATTCTCGACGTGCCGGGCATCGATGGCATCTACATCGGCCCGTCCGACCTGTCGTTCAGCTACGGGCTGACGCCGAAGCTGGACGTGGAGGACCCCTTCATCCTCAACATCTACGAGAAGCTGCTGAAGGAGACGTCCAAGCGCGGCATCGCGGCGGGGCTGCACAATGGCACGCCGGAATACGCGAACCGGATGATCAAGATGGGCTTCAAGCTCGTGACTATCGCCAATGAGGTCGGGCTGATGGTGGCGGCGTCGAAGGCGGCGGTGAAGACGGCGCGGGGGTAGCCCGCGTCCGGTCGTCCCCGGCGTCAGCCGGGGGCGTGAATCGGCCGCGTAGAAAGTCGGGCGGCGCTGGAAGGCGCCGCCCCTTTTCGTTCACGCGCTCTCGTAGAGCCGCGTCAGGCTGAATTCCCGGTGGCCCAGGATTTCCGCCGCCGTGTGCTGGCCATCGGCGGTGCGCAGGATGCAGTCCAGCAGCGCCTCGCCCGCATCGTCCATGTTCATGGTCTTCTGCAGCAGGCCCGTCACGTCCACGTCCACATGCTCGGACATGGTGCGCATGGTGCGCGGGTTCGCCGTCAGCTTGATGACCGGGACGATGGGGTTGCCGATCACGTTGCCCTGGCCCGTCGGGAAGGTGTGCACCGCGAAGCCCGAGGCCGCGCAGAGCGTCACCATCTCCGCCGCGGCGGAGGACGAATCCATGAACCACAGCCCGGGATGCGTCGGCATCTCGGCCTTGTCCAGCACGCCATCCACCGTGCACTTCTTGCCGATCTTCTGGATGTTGCCGAGCGCCTTTTCCTCGATGGTGGTCAGCCCACCCTCGATGTTGCCCTTGGTGGGCTGGCTTTCGGACAGGTCGGAGGTCTTGTTGGCCTCGATCACCGCCTGGTAGCGGTCGAACATCCGCATGAACTCGGCGCGGATCTCGGGCGTCTTGCAGCGCGCGGCCACCAGGTGCTCCCCGCCCGTGATCTCCGACGTCTCGCCGAAGACCAGCGTGTTCCCGTTCTCCCACAGCTTGTCGAAGCTGTTGCCGACCGTGGGGCAGGAGGCGAGGCCCGAGGTCGTGTCGCTCTCGCCGCACTTCGTGCTGACCCAGAGGTCCTGCAGCGGCGCGCGCGTGCGCTTCAGCCCAGTCGCGTGCCGCACCATGCGGTAGGCGGCGCGGGAGGCGGCGGCGATGGTGTTGATGTCGCCATTCTGCTCGATGGAGAAAGCCTCCACGGGCTTGCCGGTCGCGGCGATGCCCTCGGCCACCTTGCCCGTCCAGCCCGGCTCGATCCCGATGACGACGACGGCCGCCACATTGGGGTTGCCGCCCGTGCCGATGATGGTGCGGAAGTGCAGATCAAGGTCCGCGCCGAACTGCAAGCGCCCATAGGCGTGCGGGATGGCGAGGCAGCCCTGGATGTTCCGCGCCACGCCCTCGGCCGCGGCGTTGGAGATGTCGTCCACCGGCAGGATGAGCACGTAATTGCGCACGCCCATCCGGCCGTTCTCGCGGCGCCAGCCTTCGAAGCTGGCGTCCTTCAGATTGATGCCCATGGGGGGTTCCTCACCAGCGCTTCGTCTTGACGTTGTGCACGTGCAGATGCTCGCCCGGGGCGATGTCCGCGATGGCCTTCCCGATATCCACGCCATATTTGATGATGGCGTCGCCCGCCTTGATGGGCTTCACCGCCAGCTTGTGGCCGATGGGAATGTCCGACTTCGCGTCGAAGTCGATCATCTTGTCCTGGTCCATGATCCAGCCGTTGATGCGGTTCGTGGCCTTCAGGCCCTCCACCACCACGACCCCCACGGAATCCCCCTCGTCATGCACGACGAAATGGATCGTCATCTGCCGGGTCCCTCCCTCGATTATGCAGTGGGCGCGAGGCTAGACCGGCCCCGGATGGCCCACAACGGGGGTTCAAGCCGCGCCGCCGCCGTGGCACTCTCATGCCTTGCGAAGGAGGCCACCATGGCGGGCGTGTTCTGGTATGACGGGCAATGGTTCACGGAGGAGCCCAAGATCCTGGGCCCCATGGACCATGCCTTCTGGCTGGGTTCCGTGATCTTCGACGGGGCGCGCGCCATCGAGGGCTGGGCGCCGGACCTCGACCGCCACTGCGCCCGCGCCATCCGTTCGGCCAAGGTCATGGGCATGAAGCCGACCGTCACGGCCGAGCGCATCCAGGAACTCTGCGAGGAAGGCATCCGCCGCATGGGCGCGGGCGCCACGCTCTATGTCCGGCCGATGTTCTTCATCCGCCGCGGCCTCGGTGCCGCGCGGCCCGACCCGGACAGCACGGATTTCATCCTCTCCCTCTATGACACGCCCATGCCCGAATGGGCCGGCTTCTCGGCCATGCTGACGCCCTTCCGCCGGCCCGCGACCGACATGGCGCCGACCGACGCCAAGGCCGCCTGCCTCTACCCCAACGGCTCCCGCGCCACGGCCTGGGCGGTGGAGCGCGGGGCGAACATGGCGGTGATGAGCGACGTGGCGGGGAACATCGCGGAGTTCGCCAGCTCGAACCTCTGGTTCGTGAAGGATGGCGTCGCCGTGACACCCGCCGTGAACCACACCTTCCTGAACGGCATCACCCGCCAGCGCGTCATCAAGCTGCTGACCGAGGCGGGCATCCCCGTCGAGGAACGCGCCGTGCGCCCGGAGGAGCTGGAGACGGCGGACGAGATCTTCTCTACCGGCAACTACGGCAAGGTGCAGCCCTGCACCCGCTACAATGGCCGCGACCTGCCCATCGGGCCGATCACGACCAAGGCGCGGGACCTCTACTTCGCCTGGATGCGGGCCCAGCCGCGCGTGGTGGAACCCCAACTGGCCGAAACTCCGGCGGCGGCGGCCGAGTAACCTCGGGCCTAGGCGCCGCGAAACGGTGACGGGACACAACAGGGACCCGTCGCCATCATGCTTCCTCACGCTCTTCGCGGCGCCGCCGGCGCCGCTGCCCTTCTGCTCGGCCTCGGCATGGCGGCACATCCCGCCGCCGCCCAGATGGCCGCCGAACCCTCCATCGCCGAGCAACTGGTGAACGGGCTGGAGGGTGTCTTCGGACAACATGCCGGCCGCCGCCGAAGCGGGACGCGCGGCTTCTGCGCCACCGGCGAGTGGATGGCGACGGGCGCGGCCGCACCGATGACCACCGCTTCCACGCTCCAGCCCGGCGCGCGCGCCGCCGTGGTCGCGCGCTTCTCGCTCGGCGGGGGCAATCCGAACGCGCCGGAGAATGCGCCCGGCGTGCGCGGCCTCTCCTTCTCGGCCGAACTGCCGGGCGGCGACACGCAGGAATTCGTGCTGATCAACACGCCGGTCTTCACCGCCCGCACGCCGGAAAGCTTCGTGAACTTCCTGCGCGTGCGCGCGCCGGACCCGCAGACGCGGCAGATGAACAGCGCCGCCGTCGCGGCCGCCAATGCCGCCAACCCCGACTGGGCGCCGCAGATGGCCTATGTGCGGGAGAACGCGCCGCCGCGCAGCTATGCCACCTCGGCCTATTTCGGCATCAACAGCTTCGTGCTGGTGAACCGGGCCGGCCAGCGCCAGCATGTGCGCTGGACCTTCGAGCCGGTGGCCGGCCGCCACGGCCTGACGCCCGAGGAACGCCAGGCCCGCGGCCCCGCCTTCCTGGAGGCGGAACTGCGCGAGCGCCTGGCCGCCGGCCCGGCCGAATGGCGCGTGCTGCTGCAATTCCCCGAGGCCGGCGACCCGCTGGACGACGCCGTCACCGCCTGGCCCGACAGCCGCCGCACGCTGGAGGTGGCGCGCCTTCGCATCACCGCCCTGGCCGGCCCCGAGGCCTGCGACGCGCGGCTGTTCAACCCGGTGCTGCTCCCCGATGGGATCGAGCCCTCGGCGGACCCCATCCTGAATGCGCGGGCGGAGGCCTATGCGGTGTCGCTGTCGCGGCGCCTGCAATAGGGCCTTCCGCAAGGCCCCGGCGCGCGCCAGAAGGGGGGATGGCGCCACCGGACCCGCTCGCGCGCATCCTCCACCAGGATGCCGAGGTGATCATCCTCGACAAACCCGCGGGCCTGGCCGTCCATGCCGGCCCGCGCGGCGGCGCCTCGCTGGAGGACTGGTTGCCTGTCCTGCAACAGGGCAAGCGGCATCTGCCGCAGCCCGCGCACCGGCTGGACCAGGACACGGCGGGCTGCCTGGCGCTTGGCCGCACCAAGCCGGCGCTGGCGGCGCTCGGCGCGCTCTTCGCCGAAGGCCGCGCGGAAAAGACCTATTGGGCCGTGCTGCGCGGCGCGCCCCCGGCCAAGGCCGGCGTGGTGGACGCCCCCCTGCTCAAGCGCAGCACCAAGGCCGAGGGCTGGCGCATGGTGGTGGACCCCGCCGGCCAGCCCGCGCGCACGCAATACCGTGTGCTGGGCCGCGACGCCGGCCTGACGGCGGTGGAGCTGCAACCCCGCACCGGCCGCACCCACCAGCTGCGCGTCCACATGGCGCATCTGGGCTGCCCCATCCTGGGCGATGCGCGCTATGGCGGCGGCGCGGGCGCCCTGCACCTGCTGGCGCGCGCGCTGTCCCTGCCGCTCGACCCGCCGCGCGCCGCCACTTCCCCCATCCCATCCCACATGACGGAGGCACTGGCGCGATGCGGCGTGGTCTGATCCTGCTGGCGCTGGCGCCGCTGCTGATGGGCCAGGGCGGCCTGCCCCGCCCCCGCTGTGATTTCGGCGCGGGCGTGGAGGCGCTGCGCGACGCCGCGCGCCTCGCCGCTCTGCCCCCGCCCGGCCTGCTGGAGGGCCGCGCCCGGGGCGAGGAGATGTCCACCCGCCTGCGCGCCGCCATTCCCGTCTTCATCGGCTGCGGCTGCGCCACGCTGGCCGGCCACACCGCCGAGGCCGCGGGCCTGGCCGCCAACATGACGGGCGCCACCGCCGCCGCGCAGATTTCCTCCATGCAGGAACAGGCGCGGATGCGGATTTCCATGGCGCAGGGCCATATGGATCGCCAGGGCTGCCGCTGAGCCCATGAGGCGCTATCCTTCTGCCTGACGGAGGGCCCATCCGATGGACACCTTGGTGGAATGGGAGGCGGCGGGCGCGATCATTGACGCCGGCGGAGAGATCACGGGCTCGGTCCCGGTGGGGGCGGGCCTGGCGGCGACGGTCCGCATCCCGGTGCCAGGCACCAAGGGGCTGGCCATCGAGCTGACGCCGCGCGGCTGGCGGCCGAAGGGTGGCACCACCTCCACCCTCTTCATCCAGGACGCGACCGGGCGGCGGCACCTGCGGCTGGACTATGGCCACAATGTCGCGACCGGGCGGGTGGATTTCCACTGGAACCAGAAGGGCGTGGCGCAGCAATTCGGCCTGGGCAACCACACGCCGGCCGGGCCGGGGGGCGGGGCGCTCTACCACGGCGCGCGCTATTTCCGCCATGCGGGGCGGCTGCTGATGGTGGTGGGCGTGGCGGCCGACACCTATTCGGTGGTGGTGTCGGACCGGCCCTTCCGGCAGCTCGCCATCGTCACCGGCGGCTGGGCCGGGGCCTGGGCGGGGTGCAAGGTGGTCGGCGCGGCGGGTGCGGCGGGCGGCACGCTGGTGAAGCCCGGTGGCGGCACCGCGGTGGGCGGGCTGCTGGGCTGCCTGGTCGGCGGCGCCAGCGGCTACTGGGCCGGCAAGGTCCTCACCACCGAGGCCATCGAGCTGGGCGAGGAGGTGGTGCGCCGCATCGTCGAGGAAATTTCCGCCCGCGAATACCGCGACAATTCCCCCCTGGGCGGGCCCCGGCCCAGCAGCGGCTCGGCCGTGCCCAGCGCGGGGCGGGCGCAATAGGCCATGGACGCCATCACCCGCGCCGACCACGCGCCCGACCCTGGCTGGCGGTCCCTGGCCCTGCCGGGCTGGCGGTGCGACCACCTGCTCTGGCCGCGCCGCGCGGATGGCGAGGCGGGGCCGCCCGCGGCAACGGTGGCGGCGCTGGCCGCGGCGCTGGGCGCGGTGGCCGAGACCCTCTTCCTCGCCGAAGCCGCACAGGCGCCGCGCCGCCTGGCCGCGCCCTGGTCCCTGCGCCGCCAGGGGGCGCCCGCCGCCATCGGCCTGGTGCGAACGCGGGACCCGGCCCTGATCGCCACCCTCTTCGACCAGCCGGGCTTCGACTGGACGCAGCGCGGGCAGATGGTGTGGTTGTTTCCCCCCGAGGCGCCGCCCTGCCCCGACGCGGAGATCCTCGCCACCCTGGCCGAGGACCCGCCCGAGGCGCTGCCCGCCACCTGCACCGGCCTGCTGCGCCCCGGCACCGATGGCGACTTCGCGGAGCTGGCGACGCGCGACGCCGCCCTGCGCGCGGCGCTGCTGGCCGCGCTGGCTCAGCCGCGCGCGCCCACCCCCCGCCAATAGGGGATCAGCGCGAAGAGCCAGTATCCCGCCAGCGTCACCGCGCCATGGGCGGTCCAGAAGCTTTCCAGCCAGGTGGGAAAATCCCAGCCCCGCAGCACCATCCCCAGCGTGCATTCCAGGAAGAGCAGCAGGGCCAGCGCCGCGAAGCCCGCGCGCAGGCGCCCGACGCCGGGCGGCACGCGGCGCATCACGCGCGGCGCCAGCCACCAGCAGGCCGCCAGCAGCAGCGGCAATTCCACCAGCAGCGCGCCCACGCGGCCCAGCGCCGGGGCCAGGAACAGCTCCCGCAGCGGGCCCAGCACGAAGCCCAGCGCGAAGGCCAGCAGCACATAGACGAGGGCCGCGCGCAGTTCGGAACTCATCGCCCGCACGCCTCCGGCGTGACGCTCATCTCACCCGCAACTCCACCCCCGCGCTGGTGCCCTCCGCGTCGAGCACGGTGATGCGGTAGAAGCCAGGCCCCGGCGGCACCCAGCCGACCTCCCGCCGCGCGCGGTCCAGCGCCAGGGGCGCGCCGTCCACCAGGAAGGTCAGCGGGCGCTGGCCGCCGGCGGCGCGCAGCACCACGCGCCCGGCCTCGGGCAGGGTGGCGCCGGGTGGGGGGAAGAGCAGCCGCACGGGGTCCGTGCGCGGGGCGGCCGCCGCGACGGTGGGGCCAGGGCGCAGCGGCCAGGGTTCCAGCGGCGCCGGCGGCAGCCGGGCAAACACCTGCGCCAGCAGCGGCAGCGCCAGCCGCGCGCCCGTGGCCCCCGGCATGGGCGTGCCATCGGGCCGCCCGACCCAGATGCCGACCACATGGCGCGCGTCCAGCCCCATGGCCCAGGCGTCGCGCCCGCCCCAGCTCGTGCCCGTCTTCCAGGCGATGCCGGAGGGGCCGCCACCCGGCAGGGGCTGCACCAGCAGCCGCGCGGCCATGCGGGCGGCCCGCGCCTCGATGGCGCCGCCGCCCTCGCGCCCCAGCAGGGCGTAGAGGCCCACCATCTCCCGCAGCGTCACCCCCACCCCGCCCAGCGCCAGCGGCAGGGCGGGCTCCGCGCCCGGCGGCAGGCGCGGCAGGGCGCCGCCCGCCTTCATGGCGGTGACGAGGCGCATGGGCCCCACCTCCTGCAGCAGGGCCACGGCAGGCTGGTTCAGGCTTTGCCGCAGCGCGTCGGCCACGCGCAGGCGGCCCTGGAATTCGCGGTCGAAGTTTTCGGGGGCGTAGGTGCCGAAGCGGCGGGGCAGATCCTCCAGCAGCGTGTCGGGGCGCACCACACCGGACTCGAAGGCCAGCGCATAGACCAAGGGCTTCAGCGCCGAACCCGGCGAGCGCACGGCCCGCGTCAGGTCCAGCGCCCCGGCCCTTCCCTCCGCCATCCAGTCCCCGCCGAAGGCGGCACGGGTCTCGCCGCTGGCGATGTCCGCCACCATGAGGGCCAGTGAGACGCGGGGCGGCAGCCCGTGCAGCGCGCGCGCCGCCAGCGCCTCGACGGAGCGCTGCAAATCCAGGTCCAGCGTCGGCGGCGCCGCCTCGTCGCGCGTGAAGTGCGGGGCGTGGCGCGGCAAGGCGTGGCGTTGCGTGGGCACCGGGCCGGCCAGCGCGATTTCGGCCTCGCTCGCCACGCCGCGCGCGCGGGCCAGCAGCACGGCGTCCCGCGCGGTGCGGGCGGCGTCGGGAAAACGGTCCGGGCGGGTAGCCTCGGGCCGGCGGGCCAGCGCCACCAGCAGCGCGGATTCCGCCGGGTCCAGCGTGGACAAGGGCCGCCCGAACCAGGCCAGCGCCCCCGCGCGCAGCCCCTCGATATTGCCGCCCTGCGGCGCCAGGGTCAGCCAGATGTCCAGCACGCCCGCGCGCCCGAAGCGCCATTGCAGCTGCAAGGCCCGCGCCGCCTCGATCACCTTGCTGCGGAGGTTGCGCGGCCGTGGCTCCAGCAGCCGCGCCGCCTGCATGGCCAGTGTGGAGCCGCCCGAGACCACCCTGCCCGCCCGCGCCCATTGCGCCGTGGCGCGGGTGATGGCCAGCGGGTCCACGCCGGGGTGGAGGTGGAAGCGGCCATCCTCCGCCGCGATCAGCATCTCGATCAGATGCGGCGGCGCGTCCTCCGCCCGCGTGTGCATCCGCCACACGCCGCCGGGCGCGGGCCAGACCGCCAGCAGGCGGCCATCGCGCGCCGGCACTTCGCGCGCGCGCAGCTCATAGCGCAGCAGGTCGGGCGGGAAGGCGCGGTCCAGCGCCCAGGCACCGCCCGCCAGCAGGGCCAGGACGGCCAGCAGGCGGGCGGCGAGCCTCATCGCATCACGCGGGCTCGGCGTTGCGCCCGGCCACCATCTTCTGGAAGGCGGGGCGCGCCTGGCAGGCGGCGAGCCAGGCCTTCACGCGGGGTGCCGCCTCGAACAGTTCCGGCACGGGCTGCGCGTAGCGGATCACTTCCGCCATGTTCAGGTCGGCCACGGTGAAGCGGCCGCCCACCAGCCAGCCCGTCGCGGCCAGCGCCTCGTCCAGCACGCGGAAGGGACGGGCCAGCGCCGCCACCGCCTCGGCCAGCCGCGCGGGGTCGCGCGAGGCCTCGGGGAACATCACCTTGTGGTAGAGCACCTGGATGGTGTGGATCTCGGCCTCGGTCATGGCCCAGATGGCCCATTGGGTTATCAGCGCGTCCTCGTTCAGGTCGCGCGGGGCCAGGTCGCCGCCGAACTTCTTCGCCATGAACAGGTTGATGGCGAGCGATTCGGCCAGCACCAGCCCGTCCATCTCCATGGCGGGGATGAGCCCGTTTGGGTTCACCTTCAGGAATTCCGGGGACTTGGTGTTGATCGGCGCGTTGGTCGCCAGCGGGTCCGCGAGGCGCCCGGCCTGGATCACGGGGATGTGCTTGAAATCCACCCCCAGCTCATAGGCCAGCCAGATGTTGCGTGAGGCGCGGGAGCGGAAGCAGCCATAGATGGTCAGCATGAAGCGGTGTTCTCCTGGACGCGCGAATGCTCCGCACGGCCGGGGCGCGGCGTCAACGGGTCAGCGGAACTCCTCGTCGGGCAGCACGCCGAAGATCTCGGCCCGGCGGACATAGCCGCGGCGGTTCTGCACCTGCACCTCGCACCATTCGCTGCCGGCCTCGCAGAGCCGCAGCCGGCCGATGACGCCGGGCTGCAGGCGCGCCACGGCGGCCCCGCCCTCTTCCGGGCGGCGGCGCAGCAGCACCTCGCCGGCGGCGGGCGAGGTGGCGGCGGGGGTCACGCCCGGCTGGGGCTGGCGGACGATGAAGGTGCGGCGCCCGGGCCGCAGGGTGGAGGCGGCAAGCCAGCCCTCGGTGCCGTCCGGGTCACGGACGCGGCGCCATTCCTCGTGCTCGCGGATGATCATCACCGGCAGGTCGGCGCGCTGGTAGCGCCATTCCACCGGGAAGCGCAGGCCAGGCCCCACGCGCAAATTCACTTGGTTGGAGGCGAGCGCCGTGAAGCGCGGCAGGGGCAGGCCCGTGCTGGTGCCGGTGCTGGCGGCGGGCCATTCCGGCGGGGGCGGGGTGGGGGGCGCGGCATTCGCGGCGGCGGCCGCCGCGGCAGCGGCCGCAGCAGCGGCTGCCGCAGCAGCCGCCGCGCCGGCCGGGGCCGCCGGGTTGGCGCGCTGCGGCGGGCGCACGGCATTGGGGCGGTTGGCGTCGGGGCGCTGCACGGTGGGCGGCTGGCGGGGCCCAGCCGGGGCCTGGGTGGCCGGGCGCTGGGGCTGGCCCGCCGGCCGTTGCGCGGAGGGGCGCTGGGCCTGGGGCGCGGCGGGCCGCTGCGGGGCCGGGCGCGCCTGTCCCTGGGCGGGCGGGCGCTGGGCGGGCGTCGCGGCGCGCGGCGGCGTGGGCGGCGGCAGTGACCCCGCACCCCCCAGCGAGGACTGCGCGAGCACGAAACCCCGCCCCCCGGCCGGGGTGGTTTCGGCGTGCCCCTCGGCCGCCCCGGTGACGAGGGCGGCCAGGGCGACAAGGCGGAGGGCAACGCGCATGCCCTTCGATGCCAAGCCCGGGGGTGCCGGGTCAAGCCTCCCGCAGCGCGGCATCGTGCAGGGCGAGGCCCAGCGCGCGCAGCCGCGCGCCATCATGCAGCCTCTCGCGCCAGCGCGGAGGAATCCCTGATTCCCCATGCATGGCGCCCGCGATCTGGCCGGTGACCGCGGCCACCGTGTCCGCGTCGTCGCCCAGATTGGCGGCCATCAGCACCGCCTCCTCGAAATCCCGCGCGCGGGTGGCGCACCACAGCGCCGCCGTCAGCGTATGGATCACATAGCCGCTGGAGCGCAGCTGGCCCGGCCGCAGCCCCCGCCAACTGCCCTGCGCGATGGCCTGGATGCGCGGCGGCCAGAGGCGCACCGCGTGCCCCTCCTCCGGAAAGGCGGCGGCGGGCCCGTGCGCGATGGTCGCGCAGAGAATGTCCGAGAGCAGGGCGCAGCCCCCCACCGCCTCCGCCGCGCCATGGGTCGTGCGGCTCTGCCGCTCCGCCAGTTCGCGCGCCTGGTCGGGGCGACGCCAATGCCGCACGGCCAGCGGCGCCAGGCGCATGATGGAGCCATTGCCCGCGGCCTCCGGCGCCGTCTCGCCCGCGATGGGGTTGCCCGTGCGGATGAAGCGCTCGATCGCGGCGCGGGTGGTGCTGCCGATGTCGAAGCAGTGCCCGGTGGCGCTGTTCTCGCCCTCCTCCATCCAGCGGCGGAAGCGGCGCATCAGGTCAAGCTCATCCAGGCAGGGTTCCCCCAGCAGGCTTTCCGCGAGGCAGAGCGCCATGGAGGTATCATCCGTCCATTGCCCCGCTTCCAGGTGGAAGGGGCCGCCGCCCACCATGTCCGTCAGCGGCGGGAAGCTGCCGCGTGGCCGGAATTCGACGGTGGTGCCCACCGCATCCCCGACCGCGAGGCCCAGGAAGCAGCCCAGCGCGCGGTCCTGTCGCGCGGCCCCCCCTCGCGCGGCTTCGGTCACGGCCCCCCGTGGCGCCGCACCAGGGCCGCGCCCAGCGCCGCCAGGCGTTCGCGCAGGGCGGGGGGTTCCAGCACCTCCACCGCCTCGCCCCAGGTGGCGAAGTGATAGGCCATCTCGTCCAGCCCGCCCGCCTCGAAGCGCAGGATCAGCGTGCCGTCGGGCTGCGCCTCGAAGCGCTGGGTGGGGTGGAAGGCCCAGTGGCGCGCCTCCACCGCGGCGCTGCCGGTGAAGCGCAGCACGACCTGGTGCGGCGCCTCGCGCCACACGCCGAAGCTCTGCGCGGCGAGCGAGGGCAGGGTGAAGCCGGGGCGGGGGGTGAAGGCCTCGTTCATCGGCTCGGCCGAGAGCACGCGGTCGAGCCGCCACACCGCCGCATCGGGCTTGTCCACCCGCGCCGCCAGCAGATAGGGCCGCGTGCCGTAGAGCAGCCCATAGGGTTCCACCACATGCTCGCGCAGCGCGCCCCGGCTGGGCCGGTAGGCGAGGCGGATGCGGCGGTTGGCCAGGATGGCCTCGCGCAGCGTCGCGATCAAGCGTTCGGGCACATGCACGCGGGGGCCGGGACGCATGGCCAGGCCTTCCGCCGCCAGCATGGCCTCCACATCGGGTTCGGCGCGTTGCAGGGCGCGGGCATCCATGGCGGCGCGCAGCTTCTCGGCCGCGTTGCGCAGCAGGGCGGCGCGTTCCTCCAGCCCCTCGGCGGCCAGGCGGCGGGCGGCGAGGTCCATCTCCGCCGCCTCCGCCGCCGTCAGCGGCTTGACGCGCGAGAGGGTGGAGGCCGGCAGGCGCCAGCGCTTCTGCGCCTCATCCGTCGGCACCTGTTCGAGGCCGCCGCAGACTTCCTTGATGGCGGCGAGCATCCGCTCGACCGTGCGGCGGCCGACGCCCATCTCCTCGGCAAGCTCATTCAGCGTGCGGCCGGTGCGGGTGCCCGTCAGCAGCAGGATGAGTCGCAGGCCGTCCGCAAGCTTCGCATGCCGTTCCGCCATGGGATGCATGATAGTGCAATAGTTATAAGGGGCAAGCCCGACTCAACCAGGAGTGCCGGCGGCCAGCCGCGCCGCCGCCGCCTCCACCGCCGCCTCGCGGATGGGGCGCCGCGCCTCGCCCGCCGCGCGGGCGCGGGCCAGGATGTGCGGGGGTGCGGTGAAGGGCGTGCCGCTGCGGAAGGGCGGCTCGGGGTCGTATTCGATCTGCAGCTGGATCTGCTGCGCCGCGTCCTCGCCCGCGATGTCGGCTACCACGCGCAGCGCCATGTCAATGCCGGAGGTGACGCCGCCGGCGGTGTAGAACTTGCCGTCCTTCGTCATGCGCTCATCCCGCACCTCGGCGCCGAAGCGGGCCAGCAGGTGCCGCGCCGCCCAGTGCGAGCCGGCGCGGCGGCCGCGCAGCAGCCCGGTGGCGCCGATGAGCAGCGAGCCGGTGCAGATGCCGAAGACGTTCTCGGCGCCCTCGCATTGGCGGCGGACGAACTCCACCGTCTCCGCATCCGTCAGCGCGTCATCGGTGCCGGGGCCGCCGGGGATGGCGAAGAGGTCGTATTGCGGCGCGGTCGCGAAGCCCTGATCCGCGTGGATGACCATGCCCTTGGCGGTGCGGACGGGGCCGGCCTGCTTCGCCACGATCTCGACCTTCCAGCCGGGGAGGTTGGCCAGCACCTCATAGGGCCCGGTGAGGTCGAGCTGGGTGAGGCCGGGGAAGAGCAGCAGGCCGGCAATCTTGGTGGCTTGGGACATTGGCGGGCGTTTCCTGGACGGGGTGTTGTCGCCATGTTCGCGGATGGGCGCGCCGGTGCAATAGCTGCGGCAGCCTGCTTTACGGGGTGGGTTGCGCCCGCGTAATCTGCGGTTGGGCGTGCGCGGGCGTGCCGGAATGGTAGACGGAAGGGCCTTAAAAGCCCTCGGCCGCAAGGCCGTGCGGGTTCGAGCCCCGCCGCCCGTATTTATCTTCATGTCCATTAAAGGGGTATACAATGGTCCCTACACGGAAGAGATTCAAGAAAAAGATAGCTAAATGGCTATTTATCGCCTCAATTTTAACTATCATTTTTCCAGTTTATTTATTTTACGAAGCGGGAATACAGCACTGGGGCGGGCTCAAATTATCTGAGAAGGGAGATTTTCTTGCTGGGGCGTTAGGGCCAGCATCTCTTTTAATTCTTGCAGCCGCCTTCCTCTTGCAGAGCGATGAACTGGAGATGCAGCATGAGGAGCTAATAGCTACTCGCGAAACACTCAATGATCAAAAAACACAGCTTTTTCGATCGGCCGAAGAAGCAGAAAAGCAAAATCTTATATTAAAAAATCAAGAAATTGGCATGCAGTGGCAGATTTCTAGTGCCATATTGTATGGACTTTCGGTTGGCATATTCAATAGATTTAGGCATTTTGCAATAATACCTGGACTAACATCGAGCGGCCATAACGAAATGCGAGAGGAGATCAGAAAATCTATGGTTTCCGGTCAAGCATTTACCGGAAACTTCCTAAATTATATTAAAATAATTCGCATAAGGCAAGCCAGATTTCCCACGTATTTATTAGTTGGTGGAATGAGCGAAGAAGACAAGATTCATAAAATTCGAGAATATCATAAGGAAACCGCCGCTATGGCGGCAGCATACGTGGCTAAATTTAGTGATTTTCTTCGTAATTTACCAGATAAATCGCCTACTCGCGAGGTTTTCGAGTCGACGGCGGAGTCATTTCTGGCTAAAGAGCTTGAAAAATGGAGTAATATCACACAATACTACACACAAAATGACGGCGGCAATGCGGAGGATCAATAACACAAAAACTCACATGTCCCCCACCCTCCGCTGAAACCACGTCGAACTGATCCACACCCCGTTCTTTCGCGCATACTCGTGAAACGTGCCCACCTCCTCGAACCCCATCTTCCGGTGCAGCGCGAGCGAGGC
>NZ_JAFFQY010000012.1 GCF_017311575.1 Roseococcus thiosulfatophilus
TAGCAGACTCGCGCGCGCCAAGGCGAGGCCCATGGCTTGACCCGGAGGCCCCGGCGCACCATTCCATCCGCCTCCCCGAAGGCCCGGAAGACGATGAACTGGATCAGTGAGTGGGCGCTGCCCAAGATCAAGACGCTGTTCGGCGCCCCGCGCGAGATGCCGGACAATCTCTGGCACAAATGCCCGTCCTGCGAAAAAATGATCTTCCAAAACGATTTGGAAGCCAATCTGCGCGTCTGCACCCATTGCGGCCACCACATGCGGCTCTCGTCCAAGCAGCGGCTGGACGCGACGCTGGATGAGGGCTGGCAGCGCGCCGACATCGAGAAGGTTCCGCTGGACCCGCTGCGCTTCAAGGACCAGCGCCGCTATGCCGACCGGCTGAAGGAGGCCCAGGCCAAATCCGGCATGGAAGATGCCGTCATGGTCGGCCATGGCGCCATTGCCGGGCAGCGCGCGGTCGTCGCGGTGTTTGAATTCGCCTTCATGGCGGGCTCCATGGGTGCCGGCGTGGGCGAGGCGCTGGTGACGGCCGCGCGCCTCGCGGTGCTGCAGGACGCGCCGCTGGTGGTGTTCGCCTCGTCCGGCGGTGCGCGCATGCAGGAGGGCGCGGTCAGCCTCATGCAGATGCCGCGCACGGTCATCGCCACCCAGATGGTGAAGGATGCCGGCCTGCCCTTCATCGTGGTGCTGTGCGACCCGACCACGGGCGGTGTCACCGCCAGCTTCGCCATGCTGGGCGACATCCAGATCGCGGAGCCCGGCGCGCTGATCGGCTTCGCGGGCGCGCGCGTGATCGAACAGACCGTGCGGGAGAAGCTGCCCGAAGGCTTCCAGCGCGCCGAATACCTGCTGGCCAACGGCATTCTCGACATGGTGGTGAAGCGGGCCGAGATGCGCCCCACCCTCGCCCGCCTGCTGGCCCTGCTGCGCGGCGAGCCCCGCGCCGAGGCGGCCTGACGCAGCGGCCATGAACGCGCTGAAACCATGAACGCGCTGACGGGGGGCCGGAGCGAGCCCATCATCACGCGGATGCACGCGCTGCATCCGAAGCTGATCGACCTCAGCCTGGGCCGGCTGGAGGCGCTGCTGGGCAAGCTCGGCCATCCGGAACGCAAGCTGCCGCCCGTGATCCATGTGGCGGGCACCAATGGCAAGGGTAGCACCTGCGCGGTGCTGCGCGCGGTGGCGGAAGCGGCCGGGCAGCGCGTGCACGCCTATACCTCGCCCCACCTGGTGCGCTTCCATGAGCGTATCCGCCTGGCCGGGCACCTCGTCACGGACGAGGCGCTGAGTGCCGCGCTGGAGGAGGTCGAGCGGGTGAATGGCGACACGCCCATCACCGTCTTCGAGATCACGACCGCCGTCGCCTTCCTGCTGTTCAGCCGCGTGCCGGCCGATGTGCTGGTGCTGGAGGTGGGCCTGGGCGGGCGCTTGGACGCGACCAATGTGGTGCGCGACCCGGTGGCGACCGCGATCGCCTCCATCTCCATGGACCACATGGATTTCCTGGGGAACGACCTGGGCTCCATCGCCTTCGAGAAGGCGGGCATCATCAAGGCTGGCGTGCCCTGCGCGACCGGGGCACAGGCGCCCGAGGCGCTGTCGGTCATCGCCGCCCGCGCGGCCGAACTGGGCGCGCCCCTGCTGGCGCGCGGCGCGGCCTGGGAGGTGGACGCCGCCGGCTACCGCGATGCCCATGGCGCCATCCCCCTGCTCCGCTTCGGCCTGCCGGGTGCCCACCAGCCGGACAATGCCGGCATCGCGCTCGCCGCGCTGCGCGCCTGGAACCCCACCTGGCTGACCGATGCCGCCTGCGCCGAAGGTGTCGCCTCGGCCCGCTGGCCCGCGCGTCTGCAACGGCTGCACGGGCGCCTCGCCCCCCCCGCCCCCTGGGAACTCTGGCTCGATGGCGGGCACAATGAGGGCGCGGGGCGCGCCCTGGCCGAGACGCTGGCCCAATGGCGCGACCGGCCGCTGCACCTTCTGGTGGGCATGAAGCAGGGCAAGACGGCGGAGGGTTTCCTGGCCCCGCTGATGCCGCTCGGCACCACGCTCACCGCCATCCGGGAGGCGGGGCAGCATTTGGCCATGCCGGTGGAGGAGATCATCGCCGCCAGCGGCGGGCGGGCCGTGGCGGGACCGGACCTCGCCACCGCCCTGCCCCGGCTGCTGGAGAGCGCGCCGCCCGGGCGCATCCTGATCTGCGGCAGCCTCTATCTGGCGGGCGAGGTGCTGAAGGCGGACGGCACCCTGCCGGATTGAGGCTTCAGTCCAGCCCCGAGGCCGCCCGTATGGCCCGGCGCAGCCAGGCGATGCCCACCCGCACCTGGCCCTCCGCGCAGAGCCGGCGCCCCTCGGCCGCCATGCTGCGCGGCGCCTCGGCCTCGGCGCCCGGCAGGGTGGCGAAACGTTCGGACAGGGAGTGGCAATATTCCCGCGTGGTGGTGGTCATCCGCACCGCGCCACTGGCCGCCGGCGCGCGCTCCGAAGAGGCGAGCAACGGCACCACCAACGACAAGAGAGCCAAAATGGACCGCATGAGAAACATATGCGCCGCATGGCCTCACGCGCCAGTGGGCCGAGGGTGAAGGCTGCGTCATTCGACGGCGTCATTCGGGCGGCGGCGCGCCCCGCAGCCGCTTGGTGGCGCCCCGCTTCGTCTTGCTGTCCATGCGCCGCTGCTGGGAACCGCGCGTCGGCTTGGTGGCACGGCGGATGGGGGGTGGCGGGGCCGCGGCCTCGTCCAGCAGGGCCTGGAGGCGTTCCATCGCGTCCTCGCGGTTGCGCTCGCGCAGGCGGTGGCGCTGGGCGGTGAGCACCACCACGCCGTCCTTCGTCATGCGGCGCCCGGCCAGGGTGGCGAGGCGGCGCAGGATGCGTTCCGGCAGGTTGGCGGCGGCGGCGTTGTAGCGGAGCTGGACCGCGGTCTCGAGCTTGTTGACGTTCTGCCCCCCGGGGCCGGAGGACCGGAGGAAATCCTCCTCGACCAAGGCGGGGTCTATGGTGACACGCATCAGGGAGCCAACCGGTTCTGGGCGGGCATGTCGTCCTTCAGCGCCACGCCGGAGGCGCCCAGCGCGCGGGCGCCGCGCAGCAGCCAGTGCAGCTTGGCCGCGGCATCCGCGTGCGACAGCCCGCCCGGGCGGATGTTGCTGATGCAGTTGCGCTCCGCGTCGCTGCGACCGGGCCGCGGCGCCCAGGTGAGGTAGAGGCCCACACTGTCCTGCGCGGACAGCCCAGGCCGTTCGCCGATCATCACCACCACGGCCTCCGCGCCCATGGCATGCGCGATGTCGTCGCCGAGCGCCACGCGGGCCTGCAGCGCCACCACCACGGGCCAATCCGCGCCCAGGGCGCACAGCAGGGCGGCGGCCTGGGATTGCACGCCGGTGGCGCAAAGCCCGTCGGCGACCACCACGACCACGCCGCCCGTCCGGGACAGGCGGGCGCGGTCCTCCGCGCGCAGGCGGCGGCCGAGATCGGGGCGCAGCAGGTATTCGCGCCGGTCGCGCGCCTCGCTCCGCACCACGGGGGCGTCGAAGCCGAGTGCCGCCGGGTCCAGCGCGGACCAGACGGCGTCGCGCGCCGCCGCATGCGCCTCCTGGAAGTCCAGATGCGCCGCCGTGGGCAGCGAGGTGCCGGCGCGGCCCAACGCCACGCGGGCGGAGGTGAAGCGGCGCAGGCTGTGGGTCGGGACCAGCGTCATGACAGGCCGATCAGCGCCGGCGCCATGCGTTCGGGAATGCGCGCCCCCTCGCCGATGCCCATGCGTTCCAGCCAGGCCGCGAATTCCGGCGCGGGCGTCTTGCCCAGCAAAGCGCGCGCCGTGAGGCCATCGTGGAAGCTGGTGGATTGGTAGGCCAGCATCACGTCATCCGCCCCCGGCACGCCCATGATGTAGGTGACGCCCGCCACGGCCAGGTTGATCAGCAGCGCGTCCATGTCGTCCTGGTCGGCCTCGGCGTGGTTGGTGTAGCAGACATCCACGCCCATCGGCAGGCCGAGCAGCTTGCCGCAGAAATGATCCTCCAGCCCCGCGCGCGCGATCTGCTTGCCGTCGAAGAGGTATTCGGGGCCGATGAAGCCCACCACGGAATTCACCAGCAGCGGGTCGAAGGCGCGGGCGACGGCATAGGCGCGGGCCTCGAGGGTCTGCTGGTCCACGCCGTGATGGGCATTGGCCGAGAGCGCGCTGCCCTGGCCCGTCTCGAAATACATGACGTTTTGGCCGACTGTGCCGCGCTGCAACGCCAGCGCGGCGGATTGCGCCTCGGCCAGCAGGGCCATGGTGACGCCGAAGCTTTCGTTCACGCCCTGGGTGCCGCCAATGGACTGGAACACCAGGTCGGTCGGCGCGCCGCGCTCCATGGCCAGCAGCGCCGTCGTCACATGGCACAGCACACAGCTTTGCGTGGGAATGTCGAAGCGGGTGCGGACCTCGTCCAGCATCGTGAGCAGCGTCATCACCTGGGTCACGTTGTCAGTGGCGGGGTTCACGCCGATCACGGCATCGCCCGCGCCCAGCAGCAAGCCATCCAGCACCGCGGCCGCGACACCGCGCGCGTCATCGGTCGGGTCATTGGGTTGCAGGCGGATGGAGAGCGTGCCCGGCAGCCCGATGGTGTTGCGGAAGCGCGTGACCACGCGGCACTTCGCCGCCACCGTGACCAGATCGGACAGGCGCATGATCTTGGAGACGGCGGCCGCCATCTCGGGCGTGATGCCACGGCGGATGGGCGGCAGCGCCTCGGGCGGCGCGGCCAGCAGCCAGTCGCGGAACCCGCCCACCGTCAGATGCGCGATGGGCGCGAAGGCGTTGGGATCATGCCCATCCATGATGAGGCGCGTGACGTCATCCGCCTCATACGGGATCACCGCCTCATGGAGAAAATGCTTCAGCGGCAGGTCGGCCAACGCCCGCTGCGCGGCCACCCGCTCGGCACCGCTCTGCGCCGCGACACCCGCCAGCGCATCGCCCGAGCGGAAGGGCGTGGCGCGGGCCAGCAGCGTCCGCAAATCCTCGAACACGTATTGGGTGCCCGCCACGCTCTGCCGGAATGCCATGCCCGCCCCGCTTGCCAGATCCCCGCGCGGACCGGAAACTCCCCGGCAACGGAGGACGTTCATGAGTCACAGCACGGTCGAGACCGCGCCCGATGCCCAGGCCGATTGGCCCGATGGCATCTATGCGCTGCTCAAGCAGTATTCAATCCGCCAGGTGGCGTTGGTGCCCGATGCCGGGCATTCGCGCCTGATCAAGCGCTGCCTCGGCGACAACGAACTCCGCGTGGTGACGCTGACCACGGAGGAGGAGGGCATCGCCCT
Source organism: Roseococcus thiosulfatophilus (assembly GCF_017311575.1). GTDB lineage: Bacteria > Pseudomonadota > Alphaproteobacteria > Acetobacterales > Acetobacteraceae > Roseococcus > Roseococcus thiosulfatophilus. The sequence continues at coordinate 5,329 of NZ_JAFFQY010000012.1, forward strand.
CATGCAGGGCGCCTGGCTGGGCGGCGAGCGCTCGGTGATGCTCATGCAGTCCTCGGGGGTGGGGAACTGCATCAACATGCTCTCCCTCTCCTCCATCCACCGCACGCCCATGCCGATGATCGTGACGATGCGTGGCGATTTCGGCGAGTTCAACCCGGCGCAGGTCGCCATGGGCCAGGCCACCCAGGCGGTGCTGGAGGCCATGGGCACCCTCGTCCACCGCGCCGACCGGCCCGAGGATGTGCTGCCCACGGTGGAGGCTTCCCTCAAGCTCGCCTTCAACACCTTCCGCCCCACCGCGACGCTGATCGGCCAGCGGGTGCTGGGCGCCAAGACCTTCGGGAAGGACTGAGCCATGCTCGCACCCTCGGGGAAGATTGATCGGCGCGAACTCACCCGCGCCCTCCTGGCCGACCGCGGCGGCATGCTGGTCATCGCGGGCCTGGGCGCGCCGGCCTGGGACATCACGGCCATCGGCGACAGCCCGCAGAACCTGCCGCTCTGGGGCGGCATGGGCGGGGCGGCGATGATCGGCCTCGGCCTCGCCCTCGCCCAGCCCAGCCGCCGCGTGCTGGTGCTGACGGGCGATGGCGAGATGCTGATGGGCATCGGCAGCCTCGCCACCATCGCGCACCAGGCGCCGAAGAACCTCGCCATCGTCGTTCAGGACAATGAACACTACGGCGAGACGGGCATGCAGGAGACGGCCACGCGCCACGGCACGGACCTCGCCACCATGGCGCGCGGCGCGGGCATCAAACACACCATGCTCGTCACCGAGGCCGGCGACGTGCCCGCCCTGGTCAAGGCCGCCCGCGAAGGCGATGGCCCCTTCTTCGGCGTGGTGAAGGTGGATGCGGGCAACAAGCCCCTCGTCCTGCCGCCCCGCGAAGGCGCCATCCTCCAGGCCAGGATGCGGGAACACCTCATGGGGCCGCAGGCGCACCTGGCGTGAGCCTTGTGGTGGGCGCCGCGGGGAGGACGCCGTCCTCCCCGAACCCCACCTGCCAAGGGCCAGTGGGCCCTTGGAACCATTGAGTTTGTTGGGTTTCAGGAGGGGGTTTCACCCCCTCCTGAAACCCAACCAGACTGAACAGGTCCAGGAGCCCACCGGCTCCTGGCGGGGTGGGTCCGGGAGGGGCGGCGCCCCTCCCGGGAGCGCCCCACCCACATCGCCACACCGAGAGGCCCCTGATGCCCCATGTCGTTCTCCTGCGTCCTGTCCATGCTGATGCGCTCGCGCGGCTGGAGGCCGAGCCCGGCTACACGGTCGAGACGCTGCTCAACCCGAACAAGGACAATTTGCCGGGCGTGATGGCGCGGGCGGATGCGATCATCGTGCGCGCCACGCCGATCAACGCGGAGTTCCTGGACATCTCGCCCAAGCTGTCCATCGTGGCGCGGCATGGCGTGGGCTATGACGCGGTGGACGTGCCGGAGCTGACAAAGCGCGGCATTCCCCTGACCGTGACGGCCGATGCCAATGCGCTGTCGGTGGCCGAGCACGCGATGATGCTGATGCTGAACATCGCGAAGCAGCTGAAGGTCTTCGACATCAACACCCGCGCAGAGAAGTGGAGCACCATTGACGCGCCCCAGGCCTATGACCTGTCGGGGATGACGGTGCTGGTGGTGGGCTTCGGCCGCATCGGCGGGCGGGTGGCGCGGCTGTGCCATGCCTTCGGGATGGATGTGCTGGTGCATGACCCGGCGATCCCGATGAACACGGTGAAGGGCGCGGGCTTCCGCTATGCGAAGACCCTGCAGGAAGGGCTGGCGCAGGCGGATTGGGTGACGATGCACTGCCCGTCCAACACCCAGAACCGCGGCATGGTGAACGCGGAATTCCTGGCGGCGATGAAGCCCGGCGCGCGCTTCATCAACACCGCCCGCGGCACGCTGGTGAACGAGGAGGCGCTGGCCGCCGCACTCCGCACCGGCCAGGTGGGCGCCGCCGGCGTGGACGTGTTCTGGGAGGAGCCGGTGAAGGCCTCCAACCCGCTGCTGAACGCGCCCAACGTGATCGCGACGCCGCATTCGGCGGCGGGGACGGACCAGGGCATGCGGCGCATGGGGCTCTCGGCCGTCTCCTCCATCATCGGCCACTTCAAGGGCGAGCTGGACGAGGACATGGTCATCAACAAGGAAGTGCTGCGGGGGAACCGGTGAACCCGCTTCTCGTCCTGGCGGAGCACGCGGCGGGCTGGCGCGCGGCGAAGCTGGACGCCGATCTGGACCGCCACGCCCGCCGCGCGCTGATTGACTGGTTCGCCTGCGTGCTGGCCGGCGCGCGCAAGGAGCCGGCCACGCCCATGGCCCGCGCGCTGGCCGCCGAACGCGGCACGGGCCAGGCCGTCAGCTACACCGATGGCACGCGGACCGGGCTGCGCCACGCGGCACTCATCAACGGCACGGCCAGCCACATCGTCGAGTTCGACGACATATGGCGCTGGGGCGTCTATCATCCCGGCTGCCCCACCATCGCGGCGGCGCTGGCGGCCGCGCAGTCGCGCGGCACGGATATGGCGGCGCTGCTGCGGGCCATGACGGCAGGCTATGAGGTCTCCTGCCGCATCGCCCAGGCGGTGCAGCCTTCGCACTACGACTACTGGCACACCACCGGCACGGTGGGCACCTTCGGGGCCGCCGCCGCGGTCGCCGTGCTGCTCGATTGCGATGCGGAGCAGACGGCGCATGCCATCGCCACCGCCGCCACCATGGCCGGCGGCTTGCAACAGGCCTTCCGCGGCGATGGGATGAGCAAGCCGCTCCACCCCGGCCATGCGGCGGAAGCCGGGGCGCTCGCCGCCATGGCGGCGCGCGAGGGCATGACCGGCGCGCTGGATGTGCTGCATGGCGAGGCGGGCTTCGCCGCCGCCACCAGCGAGGACACGGGCAAGTGGGACAAGCCCCTCTCGCTGATCGGCAAGCCGCTGGCCATCACCGAGATGACCATCAAGAACCATGGCTGCTGCGGGCATATCTTCGCGGCGCTGGACGCCGTGCGGGAATTGCAGCGCGCCCATGGCTTCACGGCCGATGACGTGGCGGGCGTGCATGTCGCGGGCTATGCGGCGACCAAGAATGTCTGCGATCGCCCTCAGGCGCGGACCGAGCAGGAATGCCGCTTCTCCACCCAGTTCACCGTGGCGACCATGCTGCTGCATGGGGCGGTGCGCCTGTCCGCCTTTGACGAGGCCCGCCTGTCCGACCCCGCCATCCGCGCCGTGATGCCCCGCATCACCGTCAGCCAGGATGCGGAATGCGAGGCCGCCTTCCCCGCCCAGCGCAGCGCCAAGGTGACGATCAGGCTGCGCGACGGGCGCGAATTGTATCAGTTCCAGCCCACCCGCAAGGGCGACCCCGACGCGCCGCTGACCGACCAGGACCTGTCGGAAAAGTTTCTGGAACTGGTGGCGCCGGAAACGGGCGCGGGCGAGGCGAAGGCGCTGCTGGAATCGCTCTGGAAGGGCTCGGCCCCGCCCGGCCTGGTGCCGCTGCGCTGACAAAAAACCCCGCGCGGGCCAGGCCTGCGCGGGGTTCTTCGTGGCGCCGCCCGGCTTCAGCCCGAGCGGGTGGCGACCAGGCGCCAGGCCGGATCATCCGTCGCGATGTCGCGCTGGAAGGTCCAGATGTCGATCACCTCGGTGATGGCATCGGACCCGGCGACGATCTCGCCATCGCGGCCCGTCGTCATGTTCACCTGGTCGGAGATGAAGCGCACCGTCACATCGGCCACCGTGCCGCGCAGCTCCGCGCCCTCGATCACCATCTCGTGCATGGAGCGGATTTCGGTGCGCTGCCGCTCACCCGCCTGCTCGCGCGCGGTGATGGCGCCCTCGAAGCCGGCATAGGTGTCGTCGGAGAGCAGCGCGCGCAGCGTCTCGCGGTCGCCCTGGGCGAAGGCGTTCACGATCATGCCGAAGGCACCCTCGGCACCATCCAGGAAGGTGTTGGGGTCGAATTGCGGGTCCGCGCTCACGATGCGCGCCAGCGCCGCGCCGGTGGGTGAGCGCACATCGGGCACCACGCGGCGTGTGTTGCTGCGCTGCGCGGGCATGATCTCCTCCGCCACGCCCTCGGCGCGCGCGGCCGGGCCCTGCACGCCCTGGGGCTGCTGGGGCGGACGCTCATAGCCGGTGCGCTTGCCCAGCACGCCGCGCAGGCGCAGCACCAGGAAAGCGGCCACCATGGCGAAGAGGATCAGATCAATCGGGAAACCGCCCTGCATCGGGACCTCCTCTGGAACCGCCTACTTAGGCATGACGTGGCGTGGCCGCAATGTCTCCGCCCGCAGCTTGCGGGACCGCCACGCCAACGCTACCCCGGAACCCACCCCAGGGAACGAGCCGAGACATGATCTTCCTGCGCCACGGCCAGAGCGAGTTCAACCTACTCTTCACCCAGACGCGGCGCGACCCCGGCATCATAGACCCGAAGCTGACGCCGCTCGGCCACGAACAGGCGGAACGCGCGGCGGAGGAATTGGCCAGGCGCGACATCCGCCGCGTCATCACCTCGCCCTACACCCGCGCCTTGCAGACCGCGACGCCGGTGGCGCGGGCCCTGGGGCTGCCACTGACGGTCACGCCCACGGTGCGCGAACGCTACGCCTTCACCTGCGACGTGGGCACGCCCGTGAGCCATCTCCAACGCGACTGGCCCACGGTGGGTTTCCACGCGATCGAGGAGATCTGGTGGCCCCCCATCGAGGAGCCGGAAGACCAGGTGCTGGCCCGCGCCGCCCTGTTCCGCGCCGAGATGGCGGCCCTGGACGACTGGGCGCACACGCTGGTGGTGTCCCATTGGGGCTTCATTCTGGCCTTCACCGGCCAATCCGTCATGAACGGGCAGATGATCGAGGCCGACCCCACCGCCGGCGCGCCCGAGACCGTGGTCTGGAGGCATTGATGGACACGCTCCTCGTCACCGGCGGCGTGCTGATCGCCCTCGACCCCGCCCGCCGCGTCATTCCCGATGGGGCGGTGGCCATCCAAGGCGGGCGCATCACGGCCGTGGGGCCCCGCGCCGAGGTGGAGGCGGCACTCCCCGCCCCCGCCCGCGTGCTGGACGCGCGCGGCAAGGCCATCCTGCCCGGCTTCGTGGACAGCCACGCCCATGCCGGGCATGGGCTGGTCAAGACCATGGGCAATGGCGACAGCGCGGCCTGGATGGAAGCCTGCCGCGTCATCTACACCACGGCCTCGCCCCCCTCCTTCTGGGCGGCGGAGGCGCGGCTGGCGGGCCTGGAACGGCTGATGGCCGGCGTGACGACGGGCGTCTCCCTGCTGGGCGGCGGCGATTCCATCATGCGCGTGGACAGCCCCGCGGCCGGCGAGGCCCGCGCCCAGGCCATCGCCGAGATCGGCATCCGCGAGGTGATGGCGGTGGGCCCGACCCGCCCGCCCTTCCCCCGCCGCTATGACGACCGCGACGTGGCCTTCGAGGAACAGCTGGAGGTCATGGGCCTGCTCTTCGAGCGGCTGCACGGGAAGGCGCTGATGCGCCTCTGCACGCTCATGCCCGTCTATCGCGAGGCGCAGCACGACGCCGCCAAGGTCGCGGAAATCCGTGCCCAGGGCGAGGCGGTGCGCGCGCTGGGCGCCCGCTTCGGCGCCCGCTTCCACCAGGACGGGCACCGCAATGGCAGCATCGCGATGGCCGATGCGATGTTCGGGCTGCTGGGGCCGGACGCCTTCCTCTCGCACTGCGTGGACCTGACCGACGCCGACATCGAGACGCTGGCCCGCACTGGCGCCCATGTGGTTCACAACCCGACGGCCATCGCCGCCGTGCGCGGCTTCTGCCCCGTGGTGCGGATGCTGGAGGCCGGCGTAAACGTCGTCATCGGCAGCGACGGCACCGCGCCCGACCGCAGCGGCGACATGCTGCGCCACGGCTTCGCCGCCATGCGCTACGCCCAGCAGCACGCCCGCGACGACCGCCTGCTGCCGCCGGGCCGCATCCTGGAGATGATGACGATTGACGCCGCCCGCGCGCTGGGCATGGAGGATGAGGTCGGCAGCCTGGAACCCGGCAAGCGCGCGGATGTGATCACGGTGGACCTCACCGCCCCGCACATGGCGCCGGCCAACATGCCCGTCTCGCGCATCATCCACTTCGCCACGGGTGCGGATGTGCGCGACGTGGTGGTGGAGGGCCGCGTGCTGATGGAGGCGCGCCGCGTGCCGCACCTCGACCCTGCCGGCATCGTGGCCGAGGCCGAGGCCGCCACCGCCGCCATGCTGCGCCAATCGGGGCTGGAGGAGCTCACGCTGGAGGAGCCGGGCTGGGGGCGTATCCGCCGCGGCTGACGCGTCAGAAGTTCACGCCTCCCTCCTTGCCCTTGCGGCGGAACTTGATGCGCCATTTCAGGCCGCGCGCCGGGTGCACCCCCTGGCGCCAGGCGGAGGGGCCCTCCCGCAGCAGGCCCTCGCCAGCCAGGTCGTCGAAGACCTCGCGCAGGGTGATGCTGTGCTCGTCGTAATAGAACACCTCGTGGGGGTGGTCGCCGCTGTCCATCGGGTAAATCTGCAGCAGCACCTGCCGGTCCGACTTCTGGTTGGCCATCCGCATGGGCGCCTCGATGGCCTGCAACGGGTTGCCCACCACCAGGCCGCGCCGGAAGAAGGGCGCCAGCGGGATGGTCAGCGTGCGCGCCGTGGTGACGCCGATGGTGCCGGGCACCGCCTTGGCGAAGGCCTTGGCGCTGCGGGCCACGACATGGGCCATGCTCTCGTTGCGGAAGGCCACGCCGATCCGGCACCCGCGCTCCAGTTGCAGCACGATGCCCTTCGCCGCCTTCGAGCCGTTCAGCAATTCGTGGATGTCACCCCGCAGGCCGGTCAGGGTGAAGCATTGCCCGGGGGAGAGGGTGAAGGTCCCGCCCCGGCGCAGCATGACGTCGAGGCCGGTCAGCTCGTCGTCGAGCTCGGCCCATTCTTCGTGGGTGAGGATGTAGTGGGTGATCCCGCAGACTGCGCCCATGGCTGGCCTCCGCTGCCGCCGCGCCTGGCCTGGCCGGGGGGCCTGGTTGCCGGTCGGATGCGAATGCCTACACCAGGTTGAGGCCGCCGCATGGGATTATCTTGGCGGCCGGGGCTCAGCCCGGCCTGCGGAAGCGCGTGCCGGTGCGGCGCATCCGCGCCAGCACATAGAACGTCCAGCCCAGCTGCACCGCCAGCGCGGGCAGCACGACATAGGGCTTCAGCTCCGGCCCCAGGCGCAGGAAGAGGAAGGCCAGCCCGGCATGGAACAGGGCGAAGCCCCAATGCGTGGCCGACACCTGCCGCACGGAAAGCCCCGTCGTGGTCGCCACCTGGTAGAGGTGCCCCCGGTGCGGTTCCGCCACGGCCTCGCCCATCAGGGCGCGGCGGGCCAGGGTGAAGGCGGCGTCCCACAGCAGCCCGAACAGCAGCAGCGGGACGATGAGGAAGCTGACCTGGTTGCTCTCCAGCCCCGCCGCCACCACCGCCAGCACCGCCAGCATGAAGCCCGCGAACTGGCTGCCCACATCGCCCATGAAGATGCGCGCGGGGTGGAGGTTGTAGGGCAGGAAGCCCAGGAAGCCCGCCAGCAGGAACATGGCGGCCGCATGGATGAACCAGCCGCCCTGCAGCGCCGCGATGGCCGCCAGCGCGGCGCAGGCGATGACCACGACACCACCCACCAGCCCGTCCATGCCATCCATGAAGTTCACGGCATTGGTGCAGCCCACGATCCAGAACAGCGTGATGACCAGCCCCAGCACGCCCAGCGGCACGGCGCCGATCCAGGGCAGGGAGAGGGTGTGCAGCACCAGCCCCGCCCCCATGGCCACCAGCGCGGCCAGGGTCTGCGCGGCCAGCTTCACCAGGAAGCGGAAATCCCGCACGTCATCGGCCAGCGCCACGCCCGCGATGGCCACGGCGGCCAGGATCACGCCGACATAGCGGCCATCGGCCAGGGGGCTGGGCGGGATGAAGTTGAACAGCACCAGCATGCCCAGCACGAAGGCCAGGACCGGCCCCACGCCACCGCCCTTGGGCGTGGGGCGGTCGTGCATCTTGCGCGCCTCGGGGTGGTCCAGGATGGGCCGCGCAATCATGGCCCGCACCGCGACCGCCGAGACGAGCACGAGAAGGGGCGCCAGCAGCAGCGTGGGCAGGATGAGGGAAAGGGACATGTCGGGCCGTGCCGCTATGCCCCGCCGGGGGGCGCGCCGCAACCGGGCCGCCCGAAGCGTTTGCAGGCCATGCGGCATGACGCGGCGACCTTGGACCGCGCGAGGCCGAAGGCCGGCGCCCTCACGCCGCGTCCGGGCGGGGCGAAAGGGGCCTAGAGAAAGGCCGGCACCAGGCTCAGCACCAGCAGCACGGCCATCACGCGGTTGAAGGCCCGCAGCCGCTCCGGGGTGGCCAGCAGGCGCCGGGCCCCCAGCCCCAACCCGGCCCAGAGCAGCAGGCAGGGCAGCGACACCAGGGCGAAGGCCGCCGCCATGCCCAGCGCCTGCGGCAGCAGGGGCGCATCCGGGCGGGTGAAGGCCGGCACGGCCGCCAGCGCGATCATCCAGGCCTTGGGGTTCACCCATTGGAAGGCGGCCGCGCCCCAGAAGCCCAGGGGTGGCGCCGCCGGGCGGCCGTCGGGCGGGGGTGCGGCCGCGATCTTCCAGGCGAGCCAGGCCAGCCAGCACGCGCCCAGCACCTGCAGGGCGGGATGCAGCCAGGGGAAGGCCTGGAACGGCCAGCCCAAGCCGGCCGCGATGGCCACCAGCATGGCCGGGAAGCCCAGCGTGATGCCCAGCATGTGCGGCACCACCGCCCCCAGCCCCGCCCGCGCCGCGGCGGCCGAGACCATCAGCGTGTTCGGCCCCGGCGTGGCCGAGGTGGCGATGGCGAAGGCGGTGAGGGCCAGCAGGCTGTCCATGCCGCAGCATGGCGGTCCGGCCGGACTTAGGTCAATAAGACTGACACATTGCCGCCATGCACGAAAAAGGGGAGGACGGTGCCTCCCCTCCTTCAGGCCTGGACGGCGCGTGGATCAGTCGCGCGTGGCCGCACCCAGCTCGGCCACCAGCTCGGCCTCGAGGGTGATCTCCTCCTCGCGCTCGATCTCCTCGCCGCGCGCCTGGCGCTCGGCCTCCTCGGGGCTGCGGGCGACGTTCACGATGACGGGCAGGTGCACCTCGGGGTGCAGCTCCACCTTCACCGTGGTCAGGCCGAGCGTCTTGATCGGCTGCTCCAGCATCACCTGGCTGCGCGTGACGGTCAGGCCGCCCGCGGTGCAGCCATCGGCGATGTCGCGCGCGGAGACGGAGCCGTAGAGGCCGCCGCTCTCACCCGCCGAGCGGATGAGGACGACGGAGAGGCCCTCCATGCGCTCCGCGATGCGCTCGGCTTCCTCGCGGCGCTTGATGTTCAGCGCCTCGAGCTGGGCACGCTCCACCTCGAACTTGGCGATGTTCGCCTTGGTGGCACGGATCGCCTTGCCCTGGGGCAGGAGGAAGTTGCGCGCGTAGCCGGGCTTCACCTTCACCAGCTCACCCATCTGGCCGAGCTTGTCCACGCGCTGCATCAGAATCAGATCAATCATCGCACGCCTCACATCACGGGTTGGGCGGCGCCGGGCGCCGCCGGAATTGGTCAAAGAGGCCCACGCCGACCATCAGCGGGGCCATGAGCTGCAGGAAGAGCAGCATCAGCAGGTAGAAGCCGGCCAGGAAGGCGCCGCGCCCGGGGCGGTTCCGCAGCCGCCGGTGCACGCCCACCACTCCCAGCAGGAAGAAGGGCAGCAGAAGCAGCAGCAGGGCGGACAAGGCCAGCACCCCGCCCGAGACGGCCCAGAGCACCAGGGCCACCAGCGGCAGGGGCGCGTACCAGTCGGGCAGGCGCAGGTCGTCCACGGGCGGCAGGGAGGCCAGCGCCAGCCCCCGCCGCTCGACGAAGCGCTGCGCCAGCAGCCCGTTGCCCAGCAGCAGCAGCGCGAGCCAGAGCCCCGCCGCGGCCGCCTTCACCCGCGCCACCTGGTCCATCATCGCCTCGGGCATGTCCACGCCCATGCGGGCCACGCCCATCTCGACCGCGCCGCGCATGGCGCCCTCGAGGTCGGTGACGAAGACGGCCACCAGCAGCAGCACCGCCGTGGGCCAGAGGCCCAGCAGCGCCAGCGGCGTGGTGAGGACCATCCTGCCCGTGCCGGGCGGCAGCGCCGTGATGGCGATGAGCGCGGCCGGAAGGCCGAACATCACCAGGTACATGGCGACGCCCAGCAGCGAACTGCCCAGCAGCACCGCGGCCGCCGCCAGCCCCACCGCCGCGCCGGCCACGCGGCCGCCGAAGGCGGCCCCCGCGGCCAGGATGGGCAGCGGCGCCACCCACATCAGCAGCCCGCCGAACGGCATGCCGCGCATCGCCAACAGGGCGAACAGCGCCGAGAGCAGCCCGGCCGCACCCGCGGCCAGCGCCCATGGCTGGCTGAACATGCCGCCCTGTCCCGAGGAGCCGCTCACGCCGCCGGCCTTTCCCGCGTCAGTCGTTGATGACGTAGGGCAGCAGGGCCAGGAAGCGGGCGCGCTTGATGGCCTGGGCTAGCTCACGCTGCTTCTTGCCGCTGACCGCCGTGATGCGGCTGGGCACGATCTTCCCGCGCTCGCTCAGGAAGCGGGAGAGGAGGCGCACGTCCTTGTAGTCGATCTTCGGCGCGTTGGCGCCGGAGAAGGGGCAGGACTTCTTGCGGCGATAGAAGGGCCGGCGGGCGCCCACGGCGGGGCGGCGGGCGGCGATGTTCGGTTCGGCGGTCTCGCTCATGGCGTCCTCACATCTCGTCGTTCATGGAGGGGTCCATCTCGTCGCGCGGACGGGCCCGGAATTCCTCGCGGTCGTCGCCGCCGGTGCGGCCGCGGCCGGAGGTGAAGCGGCCGGCGGGCTTGGGCCCGCGGAAGCCGCGCTCACGGTCACGGTCATCGGCGCGCTTGGCCAGCACGGCCGAGGGCTCCTCCGAGATGGCTTCGACGCGGATGGTCATCTCGCGCAGCACATCCTCGTTCAGGCCGAGCTGGCGCTCGATCTCCTGCATGGCCGGCGCCGGGCAGTCGAGGCCCAGCAGCATGTAGTGGCCCTTGCGGTTCTTCTTGATGCGATAGGCGAGGCCGCGCAGGCCCCAGTATTCGCGCTTCTTCACCTCGCCGCCCTGCTCGGTGAGCACTTCGGCCATCTGGTCGGCGATCGCCTCGACCTGCTGCTGGGTGATGTCGTTGCGCGCGATGAACACGCATTCGTAGAGTGGCATGGGATCTCCCTCTGGATGCTCAGCCCTGAGCCCCGGGGATCGGGGCGCGCAAACGGGCATAGCCGCGGGCGTGCCAACGCCGGCGGCAGGGTGGGCCGCATGAACCACAGCCCGGCCGGGGGATCAAGGGGGAATCGGGGAATGGCGTCTGATCGGCTTCGGTGGAACACCTAAGACGTGAATCAGCCGCCCGGCGAAGCTACCGCCGCGCCATCCCCAGCACGACCTGCCGCGCGATCACCTCGTCGGGCAGGCCCGTGGTCTTGGACTGGCGCTCGGCGCGCAGCAGGGCGGCGCCCAGCGCCTCCAGCCGCGCGGCGGGCCAGCGGCGCAGGGCGCGTTCCAGCGCGGGCTTGTGCCGCCAGAAGACGGGCGGGCGCAGCGCGCCCAGCGCCTCGTCCGGCGCGGCACCCCCCTGCACCGCCAGCGCCGCCAGGTGCAGCCGCTGCACATGGCGCAGGGCGGCGCGCAGCACCTGCACCGGGTTGGCGCCCTCGGCGAAGGCGTTCGCGATGGCGCGGTCGGCGGCGGCCACATTGCCCTCGGTGGCGGCCAGCAGCGCCTCGTCGAGGTCCAGCGCGCTGCCCTCGCCCAGCACCGCCATCGCGTCTTCCAGCGTGATGGGCTCGCCCGGCATGGCGTGCAGGGCCAGCACCTCCAGGTTGCGGCGGAGCGCCAGGCGGTCCTCGCCGCCCCGCTCGGCCAGCCAGTCCAGCGCGGCGGGTTCGGCCCGCGCCTCCAGCTCTCCCAGGATGCGCGCGATGGAGGCCGCGAGGTCCCGCCCCCGCTCGGCGTAGCATTCGATGACCTGGCCGCGCGCATCGCCCGCCACCAGCGCGCGCAGCTTGGAACGCCCGGGCAGGCCCAGCCCCTCCATCACCACCAGGCCGGGACCGGGGCCGGCCAGCGCAAGCCGCGCGGCCTCGGCCCAACCATCCTTGGCATCGCGCACGCGGATGGCGGGGCACCCGCCCATCAGGGGCGTGGAGGCGGCGGTGTTCGCCAGGAAGGCCACATCCTTCAGCGCCTCCCGCCCCGCCTCGGTGACGCAGAGCGCATCGCCGCCCGAGGCGGCGGCGATGAGGTTGGCGGCGCGCTCGCTGATCAGCCCCGCATCATCGCCCACCAGCAGCACGACGCGGCAATCGGCCGGCGGCGCCGCCAGGAATCCCGGCAGCTTCCGCGCGTCGAGCTTGGCCGCCAAGCCTCAGGCCTGCAGGCGCCGGCGCAGCGCGGCGGCGACGCCCAGCACGATGCGGTCGCCCAGTTCCTCCACCATCCGGCGCTCGGTGTCCTCGCGCGAGATGTCGGCGGCGAAGAATTGCATCGTGGGAATGTTGTAGGCATCAATCGTGCGGGCGAGGCCGCGGCCCAGCACCGTGGGCGGGGTGCCGCCATCGGTCAGCGTCCAGGGCGCGCTGCCGATGACTCGCGCGCGGGTGGTGTTGCCGTCGCGCTGGAAGCCCAGCGCCTCGGTCGTCACGCCGAAGCTCGCCTGCAATTCGTAGCGCGCGGCGGTGCCGGGGCCGAGGGATTCGAATCGCCGCTCCAGCATGCGCCGCAGCAGCTGGCCGCCGCGCTCGGGGATATTGGCCACGCGCACCGCGGCCATTTCCTGCACGAGGCGCGGTTCACCGCGGAAATCATCGCCGCCGCTGCGCGCGCCATCGGGGCCGTAGAGCGGCCGGAAGCCGCAGCCGGCGAGCAAGGTGGCGCCGCCAAGGATGACCCCTTGCGCCAGGAGGTTTCGCCTATGCCACAAGGTTCACCACCCGCCCCTTCACATGGATCCGCTTGCGGATGGGCTTGCCCTCCAGCGCGCGGATCACGTTGGGTTCGGCCTCCGCCAATGCGAAGACCTGTTCGTCGGTCGCGTCCACCGGCACCTCGATGGTCGCGCGGAGCTTGCCCAGCACCTGGACCGCCAGCGTCAGCGTGTCGGCGGCGAGCAGCGCGGGGTCCGGTTCCAGCCAGGGCAGCTTCGCCACCAGCCCGGCATCGGGGCGCAGCGTGGACCAGAGTTCCTCCGCCAGATGCGGCATCATGGGCGAGGCGAGGCGGACCAGCGCCTCCAGCGCCTCGGCGCGGGCCGCGCGGGGGGCCGTGGCGGCCTCCGCGATGGCATTGGCCAGCTCATGGATGCGGGCGACGGCCACGTTGAAGGCGAAGCCCTCCAGCGCCTCGGTCACGGCGGCGATGGTGCGGTGCGTCGTCTGGCGCAGCTTCTTGTCTGCCGCCTCGTCCGCCCCGCCCTCCAGGTTCTGCGCCAGGCGCCAGACGCGGTGGATGAAGCGGCTGGCGCCCGCGACCCCGGCCTCGGACCACTCCATGTCGCGCTCGGGCGGGTTGTCGCTCAGGATGAACCAGCGCGCGGTGTCGGCGCCGAAGCGGTCAATGATGGCGCCGGGGTCCACCGTGTTGCGCTTGGACTTGGACATGCTCTCGATGCGGCCGACCGTCACGGGCTCATTCGTGCCCTTCACGATGGCCGTGCCGTCGGGGCGCTTCTCCACCTCCTCGGGGTAGAGCCAGCGGCCATCGGCGCCCTTGTAGCTCTCGTGCTGGACCATGCCCTGCGTGAAGAGGCCCGCGAAGGGTTCGTCCAGCGTGACATGGCCGGCGGCGCGCATGGCGCGGGTGAAGAAGCGGGAATAGAGCAGGTGCAGGATCGCGTGCTCGATGCCGCCGATATACTGGTCCACCGGCAGCCAGGCATTGACGGCCTCCGGCGTCACCGGCACGCCGGCGCGGGGCGAGCAGAAGCGCGCGAAATACCAGGAGGAATCCACGAAGGTGTCGAAGGTGTCCGTCTCGCGCCGGGCCGGCTTGCCGCAGGACGGGCAGTTGACGTGCTTCCACGTCGGGTGGTGGTCCAGCGGGTTGCCGGGCCTGGAGAAGTCCACATCCTCCGGCAGCACCACGGGCAGCTGGTCGGCCGGCACGGGCACCACGCCGCAGTCGTCGCAGTGGATGACGGGGATGGGGCAGCCCCAGTAGCGCTGGCGCGAGACGCCCCAGTCGCGCAGGCGCCAGTTCACCACGCCCTGCCCCTGCTGGAGGCGTTCCAGTTCCTCGATCACGCGGCGCTTGGCCGCGGGCACGTCCAGCCCGTCGAGGAAGCGGCTGTTCACCAGCACGCCATCCTCGGTGAAGGGCGCCTTGGCCACCGAGAAATCCGCGCCGGCGTCGCGCGGCTTCACCACGGGGATGATGGGCAGGCCGTATTTGGACGCGAAGTCATGGTCGCGCTGGTCATGGCCCGGGCAGCCGAACAGCGCGCCGGTGCCGTATTCCATCAGCACGAAATTGGCGATCCAGACGGGGTGCGTCTCGCCGGTGAAGGGATGCACCACGCGGAAGCCCGTGTCGAAGCCGCGCTTCTCGGCCTGTTCGATCACGGCCTCGCTGGTGCCCATGGCGCGGCATTCGGCGATGAAGGCAGCGGCGTCCGGGTTGCGGGCCGCGGCCGCGGCGGCCAGCGGGTGCTCGGCGGCGACGGCCAGGAAGGACATGCCGAACAGCGTGTCCGGACGGGTGGTGAACACCTCGATGTCCGCCACCCCATCCGCCGCCTCAGCCAGCTTGAACTTCAGCCGCGCGCCCTCGCTGCGGCCGATCCAGTTGGCCTGCATCAGCTTCACGCGCTCGGGCCAGCGGTCCAGCGTGTTCAGCGCCTCCAGCAGGTCCGGCGCGAACTTCGTGATGGAGAGGAACCACTGGCTCAGCAGCTTCTTCTCGACCACGGCGCCCGAGCGCCAGCCGCGCCCGTCAATCACCTGCTCATTGGCCAGCACGGTGTTGTCCACCGGGTCCCAGTTGACCCAGCTCTCCTTGCGTTCGACCAGGCCGGCGCGCAGGAAATCCAGGAAGAGCTTCTGCTGCTGGCCGTAATATTCGGGGTCGCAGGTGGCGAACTCCCGCTCCCATTCCAGCGAAAGCCCCATGCGCTTCAGCTCGGCGCGCATGTTGGCGATGTTGGCGTAGGTCCATTTCGCCGGATGGGTGCCGCGTTCGCGCGCGGCGTTCTCGGCGGGCAGGCCGAAGGCGTCCCAGCCCATCGGGTGCATCACCAGGTGGCCGCGCGCCCGCTTGTAGCGCGCCACCACATCGCCCAGCGTGTAGTTCCGCACATGCCCCATGTGGATCTTGCCCGAGGGGTAGGGGAACATCTCCAGCACGTAGTATTTGCGGGCATCGGCGGGCGGCACGTCGGGCACGCGGAAACAGCCCGCCGCGTCCCATTCCCGCTGCCAGCGCGGTTCGGCGGCGCGGAAATCATAGCGGGCATCGAGGCTGGCGGGGGCGGGCGTATCAGGCATGGTCCCTCCATAAAGCAGAACGTGCGGCGCGGGAATTGTGGCGCTTGCATCGGCCGCGGGTTTGCCCAACCTGTCATCCGTGCGCGCCGTCCTCCCGCTCCTGTTCGGTTTGCTGCTGGCCCTGCCTGCCAGCGCGCCCTCCTGGGCGGATGAGGAGGCGGCGCACCAGCGCGTCTTCTCGGCGGGCAGCATCCTGCGGGGCGGGCTGCCCACGGCCAGCCTCGCCATCGGCTTCACCCAGCATTACCGCGGCGCCGTGCCGCATGCGGCCTTCGCCTTTGCGCAGGGGGCGGATGGGCGGGCGGTCTGGGCCATGTCCTCGGGCCATGCCACGCCGTCGGAGGCCGAGGCGGAGGCGCTGGATTCCTGCGCCCGCCGCCTGCGCCAGATGCGCGCGCCCCCGGACCAATCCTGCCAGCTGCTCGCCACGGACGGCGCGCTGCGCGATGGCGGCACCATCCGCGTGGAGCGCGGCGGCGTGGGCCCCTTCCAGCGCAGCCCCTTCCACCGCCATCGCGGCCCGGCCGAGGCCGCGGGCGTGCTGGTCTGGGGCCATGGCTATGGCGGCCCGGACGAGGATTTCCGCGGCAAGCCCCTGCCCGGCTTCGTCACCGCGCTGAACGAGGCCGGCTTCGACATCCTGCGCTTCGACCGCCACCCGGGCGATGACGCGCTGTTCATCTCCCAGCCGCGCCTGGTGCGCGGCCTGCCCGCGCTGCGCGCCCAGGGCTACCGCCAGGTGGTGCTGGGCGGCGAGTCGCGCGGGGCCTGGCAGGCGCTGATGGCCGCGGCCGAACGGCCGGAGCTGGTGGACGCCGTGATCGCCGCCGCCCCCGCCGCGCATGGCGAGGTGGAGGAGAACGAGACCCGCGCCGATGCCCTGGCGGATTTCGAACGGCTGCTGGCGGGCGTCGCCGCGTCACCCGCGCGGCTGCTGGTCATCACCTTCGAGGGCGATGAGTTCGACCCCGACCCCGCAGCACGGGCCCAGGCGGTGGCGGGGCTGGCGGCGCGGCGGGCGGCGCCCACCCTGGCGCTCTGGCCCAACGGCCCGGCGCGCGGCCATTCCGGCGCGCGCGACTGGCGCTTCACCCGGGATTACGGCGCCTGCGTGCTGACGCTGCTGCGCGCGCCCGACCCCGCCACGCCGCGCGGGCTGCGGCGGAGAAGCTGCGGCGGGGGTTAGCCCGCGCCGGATCGCTCCGTGAGGCTGGGCTCAGCGCCCCGCCGACATCACCCGAAGCTCACGCGCGCGGGCCAGCACGCGGTCTTCCATCTCGGTGTTGGTGCTGGAGGCGGTGGGCACGTCCACCCACTGCCCGCCCTGCTGGACCTGGCGGAACACCTGCACCCGCACCCCGTCGGAACGGAGCTGACGGCCCAGCACATAGGCGGTGGCCTTGAAGCGCTCGCCGCTCGCCTGCGGGGGCGAATACCAGTCGGTGATGATGACGCCGCCGAAGGGGTCGGCGCTGACCAGCGGCATGAAGGAGAGCGTGTCCAGCGTGGCGCGCCAGAGGAAGGCGTTCACGCCCAGGCCCGGCCCCGCGCCGGCATCCGCGCCGGCGCGGCGCGTGCGGTCGGTCCCGAAGATCAGGATGCCCTCGGAGGCCGAGCCGGAAAGGCGCAGCGCCTCCTCGCGGCGGCTGGAGGGATTGTATTCGTCGTCGCCCGGGGTGCGGAGGCTGCCCGGCGCGCAGGCCGCCAGCATGGCCAGCCCGGCGAAGGCGGCGAGGAGGCGCCCGCCGGCCGGGCTCGGGGCGCGCGGGGTCTGGGGCTGCGGCGTCATGGCGCGGGTCCTCGTGGTGGTCATCACGCGGGGTTGTAGGGCAGGGCCGCGGCCGCCGTCCATGGGGGCCTGCGGGAAACCCGCAAAAGAGAAAGGGCGGCGGGTTTCCCCGCCGCCCCATCCCTTGGACCATCCGGCCCGTTCGTTCCCGAAGGATCAGAACGAGAGGGTGGTGCCGATCGTGATCGCCTGCATGGTCCGGTTGCCGTTCTGACGAACGCCACCCACCAACGGAGCAGGGGCAGTCGACCCGAAGACGCTGCCGGTGGTCGTGCCGGGCCAGCCGCGGTAGCGCTGGTACTCGTAGCTGATGTAGCCCAGCAGGCCCGGGGCGATCGTGTAGCTCGCGCCCACGCCCACATGCGTGTGGCGGAGGTCACGCGCCAGGGTCACGCCCGGCAGGCGACGGTCCTGGAACGACTGGCCGAAGTTGGCCGTGATCGTCACTGGGTTGAAGGTGTAGGACGCACCCAGCAGGTAGTGCCAGCTCATGTCCGCGCCACGGGCGGTACCGGCGATGCCAGGGGACGCACCACGGTAGTTGCCGAAGGTGTACTCACCACCGAAGGTGAAGCCCTGGAAGCTGGCGGTACCACCGGCAGAGTAGGCAGTGATGGTGCTGCGAGCATTCGCGGCACGGTCACGCGGGGCCTGGGCATGGCTCATCACGAAGCCGGCGGCCACACCCACGCCCGAGAAGTTGCCACGGTAGCGCAGGGCCGCCGTGATCTCGTTGTAGCGGCTGCCGTTCAGGTCACGCTGCATCGCGCCATTGTTCGTGGCGTTGTTGATGCGGGGGCCTTCGCCACCGTTCACCGCGTAGGACACGCCGAAGTCGAAGCCGGCGAACTGCGGCGACAGATAGGTGATCTTCGTGATGTCGCTGCCGTCGTTCACGCCCGAGTTGATGTAGGGCAGACCGCCCGGACGGGCGATGTACCACGACGGACGGTAGAACGCGGGGTAGCGCGGCGGACGAACCTGCATCACGCTGGCGGCGCTGTCGGTGTCACCGAGGCGGACCGTGCCGAGCGTGGGCGAGCTGACGAACAGCCAGGTCTCGTCGGTGTCGACGGCCGTCTGGCCCGAGGCCGGGATGTTGTCGTTCTGGAACTCGATGCGCGCACCATAGGTGATGCCGCCGGCGGTCTTGCCGCTGACCAGCACGTGCACTTCCATGTCGGAGCGGAAGTCGTTGCCGCTCGGACGACGAGTAACGCCGGGCGAGGTCTGCGTGCCACGATCCGCGCTGTCGCTCAGATACGTCCACGAGAAGTCCATGTAGCCGCCGATACGCACGGTCGGGGCTTCCTGAGCCGACGCACCCGTGCTCAGCAGCGCGGCGCCGACCACTGCGGTCGTGCCAAGCAGAAGCTTGCGCATATTATCCCTCCTTGGTGCCGGGTTACCCCGGCGGTTCACTGGTTCGTCCGCCGCCCGCCGCCCCCCCACGGAGATCATGCGCTTGGATCCGGCCTCACCTGCGGGCGGACTATGGTTCAGCCCGTTACCCCTGGGCAACCTATTGAATGCACCCGGCGCGACTTCCGCGAGACACTGTTGCGCGAACAACACACACGACCTTCAGCCAAGCCCGTCAATGGCCGCGAAGCCGGCCGAGGGCACGCGCCGCGCGTTGCACCGCGTCATGCCGCCCAGCGCCAGCACCGGCCGCCCGGCCCGCGCGGCCAGGGCGGCGAAGCGCCACACCCCCAGCACCGGCGCGCCCGGATGGCTGCGCGTCGGGAAGACCGGCGAGAGCACCACGAAATCCGCGCCCAGCCGCCGCCCCCGCGCCAGCCCCGCCCGCCCATGCGCGGCGACCGACAGCGCGGCCCAGGGCGCGCCCGCGCGCCGCGCGGCCAGGAAGGGCAACAGGTGCCGGGCGGGCCGGCGGTCGGGCAGGTGCAGCCCGGCGCGCAGCCGCAGCGCCACCCGGCCCTCGCCCGAGACCAGCAGCACCAGCCCCCGCGCCCGGCACAGCCGCGCCAGCGCGGGCAGCAGGGCGGGCGCCACATCCCGCGCCAGCACGCCCGAACCCGGCGGCAGGCGCGCGGCCGCGGCCCGCGGGTCCGGCAGGCGCGCGGGGTCGGACAGAAGCAGCCGGGCGGGCGGCTGCCCCCGGCGCGGCGCGTGCCTTATAAAGGTCATGCCATGAGCATCGCAGAGAGCCTCGCCCAGGTCAGGGCCCGAATCGCCGAAGCCAGCATCGCCGCGGGGCGTGGCCCCGATGCGGTGTCGCTGGTGGCCGTCTCCAAGACCCACCCGGCCGAGGCGGTGATGGAGGCGCTGGCGGCGGGCCAGCTTATTTTCGGAGAGAATCGGGTGCAGGAGGCGGCGGAAAAGTTCCCCGCCCTGCGCGCCGCGCATCCCGGGCTGCGCCTGCACATCATCGGCGCGCTGCAGACCAACAAGGCGCGGGACGCGGTGCGGATCGCCGACGTGATCGAGAGCCTGGACCGCCCGAAGCTGGCCGTGGCGCTCCGCGACGCGATGGCGAAGGAAGGCCGCCGCCCCGACCTGCTGGTCCAGGTGAATGTGGGCGAGGAGGCGCAGAAGGCCGGCATCCCCCGCGCCGAGGCGCATGACTTCCTGCGCGCCTGCCGCGAGGAATGGGACCTGCCCGTGCGCGGCCTGATGTGCATCCCGCCCGCCGAGGGCGACCCGCGCCCGCATTTCGCCTGGCTGGCCGGCCTGGCCGCGCGGGAGGGCCTGCCCATCCTCTCCATGGGCATGAGCGGGGATTTCGAGGCGGCCATCGCCGAGGGCGCCACCCATGTCCGCGTGGGCAGCGCGATCTTCGGGGCGCGGGGCTGACTGGGTTTTTTTGAGCGGCTGATTCACCGCTCCGGCATCCGCCTCCGCGGATCAGGCGCTAGCCGGCCTCCCCGAACCGGGCATAGGCCGCGGCGGCGCGGGCGGCGGCCGAGCCGGGCGCGGGCATGTGCGGGTCCGGCCGCCCCGCCCATGTGGCGCTGAGCCGCTCCATGGGACGGGTGGCGTCGAAGGCCGCGCCCACCGCCGCCGTGATCATGCCGATGGGCCCGAAGGCCGCGCCGCCCAGCACGCGCATGACGGGATGGATCTCCGCCCCCGTCACCGCCCGGTAGATCGTGCCCACCCCCGGCAGATGGTGCAGCGGGTTCAGCCCCTGGAGGAATTGCCGGAAGGTCATCTCGCCGGGGATGGGCGCGTATTCCTCGGGGCCCAGCGGCGGGCCGCCATCGGCGGGGGCGGCGGAGGCCGGCGCGGCGGCGGGGGCTTCGGCGGGCCGGGTGGCCGCCGGCGGCGTGGCGGCGGCCGGGGCCGAGGGCGTTGGCGCGGCGGCCGGCGCCACAGCCGGCGCGGCCGGTGCCGGCGGGGAAGCGGCCGGCGTCGTGACTTGTGGCGCAGGGGTTTGCGGCGCCGCCGGTGGCGGGACGGGCGGCCGTGCCGGTGGGGTCCAGGACGGGGTGGTGCGAAGGATCTGCACCGGGGTGTTGCGGAAGATCTGCGGCTCCAGCCGGGCGCGGAACATCCCCCCCGGCTCGGCGGGGCGCAGGATCTGCGCGCCATGGCTGCTCATGGGGGCGCGCGCGGGGATGGGCTGCGTCATGCGGGGGCCTTTCGGTCTGCCGCGCCCCGCCACGCAACCGGCGTGCCAGCCCGCCCCGCGCCGGGGGCGGCCATTCCCGCCGGGCATGCAGGGAGTGCTTGCATCCGCGCGCAAACAGGACAACATCCGTCCGGAAAGCAGCGCGCCGGCCGCCAGGCCCATGCCGTGCCATCAGAAAGAGAGCGCCAGGGACATCATGTTCATCGAGACCGAAAGCACCCCCAACCCCGCCACGCTGAAGTTCCTGCCCGGCCGCGACGTCATGGGCAGCGCCGGCACGGCCGATTTCGTGGCGGGCGAGGATGCCTCGCGCTCCCCCCTCGCCGCGCGCCTCTTCGCGCTGGACGGCGTGGCCCGCGTGTTCTTGGGGGCGGACTTCATCACCATCACCAAGACCGACGCGACGGAATGGCAGGCGCTGCGCCCGCAGATCCTGGGCGCCGTCATGGAGCACATGCTGGCCGGCCTGCCCGTGCTGGAAGGCCTGGGCGAGGACGCGGACGAGGATTTCGACCCGGCCGATTCCGAGGCCGTGGCGCAGATCAAGGAATTGCTGGACCAGCGCGTGCGCCCCGCCGTGGCCGGCGATGGCGGCGACATCGTCTTCCGTGGCTTCCGCGACGGGGTGGTGAAGTTGAAGATGCAGGGCGCGTGCTCGGGCTGCCCCTCCTCGCGCGCCACGCTCAAGCACGGCGTGGAGAACATGCTGCGACACTACATCCCCGAGGTGCTGGCCGTGGAACAGGTCGAGGCCTGAGATGAATTTCGGCCGCGTGCTGCAGGCGCTGTTGCGGGGTGCCGCCCCGCCGCGCCGCCGTGCCGCGCGCCCCGGCCCCTTCGGACTGAACCAGACCCAGACGCGGCAGATCGGCCGCGCGCTGGGCACGCTGGCCGCCGCGGCGGCCGCCGCCATGGCGGGCAAGGGCGGTGCGGCCCCTGCCCCATCGCCTGCCCCCGCGCCGCGCACCCCGGCCAAGGGCACGGCCAAGACCCGCGCCCCGGCCGGCGAGGCCCCCCGCCCCGCCGCCCCTGCCCGCCGCCTGCCCCAGACCGCCCCCGCCAGCGCGCCGGAACCCCTGGACGAGCCGCGCGTCGAGAACGCCGAGGCCAGGCTGATGCTCCGCGCCATGATCGCCGCCGCCAAGGCCGATGGCGTGGTGGACCGCGACGAGCGCGCGGCCATCCTGGAACAGCTCAATGCCGGCGGCTTCACCGACCAGGAGCGCGACGCGCTGCTGGCGGATTTCGACCGGCCCGCCACCCCGCAGGAACTGGGCCGCGCCGTGCGCGACCCCATGCTGGCCGCCCAGGTCTATGCCGCCGCGGTCTTCGCGGCCGCCGACATGACGGAACCGGAGCGCGCCTGGCTTGACCAGTTGGGCACGGCCCTCAAACTGGACGCGACGGCCCGCCAGGCGATCGAGGCGCGGCTGCGCAGCATGTGACGCCGCCCGCGCGCGGCGCGGGAGAAACTGCCATGTTCAGCCTGAACGCCGACCAGGAAAAGCTGCGCGCCACGGCGCGCGAGATGGCGCAGGAAGCCACCGCCCAGGCGGCCGAGACCGACCGCAGCACCCACTACCCCTGGCCCATGGTCCGCCGCATGACCGAGGGCGGCTTCATGGGCCTGACCATCCCGCGCGAATGGGGCGGGCGTGGCGGTTCCTACCTCGATGCCGTCCTGGTGGTGGAGGAATTCGCCAAGGCCTGCGCCGTCTGCGGGCGCATCGCGGTCGAGGCGAATATGGGCGCGATCGGCGCCATCATGGCCTATGGCACCGTGGCGCAGAAGAAGATCGCGGCCGAACTGGTCCTGGCCGGGGACAAGCCCGCCATCTGCATCACCGAGCCCGAGGCCGGGTCCGCCGCCTCGGAGATGACCACCACGGCGGTGAAGCGCGGCGACCGCTGGGTCATCAACGGGGTGAAGCACTGGATCACGGGCGGGGGCGTGTCGAAGCTGCATTTGATCTTCGCGCGCGCCATCGAGGATGGCGTGGAGCAGGGGATCGGCGGCTTCCTCGTGGTCCGCAACGGGGAGAACGACCCAGCCAATCTGGTGGTCGCGCGGCGCATCCCCTCCATGGGCCTCTGCGGGATGCCGGAGGCAGAGCTGCATTTCCGCGACCTCGAAGTGCCCGAGTCCATGGTGCTGCGCGCGCCGGGTGGCTTCAAGCGCGGCTTCGGCAAGCTGATGGACGCCTATAACGGCCAGCGCGTGGGGGCGGCCACAGCCGCACTCGGCATCGCGGCCGGCGCCTATGACCATGCGCTGGCCTTCGCGCAGCGGCGCCAGCAATTCGGCCGGCCCATCGCGGAATTCCAGGGCCTGGGCTGGATGCTGGCCGACATGTCCATCAAGCTGGAAGCCAGCCGTGCCCTGATCTGGCAGGCGGCGGCGAGCGCCGGCCCCAATGGCTTCCCCGACCGGCTGATGGCGGCGCGCGCCAAGGTGCTGGCCGCGGACAGCGCGGTGGAGGTCACGAACATGGCGCTCCAGGTCTGGGGCGCGGCCGGCTATTCCCGCGACAACCCGATGGAACGCGCGGTGCGCGATGCGCGGATGTTCCCCATCGCCGGCGGCACGGCGCAGATCCTGCGGAACCAGGTGGCCGAGCAGATCCTGGGCCGCAAGCTGCCGCAGACGCGGGACGGGATGCTGAAGCTGGCCATGGCCGAGGGGGCGAAGCTGGCGGCCGAATGAGGCCGCCGCCTTACCATCTTACGACCTTACCATCTTACTGGCGCCGGTATCTCGCCGCGCGTCAGTGGATGGTGAAGACGCCGTTGCTGTAGCGCAGCTGCGCGGGCTCGATCAAGGCGGCACTTGCCACGCGCACGGAATGCAGCGGCCCCTCGATCTCGCGCCGCCAGAAGTCGAGGAAGCGTGTCAGCTCCGGGAATTCCGGCGCGCGGTCGGTCTTCTGCCAGATGAAGGTCTGGAGCACATGCGGGTGGTCGGGCATGTGGTAGAGGATCTCGGCGGTGGTGACCCGCCAATCCGGGATCTTCACCATGGGAACCAACGCGTCGAGCATGCACAGGCCTCCATCGAGGATGGGCGACTGATTCACCGCTCCGGCGATTCCGCCTTCGCGGACCAGGCGCTGGGTTCGAACGGACCCGCGAGGCCGGCGCTTTCACTCCCGGCCGACCCTCTGCTTGGGGCCGTCCATGACCGGAGCGTGACATGGCGCGCGCGGCGATTTCCAGAAAAATCTCGCGCACACAAGGCATTAGCACTATCACACCGAGAGTGCTGCCATCTCCCTTGACGCGGGCCACGGGGCCTTCTAGATCGTTGGCACTCCTCGCCGGAGACTGCTAACGCTGGGCCACGGTCCCGGATGCAGGCTCCGAAGTGAGGAGGTTCCACATGCCTGAGACCATCAGGAGAGAGAACCGCCATGAAGTTCCGCCCCTTGCACGACCGCGTCCTCGTCCGCCGCATCACGGCCCAGGAGAAGACCGCCGGTGGCATCATCATCCCCGACACCGCCCAGGAGAAGCCGCAGGAAGGCGAAGTCCTGGCCGTGGGCGCCGGCACCATCAACGAGAAGGGCGAGGTCCGTCCGCTCGACGTGAAGGCCGGTGACCGCATCCTGTTCGGCAAGTGGTCGGGCACCGAGGTCAAGATCGACGGCGAAGAGCTGCTGATCATGAAGGAATCCGACGTGATGGGCATCGTCGAGGGCTCTGCGCCCGCGGCGAAGGCGGCCTGACGCCACTTCCCATCCAATCCGAGAACATGAGGTAATCACATGGCTGCGAAAGACGTGAAGTTCGGCGCCTCCGCGCGCGACAAGATGATCCGCGGCGTGGACATCCTGGCCGATGCGGTCAAGGTCACGCTGGGCCCCAAGGGCCGCAACGTCGTCATCGACAAGTCCTTCGGCGCGCCCCGCATCACCAAGGACGGTGTGACGGTCGCCAAGGAAATCGAGCTGGCCGACAAGTTCGAGAACATGGGCGCCCAGATGGTGCGCGAAGTGGCCTCGAAGACCAACGACCTGGCCGGTGACGGCACCACCACCGCGACCGTGCTGGCCCAGGCCATCGTCCGCGAGGGCGCCAAGGCCGTGGCCGCCGGCATGAACCCGATGGACCTGAAGCGCGGCATCGACAAGGCCGTGACGCAGGTGGTGTCGGAGCTGGAAGCCAAGACCAAGAAGATCACGACCTCCGCCGAGGTGGCCCAGGTGGGCACGCTCTCCGCGAATGGTGAGGCCGAGATCGGCGAGATGATCGCCCAGGCGATGGAGAAGGTCGGCAACGAGGGTGTCATCACCGTCGAGGAAGCCAAGTCCATCCAGACCGAGCTCGACGTCGTCGAGGGCATGCAGTTCGACCGCGGCTATGTCTCCCCGTACTTCATCACGAATGCGGAGAAGATGATCGCGGAGCTGGACAACCCCTACATCCTGATCTTCGAGAAGAAGCTCAGCCAGCTGCAGCCCATGCTGCCGCTGCTGGAAGCCGTGGTGCAGAGCGGCCGTCCGCTCGTCATCATCGCCGAGGACGTGGAGGGCGAGGCCCTGGCCACGCTCGTGGTCAACAAGCTGCGTGGCGGCCTGAAGATCGCGGCCGTGAAGGCGCCTGGCTTCGGTGACCGCCGCAAGGCGATGCTGGAGGACATCGCGATCCTGACCGGTGGCCAGATGATCAGCGAGGACCTCGGCATCAAGCTCGAGACCGTCACGCTGAACATGCTGGGCAAGGCCAAGACCGTCCGCATCGAGAAGGAGAACACCACGATCGTGGATGGTGCCGGCTCGAAGGACGAGATCACGGGCCGCTGCGAGCAGATCAAGGCGCAGATCGAGGAGACCACCTCGGACTACGACCGCGAGAAGCTGCAGGAGCGCCTGGCGAAGCTGGCCGGCGGCGTGGCCGTCATCCGCGTCGGTGGCAGCACCGAGGTCGAGGTGAAGGAGCGCAAGGACCGCGTGGACGACGCGCTGCACGCGACGCGCGCCGCCGTGCAGGAAGGCATCGTTCCGGGTGGTGGCGTGGCCCTGCTGCGCGCCAGCCAGAACCTCGCCAACCTCAAGGGCCTGAACAACGACGAGCAGGTCGGCATCGAGATCGTCCGCAAGGCCATCCAGGCCCCGGCGAAGCAGATCGCGGCCAATGCCGGCAAGGACGGCGCGGTCGTGGCGGGTGAAGTGCTCCGTTCCGACACCTGGGAGTTCGGCTACGACGCCCAGAAGGACGAGTACAAGAACCTGGTGGAAGCCGGCATCATCGACCCGACCAAGGTCGTGCGCACGGCGCTGCAGGATGCGGCCTCGGTCGCCTCGCTGCTGATCACCACGGAAGCCATGGTGGCCGAGCGTCCGGAGAAGAAGGCGGCCCCCGCGGGCGGCCCCGGCGGCGGCATGGGCGACATGGACTTCTGAGGTCCAGGATCGGGCGGGGGCTTCGGCCCCCCTCGGCAAGAGGGGCGGTCCCGCAGGGGGCCGCCCTTTTTTCGTTCCGGAGGTGTCGGATTTTTAAGGCCGTCCCACCCGCTATATGCGGCCATGTGCAAGGAAGATTTCACGATCCGGCGGTTAGCTGGCGGCGCGCGGAATGACCGCGTGGGCTGAAGGATCCGCTGTGATGCTGACTAACCTCTCCGTCGCCAACAAGCTGCGCCTGGGCATTGGCGGTCTCTTGGCGCTGCTGCTGCTGCTGGCCGCCGGCGCGATGCTGGCCATCAACCGCATGGACGCGGCCTCCCGCCAGGTGACCACGGTCTGGCTGCCATCCTTGGATGTGGCCGGCGAGTTGAACGACCTGGCCCTGACCCTGCGCCGACGGGAATTGACCCTGGGCGTCGTGACGGAACCGGCGCGCGTCGCGGTGGTCCTGGAATCCATGCGGACCCTGCCCGAACGGCTGAACGCCGCGCTCGACCGGTACCGGCCACTCATCGTCCTCCCCGAGGAGCGTCGCATCATCCGGGAGCTGGAGGTCGCACTGCGCGCCCATCTCGCGCTGAACCAGCGCCTGATGCAGGCGCACGCGGCGGGCAACATCGAGCAGGTGCGGGCCCTGGCGGGCGAAGGCGGACCGGGCATCAACACCATCACTTCCCTCCTGGACGAACTGCGAAGCCTGAACTCGAGCGAGGCACGGCGGGCCGGGGCCGAGGTCGAGGCGGTTGGCCGGTTCGGCGACACCCTCATCATCGTGTTGGGCCTGATCGCGCTGCTGGTCGGCATCGCCATCGCGGTCATGCTCACCCGCAGCATCACCGGCCGCCTCGTGAACCTGTCCGGCGCGATGGATAAGCTCGCCAAGCGCGACTACGCCTTCACCCTGAAGGAGACCGCCGACAAGGATGAGCTGGGCGCCATGGCGCGCGCCGTGGACACCTGCCGCGCCGGCTTGCAGGAGGCCGACCGCCTGGCCGCCGAGCAGGCCGCGGCCGCCGAGCGCCGCGCCGCCCGCGCCGCCCGCGTGGACGCGCTGGTGAAGGAGTTCGAGGCCGAGGCCGCCGATGTGCTCCGCGCCGTCAGCAGCGCCGCCACCGAACTTTCGGCCACCGCGAACGGCATGACCGCCACGGCCGAGGAAGGCAGCCGCCAGGCCACCACCGTGGCCAGCGCCTCGCAGCAGACCAGCGGCAATGTGCAGACCGTCGCGGCCTCGACCGAGGAACTGTCCAGCTCCATCGCCGAGGTGGCGCGCCAGGTGCGGGAGACCGCCTCCATCACCACCCGCGCGGCCGAGACGGCGCGGCAGACCGATGGCACCGTCCGCAGCCTGGCGGATGCGGCGAACCGCATCGGCGATGTGGTGCGCCTGATCAGCGACATCGCCGGCCAGACCAACCTTCTCGCGCTGAACGCGACGATCGAGGCCGCCCGCGCGGGCGAGGCCGGCAAGGGCTTCGCCGTGGTGGCGAGCGAGGTGAAGAGCCTGGCCGCCCAGACCGCCAAGGCGACCGAGGAGATCGCGGCGCAGATCACCGCCATGCAGACCGAGACGCAGCGCTCGGTGGAGGCCATCGCCGCCATCGGCAAGACGGTGGAGGAGCTGAACGCCACCACCGCCCAGGTCGCCGCGGCGTCGGAAGAGCAGGCGGCCGCCACGCGCGAGATCGGCCGGGCCGTGGCCGAGGCGGCGCAGGGTGCGGAGGAAACCTCGCGCAGCGCCGCCAATGTGAAGGAGGGCGCGGAGCGCACCGGCGAGGCGGCGAAGGACCTGAAGGGCGCCTCGTCCGAACTCGCCCAGCAATCCGAGCGGATGCGCGGCCAGGTGGACCGCTTCCTGGCGGATATCCGCGCGGCCTGACCGGCGGGGCCACTTGCCCCCTTCGATTGCAACACCCCGCCGCGGATCAACGCGGCGGGGCAAGACTTCGGAATTCCGGGCCTTGGGGCCCGGTTTCCTTTGACAGGGCGCGGCATATCTGCGCCTATCCCCGGGCGCTTCCAGTGCTTGCCAATCGCCTTGCCGTGCCCGCCCACCGATGCTCCCAGGAGTGCCGCCGGACGTTCCCCACGTGAAGTCCGGTGAGCCTGATGCGCCCGGGATGGGATACTCCTCTCCCGGATTGCTACGCAGGAGAATCACGATGGCCCAGGGCACCGTGAAATGGTTCAACGCCACCAAGGGCTACGGCTTTATCGCCCCGGCCGGCGGCGGCCCCGACATTTTCGTCCACATCACCGCTGTGCAGGCCGCTGGCCTGCAGGGCCTGAAGGACGGGCAGTCCATCGGCTATGACGCCGTCGAGGAGCGCGGCCGGGTTTCGGCCGTCAACCTGAAGGTCGGCTGAACAGCCCGGTCGGCTTCGGCCGGCCATGGCAGCGAGGGGCGGCGGGGCATCCCGCCGCCCCTTTTGCGTTTTGGCGCCAGCCAGCGCAGGCTTGGCGGCATGTTCACCCTGACCGAACTCGAAGCCGCCGAGGCGCTGATCCGGCGCCACTTCCCCGCCACCCCGCAATATGCCTGGCCGCTGCTGGCCGCCCGCGCCGGCTGCGAGGTCTGGGTGAAGCACGAGAACCACACCCCCACCGGCGCCTTCAAGGTGCGTGGCGGCATCGTGTATTTCGACGGGCTGCGCTCCCGCGGCGTGGTGTCCGCCACGCGGGGCAATCACGGGCAGTCGCTGGCCTATGCGGGGGCCAAGGCGGGCATTCCGGTCACCATCGTGGTGCCGCATGGCAACAGCGTGGAGAAGAACGCGGCCATGCGCGCCCAGGGCGCCACGCTGATCGAGCATGGCGAGGATTTCGACGCGGCGCGCGCCTTCGCGGCCGCCCATGCGGCGGAACACGGGCTGGACTTCGCGCCCTCCTTCGCGCCGCCACTGGTGCGGGGCGTGGCCACCTATGCGCTGGAACTGCTGCGGGCCGTGCCGGGGCTGGACGCGCTCTATGTCCCGATCGGGCTCGGTTCGGGCATCTGCGGCTGCATCATGGCGCGCGACCTGCTGGGCCTCTCCACCGAGATCATCGGCGTGCAGAGCACGGGCGCCGACGCCTATGCGCGCAGCCTCGCCGCCGGCCATGTGGTCGAGATCCCGCGCGCCGTGACCCATGCCGACGGCATGGCGACCCGCATCCCGGACCCGGACGCCTTCGCCATCATCCAGCGGGGCGCGGCGCGCATCGTCACCGTCACCGATGACGAGGTGCGCGACGCCATCCGCGCCTATTGGACCGACACCCACAACCTGGCCGAGGGCGCGGGTGCGGCCCCCCTCGCCGCCCTGCTGCAGGAGCGCGGGCGGATGGCCGGCAAGCGGGTCGCCACCATCCTGTGCGGCGGCAACATAGACCTCGACCTGTTCCGGGAGTGGGTGCTGTGATCCTGAACCATGTTCGCCCGCTGGGCGGGCCCGCGGTGGACGTGCATGTGGAGGGCGGCCGCATCACCGCGCTCAGCCCCAGCACCGCCCCCGGCCCCGCCCCCCTGCTGCTGCCCGGCCTGGTGGAGGGGCATTGCCACCTGGACAAGACGCTCTGGGGCCGCCCCTGGTGGGTGAACGAGGTGGGCCCCCTGCTCACCGACCGCATCGAGAACGAAAAGCGCACCCGCCGCGCCATCGGCATGGAGGCGGCGCGCGAGGGCCGCGCCCTGGCCGAGGCGCATCTCGCCGCCGGCACCACCCGCCTGCGCAGCCATGTGGATGTGGACGAGGAAAGCCGCCTCACCCATGTCGAGGCGCTGCTCGGGCTGCGTGAGGCCATGCGCGGGGTGATGGACATCCAGCTCGTCGCCTTCCCGCAATCGGGCATCCTGCGGACGCCGGGGGTGGAGGAGTGGCTGGACGAGGCGCTGCGGATGGGGTGCGACGCGGTGGGGGGGCTCGACCCCTCCCTCATTGACCGCGACCCGGTGCGGCACCTGGACATCGTCTTTCGCCTCGCGGAGCGGCACGGCAAGCCCGTGGACATCCACCTGCACGAGGCGGGCGAACTCGGCGCCTTCAGCATGGAGCTGATCGCGGAGCGCACGCGGGCGCTGGGCCTGGCGGGGCGAGTGGTGATCAGTCATGGCTTCGCGCTGGGCGATGTGGCGGCGGCGCGGGCCGATGCGCTGCTGGCCCTGCTGGCCGAAGCGGGCGTGGCGCTGTGCACCTCGGCACCCCCTTCCCGCGCCGTGCCGCCGCTGCGCCGGGCGCGGGAGCTGGGCGTCACCCTCTTCGCCGGCAACGACAACATCCGCGACACCTGGAGCCCCTACAACGCCCCGGACATGCTGGCCCGTGCCGCCATGGTCGGGCTGAAATACGAGCTGCGGCGCGATGCGGAACTGGAATGGGCGCTGGACGCCGTCACCACCCTGGCCGCGTGCGGCTGCGGCTTCGCGGAATACGGGTTGGCGGTGGGCGACCGCGCCGACCTGGTGGTGGTCGAGGCCGCGACGGTGGCCGAGGCGGTGGTCCAACGCAAAGCGCCCGCCCTGGTGGTCTCGGGCGGGCGCGTCGTGGCGCGAAACGGGGTGCTGGAGGAGGGCTGATACCAGCCCCCCAACCGGCCTCAGTGCTTCACGTCAGCCCAGACCTTGCGCTTGGTGGCGTAGACCAGCCCGCCCAGGATCGCCAGGAAGATCAGCACCTTCACGCCCATCTGGCGCCGGCGCTCCATCTCGGGCTCGGCCGCCCAGGCGAGGAAGGTGGTCACGTCGCGCGACATCTGCTCGACGGTGGCTTCCGTGCCATCCGCGAATTCCAGCTGGCCCGGGTTGAGCACGTTGGGCATCGCGATCTGGTGGCCCGGGAACCACGCATTGTAGTTCATGCCAGGCATCACCTCGACGCCGGCCGGCGGGTCCACATAGCCGGTCAGCAGGGCGTGGATGTAGTTCGCCCCGCCGGCGCGCGCCTTGGTGATGACCGAAAGGTCCACCGGATAGGCGCCGTTGTTGGCGACGCGCGCGGCCTGCTCGTTGGGGAAGGGACGGCGGAAGCGGTCCGAGAGGCGGCCGGGCCGCTCGAACATCTCGCCATCCTCGTTCGGGCCGTCCGTGATCATGTATTCGGCCGCGATGGCGCGCACCTGCTCATCGGTCAGGCCGATGTCGATCAGGTTGCGGTAGGAGAGCAGCCGCATGCTGTGGCAGGCGGAGCAGACCTCCTTGTAGACCTGGAAGCCGCGCTGCAGCGCGCCGCGGTCGAAGGTGCCGAACAGCCCGGCGAAGCCGAAGCGGGCGTCGGGCGGCGGCGGCGCCTCGGCCGCCAGCACGGGGCTGGCGAACGAGAGCGAGAGGGCGACGGCGAGAGCCTTCACGATACGCATGGGATCAGGCCTTCTCCATCGGCTGGGCGGTCGCGCCGCCCGGAACGGGGCCGCCGCCGAGCTGCGCCTTGGGGCCGAGCACCGCGCGCGCGATGCTCTCGGGCAGCGGCAGGGGCCGTTCCAGACGACCCAGCGCCGGCAGCACCACCAGGAAGTACGCGAAGTAGATCATCGTGCCGATCTGGGCGATGAGGACGTAGTGCCCCTCCGCCGGCTTGGCGCCCACCCAGGTCAGCACCATGAAGTTCACGGTCCAGAGCAGGAAGGCGATGCGCGCGATCGGGCGGAACCGCATGGAGCGCACCTTGGAGGTGTCGAGCCAGGGCAGCACGAACAGCACCGCGATGGCGCCGAACATCAGGATCACGCCGCCGAGCTTGTCCGGCACCGCGCGCAGGATCGCGTAGAAGGGCAGGAAGTACCATTCCGGCACGATATGCGCGGGCGTCACCAGCGGGTTGGCCGGGATGTAGTTGTCGGCATGGCCCAGGTAGTTCGGCATGAAGAAGACCAGGAAGGCGAAGACCGCCAGGTAGACCACGATGCCGACGCTGTCCTTGGCCGTGTAGTACGGGTGGAAGGGCAGCGTGTCCTGCGGGCCCTTGGGCTCGATGCCCAGCGGGTTGTTGGAACCCGTGATGTGCAGCGCGGCCACGTGCAGGAAGACCACGCCCGTGATCACGAAGGGCAGCAGGAAATGCAGGCTGAAGAAGCGGTTGAGCGTCGGGTTGTCCACGCTGAAGCCGCCCCAGAGGTAGGTCACGATCTCCGGCCCGATCAGCGGGATGGCGCTGAACAGGTTGGTGATCACGGTGGCCCCCCAGAAGGACATCTGGCCCCAGGGCAGCACGTAGCCCATGAAGGCGGTGGCCATCATCAGCAGGAAGATGACCACGCCCAGGATCCAGAGCAGTTCCCGCGGCGCCTTGTAGGAGCCGTAGTACATGCCGCGCCAGATGTGGATGAACACCACCGCGAAGAACAGGTGGGCGCCGTTCATGTGGGCATAGCGGATCAGCCAGCCGTAGTTCACGTCGCGCATGATGCGCTCGACGCTTTCGAAGGCATGGTCCACATGGGCGGTGTAGTGCATCGCCAAGAACACGCCCGTGGCGATCATGATCATCAGGTTGATCATGGCCAGCGCACCGAAGTTCCAGAAGTAGTTGAAGTTACGGGGCGTGGGGAACGTCCCGTACTCCTTCTGGATCATGGTGAACACCGGCAGGCGCTGGTCAACCCAGCGCACCACGGGGTTCTTGAACGAACTGTCGTGCAGGCCGATGGCCATCTTGCTCGTCCTCTGGATGGGGACGGACCGGGCGGAACGGGACCATACCCGCCGCCCGGTGGCCGTCAGCCGATGCGGATCGCGGAATCGGAGGTGAAGGTGTAGCCGGGAACTTCAAGGTTGGTCGGCGCGGGGCCGCGCCGAATCCTTCCCGAAGTGTCATAGTGGCTGCCGTGGCAGGGGCAGAACCAGCCGCCGAAATCGCCGCGCGCGTCGGTCGGCCGCTGGCCGAGCGGCACGCAGCCGAGATGGGTGCAGATGCCCACCACCACCAGCCAGGGCGCCTGCTGCACGCGCGCCTCGTCCGTCGCGGGGTCCTTGAGCGCGGAGAGCTGCACCTCGCGCGCGGCCTCGATCTCGGCCGCGGTGCGGTGGCGCACGAAGACGGGCTTGCCGCGCCACATCACGGTCACGGCCTGGCCTTCCGCGATGGGCGCCAGGTCCACATCGGTGCTGGCCAGCGCCAGCACGTCGCCGCCCGGGGCGAGGGAGGAAATGAACGGCCAGGCGAGCGCACCGACGCCGACCACGGCGAAGGCCGTCGTGGTCAGCTTCAGGAAGTCACGCTTGGTGACGGCCTCGGCCGGAGCCCCCGCGGGGGAATGGGTCGCTGCACCGCTGGGTGCCGAAGTCTCTGCCATGACACTCCATCTCAACTCTGCGCCCCGCCGGGGCCGGATCGGCGGGCAGGGCCTTGCATCATGGGATTTGGCGGCCAACCCTTGGCGCGCAACCCCGACCTTCGCGTTGGGCTAATAGGCGCCCAACCCTGCCCTGTCCACCTCATCAGCCATGGGCAAGGCCGTGATTTGCAGGGTATTCATTCACAGACCATGACCATGAGCAGCCACGTGACCCACCCTTTCGCCGAACCGGCCCGCGCCTGGTTCGAAACCTTGCGTGACCGCATCTGTGCCGAGTTCGAGGCGATCGAGGAGGAACTGGCCGAAGGGCCGCATGCCGGCCTGCCCGCGGGCCGCTTCACCTACACGCCCTGGCAGCGCGCCGAGGGCGGCGGCGGCACCATGGGGCTGATGCGCGGGCGGGTCTTCGAGAAGGTGGGCGTGAACGTCTCGACCGTCTTCGGCGAGTTCAGCCCGGAATTCCGCAAGCAGATCCCGGGCGCCGAGGAAGACCCGCGCTTCCTCGCCACCGGCATTTCGCTGGTGGCGCACCCACGCTCACCCCGCGCGGCGACGGCGCACATGAACACGCGCTTCATCTGCACGACGAAGGCCTGGTTCGGCGGCGGCGGCGACATCACGCCCATGGACAAGGAAAGCGCCGAAAGCCTGGAGGACGCGGCCTTCTTCCACGCCGCCTACCAGCGCGCCTGCGACAGGCACGACCCGACCTACTACCCGCGCTTCAAGCAATGGTGCGAGGAGTACTTCTACCTGCCGCACCGGGGCGAGACACGCGGCCTGGGCGGCATCTTCTATGACTGGCTGGGCGACCGCACGCCGGGCAAGGGCATCGAGGCCGACTTCGCCTTCACCAAGGATGTCGGCCTCGCTTTCCTCGAATCCTACCCCGCCATCGTCCGCCGCCGCATGCACGAGAGCTGGACGGAGGCCGAGCGCCAGCACCAGCTGCTGCGCCGCGGCCGCTACGTGGAGTTCAACCTGCTGCACGACCGCGGCACCATCTTCGGCCTGAAGACCGGCGGGAATGTCGAGGCGATCCTGATGTCCCTGCCGCCGGAGGCGGCCTGGTAAATCTTTCGCCGGAGGCGGCGTCGTGAACCTTTCGCCGGAGGCGGCGTGGTGATCTAG
>NZ_JAFFQY010000013.1 GCF_017311575.1 Roseococcus thiosulfatophilus
GAGGTCGCCCGGCGCCATCTCCACCAGCTTCTCGGCGAGCCGCACCGAGGGCTCATGCCCCTTCTGGAAGAAGGTGTGGTAGTAGGGCAGGGCCAGCAATTGCTTGTAGGCCGCATCCGCCAGCCGCTTCTCGGAAAAGCCGAGCGAGGCGCACCAGAGGCCCGCCATGGCCTCGATGTAGCGGCGGCCCTCGGTGTCCACCACATGCACGCCGTCACCCTTGGCGATCAGCACCGCCCCGTCGCGCCCATGGGCGTCGAGGTCGGTCTGCTGGTGCACCATATGGGCGATGTCCGCCATGTGCAGGTTGTTGGCGCGCATGATGGGGCTCCCTCTCCGGTCCGGAGAGGGAAGCCTAGGCCCATCCGCGCGCCGCTGTCAGTCCCTGATCCGTTTGGCCCCGATGGGGGTCAGGCGGGATCACCCGTGTCCGGCGCCAGGCCGGCCGCCTCGATGCCCGCGATGCAGGCTTCCTCGTCCTTGGCCGAGACATCGCCCGAGATGCCGACGGCGCCCAGCAGCACATGGGCCGCGTCGCGGACCAACACGCCGCCCTGGGCCGGCACGGCCTTGCCGCCCGTCAGGTCGGACAGCGCGTTGGTGAAGCCCGGCATGGACTGGGCGCGCCGCGCCAATTCCCGCGTGCCGAAGCCCATGGCCAGCGCGCCATAGGCCTTGCCGGTCGCGATCTCGGGGCGCAGCAGGCTCGCGCCATCCTCGCGCTTCGTCACCTTCACATGCCCGCCGGCGTCGAGCACCACGACGCAGAGCGGCAGCAGCCCCAGCTCGCGGCCCTTGGCGAGGGCGGCATCGGCGATGGTCTCGGCCTGGGCGAGGGTGAGGCCGTTCACGGCGGCCGGGTGGGCGGGCTGGGGCATGGTCGTCTCCTTGATCCTTGCCCCGAATTAACCCGGAACGGCGCCGGGTCAAATCCGCAGCAGCGGGCGGGGGTCCACGGCCTCGCCGCGCCGGCGCAGCTCCACATAGAGGGTGGGGCTGCCCGAGGGCGCCAGCACCCCCACCGGCTCGCCCGCGCGCAGGCGTTGGCCCGCCCGCACATCCAGCCGCGCCATGCCTCCCAGCACCAGGTGCTGCCCCGCCCCGCATTCGACGATGACCAGCTGCCCATAGCTGCGGAAGGGCGCGGCGAAGGCGACGGAGCCCGCGCAGGGCGTCACCACCCTGGCACCCGGCGCGGCCGAGAAGGTGAGCCCCCGCGCCGGCCCGCCCTCGCCGGGCGAGCCGAAGCCGCGCACCAACCGACCGGCCACGGGGGCGATGCTGCCGGGCGGCGACGGGTCCGCGGGCGGGGCGCTGGGTTCGGGCGCGGGCGCGGGGGCGGGCCGGGCACGGCGGGCCGCGGCGGCGGCGGCGCGCGCCTCCGCCCGGGCACGCGCCGCCTCCGCCCTTGCCCGCGCCGCCTCGACCCGTGCGAGCGCCTCGGCCAGCGAGGTGGCGCGGGCGATGGCGGCCTCGGCCTGCTCGGCGGCGCGGCGCTCGGCGCGGGTCTGGAGGGTCAGGTTGCGCTGCGCCTCGGCGAATTGCGCATCCAGCGCCGCGGCGGCCTCGCGCGCCGCGGCCTCGCTGGCGGCGAGGCGGGCACGGGCGGCGTCCAGCGCCTCGGCCTCCTCCCGCGCCCGGGTGGCGGCGTCGCGCAGCCGGGCGGCGAGGAGTTGCGCTTCCCGCACCATGCCGCGCATGGCGGCCAGGCCCAGCGTGACCTCCTCCGGCGGCATGGGCGCGGCCAGCAGCAGGGGGGCGGGTTCGCGCGCCACGCGCATCAGCACCGGCAGCAGGGGGGCGATGCGGGCGGCGAGTTCGGCCACCTCGGCCCGTGCCGCGGCCTCGGCGGTGGCCAAGGCTTCCGCGCGTTCGGTGGCGTCCAGAAGCGCGCGCTCGGCTTCCTGGGCGCGGGCGGCGCCGGCCACGCGCTCGGCGGCCAGGCGCTCGGCCTCCGCCTCGGCCTCGGCGCGGCGTTCCTCGGCGGCCTCGGCCGCGCGGCGGGCCTCGGCGGCCTGGCGCTGCGCCTCGGCGGCCGTCTGCGCCGCCACGCCACCCCCTGCCGCCAGCCAGATCGCCGCCCCCAGAAACCATCCCCGCATCATGGGGGCGGACCAGACCACAGACCGGGCCGCGCCGCCAAGGACCATGAGCGCGCGTGATTCACGCCTCCAGGCGTTCCGCCCCGCTGCGATCACCCGCCAAGGTTTCCTCCCTCCCGCGCCCGTGCGAGAAACCTCCCCGGAAAGGAACGCCCCATGCCCGAAGGTCGCCTCTTCATCGGCACACGCCGCTATTCCTCCTGGTCGCTGCGCGGCTGGCTGGCCGTGCGCCTCGCGCGGCTGGATGTGGAGGAGGTGGTGATCGCCCTCGCCACCCAATCCACCGCCGCCATCAAGGGCGCCTCGCCCACCGGCATGGTGCCCTGCCTGGAGCATGGGGGCGCGCGCATCTGGGACAGCCTGGCCATCGGGGAATATTGCGCCGAACTCACCCCCGGCCTGTGGCCGGCCGACCGCATGGTGCGCGCTCATGCCCGCGCCGTGACCTGCGAGATGCATTCGGGCTTCCGCGAATTGCGCGTCGCCATGCCCATGAACCTGGGGCGGGACTTCGCCGGCCGCGGGCGGACGCCGGGCGTGTTGGCCGATATCGCGCGCGTGGAAGCCCTCTGGGCGGAATGCCTGGAGGCGCATGGCGGGCCCTACCTGTTCGGCGCGAACTTCACCCTGGCCGATGCCTTCTACGCCCCGGTGGTGGCGCGCTTCCTCACCTGGCAGCCGCAGCTCAAGGCCACCAGCATGGCCTATGTGGAGGCCGTGCGCGCCCACCCGCTGGTGGCGGAATGGTATGACCTGGCCCGCGCCGAACCGGCGGAATGGCTGCTCGACAAGTATGAGAACCCGGCATGACCGACACTGCTCTGGCCCTCGACCATGTGGGCGTCTGCAATTTCGAACTGGGGCCGATGACGGCGGCCTATGAGGCGCTGGGCTTCACCCTCTCGCCCATCGCGCAGCAATCGGGCAAGCGCACGCCCGACAGCCCGACCGAGCGCATGGCCACCGGCAACCGCTGCGCCTTCCTGCGCCATGGCTATATCGAATTGCTGGCCATCGTGGAGCCGGGGCGCTGGGACAACCGCCTCTCGGAATTCGTGGGGCGTTATGGCGGGCTGCACATCCTGGCCATGGCGATGGACGATGCCGAGGCGAATCTGGCCCGGCTGCGGCGCGGCGGGGTGGACATCCCCGGCATCGCGCATCTCGAACGCCCGGTGGACAAGCCTGACGGGCCGCGCGCCCGCTTCTCCCGCCTGCCCTGGCCCGATGCGCCGGAGGGGCGGCTGCAACTCATCCAGCATCACACGCCGGAACTGATGTGGCAGCCGCATCTGCTGGACCACGCCAACAAGGCCGACCTGCTGGAGGAACTCATCCTCGTCAGCCCGAACCCGGCGGAAAGTGGCGCGCGCCTCTCCCGCCTGACGGGCCTGTCGCTGGAACCCGGCGCCGAGGGCGGCTTCGTGCTGCGCTTCCCGGGCGGCGCCGGCGTGGCCGGGCCGAACGCGCCGGCCATGGAAACCCGCGTGAGCCTGCTGCCGCCCGAGGCTTTGCCCGCCATGCTGCCGGGCGTGGAAATCCCGAGCCTGCCCTTCCTGGCGGGCTTCGTGGTCCGCACCAGCGATGGCAATGCCGCCGTGTCGCGCATCCTGGGCGACAAGGCCGTGGCGCTGCCGGGCGGGCGGCTGATGGTGCCGCCCGCGCTCGCCGCCGGGGCCGCGGTGGTCTTCGCCCCGTGATCCCCGCCGCCGCCATCGGGCGGTCGCTCCGGCTGTATCACGACAAGGCGCGCCGGCCGGCGCTGGACGCCTTCCACCGGCGGTTCCTGAATTTCGGGGACCTCGCCTTCGACGTGGGCTGCCATGTGGGCGACCGCGCGGCCAGCTTTCTGCGGATTGGCGCCCGCGTGGTGGCGGTGGAACCCCAGCCGCGCCTCGCCCGCACCCTGCGTCTCCTGTTCCACCGCGCGCCCGGCTTCGCGCTGGAGGAAGTGCTGCTGGGCGCCACTCCGGGCGAGGCCGTGCTGCGCCTGAACCGCGCCAACCCCACCGTCGCCACGGCCAGCGAGGCCTTCATCGCCGCCGCCGCCGGCGCCCCGGGCTGGGAGGGGCAGGAATGGGACGCGACGCTCACCCTGCCACGCACCACCCTTGATGCGCTGGTGGCCCGCCACGGCCCCCCCGCCTTCATCAAGATTGATGTGGAGGGCTGGGAGGCGGAGGTGCTGGCGGGCCTCTCCGTGGCCCCGCCCGCGCTTTCCTTCGAGTTCACCACCATCCAGTGCGAGGTCGCCCATGCGGCGCTGGCGCGGCTGATGGCGCTGGGCTTCGCCCATTTCAACGCCTGCCTGGGCGAGAGCATGTCCTGGGCCTTCCCCGCCGCCGTGGATGCCGCGCAGATGGCCGCCTGGCTCGACGCCCTGCCGCCGGAGGCCAACAGCGGCGATGTCTATGCCAGCCTGGACCCCGCGCGGCTTTCGGCCTGAACCTCCTCCGGTGTCGCGGCGATCCCGCGCGCCTTGAGCCAGCGCCCGGCGCCCGGCGCCGTGGTCCAGACGCAGAAGGGGATGGCCAGGAGCAGCCCCCCCACCCAGGGCAGCGCGAACCACAGCGCCCAGGGCGCGGTGGCGGCCACGCCCAGCAGCGCCAGCGCTCCCAGCAGGGTGTGCGGCCAGAGCAGCCGCGCCGCATCTCCCCAGGAGACGCCCCGATCGGCCCGGTTCTGCGGCTTCCAGCCCATCCGCAGCCCGAAGGGCAGGGCCAGCAGGAAACCCGTCTGGTGCACGGCGCGGATGGGGGCCAGCAGCAGCGCGAACAGCATT
This sequence comes from Roseococcus thiosulfatophilus, assembly GCF_017311575.1. Classification (GTDB taxonomy): domain Bacteria; phylum Pseudomonadota; class Alphaproteobacteria; order Acetobacterales; family Acetobacteraceae; genus Roseococcus; species Roseococcus thiosulfatophilus. Next base: position 4,885 of record NZ_JAFFQY010000013.1, read on the forward strand.
TCGGCCAGCGCCCCGCGCAGGAAGCGCCCCCGCCCGCCATAGGTCGCGGCCAGCCGCCCTTGCGCCAGCACCTGCGCATACCCCGCCAGCTTGGAGGCCGCCGGCAGCGCCCAGAAGGCGAGGAACAGCGCCACCAGCAGCGCCGTGGGCGCGGCGTCGAAGCCCCTCGTCGCCGCGATCATCGCGGCCAGCGCGAAGGCCAGCACCCAGAGCGGCGCGCAGAGGAACAGCAGCACCGCCTGGAGCAATTGCCACCGCGCCATCAGCGTCAGCCCCGGCGCCCCCAGCAGCGACCAGTACTGCATGTTGCCCTCGGCCCAGCGCAGGTCGCGCGCCAGGAATTCGGGCAGGGCGGGCGGGTTGCCCTCCAGGCTGCCCTCCTCCTCGGGCACGCACCAGACCTCCCAGCCGGCCTCGTGCAGGCGCACCGCCTCCACCTGGTCGTGGCTGAGAATGGCGCGGCCATCGGGGAGGGATTCGAGCCGCCCATGTTCGCGGAAGGGCATGATGCGGATCAGCGCATTATGCCCCCAATAGGGGCCCTTCTCGGCCTGCCACCAGCCCTGGCCGGTGGACCAGGCGCGCATCCCCGCGCGCATGCCGAATTGGAACAGGCGCGGGAAAGCCGCCGTGACGGGCCGCCCCACGATCAACTGCTGGAGAATGGCGATGCGCGGCGCGGACTCCATGGTGGCGACCAGGGTCCGCACCGCTTCGGGCGACATCTGCGAATCGGCGTCGAGGCAGAGCAGGTGGTCGTAATCGCGTCCCTCCGCCTCCAGGAATTCCATGACATTCCCGGCCTTGAAGCCGGTGTTCACCGTGCGGCGGCGCAGGTGGATGCGCGCGGCATCCGCCGGGCGGCGGGCGCGCAGGGCGGCGATGGCGGCGGCCTCGGCCTCGGCAGGCGCGCCCTCGGTGCTGTCCGAGAGGAACCACAGCGCGAAGTGTGGGGCGGGCAGCCCGTCCAGCAGGGCTTCCAGCGGCGGAATGACCCCTGCCATGTCCTCGTTGCGGATGCACACGCCGATGACGGTGCGCGTGCGCGGCGGCCCTTCGGGGGCCCGCAGGGCCGGCACCACATGCGCGGCCGGCCGCGGCGTGAAGAGCAGGATGGCCAGCCCCACCAGCCCATTCCCGCAGGAGAGCGCGGCCCAGGGTGTCAGGCCCGCCAGCGCCAGCAGCCAGGCGATGTCGAGCGCGGAAAGCCCATCGCCCCCCACCGCGCGCCCCGCCAGCAGCAGGGCCGAGAGGGCGATCAGCCCGCACAGGGCGAGGAAGGCGAGGCGCCGCAAGGTCATGCGCCCCATCCTGCCACGGCGCGTGCCTTTTGCCGAAAGCTCAGCCGGTGACGAGATTCCAGACGGTGCGGGCCATCACGGCGAGGAATGCGGCCAGGAGCAGCAGCAGGGTGAAGCGCAGCAGGATGAGAAAGGCGTTGCCGCGCCGGGCCGCCCGATGTTCCGCCATGGCAGGAAACCTTCAAGGTGAAAAATGCGGACGCGGGTTAACCTTGGCGCAACGCACCTTCAAGGCGGCCAGGGGAGTTATCCACATGACAATTTCGGACGAATAGGCCGGGTAATGGGTTGACAAAACTTCAAATTGAGTTTCAGCCCTCGCCGCCCAGCTCCTGCCGGAACAGGTCCAGCAGGCGCAGCGACCCGTCGCGCTGCACCAGGTGCCAGAAGGTCCAGCCATTGCAGGAGGGCGCCTCCTGCACCGCCGCCCCCACCGCATGGATGGAACCCCGCGCCGTGCCGCAGGCCAGGCTGGCATCGGCCTGGACGGTCGCGGTCCAGCGGCGGTGGCGGTCGGTCAGCGCGTCGCCGGGCGCGATCAGGCCGCGTTCCACCAGCACGCCGAAGGGGATGCGCTTCTGCTCGCGTTTGGATGGCGTGCCCACCAGCGCGGCCTCGTCATGCGGGGTGATGGAGAGGATGCGCCGCTCGGCGGCGGCCGCGTAGCCCGGGTCGCGCTCGATGCCGATGAAGCGCCGCCCCAGCCGCCGCGCCACCGCCCCCGTGGTGCCGCTGCCCAGGAAGGGGTCCAGCACCACATCGCCGGGCCTGGTGCAGGAGAGCAGCACCCGGTGCAGCAGCGCCTCGGGCTTCTGGGTGGGGTGCAGCTTGCGCCCGGCCTCGTCGCGCAGCCGCTCGGCGCCGGTGCAGAGCGGGATGAACCAGTCGCTGCGCATCTGCAGATCATCGTTCAGCGACTTCATGGCCGCGTAGTTGAAGCGGTACTTCGCATCCTGGCTGTGCGCGGCCCAGATCAGCGTCTCATGCGCGTTGGTGAAGCGCCGGCCGCGGAAATTGGGCATGGGGTTGGATTTGCGCCAGATGACGTCGTTCAGGATCCAGAAGCCCAGATCCTGCAAGGCCACCCCCAGGCGGAAGATGTTGTGGTAGCTGCCGATGAGCCACAGCGTGCCGTCCTTACGCAGCACGCGGCGGCATTCGGTCAGCCATTCGCGGGTGAAGGCGTCATAGGTCGCGAAATCGGCGAAGCGGTCCCAGTCGTCATCCACCGCGTCCACGCGGCTGTGGTTGGGGCGCAGCAGCTCGCCCCGAAGCTGGAGGTTGTAGGGCGGGTCGGCGAAGATGGCATGGACGCTGGCCGGCGGCAGGGCGCGCAGCGTCTCGATGCAGTCGCCCACCAGCACCTTGTCCAGCGGCAGATCGAGCCCGGCCCCCACGTCATCCCCTTCGCGAATCGGTCAGGGACCATGCCGGGGCCAGAGTCGTGCCGTCAACCGCGCTGAAGCGCCAGCGCCGCCTCCACGGGCGCGAAACCGCGGCGATGGTGCGGGCAGGGGCCGTGCCGGGCGATGGCGTCGCGGTGCAGCGCGGTGCCGTAGCCCTGGTGCCGGACGAAGCCATATTGCGGCCAGGCGCGGGCCAGCTTCGCCATGCCCGCGTCGCGCACCGTCTTGGCCAGGATGGAGGCGGCCGCGATCGACAGCGACAGCCCATCGCCCCCCACCACGCAGCGCACGGGGCAGGGCAGGTCCGGCGCGCGATTTCCGTCCACCAGCACCACATCGGGCCGGATGGTGAGGCGCATCACCGCGCGGCACATCGCAATATGCGTGGCGGCCAGGATGTTGTGCGTGGCGATCTCGCGCGCCGAGGCCGCTCCCAGGGCGAAGACCAGCAGCCCGTCGCGGGCAGCGGCGCGGATCGCGGTGGCGGCGGCCTCGCGCGCCGCCGGGCTCAGGCGTTTGCTGTCATCGAGCAGCGCGGCCAGCGGCTCGGGGCAGGGGGCAAGGAACATGACGGCGCCGGCCAGCACGGGGCCGGCCAGTGGCCCGCGCCCCGCCTCGTCGACCCCGGCGACGAGCCCGCCCGCTTCTGCCTCCAGCTTGTCGTCCGGCACCAGGCCCCCCGCGCGAATCGCGGGCCCATCCTGCCGTGCCGGGGGCGGGGCGGTCAAAGCAGGCGAAGCTGCGCGTCATCCACGCGCCCGTTGAAATGATGGGTGGCCAGGTGGTGCATCGTCTCCGCGCGGCGTTCGAGGCCGAGGCGCCGCGCGGCCGTGGCGAAGCGCTGGGCGAGCATCTCGGCATAGGCGCCCTCGCCCGTCTGGCGGCGCTCGAAATCCGCGTCATAAAGCTTGCCGCCGCGCGTCTGTCGCACCAGGGCCAGCACGCGGGCGGCGCGGTCGGGGTAGTGCTGGTGCAGCCATTCCTCGAAGAGCTGGCGCAGCTCATGCGGCAGGCGCAGCAGAACATAGCCGGCCAGCGCGGCGCCGGCCCCGGCACTCGCCTCCAGGATGCGCTCCAGCTCGGAATCATTGATGCCCGGGATCATGGGCGCGGCCAGCACGGCGACGGGCACGCCCGCCGCGTGGAGCTGGCGGATGGCCTCGATGCGGCGCGCGGGGCTGGCGGCGCGCGGTTCCATGGCGCGGGCCAGCTTCGCGTCCAGCGTGGTGACGGAGACGCACACCCGCACGAGATCGAGCTTGGCCATGCGCGAGAGAATATCCAGGTCCCGCAGCACCCCCGCGCCCTTGGTCACGATGCTGACCGGGTGGCGGAAGCGTTCCAACACCTCCAGCGTGCGACGGGTCACCTGGGTGGTGCGCTCAATGGGCTGGTAGGGATCGGTGTTGGCGCCCAGCGTCACGACGCGCGGCACATAGCCGGGCTTGGCCAGTTCGCGCGCCAGCAGCTCCGGCATGTCCGGCTTGAAGAAGAGCTGCGTCTCGAAATCCAGACCCGGCGAGAGGCCCACATAGGCGTGCGAGGGCCGGGCGAAGCAATAGACGCAGCCATGCTCGCAGCCGCGATAGGGGTTGAGCGAGCGGTCGAAGCTCAGGTCCGGGCTGTCATTGTAGTTCAGCGCGGATTTGGCGGCCTCGCGCGTCAGGGTGGTGCGCAGCGGCGGCATGTCCTCGGTGAGGCTGCCCCAGCCATCGTCGAAGGCCTCGCGCGCCGTGCTCTCGAAGCGCACGGCGGGGTTGGAGGCGGTGCCGCGCCCCTTCTGCCATATCGGCGGATGGCCATTGTCGGGCATGGTGGCGCCTCCGTTTCGCATGGCGTGAAGCTGTCCGCCGGGGCGGGCTGGGTCAAGGAAAAGGGATGAAGTTCACGTCTGTTTCGGTCGTGGTGCCGGTGCTGAACCCCGGGGCGCGGCTGCCGCCCCTGCTGGCGCAGCTTCGTGCCGCCGGGGTGGGCGAGGTGATCCTGGCCGATGGCGGCAGCGCCACTCCGCCCGAGGCCGCCCCGCCCGCGCGGCTTGTCCCCGCTCCGCGCGGGAGGGGGCCGCAGATGGCGGCAGGCGCGGCGGCGGCGCGGGGCGATTGGCTGCTGTTCCTCCATGCCGACACCAGGCTGGGCGCGGGCTGGGAGGCCGCGCTGCGCGCCGCCATGGCCGATCGCGCCCGCGCCCACCACTTCGCCTTCGCGCTGGACGACCCGGCGCCCGAGGCGCGCCGGTTGGAACGCGCGGTCGCCTGGCGGTCGCGCGCGCTGGCCCTGCCCTATGGCGACCAGGGGCTGCTGATCCATCGCGATCTCTACGCGCTGCTGGGCGGGTTCCGCCCCCTGCCGCTGATGGAGGATGTGGACCTGGTGCGCCGCCTGGGCCGGGCGCGAATCGCCGCCATGCCCGTGCCCGCCATCACCTCGGCCGAGCGCTGGCGGCGCGACGGCTGGCGGCGGCGGTCGGCGCGGAACCTGCTGGTGCTGTCGCTCTGGTTCCTGGGCGTGCCGCCGCGCTGGCTGCTGCGGCTCTACGCCGGGCGGTGAGGTGCTGGACTTCCGCGGCGAAAGGGCCAGTCTCTGCGCCATGTTGCTGCGCGTCATGAGCTGGTTCCTTCTCATCCTGCTGGTGCTCCTGCTGAGCCTGGCGGCCTGGCTCTGGACGCCCGATGCGCGGCGCGAGGCGCATGAGGCGCGCTGGGCGCCCCCGCCCTCCAGCTTCGTCGAGGTGGCGGGGCTGCGCCTGCACCTGCGCGACACCGGGCCCCGCGAGGCGCCGGCCATCCTGCTGCTGCACGGCTTCGGCTCCTCGCTGCACACCTGGGACGATGTGGCGGCGGGCCTTGAGGACCGCTTCCGCGTGCTGCGGATGGACCTGCCGGGCTTCGGCTTGACCGGGGCGCATCCCACCGGCGACTACACCGACGCCCGCGCCCATGTCGTGATCGCGGCACTCCTGGACCGGCTGGGGCTGGCCCGCGTGCACCTGGTGGGCAGTTCGATGGGCGGGCGCATCGCCTGGAGCTTCGCGGCCGCGCAGCCCGACCGCGTGGAGCGCCTGGTGCTGATGGCGCCCGATGGCTTCGCCTCGCCTGGCATAGACTACAACCGCAGCCCGCGCGTGCCGCTGCTGATGCGGGCGCTGCCCTACACCCTGCCGCGCTTCGCGGTGCGCGGCGGCATGGCGCCCGCCTATGCCGACCCCAATGCCATGACCGATGCGCTGGTTGAGCGCTACCACGCCATGATGATCGCGCCGGGCGTGCGGCAGGCCATTTTGGACCGCATGGGCCAGCATATCCTGGTCCCGCCCGAGCCGCTGCTGGCGCGCATCCAGGCGCCGACGCTGCTGCTCTGGGGCGTGGTTGACCGGATGGTGCCCGTGACGAACGCGGAGGATTACCTGCGCGCGCTGCCCAATGCGCGGCGCGTGGTGCTGGAGGGCGTGGGCCATGTGCCGATGGAGGAGGCGCCGGCCGAGGTGGTGCGGGTGCTGCGGGAGTTTCTCGCGGAGTAGCCCTCACCCCGCCTGGGCGTGCAGCCGCTGATACACGCCGCCGGCCGCAACAAGCTCCGCATGGGTGCCTTCCTCGACGATGCCCTGCTCGGTCACGACGATGATCCGGTCCGCGTTGCGGATCGTGCCGAGGCGATGCGCGATGACCAGCGTGGTCCGCCCCGCCGCCAGTTCGGCCAGCGCGCCCTGAATGGCGGCCTCGGTCACGGTGTCGAGCGCCGAGGTCGCCTCGTCCAGGATCAGGATGGGCGGGTTCTTCAGGAAGATGCGCGCGATGGCCAGGCGCTGCTTCTGCCCGCCCGAGAGCTTCACGCCGCGCTCGCCCACCACGGTGTCCAGGCCCTGGGGCAAGTCGGCGATGACGTCGTCCAGCCGGGCGCGGCGGGCGGCGTCGCGGATCTCGGCCTCGGTGGCGCCGAGGCGGCCATAGGCGATGTTCTCGCGCAGCGTGCCGGCGAAGAGGAACACATCCTGCTGCACGATGCCGATGTTCCCGCGCAGGCTCTCCTGCGTCATGTCGCGGATGTCGGTGCCGTCAATGGTGATGCGCCCGCCCGTCACCTCGTAGAAGCGCGGCAGCAGGGAGCAGATGGTGGTCTTGCCCGCGCCCGACGGCCCCACCAGCGCCACCGTGCGCCCGGCCGGAATGTGCAGGTCGAGGCCGCGCAGCAGGGGCCGGTCGGGCGTATAGCCGAAATGCACGCCCTCGAACCGCACCTCGCCGCGCAGCTTGCCCACGGCCCGCGCACCGGGGCGGTCGGTGATGTCCGGCTCCGTCGCCATCAAATCGAGGAAGCTGCGGAAGCCCGCGATGCCCTTGGGATAGGTCTCGATGACGGCGTTGATCTTGTCGAGCGGGCGGTAGAACACGCCCACCAGCAGCAGGAAGGCCACGAAGTCGCCAATGGTGAGTTCGCCGCGCACGATCAGCACGGCACCGGCCAGCATCACGATCACCTGCACCAGCCGCATGCCGAGGTAGTTCAGCGTCTGGCTGACGGCCATGATGCGATAGGCGTCGAGCTTGGTGTCGCGGTATTTGGCGTTGTCGGCGTCGAACAGCGCGCGCTCATGCGCCTCGCGCCCGAAGGCCTTCACCACGCGGATGCCGCCCACCGCTTCCTCGATGCGCGCGTTGAAGGCGCTCACTCGGCCGAACTGCGCCTGCCAGTTCAGCGTCATCCGCCCGCCGTAATGCGCGACGACCCAGGCGATGCCGGGCACCACCAGCGCGGTGATGAGCGCCAGCGTCGGGCTGACCAGCAGCATCAGGGCAAACGCGCCGGCGAAGGTCAGCACCGCGATCAGCACGTCCTCGGGGCCGTGATGCGCGACCTCGCCGATGTCCTCCAGGTTCTTGGTGACGCGGCCGACCAGATGCCCGGTCTTCTGATTGTCGTAGAAGCGGAAGGAGAGCTTCATCAGGTGGTCGAAGGCGCGCGCGCGCAGCCGCGTCTCGATCGCGATGCCCAGCACATGGCCGTAATAGGTGACGATGGCCATCAGCGCCGCATTGACCATGTAGACCGCGAGCAGGCCGAGCACGGCCAGCACGATGAGCTGCATGTCCTGCTGCGGCAGCAGGTGGTCGATGACGGCGCGCACCGCCATCGGGAAGCCGAGCTCCAGCATCCCCGACAGCGAAGCGCAGCCGAAATCCAGAAGCAGCAGCCGCTTGTGCGGGCGGTAGCAGGCGGCGAACTGCTTCAGCATGGGCGTCTCAGTGTCCGTGGCGCAGCGCGGCCCGGGCCAGGGCCACGCTGCCCGCCAGCGCCAGCACGGCGAGTGCGACCGGCAGGCCCCAGCCGGGCAGGGTTTCCAGCGCCAGGCCCGCGGCCGGTGCACCCAGCGCGCCGCCCGCCAGATAGGCCGTGTTCAGCCCGGCCATGCCCAGCGCCCGAGTGGGGCCGGCGAAGCGCTGCACCGCGCGCACCATGCCCAGCGTGTAGATGGCGCCCGCGGCACCGCCCCAGATGGCCAGCACCGGCCAGATGCCCCAGCCAGGCGCCAGCAGCGGCCACAGCAGGGATGCGGCGGCGACGGCGATGCCGCAGCCCAGCAGCGCGCGGTGCGGCCCCAGCCGGTCCGACACCCAGCCCACCGGATATTGCGCCAGCACATTGCCGAACCCGGACGCGATGACGATGGCCGCCGCCGCACCCGCCGTCAGGCCCAGCGCCAGGCCCTGCACCGGGAACACCGCACCCGCCGCCGCTTCCAGCGCGCCGCACAGTGCCGCGGCACCCGCCGGCGCCGCCAGCACCCACAGCACCGGCCGCAGCCGGTCGAAGGTCAGGCGCATGCGGCGCGGCATGGTGCCCGGCGGGTCGCGCAGGGCCGCGCCCAGCGCGAGGCCCAGGGCCAGGATGCCGGCCGAGACGAAGAAGGCCCAGGAGGTGACGCCCGTCACCAGCAGCACCGCCGGCCCGCCGCCGATCGCGGCGGAGACGAAGGTCTGGTAGAGGCCGAGGGAACGCCCCTCCTGCCCCTCGGGCGCGAGTGCCGCCGCGATGGCATCGGCCGTCGTCCAGGTCAGGCAGGAGCCCACGCCCAGCATCGCGCCGAACACGAACCACAGCCAGAGCGGCGGATTGAAGCCGAGGCCGATCAGGCCAAGGATGGCCAGGCCGCCCGCGATGCGGTGCAGCGCGAAGGCGCCGCCCACCAGCCCCGCGATCCAGGGCGTGGCCGGTGCCGTGGCCAGGGCCGAGCCCCACACCATGGCGGCGTAAAGGCCCACCAGCGCGGGCGAGACGCCGGCCTCGGTCAGCAGGATGGCGGCGAGCGGGGTGCTCATCCAGACGCCCGCGAAGGCGCAGGTGGCCGCGCCCACGAACAGGGCGAAGGGGTTGCGCGGCGCGCGCGGCGCCGCATTCAGGGTGGTGGCGGACATGATGTATCGGGCGCGCAGAGGCGCCCCCTCGGGATCCAGTGGTGGCGGTTCGGGAATGGGTCGCGGGTTCAGCCGCGTTTGCCGCCCTGTGGATCAGGCATCAGCAGCACCGGCAGCAGGCCGAGCAGCGCCGGGCGCTTCAGACGGCCGGAGCCGTGACGCGCGCAAGGGCCACTGAATGTGCCGAGGTGAGCCATGCCGCCAAGCTGACGGCGGCATTCATGAAAGTCAAACCAAGCCTGTATTGCGTGCCGCGCATGGCAGGCGCAATTTGCGCGGCATGATCGCCTCCATCCTGCTCGTCCTCGACGACACCCCGGGCGCCGCCGCCGCGCGCGACCTGGCCTTCGCCCTTGCCCGGCGGACCGGCGCCACCATCACCGGCGTCTTCGTCATGGACCGCCCGCACACGAGCGATGTTCACGAACCGGTTCCCGTGGGCGGCGGGGCCTTCGCGGCGCAGCGCAACAAGCGCCTGGCCGAGGCCCTGCGGGAGGAGGCGAGGGAGGTCGTCGCCGCCGCCCGCGCCGCCGCCGGGGACCTGCCCTTCGAGGTGCATCTGCGCGAGGAGGCGCCCGAGCCCGCCATCCTGGCCGAGGGTGCCCAGCATGACCTGATCATCATCGGCCGCGACTGCACCCTGGGGCGCGAGGCCTGCGAGGAGGGGCTCTCCCCCACCGTCGAGGCGCTGATCCGCGATGGGGTGCGCCCGCTGCTGGTGGTGCCGCCCGGCGCGCCGGCCACGGCCGAAGGCCCGGCGCTGATCGGCTATCACGGCTCACTCGCCGGGATGCGCGCGGTGCAGCTCTTCGCCCTGCTGGGCCTGGGCCGCGACGGCGATGTGCGGCTGCTGGATTTCAGCCCCGGTGGTGCCGGCCTCGCGGGGATGAAGGCCTATCTCAGCCACCATGGCTGCAAGGTCTCCGCCAAGGCCGAGACGGGCGACGAGCACGACACCCTGCTGGCCGAGGCCCGCCGCCTGCCCGCGCGCCTGCTGGTGCTGGGCGCGGATGGGGAAGGCGGTCTGTCCCGCCTCGTCTTCGGCAGCGCCACGGCGCGGCTGCTGCGCGCCGCGCCCTGCCCCGTCTTCATCCACGGCTGACGCGCGCCACCCCATGCATGTCCTGGTCCTGGGCGCGGGGGTGATCGGCCTCACCACCGCCTACACCCTGGCGCGCGAGGGCCATGAGGTCACGCTGCTGGACGCCGAGCCGGCCGTGGCGCGCGGCGCGAGTGCGGCCAATGGCGGGCAGCTTTCCTACTCCTACGTCGCGCCCTTCGCCGGGCCGGGCGTGCCGTGGAAGGTGCCGGGCTGGCTGATGGACCCCGACGGGCCCCTGCGCTTCCGCCCGGAGCTGGACCCGCACCAATGGGGCTGGATCTGGCAATTCCTGCGCGCCTGCAACGCCACCACGGCGGCCGAGACCACGGCGCGGCTGCTGCGCCTCGCTTATCTCTCGCGCGATTTGACGCAGGAGGTCGCGGCGCGCGGCGTGGCCGAGTTCGGCTTCGCCCATGCCGGCAAGCTGGTGCTGCAGCCCGACGCCGCCGCCATGGAGGGGGCGAAGCGCCAGATGGAGCTGCAGGCGAAGCTCGGCTCGGTGCAGGTGGCGCTGGACCGCGACGCCTGCGTGGCGCTGGAACCCTCGCTGGCGCGCATCGCGCACCGGATCGTGGGCGGCATCCACACGCCCGGCGAGGATGCGGGCGATTGCGCCCTGTTCTGCGAGGGGCTGGCCGCCTGGCTCGCGCGCTCGAACCACAAGGTCGCCATCCGGCTGGGGCTGCGGGCGCGGCAGATCATCCGCGCCGAGGGCCGCATCCGCGGCGTGCGTACCGATGCGGGCGTGATCGAGGCCGATGCGGTGGTGGTCTGCCTGGGCCTGGGCGCCCGCGAATTGCTGCGCCCTCTGGGCCAGAAGGTGCCGATCTACCCGCTGAAGGGCTATTCCCTCACCCTGCCCGTGGCGCGGTATGACGCCGCGCCGCATGTCAGCGTGACCGACAGCGCGTCCAAGGTGGTCTATGCGCGGCTGGGCGGCGACCTACGCGTGGCCGGCATGGCGGACCTGGTGGGCGTGGACCCCCGCCTGCACGAGAACCGCCTCTCCACCCTGATCCGCCAGGCGCGCGAGGCCTTCCCGGATGCGGGAAACTGGGACGGGCCGCTCCGCCCCTGGACGGGCATGCGCCCCTATACCCCCACCGGCCTGCCGCTGATCGGCCGCAGCCCGGCGGCGCCCAACCTCTACCTGAACACGGGCCATGGGGGGCTGGGCTGGACGCTGGCCATGGGGAGCGCGGCGGTGCTGGCCGCGCGCCTCGCGGGCCGCGCGCCGCCCATCCCAACGGATGGTTTCGACCCCGCCGCCGCTTGACCGCGCCCCGCCTCCCTGCCACAGACCGCGCGCCCGCGCGACGCGGGCCAGCCTGACCGGGGTGTCCGGTCGCCCGAGGCTGATCTCAACCCGAGAATCACATCCTCAGCGACAAGAGGCCGAACCAAGCCATGCGCGACAAGGGCGAGTACCTTTTCACCTCGGAGAGCGTCTCCGAAGGCCACCCGGACAAGGTCGCGGATCGCATCAGCGACACCGTGCTGGACACCTTCCTGGAACAGGACCCCTATGCGCGCGTGGCGTGCGAGACCCTGGTCACCACCAACCGCATCGTCATCGCGGGCGAGACCCGCGGGCCCTCCTCGATCACGCCCGAGCTGCTGATCCACAAGGCGCGCATGGCGGTGCACGACATCGGCTATGAGCAGGACGGCTTCCACTGGCAGAACGCCCATGTGGAATGCCACCTGCACGCGCAGTCCGCGCACATCGCGCAGGGCGTGGACGCCGCCGGCAACAAGGATGAGGGCGCCGGCGACCAGGGCATCATGTTCGGCTATGCCTGCACCGAGACGCCCGAGCTCATGCCCGCGCCGCTCTACTACGCGCACCTGATCCTGCGCCGCATCAGCGAGATGCGCCGCAATGGCGACGTGGCCGTGAAGGGCCTGCTGCCGGACGCGAAGTCCCAGGTCACGCTGCGCTATGTGGACGGCAAGCCTGTCGGCGCCACCTCCATCGTGCTGTCCACCCAGCATGCCGAGGGCATGGAGCAGGCGCAGATCAAGGCGATGGTGAAGCCCATCATCGAATCCTCGCTGCCCAAGGGCTGGATGTGCCCGGACGCCGAGCTCTACGTGAACCCGACCGGCACCTTCGTCATCGGCGGGCCGGACGGCGATTGCGGCCTGACGGGCCGCAAGATCATCGTGGACACCTATGGCGGTGCCGCGCCCCATGGCGGCGGCGCCTTCTCGGGCAAGGACCCGACGAAGGTGGACCGCTCGGCCGCCTATGCCGCACGCTATGTGGCGAAGAACGTCGTGGCCGCGGGCCTCGCCGAGAAGTGCACCATCCAGGTCAGCTACGCCATCGGCGTGGCCAAGCCGCTCTCGGTCTATTTCGACCTGCACGGCACGGGCAAGGATGTGGACGAGGAGAAGCTGGCCAAGGTGGTTCAGGATCTGGTGAACCTCTCGCCCCGCGGCATCCGCGAGCACCTGCACCTGAACCGCCCGATCTACGTCCCCACCAGCGCCTATGGCCATTTCGGCCGCACGCCGGATGAGGAGAAGGGGACCTTCACCTGGGAGCGCACGGACCTCGTTCCCGCGCTGAAGTCGGCCTTCGGGCGCTGACGCACTCCCCACGAAATCGCCTTTGGCGCTTTCGTGGGGGCCTTGCTTCTCCCCACAACGTCGCTTCGCGCCGTTGCGGGGGCCCCGGTTTGGTTCCCATCCTGCGCGGCGGCACCGCGTTGCCGTGGCGAAGCCACGGCGCTGCCCGCAGGGGGCCAGCCGGAATGTTGCGTATGTTCTCCCCGCGTGGTCTCCGCGCGGGGATTTTCTTGTGAGGCGTGGCGATGACCACCGAAGATGATTGGCCTGAGGGCATTCCCCACCGCCTCTATGGCCGCCGGCGCGGCAAGAAGCTGCGGCCGCGGCAGGAACGGTTGCTGGAACAGGCCCTGCCGCGCCTGCTCTTCACCGATCTGGGCTTCGCGCGCGGCGCCGAGGCGCTCTGGCTCGAAGTCGGCTTCGGCGGGGGCGAGCACACGCTGGCGCAGATGCGCGCCAACCCCCGCACCGCCATCATCGCGAGCGAGGTCTATGAGCAGGGCCTGTGCTCCCTGCTGACCGAGATCATCCCCGAGGGACAGGAACCCATCGCGCCGCCGCCGCCCCTGCTGCGCCTCTGGCCGGCCGATGCGCGCGAGTTGCTGCTCTCCCTGCCGGAGGCGAGCCTCGACCGTCTCTTCCTGATGTTCCCGGACCCCTGGCCCAAGTCGCGCCACGCCAAGCGCCGCTTCGTCCATCCGGAGATGCTGCCCATCGTCGCCCGCGCGCTGAAGCCCGGCGGCATCTGGCGCGTGGCGAGCGATGACCCGACCTATCAGGACTGGGTGCGGGAGGTCTTCGCGGAACAATCCCTCTTCGCGCCCCACGCCTTCCACGAGGCGCGGCCCGAGGGCTGGCCGCCGACGCGCTATGAAGCCAAGGCGCTGGAGGCCGGCCGCCGGCCCCTCTACTGGGAGTGGCGGCGGCGCTGATGCCGCGCTACCCGCACTCCGGGGTGCCAGCCACCGCCTCGAAGGCGGGCAGCGGCAGTGCCGAGGGGCGGGGGGGACGGTTCGGCGCGGTCACGATCCGCACCAGCACGGAGCAATCGCCGCCGCGCACGCGGTAGAGGCCGGGTTCCACATGCTCGACCAGGGTGATGGGCCGCATGCCCAGCGCATCGGTCGCGGCCCGTACCACCTGAATGATCTCGGCCGCGCGGCGTCGCTGCGGCGGTTCGCTGGCGGAAGCGGGTGCCGCCGCCAGAAGTGCCGCCAGCAGGGCCGCCGCGCGGATCAATGCGCCGCCGCCTTGGCCCCGCCCGTGAAGCGCGCCTTCACCCGCTCGCGCAGGGTCTGGAACACCACATAGAGCATCGGGATCATGAAGATGCCGAAGAGCGACGCCGCGAGCATGCCCCCGAAGACCGGCAGGCCGACCGCCTGGCGGGACAGGGCCGCGGCCCCGCTGGCCGTGACCAGCGGCACCAGGCCCAGGATGAAGGCGAAGCTCGTCATCATCACGGCGCGGAAGCGCATGCGCGCGCCGATCACCGCGGCCTCGCGGATGGGCAGGCCGCGTTCGCGCTGCTCCTTGGCGAATTCGACGATGAGGATGCCGTTCTTCGCCGCCAGCGCGATCAGCACCACAAGCCCGATCTGCGCGTAGACCGTGAGCGGCAGCTGCGCGATGAACAGCGCGGCGAAGGAGCCAAGCCCGCCCACCGCCACCGAGAGCAGCACCGGCACCGGGATGGTCCAGCTCTCATACAGCGCCACGAGGAACAGGTAGGCAAACAGCAGCGCCAGCGCGATCAGCACCCCCGTCTGCCCCGCCGCGCGCTTCTCCTGGAAGGCGGTGCCGGTCCATTCGAAGCCATAGCCCGAGGGCAGCACGCGGGCCGAGATCTGCTCCATGGCCAGCAGCGCGTCACCGGAGGACACGCCCGGCCGCCCCTGGCCGTTGAGCGTAACGGAGCGCAGGTTGTTGTAGCGCTGGATGGTCTGCGGCCCCAGCACCACGCGCACATCGGCGAAGGCGCGCAGTGGCACCATCTCGCCCCGGCTGTTGCGGACCTGCAGGCGCCAGATGTCGGGGATGTCGTCCCGGTCCTCGGCCACGGCCTGGATGTTCACCTGCCAGGTGCGGCCGAACAGGTTGAAGTCATTCACGTAGAACCCGCCGAGCGAGGCCTGGAGTGTGGTGAACACGTCCGAGATGCGCACGCCCAGCGCCTGCGCGCGGTCACGGTCCACGTCGAGGAAGAGCGAGGGCGTGGTGGGCGAGAAGGTGGAGAAGACGCCCACCAGCCGCGGATCCTGGTTCGCCGCCACCATCATGCCCAGCATGGCGCCGGCCAATTCGGCGGGATCTCGCCCCTCGAAATCCTGCAACTGGTATTCGAAGCCGCCACCGGTGCCGAGCCCGATGATGGGCGGGATGTTGAAGGCGAACACATCGGCCGCGCGTATGGCCTGCGCCTCGCCGAAGACGCGGCCGATGCCGGCGAAGACGCTGTCCTGCGCGGCGCGGCGGTCCTCGAAGGGCCGCATCCGCGCCACCAGGAAGGCGGCGTTGGACTGCGCGCCACCGTCAATGAGCGAGAAGCCCACGATGGCCAGGCGGTCCTGGATGGCGGGGTTGCGGGCGAGGATCTCCTCCACCTGCTCCACCACCTCGCGCGTGCGGGCGACGGAGGAGCCCTGGGGCAGCTGGAGCTGGATGAAGAAGGCGCCCTGGTCCTCGCTCGGCAGGAAGCCCGAGGGGGTGCGCTTGCCGACCTCGAAGATGCCCCAGCCGATGGCGGCCGTGATCAGCAGCGACAGCACCGCCACCCGCACCAGGCGCTTCACGATGGCCGCATAGCCGTCGCGCAGCTTGTCGATGGCGCGCAGCACATACTTGATGGGCCCGCGCCTGGGCCCCGTGTGCCGCAGCATGATGGCGCAGAGCGCGGGCGAGAGCGTCAGCGCGTTGATGGCCGAGATCACCATGGCCACGCTGATGGTCACGGCGAATTGCTGGAACAGCACGCCGGCCACGCCGCCGATGAGGCCGATGGGCACGAAGACCGACAGCAGCACCAGCGTGATGGCGATGATGGGCCCCGTGATCTCGCCCATGGCCACGCGCGTGGCCTCGGCGGGCGTGAATTCGGGGTTCTCCTCCATCACGCGCTCGACATTTTCGACCACCACGATCGCGTCATCCACCACGATGCCGATGGCCAGCACCATGGCCAGCAGCGAGATGGTGTTGGCCGAGAAGCCGATGGCCAGCATCACCGCGAAGGTGCCGATGAGGCTGACCGGCACGGCGATGATGGGAATGACCGTGGCGCGGAAGGAGCCCAGGAAGAGATAGACCACCACCACCACCAGCACGAAGGCTTCCAGCAGGGTGATGATGACCTCGCGCATCGTCTCCAGCACGAAGGAGGAGGTGTCATAGACCACCACCGTCTCCATGCCCTCGGGGAAGCGTTGCTGCAGCCGTTCCAACTCCGCGCGCACAGCCGAAGCTACCGCCACCGCATTCGCGCCGGGCGAGAGGTAGACGCCCATGGTGATGGTGGGCCGGCCGTTCAGCCGCGCCTCCACATCCATGTTGGCCGCGCCCAGCGCCACATTGGCCACGTCGCGCACACGGAGCGTGGAGCCGTCGGGGTTGGCGCGGATGATGATCTCGCCGAACTGCTCGGGCGTGGTCAGGCGGCCGGAGGTCTGGATGTTGAACTGGAATTGCTGGTCGTCGCCGATGGGCCGCGCGCCGATGCGCCCCGCCGCCGCCTGCACGTTCTGCGCCTGGATCGCGGTGATGATCTCGGTGGGCGTGACGTTGAGGTTGTTCAGCCGGTCCGTCTCGAACCAGACGCGCATGGAATAGTCCTGCGCGCCGAACATCTGCACATCGCCCACGCCCGGCAGGCGGCGCAGCGTGTCCAGCATGTTGATGGTGGCGAAGTTGGACAGGAACAGCGTGTCATGCGCCTCGTTGGTCGAGGTCACGCCGATGAACTGCAGCACCGCCGAGGATTGCTTGCGGACAGTGACGCCGCTGCGCTGCACCTCCTGCGGCAGCCGCGCCAGGATGCCCTGCACGCGGTTGTTCACGTTCACCGTGTTGATGTCGGGGTTGGTGCCGAGCGCGAAGGTGACGCTGAGGGTGTAGGTCCCGTCATTGGCGCTGTTGGACCGCATGTAGAGCATGCCGTCCGAGCCGTTGACGGCGCCCTCGATGGGCTGCGCCACCGTGGCCTCCACCACCGCGGCGGACGCACCCGGGTAGCGCGCCGTCACCTGCACCACGGGGGGCACGATATCGGGGAACTGCGCCACGGGGATCTGCGTCATGGACAGCAGGCCCGCGAGGGTGATGACGATGGAGATGACGATCGCGAAGCGCGGCCGCCGGATGAACAGGTTGGAGATCATGGTGCGTCAGCCGCCCTGGCCGGGCGCCAGGGCGGGCCGGGGCGGGGCGCCGGCCGGGGCCGCGTTCACCTGCTGGCCCGGGCGCACGCGCTGCACGCCCTCGCTGATGACGCGGTCGCCTTCCTGCAACCCGTCCTCCACCACCGCGGTCTCGGCGGTGCTGCGGCCCAGGCGCAGGTTGCGGCGCTGCGCGCGGCCCTCGGCATCCACCACGAAGACGAAGAAGCCCATCTGGTCCTGCGCCACGGCGGCGCGCGGGATGGTGATGGCGTTCACCGGCTCCGCACCTTCCAGCAGCACGGTCACGAACTGGCCGTCCAGCAGCTCGCGCGCGCCGGGCTCGCCCGCGGTCGCGCCCTGGCGGACGGGGTTGGGGATGGAGGCGCGCACCAGCAGCGAATCCGTGTCGCGGTTCACCGCAGCGTCAATGAAATCCACCCGCCCCACCTGCTCATAGGTGGTGCCGCTGGCGAAACGGATGCGGACCACGACGGCGGCGGTGCCGCCCCGCCCCTCATAGCGGTTGCGCAGCTCGGTCGCGGTGCGGGAGGGGATGGTGAAGGCCACCCGCATCGGGTCCTGGCTGTAGATGGTGGCCAGCGCCTCGCTCTGCGGCGTGACGACGTTGCCCGGCGTGAAGGTCGCCCGGCCGATGGCGCCCGCGATGGGCGCGCGGATCTCGGTGTAGGCCAGGTTGATCTCGGCCACGCGCACCTGCGCCTGGGCGCCCAGCACGCCCGCGGCCGCGGTGCGTTCCTGCGCCTGGGCATTGTCCAGCGCGGCCTGGGTGCCGGCGCCGGTGGAGCGCAGCTCCCGTGCGCGGTTCAGCGCCACGCGGGCGTTGAGCTGCGTGGCCTCCGCCGAGGCCAGGCTGGCGCGGGCCTCCTCCAGCTGCGCCTCGAAGGGTGCGCGCTCAATGCGGAAGAGAGGCGCGCCCTGCTCCACCTCGCTGCCCTCCTGGAAAAGGCGCTCCTCCAGGAATCCGGTGACGCGGGCGCGGATGTCCACGCGCGCGATGGCCTCCACGCGCCCGATGAACTCCGACAACTCCGTCACGGGCGTGCGCCGGGCTTCGACGAAACCCACCGAGGGTGGGCCGGCGGGGCCGAATTGCGCCTGGGCCGCCGGGGCCACGGCAAGGAGGGAAATCAGGACAGGAAGCCATCGCAGCATGATAAATGCACCTCTGGCTGTACCCTTGGCATGGAAGCTTTCCATTCGGTCAAGTTGAATCCCGGAAAGGCGCACCCAAGGTTGCGGGGCCGCACGGGCAACCATGCCATGGGGAAGGGACATGGCCGCGCGCTCCATCATCCCCTGATTGAGTGCCGGCTGCCCGCCTGAGCGGCCGAATCCAGGCTTGCGGCACCGGACCCCTTCCCCTTTCCCCCGCCATCGTCAGATGATGCAGGGGAAGAGATCGGGAGAGACACCATGCCCAAGTTTGGTCTGAGCCAGTCCGTCCGCCGCGTGGAGGATCCCCGGCTGCTGCTGGGGCAGGGGCGCTATACCGACGACATCTCCCTGCCAGGCGAGGTGGCGGGCCATGTGCTCCGCAGCCCGCACGCCCATGCCGAGATCAAGGGCGTGGACGTCTCGGCGGCCCAGGCCATGCCGGGCGTGCTGGCCGTCATCACCGGAGCCGACCTGGCCGCCGCCGGCATCGGCGAGGTGCCCTGCGCCATCCCGCTTAAGAACAAGGACGGCACCGACCGCGCCAATACCCCCCGCCTGCCGCTGGCCACCGACCGGGTGCGCCATGTGGGCGACCCGGTGGCCTTCATCGTGGCCGAGACGCCGCAGCAGGCCCGCGACGCGGCCGAGCATGTGATGGTGGATTACGAGATCCTGCCCTCCGCCACCGACCTCGCCACCGCCCATCTCGCGGACCAGCCGCAGATCTGGGAGGGGGCGTCGAACAACATCTGCTTCGACTGGGAGACCGGCGACAAGCAGATGGTGGAGGAGATCATGGGCCAGGCCGCCCATGTCACGCGGCTGACGGTGGTGAACAACCGCGTGGTCGTGGCCTCCATGGAGGCGCGGGCTTGCGCCGCGGAATACGAGGCCACGACCGGCCGCTACACGCTGCACACCGGTACCCAGGGGTCCTGGCTGGTGAAGAACCTGCTGGCCAGCGCCGTGCTCAAGACCGACCCTGAGAACATCCGCGTGCTGACGCCCGATGTGGGCGGCGGCTTCGGCATGAAGCTCTACCTCTATGCCGAATATGCCCTCTGCGCGATCGCGGCGAAGCAGGTGGGGCGGCCGGTGAAATGGGCGGCCGACCGGTCGGAGGCCTTCCAGTCCGACACGCATGGGCGCGACAACATCACGCTGGGTGAGCTGGCGGTGGACAAGGACGGCAAGTTCCTGGCCCTGCGCACGAAGAACTACGCGAATATGGGCGCCTATCTCTCCACCTTCGCGCCCTTCATCCCGACCGGGGCGGGGACCAAGGTGCTGGCCAGCGTCTATGACTTCCAGGCCATCCACGCGAACGTCATCGGCGTGCTGACCAACACCGTGCCGGTGGATGCCTATCGCGGCGCCGGGCGGCCGGAGAGCAACTACCTGGTCGAGCGCCTCATTGACCAGGCGGCGCGCGACCTCGGCATGGACCGGGTGGAGCTGCGGCGGCGCAACATGGTGGGCCAGTCCGCCATGCCCTACACCACCGCCATGAAGCAGCGCTATGACAGCGGTGACTTCGCGCGCGTGATGGACGCCGCGCTGGAAAAGATCGACTGGGCCGGCTTCCCCGCCCGCCGCGCGGAGGCCGCGAAGCGCGGGCAGAAGCGCGGCATCGGCCTCGCCTACTACCTGGAGGCCACGGGCGGCAGCCCCACCGAGAACGCCAAGGTCGTCTTCGCCGAGGACGGCATGGTGGATGTCTATGTGGGCACGCAGAGCTCCGGCCAGGGGCACGAGACGGCCTACACCATGATGACCAGCCATGAGCTGGGCATCCCCATGGACAAGATCCGCATCAAGCAGGGCGATTCCGACAGCCTGCCCTCGGGCGGCGGCACGGGCGGCGCGCGCAGCCTTTATTCCGAGGGCCAGGCCATCCTCGTCACCACCGCGAGCGTGATCGAGAAGGGCAAGCAGGCGGCGTCCGAGATGCTGGAAGCCGCGGTGGTGGACATCGAGTTCACCAAGGGCGACTTCGCCGTGGCCGGCACGGACCGCTCCGTGAACATCCTGGACCTCGCCGCGCGCCAACGGCAGCGTGTGGCGGCGGGCGAGGACACCATCCTGCTCGACACGCTGGAGACCGCGAACATCGACGCCCACACCTTCCCCAATGGCTGCCATGTGGCCGAGGTGGAGGTGGACCCGGACACCGGCCACATCACCGTCGCGCGCTACATCGTGGTGGATGATGTGGGGCATGCGCTGAACCCGCTGATCGTGCGCGGGCAGGTGCATGGCGGTGTGGCGCAGGGCATCGGCCAGGCCTTCCTGGAGCGCACGGCCTATGACAACCACAGCGGCCAGCTGCTCTCGGCCAGCTTCATGGACTACTGCCTGCCCCGCGCCGAGGATCTGCCGGACATCGAGGTGGATCTGATCGAGGTGCCCTGCGAGAGCAACCCGCTCGGCGTGAAGGGCGCGGGCGAGGCGGGCGCGGTGGGTTCGCCGCCCGCCGTGGTCAACGCGCTGATTGATGCGCTGCGCGAGGACGGCGTCTCCGCCATCGACATGCCGGCCACGCCGGAAGTGGTGTGGAAGGCGCTGCATGCGGCGTGATGCCGGGCGCGTCGGCCTCTGCTATGCAGGGGCCGACGTGCCTGGAGAAACCGCATGACTCGATTTCTGCGGAACATCCCCATCTGGGGCTGGTTCCTGCTGATCCTGATGAACGTCTATGTGCTGTACAACCCGTCCGGGCTGTCGGTCTTCCACCTCTGGGCCGCGGCCAACGAGGTGGCGCTGCCCGTCAAGCTGCTGGTGACGGCCTTCGCGCTGCTGGGTTTCGGCCTTTACGTCTATGGGGCGTGGCGGGCGTTGGGGCCGATCGGGCTCGGCATCATCACCCTCATCATCGTGCTGTGCATCTGGGCCGCGGATTTCTACGGGCTGATGGATGCGCGCGATGCCAGCGTGTGGTCCTGGCTGATCCAGCCGCTGCTGGCCATCGTGCTGACGCTGGGCTTCCAATGGCCCAAGCTGTGGAAGGCGGCCACGGGGCGCGTGGAGGTCGAGGACCCGGATACGCCCTCGGCCTAACCTTCGCGCCAGACCCGTATCTCCTGCGCCGCCACCCGCACGGCGGCCAGGATGTTCTGGTAGCCCGTGCAGCGGCAGAGGTTGGAAGCCAGCACCTCCCGCAGCCGTGCCTCGTCCACGCCCTCCTTCTGTTCCAGCAGCCAGGTGGCGAGCATGAGGAAGCCCGGCGTGCAGAAGCCGCATTGCAGCCCGTGCTGCGCCTGGAAGGCCCGCTGCAGCACGTTCAGCGTGCCATCCGCCGCGGCCAGCCCTTCCACGGTGCGGATTTCGGCGCCCTCCGCCTGCACGCCGAAGACGAGGCAGCTTCGCACCGGCAGCCCGTCCATCAGCACGGTGCAGGCGCCGCAGACGCCGTGCTCGCAGCCCAGATGCGTGCCGGTCAGGCCGCATTCCTCGCGCAGCATATCAGCCAGCGTCAGGCGGGGTTCCACCTCCACGCATTGCGCCGTGCCGTTCACGGTGAAGCGCACCTCCGTCATGCGCGCGGCGCCCGCCCGCGGATCAGCGCGCGGATGCGGGGCGGCGTGGCCGGAAATTCCGCCACATCCACGCCGAAGGGCGAAAGCGCATCGCTGATGGCGTTGACGATGGCCGCCGGCGCGCCGATGGACCCGCCCTCGCCCAGCCCCTTGGCGCCGGTGATGGTGGCCTCGCTGATGGTCTCCAGATGGTGGATTTCGATCTCGGGGATCTCCGCGCAGGTGGGGGGCGTGTAGTCGGCCAGCGTGCCGGTGAGTGGCGTGCCGTCGGGGGCGTAGATCACCTCCTCGAACAGCGCATTGGCGATGCCCTGGGCCACGCCCCCCTGCACCTGCCCGTCGGCGATCATGGGGTTGATGATGCGCCCGGCATCCTCCACCACGAGGTAGCGTTCCACCCGCACATGCCCCGTCTCGGCCTCCACCTCCACGATGGCGGCGTGGCAGGCGTTGGAGAAGGTGCCGCCCGGGTCGTATTGGCCGGTCTCGGCCAGGTTGAAGCCGATGGCGTCGGAGAGGAGTTCGCTGCGCTGGTGGGCGAGGCGCGCCAGTTCCGCGATGGGCATCGAGGCCGCGCCGGCCACGGCCTGTCCGTCCCGCAGCGCCACCTCGGAGGGCTCGCATTGCAGCAACCGCGCGGCCCCGCGCCGCAGCTTGTCGGCCAGCCGGTCCGCCGCCACCTGGCAGGCGCCGCCGCCGATCACCAGCGAACGGCTGGCGAAGCTGCCCCAGCCATAGGGCGTGCGGTCCGTGTCGCCATGGATGATGCGGATGGCGCCGGGATCGAGCCCCAGCCGGTCCGCGATGATCTGGGAGAGGGTGGTCCGCAGCCCCTGGCCGTGCGGGGAGGAGCCGATGCGCGCCTCCACCTCGCCCGAGGGCAGCATGGCGATGTCTACCACCTCATAGCCCGGCACGACGTCCATGGAGCGCGCGGCAAAGGCCGGGGTGCCATAGCCCGTGCGCTCGTTGAAGACGGAAAGGCCGAGGCCGAGGTAGCGCCCCTCCGCCCGCGCCGCTTCCTGGCGCGCGCGGAAGGCGGGGACGTCCAGGATACGCATGGCCTCGTCCAGCGCCTCGATGTAGCTGGCCTCGTCCAGCACCATTCCCGTGGCGCTGCGGGCGGGGAAGGCGTCGTGCAGGTTGCGGCGGCGGATTTCATCGGGCGCGAGGCCCAGCACCGCCGCCGCGCGGTCCATCAGCCGCTCGATGCCGAAGGTGATGACGGGGCGGGACACACCCCGATAGGGCGCCATCGGGCAGGTGTGTGTCAGTACGCCGCGCGCCCGCACGGCATAGGCCGGCACCTTGTAGGGGCCGGGGTATTCCGCCAGCGCCATCAAGGGCTCCACCGCGCAGGTGGTGGGGAAGACCGAGAAGGCGCCGACATCGGCCAGGATATCGGCCTCCAGCGCCAGCAGCCGCCCCTCGGCGTCGAAGCCCGCGCGCAGCGCATGGCGCTGGTCGCGCGAATGGGCGGAGGCGATGAGGTTCTCGTTGCGGTCCTCCACCCAGGCGAAGCGGCCGCGGTGCTTGCGCGCCAGCCAGACCAGCACGGGATACTCCGGTAACAGCGCAATCTTTTGCCCGAAGCCCCCGCCGACATCGGGAGCGATGACCTGAAGATCGGCCTCGGGCATGCCGAGCAGTTGGGCGATGCCGGTGCGGAGCTGGTGCGGCATCTGCGCCGAGGCGGAAAGCCGGATGCGCCCCGTTGCGCGATCGTATTCCGCGACGCCGCCGCGGCCCTCCAGCGGCATGGCGCTCTGCCGTCCGGAGCGGAAGGCGAATTCCACCACATGTGCGGCGGCGGCCAGCGTCTCCGCGAAACCTTCCGGACGGAGTTCGCCCTCCACCGCCACATTGCCCGGTGCGATGGGGTGGACCAGGGGCGCACCCGGTGTCAGGGCCGCATCGAAGCCGACAACCGGGTCTTCCGCCGCAATGTCGAGTTCGCACGTTTCCAGCAAGTCCTCCGCCAGGGCCGCGCTGGGCGCCACCATGGCGGCGATGGCCTGGCCCACGAAATGCACGCGCTCGGTCGGCAGGACGGGCTGTTCGACGGCGCGGTAGTTGAAGCGGCGCAGCCCGGGCTTGATGGGCTGCACCCCGGCCATATCCGCGCCCGTCACGAAGAGGCAGCCGGGCGGCATCTCCGCCGGCGGGCGTAGCGCCAGGATGCGCCCCGCTGCCACCGGGCTGCGGAGAAAGCGCACCGCCCGCGCGCCGATGGCGATGTCGGGCACATAGCGCCCCTCGCCGCGCAGCAAAGGCGGGTCCTCGCTGCGGGGCAGGCGGCGGCCGACCCAGTTCATGCCGACACCGCCTGGCGCAGCGCGCGTTTCACCATGACGGCCACCAGTTCGCGGCGGTATTCGGCGGGGGCGTGCATATCCTCCTGCGGGTCGCAGTGGCGGGCGGCGGTGGCCGCGGCTTCGTCCAGCAGGGCAGAGGATGGCGCCTGGCCTTCCAGCAGCGCCATGGCCTCGCGGGCCAGCACGGGCTGGCCGCCGATGCCGCCGAGGGCGATCCGCGCGCCACCCACCAAGCCCCCTTCCAGTCGCAGCCCGACAACCGCCATGGCCAGGGCGAAATCCCCCGCGCGGCGGGCGAATTCCGCGAAGCCGCCGCGCCAGGAGGGGGCAGGCAGGGGCAGCACCACCTCGCGCAGCATTTCGCCGGGAGCGAGCGCGGTGGAGAAGACGCCCTGGAACCAGTCCTCGGCCGCCACTTCACGCAGCCCATCCGCGCGGGCCAGGACCATGCGGGCCTCCAGCGCCAGCGCCGCCGCGCACCATTCGGACGCCGGGTCGGCATGGGCCAGGCTGCCGCAGAAGGTGCCGCGCAGGCGCAGCGGCGGGTGGGCGATGTGGTGGGCGATGCGCGCCAGCAGGGTGCCCAGCGCGCCTTCCACCACCTGCGTCTCGAAGCGCGCATGGCGGGCCAGGGCGCCGATCCGCAGACTGCCGCCCGCCACCGTGACGTGGTCGAGGGGCGCGATTCGGTTGATGTCCACCAGCACCGCGGGCCGTGCCATGCGGAAGGCCATGGTGGGAACGAGGCTCTGGCCTCCCGCCAGGACCCGCGCTTCCTCGCCATGTGTCGCCAGCAACGCCAGCGCCTCCTCCAGGGTCCGGGGGGCGTGGTGCGCGAAGCGGGCAGGTTTCATGCGGGGCGTGCGGCCTCGTGGGATCGAAGGTGATCAAATCAGCCGGGGGCGCGCGTCGCAAGCGGGTTATCCGGCGCGGCGCTGGGGGCGCGCCAAGGTTTCTCTCTGGTCGTGGCTGGCCCGTCCCCTATAATGACTGGCAAACATCGGCCGCGACCGGCGGGGCAGTATTCGCACCCCATGGTCATTTGAGCGCCGTGCAGCGTCTAGGGGGCGTTCCATGCGAAGCATTCATCTCCTGCCTGTGTCCCTTCTGGCCTTTGGCCTTCTGCTCCCTGCCGCACCCGTCCAGGCGCAGATGGACCCCGCCACCCAGCGGCTGATCGACCAGCTTCGTCCGCAGAGCCAGGATGCGCTGAACGCCACCCGCGGGCTGCGCCGCCCGCCCTCGGCGCCGAGCGAATCCCCGGCCGCCCCAGCCGTGACACTGACCCCCGCCGCCCCGGCGCCCCAGCCGCCGCCGCGCCCCGCGCCGGCGGCCCAGACCGCGCGCCCGAGCACGACCGCGCCCGCGGGCATGCCCTCCGCCAGCCTCACGGTGAACTTCGCCACCGGCTCGGACGAGCTGACGCCCTCGGCCATGCGCGAACTCGACCGGCTGGGCCGGGCGCTGACCTCGGCCGACCTGGCGCCCTATCGCTTCCGCATCGAGGGCCACACCGACACGGTGGGAGCCGCCAGCCTGAACCAGGCGCTGTCGGAGCGCCGGGCCGCCGCGGTGGGCCGCTACCTCACGCAGCGCTTTGGCGTGGATTCCGGGCGGCTCGAGACCATCGGCCTCGGCCAGACGCAGCTCCTGGTGCCCACCCCCGACAACACCCCCAGCGCCGAGAACCGAAGGGTGCAGGTGATCAACCTCGGGCGCTGAGGGAAGCCGCGGCATGAGCGAGTCCGAACCGCTCCCGAGCGGCCTGCCCAAGCGCTACCAGTGGCAGGAACTGCTCGGCCGGGGCGGCATGGGCCGCGTCTTCGCCGCCTTCGACACCACCATCCGCCGCCGCGTCGCCATCAAGCTGGCCGACCCGCCCATTCCCGGCGACCCCGAAAGCATGGCCGCCTTCCAACGCTTCCGACGCGAGGCGCAGGTGGCGGGGGGGCTGAAGCACGAGCACATCGTCGGCGTCTACGATTTCGGCGAGGAGCAGGGCACCGGCTGGATGGTGATGGAGCTGGTGGAAGGCGGCTCCCTGCGCGACCTGGTGCGTGGCGGCACCCGCCTGACCCTGCCCGAGATCGTCCGCCTGGTGGTGCAGGTCCTGGATGCGCTGGCGCATTGCCACGACCAGGGCGTGATCCATTGCGACATCAAGCCCGCCAACATCATGCTGACCGTCGCCACCTCCTCCGGCGAGGTGAAGCTGACGGATTTCGGCATCGCCCGCTCGCGGCCCGAATTCGCCGATGACGTGACGGTGGTGGCCGGCGCCCGCCCCATGGCCGAGAGCTTCGTGGGCACCCCGGCCTACATGGCGCCAGAGCAGGCGAAGAGCCTGCCCTTCGACCACCGCGTGGACATCTGGGCCACGGGCGTCCTGCTCTATGAACTGCTGACCGAGAAGAAGCCCTTCACCGGCGACCACCCCGACGCCGTCACCCAGGCCATCCTGACCACGGAGCCGGAGCCGCCCTCGCGCATCTCCTTCCTGGCGACGCCCGCCTTCGACGCGGTGCTGGCACGCGCCTTGGCCAAGGACCCGGCCAAGCGCTACCCCGATGCCCGCGCCTTCGCCGCCGGGCTGCTGGAGGCCGCGCGCGCCCGGCGGGGCGATGAGACCCGGGCCACCGCTGTGGCGCCGCCACCCGTGGCACCGCCGCCGCCCGACAAGAAGCGCGGAGTTTCGCCGGCCCTCCTGGCCGGGGCGGGATTGGCTATCGCCGCGATTGTGGGCGCTGTGGTGTTCCTGCTGCCGGGCGGCCACGCGCCGCCCGCGCCGCCGCAACAGCAGCAGCAGGCGCTGGTGTTGACGCCGCCCTCGCCCCAGCCGGAGGCACCCGCCGCCTTGCAGGCGCCGCCTGTGGCACCGCCGGTGGCCGAACCACGCCGTGACCCTGCCTCTCCGCCCGCGCCACCGGTGGCGCAACCCCAGCCGCCATCCGAACCTCCGCCGGCCCCGCCGGTCGCGCAGCCGCGCCCCGAGCCGCCGCCCGCGCCAACCGTGACGCCGCCGCCTGTGGCGCAACCCCGTCCGGAACCGCCCGTGCCGCCGGTGGTGCAGCCCCGGCCTGAGCCGGAGCCGCCCGTGGCGCAGCCGCGTCCGGAAGCGCCGCCACCCGTGGCCCAGCCACGCCCCGAGCCGCCGGCGCCCCCGGTTGCGCAACCCCGGCCGGAGCCGCCCGCGCCGCCGGTGGTGCAGCCACGCCCCGAACCGCCAGCGCCCCCCGTGGCGCAGCCCCGTCCGGAGCCGCCGCCGCCGGTGGTCCAGCCACGCCCCGAACCGCCGCCTGTATTGGTGCAGCCGCAGGCCCCCGTTCTGGTGCCGGCCCCGGCACCCGCCGCCGTCCTGGCGGACATCCTGGGCCGCGTGCGCTGCGGCGTGGTGTCACAGGCGCCGGAGGGCCCGGGCTTCGTCGTGAACGGCTTCCTGCACCAGGATGACGCCGCGGCACTCCGCCGCGCCGCCGCCGAGGCCAACCTGACCCTGCGCCTCGCCGCCGATGTCTTCGATGCCCCCTATTGCGAGGTGCTGGCCGCCATCCGCCCCATCACCGCGGCACCCGGCACGGGGCTGGAGGTGGAGCCGCGCGCACGCCTCCTGCGCCGCAACGACCAGATGGAACTGGCCCTGCAGATGCCGCAATGGGCCGCGCATCTGAACATCTGGTTCGTGATGCATGACGGCAACGCGCTGCAACTGATCCGCGAACGCCCCATGGCCCCCGGCGCCCGCGTGAACATGCGCGAGACCAGCCCGGACTTCCCCTGGATCATTGATGAGCCGTTCGGGCTGGAACTCGTGCTGGTGGTGGCGTCGGAGCGGCCGCTCTTCGCCACCCCGCGCCCCGATGAGGAGGGTGTTCCAGCCCTGGCCGCGGCGCTGGAACAGGCGCGCCGCGACGCCGGCGGGCAGATCGCCGCCCGCGCCGTGATGGTGGAGACGCGGGCGCGGTAGCATCGTCGCCCGGCCGGTTCACCGTGGCGACAAACGGGACGTGGGGACGCTACAGCGCCCCGCCGCGCCGCCCCGCCATGGCGCCCAGCCGCAGCCGCAGCGCGTTCAGCTTGATGAAGCCCTGGGCGTCATACTGGTCATAGGCGCCCTGGTCGTCCTCGAAGGTCACGTGCTTCATCGAGTACAGGCTGTGCGGCGAACGGCGGCCCGTCACGATCGTGTTGCCCTTGTAGAGCTTGAGGCGAACCTCGCCCTCCACGCTGGCCTGGCTGGCATCAATCAGCGCCTGGAGCATCCGGCGCTCGGGCGCGAACCAGAAGCCGTTGTAGATGATCTCCGCATAGCGCGGCATCAGGCTGTCCTTGAGGTGCGCGGCCTCACGGTCCAGCGTGATGCTCTCCATGGCGCGGTGCGCGACGGAGAGGATGGTGCCGCCCGGCGTCTCATAGCAGCCGCGGGACTTCATGCCGACGAAGCGGTTTTCCACCAGGTCCAGCCGGCCGATGCCGTTCGCCTTGCCCAGCGCGTTCAGCTTCGTCAGCAGCGTGGCGGGGGACAGCGCCTCGCCATTGATGCCGACCGCGTCACCGTTCTTGAACTGGATGGTGATCTCGGTGGGGGTGTCGGGCGCGTCCATGGGGCTGATGGTGCGCTGCCACACCATCTCATCCGGCGCGTCCCAGGGTTCTTCCAGGATCTTGCCCTCGCTGCTGCTGTGCAGGAGGTTGGCGTCCACGGAGAAGGGCGCCTCGCCGCGCTTGTCCTTCGCGATGGGAATCTGGTGTTCCTCGGCGAACTGGATCAGGCGGGTGCGGCTGGTGAGGTCCCATTCGCGCCAGGGCGCGATGATCTTGATGTCGGGCTTCAGCGCGTAATAGCTCAGCTCGAACCGGACCTGGTCATTGCCCTTGCCGGTGGCGCCGTGGGAGACGGCGTCGGCGCCCACCTGCTCCGCGATCTCGATCTGCCGCTGGGCGATGAGGGGGCGGGCGATGGAGGTGCCGAGCAGGTACATCCCCTCATACAGCGCGTTGGCGCGGAACATGGGGAAGACGAAGTCCTTCACGAAGGTCTCGCGCAGGTCGTCCATGTAGACGTTCTCGGGCTTGATGCCGAGCATCAGCGCCTTGTCGCGCGCCGGCCCCAGCTCCTCACCCTGGCCGAGATCGGCGGTGAAGGTCACCACCTCACAGCTGTAGGTGGTCTGGAGCCATTTGAGGATGACGGAGGTGTCGAGCCCGCCGGAGTAGGCGAGGACGACGCGATTTACCTTATTCTTCGACATTAAACGCCTCGGTTCCTGCTCATTGGAGGTTAAGCCAGCTTATCAATTGGATCCTGCAACGTGAGCGTACGCGTCCAGTGTTGCCTTTCGTCCGCCCCCAAAGCGTGAGACGCGCGAAGGATTGCCAGTCGTGTCAGCGGCGACGCTGCGGTAACGGTGCCTTTTATGGCTAGAGCGTGCGCGCGT
>NZ_JAFFQY010000014.1 GCF_017311575.1 Roseococcus thiosulfatophilus
CATGTGGTTCCGCAGCCGCGGCACCAGGCCGTTGCGCGCCATCACCGGCACATGCCCCACGAGTTCGTCGAGGGTGAACACCGCGCCCACGTCCAGCTCCGGCACCGAGCCCTCGGTGGGCGGGACGAGACCCAGGCGCTCCCGCGCGATGAAGCATTGCCGCGCGACCCGCAGCACGTTCACCACGTCGCCGATGGTCCAGACATTGGTCATCAGGTCCTGCGCCCGCACCACGGGCTTCACGCCCTCGATGCCGGCCTCGAGGCTGCCGCGCGCGGCCTGGGCATCGCCCAGCATGTGGCACAGCACCCCGTGCAGGAAGCAGCAGGAGACCATGTTCAGCGCACTGACCTTGGACAGGGCCACATGGTGCAGGCAGTGGCGGGGCAGGGCGAACATCTCCCGCGCGGCGGAGTAGTTCCTGCCCGCCATGTGCAGCAGCCCGGCCACGGTCGCGAGCGAGACGGCCCAGCGCACCTCTTGCCAGGTGGGGCGGGGCGCGTTCGGCACATGCGCGGGCAGGCGGCGCCAGGCCCTGATCACGATCGGCCGCGCCTGCTGCAGCAGCCAGGCGATTCGCGCCGCCTCGGCCGGGGCGGGTTCGGGAACCAGGCGCTCGATGTGGCGATGGGCCAGGATGGTCAGCGCCGCCGCGCGAACCAAGGGGTCGTGGGCGAAGCGCTCATGCGCGCAGCGCGCCCCCACCTCCAGCAGCAGGGGGGAGGCGTAGCGCGTGTGGTTGATCTGCACCTTCTCGTAGAAGCGCGCGGGGTCGGGCAGGGCCAGCGCCTCGAAGAGGGCGCCTTCGCATTGCAGGGCGTCGGGCGGCAGGGGCGCGCCCTCCGTCCGCGGCGCGATGTCGCCCCGGCGGATGTCGCGCAGCGCCTCGAAGGGCAGGACAAGGGTTTGCGCCCCGGCATCGCCCGCCGGCAGGCGGGCCAGGGTCACGCCGTCCAGCGTCACCTCGACGGGCGCGGGCAGGGAAGCCAGGGGCGTGGCGGTGAAGCGGGCCTGCTGGGCGGTGTCGTCCAGTTCGGCGAGGAGGCGGATCATGGCCGCGCGGCCCGCAGGTTGGACAGGCCGTCCGCGAGGCGGGGGCAGAGCCCGGCCGCCAGCAGCCGCGGCACGGGCGGCGCGAAATGCCTCGGGTCTATCTGCATGCGGGGATCGTAGCGCGGCGTGGCCCGCGCCTCCAGGAGGCCGAGCCTCGCCAGGGCCAGGAAGCATTGCTGCGCCATCCGGCCCAGCAGGATGAGTTCGTCCAGCGCCGCGAGCTCGTCCATCAGGTTCCGGGCCGTGACGCCGGGCTCCAGCGCGCGCACGCCGCGTTCCAGCACCTTCCGCGCGGCCTCGCCCTCGCCCTCCAGCCCCAGCAACAGGCCCTCCATCAGGCAGGCATGCACAAGGTCCAGCGCCGCTTCCGGGACCAGGTGCAGACGGGCGGCGTGCATCGCCGCGGCGCCGAAGCAGGCGCGCGCCTCCCCCATGTCGTCCTGGCAGAGGCAGAGCATGCCGAGGGCGGAGCCAAGGGCCAGCATCCAGCGCAGCGCCGGGGGCTCCGGGGTGGCGGTGCCCTCCAGCAGCGCCCGGCCCTCGGCCAGCACGACGCGGCCCTCGGCGCGCAGCCAGCGCGCCTCGGCATGGTCCTCGGCGGTCAGCCGCGCCAGGTCGCGCGCCAGCACGGCGCGGACCAGCAGGGTCAGCGCGGCCGCGCGCGCGGCGAAGCCGGGCAGGGCGCGATAGGCCGCCCGCGCCGCCAGCCCCGCCAGCCGGGGGTCGGCCCCCAGGGCCTCGCGGCGTGCGGCCCTGGCCAGGAAGCCGGCCTCGTCGGCCCGCGCCATGGCCCCAAGTGCCGCACCCGCCAGCCGGCCGGGGGGCAGGGGGGGGAGGCCCTCCGTCCGCAGGCGCGGGGGGGCGCCGGCATGGCGCAGCGCATCCGCGAGCGTCAGGCGCAGCGGGCCGAATTGCGGGGCGCCGGAGGCGGTGGGGCCGGCGCGCAGCGGCACCGCCATCAGCCCCGTCTCGCCCAGGCAGAGGTGCAGCCGCCGTCCGGCCAGGCTCGCCGGCACCGCGGGCAGGTCGAGGAAGAGGGTCACATGCTCTCCCCCCGCCTCCAGCTCCCCCGACAGGCATGCGCCGGCCGCGAGCCGTGCCCAATCGGAAGCGAAGTCGGAGGAGAAGTCGGGGGGAGGGCCGGAGGGGGGGCCAGCGGGGGGCTCAACCGGGGCGGTGCGGGCGGCGTCGGTCATGCTGCGTTCCTGCCCCCTCCCATCGCCGGGCGCAACATGGGAAGCGCCGGCAGGGCCGGCGGGACGAAGCCCCTCCCCAGGGGCCGGCCCGGATGGTATCCCGGATGCATGCGCCACGTGCCGCAACCCCTTTCGGCCCGGCCCCGCGGCCGCGTCCGGCCATGCCCGGCCCCCCGCGGCCGCGTCCGGCCCCGCCCGGCCATGCCGGGAGCGGCGCGTTGAGCGGCGTCTATGCCCTCGACGGCTATGTGGACACCGCCGAGCATGGCGATGGCGTCACCCTGCTGGGCGGCTGGGTGCGGCTGCCCGAGGCGGGCCTCCCCAGCGCGCGGCTGCGCCTGACCACGCCGGGCGGGGTGAGCCAGGATTGGCCGCTCACCCGGCTGCTGGCGCGGCGCGACCTGCCGGCCGAGGGCGAGGTGCCGGCCGGGCGCGGCTTCCAGCTCCTGGTGCGCGGCCTGCCCGACTGGACCGAGGGCGCGCTGGCGGTGGTCCATGCGGGGGGCGAGATCCTGCTCCATCCGCCCGCGGTGAACCCTGCCCCCTTCCGGCCGCGCGGGCATCTCGACGGCGCCGATGGCAAGGAGGCCTGGGGCTGGCTGGTGCATGCGCCCGGCACCGAGGCGGTGATCGAGATGGAGGGGATGGGCCGGCTGCCCGTGCGCTGTGACATCCACCGCGCCGACCTTCCCTTCGACGACGGCAGCCCGCTGCCCGCCTTCGGCTTCCACCTGCACTTCGCCGGCACGGCGCTGGCGAACGGGCGGGGGCCGCGCCGCGTGGCGCTGCGCGCGGCCGGGGTGAAGCTGGGCGAGGTGGTGGTGGAGGGCCAGGCGGCGATCGCCGGGGCGCCCGCCGGGGCCGAGGCCGGGGGCCGCGCCAACAGCCGCATCACGGGCCTGCTGGCCGAGGCCGCGCCGCTGCCCGAACCGCCCCCCGCCGCCCCCCCGGCCGAGCCGCCGCAGCTGGTCCTGCACGCCTGCCGCGCGGTGGGCGGGGGGCATCTGCTGCTGGCCGGCCGCGTCGAATGGACGGAGGATGGCGGCGAGCCCAGCCTGCGCCTGCTGCCCGCCTCCCCCGCGCAAAGCCTCGTTCTCTTCGACGAGCCCGATGAGCTGGCGGGCCTTGCCCCCGGCCGCACCTGCCGCGGCTTCCTGCTGGTGGCGGCACGCCCCGGCGGGACGGAACCGCCCATGCTGGAATGGGTCGCGGGCGGCCAGGCCGGCCGCCAGCCCCTGCCCGGCGAGGCGCATGGCCCCACCCCCGACGCGGTGCTGCACCAGGCCGGCTGGGGCGGCGTGTTCCACCTGCTGCGCGAGGCGGCGGGGGGCGGTGCGGCTTCCGCGCTGCTGGCGCCGCAGCTTGGCCCCGCCGGCGCCTTCACGCGCTGGCTGGCGGGCGTGCCCTGGCTGGAGCCCGCCGATTTCCCGCGCGTGGAGGCCTGGGCCGCCCCCTCGGGCGAATGCGCCATGGCCTTCACGCTGGACCCCGCCATCGGGCCGGACACGCGCCTCACTTTGCTGGCCCTGCTGCCCGAGGGCGGGCGGGTGCGGCCGCTGCCCATGGCGCAGTCGCCGGCGCTCACCAGCGAGACGATGCTGCTGGCCCATGGGCTTCTGCCCCAGCTGACCGAACTGCCCGCGCCGCCCTTCGAGCTGCTGATGGAGATGCGCCATGCGGGCGAGGCGCAATGGTTCCGCGTGAGCCCTCGAAGCCTGCCCGCGCCGCTGCTGCTGGCCGCGCTGCACCGCCACGCCGCCCTGCCCGAGGGGCCGGAGCTGGGTGAGACCCTCGCCTGGCTGCACGACCTTCTGGCGGCGCGGGAGGAGAGCTTCGCGGCCATGCTCATCGGGGCACCGCCACCGCTGCCCGCCGCCCGGCCCCTGCTGCTGGCGCTGCACGGGCTGGACGATGCCGAGGCGGTGCGGCTGCTCGCCATGGCCGCGCCGGCCATCGAGGCGCGGGCCGATGCCGTGCTGCTGCTGGGCCCGCGCGAATTCACCGAGCCGGGCCTGGAAATCTTCCTGCCGCGCGGGCGCATCGCCGCGCATGGCGGGGCGGGGCTGGCCGCGCTGCGGGGGCCGCTGCGGCGGGGGCTGGACCCGGCCGGGGGCCTTCTCATCCTCGACATGCTGGAACTGGCGGCGGCGCTGGAACGGGAGGAGGCATTCCAGCCGCGCCTGCCACTCTCCGCCCTGCCGCTGCTGGAACAGATCGCGACCGTGGCGGGGCTGCCGGATGCGGCCGACGCGGTGGCGCGGCTCGCCGCGGCCACCGGCGCGGGCCTGCCCCCGCCCGGCTTCGGCGCGCAGGACAGCGCGGCGGCCCGGCTGGTGGCCACGCATCTGCACGGCTTCTGGCGCGGCCTGGCCCCCCTCTTCCAGCCGGAGGCGGCCGATGGCTGAGGCGCCCATCGCCGTCTGCATCATCGCCCATGCCCACCCCGCCTTCACCAAGGGCGGCGGCGAGATGGCGGCCTTCCGCGAGTTCACCACGCTGCGCGCGGCGGGCCACCGCGCCATCCTGGTCGCGGCGGCCGAGATGGGCCCCGCCGTCCCCGGTGGGCGCCTGCTGCGCCACGGCCCGGACGAGCACCTGTACGACCCCTACGGCATGACGGAGGACCGGCTGTTCTGGTCCGACCTGGCGGCGCGCGAGGCGCTGCTGGCGCTGCTGGTGGCGCAGCCGGTGCAGGTGTTCCACATCCACCACCTCTGGCGCGTGGGGCTCGACCTCGTGGCGGCGCTCATGGAGGCGCGGCCCGATGCGCGCTTCGTGCTGACCCTGCACGAGATGCTGGCCATCTGCGCCCATCACGGGCAGATGATCCGCACGCGCGGGCGCGAGCTGTGCCACGCCTCCGCCCCCGCCCTCTGCGCCAATTGCTTTCCCGAGCGCACGCCGCGCCACTTCGCGCTGCGCCGCGCCACTTGGCTGACCCTGCTCAACCGCTTCGACGGCGCCATCTACCCGTCGGACTTCCTGCGGCGGCGCTTCCGCGACTGGGGCTTCGCCGCGCGCGAGGAGACGGTGCTGGAGAATTTCCTGGGCGAGGAACTGGCCGCGGCCCCCCGCGCGCCCGCCGAGCCGGGCTTGGGCCAGCACTTCGCCTTCTTCGGCCAGCCCACCCCCTTCAAGGGGCTGGACGTGCTGATCCGCGGCTTCGCCCTGGCGCTCGCGCGGGAGCCGGGGCTGTTCCTCTCGCTGCATGGCTGCGAGCGCGAGGAGGTGCTGCGCCTCTTCCCCGCGCTGGAGGCCGCGCTGGAGGCGGCCGGGCCCGCCATCTTCTTCGCCGGCCGCTATGATGCGGGCGACGTGCTGGGGCTGATGCGCCTGTCGGGCTGGGTGGTGGTGCCCTCCATCTGGTGGGAGAATTCGCCCGTCGTCATCCAGGAGGCGCGGCGCGCGGGCGTGCCGCTGATCGTCTCCGACATCGGCGGCATGGCGGAGAAGGTGCGGCCGGGGCTGGACGGGCTGCATTTCCGGCGGGGCAATGCGCCCGATCTCGCCCGCGTGCTGCTGGCCGCGGCCGCCCCCGGCCGGCAGGAGGCGCTGGCCGCGAGCCAGGCGGACAGCATCGGCCGGGAGGAGTTCCTGGCCAGGCTGTTGCCCGCGCTGGCCGGCGCCGCCGGGGGCTGAGCGTCAGCCCGGCAGCGGCCAGCGCGCCAGCCCCTCGAAGACCGGGCGGGCGAAGTGGAAGCCCTGCATGAAGCGCAGCCCGAGGCCGCGCAGCGTCTCCATCTCGCCCCGCCGCTCCACCCCCTCGGCCACCAGCTTCACCCCGATCTCGCGCCCCAGCGTCACGAGGCTGCGGATGATGGCCTGGCGCACGGGGTTCTCGTCGCAGTCCTGGATCAGCCGGCGGTCCAGCTTCAGGATGTCCGGGCGCAGCGCCTCCAGCCGTGCCAGGCCGGAATAGCCGGTGCCGAAATCATCGAGGGCGACCTGGAAGCCGTGGCGCCGGTATTCCTCGATGATGGCGCTGGTGTGGGCGGGGTCCTGCACGCGCTCATTCTCGGTGAACTCGAAGGTCAGCCGGTCGAGCGGGAAGCCGTGGCGCCGCGCCGCCCCCAGCGTCACCTGGATGCAGGCGCGCGGCTGGTAGACGGCGTTGGGCGGGAAGTTGATGTTGAGCCGCGTCTCCATGCCGAGGCGCGCGGCGAGTTCGATGGCCTTCAGGCGGCAGGCCTGGTCGAAGGCGTAGAGGTTGTCGGGCGTCAGCTGCGCCAGGACGGTGGCGGCGCCTTGGTCCTCGGGGCCGCGCACCAGGGCCTCGTGGGCCTCGATGCGCCCCACCTCCACATCCACGACGGGCTGGAAGGCCATGGTGAATTCGAGCGTTTCCGCCGCCTCGCGGCACGCGGCGCAGCCTGCGTTCTGTCCCGGCACGGGCTTCTCCACTTCCTCCCCCCACGGATCTTGGCGCGGGGTCCGAAAGGACAACGTGGGCCATGCCCTTGCGTTGTGCCGGGAAGGCAGATGACGGGAGCTTCACCTTGGCGTGAAGCTCCCGTGCCTGTCAGACCGGCTGGCCCCAGGCGCCGGCGAAGAACATCTGGGCGGCGGGCTTGCGGCCGCGCGGCGCCGTCTCACGCTGGGCCAGCGCCTCGGGCAGGGCGGAGGCCGGGCCGGGCTTGCCCAGCACCAGGGCGGCCACGGGCGTCACATCCTCCGGGATGGCGAAGGCCGCGCGGGAAGCGGCCGCGTCGAAGCCCGCCATCTGGTGGATCTGCAGGCCGAGGCTCGCGGCCTCGATCGCCATGGCGCTGGTGGCCTGGCCCGTGTCGTATTCGGCCCAGCGGTTGGGGTTGCCCTTCTCGGCGAAGTTCACGCGGGCGCAGGCCAGCATCAGCACGGGCGCGGCATTGGCCCAGCCCTGATTGAAGGGCACGAGGCAGGCGAGCAGCTTCGCATGGGCCTCCGGCTCATTGTCCTTGCGGGTGATGAGGTATTGCCAGGGCTGCTCATTATAGGCGGAGGAGGCCCAGCGCGCCGCCTCCAGCACCTGGCGCAGCGCGGCCTCGGGCACCGCGTCGGGCAGGAAGCTGCGCGGGCTCCAGCGGGCGGCGATGGCCGGGCTGAGGGGGGTTTCGGAAGGCGCGGTGCGGTCCATCAGGGTCATCCAAAGGTTTGCAGAAGATCATCCACCTGCCCGGAGGTGAGCAGGCGGGGGTTACGGCCTTGCAAGAGCAAGGCCAGCTTCGCGGCTTCCTCCAGTTCCTCGGCGGCGTTCACCGCGTCGGTCAGGGTGGGGCCGCAGATCACGGGGCCGTGATTGGCCAGCAGCACCGCCTTGGCGCGGCGCGCGGCGTCATGGATGGCGGGTTCCATGGCCGCATCGCCCGGACGGTAATAGGGGATGAGCGGGATTTCGCGGCCCGCCCGCATCACGAAATAGGGCGTCAGCGGCGGGATCACGCCATTGAGGCAGGAGATGGCGGTGGCATGGGTGCTGTGCAGGTGGACCACCGCGCCCGCATCGGGGCGCGCGGTGAGGAAGGCGCGGTGGAGGAAGACCTCCTTGGTCGGCTTGTCCCCGCCCACATGCGCCCAGTTCGCGTCCAGCTTGCTGATCCGCGCGGCATCGAGCCGCCCCAGCGAGGAATTGGTGGGCGTCATCAGGTAGCCATCGGCCAGGCGCACCGAGATGTTGCCCGCGCTGCCCACGGAAAAGCCGCGCTGGAAGAGGGAGGCGCCGAGCGCCACCAGCTCTTCGCGTGCCTGCGCCTCGTTCATGCGAAGGCCTTCAGGAAGAAGTCGCGCGCGCCGAAATTGCCGGATTTCAGGGCGAGATGAAGGCCCTCCGGCGCGGCGGCGGCGGTCGCATGGGTCCAGGGCACGCCCGGGTCTATCTCGGGGCCGATCCGCAGCGCCTTCACGCCCAGGCGCTGCACCACGGCGCCCGAGGTCTCGCCGCCCGCCACCACCAGGCGCCGCACGCCGGCCTGCACCAGGCCAGCGGCGATGGCGGCCATCGTCTCCTCGACCAGCGCGCCGGCGGCGTCACGGCCGAGCTTCGCCTGCAGGGCCTCCACGCGGTCCGGCGGGGCCGAGGCCGCGATGACCACGGGCCGCTTGGCGTCGAGCTTGCCCGCCATCCAGTCGCGCGCCTGGGCTTCCAGCGCGGCGGCATCTGGCGTGGCCAGCGCGTCCAGCTCCAGCACCGGCACATGGTCGCGTGCCAAGCCGATCTGCCCCAGCGTGGCGCGCGAGCAGGAGCCGGCCACCACGGCGCACAGCCCACCCGCGGGCGGCAGCGCGTCCGCGTCGTCGCGCACCGGCAGCAGCCCGGCGCGGCGGAAATTCTCCGGCAGGCCCATGGCGATGCCCGAGCCGCCGGTGATGAGGGCATGGTTCGCGCAGGCCTCGCCCAGGGCCATGAGGTGCGCGTCGGTCACGGCATCCGCGATGGCCAGGCCGCGGCCGGATTCCGTCAGCCGGGCCATGTCGGCGCGGATGGCGGCCACGCCGCGCTCCACGCTGGTGAAGGGGATCAGCCCCACGCCCGCCTGCGTCTGGCGCGACAGCACGCGCACCAGGTTGGGGTCGGTCATGGGGGTGAGGGGGTGGTTCTCCATCCCGCTCTCACTCAGCAGGTGGGCGCCCACGAAGAGGTGCCCCTGGTAGATGGTCCGCCCATTGGTGGGGAAGGCCGGGCAGGCGATGGCGAAGCCGGTGCCAAGCCGCTTCATCAGCGCCTCCGCCACCGGGCCGATATTGCCCGCATCGGTGCTGTCGAAGGTGGAGCAGTATTTGAAGAGGATCTGCCTGACACCCCCGGCCAGCAGAACCTCGCAGGCGGCGAGCGACTGGGCGATGGCGTCGGTCACGGGAATCGTGCGGGATTTCAGCGCGATGATGACGGCATCGGCCTCGGGGAGGTCGCCATCCGGCACCCCGATCACCTGGACCGCGCGCATGCCCTGCCGCACCAGCGTGCTGGCGAGGTCGGTGGCGCCGGTGAAATCATCGGCGATGCAGCCGAGCAGGGGCATGGGGGGCACTCCGTGACAGGAACCTCTCCTTTACGGAGTGTGTCGCCGCGCGCAACGGGGCTTGAACGGATCGCCGCGCGGGGCGACATGTGGGGGCGCCATGAACGACCCCCATTCCCGCCCGCCCATCCTGGACATGACGCCCGAGGGCGAGTTCCGCGAGGCCCCCCGGCCGTCCTGGCTGGACCGCGTGCTGGCGCGCACCGGCGGCATCGCCATCCTGGTGCTGGCGGCCACGCTGGGCCTGGTGCTGGTGGCCGTGGCCATCCTGTTCATCAGCCTGCTGATCCCGGTGGCGATCGGCGCGGGGTTGATCGCGGCCATCTCGATCTGGTGGCGCCGCCGGCGCATGCGCCAGGCGGGCATCCAGCCGGCCAGCATCTTCGTGGTCCGCCGCTGAGGCCGGAGTTGCTGCCTGGCTGACGACCGGCCCTTCGGCCTCGACCCCACCCGCACCTTCGAGGTCGGGCGCGACGGCGCCCCGCGCGAGGGCGTATGCCCCCCGCCTGAATGGCTTTCGCCCCGGCACCGCCTGGTGCTGGGGCTTTTCGCGCTGGGGCTGGTGGTGGTGGGGGGGCTCGCGGGGCTGACGGTGGCGGCCTTCGCCTCCGGCGCGCGGGAGGTGGCGGCGGTCTTCGCCCTGGCGACGCTGGCGGCGACGCCCCTGCTGCTGCTGGGGCCGGTGCAGGATTGGTGGCGGTTCCGGCGGGGGCGAAGGCTTCGCTAGAGCATGCTGCGTTCACATGCGTTCACGCAGCCTCCTCTAGCCTGTTGTTTTCAGAGCATCTTCACGCGTTCAGATGTTTCCATCTGAACGCGATCTGCTCTAGGCCGGCGCGCGCACCACGGCCCGGATGCGCGCATCGCGCAGGTAGAGCCCCACCCAGGTGGCCAGCCCCAGCGCCAGGCAGATGACCTGCGGCGGGGTGCCGAATTCGCCCAGGCGGAAATGGATGGCGATGGCCCCGCCCAGGAAGCCCGTGACCAGCACGGCCCCCAGCGGCGCCAGGCGGGGAATGGCCAGGATCACGGCGCAGGAGAGGGTGATCGCCCCCAGCAGCGGCGCCATGGCCAGCGGGATCTGCGAGCCTTCCATGATGGCCACCATGAAGCCGGGCTGGAGAAGCTGCGCGAGGCCGTCCAGCGCCAGGAGCAGGACGACGAGATAGACCAGCACGGTGCCGACAAGGGCGCTGCGGGGGGTGGGCATGGGCGGCTTCCTGAGACACGGGGGATGCATGACTTCACCATGGATTTCATGCCGTGTCCCGATCGAATTCTATTCTTTCTCGTAAAGAAGCCGCGCCCGGATCGTCCCCGGCAGCGCCCGCAGCTCCGCCAGGATGGCCTCGCTGTCGCGCGTGGCGCCGGCGTCCACGACCACATAGCCGATCTCGCCATCGGTCTGCAGATACTGGCCGGCGATGTTCACGCCGCGCTTGGCGAAGACCTGGTTCACATTGCCCAGCACGCCCGGCGCGTTGCGGTGCACATGCATGAAGCGCGTGCCGGTGGGGCGCGCGGGCAGGGCCACCTGGGGGAAGTTCACGGCGCCCTCGGTGCTGCCGGTGTCGGAGTAGTCGGCGAGCTTGCGCGCCACCTCCTCGCCGATGCGCGACTGCGCCTCCTCCGTGCTGCCGCCGATATGCGGCGTCAGGATCACGTTGGGCAGGCCCTGCACGGGGGCGTGGAAGGGGTCGCCATTGCGCTTGGGCTCCTCGGGGAAGACGTCCAGCGCGGCACCCGCGAGGTGGCCGGCGCGCAGGGCCTCGGCCAGGGCCGGCAGGTCCACCAGCGTCCCGCGGGCATTGTTGATGAGGAAGGCGCCGCGGCGCATCTTCGCGATCTGCGCGGCCCCGATCATGCCCATGGTGTCCGGCGTTTCCGGCACATGCACGGTGACCACGTCGGACCAGTGCAGCAGCTCATCCAGGCTCGCGCAGCGTGAGGCATTGCCGAGCGGCAGGCGGCCGGCCGTGTCGTAATAGATGACGCGCATGCCGAAGCTCTCGGCCAGCACCGAAAGCTGCTTGCCGATATTGCCATAGCCCACGATGCCCAGCGTGCGGCCGCGCACCTCGCGGTAGCCATCGGCGCTCTTGTCCCACTCGCCCGCATGGGCGGCGTTGGACTTGGGGAAGACGCCGCGCAGCAGCATCACGATCTCACCCAGCGTGAGTTCGGCCACGCTGCGCGTGTTGCTGAAAGGCGCGTTGAAGACGGGAATGCCCAGGCGCCGCGCCGCGTCCAAATCCACCTGGTTGGTGCCGATGCAGAAGCAGCCGATGGTGAGCAGGCGGTCCGCCGCCGCCAGCGCCTCGGCCGTCAGCGTGGTGCGGCTGCGGATGCCCAGCATGTGGACGCCCTTGAGCGCGGCGTGCAGCGCCTCGCCCTCCAGCGCCTTCTTCTCGCGCGTGACGTTGGTGTAGCCGTCCTCGGCCAGCAGGTTCACCGCCGTCTCGGAGATGTTCTCCAGCAGCAGGGTGCGGATGCGGGCCTTGGGGAAGGAGAGTTCGGACATGGGCATCTCAGCGGTTGGCCAGGTCCGCCAGGACCTGGGCCAGCACGCGGGTGCCGGCGGCCAGGGCCTCGGGGGTGGCGTATTCGGAAGGGTGGTGGGAGACGCCGGCGCGGCAGGGCACGAAGATCATCCCCGTGGGGCAGAGCGGCACCAGGAATTGCGCGTCATGGAAGGCGCCGGAGGGCAGGCGCATATGGCGCAGCCCCTGGGATTTCGCGGCGGCCTCCACCGCATCCGGCACCAGCGCGCCGAAATCCGCCGGCACGGCGTGGAAGCGTTCGGTGACGCGGGCGGTGCAGTGGCGCAGCGCCGCCTGGATCACGCCCTCGATGGCATTGCCGCGCGCCTGCAGCACGGCATTGTCCGGGTGGCGGAAATCGATGGTGAAGCGCGCGAGGCCGGCCACGGAGTTGGAGGTGTTGGGCTGCACCTCGATGCTCGCCACCGTGAAGCGCAGCACATCGGCCGGGTCGTGCATCAAGGTGTTCAGCGCCTGGATGGCGCGCAGCATGTCCTGCACCGCGTCCTTCCGCAGCGCGAGCGGCGTGGTGCCCGCGTGGTCGGACTTGCCCATGATGTCCACGATGAACCAGCGGCTGCCCTGGATGCCGGTGACGACGCCGATCTCCATGTCGCGCGCCTCCAGCAGGGGGCCCTGCTCGATATGCGCCTCGACATAGGCGAAGGGGGCTTGGCCCTCGACGACGCCGAGCTTGCGGCGGGGGATGTCGGATTCGCTGTCCAGCAGCGCCTTCAGCGCCTGGCCGAAGGGGATGCCGTCGCGGTCGGTCACGCCGTCCCAGGTTTCCGGGGGGGCGAAGCCGGCATAGGCCATGCTGCCCATGCAGCCGGGGGCGTAGCGGCCGCCTTCCTCATTGGTCCAGGCCACGACCTCGATGGGGCGCTTGGTCGCCACACCCGCCTCGCGCAGCGCGCGCACGGCCTCGAAGCCCGCGATCACGCCCCAGATGCCGTCGAAGCGCCCGCCATTGGGCTGGCTGTCCATGTGGCTGCCGGTCAGCACGGGGGCGAGGCCGGGGTCCGTGCCCTCATGCCGCAGGAAGAGGTTGCCGAGGCGGTCCACGCTGGCGGTCAGGCCCGCCTTCTCCGCCCA
Source organism: Roseococcus thiosulfatophilus (assembly GCF_017311575.1). Taxonomy (GTDB): domain Bacteria; phylum Pseudomonadota; class Alphaproteobacteria; order Acetobacterales; family Acetobacteraceae; genus Roseococcus; species Roseococcus thiosulfatophilus. The sequence continues at coordinate 12,880 of NZ_JAFFQY010000014.1, forward strand.
GCCCAGCAGCAGGCGGCGCGCCTGGCGGTCCAGATCGGACAGGCAGGGGCGGTTCACGCCGACATGCCCGTCCGGGTCGGTGAAGCCGCCCAGCTCGGCCATCGCCATCATGTCCTGCCAGTGGCGGGCCTGATCAACGGCGGCGACGAGGTTCGGGGCGATGGGCGGCATCTGCGGTTTCCTCAGGCGGATGGTGGCGATTAGGGCCGCAGGCCTGGGCAATCAAGCGCAAGCCCGGCATCCCTGCCATCACCGGGCGCTTGCCAGTGGCCGTGGCCGGCGCGCTATCCTGCATTGCAACATCGAGGCACCCCCATGGGCCGGCTCTCCACCCATGTCCTGGACACCGCCCATGGCCGGCCCGCCGCCGGCATGGGCTATGCGTTGCACCGCGTCGAAGGGCAGGCGCGGCACAAGCTGGCGCAAGGCGTCACCAACGCCGATGGCCGCACCGACGCGCCCCTGCTGGCAGGCGCGGACTTCGCCCCCGGCCGATACGAACTCAGCTTCGAGGTGGCCGCCTATTTTCGCGCCCAGGGGGTGAGCCTGCCCGAACCCGCCTTCCTGGACGTGGTCACCCTCACCTTCGGCATGGCGGAGGGGCATTACCATGTGCCCCTGCTGGTCTCGCCCTATGGCTACAGCACCTATCGGGGGAGCTGATGGAATTCGACGCTGGCTATCTGGCCGAATGGGCCAATTTGCTGCTGCGCTGGCTGCACATCATCACCGGCATCGCCTGGATCGGGGCGAGCTTCTATTTCATCGCGCTGGACAACAGCCTCGACCCGCCCGCCGACGGCAACCGGCTGGTGCGCGGTGAGCAATGGTCCATCCATGGCGGCGGCGTCTACTACAAGCGCAAGTATATCAACGCGCCCGAGGCCCTGCCCGAGAAGCTGCACTGGTTCAAGTGGGAAGCCTATTGGACCTGGATGAGCGGCTTCGCGCTGTTCGTCCTGATCTACTGGGGTCAGGCCAGCACCTACCTCATTGATCCGGCGGTGCTCGATCTGCCGGTGTGGCTGGCCATCCTGCTCTCGGCCGCGATGCTGGTGGGGGGGTGGGTCGCCTATGACCTGCTGTGCCGCTCGCGCTTCGGCGAGAACGAGACGAAGCTGCTGGCGGCCGGGGCCGGCATGCTGGTGGTGGCCACGCTGATCGCCACGCATCTGTTCTCGGGCCGCGGCGCCTTCCTGCTGATCGGCGCCATGACGGGCACGATCATGGTGGCGAATGTCGCCATGGTGATCATCCCCGGCCAGCGGAAGATGGTCGCGGCCATGCGGGCGGGCCAGGAGCCCGATCCGAAGTACGGCGCCTGGGGCAAGCAGCGCAGCGTCCACAACACCTACCTGACGCTGCCCGTGCTGTTCCTGATGATCAGCCCGCACTATCCGCTGATCTACCAGCACCACCTGAACTGGCTGCTGCTGATCCTGCTGGCGCTGGCGGGCGCGCTGGTGCGGCAATTCTTCGTGCTGCGCCATTCGGGGCGGCAGAACTGGGCGCTGCCGGCGGGCGGCGCGCTGGCGGTGGCGTTGATCTTCGTCATCGCCGCACCCCGGCCCGATGCGCGCTTCGCGGGCGTGGAGGCGCCGCCCTTCCAGGAAGTCCAGGCGCTGGTGGCGAGCCACTGCGCGCAATGCCACGCCGCCCGCCCCACCTTCGAGGGCATCGCCGTGGCCCCCAAGGGCGTGATGCTGGAAACCCCCCAGCAAATCCGCCGCTGGGCCGCCGCCATGCGCCAGCAGGTGCAGAGCGAGGCCATGCCCCCCGGCAACCTGACCGACCTGACGACCGAACAGCGCGCGCAGATCATCGCCTGGATCGCGGCGGGCGCGCGGGTGGAGTAGCGCGTCTGATCGCCGCCGGCGTGAATCAGCCGCGCAGCACGCCTCCGCCCCCCGCTGTTCGGATGCTCAAGCCGCCTCCTGGGCCTGGCGGGGGAAGATGCAGACCGCCGCCTCCAGCTCGATACTGTCCTCATCCTCCATGCGAAGGGCGAAGTGGCGGCCGGGGAGGGCGACCCCCAGCTGATCCACCTTGTGGATGATCTCGAGGACCCTTCCGTCCTGCTGCGGCGGGATGCGATGGAGCCTCTCGACACGCTCGGCCTCGTCGGAGGTGATCCGCACCCGGATGGGATCGCCCAGCATGTTGAAGGAGAGGCCCACCATCACGCCGCGCGCCGGCAGGCTGAACCGCGCCACCTGGCCCGGGCGCAGCAGGGTGTAGCGCTGGAGGCGCAGGCTGGATTGGCGCGCGATCACCTCGGCGCCTTCCGCCTCGAAGCGCGGGGCGGCGAAGGACGGTGGATGCTGGACGAAGGGGCCGGGTGTCACGTTCACCACCACCGACATCAAGGCCTTCATCATCGCCCCGCTGAGGGCCGGCCCGAGATGCATGGTGTCCTGCATGTCAAAGGGACAGACGCCGTCCTCGACCAGCTGGTAGCCATCCACCACCGGGATACCGCGGGCCTTGGCCTCCGCCAGCCGGGCCGCGCGGGCCGCCTGGGCGATGTCCTGGATGGGGGTTTGCGGCGTGATGAGCAGGATGGGCACGATGCCGCGGGCCCGCAGCCAGTCCACCATGTGCCACAGCACCAGGCTGCTCACGCCGTCGCCATGCTGCCAGATCTGCCCATTGTCCGCGGGGTCCATGGCGAGGTGCGTCACCCCATCCAGATCGGCGCTGCTGAGCATGTAGGGCAGCAGGGCGGAAGGCGAGCCGCCCAGGCCCACCGCCTGCACCGCGAAGGGCGGCTCCATCCCGCGCAGGACGGCGCCGAAGCCGTCATGCTTGATGGTGTTGCTCGTGCCGATCATGAGGAGTTTGCGCCGCATGGCGCAGAATTAGACGTGTCGGACAAGGGCGACAATGCAACCGCACATGCCCCGGCGCCGCCGCCGTCGCGGCGCTTGCGAAGGCGGGGGCCTCAGCCCAGAACCGCCCGCGCCTCCTCCACCACGACCGCCAGCGCGCCCGGCGCGAAGGGCGAGGCCAGCCCCGCCGAATCCACCAGGCCCGAGAAGGGCAGGGACCCGCCCCGCCCGCACAGCGCCACATAGGCCTCCAGCGCGGCCGGCGCGTCGCGGCGCGAGCGCTGCCAGAACTGCATCGCGCAGCACAGCGCCAGCGCGTAATCAATGTAGTAGAAGGGCGCGTTGTAGATGTGCTGCTTCGCCTGCCAGCGCCCGCCCTTGGCCGGGTATTCCAGGTCGCCATAGTCGGTCCAGGGCATGTAGAGCCGCTCCAGCCGCTGCCAGATGGCGTGGCGTTCGGCCGGCGTGGCGTTCGGGTTGGCGTAGACCTCGTGCTGGAAGTGGTCCACGCAGGCGCCATAGGGCAGGAAGGCCAGCGAGCTGATCAGGTGCATGCGCCGGAACCGCTCCGCCGCATCCTCCCCCACCAGGTGATGGATGCCGGGATGGGTCAGGAATTCCAGGCCCATCGAATGGATCTCGGCCGATTCCATCCCGGGCCAGAGCTGGTCCACGCCAGGCAGGGCGCGGCTTTGCCAGCACTGGAAGGCATGGCCCATCTCATGCGTGAAGACGCCGATGTCGTGGTGCGTGCCGTTGAAGTTGGCGAAGATGAAGGGCGCGCCCTGGCTGGGGAAGGAGGTGCAGAAGCCGCCCCCCGCCTTGCCCGGGCGGTTCTTCAGGTCCAGGAACCCGCCCGCCGCCATGCCGCGGAAGAAATCCGCGAGGCGCTTGTCCATCCCGTCGAACATGGCCTGCGCCGCGTCCAGCAGCGTATCGTGGTCGCCGAGCGGGGCGGGGTTGCCGGCAGGGTCGATCAGCGCCTCATCCCAGAAGCGCAGCCGGTCCCAGCCATGGGCGGCGCGGCGGGCCTCCAGCAGTTCCGTCACCAGCGGCACCACCCGCGCCACGATTTCCTCGCGGTAGCGCGCGACCTCCGTGGGGCCGTAGTCCAGCCGGCGCATGCGGCGATAGGCCAGGGCGGTGAAGCTGTCGTCGCCCAGCTTGCGGGCCATGCCGTGGCGCAGCTTCACCAGCGCGTCATAGATCGCGTCCAGCTCCTCGCCATGCTGCGCGAAGAAGGACCAGCGCGCGGCCTCCGCCTCGTGGCGGCGTTCGCGGTCGGGGTGTTCCGCATGGGGGGCGAGGCCGGAGAGATTCACCTCCTCGCCGCCCACTTGCAGCTTCGCCCCCGCCAGCAGGGCGGTGTAGCGGGCGGAGAGCTTCGCCTCCTCCTCCAGGTCGGCCGCGATCTCGGGGGCGAAGGTGGTGATGTCGCAGCGCCACAGCGCGGGCGTGTGCGCGCCGCAGATTTCCGCGACGAGGGCGAGGTCCACCTCCTCCAGCACGCGGCGCTTCATCGCCGTCTCATGCCCCTGCACGACGGGGGCGAGGGCGTCGGCATATTCGCGCTCGGCCTTCGCTTCGGCATCCGTCGTGTCCTGGGCGAAGCGCAGATGGGCCAGCGCCATCCAGCCATCCACCTCGCGCCGCAGGGCGTCCCATTCGCGCAAGGTCACCTCGGGCGCCTGGGCGAGTGCGGCGTTCAGCGCCTCATAGCGCGCGGCCAGCCCCTCGCGGTCGGGCCGGGGGGCGGTGATGTCGGAAAAGCGCAGTTCCATCGCGCTCAGCCCAGGTGGTTCACGAGGAATTCCGCCGTGCGCCCATTGGCGATGGTGGCCGCCCGCGCGTCCCAGGCATGGCCGCCCATGCGGGCGAAGGCGTGGTCCACGCCCGGATAGACATGGGCGGTGATGTGCTTGTGACCCTTCACCCCGGCCAGGATGGCGGATTGCGCCTCGGGCGGGACGAACTTGTCCTTCTCGGCGATGTGCATCAGCAGCGGGCGCTGGATTTTCGGCGCATCCTCCAGCATCCGCTCGATGCCCACGCCGTAGTAGCTGACATGGCATTCGGCATCGGTGCCGACGGCCGTGCGCCAGGCCATGCGGCCGCCCAGGCAGAAGCCCATGGTGCCGACCTTGCCGTTGCTGCCGGGTAGGGCGCGGGCGGCCGCGATGGTCGCGGCCAGGTCCTCCAGCCCCTTCATCTGGTCGAAGCCGTTCATCAGCGCGAAGGCGCGTTCCCACTGCGCCTGGCCGGCATCCGGGTCGAGGTCCACATTCGGCTCCTGCCGCCAGAACAGGTCGGGGCAGAGGGCGATGAAGCCCATGTCGGCCACCCATTCGGACAGCGCCCGCATGGCGGCGTTCACGCCGAAGATCTCCTGGATGAGCACGACGCAGCCCGCGGGCTCGGTCTTGGGGCGGACCAGCAGGGCGTCGAAGCGGCCGGTTCCGTCGGTGGCCTGGATGGAAAGGCTGGACATGGTCGGGAACTCCCTTGGCGTGTCGCGCGGTTACGGCCATTTAAACACCGATGCAGCGCCGTGCCATGATAGCCGCCCTCGCCGCGCCCGCCATCGCCCTGCCGGGCCGGGCGCGGGCGGCGCTGACGCTGGACGCGGCACTGGTCCAGGCGGGCTGGAACCACGCGCCCTATGACGGGCTGACGCCCGCCCGCTTCCGCGCCACCCCGAACGGCGTGGCGATCGAGGGCGTCTCGGCCGGCAGCTTCATCTGGCGCCGCACGCCTGGCCAGGCCGCCTGCCTCACCTGGCGCTGGCGGGTGGATCACGGCCCGCCGCCCACGGACCTGACGCGCCGCGGCGGCGAGGACCGCGCCATTTCGCTCACCGTGGGCTTTTCCGGCTGGCCCACGCGCGCCTCGCTCTGGCAGCGCACCCAGCACGCGGTGGCGCAGGCGCGGGCGGGCGACCACCCGCTGCCGCGCTCGGCGCTGATCTATGTCTGGGGCGGCACGGGGCAGGAGCCGGCTTCCTTCTACAGCCCCTGGATGGGGGGCTTGGGCAAGGTGCGCGTGCTGCGCCCCGCCGCCGCATCCACCGGGCGCTGGTTCGAGGAGCGCGTGAACCTCGCCGCCGACTGGACCGAAAGTTTCGGCGGCCCCCCGCCACCCCTGCAAGAGATTGCCCTTGGCACCGATACGGACGACACCGGTGCGCGCGTCTCGGCCATGGTCGAACACATCCGTCTCACCCCCTGCGGTTAGGAACCGAACCCGATGCCCATCGAGCGCCAGCAATTCCGTGATGCCATGGCCCGCCTGCCGGCGGCGGTGAACATCATCACCACCGGCGGCCCCGCGGGGCGCGGCGGCTTCACGGCCAGCGCGGTGTGCAGCGTGACGGACAGCCCGGCCACCTTGCTGGTGTGCATGAACCGCACCGTCTCCTCGGCCGAGCTGTTCCGGGCGAATGGGACGCTCTGCGTGAACACGCTCTGCGGCAGCCAGGAGGAGCTTTCGGGCATCTTCGCCGGCGCCACGGGCGTGGATGGCGAGGCGCGCTTCGCCTTCGGCAGCTGGTCGCCCATCGTCACCGGGGCGCCGGCGCTGGAGGGCTGCCTCGTGGCCTTTGACGCGCGCATCACCGACATGATCGAGAAGGGCACCCATGTCGTGATCTTCGCGGAGGTGGAGGCGGTGAAGATCGGCGGCGCGGACCCGGCGCTGCTGTATTTCGCGCGGAACTACCGGCAGGTCGCGGCATAGCTCAAGCTTGACACCCCGGGGGGCCGACCCGAAACCCTGACCGGGTGAGGAACCAAGGCGCACGTGCCGGCCGGTGGTCCGACAGGGCCGCCCTGGCCCTCGTTCTGTTGGGCGGCGCGCTGGCGGCGGTGCTGACACTCGGCCCGCGCATCCTGGACGTGAACGACCTGGGCTGGCTGCTGCATGGCACGCTGGGGCCGGACCCCGTGGCCTATCTCGTCGCCTGGATGTATTTCGCGCCCGCCCCCTGGACCTGGCCGCCCGGGCGCAACCCCGATTACGGCCTCGAACTCTCCAGCGCCATCTTCTACGTGGACGTGGTGCCGCTGATGGCCTTCCTGGCCAAGGCGCTGCGGCCGCTGGTCGAAGTTCCGCAATACTGGGGCCCCTGGCTGGTGCTGAGCGCGGCGTTGCAGGCGGGCTTCGCCTGGAAGCTGCTGGGCCTGGCGGTGCGCGACCCCTGGGCGCGGGCCTTTGGCGCCCTCCTCTTCGCCTGGCAGCCCATGCTGCTGAACCGCATGGGCGGACATTTCGCGCTGGTGTCGCAATGGGCGCTGCTCTGGGCGCTGTGGCTCTGCCTGCGGCCCAGGGCACGGGGGCAGACGGCGTGGTGGATGGCGTGCCTCGGCACCGTGGCCCTGCTCAACGCCTATGTGCTGGCCATGTGCGCGGGGCTCTGGGTGGCGGATTTGCTCGGGCGGCTGTGGCGGGAGCGCGCCTGGGGCGCCGCCCTGGCCCAGCTGGCGCTGGTGCCGGCGGCCTTCCTCTCCGCCCTCTGGCTCGGTGGCTATTTCACCGTGACGGGCGAGGTGGCGCCCATGGGGCTGCATTACGGCCTGGCGCAGCTCGACCTCACGGCGCCCTTCGACAGCACCGACTGGGGCTGGCTGCTGCCCGGCCTGCCGGGGCTGCGGCATTGGGAGCATGGGGGCAGCTATCTCGGCGCCGGCACGCTGCTGCTGCTGGTTCTGGCGCTGTGGTTCGTGCTGCGCCATGGCGGGGCCTGGGCGGCGCTGCGGCCCCATGCGCTGCTGCTGCTGGTGCTGGCGGGGATGCTCGCCTTCGCCCTCTCGCCCAACCTCGCCATCGCGGGGCAGGTCTATCCGCTGTTCGAGCTGCCGGCTTTCGCGCGGCGCCTGGCCGACATGCTCCGCTCCTCCGAGCGCTTCTTCTGGCCGCTCGGTTATGCGCTGATCTTCGCCGCCATGGCGGTGCTGGCGCGGCACCTGGCGCTTCCCTGGCTGCGCGTGGTGCTGCTGGGCGCCTTCGTGGTGCAGGCGGTGGATGTGCAGGCCGGCATGGGCCAGTTCCGTGCCCTGGTGGCGGCGGCACGCCCCGTCGCCGCCGAACGCCTGCCCGACCCTTTCTGGGAAGAGGCCGCGCGCCGCATCCAGCGCGTCCGCGCCATCCCCGCCGGCAATTTCGGCGAGGATTGGGAGGAACTCAGCCGCTGGACCGCCCCCCGCGGCATCCCGAGCGACGCCGTCTATCTCTCCCGCGTGGACCCGGCGCTGGTCGAGGCGCTGAACGCCCGCGTGCGGGCCGCGCTGGAGGCGGGGCAGTGGGAGCCAGGCACCCTCTACATCCTGCGCGATGACGCGGTTCGCGCCCTGGTCGAGGCCCGCCGCGACCCGGCGCGGGATTTGCTGGCGGAGGTGGACGGCATCACGGTCTTCGCGCCGGGCTGGTTTCACCACTCGCCATAGAAGACGCCGGCGGCCTTGTGGCGGTCTGTGCGGAATTCGGCCTCGGCCCAGGTGAGGGTGGTGCGGCATTTGAGGTTGGTGGCCCATGCCAGCAGGCGCTCGCGCATCGCCACGCGCGTGGATTCATGCGCGGGGTCCTGCCCCAGGTCGTGGAACTCGTCCGGATCGGCACGGAGGTCGTAGAGCAGCGGCGGCAGGCCGCTGGTCCAGTGGATGTATTTCCATTCGGCCGTGCGGATCATGAAGCCGCGATGCTGGCCGGTGGGCAAACCAAGCCGCCGCCGCGCCGCGCGGAAGGTGATGTCCAACTCGCTGATCGCCGCCTCGCGCCATTCCGTCGCGGTGCCGCGCGTGAGGCCGAGGAGGGAGCGCCCCTCCAGCACATGCGGCGCCTCGGGCAGGCCCAGCGCGTCGAGGAAGGTGGGGACGAGGTCAATGGCCTCCACGAAGCGTGGCTCCACCGTGCCGCGCGTGGCGTCGGCCTGCGGCGAGGGGTCATAGAGGATCATCGGCACGCGCTGGATGCAGTCGTGGAAGAGTTCCTTCTCGCCCAGCCAGTGGTCGCCGAGATAATCGCCATGGTCGGAGGTGAAGACGACCAGCGTGTCCTCCCACCGCCCCATGCGCTCCAGCAAATCCCACACACGGCCGAGATGGTCGTCCACCTGGGTGATGAGGCCCATATAGGTGGGGCGCACCGCTTCGATGCAGGCATCGTTCTGGAAGCTTTGCGCCACCTCCTCCTCCTGGAATTCGCGCAGGACGGGGTGGGCGTCGTTGCCGCGTTCCGCCGCGTGGCGGCGGACGGGCAGCGCGTGTTCCGGCCCATACATCGCGTGGTAGGGCGCGGGGGCGATGTAGGGCCAGTGCGGCTTCACATAGCTCAAATGCAGCACCCAGGGCGTGTCGCCTTGGTCCTCGATGAAGCGCAGCGCCTGGTCGGTGGTGTAGGCGGTCTCGCTGTGTTCCTCGCGCACGCGGGCGGGCAGGCGGGCGTGGCGCATCTTCCAGCCGTTGCGGATGCTGCCATCCGTGTCGGTGGCGGCGATGACGTAATCCGTCCAGGGGTCGGCGCTGTCATAGCCTTGGGCGCGCAGCCAATGCGCGTAGGCCGATTGCGTCTCGGCATGGTGGCCGTCATGGCGGTCGAGCAGGGTGAACCAGCCCTCGCGCAGCAGCACGGCGAGTTCGTCCTGACCATCCAGCAGCAGGCGCTTCATGCCATGCGCGTCGGGCAGCATGTGGGTCTTGCCCGCCAGGGCAAGGGTGCGCCCCGCTTCCCGCAGGTGCCAGCCCAGCGTGACCTCGCCCACGCTCAGCGGCACGCGGTTGTGGGTGGCGCCGTGGCTGGCGACATAGCGGCCCGTGTAGAAGCTCATGCGCGAAGGGCCGCAGATGCCCGACTGCACATAGGCCTGGTCGAAGCGCACCCCGCGCGCGGCCAGGCGGTCGAGGTTGGGCGTGCGGAGGTGCGGATGGCCGGCGCAGCCCAGATGGTCCCAGCGCAGCTGGTCGCACATAATGAAGAGCACGTTCCGCACGGCCATTGGCGTTCCCCCTGTCTCGTTCCATCCTACCCGCAACGACACAGGAGGAAACGCCCATGCCCCGCTTCACGCCATTGACGGAAGCCACCATGACCACCCGCCAGCGCGAGGTCGCCGCCAATATCGGCTCCGGCGCGCGGGCCGGCGTGAAGGGGCCTTTCCCCGCCTGGCTGCACAGCCCGGAGATGGCCGAGCGCCTGCAGAATGTGGGCCGCTTCATGCGCTGGGAGAGCAGCCTGCCGCCGCGCCTCTCCGAACTCGCCATCCTCGTCACCGCGAAACGCTGGCGCGCGCGGTTCGAATGGTATGCCCACCACAAGATGGCGATGGATGGCGGCCTCAGCCCCGCCATCGCGGAGGATGTGCGCCTGGGCCGCACGCCGTCCAACATGGCCGAGGACGAGGCCGCCGTCTTCCGCTTCGTCTCCGAGGTGCAGGCCACGGGCGATGTCAGCGACGAGGCCTTCAACGAGGCCAAGCGCCTCTTCGGCGAGAAGGGCTGCGCGGAGTTGCTCGGCATCACGGGCTACTACACCGCCGTCTCCTTCACGCTGAACGTGGACCGGGTGGCGCTGCCCGAGGGCGTGCCCGACCCCTTCCCGGATTGAGCGGTTGCTCGGCCTCGCCGTCCTGCTGAGCGAGCCCTTCGTCCTGATCCCACTGCTGCTGGTGCTGGTGGTGATCGCCATCGCCTGGCTGCGCGACCGCGGCTGAGACTTTGCGGGTTGTGCGGCGCAATATGGGGCGGTAGGACTCGCAGATGCGTCTCGCTCCGCCCTGACATCACGTCACCGGCCTGACCTCCGCGCCCCGCTTCATGGGCGCGGCCTGTTGACGTGCGCGCGCCTTCGCGCGCCCCGCGGAGTTTCCTCACTTGACGCATCTCGAACGGCTGCGCGCCGAATGGTTCCCCAATGTCCGCGCCGATATCCTGGCCGGCACGGTCGTGGCGCTGGCGCTGATCCCCGAGGCCATCGCCTTCTCCATCATCGCGGGCGTGGACCCGAAGGTGGGGCTCTACGCCTCCTTCTGCATCATGGTGGTCATCGCCTTCGCGGGCGGCAGGCCGGCCATGATCTCGGCGGCCACGGGCGCCATGGCGCTGGTGATGGTCACGCTGGTGCGCGAGCACGGGCTGCAATACCTGCTGGCGGCCACACTTCTCTGTGGCGTCTTCCAGATCATTGCGGGGCTGCTCAGGCTGGGTGTGCTGATGCGCTTCGTCTCGCGCTCGGTGATGACGGGCTTCGTGAACGCCCTCGCCATCTTGATCTTCATGGCGCAGCTGCCGGAACTGATCGGCGTCTCCTGGATCACCTACCCGATGGTGGCGGTGGGGCTCGCCATCATCTACATACTGCCGCGCTTCACGACGTCTGTGCCCTCGCCGCTGGTCGCCATCGTGCTGCTGACCGCCGCGGCGATGTTCTTCGGCATCGAAGTCCGCACCGTGGGCGACATGGGCGAGTTACCGACCGACCTGCCCGCCTTCCTGCTGCCCGACGTGCCGTGGAACCTGGAGACGCTGCGCATCATCTTGCCCACCTCCCTCACGCTGGCCGTGGTGGGGCTGCTGGAGTCGCTGATGACGGCGCAGATCGTGGACGAGCTCACCGACACGCCCTCCGACAAGCACCGCGAAAGCGCGGGCCAGGGCATCGCCAACATCGTGGCCGGCTGCTTCGGCGGCATGGCGGGCTGCGCCATGATCGGGCAATCGGTCATCAACGTGCAGTCGGGCGGGCGGGGGCGGCTGTCCACGCTGTGGGGCGGGGTCTTCCTGCTGATCCTGCTCATGCTACTGGGCGATTTGGTGCGGCAGATCCCCATGCCGGCGCTGGTGGCGGTGATGATCATGGTCTCCATCGGCACCTTCCGCTGGTCCTCGCTGCGCGACCTGGCGGTCCACCCCTGGGAGAGTTCCATCGTCATGCTCGCCACCGTGGCCGTGACGGTCGCCACGCATGACCTGGCGCAGGGGGTGGCGGTGGGCGTGTTGCTCTCGGGCATCTTCTTCGCGCGCAAGGCGGCGCGCATCTTCCGCATCACCTCGACGCTCTCCGAGGATGGCCGCACCCGGACCTACACCGTCACGGGCGAAATCTTCTTCGCCTCGGCCGAGGCCTTCGTGGACAGCTTCGACCTGCGCGAGGCGATCGAGCGCGCCGTGATTGACGTCTCCGGCGCGCATGTGTGGGACCTGACGGCGGTGGCGGCGATGGACCGCGTCGTGCTGAAGTTCCGCCGCGAGGGGACGGAGGTGGAAATCCTCGGCCTCAACGAGGCCAGCTCCGAACTGCTCGGCCGGCTCGGTCGCCACGACAGGCCGGGCGCCGACGCCCCGGCGATGCATTGAGGGGGGGAGGGGAGAATGCCGCGCATCCTGGCCTGCACCGACGGCTCCATCTACGCCGAGAGCACCATTGACCACGCGGCCTGGGCGGCGCGTACCATGGCGGCCGGCGTGCAGGTGCTGCACGTCCTGCCCCGCACGCCCGCCGAGGCCCCCGTGGACCGCAGCGGGGCGCTGGGCCTCGACCGGTCCGAGGAATTGCTGAAGGAACTCGCGGCACTGGACGAGGCGCGGGGGAAGCTGGCGCTGAAGCGCGGCCGCGCCATCCTGGACGCCGCCGAGGCGCGGCTGCGCGCGGCCGGCGTGGCGGAGGTGCGCCTGACGCAACGCCACGGCGCGCTGGTGGACAATGTGCTGGAGCTGGAGCGCGAGACGCAGCTGCTCGTCATCGGCAAGCGGGGCGAGGCGGCGGATTTCGCGGCGGGCCATCTGGGGGCCAACCTGGAACGCGTGCTGCGCTCCAGCCCGCGCCCCGTGCTGGTCGCGGCCCGCGCCTTCCGCGCGCCCGCGCGCTGCGCCATCGCGCATGATGGCAGCGCGGCCTCCTTGCGGATGGTGGAATACGCGGCCCGCAGCCCCCTGCTGGAGGGGGTGGCGCTGGACCTCGTCACGGTGGGCGGTGACGGCGAGGCGTTGCAGGCCGCGCCGCTCGCCATCCTGGAAGGGGCGGGCCGGCCCGCCCGGCCCGTGCTGCTGCAGGGCGAGACGCATGAGGCCATCGCCGCCCATGTGGCCGATGCGGGGGTGGAGCTGCTGGTGATGGGCGCCTATGGCCATGGGCGGCTGCGCACGATGATCCTGGGCAGCACCACCTCGGCGCTGCTGCGCGGGTGCCGGATTCCGGTGCTGGTCTTCCGATGAGGGCATGTCCCGGCGACGGATTCACCGCTCCGGCGATTCCGCCTCCGCGGATCCGGCGCCATACGACCGAGGCTGACGCGGGCAGGGGGCAGATTGCCCCCATGCTGATCCTCGCCGAACCCCTGAACCTGATCCTGACGGCGCTGGCCCTGCTGGCGCTGGATGCCTGGCTGAACCGGAAACCGCGCGTCAGGCCTCCCGCAGCATCTCGATGATGCCCGAGAAGTCGCGCAGCGCCCCGCCATCGGCCGCGAAACGCTCATAGAGCGTGAGTGCCGCCGCCCCCAGGGGCGTGGCCGCGCCCACGGCACCCGCCGCCTGCTGCGACAGGCCGAGGTCCTTCAGCATCAGCGCCGTGGCGAAGCCTGGCGCGTAGCCGCGGTTGGCCGGGCTGCCCGGCACCGGCCCCGGCACCGGGCAATAGGTGGTGAGCGACCAGCATTGCCCGGAGGATTTGCTCGCCACCTCGAACAGCGCCTCATGGCTGAGGCCGAGCTTTTCCGCCAGGGTGAAGGCCTCGCAGGTGCCGATCATGGAGATGGCCAGCAGCATGTTGTTGCACAGCTTGGCCGCCTGCCCGGCGCCCGAGGCGCCACAATGCACCACGGTCCGGCCCATGGCCTCCAGCAGCGGCTTGGCGCGGGCGAAGGCCTCCGCATCGCCGCCCACCATGAAGGTCAGCGTGCCGTTCTCCGCCCCCATGGTGCCGCCCGAGACGGGGGCGTCCAGCATGGGCCGCCCCGACGCCACCTCGCGCGCCGTCGTCACGTCAATGGTGGAGCAGTCGAGCAGCACGGCCTCGGGCGAGGCGGCCTCGGCCATGCCCCCCGCGCCCAGCCAGGCGTCGCGCACATGGGTGCCGGCGGGCAGCATGGTGATGACGAAGGCGGCCCCCCGCGCCGCGTCGGCCGCGGACTGCGCGCGGCTGATGCCGGCCTCGGCCGCCGCGTCCATGGCGGCGGCGCTGAGGTCATAGCCCGCCACGTCATGCCCCGCCCGGACCAGGTTGCGGGCCATGGGCAGGCCCATATTGCCGAGCCCCACGAAGCCGATGCGCGCCATGATGTGGTTCCTCCATTTGGGCAAACCCTATCCCGGCACGGGCGATTGTCCATGCGGGCAGGAAGATGGCGCATCCGTTCATGCTGCGGCCATCTTCCCGCAACACCCTTCCGCGAGACGGAGAGAAGGACGCATGCGGATTCTGGTCGCCCCCTCGGGCTACAAGGAATGCCTCCTGGCCGGGGAGGTGGCCGCCGCCATCGCGGCGGGGTTGGCGCGCGCCTGCCCGGAGGCGGAGGTCACCTGCCTGCCGCTGGTGGATGGCGGCGAGGGCTTCACCCGCGCCATGACCGCGGCGGGCGGGGGAAGCCTGCGGATGGTGCGCGTCAGCGGCCCCACCGGCGCGCCCGTCGAGGCGGCGCTGGGAAGGGTGGGCGACACCGCCATCCTGGAGATGGCCTCGGCCGGCGGGCTGCGCCTCGTGCCCCGCGACGCCCGCGACCCGCTGGCCACCACCACGCGCGGGGTGGGGGAGCTGCTGCGCGCGGCGCTGGAGGGCGGCGCGCGCCGTATCCTGCTGGGCTGCGGCGACAGCGGCACCTGCGACGGGGGCGCGGGGCTGGCCCAGGCGCTGGGCTTCCGGCTGCTGGACGTGGCGGGGCGCGACCTGCCGCCGGGCGGGGGCGCGCTGCTCGCGCTGGACCGCATCGAGACCGCCGGCCGCGACTCGCGCCTGGCCGGCGTGACCGTCGAAGTCGCCTGCAACACCCGCGTGAAGCTCTGCGGGCCGGAGGGTGTCAGCCGCGGCTTCGGCGCGCAGAAGGGCGCCTCGCCCGCCGATATCGAGCGGCTGGAGGCCGGGCTGCGCCGCTTCGCCACGGTGGCGGCGCGCGATCTCGGCGCCGATGGCCTGCTCGACCTGCCGGGGGGTGGCGCCTCGGGCGGGCTGGGCGCCGGGCTGCATGCCTTCCTCGGCGCGCGGCTGCGGCCCTGGGCGGAGGTGACGCTGGCGCGGCTCGACCTAGACCGGCACATCGCGGGTGCCGACCTCGTCCTCACCGCCGAGGGCGGGCTGGATGGCCAGAGCGCGCGCGGCAAAATCCCCGCCGAGGTGGCGCGGCGCGCGCGGTCGCTCGGCGTGCCCGTCATCGCCCTGGCCGGCACGCTGGGGGAGGGGGCGGAGGCGCTGGGCCTCGACGCCCATTTCGCCAGCCTGCGCGGGCCCGCCAGCCTGGAGCAGGCCATGGTGCGCGCGGCGGCGGACCTCGAAGCCTGCGCCGAGCAGGTGCTGCGCGCCGTGCTGGTGGGCCGGCGCATGGCGCAGCCCGCGCGGGCGGCGGCCTGAGCTTGCGCCTCAGCCCGGCACGATGCCCGGCCGCCCGGCCAGCGTGACCAGGTGCGCGCGGTCCTCGCGCGGGGCGCCGGGGCGTTCCACATAGGCCACCGCGCGGTAGATGGCCGAAAGCCGGTCCGCCCGCACCTCGTGCCGCGTGTAGCCGCGGCGGTTGCTGTGGAAGCGCAGATGGGGGTTGTTCCGCAGCACGCCCTCGGCCGTGGCCTGGGCCTCGCTGCCATCGCCCTCGCTGCTGATGGAGGTGGTGACGAACTCCGCCCCCAGCGCCGGGCCTTCCGGTGAGCGCTGGATGTCGCCCGCCCAGGCGCGATGCACGTCGCCCGTCAGCACCACGGCGTTGCGGCCTTCCAGCATGTCCAGCACGCGGGCGCGGGCGGCGGGGTAGCCATCCCAGCCATCCATGCTGATGGGGCCGCCGGGGAACACCCGCGGCGTGAAGAAGACCTGCTGGCCCAGCACCTGCCAGGTGCCGCGCCCCTCGCGCAGGCCCTCGCGCAGCCATGCCTCCTGCACGGGGCCCAGCATCTGCGCGTCCGGCCGCGCCACCGCCTCGCAGGGGATGCGCGTGCCGTCGCCGCAGGGCTGGTCATCGCGGAAGCGGCGGGTATCGAGCGCGTGGAAGTCGAGCAGGCTGCCGAAGCGCAGGCGGCGATAGGCGAGGATGTCCGCCCCGCGCGGCCGCGTGGAGGGCCTTACCGGCGTGTGCTCATACCAGGCCTGGAAGGCGGCGGCGGCGCGCAGCGCGAACTGCTCGGGCGTCACGACCACGTCGCGGAAGCGGCCCGTGCCGTCGCGCTGGCTTTGCATGGCGGCCCAGTTGTTCTCCACCTCATGGTCGTCATAGGTGGTGATGAAGGGGTGGGCGGCCTGGGCGTCGGCGAGGTCCGGGTCGGTGCGGTATTGCGCGTGGCGGCTGCGGTATTGCTCCAGCGAGTAGGTCGCCGGGCCGTGGTGGGAGCGCACCACCGGGCCCCAGCCGCCCTGGCCGGGGCGGCGGCCGGCATGTTCGTAGATGTAGTCGCCATAGTGGAAGACGAAGGCCACATCCTCCTCGCGCGCGGCATGGTGCCAGGCGGTGAAGTGGCCGTGCTCGTAGTTCTGGCAGCCGCCGGCGAGGAAGTTCAGCGCGGCGGCCTCGCCCGGCGCTGGCGCGGTGCGGGTGCGGCCCACGCGGCTTTGCTGGCCCTGGGCGGTGAAGCGGTAGAAATAGGGGCGCCCCGGCCGCAGCCCGCCGGCCTCGACATGCACGGCGTGCGCGGCTTCGGGGCGGGCCAGCACCTCGCCGCGCGCGACCACGCGGCGGAAGGCGTCATCCTCCGCCACCTCCCAGGCGACGGGCACGGCGTCATGGCCCATGCCGCCGCCATCCTCCAGCGGGGCGGGGGCGAGGCGCGTCCAGAGCACCACCGAATCCGGCCACGGATCGCCCGAGGCGACGCCGAGCGTGAAGAGCGGCCCGGGCGCCTGGGCGCGCGGCTGGCGCGGGGCGAGGGCCGCCAGCGCCGCAAGCCCCGTGGCCCCGCGCAGCGCCCCGCGCCGCGACAATTCCAGGACATGACGAACCACACTATCCACGCGTTAACGCCTCCCGCACCACCGAGCGGAATTCCCGCCGGTGCAGCTCCCGTAGCACCAGCAGCGACGCCAGGATCAGCGCCACCGGGTGAAGAATCCATGTCAGCGCCGCGAGGCCGAAATAGTAGGCGCGCAGCCCCGTATTGAAGTGGCGCGCGGCGCGGTTGGCGACCTCGGCCGCCATGTCGGCCTGGGGCAGCGCACCGTCGCCCATGCCGATGCCGCCCACCACGATCGAGCAATAGTTGAACTGACGCAGCGCCCAGGTCAGCTCGAAGAAGGCGCGCACGAAGATGAAGATGAGCAGGATGATCCGCAGCTCCCACGCGAAGTCCGTGGCCGGCGGCTGGGCGAAGGGCAGGGCGGAGAGCGCCCGCTGCCCGAGATCCGGCGCGCCCAGCAGCGCCACCAGGCCCGCCAGGATGAAGATGGAGGTGTTCGCCAGGAAGGAGGTGCTGGCCATCAGGTTGCCGATGATGGCCGTGTCGCTGATGCGGTTGTCGCGCGTCAGCAGCGCGCGCATCCAGGTGCGGCGGTGCATGTCCATCGCCGCGATGACGGAGCGCGAGCGGATGGAGGGGATGCGGTCCACCACCGCCGAATACCCCGTCCAGCAGCCTAGGAAGACCAGCAGGGCCGCGAGGTCGAGCGCGCTGAGCGGCCAGCCGGTCATGCCGGGCTCACCCTTGGCCGGCGAGCTTCCGTTCCACGAAGTCCAACCGGTCCTGGCCCCAGAAGATCTCGCCCTCGATCACGAAGCTGGGGGCGCCGAAGACGCCGCGTTCCAGCGCCGCCTCGCTGTCCGCCCGGCGGCGGTCGAGCCATTGCGGGTCTTCCGCCAGCTTCAGCAGGGCGGGGCCATCGAGGCCCACATCGGCGGCCAGGGTCGCGAAGGTGGCGGGGTCCGCCGGGTTCACGTCATCGGCCCAGATCGCGCGCATGATGCGGTGCGAGAGCTTGATGGCCGGCACCACGCCCTGCGTCTCGCGCAGCGCGATCACGGCGGCGGCGATGGGCGGTTCGTTGAAGGGGAAGGAGGAGGGCTGCGGGTTCAGCGGCAGGTTCAGGTGGCGGCTCCAGCGCGCCAGCTCCATCAGGCGGTAGGCCTGGCGCTGAGGCGCGCGCTTGGGCAGCGGCAAGCCCCCCGAGGCCGGGAAGATCACCCCGAAATCCACGGGGAAGGGGGCGACGGTCGCCCCGTGCTTCGCGCACATCGCCTCGAAGCGCGCGGAGCCGAGATAGGCCCAGGGGGAGTTCAGCGAGTAGTAGTAATCCACATGCATGGCCGAAGCCCTCCTGGGCCGTTCACTGCGGGCTGAGGATCAGCCCATCTTCTTCTTCAGGTTCTCGTCCAGCGCGGCCAGGAAGGCCTGGGTGGAGAGGTAGGGCTGGTCCTTGCCGATGAGGATGGCGAGGTCCTTGGTCATCTGCCCGCCTTCGACGGTCTCGATGCAGACCTGCTCCAGCGCCTCGGCAAAGGCCGTCACGTCCGGCGTGTTGTCGAACTTGCCGCGATAGGCCAGGCCGCGCGTCCAGGCGAAGATGGAGGCGATGGGGTTCGTGCTGGTCTCACGGCCCTTCTGGTGCTCGCGGTAGTGGCGCGTCACCGTGCCGTGCGCGGCTTCCGACTCCACCGTCTGCCCGTCGGGCGACAGCAGCACGGAGGTCATGAGGCCGAGCGAGCCGAAGCCCTGCGCCACGATGTCCGACTGCACGTCGCCATCGTAGTTCTTGCAGGCCCAGACATAGCCGCCTTCCCACTTGAGCGCGCAGGCCACCATGTCGTCGATCAGCCGGTCCTCGTAGGTGATGCCGGCGGCCTTGAACTTGTCGGCGAATTCCGTGTCGAACACCTTGCGGAAGATGTCCTTGAACTCGCCGTCATAGGCCTTGAGGATCGTGTTCTTGTGGCTGAAATACACGCTGTAGCCGCGCGAGAGGCCGTAGTTCAGGCTGGCGCGGGCGAAGCCCTCGATGCTGGCGCGGGTGTTGTGCATGCCCATCAGCACGCCGCCGCCGGCGGGGAAGTTGGTCACCTCCATCTCGACCGGCGCGCCGCCATCGGCGGGCGTCCAGGTCAGCGTGGCCTTGCCGGCGCCCGGGATCTTGGTCTCGGCGGCGCGGTAGATGTCGCCATAGGCATGGCGGCCCACCACGATGGGCTTGGACCAGTGCGGCACCAGGCGAGGCACGTTCTTGCAGATGATGGGCTCGCGGAAGATCGTGCCGTCGAGGATGTTGCGGATGGTGCCGTTCGGGCTGCGCCACATCTTCTTCAGGCCGAATTCGGCCACGCGCGCCTCGTCGGGGGTGATGGTCGCGCACTTCACGCCCACGCCATACTGCTTGGTGGCGTTGGCGGCATCCACCGTCACCTGGTCATCGGTCGCGTCGCGGTGCTGGATGCCGAGGTCGTAATACTTCAGGTCAATGTCGAGGTAGGGGAGGATCAGGCGGTCCTTGATGAACCCCCAGATGATGCGCGTCATCTCATCCCCGTCCATCTCCACGACGGGGGTTTTCACCTTGATCTTGGCCATGCGGTCCTTGCCTTTTCTCGACCCCGCCGGCGCGCGCGCCCACGGGGGTCCTCAACCGGAGTGTTGCGATGCGGGCCGCACCATCGCACCGTGGCCCCCCTGAAACAAGGGATGGGGGCCAAGGCGCCCCCGGCGCGGCAGGGAGGCGGGGCGTGGGCGGTCTGGACGGGAAGGTGGCGGTGGTGACGGGCGGCGCGCGGGGGCTGGGCTTGGCCATCGCGCAACGGCTGGCCGCGGGCGGCGCGCGGCTGGCGCTTTGGGACCGGGACGCGGCGACGGTGGCGGAGGCGGCCCGGGCGCTTGGCGCCCATGCCGAGGCGGTGGACGTCACCGACGCGGCCGCCGTGGAGGGGGCGCTCGCGCGCACCGAGGCGGCACTCGGCCCCTGCGCCATCCTGGTCGCCAATGCGGGCATCACCGGGCCCAATCACCTCCTGGAGGATTATCCGGTGGAGGCCTGGCGCCAGGTGATCGAGGTGGACCTCATCGGCGTCTATCTCTGCTGCCGCGCCGTGCTGCCGGGGATGCGGGCGCGCGATACGGGGCGGATCGTGAACATCGCCTCCATCGCCGGCAAGGACGGCAACCCGATGGCCAGCGCCTATTCGGCCGCCAAGGCGGGCGTGATCGGCCTGACGAAGTCCCTTGGCAAGGAGCTGGCCGGAACGGGCGTGCGGGTGAACTGCGTCACCCCCGCCGCGGTGGAGACGGAACTCTTCGCCCAGATGACCGAGGCGCAGATCGCCTGGATGAAGTCCAAGATCCCGCTCGGCCGCTTCGGCCTGCCGGAGGAGGTGGCCGAGATGGTGGCCTTCTGCGCCTCGGACGCGGTCAGCTTCACCACGGGCGCGGTGTTCGACGTCTCAGGCGGCCGCGCCGTCTACTGAGGCGGCCTACTCGGAGGGCGGCCTATACCAGGGCAGCCGGCGCGAGGCGGCCGTCACCGGCACGGGCGGCGGCGCGCTGGCCAAGGCGAGCGCCGGCGGCCCGCGCCCCGCGATGACCACCGGCCGCGCCCGGTAGGCATCCAGCCCCCGCCCGCCGCCCGGGGCCGCGGCCAGGATCTGCGCCCGGTCCTCCCCATTGGACAGCGCCGGCACCCGTGGGGTGCCGCGCGTGGCCAGCGCCCGGTCCTGCGCGAGCCGCGCCTGCGCCTCGGGCCAGGCGGCGGCGATGCGGGCGCGATAGGCCTCGGCCAGGTGCGGCGTGTGGGAATGGTAGTGGCCCGCGGCCTGCAGCCAGTCCGGCGTGCGCGACTGGAGGTCCGTCAGGAAGCGCGCGGCGTAGCGGGCATTGGCCAGAGGGTCGAAGGCGGTGGCGAGGTCCGGAAAGGCCTGGGGGTGGAAATGCAGGTTCACCTGCATGCAGCCCACATCCACCACCCGCACCCCCCGGGCACGAAGCGCCTCCACCCCGGCAATCGCTGCCGCCCGGTCCGGGAAGAAATGGCCGCGCCCCTCGGCATTGATGGCCCAGGGCCAGGGGCCGAATTCGCCGGTCACGGGGTCCGCCCGGCCGGATTCCACCCGCCCGATGGCCTGGAGCAGGCCGGGGGGGAGGCTGGCCTCGCGCTCCGCCGTTGCGATGGCGGCACGGCAGAGTTGCGTGGGCGACAAGGGCTGGGCAGGGACCCCCTCCGGGAGCAGTGACAGGCCCAGCGCCAGGGCGGAAAAAGCCAGGAAATTCCTCATGCCGGAGGGGGAGAGCAACCGCCATGCCAGCCCGTTCCCGGGCTACCGAAAATTTCCATGTTGCAATGCAAAAAGTCGCTTGCATGCGAGCGATCACGCGGCTATATGAGGGGGGCGGCGGGAATTTCGGTTCCTGCCCGCTTTCTTGGACGTTTCCTCCCTTAACTTGGCGGTGCAGCAATGCACCGCCATTTTTTTTGGACGCGGCCCGGGTGGCCTAG
>NZ_JAFFQY010000015.1 GCF_017311575.1 Roseococcus thiosulfatophilus
TGAAGCGATCACAAGAGCAGCAAATCGTCGTACCGCATCCGATGGATGAGTAAGAAAAATCTCACTCGCATCATTTTCTGCTTTCCACCGACTATCCAGAGAAAAGAGGTGGAGCATCCAAATAAAATGGTATTCTGGGGCCCAGATTTTGTTTCTGTATTTGAAAGACTTAAGGATTTTCTTCTTCATAGATGCGAATTTTTTGGCCTCTCGACCAACGAATATCTCCAAGAATCGACATATATGCCCAGAAACTGGAAAGAGGCGCTCGATATTTTCGATAAGTAGGTCAGCAATCTTCTATTGCATCTCTAAATCAACAAGATTTATTTGAGAAGCATATTTAATGACCATAGATATTGAGTCATAATCAAGCGCTGTTTCTGATGAAAGAAGAGATGCTAGAATATTATCTAAAGAATTTAAATCGGTCTGATCAATACTGTTACTATCGATTTCCTGATTGTCTTCGTCATAAAAATCAAGATCGTCAAAAATTGTTCTGATTTGGTTTACCGCGCGTTCTACACTGTTCTCGTCATCAAATGAACGACGAGTCAGAAATTCTTCTGTCGTAAGAATTTTAGTTTTGACGCCAGACAGCGTTAAGCCATGGAAGTCAAAAAGTCGCGCACCTAGTTCGTATAGTATAATCTGTGCTTCTGATTCGGATTTGCAAAAAATCACATAATCATCTACCCAGCGCACAAATTTTATTCTTTTGCCTTTGTAAGGCAGCATCAACATCTACAAGAACAGATTCGGCTAAAATGCGCGAGGCGAATGGGCCAACTGGAATGCCATAACTGTTTTTATCCATTATGTTTGATATAAATTTTTTCACTAGGACGCGCGCAATTTCGCGCGTTCGAGGTGTACTGGCAGAGGAGATCACAATATTTTCCAAACGATGTTGATAGATGCGTGGATAAAAATCCGCGATATCAGCTATCGCAACAAATTTGAACGCATTCTTTTCGGCTAGGGTCTTACAGTAATTTTTGAAATCAACAAAACTGGGATGCCCCGAATATAGCTTCGTATGCTCGGATACATCACTGCGATAAGAAAAAACGATCTTTTCTGATTTTTTTGGCCGCAAAACTTCCAGATCATTTTTTATGGCGAGGACTAAGGCGGTATAGATAATCATATCTGTTGGATGTAGCAAAGAAAGCACCCGAAGAGTGACTCTTGCCTTTGGTGCATATATCCGAAGGGGGGAGCGTGGGAGATAAGTATCCAGATCTATTTCTCAATTTGAGATTTTATTGTATCCCAATTGTCGGCCGCGACCGACCATTCAGCCAGCGGCGGAAGGAGCGTACTATAGCCGTGGAAGTCGATCGCATCGCGGGCAGCATCAAGCTCAGCCGGAGTTAGGAAAAATGCCATAAATTCCACCAAGATCAATTTAGCGTAGAGAAGTATCTGAATGTAATTCGGTCAAGTTATTTTCGCGCCCACCACGCCAACCCCCCAACCCCCACCCCCGCCAGCCCAAACGCCACCCGGTAATCCGCCCCCGCGATCACCGCCGCGAACACCAGCGTCCCCAGCGTCTGCCCCAGGAACAGCGCCATGGCGAAGGCGCTGACGGCCGTGCCCCGCGCCTCCGGCAGCGCCTCGGTCGCGCGCGCCTGCAGCACCCCGTGGAACATGAAGAAGGCGAGGCCGATGCAAAGCTGCGCCACCAGCACCACCCACCAGGCCCAGGCCACGCTGATCAGCAGCAGCAGCCCCATCAGCGACGCCCCGCCCAGCCCCAGCAGCCCCCGCTCCCCGAAGCGCCGCACCAGCCGCTTGGCGATGCGCGTATAGACGAAGGCGCCGATCCCGAAGCCCGCCATGACCAGCCCCGCCTCGCCGGCCGAAAGCCCGAAGCGCTCGATCAAGAAGCTCGCCACGAAGGGGAAGGCGCCGCCGAACAGCAGCGCCCCGTTCAGCCCCGCCAGCATCAGCAGCTTCCGCCCGGCCGGCGCCCGCAACAGCCGCGCGAAGCCCGAGAACATTCCCGCGGCCGGGCGCGGCGGGGGCGGCGCGCCGCGCAGCAGCTTCCAGGCCATCAGCCCGCCCGCGCCCACCGCCAGGCCCCCCGCGGCCAGGAAGCTCGCCCGCCAGCCGAAATTCTCGCCCAGCACGCCGGACATCGGGCCGGCCAGCATCTGCGCGAAGACCATCCCCGTCAGGAAGCGGCCGATGGCCGCCTGGCGCTCCTCATAGGGCACGCTGTCGCCGATATGCGCCATCATCAGCGGGATCACGGCGCCGGCGAACAGCCCGGCCAGCGCGCGCATGATGGTCAGATCCGTCAGCCCCTGCGCCAGCGCCGAGGCCATGCTGACCAGCCCGTAGGCGACCAGCGCGAAGCTCGCCACGCGCACCTTGCCCAGCCGGTCGCCCAGCGGGCCGGTCGCGATCTGCCCCGCGCCATAGGGCAGGGCGAAGGCCGCGATCAGGATGGCGGCGCCCGCCACGGTGGTGCCGAACCCCACCGCGATCATGGGCAGCAGCGGGTCCAGCAGGCGCATGCCCGCGCCGATGGCGAAGCCGCCGAAGGCCATCAGCCCCAGCGGCAGCTTCGCGCTCACCGGAAGCGCCGCCACAGGGCGCGGCCCGCCAGCACGGCCCAGGCCAGGGCGGTGCCCAGGGCAAAGGGGAAGGTCAGCAGCCCCAGCCAGCCCAGCACGAACATGGCGTAGAGCGTGCCGCCGATGTCCTGCCCCGCCAGCAGGCAGGGGTGGGGCGTGCCCTCATTCAGCCGGCAGCCCAGCACATCGGCCAGGGCCGCGGCCGTCAGCACTGACAGGATCGGGCTCCAGGCCAACAGCGTGACGACCGCCAGCGCCCAGCGCATCAGGCCGGGCCCCGGGGCCCAGCTCACGCCGCACCGCCCCGCTTCGCCCGCTCGCTCTCGGTCTTGAGCTGGCCGCAGGCGGCCAGGATGTCGCGGCCGCGGGGGCGGCGGATGGGGCTGGAATAGCCGGCATCGTTCAGGATGGCGGCGAAGCGGTTCACCGCCTCGGGCGTCGAGGTCTTGTAGGGCGCGCCAGGCCAGGGGTTGAACGGGATGAGGTTCACCTTGGCGGGCAGGCCGCGCAGCAGGCGCACCAGCTCATGCGCCTCGGCCTCGCTGTCATTCACGCCGCGCAGCATGACGTATTCGAAGGTGATGCGCCGCGCGTTGGAGGCGCCGGGATAGCGCCGGCAGGCGGCCAGCAGCTCCGCGATGGGGTATTTGCGGTTCAGCGGCACGATCTCGTCGCGCAGTTCGTCGGTCACGGCGTGCAGCGAGACGGCCAGGTTCACCCCCAGCTCCGCCCCGCACTTGTCCATCATGGGCACGACGCCGGAGGTGCTGAGGGTGATGCGCCGGCGCGACAGCCCGATGCCCTCATGGTCCATGATGATGGTGAGCGCCTTGGCGATGTTCTCGTAATTGTAGAGCGGCTCGCCCATGCCCATGACGACGATGTTGGACAGGAGGCGTCTGTCCTCGCCGGTGGGCGTCGGCCATTCGCCGTAGGAATCGCGGGCGGCCATGAACTGCCCCACGATCTCGGCGGCACCCAGGTTCCGCACCAGGCGCTGCGTGCCGGTGTGGCAGAAGGTGCAGGAGAGGGTGCAGCCCACCTGGCTGGAAATGCAGACCGCGCCCCTGTCTTCGTCCGGGATGTAGACCGTCTCCACCTGCTGCCCGTCGCGGAAGGCGAAGAGCCATTTGCGGGTGCCGTCGGTGCTGGTCTGCTCGGTGGTGACGCCGGGGCGGCCGATGGTGAAGCGCTCGGCCAGCCGCGCCTGGAGGGGCTTGGCGATGCTGCTCATGGCCGCGAAGTCGCGCGCGCCCTGGTGGTAGATCCAGTGCCAGAGCTGCTTGGCGCGGAAGGGTTTTTCGCCCATGGCGACCATCTCGGCCGCCAACTCCTCCCGCGAGAGGCCCACCAGTTCGCGCCGCCCCTCCGCGTCCTGCATGGAGGGCGGGGCGAAGGCGGCGGCCTTGGCCAGGATGCGCGCGCGCTCGGCCTCGGTCAGCCCGTCCGATGGGGGCAGGGTACGGTTGTGGGGCGGAAAGGCGTTCATCGGCGGCCGGCCGGGCAGGCGCGTGTGATGGCGTTGTAGGCCGCGGTAAAGCCCTGCAGCGGGAACACATCGGCCGAGACGCCGCGGTTGTTCGGCCCCGGCCCGCGCGACAACGCCTCGCGGCCCCCGCGCAGGGCGGCCACCACGGCGGCACCGTCACGCGCGAAGGCGGTGTCGCCCGCGGTGAAGAAGGGCAGGGTGGCATTGCCCACCACCAGGGCGCTCTCGGCGCCACGGGCGAAGGTGTAGCCCGGGCGGATGGCCACCTGGTCGCGCTGGTTGCTGCGGTGGGTCACCAGCAGCATGACATTGGGGGCGAGGCGGCCGGGCACGCCGTCCACCGAGCGCGCGCGGGCGAAGGCGTAGCAGACGCGCTGGCCGCCTTCCGTATGAGTGACGGCGGTCCAGGCGTCGAAATCACCGAGCTTGGAGGGCCGGTTGGCCTGCTGGGCGGCGGCGGGTGCCGCGGCCAGCAGCACCGCGACGAGAAGGGTCCGGAACATGGACGCTGAATAGGCGCAGCCGCGCCCAGCGTCCATGGACTCAGGTTTCCTCGTCGCGATCGGCCTCGACCTCGATCTCCTCGCCGATCGCCTCGTCCTCGTCCTCGAGGTCCGCGTCGTCGTCGAGGGCGGGGTCCGCCTCCACATCTTCCAGTTCCACGTCCTCCGCGTCCGCCTCGGCGGGGACGCCGGCGCGCTTCTTCACCTTGTCTTCCGGCAGGGCGGAGGAGCGGCGCGCGCGCGGCTGCTCGGCCGGCTGTTCCGTCCCGCATTTGGGGCAGATCGCGGGCGTGCGCGTCAGGTCGTAGAATTTCGCGCCGCAGGCCACGCAGACGCGCTTCAGGCCAAGTTCCGGCTTTGCCATGGAGCCCTCTATAGAATGCCGCCCGTCCGGGCGGGCGGGGCGCATTGCCACGGGCAGCGCGTCGGTGTCAAACCGCCCTCCATGTCGAGCGAATCCGCACCCCAGCCCCTGCGCGCCCGCGCGGCCCCCGCACCGCTCTCCGGAAGGCTGCGGGTGCCGGGCGACAAGTCCATCAGCCACCGCGCCCTGATGTTCGGCGCGCTGGCCATCGGCACCACCGAAATCCAGGGCCTGCTGGAGGGCGAGGACGTGCTCCGCACCGCCGCCGCCATGCGCCTCCTGGGCGCCACGGTGGACCGGCTGGGCGATGGGGCCTGGCGCGTGGCCGGCCGCGGCATCGGCGGCCTCACGGAACCCGCGGATGTCCTGGACATGGGCAATTCCGGCACCGCCGCGCGGCTGATCTGCGGGCTGCTGGCGGGCCACCCCCTCTTCGCCGTGATGACGGGCGATGCCAGCCTGCGCCGTCGCCCGATGAAGCGCGTGACGGACCCCCTGGCCGCCACCGGCGCCCGCTTCCTCACGCGCGAGGGCGGGCGTCTGCCCCTGGCGGTGGAGGGCGCACGCAACCCGCTGCCGCTCGACTATCGCCTGCCCGTCGCCTCGGCCCAGGTGAAGAGCGCATGCCTGCTGGCCGGTCTTTGCGCCCCTGGCGTGACCCGTGTGGTGGAGCCCGAGGCCACCCGTGACCACAGCGAGAACATGCTGCGGCATTTCGGCGCCACCGTCCGCGTGGCGGCGAAGGGCCATGGACGCGTCATCGAGCTGGACGGCCAGCCCGAGCTGCGCGCCGCCCCGGTGCAGGTGCCGGGTGACCCCTCCTCGGCCGCCTTCTTCGCGGTGGCGGCGCTGATCGTGCCCGGCA
Organism: Roseococcus thiosulfatophilus; assembly: GCF_017311575.1. Lineage (GTDB taxonomy): Bacteria > Pseudomonadota > Alphaproteobacteria > Acetobacterales > Acetobacteraceae > Roseococcus > Roseococcus thiosulfatophilus. The sequence goes on from NZ_JAFFQY010000015.1 coordinate 5,813, forward strand.
GCCGGCTGGTGGTGGAGAATGTGGGCCTGAACCCGCTTCGCACCGGGTTGTTCGAGACGCTGCGCGAGATGGGCGCATCCCTCACCGTCGCCAATGCCCGCACCGAGGGGGGCGAGCCGGTGGGCGACCTGGTGCTGCGCCAGGGCGAATTGCGCGCCGTGGACGTGCCTGCCGCCCGCGCGCCGGCCATGATCGACGAATACCCCATCCTGGCCGTGGCCGCCGCCCATGCCCGTGGCGCCAGCCGCTTCCGCGGCCTGGGCGAACTGCGGGTGAAGGAGAGCGACCGGCTCTCCGGCACCGCCGCCCTGCTGGAGGCGGCCGGCGTGAAGGTCGAGGTGGAGGGTGACGACATGATCGTCCATGGCACGGGCGGCCCCGCGCCCGGTGGCGGCCTGGTCGCGACCCAGATGGACCATCGCCTGGCGATGAGCGCCCTGGTCCTTGGCCTGGCCACCCGCGCGCCCATGACCATTGATGATGGCGGCTTCATCGCGACCAGCTTCCCCGATTTCGTCGGGCTGATGAACCGCGCGGCTGGCGGCACGGCCATCGAAGCCGCATGAGCCTGCCTTTCGTCATCGCGGTGGATGGGCCGGCGGCGGCGGGGAAGGGGACCTTGGCACGGCGCCTCGCGCAGCATCTGGGCCTGCCTTACCTGGACACGGGCCTGCTCTATCGTGCCGTGGGGCGACGGGCCCTGGACGCGGGCGCCGACCCCGCCGACCCCGTGGCGGCCGAGGCCGCCGCCCGCACCCTGGCGCCGGCCGACCTGGAGCGCGGCGACCTGCGCGGCCCCGTCGCCGACGCGGCCGCCAGCAAGGTCGCGGCCATTGGCGGTGTGCGGGCCGCCCTCCTCGACTTCCAGCGACGTTTCGGCGCGGAGCACGGTGCCGTGCTGGATGGGCGGGACATCGGCACCGTCGTCTTTCCAGAGGCTCGGCTGAAGCTCTTCGTCACGGCCAGCCCCGAGGTGCGCGCCCTCCGCCGCCATGCGGAGCTGGCCGCCAGGGGCGCGGCGCCGAGCCTGGACGAGGTGGCGCGCGACATGGCCGACCGCGACGCCCGCGACGCCAATCGCGGCGTGGCCCCTTTGCGCCCGGCCGAGGATGCGAAGGTGCTGGACACCTCCGGCCTGGACGCCGACGCAGTGTTCGAAATCGCCCTTTCCTGGGCTGTTGCGGCGCAAAAAGCGACGTGATTCCCGATCGCGTTGCGGTTTTGGCTTGACCCTGGGGACGACTCCGTCGAAGACAGGGGCGCCTCGGTCATGCCGGGGCCGGCCGTTGGGACGCGCCGCAAGCGACCCACCCATCGGCCCCCAGACCCTTCCGTGGCTGGCGGCAAGCCGTGATGGCATGGCGGGGCAAGGCCCCTGGCCGTCGCGCAGGACCGGACTTCGGAACATCTCGTTCCGAACCTGACCCAGGACACAAGCTCTACATGGCCAATGCCAACGCCCCCGGCTCGACCGCGGGCACCGAAGATTTCGCCGCCCTTCTCGATGAAATGCTGGGCGCCAACACCGGCTTCGCCGGCTCCGTCGTCACAGGCAAGGTCGTTCGCCTCGACGACGACTATGCCGTGGTGGATGTGGGCCTCAAGAGCGAAGGCCGCGTGCCCCTCAAGGAATTCGCCCCCGCCGGCATGAAGCCCGAGGTGCAGGTCGGCGACGTGTTCGACCTTTTCGTCGAGCGCTACGAGGACCGCGACGGCTCCATCGTGCTGAGCCGCGAGAAGGCCCGCCGCGAGGAGGCCTGGACGAACCTCGAAAAGGCCTTCGCCGCCAACCAGCGCGTGAACGGCATCCTGTTCGGCCGCGTGAAGGGTGGCTTCACCGTGGACCTGGGCGGCGCGGTCGCGTTCCTGCCGGGCAGCCAGGTGGACATCCGCCCCGTCCGTGACGTGGGCCCGCTGATGGGCCAGGCCCAGCCCTTCCAGATCCTGAAGATGGACCGCGCCCGCGGCAACATCGTCGTCTCCCGCCGCGCCGTGCTGGAAGAGACCCGCGCCGAGCAGCGCGCGGAGCTGGTCCAGGGCCTGAAGGAAGGCATGGTGCTGGATGGCGTGGTGAAGAACATCACCGACTACGGCGCCTTCGTGGACCTGGGCGGCGTGGACGGCCTGCTGCACGTCACCGACATCGCCTGGCGCCGCATCAACCACCCGAGCGAGGCCCTGACGATCGGCCAGCAGGTGAAGGTGCAGGTCATCCGCTTCAACCAGGACACGCAGCGCATCAGCCTCGGCATGAAGCAGCTGATGTCCGACCCGTGGGATGGCGTGGCGCTCAAGTACCCGGTCAATGCCCGCTTCTCGGGCCGCGTGACCAACATCACCGACTACGGCGCCTTCGTGGAGCTGGAGCCGGGCGTCGAGGGCCTCGTGCACGTCAGCGAGATGTCCTGGACGAAGAAGAACGTCCACCCGGGCAAGATCGTCGCCACCTCCGAGCAGGTGGACGTGATGATCCTGGACGTGGACGAGCCGAAGCGCCGCATCTCGCTCGGCCTCAAGCAGGCGCAGGGCAACCCGTGGGAGCTGTTCGTCCAGAACAACCCGCTGGGCAGCGTGATCGAGGGCGAGATCCGCAACATCACCGAGTTCGGGCTGTTCGTGGGCGTGGGCCCCGACATCGACGGGATGGTGCACCTCTCCGACCTGTCCTGGGATGTCCCTGGCGAGCAGGCCCTGGCCGGCTACAAGAAGGGCGACATGGTCAAGGCAAAGGTCCTTGACGTGGACATCGAGAAGGAGCGCATCTCGCTGGGCGTCAAGCAGCTGGAGGCCGACCCGGCCGCCGAGGTGCTGGACCGCGTCCGCAAGGGCGACATCGTCACCTGCACCGTCACCAAGGTCGAGGCCAATGGCATCGAGGTGCGTGTGGACGACGTGCTGACGGGCTTCATCCGCCGCGCCGAGCTGGCCCGTGACCGCCAGGACCAGCGCCCGGAGAAGTTCGCCATCGGCGAGAAGGTGGACGCCAAGGTGACCGCCGTGGACCGCGCTGCCCGTCGCCTCTCCCTGACCGTGAAGGGCAAGGAGATCGAGGAGGAGCGCGAGGCCGTGAAGGAGTTCGGCACGGCCGACAGCGGTGCTTCGCTGGGCGACATCCTGGGTGCCGCCATCCGCCGCCGCCGCGAGATGGCCGGCGAGGAGTGAGGAGCCCGGCGCCCCGCCCGCGAGGGAGGGGCGCCTGGAATTTTGGGGGGCGGGCCGAGAGGTCCGCCCTTTTTTCATGGTCGCGCGATGCCGAGTCATAGCTTAATTCTGGCGCACGAGTCTTGGATACGGAGACTCGCCCCTATGGAATCTAATTTATGATGGAAAATGGGCTTTGGGCGCCGCGCGGACCGTTGGAGGCGTGCTAAGGCTCTCGAATCGAGCCAAAAAATCTCTAAATGTGAAAAATTTTCTTTTAAATACACAGAAAATGTCAATTCACCCTAGCCGCCTACACCTTCCGGTGGTAAATCTCTGCACGCAAAACGTGTGGAGATGGACGGATGCGAATTCTCCTGGTGGAAGATGACCGGTCGGCGGCACGCGGCATCGCGTTCCAGCTCCAGCAGCATCGGATGGTCGTGGATGTGGCGGATTGCGGGGCTGAGGCCCTGGAACTGGCCCGTCTCTATGACTACGACGCCGCCATCGTGGACCTCATGCTGCCGGACATGGAGGGCTATGACGTGGTGGCCAAGTTCCGCGCCGCGCGCATCGAGGCCCCGGTGCTCATGCTCTCGGCCAATGGCCGGACCCAGGCGAAGATCCGCGGGCTCTCGGTCGGTGCCGATGACTACCTGTCGAAGCCCTTCGAGCCCGATGAGCTGGTCGCCCGGCTGCAGGCGATGATCCGCCGCTCCAAGGGCTTCAGCCAGCCGCGCATCCAGCTCGGCCCCCTCTCGCTGGACCTCAGCGCGAAGGAGGTGGCGGTGCATGGCCGTGCCGTCCACCTGACCACCAAGGAATACGCCATCCTGGAACTGCTGCTCATGCGCCGGGGCACGGTGCTGTCCAAGGAGAACTTCCTGGACCACCTCTATGGCGGCATGGACGAGCCGGACGCCAAGATCATCGACGTCTTCGTCTGCAAGCTCCGCAAGAAGCTCCAGCAGGCTGGCGCGCCCAACGTGATCGGCACGGTCTGGGGCCGCGGCTACATCATCCGCGAGAGCAGCCCGCTCCCCGCCATGCCCGGGCTGCGTGCCGGCCTGGGGGATGGCCGCCTCAGCGCCGCCTGACCCGGCCGCGCTGCACCGCATGGCTTCGCTGCGGTGCAGCACACCAAAAAGTTGCGTTCAGGCCATGTGCGGCCGCACTCTTCCCGGCCAAAGCCGGGAGGAGGATCTTCCACATGATCGTTGCGCAGGTTCTGAAGACCAAGGGCAGCCAGGTGGTCTCCGTGCGCCCAGGGGATTCCATCGCCTCCATCACCCGCACCTTGGCGCAGCACCGGATCGGCGCGGTGCTGGTGCTGGAAGCGGAGCAGGTTCTGGGCATCGTCAGCGAACGCGACATCGTCCGCGCCTTGGCCGCCCTCGGCGAGGCCGTGATGCGAATGACGGCGGGCCAGTTGATGACGCGGGTGCTCTTCACCGCGGGCCCGGCCAGCACCATCCAGGATGCCCTCCAGCTCATGACCGACCGCCGCGTTCGCCACCTGCCGGTGCTGCACGCGGACGGCACACTGGCCGGCATGGTCTCCATCGGTGACCTGGTGAAGGCCCGCATCGCGGAGGCCGAGGACGAGGCTGAGGCACTCAAGAGCTACGTCGCCACCGCCGGCTGAGGCTTTTGACCTGCCGCAAGGACGGCGACCACGCGGCGTGGTGATCTCGGCGGGCGATCTTGAATGGAGCGTCCGCATGAACCACCGCCACCGCAAGGTGCTGCATGGCATCTTCTCCCACCCGCTGAACCACAACCTCGACCCGCGTGCGGTCGAGCATGTGCTGGAAGAGCTGGGCGCGGAACTCAGCCACACCGGACATGGCGCCCTGGCCGTGAAACTGGGCGAGGAGCGCGGCAGCTTCCATCTCGGCTCCGGCTCCGTCGGAGGTGACGAGGTCATGCGCCTGCGCAAGCTCATCACCGCCGCCGGCGTCGAGCCGGAGCGCGATTACCCGCTCTGACGCCAGTCGGGGTGCATGGTTTCGCGTGCACCCCGCGCGGTTTCTGCCGCCTCGGCGGGCAGGGATGTGCGAAGCCCCACGGGGACCGGCCCAAGCCGGGCTTGCGCGCCGCCCATCCGTCGCGTGATGATCCGCCCCATCAAAAGCCCGAATGGGAGAGGCTCATCGTCATGCTCACCACCCGCCGCGCCCTTCTGGCGGCCGGGGCCGCCGCGCCCCTGCTGCCCGCCCGCGATGCCGCCGCCCAGGCGCGCTGGCAGATGGCCACCCCCTATCCGGATGGAAACTTCCACACGCGAAACGTGCGGACCTTCCTGGAGGAGCTCTCCACCGCCACCGGCGGGCGGGTGAACGTCCAGCTCCATTCCAACGCCTCGCTGCTGCCCATGGCGCAGATCAAGCGCGGCGCGCAGAGCGGCCAGGTCCAGCTGGGGGAAATCCTGCTCTCGGCCTATGGCAATGAGGACCCATTCTTCGAGGTGGACAGCATCCCGCAGCTGGTGCCCACCTATGCCGATGCCCGCCGGCTGAACGAGGTGACACGGCCCTTCATCGAGGCACGCCTGCAGCGCCAGGGCCTCTCGCTGCTCTATATGGTGCCCTGGCCCTCCTCGGGCTTCTACACCAACACCCCGATCGAGACGCTGGAGAACCTCCGCGGCACCCGCATGCGGACCTTCAACGTCATGACCAACCGTTTCGCGACGCTGGTGGGCGCGAGCCCCGTGCTGGTGCAGGCGGCGGAAGTGCCGCAGGCCTTCGCCACCGGCGTGGTGAACGCCATGGTGACGAGTGCCGCGACGGGCGTGGACAGCAGCGCCTGGGATTTCGCGCGCTACTTCACCCATGTGGGCTTCACCTTCACCCGCAACGCGGTTTTCGTGAACCGCCGTGCGCTGGAAGCCCTTTCCGCCGCCGACCAGGCCGCGGTCCGTGCCGCCGCCGCCGCCGCCGAGACGCGCGGCTGGCGCATGAGCGAGGAGGCGCGTGACGCCGCCGCCGCCACGCTGGCGCAGCGGGGCATGAATGTCAGCCAGGCCTCGCCCGCCATGCTGGAGGCGATGTCCCGCATCTCCGACACCATGGTGCAGGAATGGCTGACGCGTGCCGGCCCCGACGGGCAGGCCGCCATCCAGGCCTACCGCGCCGGCCGGAGCTGAGGGGGCGTGCGCCGCGCGCTTGACGCCCTCTATGGCTTGTGTGGCGTGCTCGCGGCGCTGGCCCTGCTGGGCATCTTCCTGGTGATGATGGCGCAGATGATCCTGCGCCAGTTCGCCATCCAGTTCCCGGGTGCCACGGACCTCACCGGCTATCTCTGCGTGATGGTGGGCTTCCTGGGCCTGGCCTGGACCTTCCGCAAGGGCGAGTTGATCCGGGTAGGGCTGCTGGTGGAGAACCTGCCGCCCCCCAAGCGGCGGGTGATGGAGATCTTCGCCCTCACCGTCGCCGCCGTCATGGTCGCCTATATCGTGTGGTGGAGCTGGCACGACGCCATGTTCAGCCTCGAGATCGAGGAGGTGGCGCAAGGCAGCGTGGCCTTCCCCCTCTGGATTCCCAAGCTCGCCATTCCCATCGGCGCGGGGGTGCTGCTGGTGGCCATCCTCGATGAATGGGTGGCCGTGCTTCGCGGCCAGAAGCCCGGCTACGCCCGCGCCGCCGAGGCGCGTGCCGCCGCCCACGACTACACGGCCTGACCGCGATGGGCCTTCTCGAACTCGCGCTCCTGCTGTTGGTGCTGCTGATCTTCCTGCTGGGCTCGGGCGTCTGGGTGGCGCTGTCGCTGGCGGGCGCGGGCTATGTCGCCATGGCGCTGGTGCACCCTTCGCCGGGGTTGTTCCTGGCGGGCGCCTATTGGGAGAGCTCGGCCAGCTGGACCCTGGCCGCCCTGCCCATGTTCATCTGGATGGGCGAGATCCTGTTCCGCACGCGGCTGAGCAATGAGCTGTTCAACGGCATCGCCCCCTGGGTGCGGCGCCTGCCCGGGCGGCTGATGCATGTGAACATCTTCGCCTGCGGCCTGTTCGGCTGCGTCAGCGGATCGAGTGCCGCCACCTGCGCCACCGTCAGCAAGATCGCCCTGCCGGAACTGGCCAAGCGCGGCTATGACCAGCGCACGGCCATCGGCAGCCTGGCCACGGCGGGCACGCTGGGGCTGCTGCTGCCGCCCTCCATCATCATGGTGGTCTATGCGGTGGCAGCCGAGGTCTCCATCGTGCGCGTCTTCATCGCGGGCTTCATCCCCGGGCTGATGGTGGTGGTGCTGTTCAGCGCCTACATCGCGATCTGGGCGCTGTTGAACCCGCAGAAGCAGCCGGCGGCCGATCCCTCCACCAGCTTCGGCCACAAGCTGCGGCAATCCGCCCAGCTCATTCCCTGCGTGCTGCTGATCCTGGCCGTCATCGGTTCCATGCTGGGCGGCCTCGCCACCGCGACGGAGGCCGCGGCCTTCGGCGTGGCGGGCAGCCTGGTGCTGGCGGCCGTGACGGGTTCGCTCACCTGGCAGGGCTTCAAGGACAGCCTGGCCGGGGCCACGCGTCTCTCCTGCATGATCCTGTTCATCCTGGCCGGCGCCGCCTTCCTGACCAAGGCGATGGCGCTGACGGGCATCCCGGCCGCGCTGGCGACGGCGGTGGCCAGCGCCGGGCTCGGCCCCTATGCCATCATCGCCATCCTGACCGTGGTCTACATCCTGCTGGGCACCTCGCTGGATGGAGTTTCCATGATCGTGCTGACCACCAGCGTGGTGGTGCCCATGGTGCAGCAGGCGGGGTTCGACCTGATCTGGTTCGGCATCTTCATCATCCTGCTGGTCGAGATCGGGCAGATCACGCCGCCGCTCGGCTTCAACCTGTTCGTGATGCAGAGCATGACAGGGAAGGAGCAGACCGAGATCGCGCTCGCCGCGCTGCCCTTCTTCGCCATGCTGGTCCTGGCGGTGGCGTTGATCACGGTGTTCCCCTGGCTGGTGACGGCTTTGCCGGATTACCTCCTGGCGCGGTAGAAGCGGGGCCGGCGCCACGCAACGAGCACAGGAGGAGACAACCATGCAGCGCGACGTGACGGTCAGCGAGGTCGGCCCGCGCGACGGGTTGCAGATGGTCTCCCAGGTGATGCCCACCGAGGTGAAGTGCCGCTGGATCGCGGCCCTGCACGCGGCGGGCCTGCCCGAGATCGAGGTCGCCTCCTTCGTCCCGCCCGCGCTGGTGCCGCAGATGGCCGATGCGGAGGCCGTGACGCGCTTCGCCAAATCCCTGCCCGGGCTGCATGTGGCCGTGCTGGTGCCCAACAAGCGCGGCGCCGAGGCGGCGGTGGCGGCGGGCGCCGACAAGATCACGCTGACGCTCTCGGCCAGCGAGAAGCACAGCCAGGCCAATCTCCGCCGCTCGCGCGAACGGCAGATGGAGGAGGCGCGGGCGTTGGCGGCGCATGTCGCGGCCCTCGACCCCGCCACGCGCCCGAGCCTGGAGGCCGGGCTCTCCACCGCCTTCGGCTGCTCCCTCCAGGGCGAGGTGCCGGAACGCGACGTGGTCGAGATGGCCGTGGCCCTCGTCGAAGCCGGCTTCGACAGCGTGGGCCTCTCCGATACCGCCGGCTATGCCCAGCCCGCCCAGGTGCGGCGCCTGCTGCGCGCGGTGCGTGCCGAGATCGGGCCGCGCTGCGACAGCCTGCACATGCACGACACCATGGGACTGGGGTTGGCCAACGTTACCGTCGGCGTGGAGGAGGGCATCCGCATCTTCGACGGCGCGCTGGCGGGGTTGGGGGGCTGCCCCTTCGCCCCCGGCGCCTCGGGCAACATCGTGACGGAAGACCTGGTGTTCCTGCTGGAATCCCTGGGCCTGCGGACGGGCGTGGACCTCGACGCACTGCTGGCCGCCCGCGCCATCCTGGCCGAGGCCCTGCCACACGAGCCGCTGCACGGCGCCTATGCCCGCGCCGGCCGCCCCACCGGCTGGAAGGCCGCGGCATGACCACGCCCACCCCGCTCAAGGGCCTGCGCGTCGTCGAATTCACCCACATGGTCATGGGCCCGACCGCGGGCATGGTCCTGGCCGATCTGGGGGCCGAGGTCATCAAGGTGGAGCCTGCGCCCGAGGGCGACACGACGCGCCGCCTGACCGGCTCCGGCATCGGCTTCTACGCCGCCTTCGGGCGTGGCCGCCGCAGCCTCTGCGTGAACATGAAGGACCCGCGCGGCCGCGCGCTGGTGCATCGCCTGACCGACCGCGCCGATGTGCTGCTGGAGAATTTCCGCCCCGGCGCCATGGCCAAGCTCGGCTTCGGCCCGGAGGAACTGGCCGCCCGCAACCCGCGCCTGATCTATTGCTCCGGCAAGGGCTTCCTCCCCGGCCCCTACGAACATCGCACCGCGCTGGACGAGGTGGTGCAGATGATGGGCGGCCTCGCCCACATGACGGGGCCGGAGGGGCGACCGCTGCGCGCGGGCTCCAGCGTCATCGACATCATGGGCGGGCTTTCGGCGGTCATCGGCATCCTGGCCGCGCTGCGGGAACGCGAGAGCACGGGCGTGGGCGGTCAGGTGCAGGCGGGCCTCTTCGAGACGGTGGCGCTGCTGATGGCGCAGCACATGGCGCAGACCGCCATCACCGGCACGCCCCCGCCGCCCATGTCCACCCGCCTGCCGGCCTGGCCCGTCTACGACATCTTCGACACCGCCGATGGCGGGAAGGTCTTCGTGGGGGTGGTGACGGACACCTCCTGGCCCGCCTTCTGCGTGGCCTTCGGCCTGGACGACCTGGCCGCCGACCCCACGCTGCGCACCAAGCAGCAACGCGTGGCCGAGCGCGCGCGGACCATCCCGCGCATCGCCGCCGTGCTGCGCACCTATGACAAGGCGGCGCTGATGGCGAAGTGCGAGGCGCTGGGCCTGCCCTATGCCCCCATCGGCAAGCCCGAGGACCTGTTCGAGGACCCGCACCTCAACGGCTCGGCCGGGCTGGTGCCGATGACGCTGCCCGACGGGCGGCCGGTGAAGCTGCCGGCCCTGCCCATCACGCTCGATGGCGCGCGACCCGGCGGAGCGGGTGACCTGCGCGCCCCGGGGGCCGATGGCGCGGACATCGCCGCCGAGCTCGGCTTCACCGCCGACGAAGTGGCGGAGATGCGGGCGGCAGGGATTCTGTAGCGGCCCTGGTTTTGCCGCCTGGTGGGGGCGTGCCTATGCTGCCACCGCCGTCGCGCCGCCATCCGGGCCGCGCCGGATGGAAGATGGGATGCCTCGTTCCCCGCAGATGAACCTGTTGCTGCTGGCGCTGGGCGCGATGTTCTTCCAGCAGACCTTTGCGGCATTGGGGCGCAACCTGCCTCCCATCATCGCGCCGGCCATCCTGGCGGACCTCCAGCTCGATCCCGCCTGGATCGGCGTCTATGTGGGGCTGACGGCGGCGGCGGCGCTGCTGGCCCAGCTGAGCTGCGGCAGCTTCATCGTGCGCTATGGGGCGCTGCGGGCCAGCCAGGCGGCGCTGGTCATGCTGGCGGTGGGGCTGGCGGCCGCCACGGTGGGGCCCATGGCGCTGTTCGCGCTTTCGGCCATCATCGGCGGCGGGGGTTCGGCCATCTCCACACCGGCCAGTTCGCACCTGCTGGGGCGCTATTCGCCGCCGCGCTACGCGCCGCTGGTGTTCTCGCTGAAGCAGACGGCGGTGCCGGCGGGGCTGCTGCTGGCCGGGCTGCTGGGGCCGCTGCTGGTGGGGCTCTGGGGCTGGCGGGCGGCGATGCTGTCCGCCGCCGCCGCCTGCCTGGTCTTCGCCTTCATCCTGCAGCCGACGCGGCGTGAGTTCGATTCCGACCGGGTGCCCAGCCGCAGCTTCCACCTCTCGGACCTCGGCACCACGCTGATGGTGGTGACGAAGCGCCGCGAGTTGCGAAACCTCTCCTTCGCCTGCTTCGCCTTCAACGGGTTGCAGATGGTCTTCGTGGCCTATTTCGTGACCTACCTGGTGGTGCTCGGCCATGGGCTGGCGGTGGCCGGGATGGTGTTCTCCATCGCGACACTGGTGGCGGTGCCGGGCCGCGTCTTCTGGGGCTGGTTCAGCAGCGCCTTCGCCGCACCGCGCGTGGTGCTGGCCTGGCTGTCCATCGGCATGGCGGCCAGCACGGTGATGATCGGGCTGGCCGGCGGGTTGGCGGGCCTCATCCTGCTCGGCCTGGCGGCGGTGGCGTTGAGCGCCACCGTCCTGTCCTGGCACGGCGTGCTGCTGGCCGAAGCCGCGCGCCTCGCGCCCGAGGGCATGCGCGGCGCGGCCACGGGGGGCGTGCTCTCCTTTGGGCAATTGGGCGCACTGACCATGCCGCTGTTCTACGCGGCGGTGCTGAGCCTTTCGGGCAGCCACGCGCTGGGCTTCATCCTGTGCGGGCTGCCCTGCCTGGTCGTGGGCGTCATCATGCTGCTGCGGGGCGGGGAACCGCCCGCGCCATAATTCACCTGGAGGCGCCCTCCGAGTCGCCGGGCGATGCCGCCCCGCGTGAAAACGCTACAGCACCTGATACCGGGCACGGGCCGCGCGCTCGATCGCGCCGGCCACCAGGCGGTCCAGTTCAAGGCCGATCCGCAAATGCTGCAGCATCTGCAACTCCTCCTGCGAGGCGTCGCCATTGGCGGCCGCCACGTCGCAGGCCAGCAGATAGGCCGTCTCGCGCAGGCGGGGCGGCAGGGCCTCGCGGATCAGGTCGAAGGCGCGGTCCAGCCCGTCGGAGCGTTGCAGCAGGGGCAGGCAGGCCTCGGTGCTGCGCGCGACCTCGTCCGGGGCGAGTTCGGCGAAGGCCGGCAGGTCCTGGATCAGGCGCGTCATCTGCGCCAGTTCCTGGTCGTCCACCTGGCCTCCGGCCGCCGCCATCAGCAGCATGGAACAGATCAGCGCCTGCTGGGGGGAAAGCTGTTCGGGGATGTTCATGCCCTCACCCTTGCAACAGATCGCGGGTTTGCGCCACCGCTTCCGCCAGGCTGACGCGCCGGGCTACGACGCCCTCGGGCAAGGCGGCCAGGATGCGCGAGGGGCAGGCGCGGTCCAGCAGCACGAAGACCCCGCGGTCATCGGCGCGGCGAATCAGCCGGCCGAAGGCCTGTCGGAGCTTGTGGCGGGCATGAGCGTCGTCATGCCCTTGCGGATCACCTTCGGAAAGGTGCAGGCGGCGTTCGCGGTGCAGGATGGTGCGGCGCGGCCAGGGCACGCGGTCAAAGACCAGCAGGCGCAGCGCGCGGCCGGGCACGTCCACCCCGTCGCGCATGGCATCGGTGCCGAGCAGGCAGGCATCCTCCTCGGCGCGGAAGATGTCCACCAGCGTGGCATTGTCCATCGCGTCCACATGCTGGGCGTAGAGCGGGATGCCGCGGGCCTCCAGCGCGGGGGCGATGCGTGCCGCCACCTCGCGCAGGCGGCGGATGGCGGTGAAGAGGCCGAGCGCCCCGCCGCCCGCCGCCGTGAACAGCTGCTGCATCGCGCCGGCGACCGGCCCGGCGTTGCGGCTGTCCACATCGGTGATGACGAAGGCGCGGGTATTGGCGGCATAGTCGAAGGGCGAGGGCACGGCCGCGCGCAGGGCCGGCAGGGGCAGGTGGACGGCGCCGCTGCGGGCTTCCGCCACGCGCCAGGCGGCCTCCGGGTCGTCGCGCTTCGCGGCATCGGTCAGCGTGGCGGAGGTGACGAGAAGCCCATGCGCCGGCGCCGCCACCGCCTGGGCGAAGGGGATGGAGGGGTCCAGCCAATGTCGGTGCAGCCCCGCATCCACGTCGCGCCCGTCGCGCCGGTCGAGTTGCAGCCATTCGACCATGACGGGGCGCTGCCCGGGCTCGCGCGCCGGCTCGGCGAGGCTTGCCAGCATGGCGCGCCAGGCGGCGAGCGGGATCAGGGCGCGGCGCTCGATCCCGCGCTGGGCGGTTTCCAGGCGGATGCGTTCGCCGGCCTCGGTGTCGGGGTCTTCCTCACCGGCTTCCAGGCGCGCGGCGATGCGGTCGCGGAGGGTGGTCAACGGCTCCTCCAGCCGGGCCAGGGCGCGGGCCAGGGCAGCGCCCGCCTCCGCCAGAGCCTCGCCCACCGGGTGCAAATCCACTTCCAGCGTATAGCCCTCGTCGCGCTCGGCGCGGGCCAGGACCTGGGCGCGGACCTCGCGCAGGAAGGTCTCGCTGACATTCTCCGTGGGGGTTTCGTCGGTCAGGCGGCCGAACCAGCCGGCGGGGGGCAGGGCGCGGGCGGCCTGGAGCGTGGCCTCCAGCGGCGCCAGCAGGTCCGGGATGTCGCCCGCCAGCTCCTCGATGCGGCGCTGCAAGCCCTTGGCGCGGGAACGGCCGCCCTCGGCCCCCAGCAGCCAGCGGCGCAGCTCCGACGCCTCCATGCCCGAGAACTCGGCCGAGAAGGCGCCATCGGCGGCGTCGAAGAGGTGGTGGCCCTCGTCGAAGACATAGCGGGTGGGGCGGCTGTCCTCGCCGCCGCCCAGCGCGGCCTGCACCATCACCAGCGCGTGGTTGGCCACCACCAGCCGCGCCTGCCGCGCGCGGCGGATGGAATGCTCGACGAAGCATTTCCGGTAATGCGCGCAGGCCGAGCGGATGCACTCGCCCCGCCGGTCCGCCAAATTGGCGAAGCTGCCGGGCGGGAACAGCTCGGCCAGCCAGCCGGGGAAGTCGCCGCCCTGGATGTCGCCATCGCGGGTGGCGCCGGCCCAGCGCGCGACCAGCGCCAGCGGCAGGGTGAGGCTGCGGATGTTCAGCTGGCCGAGCGCCTCGTCGAAGTTCAGCAGGCAGAGGTAGTTTTCCCGACCCTTGCGGACGGCCACACGCTGGCGGCGTTCCTCGGGGTCGGGGAAGAGGCGCACCAGCTCCTGGTCGATCTGCCGCTGGAGGTTGCGCGTGTAGGTGCTGAGCCAGACGGGCGCGCCGTTGCGCTCGGCCCAGAGGCTGGCCGGCGCGATGTAGCCCAGCGTCTTGCCGGTGCCGGTGCCGGCCTCCGCGAGGACGATATGGGGGGACCCTTCCGCCTCGCGCGGGGCGAAGGCGGCCGCGGCGGCCGAGGCGAAGTCCCCCTGCTGCGGGCGTTGCTCGGCGCCGGGGCCCAGCATCTCGGCCAGGCGCCGGCGGGCGTCATTGGGTGGGACCGGATGGCTGGAGGGCGGGGGGAGGGGGGCGGTTTCCTCCCACTCCGCCAGGCGCCGCCAGGCCTTGAAGGCGTCGCGCGAGGGGCGGGGGTCCGCCTGGCCGAGTGCGGCCAGCACCCCCGGCGCCCAGGACCATCCGGCCTGGTCGAGTTGGGCGGCCATGCCGGCGGCATCGCGCGCGGAGGGGTGGGGCGCTTCATCGGCCAGGTAGCGCAGCAGGCGGGCGGCGATGTCGGGCAGCAGGGCGGCGGCGGCCGCGTCATCGGCGGGTGGTGGGAGGTCGAGCGCCAGGGCCAGGCCGCGCGCGGTGGGCGGGGCGTTCTGCGCGGGGCGCGCGAAGGCGAACAGCTCCAGCAGGTCGAAAGCGTCGAGGAAGCGGGGCAGTTCCAGCCTTCGCGCGGTGGCCGGCGCGTGAACGAGGATGGGCGGCGGCATCTCGGCCAGCGTCTCGGCGATGCGCGGGCCGGTCAGGACCATCAGCTCGCCATCCGGCGTCAGCAGCGTGGCGCGGCCATGCGCCGCGACCAGGGCGGGGGCATCGGGCAGCAGCAGGCGGGGGGTGGGGCGGGCCATGGGTCAGCCCGTTATGCGCCGCGTGGCCGGCCGCGCCAACGTGGCGGGTTTTGCGGGGGCGCGGGAAGTGCTATTTCCCGCGGCGGCGTCTCCGTAGCTCAGCCGGATAGAGCACCAGATTCCTAATCTGGGGGCCGTGGGTTCGAATCCCGCCGGGGACATGCCTTCCCAAACACATCGGACATGATCGCGCGACAGAGCCGAGCGGCCCCGCGTCAGAAAATCATGATGTCCGGTGCAGGAAGGGGAGTGGTGGAGCCAGGCGGAATCGAACCGCCGACCTCTTGAATGCCATTCAAGCGCTCTCCCAACTGAGCTATGGCCCCCCTTGGGTGGACGCGGCTATAGCCCCCCTCGAAACAGCCCGCAAGCCCACCCTCGCCCTTTCCTGCAAAGAGGCGGACGGGTAGTTTGCGCCGCACCAATCGAGGATGAGGCACGATGCGAAAGGTCTACCCCGACGCGACGGCGGCACTGGCTGGCCTGTTGCGTGACGACATGGTGATCCATTCCGGCGGCTTCGGCCTCTGTGGCATCCCCGACATCCTGATCGACGCGGTGCGCGATTCGGGGGTGAAGGGCCTGACCGTCGTCTCCAACAATGCCGGCATCGATGATGTGGGCCTGGGCCGCCTGCTCCGCACCCGCCAGATCAAGAAGATGATCGCGAGCTATGTGGGCGAGAATGCCGAGTTCGCCCGGCAGTTCCTGGCCGGCGAACTCGAGATCGAGTTCAACCCCCAGGGCACGCTGGCCGAGCGCATCCGCGCCGGCGGCGCCGGCATCCCGGCCTTCTACACCAAGACCGGCGTCGGCACCGCGGTGGCGGAAGGCAAGCCCACCGCCGAATTCGACGGCGAGACCTATGTGATGGAACGCGGCATCATGGCCGACCTCGCCCTGGTCCATGCCTGGATGGGCGACCATGAGGGTAACCTCGTCTACCGGCGCACCGCGCGGAACTTCAATCCGATGATGGCCACCGCGGCCCGCATGACGGTGGCGCAGGTCGAGCATCTGGTGCATCCCGGCGAGATCGACCCCGATCACATCGTGACGCCCGGCATCTTCGTGAAGCGCCTCATCCAGGTGCCGCCCGGCTACGAGAAGCGCATCGAGAACCGCACCGTCCGCCCCCGCGAAGCGGCCTGAGGAAAGGAGACGACCATGCCCTGGACCCGTGACCAGATGGCCGCCCGCGCCGCGCGTGAGCTGGAGGACGGCTTCTACGTCAATCTCGGCATCGGCATTCCGACGCTGGTGGCCAACCACATCCCCTCCGGCATCTCCGTGCAGCTGCAAAGCGAAAACGGCATGCTGGGCATCGGTCCCTTCCCCGAGGAAGGCTCCGAAGACCCGGACGTGATCAACGCCGGCAAGCAGACCGTCTCGATGCTGCCCACCACCAGCATCTTCAGCAGCGCCGACAGCTTCGCCATGATCCGTGGCGGCCACATTGATCTGTCCATCCTGGGCGCGCTTCAGGTGGCGGCCAATGGCGACCTCGCCAACTGGATGATCCCCGGCAAGATGGTGAAGGGCATGGGCGGGGCCATGGACCTCGTCGCCGGCGTCAAGCGCGTGATCGTGCTGATGGAGCACACCGCCGGCGGCAAGCCCAAGCTGCTGAAGGAATGCGCCCTGCCGCTGACCGGCCAGCGCGTGGTGGACATGGTGGTGACGGACATGGCGGTGTTCTCCATCGCCCGCCGCGGCCCCACGGATCTGCGCCTGGTGGAACTCGCCCCCGGCGTCAGCCTCGATGAGCTGCGCGCGGCCACCGAGGCCGAGTTCACCGTGGCGCTCGAACACGCCTGAACGCGCATGGCCCCTGGCGCCATCGCCAGGGGCCACGCCACCCTCAGTACATGTGCTGCCCGCCATTGATGGACAGCGTGCTGCCGGTGATGAAGTCCGCCTCATCGGCCGTCAGGAACACCACGCCGCGGGCGATGTCATCAGCCGTGCCGAGACGCCCGCGCGGGATCCGCGCCACGATCTTCTCCAGCACATCGGCCGGCACGGCGCGCACCATCTCCGTGTCCACATAGCCGGGTGCGATGGCGTTCACGGTGACCTGCGCGCGGGCGCCTTCCTGCGCCAGCGCCTTGGTGAAGCCATGGATGCCGGATTTGGCGGCGGCGTAGTTCACCTGGCCCAGCTGCCCCGCCTGGCCGTTGATGGAACCGATGTTGACGATGCGCCCGAACTTGCGCCCCGTCATGCCGTCCCACACCGCCTTGCACATGTTGAAGCAGGAGCCGAGGTTGGTATCTATCACGGCGTCCCACATCTCGCGCGTCTGCTTGCGCAGCATGGCGTCGCGCGTGATGCCGGCATTGTTCACCAGGATCTCGACGGGGCCGTGCTCGGCCTCGATGCGCTTCACCGCCTCCACGCAGGCGTCGAAGTCGCTCACGTCGAACTTGGCGACGGGAATGCCCGTCTCGGCGGAAAAGGCCCGCGCGGCCTCGTCATTCCCGCCATAGGTCGCCACCACCTTCCGCCCGGCGGCCATGAGCCCCTTGCTGATCGCGGCGCCAATGCCGCGCGTGCCCCCCGTCACCACCGCCAGACGTGCCATGCTTCTTGTCCTTCCCTGTCGTGCCTCGCAGGCCCCTCCGTCACGCCCCTTCGTGGGGCGCGTCCGGCTGGACAGGGCGATGCTAGACGATCAAGGACCGGCAGGACCACGATTTCCGCCGCCAGGCGGCGGGCGGCGTGGCTATTTGCGGCGCAGCAGGAACAGCGCCTGCTGCCCGAACATGTTGGCCAGCCGCACCGAACGCCGCCAGGGCGCCTTCAGCCCGCGTTCATCCACCGCCAACCAGCGTTCGATGACATGGCCATCCATCTCGGCCAGCGCCACGAAGTCCAGGATGGTGCAGGGGTGGATGTTCGGCGTCTCGTACCAGGGTCGGCTCCAGGTCTCGGTGTCCGGCATGCGGCCACCCAGCAGCAGCTTCAGCCGCACCTCCCAATGCCCGAAATTGGGGAAGCTCACGATCGCGTGGCGGCCGATGCGCAGCATCTGGCTCAACACCTCGCGCGGGCGTTCCACGGCCTGGAGCGTGCGGCTCAGCACCACATAGTCGAAGGCGTCATCGGGATAGAAGGCCAGGTCCGTGTCGGCATCGCCATGGATGACGGCGAGGCCATTGGCCACGGCTTCCGTGGCCTCCTTCATGTCAATCTCCATGCCGCGCGCATCCACCGCCTTCTCGGTGACGAGATGCGCCATCAGCGTGCCGTCGCCGCAGCCGATGTCGAGCACCCGCGCGCGCTCAGGGATCATCTCCGCGATGATCCGCAGGTCGAGGCGCATGTTCTTCGCGACATACTGGACGGGAGCGGGCGGCCGCATCACGCGCGCTCCTGCCAGAGATCAGTCTCGGTGAAGCCCAGAGCCGCGAATTCCGCCGCGCGCAGGGGCGCCTCGCCGACGCTGTAGAACTCATCCAGTTGCGGCGGGCGGATGGAGGTGCCCGACAGCATCGCGTGCGCCTGGCCACGGTGATGCACCTGGTGCTGGAAGATGTGCAGCAGCAGCCGGTCCGCGCGCTCGGTCTGCACGCGCTCGCCGCGGTGGACGTGGATGGTGCGGCCCATGTCGTCATCCGTCAGCGCGTCGCACCAAGCCATGAGCCGGCGGTCCACCGCCGCCTGGGCGGCGTGCAACTCCGCCAGTGTCGCGCAGGGTTCGGGGTCCGCCCAGGCGGCGGGGCCGAGCGTGCCGCCCTCCAGCGCGTCCACATAGAACAGGTCAATGACCAGGATGTGGTTCAGCGTGGCGCGGAGCGAGGGGAAGAACCCCGTGCGCGGCGCCTCGAACTCGGCCTGGGAAAGGCCCGCGCAGGCCGTCAGCAGGCGGTGGTTTGCCCAGGCATTGTTGCGCGCCTGGGCGCGCATCAGCAGCGCCGCGCTCACAGGCCGAGGTCCCGCGCGGCGCCCGCGACAAAGCCGCCCAGCGCCCGGTGGAAATCGGGCTCGTCCAGCAGGAAGGCGTCGTGGCCCTTGTCGGTCGTGATCTCGATGAAGCTGACGCGCGCCGCGGCCGCGTTCAGCGCCCGCACCAGCGCGCGGCTCTCGGAGGTCGGGAAGAGCCAGTCGGAGGAGAAGGAGGCCACGAGGAAGCGCGTCGGTGTGCCGCCGAAGGCCTTGGCCAGCCCACCATGCTCCGTCGCCAGGTCGAAATAATCCATGGCCCGGGTGATGGTGAGGTAGCTGTTGGCGTCGAAGCGCCGCACGAAGGTGCTGCCCTGGTGGCGCAGGTAGCTCTGCACCTGGAACACGTCCTCCAGGAAGGTCAGCGCCGAGCCTCCTTGGAGTTCGCGTCCGAACTTCCGCGTCAGCGCCGCCTCGCTCAAATAGGTGATGTGGGCCACCATGCGCGCGACGGACAGGCCGCGTTCGGGAATGCGCCCCGTCTCCCAGTAACGCCCGCCCATCCAGTCGGGGTCGGCCTGGATGGCGGCGCGGCCCACCTCGTGGAAGGCGATGTTCTGCGCGGAATGGTGGGTGGCGCAGGCAATGGGGGCGGCGGCGAAGACGCTCTGCGGGAAGGTCGCGGCCCATTCCAGCACCTGCATCCCGCCCATGGAGCCACCGATCACGGCCAGCAGCCGGTCAATGCCCAGATGGTCCACCAGCATCTTCTGGGCGCGGACCATGTCGCGGATGGTGATGGAGGGGAAATCCGTGCCCCAGGGCCGGCCCAAGCCATTCCCGTCCGCGTCGGTCATTTCCTCGCGCGGGCCGCTCGACCCCATACAGCCGCCCAGAACATTGGCGCAGATGACGAAGAAGCGGTCCGTGTCCACCGGCAGGCCGGGACCCACCAGGTTGGCCCACCAGCCGGGCTTGCCCGTGCTGGGGTGGCGCTCGGCCACATATTGGTCGCCGGTCAGGGCGTGGCAGATCAGGATGGCATTGCTGCGGTCCGCGTTCAGCGTGCCATAGCTGCGCCAGGCCACGTGCAGCGGGCGGATCAGCTGTCCTGAATCGAGCCGCAGCCCGTCCCGCAGCACGGTGCGCTGGTGCTCGATGGGCGGCGGGGGGGCGGTCTGGTTCATTCACGCACAGAGATAGGGCCTGCCCCGCGACCGGGCAACTTGGCGCCGCGCGCCCCCCCCGCTATGCGTGCAGGAGACATGTCCGACGCGCCCCCACCCGAGACCGCCCCGCCCGAGACCGCGCCCTCCGAGGCCGCGCTGGCCGCACTGCGCGCCGAGATCGATGCGGCCGATGACGCCCTGCATGCCCTGCTGATGCGCCGGGCGGAGGTGGTGCAGCGCCTCGCCCGCAGCGCGGCGAAGCCGCAGGGCACCGTGCTGCGCCCCGGGCGCGAGGCGCGCATCCTCCGCCGCCTCCTGTCCGGCCACCGCGGCGCCATGCCACGGGCCACGCTGGTGCAGGTGTGGCGGGAGATCTTCGCCGGTTCCATCGCGCAACAGGCCAGCTTTTCCGTCGCCCTGCCGGCCGACCCGGCACTGGCACGCCTGGCCGCCTCGCATTTCGGCGCGGCCACGCCGTTGCGCCAGCACCCCTCCGCCGGGGCGGCTCTCTCCGCCCTGGGCCACCGGGAGGCGGCGGTGGCTGTCCTGCCCTGGCCGCGCGAAAGCGACAACGAGGCCGAGAGCTGGTGGATGCGCCTCGACGCCCAGCACCTCTCCATCATCGCGCGCCTGCCCTTCCTGAGTGAGCGCGAGCCGCCGCTGGAGGCCGCCGTGGTCGCCCTCTACCCCGCCGACCCGTCGGGAGAGGACGCCACCCTGGTGCGGGTGGAACTGCCTGGCACGCCGGATCGCGCCTCGGTGGCGGCCATGTTCCCCGGCGGCCGCGTCGTGGTGCTGCGCCGCGAGGGCACGCACACCCTGGCCCTGATCGAGACCGACGGCACCGTGCCGGCCGATGCGGCCGTGCTCGGCCGCTACGCCATCCCCGAACGAGGAGCGCCCTCCGCGTGAACGCCCTGCTCCCCCGCCCCTCCATCCTGACGATCGAGCCCTATGTGGGCGGCGAGTCGAAGATCCCGGGCGTGAACCGGATCATCAAGCTGTCCTCCAACGAGGGCGCCTTCGGCCCGCCCCCCTCCGCGCAGGAGGCCATCATCGCCGCCGCGCGCGAGGCGCACCGCTACCCCGATGGCGGGGCGACCAAGCTGCGCGAGGCCATCGGCGCCCGCTTCGGCCTCGACCCCGCGCGGATCGTCTGCGGGAATGGCTCGGACGAGCTGATCGCCTATCTCATCCTCGCCTATGGCGGGGAGGGGACGGAGCTGGTCATGCCCGCCCATGGCTTCGTCATGTATGACCTGACGGGCCGCTACGCCGGCTGCCGCGTCATCAAGGTGCCCGAGCGCAACCTGATGGCCGATGTGGACGCGATGCTGGCGGCCGTCGGCCCCCGCACCAAGCTGGTCTGCCTGGTGAACCCCAACAACCCGACGGGTGCCCTGCTGCCGCGCTCCGAGGTGCAGCGGCTGCGCGCCGGGCTGCGCGACGACATCCTGCTCATTCTCGACGCGGCCTATGCCGAATACGTGACCGACCCGGATTACGACCCCGGCAACGCCCTGGTGGATGCCTCCGGCAACACGGTCATGACGCGCACCTTCAGCAAGATCTATGGCCTCGGCGGGCTGCGCCTGGGCTGGGCCTATATGCCGCCGCAGGTGGCCGACGTGCTGGCGCGCATTCGCGGGCCCTTCAACGTGAACTCGGCCGCCATGGCGGCGGGCATCGCGGCGGTGTCCGAACCTGGCTGGATCGAGCGCAGCGTCGCCCACAATGAGGAATGGCGCGGGAAGCTGTCCGAGGGGCTGCGCGCGCTGGGCATCAAGGTCTGGCCCAGCGCCTGCAATTTCATCCTGGCCGATTTCGGCGATGCGGAGCGTGCGAAGGCCGCCGATGCGTCGCTGCGGGCGCGCGGCATCATCGTTCGCGCCGTGGGCGGCTATGCCCTGCCGACCTGCCTGCGGATCACCATCGGCACGGCCGAGGAATGCACCCTGGTGCAGGAGGGCCTCGCCGCCTTCGTCCAGAATGGCGGTTGAACCCCTGTTCCAGCGCCTCTGCCTGATCGGGGCGGGGCTGATCGGCGGCTCGATCGCCCGCCGCAACCAGGAAACCCGCGCCCTGGCGGGCGAGGTGGTGGTCACCGCCCGCAGCGCCGCCACGCGCGACCGCGTGCGGGAGCTGGGCTTCGCCGACCGCGTGGTGGACAGCGCGGCCGAGGCGGTCCGGGGCGCGGACGCCGTCATCCTCTGCGTGCCGGTCGGCGCCTATGCCGCGGTGATGCGCGAGATCGCGCCGCATCTGGCGCCCGGTACCATCCTGTCGGACGTGGGCTCCACCAAGGGCTCGGTCATTCGCGACCTGACGCCGCTGCTGCCCCCTGGCGTGCATCTCGTGCCCGCGCACCCCATGGCCGGCACGGAGTACTCCGGCCCGGATGCCGGCTTCGCCACGCTCTTCGACGGGCGCTATTGCATCGTCACGCCCACCGAGGCCACGGACCCCGCCGCGCTGGAGAAGGTGCGGGAGTTCTGGCGGCGCTGCGGCTCCACCGTGGAAGCCATGGACCCGGTGACGCATGACAAGGTGGTGGCCATCGTCTCCCACCTGCCGCACCTCATCGCCTTCACCATTTGCGGCACGGCCGATGACCTGTCCGAGGAAACGCGCGAGAGCGTGCTGAAATTCGCGGCCTCGGGCTTCCGGGACTTCACCCGCATCGCGGCCAGCGACGTGGCCATGTGGCGCGACGTCTTCCTCAACAACCGCGAGGCCGTGCTGGAAATGCTGGCGCGCTTCACGGAAGATGCCCAGGCGTTCGGCCGGGCCATCCGCTGGGGGCAGGAGGAGTTCATCGTGGACCGCATCCAGCGCGGGCGGAAAATCCGCAGCGGGCTGATCGAGCGCAAGCAGGCCTGAGCTGCAAAGGCTGCTGATCCTCGACATCGAGACCCTGCCGGACCTCGCTTCCGGCCGGGCGCTGCTGAACCTGCCCGAGGCCCCCGACGCCGAGATCCGCGCCGCCCTTGGCGCCCATTACGCCCGCGCCGGCGAGGCGCCGGAGGAAGCCTTCCTCAAGGCCCCTCTGCACCGGCTCTGCTGCCTGGGCCTGCTGGGCGCGGAGCGCACGGACCCCGACGAGCCCTGGCGCGTGCGCTATGTCCGCGCCGCCACCCTCGCCGATCACGATGAGGCCGATTTGCTGGCCCGCTTCGACCGCGCCCTGCAGGGCGGCCCATTACTTGTGGGCTTCAACACCTCGGGCTTCGACATTCCCGTGCTGCGCTACCGCGCCATGGCGCTGGGGGTGCCGCTGCCGCACCTGCATGGGGCGGCGGGCGCCGATTATCTGCACCGCTTCGGCCGAATGCACCTCGATCTGATGGACCGGCTTTCGGGCTTCCGCGCCTCGCCGGCGCCGAGCCTCGCGGAGTGCTGCGCCCTGCTGGGCCTGCCGCTGAAGGCCGAGATGGATGGGGAACGGGTGGAGGGCCTCTGGGCGGCCGGCGATCATGCGCGCATCGCCGCCTATTGCCGCGCCGATGTGGCCGCGACCTGGCTGGTGCTGCTGCGCTGGTGGGTGGCGACCGGGGCCCTGCCAGCCGACCAGGCGCGGGATGCCTTTCGCGCCTTCGCGGATTCGATCGACGAAGGCGAGCTCGGGGAAGGCCTGTCGCGCCATGCCGAGGTGGCGCGGACGCTGGGCTGAGCCGCTTCTTTCGCGGCCCCGTCCTGCGGCGGAAGATGCCTATGCTCCGTCACTGCCACGGAGCCTGCCATGACCGCACGCCGCATCAAGCTTTCCGCCGAGGACCAGTCGCGACTCGACGAGTTGCGCCGGGAACGCCCGGCACATCTGACCCATCCGGCAGTGCGGCGTGCCGGGCGCGCCCAGCGCATCGCGGACGCGGTGACGGCCCTCATCGGCTCCTGGCGGTTCATCGTGATCCAGAGCGTGCTGCTCGCGCTCTGGATCGCGGCCAACGTCATCGCCTATGCGAATGCCTGGGACCCCTATCCCTTCATCCTGCTGAACCTGCTGCTCTCCTTCCAGGCGGCCTACACCGCGCCCATCATCATGATGAGCCAAAACCGCCAGGCGGAGCTGGACCGCCGGCATGCCGAGCACGACTACCGCGTGAACGTGAAGGCGGAGCTGGAGATCGAGGCGCTGCACGCCAAGCTCGACGCGCTGCGCGAACAGGAAATACTGCGGCTGCTGCAGCTGGTGGAGCGCCTGTCCGGGGTGGGCGGGGCGGAGGCACCGCGCTGAAGCCCGGCCCTCACACCACCAGCAGGCCCGGCCCGCGCAGCTCCCGGATCAGCTTGCGGCGGATGGCCTCCACGAAATCGGCGTAGTCGGCGCAGGACATGGCGAAGGCGCCGGGGCCGCCGATGACCTCGGTCTCGTAGTGCTCCAGCAGGTCCGGCTCCTCGTTCACCACGGCCAGGCCGTTGATGGTGACGCCCGCGGCCACGCCCAGGTCGCGCACCGGGCCCGGGGGGCGGCCGCGATTGCTGCGCCCATCGCCCGAGACATCCATCACCGACCGCGTGGCCGGCGCCGGGCAGCGGGCGAGCAGGGCAAGGCCCGCCACCATCCCATCCCCCAGCGCCGTGGCGCCGGGGCGGGGGAGGCGGGGGGCTTCCTCCAGCAAAGTGGCGAAGCCTTCCGCGCTGGCCGCGTCCTGGACCCGGGTCCAGGGCGTTGCGGGTTCGGCGGTGTCGGACCAGAAGACGGCCGAAAGCGCCGCCGCGCCGCGCGGCCCGCCCGTGGCGGCGGCCAGCACGGATTCGTCGCGGAAGGCGGCGGAGAGCCCGCCGATCATCAGCGCGAATTCCTGGAAGTCCACGCTGGCGGAGACATCCACCGCCAGCACCAGCGCCACGTCCACCGGTTCCATGCCCAAGCCCTTCCTGCTGGCGGCGGGCGGGTCAGGCCGGGGTGAAGACCTCCAGCGCATCGCCCACCGCCACGCGGCCCCCTTCCAGCACCTCGGCCTGCACGCCGAGGTCGGCATGGCCGAAATTCTCGCGCAGCACGCGCGGGGGGCGTGCGTCACGCTCGGCCGTGTCGGGGTTCACCTCAGTGGCGGGGCAGCGGACGATGCGCTTCCAGACGCGCAGCCTGGCCGTGCCGAGCTGGATCTCCTGGCCCACCAGGTCGAAATCCGCCCACTCGGCCCCGCCCGAGACGTAGATGTTGGCGCGGAAACGCAGGGGATCAAGCCGCATCCCATGGGCGCGCTCCAGCGCCGCCAGGCTGGCCAGGGAGATGATGGAGACGGATTTCTGCGGGATGTCGGTGAAGTTGTAGCCGGGCGCTTCCGCCAGGCGCAGCCGGCCGCGGGCCTCCTCGCCCATGTAGTCGGTGATGAAGTCCTCGAGGCGGGTGCGGTCCGCGGGCTTCTTCAGGTCCAGCATCAGCGGCGCCCCCTCGGGCGGGCGGATGACGAGCTGGGCGGTCTTTGGATCATAGGCCGTATGCAGCTTCGCGATGCGGGCGTTGGCGGCCAGGCAGGCGAAGTTCGTCTTCCGCATCCAGACCGGGGCCGAGGTGTCGAAGGGGGAATCCCCCTGGGCCAGGGCATAGACCCTGTCATGCGGCAGGCATTGGCCGGGGGTGAGGGTGACCTCCTCCAGTGCTTCGGCCGAGAATCCCTTCACAGGGTAGCGGTAGATGTGTTCGACGCGCATGGCTTCCTCACCGATTCCTCTTGAAGTCACCGTGGCAGAGTTACCACACTCCCCTTGACCGCGTCGCCCAATCGGGGGCGTGGACATGCAGTCGCCTCATGGAGGGACAGGAATGGACATTGAGAAGTTTACCGAGCGCGCCCGCGGATTCCTCCAGGCCGCGCAAACCATCGCGATCCGCGAATACCATCAGCGCCTGACGCCGGAGCATCTGCTCAAGGCGCTGCTCGACGACGAGCAGGGCGCTGCGGCGGGCCTGATCGGCGCGGCCGGCGGCGATGCGGCCGCGGCGCGGGCAGCGGTGGAGGCGGCGCTCAAGAAGCTTCCCTCCGTGCAGGGCGGGGGCGCCGGCCAGCCCAATGCCGCCCCGGAACTGGTGCGCGCGCTGGACGCCGCCCAGCAATCCGCCACCAAGGCGGGTGACGCCTATGTGGCGCAGGACCGGATGCTGCTGGGCCTCGCGCTCACCTCTGGTCCGGCGGCCGAGGCCCTGAAGGCCGGCCATGTCACGGCCCCCGCGCTGGAAGAGGCCATCCTTCGCCTCCGCAAAGGCCGGCGCGTGGATGCCCCCAATGCCGAGGAAAGCTTCGACGCGCTGAAGAAATATGCGCGCGACATCACCGATGCGGCGCGCAACGGCAAGCTCGACCCCGTCATCGGGCGCGACGAGGAAATCCGCCGCACCATCCAGGTGCTGGCCCGGCGCACCAAGAACAACCCGGTGTTGATCGGCGAGCCCGGCGTGGGCAAGACCGCCATCGTGGAGGGCCTGGCCCTGCGCGTGGCCAAGGGCGACGTCCCGGAGGCACTGAAGGATAAGCGCGTGATGTCGCTCGACCTCGGCGCCATGGTGGCCGGGGCCAAGTACCGCGGCGAGTTCGAGGAACGTCTCAAGGGCGTGCTGAAGGAGGTGGAGGACGCCGAAGGGCAGGTCATCCTCTTCATCGACGAACTCCACACGCTGGTCGGCGCGGGCAAGGCGGATGGGGCGATGGACGCCTCCAACCTGCTGAAGCCGGCCCTGGCGCGGGGTGAACTGCACTGCATTGGCGCCACCACCCTGGCGGAATACCGCAAGCATATCGAGAAGGACGCGGCGCTGGCCCGGCGCTTCCAGCCAGTGTTTGTGGGCGAGCCAACGGTGGAGGACACGATCAGCATCCTCCGCGGCATCCGCGAGAAATATGAGCTGCATCACGGGGTCCGTATCGCGGACGCCGCGTTGGTGGCCGCCGCGACGCTGTCCAACCGCTACATCACCGACCGCTTCCTCCCCGACAAGGCCATTGACCTGGTGGACGAGGCGGCGTCGCGCCTGCGGATGATGGTGGACAGCAAGCCCGAGGAGCTGGACGAGCTGGACCGCCGCCTCCTGCAATTGAAGATTGAGCGGGAGGCGCTGAAGCGGGAGGAGGACGAGGCCTCTCGGGACCGTCTGGCCAAGCTGGAGCGGGAATTGGCCGAGCTGGAGGAGCGTTCCAGCGCGATGACCGCCGCCTGGGAGTCCGAGAAGGGGAGGGTGGTCGAAACCCAGAAGCTGAAGGAGCAGCTGGATGCGGCCCGCACCGAGCAGGAGCTGGCCGAGCGCCGCGGCGACCTGAACAAGGCGGCGGAGCTGCGCTATGGCACCATCCCGCAGCTGGAGAAGAAGCTGGCCGAGGCCGGTGAGGGCGGCGCCAAGCTGGTGAACGAGGCGGTGACCGAGGAGGGCATCGCGGGCGTCGTCAGCCGGTGGACCGGTATTCCCGTCGAGAAGATGCTGGAAGGGGAGCGCGCCAAGCTCTTGCGGATGGAGGACGCGCTGCGGAAGCGCGTCGTCGGCCAGGAGGAGGCGCTGGAGGCGGTGTCCAAGGCGGTGCGGCGCGCCCGCGCCGGGCTGCAGGACCCGAACCGGCCCATTGGCAGCTTCCTGTTCCTGGGCCCCACGGGCGTGGGCAAGACCGAGCTGGTGAAGGCGGTGGCGTCGTTCCTGTTTGACGATGACCGGGCGATGACGCGCATCGACATGAGCGAGTTCATGGAGAAGCACGCCGTTTCGCGGCTGATCGGCGCGCCCCCGGGCTATGTCGGCTATGAGGAAGGGGGGGCGCTGACCGAGGCGATCCGGCGGCGACCCTACCAGGTGATCCTCTTCGACGAGGTGGAGAAGGCGCACGAGGATGTCTTCAACATCCTGCTGCAGGTGCTGGATGACGGGCGGCTGACGGATGGCCAGGGGCGGACGGTGGATTTCCGCAACTGCATCATCGTGCTGACCAGCAACTTGGGTGCCCATGCCATCGCGGATTTGGCCGATGACGCCGATATCGAACAGGCGCGCCCCGCGGTGATGCGGGCGGTGCGGGACCGCTTCCGGCCGGAATTCCTGAACCGGCTGGACGAGATCGTGCTGTTCCGCCGCCTGGCGCGCACGGACATGGACGTCATCGTGGACATCCAGCTGGAGCGTCTGCGGGCGCTGCTGGATGACCGCAAGATCGGCCTGGTGCTGGATGAGTCCGCTCGCGCTTGGCTGGCGGAGGCGGGGTATGATCCGGTTTATGGCGCGCGGCCTCTGAAACGCGTCATCCAGCGGAATTTGCAGGATAAAATGGCTGTCCTGCTGCTGGAGGGCCAGGTGCGTTCGGGTGACGCCGTGCGTGTGACCACCAAGGGGGATGAACTCGCCCTGGAGGTGGAGGTTGCACCTGCTGCGTAGCTGAACATGTCGGCCATGCGTTTATCGCATGAGGAGGGGGTTTACAGGGTCCGGTCAGACCCGTAAAAGCCCCTCCACGCCGACGGGATGCCTGACGCGGTTCTGACACAAAGAGTAGTCACCGAGGGCGGTTCGCCGGCCTCGATTGACTGTCTCCGAAGGTTGGGGCAAGAAGTTGAAGAACTTCTTA
>NZ_JAFFQY010000016.1 GCF_017311575.1 Roseococcus thiosulfatophilus
AGGTTCGGGGCGCGGCACTGCAGTTCACGCGTGTCCTCGATCAGGACGACACGGCCGCCATCGCGCGCCACCTCGGCGAGCAAGGCGTTGGTCAGCGTGGTCTTGCCGGTCGAGGTCCCGCCAGCCACCAGGATGTTGCGGCGCTCTGCGACGGCGGAGCGCAGCGCGGCGGCCTGGGCGGCCGTCATGATGCGGGCGGCGACATAGTCCTCCAGCATGAAGACTGCGACAGCGGGTTTGCGGATCGCGAAAGCGGGGGCCGCGACGACGGGTGGCAACAGACCCTCGAAGCGTTCACCCGTCTCGGGCAGCTCCGCTGAGACACAGGGGCGGTCCGAATGCACCTCCGCGCCGACGTGGTGGGCGACGAGGCGGATGATGCGCTCGCCGTCGGAGAAGGAGAGACTGCGGCCGGTGTCGGCGAGGCCCTCGGCTAGGCGGTCGATCCACAGTCGGCCGTCAGGGTTCAGCATAACCTCGACGATGGCGGGATCGTCGAGCCACGCCGCGATGCCCGGCCCGAACGCCGTGCGCAGCATCCGTGCGCCACGTGCGGTCGTCTCGGCCTTGAGTGGATGCAGCGACATACAGTCCCCGGGGTGTGCTGCGGCGGAGGCACCGCAGCGGGCGGGGACGATTAGAGAGCGGCAGATCGGGGCGGGTTCAACAAGCGTCAGGGCGAGGTAGTAGCCCCGCGTACACAGACTGGCGAAAGTGGAACTATGCACTTCCATGAAAATGCCGATCGCCGATCAACTGGACACTTCCGGAAACCCTGCCATCTGTCGGCGTGATGGCCGAGCGGAACGTGTCCGGCGCTGGGATCAGTTGGCTGGGGCGGCCCGTGGATGTTTGCCGGGGTGCGCGGGTGCCCGAAGTGTGATCATCTGCAGCGCGTCGCGACCTCCAACGGCTCAGCATGCCGCTGAGAGACTTGACAATCCAAGGTCAATGAGATCGCCTTTGTGATGAAGTGTTGATCAGCTGATCGCGATTCAGAAGTTTTTGGAGGAACGTAGCGAGATGGCGGAGCCAGTGAAGTTTGTAAAAAAAGAGCCGGGCGGAGCCGGAACATTCAAGTACACCTATGAATGCACTTGCTCTCCATCGAAAAAGAAGACGATTTCTGTCAATACCGGCAATGATATTCAAGCAAGACAATTAGCCCAATTAGAGTGTGATCAATATTGTGACGGATGAGTTTGGCAGGTTTGTTCGGAAGTGGTCGCCTGTTGGTGGATCGTTCGAAGCAGATGAGTGCATTCAAGATTGGAGAGCTTGGCTCGCCTGGGTTGAAGGTGATGTGGCCTACTGCTGGTGTAGCGAGCTGCGGCGTTAGTTGGACTGACACTTGATTCGTTTTCGATTACGCAGGATATAAGGTTCGCGGCCAAAGTAGACGTCGGTCGGGGTGGATCCTGCAGGCTCTTGTGGACACGGAGGTGATGGTAGTGCTCGACGAAAGCGGCGAGCTGCGCTTCGAACTTGCCGCTTTCGTCGAGCACGGTGGAGAGATGGGATTAGCCCCTGCTGATGACCTTTAGGGAGCGGAAGTCGGTCTGCCATATCTGATTCAGCGCCGCGGGCTTGGCGCGGAATTCGTCGGCAGCCTTGACGATAATCGGCCTAATTCCCCGCGCTACGAGGAGCTTATCAGGCGCCACATCCAGTCAGCTTCTGGAGCTTGACCGGGTATTCTTACTTCCGCGTCCCCTGTTTCATTCGGGCTTGGGGGCGAGAATAGACCAAATCCCCTGAGAATGATTCTCCCTGCAGGAGATATCTGCAGCTCAAGAGGAGCCGTTCCGGGCTGTCCAACAAATTGCTCCGTGTCCAGGATAGGAAGAAGTTCTCCAAACGACGTGTTCTGCTCACGAAGCCACCAAACATTCACCCCGCCATCCCGGTCATCAATTTGCACTCGCATGAACGTACCCGGATTTCCCTTCTTCTGGATTCTCACGTTGAACACTTTGGTCGCGGCGAACGCAGGCCGCAGAGCATACTGAAATCCGGCGACGAGGAGGGACGACGAAGTAAGGGCAAACGCTAAGCGACGCTTCATCGAATTCCTCCTCCTGGATCGAGTATCAAGCTGAGGTGCCGTCATAAAGGTTGTTGGAATTTTTCAGCTGCGCCTTCCGCTTCGCCACCGTATCGGGTCAGGTGACGAGGTCAATCATGATCTTGGCGGGCGGCGGGGCGAGCGATTGAGCCAATCGAGGAGCGTTCTCCTGGGTCGGTCGGTCGGCCACTCATTGCCCATCGACCAGGGCTGGATGCGGGCCGTGTATCGCACCCGCGCGGTGCGGTTCGAGGTGTCGTTGCCCCCTTACCCATCCTTCAGCGGTAGCGAGACAGCAAAACGAGGCAATGCCACGGAGGGCGGCCCGCCCGCCGAACTCGGCAGCCATCCTTCCTCCTCAATCCGCACCACGAGGTCGCGATCCTCGCGCAGCGCGTCGCCGGGCAGGTGGAACACGCCCGTCCAGCGCTCTTCCCCGCTCAGCACACGGTGCTCAATGCCTTGCCGCGCCTCACCTGGGAGCCATTCGAGCCGGGCGTCCTGCCCCGACACTTGGGTTACCCGAATTTCGTCGGCACCGCGCCGCTCGCGCAGTTCCATGCGCACGCGCCGTCCCGCCGCACGAAGATCGGCCGGCACTGGGCCAGCCAGCGTAACGCTAATCAGCGTCTCTGGACCTGGCGCACCCTGCCGCGCGTCCATCGGAGTCGCTGTCACGCCGAAGCGGCGCGGGGGCGGCACGCGGCCCTGCAGGGTGACCGGCGCTGACAGACGGATTCCCGCGCGTACCCCTTCCCGCGGCGGCCCGCGGCGGTCGGGCCGCGCATGCTCTTGAAGACGCGCCAAGCCAAGGCGGAACAAGGTCTCCTGTGGGACGGGCAGGCGCATCACCACATCCACATATGGCTCGGGCTCGGACCCAGGCAGGTCGGAAGCGAAGCGCACCGGGGCGCTGAGCACGCTCACTGCGGCCATCGTCTCACGCGAGCCAGCTTGGCCGGTCGGCGCGCCCTGTCCGGGCACCGGCAGGAGCACGTGAGGGTGAAACCGTGCATCATCGGCAACAGCGATGTGCTGCCGGCCAAGGAAGGAGCTTCGCCAGGGCTCGGGCGACCCTTGGGATGTAGCCGACTGCACGGCGAAGGTGGCGCCTACTTCGCCAACGCGGCCGCCCCCCGGCGCGGTCCGCTGCGGCCCCTCAGCGAGCGGCCCCGCGCCGATCGGGTCGTAGCCCCACACGGAGACAAAGCGGCCGAGCGGTCCCAGGTCATCCTCGTGGAGGCCCCGCAGTGCGCGGTCGTCCGGCGCGAAGACGGCAGTTTCGTTATCCATCAGCGCAAAGGCGAGCGGAGGCCAGAGCACGATGGCGAGCCGCTCGTCCTCGCCACTGGTGAACCAAGGCCGGCGGAGCCAGAGGCGGAGACCAGCGCGGCGCTCGCCTTCGACCCGCAATGTGCCGCCATCGCGGCGGCGGACTAGCGGCGACCACTCAAGAGTTGGCAGCAGATCCTTCGGGTTGGGCGGCGCCGGGCGCGCCGTTGCGGGAGCCCAGAGCCAGGCGGTTTCGGGACCGCGAACCGAGCGACGGATTGGATCGGCGTCGCGGGTGATGGGCCTCGTACCTGCTGTGACGGGGGAGGCGCCCAAGGTCTCCGAGGGCACACCGTCCAGACCATTTGGTCTCGTGGGCACCGCTGGCGGCCGTTTTGTGATTGGGCTCGCCGTCAAGCGGTCAAGGTTCCGCGGTTGCGCGACCACCCGAAGGCGCAATTGCCGGGCCTGCGGCTGCTTCAGCGCGGGCTCGTAAGCGATCTTCGCGCCGGCGAAGCCCGGCGCCACACCGGCAAACAACTCCTCCAGGCGCAGCGTGCGACGGCCGGCGCGCGCGTCTGCAGGCTGCGGAATGTTGCTAATCGTGACGAGCGGTACCCAATGGGGTCGCAGTTTTGGGTCTTGCTCGGGCGGATCACCGGGGCGCGGCAACGCTGGCCGAAAGTTCGCTTCGCCATCGCGCGTCAGCGCGAAAGGCAACGCCTGGGACGGCTCGGGCACAAGCTCGGGCCGCGATACGCGCGGCGGAGGGTCGAGCGTCTCCTGTCCAGGTGCGACGATCTCGGCCTCAACGACCAGACCAGAGGTGGTCGCCGGGTCAAAGACGATAGCGCCGCCCGGCAGCAGGGCGACAGATTCGTCGTCGGCAGCGCCGGCGGGACCCCAGCTCTCCGCCGCTCCGACTTCGCCGAAGAACCGGGTAAGCGCGGCTGGCTCAAGATCCTTGGGCCGCGCCAGAGCGACAGTGCCAGGCACGAACTCTGGCCGGATCGCCGGCGCATCGGAGGCGTGCACGAGCTCGAGTTCCTCGGTATCGCAGATGGCCGCAAGCGGTTCGGCCAGGAGGTGCGCGTGGAACGCGGCGGCTGCAGCAAGCGCAGGCGTCGAGCCTTCGCAGCGCTTGCCGTCGAGCAAGGTGGCGAGCCCCTCGAGTGCAGCGCCAGCTCCGGTCGCGCCGCAGGCGCCGGCTTCCGCCCGGGCGAGGGTTGCGGCCTTTTCCACGACGTCGAACCAAGCGGCGAGGTCGGCAGCGTCGGGCACAAGCCACGCGCGAAGTTTCACGGCCTCGCCGCGGGCCAGTGCGACGCGGGCGACACGGAGACGAAGGCCTGGCGGCCGCGCCCCGGCCTCAGGCCCACTAGGCACGGCAGGCGCAGATTCCTCGCCCCAGCCCCCGTCAGACAGGCGACGTCGCTGTGTCGTCTCGGCGGCAACGAGCTCCAGCCGAACGGGCAGAACGTCCGGCCACGCGTCGGGTCCGGCCGCCTCGATGGGCGCACGAAGTCGGAGGACGAGGGGCGGCTCCTCAAGCCATTCGCCGCTTGTTGGGTGGGCGAGACGGAGGACGAGAAACGCGGCCGCGGGGTCGGGGAAGTACGGAGTGCGGCGAACCTCACGACGCTCGCGCAAGGCGCGCAGGCGCAGCCGGGACGGCAGTGGGGAATCGTCACCGCCACGTGGCGTACGCGACCTCGTCTCTTCCTCGATGAAGGCTTGCGGCAGGCCTTGTCGTGGCAGGCTGGCGGCCACGTTTACCCACCGTGGCTGGGGCCGTTCCCGCTCACTATCCGGCGGTGATCGCGGAGGGTCTTGCACCTGCACGCGGATGGTTGTGGGCTCAACTGCTCCGTCAAACATGTCATGGCGGGCGGCGAAGGCCGGCGCCACGGCGGGAGCGAATAGAATGCGTGCGGTGCGGGCGAGGCTGCGCGCGTCGTCCCTGCCCGGCTGGCTAGCGTGTACCAGCACCATGCGCTCATTGCTCTGCAGCAGGTGCTCGCGCGAGCCTGTGCGGGCCGTGCCCGGGGCGAGCATCACCATGGGTTTCGCGATCGGCTCGTGCCGCAGGTACCGATATCCGGGCTGATCGCGCGGCGGCCAAGCGTGCTGCGATCCGAACGCCGACAGCAAGCGCCGCGCCTGCTCGGCGCCGGCCCCGCCGCCGCCCAGCGTGCGGTCCTCCAGGGCGAAACGGTAGGACCAGCCGAACACCAGCGGTGCGAGGCCGGCGCCCGGGGCTATGCTGAAGTGTTGGTTGACGAGCAGATCGTCGCGCGCCTTCAGCTCCGTTTCGCTAGCCCGCCAGCCGACGCTCAACTGACTCGACAGGTGGTGGCGGAACCAGTCGGGCGGCGCGTTCGGCCTCGTTCCGTTCGCCCGCGGGGCCACGGCCGGCTGCACCCGTCTGAAGGTGCTGAGCTCGTTGGGTGGCGCGCCGAGATCGTCGCCATGATAGGCGCCGAGCCGGGGGTCGCATACCGCGCGCCGTGGCTTGCCTTCTCCGTCCTCCAGCTCGTCCTGATAGGTCGCCTTGTTCGTAATGCCGGCCGCGTCACGTTCCGACGCCGGCAGCCAGCTCGGCGTGAGCGCCTGGAGCACTCGTGCAGGCCAGTCAGCGTCACGACCCCCCCAAGGATCACTCAGCGTCACTGTCCGGGCGGAAGTTGCCATCCACGTCGTATGGCCTTCCGGACCGTCGATCCCGAGATGGAGCCGCGGCGGTGCAGCAATGTCGGTCGCCAGCAGCGGCGGCGCTGTGAGGGGTGCGGGCGATTCGGCCCTGTCGGTGCCGACTTCAAAGAGTGATAGCGGGCCGGTGATCGTGCGAGTGGGGCGGCCTTGCAGCTGGCACTGATGGTCGGCCTCGGTGCAAAGCGTGGGCTCGATCGAGCCGGCGCATACCCGCGGCCCTCCGGGCGGGGAGAGGATGCGCAGGCCGGCCTTCGCCCAGGGCGCAGGCGCGGGGGACCTTGGCGACCTGCGCGCATGCGAGGAGGCCTCGGTGAGGCGGCGCCAGTCGTGCGGCGCCGCCGGGAAGAAGCCGCGTTCCAAGACATCGAGCACGCCCCCGACGTCGCGCGACGCCGGGTCGTCATCATGAGGGTCGGCCAGCGCGCAAATGACCGCGGCCTCGCCTGCAGGCAACGCGCCGTCTGACTCTTCGAAGTCGAGCAGCGCGTCGCGCGCGAAACCGAACAGGCGCATCAATGCCGGCGAGGCGAGCAACTGGTGCAAGCGTCGGCCGCCATGCCCAGTCTCGGGCGGCAGGCTGTCCGTAGGATTATCGGCCACCAAGTGTAGCGCAGCGTGGTGGAGCGCATGCAACCGGTCGGACAGCCACAGAAGATCTTCTTCGCCATGGCCCAGGGCGGCGGCGGCGATCGCCTCCGGATCAAGCGGCTTGGCGTAGGGGTGGCCGGCGTCGACCTCGCCGGCAGCGCATGCGTCGAGCCACGCGCCGACATCGGGTGGACCACAGAGCAAGCGGGCCAACGCAGGGTCGAGCGTCCCGGCTCCGGCAGCCGCGAGCCGTAGCATCGGCGCCGCGTCGCCAAGCCAGGGCCGGCCAATCGCGGCGAGAGCCTGCATCGGCGGGCGGACGGGTGGGCGTTCGGCGAGGGCGCTTCCGGTACCCGCAACAGCCTCGAGCGTCTGTCTGGCCCGTTCCAGTGGCAACAGCAGGGAGGCTTCGAGGGTCGGCGCTGGCACCGCCGAGGGAGTTGCGGCTTGT
Organism: Roseococcus thiosulfatophilus; assembly: GCF_017311575.1. GTDB lineage: Bacteria > Pseudomonadota > Alphaproteobacteria > Acetobacterales > Acetobacteraceae > Roseococcus > Roseococcus thiosulfatophilus. The sequence continues at coordinate 7,089 of NZ_JAFFQY010000016.1, forward strand.
CGATCTTCGGTGATCGCGCTGTCGAACATGGCGCCGAGGCCTGCTGCGCCGCCCATCGCCCGCTCCCACAGCGTGTTCAGCTTTTCGAGCGGCAGTGTCGCGGGTGTCTCCTGCCTGAGTCGCCCCACGGCGAGCCGTCGGCGGCCCTGCCCCGAAAGCACCTCGACCCGACGGCTCCGCCTCATCGCCTCGTCAAACCAGCCATGCGCTCGGCTTGGCCACATGTCCTGCCGCCACGGCGTGACCCGTTGCGCCTGGACGCCCGCCTGGCTTGCAGGCAGCGCCAGCAGTAGCAATCGGAGAGTCGTGCGGCCCCTTTGATACGGCGTGTGGACGCCGTTTGGGACTATCAGTAGGGAGGGCAGGGCCGTGGCGCTCATGGGCCACTTCTCCGGTGTGGGCGGGAGGGGTGCCGCCCCGCGGTTGCCGCGGCGGCGGTTGCACAGTTCGTCTGCGGGCGCGCCCGGTAAGCTTCGGCGAGCTTTGGCATGGCGCTCACGCGCGACGCCGCCGACGGCCGAGCACGGCGCTCGGGTTAGCGTAATGGGCCCTATGCGCGCGCCAGTCTTGCATCAACCCCGGCACATCGCAGCGCAGCCAAGCCGCCGGCGCGGTCGTGCCCGACGAGATCGGCGTACCGGCCGGCAGAGGTCCCGCCAGCATCACGCGCGCGCCCTCGCGGCCCGGCATTTCGAGATTTGCCGTCTGCAACCCCTGCCCCGCATTCCGCGTGACGTGCACGGTGAAGCTCTTCTTCACCGGACCGACCGAGAAGCTGTACGTCAGCGCGGCCTTTCCTTGCAGCGAGCCGCGCTGGTAGGTGAGCTGAACGACGAAGCTCGCGGCGATGCCGAAGCAGGCGATCTGGCCTTCGAAGGCGGCGACGAACAGCGCGGAGAAGCCCGGCTCCTCGGCGTTCTGAAACACCCGGATGCCGGTCATCACTCGGCCGGAGCCCTGAAGCGGACCAAATACGATGGGCACCGCAGCGCCGAAATGAAACGCGACGTCGAACGCGGTGAACAGTTTGGTGTCGCCACGTCGCGTTACGCTCTTCATGATCGCGTAGGCGCTGCCGCCGTAAGGAGCCGCGACGAGTGTGCAAGGCTTCACGGGCGACGAGAGGGTGAGTTGTGCATGCCCTGCATCGCCGTCGAAAGGCAGTTCGACGTGCGCATCAAAAACGCAATCCAGAAAGGCCATTGTGCCGATCTGTAGCGGGCCGAAGGCCAGCCCGTAGCCGGCTCGCAGGCCGGCGCCGCCTCCGGGCCGCGGGACCGTATAGATGCCACTCGGAACAGCAACGCTGTCGGCTGCGCCATTGTCGCTGGAATCGCCGTCCTTTAGCTTGGCGTAGGCGGCAAGGCCGGCTAGAAACAAAAGCGTGCCGCTAGGTTCGAAGCGCTTAAGCTTTGGCTCGCTGATCCTGGGCGCCTCGCCGGGCGCGGCATCGAAGCCGACACCTGTGAAGAACAGCGTCAGCGCCTTCTGACCGAGCATTTTGATGGTGATGTCGAAGTCACCGACCGATCCTTGAATCCGGCCGGTAAGCGGCTGTGCCGGCCGCAGGAGATCGAGCGTGGCGTTGGCGCTGGCCGAAAAGCCACCGCCCTTGAATGTGAGAATGCTCCCGAGGTCCGTCTCGAGCGCTGGCGGAGCGGCCCAGGCGTAGTCGAAGCGGCGGCGGGTGGGGAGAAGCTTCGCCAGCTCTGTCTCCAGCTTGGATCGCAGCGCGTCGGCGTCGAGCAGGCGGAGAAGGGCACGCCGTGCGCCGGCAAGCAGGCGGTCGTCCAGATTGCGCACAATGTGTTCGACGCTTGACCCCGCGCCGCCAGGCAGGAACCAACGTTCGACCAGCTCAGCGAGCTTGGCGGCTCGTTGGGCCACGCTGGTTGCGGCGTTGAGGGCGTTGGTGACCTCGAGAAGCTCGTCGTTCACCCTGTCGGTCGCAGCGGTCGGACAAGCGCTGTCGGTCGGCGCTGGCCAAAAGAGCAGCGTCGCCAACCGCTCATCGCCAGTCAGACCTAGCCTTGTGTCGAGGTTACACAGCTCTTGAAGCGGTTGGCGGCGCGCAGTCAGTGCGGCGTTGAGCGCGTCGCCGAAGCGCTCCAGCAGGAAGCGTGCCGCTTCGTCTGCTGTCGCGCTGCCGGGCAAGGCAATCGCCAACACCAAGTCGGCGACAGCGCGGCGGCCAATTTCGACGAGTGCGTTGAGCGCGGCGGTGGTGCGCTCCGTCGCGGCGTCGCTGGCCGCCGTAAGCGCCGCGTCGGCCAGTTGCTCCGCTTCGGAGGGCACATTGGTGAGCTTTGCCAAAGCCGCCTGCAGCGCCTGCCGGCTTTCCACACCATTGAACTCGGCCCGCAGCGTATCGAGTGTGTTTCGGAGGGCGCGCAGCGGCGTCACCGCAGCCGTGGCACCCGCTGTGCCAAGGGCCGGTTCGAGCGCCTCATGGAGGTTACCGATCGCTGCAGGAGCGGGCAGTAACGCACCGAGCAGGGCGGCCGCGAGCCGGCCAGCGGTGCCCGCCAGCTCGTCGTTCAACTCCTGCGCGCTATCCTCGGCCGACCTCCGCAGTGCCCGTAGGAACGCCGCGAGTGCCGCGCCGAAGGCCGTGCGCGATGCGTCCAGCCGGCGCAGCTGATCGGTCAGACGCGCGACGTCTGCGGGCTGGCAGCGGTCCCCGACGCCATCCCCGAAATCCGTTATCGCGTTGTGCAGCCCAACGAGCGCATTGCCCACAGCGGTGGCGTCCGCGCGCAGGCTCTCGACTGAACAAAGCTGCCAAAGATTGGCGCACAGAGCCGGGACTGGCGCCGTCGCGAGGCTGCATGCGTCGGCGGGGCATGGCTGCTCGACGGTGCCCAGAAGCGCGTCGCGTAGTCTGCTCACGGCCGCCGCCGCGGGTGTTCCGAGAGCGGTGCAGGCGCCATCGAGCCGCGCCCCGACCCAGGCTTGCAAGCGCGCCAATCCCTCGCGCTCCAGAGCGCGGATTGCCCCCGGCCAGTCGGTCGTTACAGCCCCGCGCAAAGCTGTGTAGATCCGGGCCATTAGCAGCGGTGGTGGCGGCAGCTTCGAAGACGGCGGCGTCCAAGAGTCGAAAACACCTGCGAGCGCTGCGTAGACGCGGTCGATCAGCGCGTGATCGACACCTGCCACCTCTTCCGCGCGGAGTGCGGCCATCAGCAGACTGCCCCACGCAGCCGGTACGGCATCGAGTTTCTGCGGCCACGCATTCGGCGTGGCAAACAGGCGCGACGTAGCAGTAGTGGCGGCGCGGCGCAGATGTGGGACCATCACGGTTCTGAGCGCGGTCGCCTGCACACTGGCGATGTTGAGTGCGGCGATCGCCTCGTCGAGCGCGAGCAGCGCGTCTCCCAGCGGTACCAGCACACCAAACAGCGAAGCCAGCGAGGACATGTTCAAGCTGGCGAGTTTGCCTAGGACGATGTCGAGCGAGTGTTTGGTGATGTCATCGCGCGCTTTGCCAAGCAGCTGATTTCCAAGCTCACTGAGCGGGCCGAGCGGATTAGCGGCCAATCGCTCGAGCTCGTCGCGCACGGCGCGACCAGCGGTGATGACCGGAGGCAGTGCAACCAAGCCACCGGTCGTCATCGCATCAAGCGCGGCCTCGAGGCTGCGCATCGCCGCCAGCGCGCTGGCGTAGGCGTTCACAAGGAGTTGGGCTTGGGGGCTGGCGCCGTCGAACCGCGCGAGCACGCCGCTGAGGGCCGAACGCAGCTCCGCCGCTAGCCGCCTCGCGGCAGCATCGGCGTCGGCCACGGTCGGGCCGAAGCTGTATTCGAGCGCCTGCCGCAGCAGCGGGGCGGCGGCGTCCTTCAGCAGCGTCTGGAGGCTGACGAGCCCGAGGATTCGCGCGTCGGGCAGCACGAAGTCGCTGCCGACGCTCTCCGGCACGCTGGGCGTCGCGCCCAAGGCGGGCGCTGAGGCGCCGATAGGCCCCTTCCGGCCTATGAACGGAAAGACCATTTCCGGCCGCATGACACCAGAGGCACGGTCGCCGTTGCTGCCCATGCCCTGGCGAGGCGGATCGCCAATGACGTGGAGGTAGGCCAGCCGGTGCGGGCCGAATCTAGGCTGGTTCGGGTCGGAGTCCGACAACTGGCCGACCAGGGCGTCCCCGGCCCTCTTGCGCTCTTCGGCCAGAAGCGTGGCCTGCAGCCGCTCGCGGTCCGCAGTTCCGAGTTTGAGCTCGTCGCCTTTCAGCACCGGTAGGCCGGCCAACAGGTATTCGTTCAGGAAGCGGACGCGGATCGGTGCCTGCGGGTTACCGGTGAGGGACGCGACGCCGTCGTGGCGGATCGTCGCCTCCAGGCAACGCGGATAGAAGGGTGCCTGGTCCTCACTTTCCATCGCCGAATTCATCTGCCACTGGTGCAGCGGCGTCTCGCGGCTCGGCGGCGCAAGCGCATTGGCGGTCTCGTCGACAGCGGGCTCTTCCGCTCGACTGTCAACCCTCACCGTCCAGTCGAGGCTCTCAAACGTGGTATCGCCGGGCGCGTCCTCGACGGCGTATCGGCGCGGCACACCGGCGTGCTCGAGCCGCCGCAACGCCTGCCAACGGGCGAGCGCGGAGGTGGGCGCATTCGGGATGCTCGCGTCCGGTGCGTTCCAGTACGCCTGCAGCGCACGCATGGTCGGCGCGTCGTGCGCCGCCTGATTGTCCACAAAGATCAGCGGCATCGAAACCGGCTCGGGCCGTTGATCGACCGCGAAGCGGAAGCGCACATTGCCGCTCTCGCCCGATGCGGTGCGCGGCCAGAACACCAAGCCCGTGCGGTCGCGCTGGTTGAGGCGACCGTTCAGCTCCTCGATCCAAATCGTGGTATCGCCGGGTCCGCTGGAGCGCGTGGGGTTGAGCAACTCTGGCGTACGCGTCGTCAGCATGGTGAGCGCGCGCGCCGGCCAAGCGCGACCCTCGAACGGCTGACCGATGCCAGGGAAGGTCTTTTTACGGTTTCCGATCTGGATGAACCAGCGCTGAACCTGGAAGGCGAGCGGCCCGCGCCAGTCGGTAAAGTCCGCGTTGTAGCTCTGTGGCCACGGGAGGTAGTGGCGCTCGGTCTCCTTTACGAGTGAGGCGCGAACCCCGAGCGGATAGAGGAAGCCCTTGTAGACGACCTCCGTTGTCACTTCACGGCCGAGCGCAACCAGTACGCGTAAGCGCTCGACGCTGTAGGCGTCGAAGATGTTGCGGGCACTCTCTTTGTGGCGCAGCGGCGCGGGCGGAACAAAGGGCGCCTCAAGGTCGAGCGAGCCGCCGAGCGCCGTCAGCCGCAGCAGACGGGTGGGGAGCGGGCGCGGCACGTACAGGGCCTGCTCCGCGCCGTCTTGCCCGGCGAGATAGCCATCAGCGATGCGGAAGGCATCAGGCGGAGCGACTTGGCTGGTTTGCAATGTGCCGCCAGGAGCGCGGCGGGCGAGCACCGGCAGTCCGTGCAGGCTTGAGAGTGCGACGATCTGGCGGCGATCAAAGTCGTCCAGGGCGAACAGCGTATCGCTGGGTTGGCCAGCTTGCCGGCCGCGCTCAGGGTGGCGGAGCGGCCCGCGGGGGCCCTGCATGTCGTCGTCGGGGCTTTCCCCGGCCGGGACCGATGGGTCGAAGTCGTAGTCCGGCGTGTGGATGGCGCGCAGGCTGAACGCGTCTCCCGGGGTCTCAAAGAGGTCGGCGCGCCACAACGGGACAATGTGCGAGCCTGCATCAAGGTGCGCGGCGGGCGCTTTGCTTGGGCGAAAGCGGCGGGCCGGCTTCGGCTGGCCACGCGGCCCCCCGGACGGGCGCGGCACGCCAGGCGGTGGTTTGGCCGGGCCACTGTCGGGCGGGGCGGCGTCGGGCGAGAGGATGAGGCGGGAGGGCAGCTCGATGGCCGTCTCGGTGTCTCCGGGCGCCTCCCGAAGAATGCGGCGCAGCGTGCCGAGGCGTTCAGCGAGGGCTTGTTGGCCAGACGTCCCGAGTTGCGCTGCGAGCAGGCGCGTCAACTCTCCCGCCGGGTCTGGTCCGGGGGCAGAGCTGGGCTTGCCGCCTGGCTCTTCAGGTGGTTGCGGCGCGACCGCGATCCGGCTCTCGGCGCGACGGCTGACGCGCAGTTCCCATGCACCCCAATCGAGCAGGCTTTCGAGCGTCCAAGGCAGCGTGGCGCCGGGCTTGAGCGGCAGGGCGAAGGCGAGGCGCGTTTCGCCAGCGGCGCGTGCGACTACGGGGAGATGCGCGGGCGCGCGGGAGCGATTGGCGGCGTCGAGGGCATCCTGGAGACGGCCAAGCAGCGCGCTGTCAGGCGTGAGGCCCTCGGCTGCGTGCAGCGTGGCTGCCAGGGCGTCCCGGAGCGGGCCGGGACGAAGGCTCTTGGGCCATTCGCGACGCCATGCATCAAGCAGCAAAGGCTTGGGCGGCTCGGTGTCGCGCGGTAGAGCGGCGGGATCGGAAGGCCGGGCGGCCTCGCGCAGCAGGAGAGCGAGGTCGGCCTGACGCATGCCCGCCTCCCGCAGCAGCTCACGCACGGCGGCGGTGGCGGCCGGGACGGGGGTGTTGGCGTTAGTGACGACAGCGAGGCGTCCATGGCGGCGGAGTACGTCGGCGATGATGATGTCGCTGAGACCGAGCGGGATCGAATTGAGGTCGGCGCGACGCTCCGCGGCGATCGCCTGGGCGGTTTCCCGGGCGGCGCGGCGGCCTAGTGGGGTGATCAGCCCGTCGCGACCGACCCAGATGCGCTCCAGGTCCCGGGTGGCGCCGCTCGGGTAGCGCGCTGCGGGCGGGCCACTGGCTGCCGGGGGGACCGTGGCGACTGGGGCGGCTGGGGCGGCTGGGGCGAGCTTGCTGTAGCGTTCCGCGTAACGGTCCGCGAAATGGACGAACTCCTGCCTTTCTTTCGGATCGTCCTCGCTCGCGACCAGCGTGGCCTGCAGCCTCTCGCGAGCAGTTACGTCAAAGGCTGCAGGCAATTCCTCGGGCCTAAGGGCGCGGCCAGGCTGTATTGGGGCAACGCGGGGAAACGCCTCCTCCATGACATGCTGCGGAGGCAGGCGGGCGATCAGCGTGGGCGGGGCGCCGCCCGTTGACACATGAAGCGTGGCCGCGCGGCGGCCCACAACGAGGTCAAGGCCGCGGAAACCGAAACGGGCCCGGAACTGGTCAGCGTCCCGTGCTGCCCATAAGCACGCAGTGTCCAGGTTCAGGCGCATCGGTCCGGCGCTGGCCACGAGTGGAATGCGACCGCCAGCTGTTGGTGCAAGGGGACGCACAGGGGACCGCCCGGCGCCGGGGGCAGTAGCAACGCCGTCGCTGTCGATGGTGGCAAGGGCGACGCGCGTATCTGCAGTGAAATCGAGCCGCCCAAGGTCGGCGAATCCGGAAATGCCGGGGGCTAGCCGTAAGCGATGCGCGACGTGATGGAGGCGAGCTTCGGCCCGGGTCAGGGTGACGCTGCCGGCGCTTCCCTCGGCGACGATATCCGACCCACCGGTTCCGCTGAGTTCGACGCGACCCTCCGGCGTATCCACATCCTGGGCGTCAGGAGGCAACAGCAAATCGAGCCGCCATGCTCCGGCGCCAGATCCTGTCGCAGCGAAGCGTACGGTGCTGCCAGGGCCATAGCTGAGGCGCACGTCGGCGATTGTCAGGTCGCCCCCACCCTCGAGGCGCAGGTGGCGAGCGTTGCCTTCAGCTGCGACCACGACCAGCCTGTCTGGTCGTGGGTCGAGGCGGAACGCAGCGGTACCACGCTGGCCAAGCATCCGGCGCCCACGCACGATCGGCAGCTCGATTGCGGCGAGTCTGGCGCCAGCACCAACATTCGGAAGCAGTCGGAGCGGCCCTGTGACGTGCAAGCCTTGCCCAAGTGCGAAGCCGCCGCGGCTCACCAATCGCAACCCGAGGGCTGCATCGATAGTGAGGTAGGTGGTGCCGGCAGGATCTAGGCCGAGGGCACGCGCAAACGCGCCTGCCTCTATGCGCTCGTCCAAAATGAAGGGAAATGGACGCGGGCGGCCGTCAAAGGCAGGACCGCCCCGGAACCGGCCGCGCGCGGCGATGGTGAGTGCACCGCCGCTCTGCCCGAAGGATAGGTCGAGCAGCAGGGCCTCGCCTGCGAGCGTCCCACGCAGTGCAACTCTGGGTACATCAAGGGCGACGTCGATCAAGACGTCTTGGCCGAGCGCGGCACGCAATTCGGCGCCTGTCTGACTCCATCCAGGCTCGGCACCGACGACACGAAACCCACCATCGCCGGTCCGCTCGACGCTAAGCGCGGCTGCGCCGGCGCGACTGATTGCAAGACTGGAAACGGCCAAAACGGCCCGCCGGGTCAACCGCATCTTGATACCCGCTGCCTCTCAATAGGACCGACAAAATGAGGGCTTGTACGCAGTCGAGCAGCGACCTGCTGAGGTGCGGTTCACCGCGCCGCGCTGGCCCTCCGCCTAGTGCGTCCAGAGAGGTTGACTGTTGCCTCGGTAGAATGTCAATTATTTTTGACACTATTTTGTGTCAATCTAATCTTACAAGATTGCTTGCAGGAGGGCTTGGGATGGATCGCAGGACACTTCTCGCTGCCACTTCCGCCGGGATTGCAATGGCGCGCTCGCGGGACGTGCAGGCGCAGTCGCCGCCCTGGGCGCCCTGGAAGGACCTGCTGAACGCGTTGCCGACAGCACCAGCAATGAATGCGGCTCGGGCTACGCGCAGCCGGAGCCCCGTCGGCATGGCGGTTCAGCGGATCGAGGACGCCAAGGGGCCGCACGTCAACTTCGATCTCTACACCGTCGACATTCGGCGGATGCCGACGCAGGGTCCCAACACAGGTCCTGACCTACTCGCGCATATCCGCAGTCGTCTGAGTGACTTCTTCGATCCCGCCGTGTCCACCTTGGGGGCGCATACCCCGGGCGACGATGAGGACTGGAAGAGGGGTGGGCCGGCGCCGCTTGGATCGGTGATGGTGTTTCGGATCGGCGTCCTCGGACCGATCCATGAACAGGCTGCCGTTGTCACCAGCGTGTCAGAAGCGAGACGGTGGATCTTTACGCCGGTAACGATTGGGACCAGCTCGCCCGGCGAGCATCCAGTGTCAGGAAACCGCGAGTTTGGCTTTCGGCCCGCCGCAAGCCTGCAGGGCCAAATCTATACACGCGCCGCCGATCGCGCGCTCGATGACGGTGTGTTGGCGCCGTCGGAGCAGACGGTATTCAACGGCGCTGATACGCTCTGGAGAAGCTTCCAGTCCCGTGTCGCAACCTATGTGAACCAGCGGGGCGGCGAGGCCGTCGTCGCAACGCCAACCATTCATCGGCCGCAATGGGCAACTGTCAGAGCGAGCGGATTGTTTGACCGCGCCTAGATGTTTTGGTCCTGGCTTTGGTGCTCGCACATCTCTTTGCACGGATAACCGGGACCTGCTCGCCGTTGATCTCCTAGACATCCTTGGATCGCCCTGCCGGGCGCCATCCAGCACTTTTGATCGGCTGATGGTTTGGCAGGCGGCGAGTCTTGCGCCGACGGCGATTTATGCCTCTGTTCGGAAATCTCAATCTCGATCGCCTGGCATTTCAGTGGCAATATCGTCAGCCAGCAACCGTCCTTGAGTGACGCGTCGCCCGAGCGCCTCGATGAAGCCGGCGTAACGGTCCTTGCCCTTCGCACTTGTAGCACCCTGCAACGACTCAGGCAGGGGGGGTGTGCTGGTGAGCCAGAAGCGAACGAACAGCGCGAGCGCCTCGTTGCCAATGGTGATGTGGCGTTCGAGTCGTTCGCTGGCGCGCGACAGGCGATCAAGCCGACGTGCCAGGGCCGCCTCCAGCCGTTCGGGACCATCCGGCGAGAGGTAGCTCTCAAGCGCAGCCTCGATCACCACGGCCTGGCTGACGCGCTTGCGCGCCGCGTAGTCGGCGAGGCGGCGCGTCAGCTCAGGGGGCAGCCGGAAGGTGGCCTTGGTGCGCATGGCGGGTCAGAGAGCCATGCCGTCATCGGGATCGAGCGCCGCCTGACGGGCGACGCGGCGCGCGCGCGCCGCGAGAGCACGGGTGCGCACCGTGTCGTCGTCCTGCTCATCCTCCGCGAAGACGAACTCCTTCTCGGGCGGTGGCCCTGGCTCAGGCGCGATCTGCTCGTGTTCCGGCAGGGTCGGCTCTCCGACCATCCGGTGCGGGGCGTGATCCGCTATGCCGATCGGCGCCGGCAGCGCCGGCTGTCGGATGAAGAGTATGCGGCGCTCGGCGCGGGCCTGGCTGCGCTGACCAATGCGCCGAAGCCACGCAAGGATGGCAAGCAGGGTCACATGATGTGGCCCGCTGCCATCCACGCCGCTCGCTTCCTGGCGCTGACCGGCTGGCGCAGTGGCGAGGCGTTGACGCTCCGTTGGGGGATGCTGGATCTGCCGCGGCGTACGGCGCGGCTGCCGGACACCAAAACGGGCGAGAGCGTCCGCCCGCTGGCGTCGGCCGCCTGCGATCTGCTGCGTAGGCTCGGGCCCGGCAAGGGCGATGCGCTGGTCTTCCCACCCTCCCGCGGCGACGGGATCATGAGCGGCTTCCCGACGCTGTTCGAGTGCATCACCAAGGCGGGCGGCCTGCCGAAAGACGTGACGCCGCACATCCTGCGGCATTCCTTCGCCAGCCTGGCGGCCGATCTGGGCTGCTCGGAATTGGCGATCGCTGCGCTGCTCGGCCACCGCAGCGGCAGCGTGACGGCGCGATACACCCATGCGGCGGATGATGTGCTGCTGGCAGTCGCGGATCGGGTGGGGGCGGCGACGCTGCGGAAGATGGCGGGGGAAGGCAGCGCCGAGGTGGTGGCGGGGCCGGGGGTGCAACAGGAGGTGGCGTGATCAGCATCTTCGCCTCTGACCGTCATGTTCGCGCCTTGGGAGGAACGAATGCTATTGCGTCGATGCGCGCGATTTGACATAAGGCGATTTGCGTGCTGACATTACGCAATCATGAAGGAGGCTACCGATGCGTGTACCGGGCTTTTACGTGCCGTTCGCGGCGAGTCCTGAAGGCCGGCGGCTTACCGCGCTGTGCCACGCCAATGAGGCGGGCTTTATCGCTTCCTCTCGGGCTGGCGTTCCAGCAGTCGCGGCGCTTGTGCCGCATCTGTCCGAGTTTGAGCCTTGGGTCCGTGACCACCACTTGGCGAAGAAGTTCCTTGGGTGGTTGACCGGCGAGATCGTCAAGGCGACCGGCCGGGTGATGCTCCAGGAGCAGGCGGCCGTGCCGGGCGACATCTTTGTTTGGGGAGCACTCTGGACCGCGGAGCCGGTGACCCTTGCCTCGGCAGCGTAGGCAGAAGCCGGCAAGGGCGCTCCTCCGCGGAGCCTCGTTTATTCGAAGCAAATAGGTCAACAGATGGTCGCTCGGTTTGGGGATTTCGGCGAGACGCAGCTTGGACAGCGGATCGCGATCATTGTCATGGCGCCGAACAGATACATAGAGATGGCAGCCTTCAGCCGTGAAGGCTTTCCCGCCGTGACAGCGCTAGTTTCGCTGCTAGAGGACAATGTCCCGGAGGCCCGAACGGATCATAGGGCTAAGCAGTTCATCGGCTGGCTCGTCGGCGAGGTGATGCGTGAACACGGACATTCAATGATTAAGCGGGCCGCCCGAGTGCCAGGCAAATTCTTCACGGTAGCGGCTGTATGGAGCCGTTACCCTGAGAAGGTCTCTCCTTGATCGTCGATTATGATCTGCTTGGCGAATAGCACCGCTGATTGCACCGCAGCTATCGCCAGCGCGCTTTGTCTCGGCGTCTGGCCGATGCGCTGCGAAACGCGCCACGCCCTAATGCTACGCTGGGCGTCACCCATCGGACCGACCGCCGGGTAGCATGGGGGTCACAGGGGTGTTGGGCGGGCGACGGGAGAGGGGTGGTAGATGCGTGTGATGCCCCTGCGTGATGCCAGAGAAGGCCTTGCCGCCGTTGTCGATCAGGCCGCCATGGGCGAGCCCACCATCGTCACCCGGCGCGGCAAACCCGTGGCGGTGATTGTCGGCCACGACGAATGGCAGCGCCTCACCGGCGCGCGGCCGAGCCTCGCCGATCTGCTGCTTGGTTTCCCCGAGGGCGGCGACCTGCCTCGCGATCGCGGGCCGGCGCGTGACTTCCTTCAGGGTCCCGATGCTGAAGGTGGTCGGCGCACCTGACGTCCACCCTCTGCATCGCCGACGCCGCCGGCGACAATGCGGGCCCAGGGGCTCTGGTAGCCGTCAGAACGTGACGTCGTCAGGAAGCACCTCATCGTCGCTGACCACCACGCCCTGCACGAGCTTCTCCAGGGACATCGCCTCTGCTTCGCTGATGGCGATCAGGCGATCCGGGTTGTCCTGCATGTCGCGCGCCAGGAAGCGCAACCACGCGGCGGTGGCCTGAATGTCTTCTGTGGGTGGCGCGGCTGACATGGGATGGCGATCTCGACGGGACTCGGAGGCCAAGCCGATACCTCGATAGAGACAGGCCAGTGAAGCGCCTTTCGCGCGCCGGACCGCCGGTCGCATCCAAGCCTTGAAATATTCTACGGGAATCCCGTATATGCTCCCCATGCTCCAAACCGTCGCGGAGACGCCGACCTTCCAGCGCGACGCGGCGGCGGCGGGCATGTCCGAGGCGGAGAAGGCCGAACTGATCGGCTTCCTCGCCGCCAACCCGGATGCTGGCGACCTTATCGTCGGGACCGGCGGCGCGCGGAAACTGCGGTGGCGACGGCCAGGGACAGGCAAGAGCGGCGGGTATCGCGTGATTACCTACTACGCCGGTCGGGCGCTGCCGGTCTTCCTGCTGACGCTCTATGCCAAGGGGGAGCGGGCCAACCTATCGCCCGCTGAACGCAACGCGCTGCGCGGGATCCTTGCGGGGATCGCCGCCAGCTACAAAGGAAAGGGCAGGTCATGAGCCGAGTCGGAAGCCGCCTGATCCAGGCCGCCCAGGAAGCCGCCGCCATGGCGCGCGGCGAGACTGTGCCGGGTGCCGTCCTGCACATGCCGCCCGATGTCCGCGCCATCCGCGGGCGCCTCAAGCTCACCCAGCCCGCCTTCGCCCGGCGCTTCGGCCTGCCGGTCGGCACGGTGCGGGATTGGGAGCAGGGCCGGGCGGTGCCCGACCAGGCGGCGCGCGTGCTGCTGCGGATCATCGAGCGCGAACCGGAGGCGGTGCAGCGGGCTGTCGCCGGCTGAGCAGCCGCAAATCCCGTCACAATAGAGCAAGGGACAAAGCAAGAACGATCGGCTAAGGCGATTGCCGGACGGTCGAGCCCTCGCCGCAGCTTGTGGCGACGCAGGACCGCCCATCCACCTCAGGGGCGACCGCATGAAGCACGACCATCCAATTGGCCTGACCCTTGCCGAAGGGGCCCGCCGCTCCTGTGACATCGGCATCCTCGAGGCGCTCGCCGCGGCCGAGGCCGAAGCGGCCCGGTTCGAGGCCATGGACCTGCTTCCTGGCCGGCAGGACACGCATCGCGGCATGCTGAAATCTGGGGCCTACTTCGAGGCCGAATATCAGCGCTGCCAGCTGCTGGACGACCTGCGGCGCCGATTGCAGCGTGGCGACCTCGTCGCGACGGCGCGCGAGCGGCCAACCGGTCCTCGCATCGAGGTGGCCGCCGAAGCCTGGCAGTACCTCTGTCCCCATTTCGCCGATGACACCGCCCGAGACGGCCTGGGCGCGGTGGTGCTTTTCCAGGTCCGCGTTGCGGAGGCCGCGCCGGCACAGGTCATCCTGGCGCAGGACGCGATGCCGCCCGCCATCACGCTGCACGCCGATCCGAAGCCAGTCTATTCGCTGTCCACGCTCCGGGCTTGGTACATGCTCCGCCGCAGCTCCTGGCCGGCCACCGAACTGCCGCCGAGCGAAGCCGACGACCTCGCCGCAGCCTCACAGCACTTCGGGGTAAGGGTTTCGCGCGATCCGTTCCGCGCGATTCGGCGGGAAATGGCGCCGGCGGCTTGGAAGAAGTCAGGGCCGCGCAAGCCGCCAAAATAATCGTCCGCGGGAATTCCGCGTTTCTGGCCGCGTGATTCTGAGCCAGCCATCAACCCTCCATCAACCGCGCGCCGCTGCGCGCAAACGATGGATGGTCCGATGTCCCATATCCCCGACAATGCCGATGCGCTGCTGAAGCGCGAGGCCGCGGCTGCCGCGCTCACCGCCGCCGGCTATCCCGTCTCGCCCCGCACGCTGGCGACCAAGGCGACGCGCGGCGGTGGCCCGCCCTACTCGCTGTTCTCCGGCCGGGCGCTGTACCGCTGGGGCGATGCGCTGGATTGGGCGCGCAGCTTGACCACCCCGCCCCGCCGCAGCACCTCGGAAGCCGATGCGCATGCGGGCCGCTGAGATCAGCACCGCGACGGGTCGCACCATGTCGCGCCGGCTGGCGCCATCGCTGGACTTCGCCACGGTCAACAGCGCCGCCCTGGCCCGCCTGCCCGAGGTGCTCGCCCGCCTGCTCCCTGGTGGTCGCGCCGTCGGTCCCGAATGGCATGCCGGCAGCCTGCGCGGCGACCCCGGCGACAGCCTGCGGGTGCGGATGCGCGGCGAGCGGGCCGGCCGCTGGGCCGACTTCGCCACCGGCGAGAAGGGCGGCGATCCGGTCAGCCTGGCAGCGGCGGTCGCCCGCACGCGCCAGATCGAGGGCGCGAAGCAGCTGGCCCGGATGCTCGGCATTGATGCGACGCGAGGTGGTCGCTGATGACGACCGACACCTTCGCGCCGCTGCCGCCCGCCGCCCCTGCGTCGGCTGAGCCGATCCAGGAGCGTGAGGCGGACGCCGCGCAGCCGATTCAGCCGGCGCGGGATCCGCTGCCTGAGCTCATCCAGCATCGGCGCTTCGGCATCGCATCGAAGGTGTGGCCGTATCGTGATCCCTCGGGCGCGCTGCTCTTCGCGGTGGCGCGGTTCGATCAGCCGAATGGCGACAAGCAGGTGCTGCCCTACACCTGCGGACCGGACAGCTGGGTGTTCAAGGCGCCGCAGCCCCCGCGCCCGCTCTACAACCTCGATGTCCATGCCGCACGGCCCGAGGCGCCGGTGCTCATCGTCGAGGGCGAGAAGGCCGCCGACGCCGCGGCAGCACTGTTTCCGGATCGGGTCGCGATGACCTGGCAGGGCGGCAGCAACGCCGTCAACAAGGCGGATCACAGCCCCCTGAACGGCCGGCGTGTGGTCATCTTCCCCGACAATGATGTGGCCGGCCGGAAGGCTGCCGCCGCCATGGCCCGTGCCGCGAGGCAGGCCGGTGCCGCCAGCGTTGGCATCGTGGATGTTCCCGACGAGTGGCCGGCCGGTTGGGATGTGGCGGACCCGCTGCCCGAAGGCGTGACCCCCGACACGCTGCTGGCGATGCTCGCCGCTGCCGAAGCCGTCCTACCGCCCGCGGACGTGCCCACCGTCTCATGCTCGCCATGGCCAGCGATGCGGGATTCAAGCCGCTGGACGGCATCGCCTCCGCGCCGCTGCTCGCCGAGGATGGCAGTCTGCGCATCGCTGATGGCTACGACCCGCTTACCCGCATGTGGTGCGAGCACATGCCCGCAGTCGAGGTGCCTCCCGCCCCCACGCGCCAGGATGCCGAGGTCTCCCTCCGTCGCCTGCGCCGGGTCATCCGCACCTTCGCCTTCGCCGACGCGAAGAGCGTCATGCTGCAGGGGCAGAGCGTGCCGGTGGTGGACATCGAGCAGCCACCCGGCGTGGATGAGAGCGCCGCGCTGGTCGCGCTGCTCACCGCCGTCTGCCGCCCCTCGCTGCGCCTGGCTCCTGGTGTGCTGATCCACGCGCCGGCCTTCTCCGGTGCTGGCACCGGTAAGGGGCTGCTGGTCCGCGTGATCTGCGCCATCGCCTTCGGGATGCACCCGCGGGCGATGACCGCCGGCGGCACGCTGGAGGAACTCGACAAGCGCCTGGTCGCGGCCCTGATCGGCGCCGAGCAGACGCTGTTCCTCGACAACGTCAACGGCATGGCGCTGCGCTCCGACGCACTGGCCAGCGCCATCACCGAACGGCCGGCCTATGTCCGGGTCCTCGGCAGCAGCACCACGCGAGCGCTGAACCCGGTCACCTTCGTGGTCATCACAGGCAACGGTGTCGTGCTCTCGGAGGATCTCGCGCGGCGCTTCATCACCATCGAGCTCGACGCCGGGATGGAGGATCCCGATCCCACCGGCAAGGGGCGGCAGTATCTCGCGGCCATGATCGGCAAGCTCGAAGGCACCCGTGCCGCGGGCTTCCTGCTCGCGCGCATCCGCACCGCCGGGAAGTGGTCGCCCGACCTCTACGCTCTGCAGCGCACAGTGCCAGAGGCCGCAGAGGCCCCATGCAGCCCCATGAACCCCATGCCTATGCCCACCGGGCCGGCGTGGGAGTCCGTGTTGTGAATGCGCGCGATGCGATCGCACGCGCCGAGGCACTCGGGGTGCGTCTGCGCCTCGAGGCGGATGGGCAGGTGCATCTCGCCGCCGCCGCGCCGCCCCCGGCCGATCTGCTCGCAGAGCTGCGGCTCTGCCGCGACGACGTGGTGCGCCTGCTGGCCGAACGCCGCCGCCCCGCCTGGGCCGACATCGCCCCGGAACCGCCGCGGCACGTCTACCAGCCCGGCGATCCCGACCCCTTGCGCGACGGGCTGCTCGCCAGCGCCCGCCGCCACATGCCACCCCTGCCGTCCGCCGCGCGCGGCCGGGGCCTTCAACGCGCGGATGGAGAATGATGATGGGTATCCTGACGAAGACCACCGCCGCCGATCTGCGGCAGCGTGCCGAAGCCGCGGAAGCCGCCGCGGGCCTCGCGGACCAGCGCGCCGCCGCTGCGCGTGTGGAAGCCGCGCGCAGCCTGGCCGATGCCAACGCCGAGGGCGCCCGCACCGCCCGCACGCGTGCCATCGAGCAGGCGACCGAGGCCGACACGCAGCGTGACCTCGCCGCCGAACTGCATCGCCGCGCCGATGCGGCGGCGCGCGAGGAGGCGCTGGCCACCTATGACAAGCTGCGGCGTGCCGCGGCGCGCAGCGTGGCGGACTCCGAGCGGGCGATCCGCGCGGCGCTCGCCGAACTCGGCACCGCGCTGCCTGCCGCCCAGGCGGCGCATCGCGAGGCCATCCTATCGTGCCAGGCCGCGACCGACGCCTTCGCGCGGCTGCCGGAGGGCGTGGCGGCGCAGCATCCGCCGTCGCCCTTCGATCCGCTGCTGACGGATGGTGTCGCCATGACCCGCTTCGCGGCGCTGCCGGTGTGGAACGTGATGGCATGATGCCGATAATCAGTGTCGGGGCCCGTGCCCTGCTCATCCAGGATCACGACGCCCGGCTTGCAGCCGGGCTCGCGCCCCTGAAGATGGAGACGGCGGTTCACCTCGTGCAGCAGGCGAGGACGCTGCGAGACCTGGATGGCGATCTCCGCGTCCGGCGTGTCGGCGACATGGCGACGGTGGATGCCAGGCGCCTCATGCCAAGCACGGGCGAGCCGCTCAGCCTCAATCGGGCCTCGCGCTCGGTGGAGGTGATCTGGTCCACTGGCGTGCGCAGCCGCAACTTTGTCCAGCCGCATGGCTGGATCATGGAGGAGCTGGACATGGCGCCCTCCGCGGTGCGGATGGACGTGCTGCGCTCCGGCCGTGCGCCGGTGCTCGACACCCATCGGCGCGACGGGGCGGCGCATGTGCTGGGCCGGGTCGTCGCGGCGCGCATTGAGGGTGGCCGCGGCTACGCCACCTTGCAGTTCAGCACGGCGGCGGATGTCGAGCCGGTCTGGCAGCGGGTGGTGGACGGCACGCTGCGGAGCGTCTCCGCGGGGTACCGGGTGCATCGGTATGAGCAGCGGCGCGAGAGCGTCGCTGGCGAGACGGTCTTTCGGGCCGTGGACTGGCAGCCGTACGAGATCTCGATGGTGCCGGTGCCGATCGATTACGAGGCGATGGTGCGGTAGCGGTGAGGGGCCGGGCCGCCGCAGGAAGCTGTGGCGGCCTCCTCCTCCTTTCCAGGCGTCGCCCCGGCCGGTCCAGTGGCCAGCATGGAATCACAGGTCGCCCCTCAACAAACGGCACCTGTGCCTCTATGCTCCGCCACCATGACGACATCCCGCTATAGTGATATCCCGCGCGAAGAACTGGTCCGACTATTGGAGCGCCGCGACGCGCGTCGTTCCTTGGGCTTAGTCTGGGAACGCGAGCGCATCGCGCGTGACAATACTGACAACGACGATTTCATCGCTTTTGATCTGGACGCGACGATTTCGACTGCGCCCAGCCTGGACGGTGGCTGGAAGAACTTGATCATCGAGGGCGACAACTGGGACGCACTGCGCGCTTTGCGCTTGACCCATGCCGGCCGCGTGAAGTGCATCCTCATCGATCCTCCATACAATACCGGCAACAAGGACTTCGCCTACAACGACAGCTTCGTCGGCAAGGAGGATCGCTACCGGCAAAGCGTCTGGCTCGAGTTCCTCTACCGCCGCCTGCTGCTGGCGCGCGACCTCCTGACAGAGGACGGCGTGGTCCTCGTCTGCATCAACGACGAGAATCGGGCGCTGCTCGACCTGCTGATGCAGCAAGTATTTCCGGGGATGCGCCTGGGTAGCTTCGTCTGGCGCACGAAGGACACCAACAACAGCGACAAGCGGCGGAACTGGTCCGGCGTGCACGAGCATGTGCTGGTCTTCGCCAATCCGGGCTTCGGCTTCATCGGGCCGGATGCAGGGCCAGGCAAATTCAAGGTCCGGCCTGAGTTCGGCGATGAGCCGGTTCGTCTGGATCCGATCACGAAAGCAGGGACCTTCATTTCTCGTCCGCATACGTACTACCCGATCCAAAATCCCGAAACCGGCCTGTGGTACCCCTGTGCGCCGAATCGCGTCTGGGCGTTTTGGAGTGAAGAAGAAGTCAAACGCTCAAATGAGGAGGCAAAGGCGGAACCTATCGATCCAGTGACTGGAAAGCGCCGGAAGATCGCCAAGCCCGGTAAAGATGAGCCGATCGAACATTATCTTCGAGCACGCGAGATCGTCTTCCCTGCCGAAACAGCCGACCCGTTCTTCTACGCCACGCGTGCCGAACTCGATGCGGCCATCGCCCGCGGCGACGTGCCTCGCGACGGCAAGGGCAGGCCGCTGTTGCGGCAGGGGTTGCCGCGGCTCGACTTCTGGGTCGGCAAGCAGATCGCCCGCGGCCGGCTCAGCCGAATCGTGCGCATGACCAAGGAGGATGAGACCAAGCGCAAGCCGGTCGGCAGTTGGATCGGCGGGCTGAACGAGGATGCTGCGGACGACGAGACCGAGATGCTCCGCTCGGATCGGCAGGGCGTCGGCACCGCCGAGATCGAGCATCTGTTCGGGGAGCAGATTTTCAGCTTCCCGAAGCCGCTCTCGCTCATCCGTTCACTGGTGCAGGTCACGACCCAGGAAGGCGACCTGGTCCTGGATTTCTTCGCCGGCAGCGGCACCACCGGACAGGCGGTGCTGTCCCTGAATGACGAGGACGAAGGTGATCGGCGCTTCATCCTGGTGTCGAACACCGAGGCGACGGCGGAGGAGCCTGAGAAGAACCTGTGCCGGGATGTCTGCGCAGAGCGCATCCGCAAGGTGATCGCGGGCCATGGCGATGCCGAGCCCTTGCCCGGCGACTTCGCCTATCTGCGTACGCGACGCCTCGATTGGGATGACGCCCCGTATGATCTGATGCCGGATCAGGTCTGGCTGCTGCTGCAGCTTCGGCACCAGCGGTCGCTGCGACCCTTCGACCCGACGCGGGCGGTCCAGTCGAGCCCGCCGCCCAGCGATGACCCCGATGCCGGCCAGCTTGCTTTCATCCCCGACTGGTCTGAAGCGGCAGAGGGCGCTCTGCGGGAACTGTTGGCGACCGGCCCCGTGCAGGCCTTCAGCCCGGCGCCAGGTGCCATACGGGCTGCGCTCGACCTCCCGCACCTCGCTATCGAGGCAGCACCTGGGCGGTTGATGGATGAGTTCCCGCGCGTGATTGCAGGGCTGTGATGGCGCGCAAGCCAGGCAGAACCGCCCCCATTGTTCTGCGCGACTTCCAGGAGGATTGCGTTGCCGCGCTTGCACGCGGAGCGGTCAACACGATCGCGAAGATCCGGCAGGCGCCAGCCAACCGAGGGCGCATCACGCGTGAGCAGGGCTATTCGCTGCTGGAAGCTCCTACCGGCTCCGGCAAGACGGTCATGCTGGCGAATGCAGCCGAGCGCATCAGCCGTGATGCGCCGGTTGTCTGGTTCTGGTTCGCGCCCTTCGCCGGCGTGATCACGCAAACCGCCAGCACGCTGAATCGCGCGGCGTCCGGCCTTCGCGTCCGCATGCCTGCAAAGGATCGTGCCCTGGAAGGCACCAAGCCGGGCGACGTCTTCGTCGCGACCTGGGCCAGCGTTGCCGCACGTAAGGCTGAGACGCGGCGCATGCGGGAGGATGACGACAAGGCAATCGGCCTCGGCACGCTGCTGCAAGGGCTGCGAGACGCTGGCTTTGCGATCGGCGTGGTGGTGGATGAAGCACACCACTCCTTCCGTCCGGGCAGCGAGGCGTTTCGCTTCTTCACCGACACGCTGCGACCGGACCTCGTCATGATGGCGACGGCCACGCCGGATGATGGCGACATTGAAATCCTCCGACGCGCCCTGGATGTGGTGCGGTTCCAGCGCGTCTCCGTCTCGCGCGCCAGCGTCGTGGCGGCGCGACTGAACAAGCGTGCGGTGCAGGCTGTCAGCTTCTCGGCAGAGGGTGTCGGCGCGACGCTGGTGGACATGAACGAGGTGGCGCTGCGCGCTGCTGTGGTGAAGCACCGTGAACTTCGCACTGCGCTGGCGAAGCAGGGCCTGAAGGTGTCGCCGCTGCTGCTCATTCAGGCCGGCTCTGAAGGATGGACACCCTCGCGGGTGATGGATCTGTTGACGAAGAGCCTGGGCTTTGCTGCGGATTCCATAGGCGTTCATACCGCCGACGAGCCAGATCCTGATGTCTATGCCCTGGCGCGCGACCCTGCTGTCGAAGTGCTGGTCTTCAAGATGGCGGTGGCAACGGGTTTCGATGCGCCACGCGCCTTCGTCCTCTGTGCGCTGCGCGCCGTGAGGGACCCGGCTTTCGGTTTGCAGGTGGTCGGTCGCATCATGCGCGTGCATCCCGCCCTGCAGGCCCTGACTGAACTGCCGGCGCAGATCGATACCGGTTGGGTGTTCCTCGGCGACGTCGATGGGCAGGCTGGCTTGATTGGCGCGGCTGCCCGGATCAAGGCGATCAAGGACGGCATCTCCATCATGACGGAAGCCGTCCATGTCGTGAGCGTGCGCGCGACGGAAACCGGCAATCTGGTCGTCGTCGATGATGACGGTCAGCACGAGTTCGTATTGGAGCCGGACCCCGCGCCGGCCGGGACAGATGGCACGGCGCAGCCACGCGCCGAGCGTGCGGTCGCGACGCTGAATGCCTCGAGCACATTGTTTGGCGACCTGGACGAAAGCCAGGCGCCGCTGGCGGACGACAAGCAGGCAAGGACGGAAGATGGCGCTGGTCGGCCCCGCGGCGGACGAGCCGTCCCCATGGTGCATCGATATGAGCGAAGGCAGGGCGTGACAGTTCCCGAACGGCTACGCACGGAGAAGATGCCGCGCGATACCCAACCGCTCTTGCGGGAGCTGGTCCGCGCCGTGCGGTTCACGTCTGATCAGCTTTTGGCTGCACGAGCCGTCACCATGCCGATCGAACGGCGCGAGACCGAAATCTTCCAGGGGAACATTCAGCGCCGCACCGAAGAACAGGGCGTCATCTCCGAACTCTTCGCACGGCAGTCGGCCCACAAGGTCTTGAGCGTCTGTGACAGCATCGCCCCAGCCGATCTTGGTCGCGCGCTGACACAGAAGCTGGCGGATGATCTTGCCCGCTCGGGCCTCGAGCCGCTGGATGAGCGAGCCCTTCGGAAAGGCTTGCATGTGGTGCTGGGTCGATGGCCGGAAATCACGCGCGAGGCGCTGCGCAAGGCCATGGCTGCCTGCACCGAGGTGGTGGATGCGGCACCATTGCCGGAGGTTTGGACGAGCCCTGAGCCGCTGGTCGAGTCACCGCTCAACCTCTACGGCGTCATCCCGCAGGGGCTGAATACCTACGAGGCAGCCTTCGCCAAATGGCTCGATCGTCAGGCCGATCTGATTCACTGGTGGACGCGGAACCCGTCGCGGCCGAATGCAGTGGATGACTGGTCGGTACGCATCGTCCTCCCGGAGACGGGCCGCGGCTTCT
The DNA here is from genome assembly GCF_017311575.1 of Roseococcus thiosulfatophilus. Classification (GTDB taxonomy): domain Bacteria; phylum Pseudomonadota; class Alphaproteobacteria; order Acetobacterales; family Acetobacteraceae; genus Roseococcus; species Roseococcus thiosulfatophilus. The sequence goes on from NZ_JAFFQY010000016.1 coordinate 29,322, forward strand.
ACCCTGACTTCGTGGTGTCGGTGGATGGCCGGAAGGCCGGCCTCCTGCTGGCTGAAACGAAGGAACGGGTGGACAGCGCCGATACGGAGTTGAAGACGCGAACCGAGCACCGGGAGTACGGCCGGGCATTGATGATTGCCTATGATATGCAGCGGGCGCAGTTCTACCGATATGAGTACATGTTCGATCAGCAGCGAAACAGAGAGGTCGGCCTGCTTCGCCCTGACGATCTCCGAGACTGAAGGGTCCATGACCGTTCAGAGGTCCGTGAAATTTCGGGCCATATTCAGTGTATCTCTCTCCTTCTTACGCTCCGGGCTGACCCATGCAGACCAGCTACTCCACAATCTCTGATATATTCGGTCTGCCGCGCCGATACACCGTGCCGCTGTTCCAGCGGCCCTACGTCTGGGCGCAGAAGACGCAGTGGGAGCCGCTGTGGACTGATGTCAGCCGCCTGGCGGACGCCGCCCGTGCCGGCGTCAATCCGCCTCCGCATTTCCTCGGCTCGATCGTCCTGGAGAAGGTGGCGACACAATCGTACCCAGAGCGCCGTGACGTGATTGACGGCCAGCAACGGCTGACAACGCTGCAGCTCCTGCTCAAGGCCGCCCATGACTGCTTCTCCGCCATCGGCGAGCAGCAGCGGGCCCTGCAGCTCGCCTCGATGCTGCGCAACCACGCCATCGGCGCCGTCGAGGAGGAGCAGACCTTCAAGGTCCTGCCGACGAACGTCGACCGCGAAGCCTATCGCCGCGTGATGCAAGCAACATCTCCGGCCGATCTGATCGGCGTCGCCGGCCTGCTGCCGGATGCCTACCGATACTTCCACGGGCAGCTGTCGGAGTGGTTGGCGGCGCACGCGCCATCGCCAGGGGGCCAAGCCAGGGACGCCCTCTTTGTGACGCTGAACCAGCGCCTGAAATGCGTTGTGCTTGATCTGGACCAGACCGATGAGGCGCAGGTCATCTTCGAAACCTTGAACGCGCGCGGAACGCCCCTGCTTCCTGCTGACCTGGTGAAGAATTGGCTGCTCCGCGAGGTTGAGCGGCGTGGCCTGCACGGCAATATCGAACAGCTCTACGCCTCGACGTGGCATGAGTTCGACAAGGACCACGCCTATTGGCGGAAGGAGTCCGGACGTGGCCACGCTGCCCGTGCCAGGATCGACACCTATCTCGCAAATTACCTGACGCTGCACCTGCGGCACTCTGTGCCCGCGACCTACCTTTACGGCGAGTTCCTTGATCTTCAGGCACGGGAGGACGCTGGGCCTAGCACGGATGGCAGCGGGTCGGCGGTCAATCCTGTGGCTCGACTGCAGGATCTGCGGAAACACGCCGTCGGCTTTCGCCGCGCCGACGAGGCGACGGAGCCTGGACGCATTGGGGTTTTCCTGCGCCGTCTGAAGGCGCTGGATGTCGTCTCGCTGACTCCGTTCTTTCTCTGGCTGTTCGCGCGCCCCGGGACCGATGACAGCGACGCCGCAGCCGTCTCGGAGGCGCTGGAGTCGTTCCTGGTGCGCCGCATGGTCTGCGACCTCGACACGCGCGGCTACACGACTTTCTTCGTCGATCTACTCGCAGCTGCGTCGCAGACGCCGGACGCTGTTCCGGCCGCTCCCGCGGTGCGCCAGTTCCTCGGCAGATCACAGGCGGAGGGCGCGCGCTGGCCCGAGGACGCTGAATTCACAAAGGCATGGATGGCTGAGCCGCTCTACAAGCGACTCACGCGCCCGCGGCTTCGCATGATGCTTCTCGCACTTGAGGCCCGTCTCCATTCGCAGTTCAGCGAGGCGTTCACGCTCGCCGACGACAAGCTGCAGATCGAACACGTCATGCCGCAATCCTGGGAGAATCACTGGCCGCTTCCAGATGGCCAAGACGCCGGTCATGCGCAGGATCGGCGCAATGCGTTGCTGCACACCATCGGGAACCTCACCCTGGTCACCAAGAAGCTAAATCCCTCCCTGTCGAATGCGCCGTGGATCGCGGCGTCACCTGAGGGGAAGTCGAAGCGAGCGGGCCTTCACGGTCACAGCATCCTGCGGCTGAACCATGAGCTGGTGCATTCGCACGAAGATGGCTGGGACGAGGACCGGATCGAGGCGAGGAGCCTGACGCTGTTGCAGCACGCAAAAGCGGTGTGGTCCGCCCCCTGACGGTGAGCTGCCGCGGCGACCAATGCTCCCGATGAACCCCATGGTTCCTTCCTGGCCCCGCTGTATGCGGGGGGCGGAAGCGCGCAATGTCGCTAGCGGCAGGCATGAAACGAGGTTGCCACGGGCTCCACCCGGCTCGTGATGCCAGACAACGCTCTGGATTCGCTGTATACTCATCCACGCACGGCCCGCCCTTCCAGTTGCCAACCTCGGCGCTGGCAACGGCCCTGCGGCGAGGAGGCTGGCAATGTCCGAACGCACCACATCCGGCCGCGAGGTCGCCCGCCACCTCGGCGTCTCCCACACCGCGATCCAGAAGGCCGAGCGCATCGGGCGCATCACGCGCGAGCCGGACGGCACCTGGGACCTCGCGCGCGTGCAGCGCGACATGGCCGCCACCGCGCTTCCTGGCCGCTCGCCCCTCGCCCTGCCCGGTGACGCGACGCCGCTCGGCCGGCTCATGCTGGCCCGCCTCGCGCTGAAAGTGGAGGGGCAGCGCCTGGCCCTGGACCGCGCCAAGGGCCGGCTGATGGATGTGGGCACAGCGGGCCGGCACATCGACACCATAGCCGCGACCATGCGCGACGCCGTGCTGAACTGGCCGGCCCGCGTTGCCGGGACAATCGCATCCGAAATCCACGCCGACCCGCATCTCGTGCAGACGCTGCTGCAGGAGCACATGCACGCCCTGCTCTCCGACGTTGCCGCGCGACTGGACGGCCAGCCCGCGGCATAGGGACGATGGGGGTCGCGGCTCGCCGCTGCCCCCTCGAATTCTCCGATTGCCGGCGCTCTATCTGCTTGGCTCATGCGCGCCGCAGCGCGAATGGTCCGTCACGCGATGAGCAGGACGAAGACCAGCATGACCAAGCACGAAGCCAACCAGCAGCGGAGCCTCGCAGCCTTCATGGCGAAGAAGGCCGAATTCGATGCGCTGCTCGCCGAACTCACTCAGGCCAGCGACGACCATTTCAACGCGGATCCCGACACGGTGCTTTGGGGCGAGACAGCGTGGTTGGCCGACGCCACCGCGAAGCTGAAGGAAGTCGCCGACGCGCATTTCCGCCGCGGCGAATACGCGGCGTAGCCAGCGCCACCCGGCGCCGCGCCCGCCCCGGCAGGCCAGCCCTGCAGGGGCTCGGGGTCGTAGCACCCGGATGGTCGGGTGCTGGACCCGGAGACCCCAATGACCCCCATGCCGAAGCTTTCCGACACGCAGCGCGTGATCCTCAGCGCCGCCGCGCAGCACGAGATGGGTCTCGCCCGCGCGCCGAAGACCCTCCCGGCCGCCGCCCGCAACGCGGTGTTCCGTAGCCTGATCAAGAACAACCTGCTCACCGAGATCAACGCGCCGCTGGAGCATGTCGGGCTCGGCTGGCGCCAGGATGAGGACGGCACCTGGATCGT
>NZ_JAFFQY010000017.1 GCF_017311575.1 Roseococcus thiosulfatophilus
CTAGGGCGGGGTTCGTTGAGGTGGAATCACCGAAAACGCTGAATCCCGCTCTCAACAAAGGTTAGAGCAGGCGCGTGAACGCATGTGGACGCAGCATGCTCTAGTTCTTCCGGACCACCATCCGGCCGCGGAAGGCTTCCGATTCGTCGATGTCCAGTGCCAGCACGTCATGGCCCAGTTCCCGCGCGCTGCGGGGCAGGTTCTCGGCCGGTTCGCGCCCCGCGAATCGGACTTCGAGCACCTGTCCGGCCGCCATCCGGTCCAAACGCAGCCTGGTTCGCACAAAGGTCATCGGGCAACGATCGGCCGTGACGTCGAGACTTTCATGAATTTCGGCCAAGTCTGCATTTTTTTGCCCGTCATTGCTTGCCATAAGTGACCTCCCTGCTTGTCCAGCAGCGGAAAACCTCTATATCTCGAAAGAGTCAGAGGGTTATTCCGCCATGGTTGAAAATGTTCAATCCGCAGACCTGTTGGGTTTGACGGCTGAAATTGTATCCGCGCATGTGTCCAACAATCCCGTTCCGGTGGCAGAATTGCCGGGCCTGATTGTGGAAGTTCACAAGACCTTGGCGTCTCTTGGCACCAGCGCGCCTTCCGTCGAAATGGAGAAGAAGGCGCCGGCCGTGCCCGTGAAGAAGTCCATCACCCCGGACTATCTGATCTGCCTCGAGGACGGCAAGAAGCTGAAGATGCTCAAGCGCCACCTGCAGACCTCCTACAACCTCTCGCCGGAGCAATACCGCGAGAAGTGGGGCCTGCCGCCCGACTACCCGATGGTCGCGCCGAACTACGCGCGCCACCGTTCCTCGCTGGCCAAGAAGATCGGCCTTGGAACGCAGTCGCGCAAGGGCGAGGCGTCTGCTAAGGCCTGAGGCTTCCGCAACGACAGGAGCCTCCGGCCATCACCGCCGACATGTCCCGGATTGAGCGCATGTGCGTCGAGCGCGGCCTGAAGATGACAGGCCAGCGCAGACTGATCGCGCGCGTGCTCTCGGAAAGCGAAGACCACCCGGATGTCGAGGAGCTGTACCGCCGCGCGGTGGCCCTCGACGCGCGGGTGTCCGTCGCCACCGTCTACCGCACCGTCCGCCTCCTCGAGGAGAAGGGCATCCTCGAACGGCGCGATTTCGGCGGCGGCCGCGCGCGCTATGACCCCGCCGACCGCGGGCACCACCACCACCTGATCGACGTGGACACGGGCAACGTCATCGAGTTCTCCGATGCCGAGCATGACGCCGTGGCGCGCGCCATCGCGACCCGGCTGGGCTTCGACCTGGTGCAGATGCGCCTCGAGATCTTCGGCCGGCGCCTGCCCGCGCCGCCCCCCGCCACGCCTGCCCGCCCCCGGCGGCGCACATGATGGCGGAACCGATCGGACAGGAATTCCACTTCGAGGAGCTGCGCTCCGGCAATCTCGGCGTGCGCGTGGCCTCCAGCGCGTGGGAAGTGCGCGCCGCCCAGGCGCTGCGCTTCCGCGTCTTCTATGACGAGATGGGCGCCCAGGCCGATGCGGCCACCCAGGCGAGCGGCCTCGACGCCGATGCCTATGACGCCGTGGCCGACCACCTTCTGGTGGTGGACCATGACCGCGGCGAGGGGCCGGAGAGCGTGGTCGGCACCTATCGCCTCATCCGTCGCGCGGCGGCCCAGCGCATCGGCCGCTTCTACTCGGCCGATGAATACGACATTTCACGGCTGGAGGCCTTCCCGGGCGAGGTGCTGGAACTCGGCCGTTCCTGCACCGACGTGGCCTATCGCACGCGCGGCACGCTGCAACTGCTCTGGGGCGGCATCGCCGCCTATGTGTTTCGCCACCAGATCACGCTGATGTTCGGCTGCGCCAGCCTGCCCGGCGTGGAGCTGGACGCGAATGCCGAGCGTCTGTCCTACCTCGCGCACCACCACATGGCGCCGGAGCCGCTCCGCGCCCGCGCCCTGCCCGAGCGCTACATTCCGATGGAACAGCTTCCGCCGGGCAGCTACGACGCCAAGCGCGCGCTGATGGACCTGCCGCCGCTCATCAAGGGCTATCTGCGGCTGGGCGGCTTCGTGGGCGATGGCGCGGTGCTGGACCACCAGTTCAACACCACCGATGTCTGCGTCGTGGTGAAGACCGACCAGGTGACGGACAAGTATTTCAAGCATTACGAGCGCCGTTCCACCGCGCGGGGCTGAGCCTGCGTCTGGCGGCCCGCGCCGCTCGTGATAACCTCACGCTTATGTTCCGCCGCCGCTTCCTCCTGCCGGCCCTGCTGCTGCTCGCGGCGGGCGGGGCCTGGGCCTGGTTCAGCGCGCCGCCGCGCCTGGCGCTGGCCCCCGTCACCACCGGGCCGGCGCTGGAGGCCGTCTATGCCACCGGTTCCGTCGAGCCGGTGCAGATGGCCCGCGTGGGCCCCGCGACCCGCGGCCGCCTGACCGCCCTTCTGGTGGATGAGGGCCAGCGCGTCACCGAGGGCCAGCCCATGGCACGGCTCGATGACCGCCAGACCCGCGCCCTGGCCGAGGAGGCCGAGGCCCGCGCCCGCTTCGCCCAGGACGACCTGGCCCGCACCCGCGCCCTCGTCACCCGCGACATCGCCGCCCGCGCCACGCTGGACCGCGCCGAGCGCGATGCCGAGGCCGCCCGCGCCACCGCCGAGGCCGCCCGCCAGCGCCTCGACGACCATGTGGTGCGCGCCCCCGCCGGCGGCGTGGTGCTGCGCCGCGATGGCGAGGTGGGCGAGGTGGTGGACACCCCCACCACCCTCTTCTGGATCGGGGAAATCCGCCCTCTGCGCGTCACTGCCGAGGTGGATGAGGAGGACATCGCCCGCGTCATGATCGGCCAGCCCGCCTTGCTGCGCGCCGATGCCTTCCCGGGCCGGGTGCTGCGGGGCGAGGTGGCGCAGATCACGCCGCGCGGCGACACCACGCGCAAGGCCTATCGCGTGCGCCTCGCCCTGCCGGAGGACACGCCGCTGATGGTGGGCATGACGGTGGAGGCCAACATCGTGCTGCGCGAGGAGAGCGAGGCCCTGCTGGTGCCCCCCGCCGCCGTGGCGCTCGACCCCGACAGCCCGCCCGGCCGCACGCGGCGCGGCCATGTCTGGCTGGTGCGCGAGGGGCGGCTGGAGCAGCGCGCCGTGCTGCTGGGCGTGCAGGGCGCGCGGGCGGTGGAGGTGCTGGAAGGCCTCGCCCCCGGTGAGGCGGTGGTGGCGGAGGCGCGGCCCTCCTTCCGCGAGGGCCAGCGGGTGCGCGCGCCGTGAACCTCATCCTGGACCTGGCGCGGGGCATGCTGCGGCGGCGCCGGCGGCAGACGCTGGTCTCGGTCATGGGGGTCGCGCTGGGGGTCGCCTTCTTCATCGCCATCGCGGGGATGATGCGCGGCTTCCAGACCTACTTCGTGGCGCAGATCATCGATGTGGCGCCGCACATCACCATCAAGGACGAAACGCGCGAGCCACCCGTCCAGGCCGCCGTGCTGGCCGCCCCCGAGGGGGCCGTCTCGGTGCGGGGGGTGCGCCCGCAGGACAGTATCCGCGGCATCCGCGGCGCCGGCGAAAAGCTCGCCACGCTGGAGGCCATGCCGGGTGTCGCCGCCGCGCCCGTGCTGGGGGGCCAGGCGCTGCTGCGCTATGGCTCGCGCGACGTCTCGGCCACGCTGCTGGGCGTGGACCCGGAACGGCACCGCCGCGTCTCCAACATCGAGAAGGACATGTCCGCCGGGCGGCTGGAGGACCTGCGCGCCACGGCGAACGGCATCATCATCGGCGAGGCGCTGGCGCGGCGGCTGGGGGTGGGGATGGGCGACACCATCTCGGCCATCTCGCCGGCCGGGGTGGTGCTGTCCATGCGGGTGGCGGGGCTCTTTTCCACCGGCATCCAGGCCGTGGACCAGGGCCAGGGCTTCGTGCTGCTGACGGTGCAGCAGGTGCTGCAGAACCGGCCCAACACGGTGAACCAGCTGCTGGTGCGGCTGGCCGACGTGACCCAGGCCGAACCCCTGGCCCGGCGCATCGAGGCGCGCTTCGGCAACCGCACCGAAAGCTGGGAGGAGCAGAACCAGAACATCCTCACGGTCTTCGTGATCCAGAATGCCATCATGTATTCGGTGACGGGGGCCATCCTGCTGGTGGCGGCCTTTGGCATCTACAACATCATCTCGACCGTGGTGTTCGAGAAGACGCGCGACATCGCCATCCTGAAGTCGCTCGGCTTCGCGGAGGGCGACATCCAGCGGCTCTTCCTCGTGCAGGGGCTGGTGGTGGGGGTGCTGGGGGCCGTGTTGGGCTGTGCCCTGGGCGCGGCCATGATCGAGGGGCTGGCCCAGGTGCGCTTCGGCGTGGACACGCCGGCGGGGCAGGACCGCTTCGTGCTGTCGCGCGACTGGCGCATCTACCTGATCGCCTCGGGCTTCGCCATCGCCTCCTCGGCGGTGGCGGCGCTGGTGCCGGCGCGGCGCGCCTCACGGCTCGACCCCGTGCAGGTGGTGCGGGGGGCGGCGTGACCCCGCTGCTGGAGGCGCGGGGCATGACGCGGCGCCTGGCCGCCGAGGGTGTCACCCTGGTGCGGGACGTGAACCTCAGCTTCGGCCATGGGGAGTTCGTGGCGATCACGGGGCCGTCAGGCTCGGGCAAGTCCTCGCTGCTGTATCTGCTGGGGCTTCTGGACCGGCCCACCGAGGGCCAGGTGCTGCTGGAGGGGCAGGACACGGTGGGCCTCGCGCCGCCGGCCATGGCGGCGCTGCGCCTCAAGCACCTGGGCTTCGTCTTCCAGTTCCATTTCCTGCTGCCGGAATTCACCGCGCTGGAGAACGTGCTGATCCCGATCCGCAAGCTGGGCGCGCTGGAGGGCGAGACGGCGCGCGATTCCGCGCTGGCGCTGCTGGAGGGGCTGGGCCTCGCCCCGGCCGCGGCCAAGCTGCCGGAACAGCTTTCGGGCGGCATGCGCCAGCGCGTGGCCATCGCGCGAGCGCTGGCCAACAACCCCGTGCTGGTGCTGGCGGACGAACCCACGGGCAATCTCGACACGCGCAACGCGGCCGCCGTCTTCGACATCTTCGAGCGGATGACCCAGGCGGAGGGCCGCACCGTGCTGGTCGTGACGCATGACCCGGACCTGGCCGCGCGGGCCACGCGAAGGGTGCACCTGGTGGATGGGGCGGTGGTGTCCGACACGCGGCGCTGACTACCCCTGGCGCGCGGCGCCGGGGCGGGCGTTAAATCCTTATGCGCGCAGCGGGAAACAGCCCTGCGCGGGGGAAGGAATCGGCCCGATAACCCTTGCATGGGGACGAATCAGGGCGTATGTCCCCCCTCACAAGACGCAGTACGCACGTGCCTCTGGCCCCAGGCCCACGGAGCTGAGCCAAAGTTAAGGCTTGCCACCGCGGCGCAAGGTTTACGCAACGACGTCAAGCGTTCTGGCAACCCCGTGTGTTGCCCCTCCTGGGGGCCGCGCACGGTTTTCTTCTGGTCGCTGGTTCGTTCGACCGTTTCGTCAATCTGGGGCGGCCCCTTGGATGGGGGCGTTCCACATATGTAGTGGAGGATGGTGCGATGACCCCCAAGGTCGCTCGCTATCTCGCGGACATGCAGCCGGCCACGCCGTGCCTGGTGCTCGACGTGGACCGTGTGGAAGACAATTTCCGCCGGCTTCAGGCGGCGCTTCCGCTCGCGCGCATCTATTATGCCGTGAAGGCGAACCCGGCCGCGCCCATCCTGGAGCGCCTGGTGGGGCTCGGCTCCTTCTTCGACGCCGCCTCCTTCCAGGAGGTGTCCATGTGCCTCGCCGCCGGCTCCGCGCCGGATGCGATCAGCTATGGCAACACCATCAAGAAGGAGCGCGACATCGCGGCCGCCTATGCGGCCGGCGTGCGGATGTTCGCCTTCGACAGTGAGGCGGAGCTGGAGAAGCTCGCCCGTGCCGCCCCGGGGGCCCGCGTCTATTGCCGCATCCTGGTGGGCAATGACGGCGCCGAATGGCCGCTCAGCCGCAAGTTCGGCTGCGAGGTCGAGATGGCGCGCGCGCTGATGATCCGCGCGGGTGAGCTGGGCCTGGATGCCTTCGGCCTGTCCTTCCATGTGGGCAGCCAGCAGACCCAGACCGCGGCCTATGAGGCGGCCATCGCCAAGGTCGCCATGCTCTTCACCGACCTCGAGGAGGCGGGCGTGAAGGTGCGCATGGTGAACCTCGGTGGCGGCTACCCGGTGCGCTACAAGGCGGAAGTGCCCGAGATCGACGATTTCGGCGCGGCCATCATGGGCGCCATGGTCAAGCATTTCGGCAACTCCCTGCCCGAGATCGTGATCGAGCCGGGCCGCTTCCTGGTGGCCGATGCGGGCGTCGTGCAGTCCGAGGTGGTGCTGGTCTCGCGCAAGGGCGCGGAAGACCCGGTGCGCTGGGTCTATCTCGACATCGGCCGCTTCGGCGGCCTGGCCGAGACCGAGGGCGAGGCCATCAAATACGCCTTCCGCACGCCGCATGACGGCGCGTCGGAAGGGCCGGTGACCATCGCGGGGCCGACCTGCGACAGCACGGACACGCTCTACGAGAAGAGCAACTACCGGCTGCCCATGGCGCTGCGCGATGGCGACAAGGTGGAGATGCTGGCCACGGGGGCCTATGTCACCACCTATGCCAGCCAGAGGTTCAACGGCTTCACGCCGCTGGCCGAACACTACATCTGAGGCCCAGCGACGGGGGCCGCTGCGAGGGGGCGCTTCGGCGCCCCCTTTTTCATGCGCGCCCCTCAGTGCTTCCTGACCACCGCGATGGACGGGAAGAATTCGATGGACGCGATGGGCAGCAGCCCCGGCGTCCCGGGCATGATGGCGGGGCCGTGCAGTTCGTCGATCAACTGCTTCATCCACCCCACCATGCCGGCATGGTGGGAGGGAAACTGCCGCGCATCGGGCTCGGTCACGGCGCGCGAGAAGGGGGCGCCATCGTAGAAGTCGGCCATGTAGCCGGTGCCGTAATCCTCGACGACATAAAGGCCGCCATCGCGCAGGGCGTGCGGAAACAGGAAGCCGAAGGAGGCTTTCGACAGGGAGCCGACATGGCTCGCGTCGTCGATGATCACGTCGAATGGCTTGCCACCGGTGGGGCCGAGGCAGCGTTCGAGATCGGCCTGGAGGCTTTGGTCGCCCTGGACGAAGTGGAGTTCGCCCGCTTCCAGGGCAGGCAGGATCCGCTCCGGCGCGGGCCGGACATCGAGGCCCACGATCGTCGCGCGCGGGAAGAATTCGCGCCAGATCAGCAGGGACGCGCCCGAATAGACGCCCAGCTCCAGGATGTTGATCTCCGCATCGCGCATCGGCCCAATATATTTCGTATATGTATCAAAATAATGTTCGGGCTTTCGGGTTCCTTCATCCGTGGCGATCCGATTGTTGAGCTGCTTCAGCTGATCCGCGTGCGAAGACGGCAAGGACATTTCCCACTCCATTATTTATGTGGAGCATATGCAACAATGTGGACATCTCGCAACATACCGGGAGGGTGTGGCGGGCCACATTGCCCGGCCCCACGCGATGCGCGACTCTGCGGGGAGGCGGGCCACCAGCGCAGCCGGCGGATGGACCAGGATCAGGCGGTTGAATGGTGGACTTGGACGCGCTTCCCCTCGCCGCCGCCTTCTTCCTGGTGGCACTGGTCTATGCCTCGGTGGGCCAGGCCGGGGCCACGGGCTATATCGCCCTCATGGCCTGGCTGGGCTTCGCGCCGCCCGCCATGAAGATCACGGCGCTGGCGCTGAACCTGCTGGTCGCCGCGATCGGCACCGCGCTGTTCCTGCGCGCGGGGCGGCTCTCCTGGCGCAGCGTCTGGCCCTATGCGGCGCTGGGCTTTCCCTTCTCGCTGCTGGGGGGCGCGGTGCAGCTGCCCCCCGGCCTGTATTTCCCCGTGGTGGGCGTGGTGCTGCTGGCCGCGGCGGCGCAGATGGCGCGGTCGGCGTGGCGCAATGCCGCCTCGGCCGTGGCGGCACCACGCCACCCGCCCTTCCTCGCCGCGCTCGCCACCGGCGCGGTGATCGGCTTCGTCTCGGGCACGACGGGCACCGGCGGCGGCGTCTTCCTCGCGCCCGTGATTCTCGCGATGAACTGGGCGACGGCGCGCCAGACCGCGGCGACCACGGCCGTCTACAACCTGATGAATTCCGGGGCCGCGCTGCTGGGCGCCTTCGCCTGGTGGGGCGACATGCCCCCTGCCCTGCCGCTCTGGCTGGTCGCGGTCGCGCTGGGGGGTGTGGCGGGGGCCGCGCTGGGCAGCCGCTATTTGCCTGAGCGGGCGCTCCGCCTCATCCTGGCGCTGATCCTGCTGGTCTCGGGCGCCAGGCTGCTGCTGGGGTAGCTCAGCCCTCGCGCCCCAGCGCGTCCAGCGCCGCGCCGAAGCCGCGCAGGCTCATGGTCAGGTGGATGTCCCGCCCCGCGCTGTCGCGGAAGGTGACGCGGCCCGGCGCGTCGCCGCGCGCGCGCAGCCGGCGCAGCACCGCGTCATTGGGCAGCTCGGCCTCGGCGAAGCAGCCGCCGCGCGCCACCGAGCACAGCTTGAAAGGCAGGCTCAGCGCCTCGCCCGCGGCCGCGGCAGGGTCGGCCTGGAGGCGCGCGGCCTCCTCCACCCGCGCCTCGATGGGCACCTGCAGGATGACGCGCATGGGCTCGGCCCGGGCGGTGCGGCCCATCACCATCTGCGCGACGGGCTGGTTGCGGGCATCGGTGAAGGTCAGCGCGATCTCGCACAGGCGCTGGGCGGGCTGGCCGGCGGGGCGGGTGGTTTCGCAGCGCAGCGTCCAGTCGCCATAGGCGGCCGAGGTACGGTCCGGCGCGGCCGCCGGCGGGGCGGCCTGGGGCGCGGCGGGCCGCGACTGGGCCAGCGCCGCCATGGGTGCGGCGAGCATGGCGAGGGTGAGCAGCAGCTTGGCCTTCATGAAGCCTCCTGGTCAGGTTCGGCCCATGGTCAGCGCAAAGGCCAGGGCAGGTCTACATGGGCTTGGAGCACACCGCCCGGAAACAGCAGGTTAAGGGAGGAAGCCAGCACCAGGAGGAAGGAGCAAGCGGCGGCCGTCAGCACCAGCACCTGCCACCAGGGGCAGCGCGCCACCACGCGCAGGAAGGCCAGGAAGAACAGCACCAGGGCGGCGAAGAAGCCGATGACGCCCGTCACCGCCACGAAACCCAGGAACCAGCCCAGGAAGGGCCAGGGGCCGCGGTCCTTCGCCTCAGCCTCGGTGTCGAAGTTGGCGCTGCCCGCCGCCACCGCCCCGCGCGACTGCCGGAACAGCACCCACAGCGCGCAGGCCCCGCCCACGCAGGCGACGGCCACGGGGAACAGCATGGCGAGGTAGGAGTTCTTCATCCCTTCCGCGAAGGTGAAGACGAAGAGCCCCAGCACCACGGCGGCGAAGGCGAGCTGCGGCCACATGCGCGCGGCCCGGCTGCCATCGGCCGCGCCCTCGGTGTTGATGGCCGCCGTGCCACCGCTCTTGCGAAGCCCCGCCCAGAGCGAGAGCAGCGTGAGCGCGAGGATCACGAGCACCAGGGGCCGCGTCAGGATGTCCCAGCCCGTGAACTGCACCGCCTGGTAGAGGTAGCGCTCCGCGCCCAGGGACAGCACGAAGCCGATCAGGAAGGCCGGGCGCGACCAGCCGAAGCGGCGCATGAAGACGCCCAGCACGCCCACGGCCAGCAGCGCCAGCAGGTCGTAGTAGCTGCGCGTGGCCTGGAAGGCCGCGAAGCACAGCACCATCACCATGAAGGGCGCGATCAGCGTGTAGCGCACGAGCGTCAGCTTCGCGATGCCGGGGGCGAGCCCGATGCACAGCGCCGTGCCCAGCAGGTTCGCGATCGCGAGCGACCAGATGATGGTGTAGGTGATGTTGAGGTCGCGCTCGGCCATGGAAGGCCCAGGCTGCAGCCCCAGCAGGATCATCCCCGCCAGGAAGATCGCCATGGAGCCCGAGCCCGGGATGCCGAACAGCAGCGTGGGCAGAAGCGCGCCGCCCTGCACCGCGTTGTTGGCGGATTCGGGCGCGATGACGCCACGGATCTCGCCCTTGCCGTATTGGCTGCGGTCCTTGGACGTCTGCATGGCGTGGCTGTAGGCGATCCAGTCCACCACGCTGCCGCCGATGCCGGGGATGGCGCCGATCAGCGCGCCGATGCCGGAGCAGCGCAGCACCAGGCCCGGGTTGCGCATCACGTCGCGCACGCCGCGGAACCAGCCGCGCCCCAGGCTCTGCCCCTTCTGCGCGATGGCGCCGCCGCCGCGCAGCAGGTCGAACATCTCGGGCAGCGCGAAGATGCCCAGCCCCACGATGACGAGCGGCAGGCCGTCACTCAGGTAGAGCGTGTCGAAATCCATCCGGTATTCGCCGGTGGCGGGGGCGGCGCCGATCATCCCGAAGGCGAGCCCCAGGCAGGCCGCCGCCACGCCCTTGGCGAGATTCCCGCCGGAGAGTGCCGCGACGGTTGATAATCCGAACAGCGTCAGCATGAACAACTCGGCCGAGCCGAAGGCCAGGATGATGGGCCGCGCCGCCAGCACCGCCGCCGTCAGCACCACCGCGCCGAACATCCCCCCCAGCATGGAGGCGAAGAAGGCGGCCGCGAGCGCGCGGGCCGCCTCGCCCTGCCGCGCCAGCGGGAAGCCGTCCAGCACCGTGGCCTGCGACGCGGAGGAGCCGGGGATGCCCATCAGGATGGAGGAGAAGGTGTCGGCCGTCGGCACCACCGCCACCAGGCCGATCAGCATGGCCAGCGCCGAGGTCTGGTCCATGCCGTAGATGAAGGGCAGCAGCAGCGACAGGCCGGCGATGCCCCCCAGCCCCGGCAGCACGCCGATGACGAGGCCCACCGTCACCCCCACCATCATGAAGGTCATGTGCTTGAGGGTGAGCAGGTCGAGCAACGTGCTCAGCAGCAGGTCCAGCATGATGGGGCTTTCGGTGGCGGGGGCGGTGTCAGAAGCGCACGTTGTGGTGGGTGGTCAGGAAGTTCCGCGCCCAGTCCCGCGCCTCGGGCGAGATGGTGGTGGCGTGGCGGTAGAGGCTTTCCGCCGCATCGCCCACCGCCTGCGGATAGACGCCCAGCACGGTCTCGCCGCGCGCCTTGAGTTCCGGGTCGGCCACGATGTCCTCAAAGGCGCGGCGGTAGGCGGCGATGATGGGCGCGGGCGTGGATTTCAGCAGCACGGCCGGCTTCTGCCCCGCGAAGGCCGCGATGGAGGCGGCGCGATAGGCTTCATAAGCCTGGCCCGAGGGGGCGCGGCCGTGCAGGCGCTGATAGACCTCCTCGAAGGTCGGGATGTCGGGGAAGGAGGGGTCGCGCTGGACGTTGCCCTGCGCGTCCGGCAGCCCGTAGGAGAACAGCGGCACGCCCTGCCCCGCCTGCACCAGCGGCACCACCTGGCTGAGATAGGCGGGCGTGGTCTGGTGGTCGATGGAGGCATCGCCGCGTTCCACCGCGATGCGCGCCTCGCCGCGGCCGCGCATGCCGAAGACGTAGCGCACGTTCATCTCCAGCAGGTGCAGCGCCAGGATGGGCACGAGGTCGAAGCCCGTCGCACCCTGGCTCGGGAAGACCAGCTCCTGCCCGCGCAGGCGCGCGATGTCGGCGCCGTCCGTGATGCCCGTGCGGGTCGAGACCCAGACCACGCCGCCGGTGGGCGAGACGATGACGGGCGTCCAGTTCGCGTAGTCATAGCGCACGCGCCGGTCGCCCAGCAGGAAGGGCAGGTGCGTGGAGGCGGAGGGGCCGAACAGGCTCGACCCGTCCGGGCGCGCGCGCTGCGCCCAGTCATTGCTGCCCGTGATGGATCCGCCGCCCGGCACGTTGCGGACGATGACATTGGGCTGCCCGGGCAGGTGGCGCGAGAGGAAGGGGGCGAGGAAGCGCGCCCAGACGTCGCTGCCGCCGGCCTCGGCGAAGGGGATCACGAACTCGATGGTGCGGCCGGCGAAGGTCACGGGCGCCTGGGCGATGGCGGGGGTGGCCAGGGTGGCGGCCCCGGCCGCCCCCAGCAGCGTGCGGCGATGCAGCTTCGTCATGGCGTTGTCCTTCCTCGTTTGTTCTTGTGATGGCGGGCGCACCACCGGGCGCGCCCGCGCCGCGCATCAGAAGCGCACGTTGTGGTTCGTCGTCAGGTAGTTCCGCACCCATTCCCGCGCGTCGGGCGCGATGGTGGTGCCCAGGCGGTAGAGGGGCCCGATCGCGTCGCCCGTCGCCTGCTCGTATTCGCCCAGCGCCGCGTCCTTGTTCGCGAGCAGTTCAGGGTCGGTCATCATCGAGGCGAAGGCGGCCTTGTAGGTCTCCACGATGTTGGCCGGCGTGTTGGGCGGCAGCATGACGGGCTTCTGGGCCGCGAAGCCCGCGGTGGCGAAGGCCAGGTAGGCGTCATAGGCGACACCCGAGGGCTTGCGCCCGTGCATCATCTCATAGGCTTCGGTGAAGTGCGGGATGTCGGGGAAGGTCGGGTCGCGCTGCGGCACGCCCTGGGCGTCCACCACGCCCCAGGAAAACAGCGGCACGGCGTTGCCCGCCTGCACCATGGGCACGACCTGGCGCAGATAGGCGGAGCTGGTCTGGTAGTCGATGCTGGCCTCGCCGCGCTCCAGCGCGAGGCGCCCCTCGCCGCGGCCGCGCATGCCGAAGACGTGGCGCACGCGCAGGCCCAGCGCCTCGAAGGCCAGCATGGGCACGACGTCGAGCGAGGTCGCCCCCTGGCTGGCATAGACCAGCTCCTGCCCGCGCAGCTTGCCGAGTTCGGCCGCGTTGGCCACGCCGAAGCGCGCCGGCAGGTAGCACACGCCCCCGGTGGGCGAGACGAAGACGGGCGGCATGTTGGCGTAGGTGAAGCGCACCCGCCGGTCGCCCAGCAGGAAGGGCACCTGGGTGGAACCGGAGGTGCCGATGAAGCTCATCCCGTCCGGCCGCGCGCGCGCGTAGAAGTCGTTGGTGCCGGTGATGGAGCCGCCGCCCGGCACGTTGCGGATGATGACGCTGGGCCGGCCCGGCATGTGGCGCGACAGGAAGGGGGCGAGGAAGCGCGCCCACACATCGCTGCCGCCGCCCTCGGCGAAGGGGATCACCCATTCCAGCGTGCGGCCGCTGAAATCCACGCGCGCCTGGGCCTGCGCCGCGACGGGGGCTGAGGCGAGGGCCGCGCCGCCGGCCATCAGGGTGCGGCGGGTGATGGGGGTCATGATGGAGGTCTCCCTGAAATCGGTTTCTTGCCCTGGCCGGCGCGCCGGCGGGCTTTGTGGCAGGGTTGCCGGGCGGATGCGCCAGGGTCAAGCCAGGATTGCATGTGGCCCGCGGCTCGGCACGTCCGGTCATATCAGGCACGGAGCGAGGGCGGGCACGCAGAAAACGCCACCATGGGTTGAAGTGCGGCCGAGGTGCCCGGGACGTACACTTTGGACGTGTCTTCCCATTGCGCTTCTGTAGAATAACGCCAGTCTGACGTATTACTTGTGTAACAGGCGCCGAATGTTGCGGATAAGCTGAGGCGATGCGGGGGGTGCCGATGGGGGGTTCGCGAGTTTGCCTGTGGCGCGGCCGCCCTGGCGTCGCGCCGTGCCGAAATCTGGCCCTGGCCGCCATCGTCGCGGCCCTGCCGGTCATCGCCCAGGCCCAGCCCGCGCCGCCCGCCATCGCGCCGCAGGAGGTGCTGCGCGACATCGCGCCCCCCACCCCGCCCCGCCTCTCCCCCGGCCTGCAGGGCCCGGCCATCACGGCGACACCCATCGCGCCGGGCGCGCCCGATGTGCGGATCGCCCGCGTCAGCGTCAGCGGCAACGAGACCCTGCCCAGCGCGCGGCTCGAACGCCATGTCGCGGGGCTGGCGGGCCGCCAGGTCAGCCAGGCCGAGATCGAGGCCGCGCGCATCGCGGTCCTGACCGAGTATCGCCAGGCCGGCTATCCCTTCGTCAGCGTGGCCATCACCGGCGAGCCCGCCGCGGAGGGCTTCGACCTGCGCGTGACGGTGCGCGAGGGGCGCATCGCGCGCGTGCGCCTCAGCCAGGACATCGGCCCCGCCGGCGTGCAGGTGCTGCGCTTCCTCCAAGGCGCGGTGTCGGAGGGTGCCGCCTCGGTCGCGCAAATCGAGCGCGCGCTGCTGCTGGCGGGCGACGTGCCCGGCGTGACCGTGCGCGGCGTGCTGCGCCCGCTGGAAGGCGGCGTGGCGGGGGAGCTGGAATTGCTGGCCGACGTCTCCCGCCGTCCCTTCTCGGGTCTGCTGACGGTGGACAACCGCGGCTTCCGCCTGACGGGGCCGGTGCAGTTCCTGGCCCTGGCGCAGGGCAATTCCTTCACCTCGCTGGGCGAACGGACGGAAGCCGCCTTCTTCACCTCGGCCGAGGCGGAATCCCTCTTCGGCCAGGCGACGACGGAATTCTTCGTGGGCAGCTCCGGCCTGCGGGTGCGGCTCTATGCGGGGGCGGGGCGCACCACGCCCAGCGGGCCGCTGGCCGAGATCGGCTATGCGGGATTCACCACCACGGCGGGCGTGGCGCTCTCCTACCCCGTCATCCGCAGCCGCGCCATGAACCTGACGGTCGGCGCGCAGTTCGACATCTTCGACAACACGGTGGACACGGGCTCGGCGCCGGCGGTGCGGGCCAGCCATGACAGCCTGCGCGTGCTGCGCGCGGGCTTCGACGGGAATTTCCGCGACACGCTGCTCTCCTTCGCGCCCGCGGCCGCCACGACGCAGGGCTTCGTGCGGCTGCACCAGGGCATCGCGGCGCTGGGCGCCACGCGCGCGGGCAGCCTGCCCGGCCCCTCGCGCCGCGGCAGCGAAGCGGGCTTCACCAAGATCTCGGGCGAGCTGACGCGCACCCAGCCGCTCTTCGCCATCGGCGAGAACGCGCTGTTCAGCCTGCAGGGCACCCTGGCCGGGCAATGGAGCGATGCTGTGCTGCCGGCCGCCGAGAAATACTTCCTGGGCGGCAACCGCATCGGCCGCGGCTTCTACACGGGCCAGGTGAGCGGCGACCGCGCGGTGGCCATCGCGCTGGAGGCGCAGCTCGACCTGCGCCTGCCCGACTTCACGCTGGAATTCACGCCGGGCCAGCCCACCGAGATCCGGCACAGCGCGCAGTTCTACATGTTCTACGATGCGGGCCGGACCTACGAGAACCTGCCCACCGACCCCGACCGCCGCGTGGAATCCTTCGGCGGCGGCATACGCACCGTGTTCAACGACGTGTTCCACTTCGACATCGAGGCCGTGCACCGCATCACCCGCCGCGTGGATGCGGGCGGCGCCGCGGTGCCGCCGCTCGCCGCCACGGCGGGCTATGCGCGGGCCCTGATGCGTTTCTGAGCCGAGACCCAACCCTTCCGCCCCCGGCCAGGACGGCCGCGGCCCGACGCTGGAGCAAGACGCATGGGGAAGCAGAGCATGGCGCATAAGGGCCCGCGGATGACGGCCTGGGCCTCTCCCCGCCTGCTGCTGCTGGGCACCACCGCCCTGCTGCCGCTGGGCCTGCCGGCCCCCGCCCAGGCCCAGGCGCCCACCGCCGTGCCCACGGGCGGCCGGGTCACGGCCGGCCAGGCGCAAATCCAGCAGCAGGGCACCCGCACGCAGATCACCCAGGGCAGCGACCGCGCGGTGATCGACTGGCAGCGCTTCGACGTGGGGCGCGACGCCACGGTCAACTTCACCCAGCCCAGCCAGAATGCCTGGACGCTGAACCGGGTGAACACGCCCGACCCCTCCATGATCGCGGGGCGCATCACCGCCAATGGCGGGGTCGCCATCGTGAACCCCTCGGGCGTGGTCTTCGCGGAGGGCGCGCAGGTGAATGTCGGCTCGCTGGTGGCGAGCGCGGCGGGCATCACGAACCAGAACTTCATGGCCGGGCGGATGGTCTTCGACGGCACGCCCAACCCGGGCGCGCGCGTGGAGAACCGCGGCCAGATCACGGTGGCCGAGCGTGGCCTCGCCGCCCTGGTGGCGCCCGGCGCGGCCAACCAGGGCGCCATCCGCGCGCGGCTGGGCACGGCCATCGTGGCGGGGGCCGAAACCTATCGCCTCGACCTCGCGGGCGATGGGCTGCTGTCCATCGAGGTGACGCAGGCGGTGCGCCAGGCGCCCGGCGGCGGCACGGCGCTGGTGACCAATTCGGGCGTGATCGCGGCCGAGGGCGGGCAGGTCATCCTCACCGCGCAGGCGGCGAGCGGCCTTGTCGAACAGGTCGTCCGCAACACGGGCCAGGTGACGGGCGCGCGCGTGGCCATCGAAGGCCGGGGCGGCGAGGTCGCCATCGCGGCCGGCGCGGTGACGGCGCCGGGCGGGCGGGTGGACATCACGGCCCCCGGCGCGGGGGTGACGGTGGCGGCGGGCGCGCGCGTCTCGGCCTCCGGTGCCACGGGCGGCGGCCAGGTGCGGGTGGGCGGCAATGGCACGGCGCGCACGCGCGTCGAGGGCCGGGTCGCCGCACGCGGCACGGGGCCGAACGCGCGCGGCGGCCGCGTGGCCGTGCAGGCGACCGAGCGCGTGACGGTGGCGGCGGGTGCCACGGTGGATGCCTCCGGCGCTGCCGGCGGCGGCGAGGCGCTGGTCGGCACCACCGGCCTCGGCCGCGCGCAGACCATGGCGCGCGAGACGCTGCTGGAGGCGGGCGCCACGGTGCGCGCGGACGCGACCGAGGCCGGGCCGGGCGGCGTCATCGTCGTGAACAGCGCCGAGCGCACGGCGATGGCGGCGCAGCTTTCGGCGCGCGGCGGCCCGCAGGGCGGCGATGGCGGCTTCGTCGAGGTCTCGGGCATGCAGGGCCTGACGCTGAACTTCGCGCGGGTGGATGTGGGCGCGGGGCCGGGTGGGGCCGCGGGGACGCTGCTGATAGACCCGCGCAACATCATCGTGCGCGACACGCCGGCGGCCGACGCCACCGAACAGGACGGCGCCCTGGCGGGCGGCGGCTTCACCACCGATGGCGCGGGCGGCGACCCCACCACCATCATCATCACCCCGGCCGACATCGCGGGCTTCGCCGGCAATGTGACGCTGGAGGCGCAGGACAGCCTGGTAGTGGCGAGCGCCATCACCATGCCCGCCAATTCCCTGACGCTGCGGACGACGAATTTCGGCGGCACGGGCATCGAGGTCTCCGCCCCCATCTCCGTGCTGACGGGCAGCCTGACGCTCACCTCCAACAGCGACATCGTGGTCAACGCCAACCTGTCGGCGAGTGGCGGCGTGAACCTGAACGCCACCTTCGGCATCACGGGCACGGGCGGCGTCACCACGCCCGGCACGCTGCGCGTGCGCGGCTTCGACGGGACCGACGCCTCGGCCGCGCAGGGGTTGAACCTGACGGGCACGCATGACGTGGGGGCGCTGGACGTGCGGGGCCTCGACGCCTTCGTCTCCTTCGCGCAGGTGGCCCCGCTGGTCGTGACCCGGATGGAGGTGGGCGCGGGCGGGGTCGCGGAGCTGGGCTCGGACGGGCTGATCTCGGGCGGCAACGTCACGGCGGGCGACCTCGTCATCCGTGGCGCGGCGCTGGGCACAAGCCGCGCGGGCGGGCTGGCTCTCACGGGGACCAATGCCGTGGCGCGGCTCGACGCGCGCACGGCCGATGCGGCGCTGACCTTCGCGCAGGCGGGCGGCTTCGCGGTGGTGCAGGCCGATGCGGGCGAGGGCGATGTCACCCTGGGCTCGGGCGGGATCATCTCGGGCGGCGGCGTGGTCGCGGGCACCCTGACCGTGCGCGACGCCGCGCTCGACCTGACGGATGGCCGCGCGGGCGGGCTGGACATCAGCGGCACCAACGTCATCGCCAGGCTCGACGCGCGCACGGACAACGCGGCGCTGGCCTTCGTACAGACCAAGGGCTTCGACGTGCTGCAGGCCAATGCGCGCACGGGCGCCGGCCTGGGCGCGGGCGATGCGGGCGGCGCGGTGGAACTCGTCGCCACCAATGCCGACAGCGTGGTGCTGGTGCGCGCGGATGGCCATGTGCAGGGCGGCAGCATCCGCCTCCAGGCGGGCGCGGAGCTCAGCCTCCTGGGCCCGGTGCTCAGCGTCGCGCCGCCGCTGGACTTCGCCCAGGGCCACATCACCCTCGCCACCACCGCGGCCGACGGCCGGATCGTGCAGGGCGCGGGCGGGACCGTCACGGCGGCCGATGCGCGCTCCATCGTGATGACGGCCGATGTGCTGACGCTGGCCGCGAACATGAGCGCGGGCGCATCGGGCCTGGTGGAATTCAACCGGCTGAGTCCCGGCCGCATCACCATCGGGCTGGGCGGCCCCGGCGCCACGGCGTTCAACCCGGCCGAGCTCGCCACCTTCCTCGGCACCGGGCATCTGCGCCTGGTGGCCTCCCAGGCCGTGCAGGTGCTGGCGGACCTGACCCGCACCACGGGCGAGCTGACGCTGCGCGCCACCTCCGCCACGGGCACGACCATCGCGGTGGACGCCGCGGTGAACGCGGGCGCGAACCCCGTGAACCTGGAGACGCCGGGCGGCATCCTGGGCATCGGCGTCATCACCACCAGCAACCTGGTGGCGCGCGGCGATGGCGACATCCTCTCGCGCGCGGGCAGCGTGAACCTCTCGGGCGACAACCAGGCCGTCCGCCTGAACGCACGCACCGATGGCGGCGACATCGCGTTCCGCAACGCCGCCAACCTGCGCGTGACGCGCATTGACGCCCTGGGCGGCACGGGCGGGGGCGCCGTCGGCATCACGCTGGCCGGGGCGGGGCTGCTGCTGGAGGTGGCGAACGACATCTCGGCCGGGCAGCTCACGATGCTGGCCGACAACATGGCCATCGCGACGGGCGCGCCCGCGCTGATCGTGCCGGGCGGGTCCGTGCGGCTGCTGCCCTTCACGGCGGGGCGCGCCATCACGCTGGGGGGCGAGGTGGCGGGCACGCTCTCGCTCTCCACCGCCGAGCTTGCCGCCATCGGCGGCGCAGGCGTGGACGGGACCACCAACCCCGCCACGGTGCTGCGCATCGGCGCCGGGCCGTCGGGCGACATCCGGGCGGGCGACGTCACGGTGGCGGGCGATGTGGACCTCGGCGGGCGCGTGCTGGCGCTGGAGATCTTCGCGGGCGGCGACCTCACGGGCGCGGGCGCCATCACGGTGGGCGATTTCGGCGCGGTGGCGGGGGGGAACCTCGTGCTGGACGGCGCCAATGCCGTGGCGCGCCTCGCCGGCATCACCGACACGACGCTGGTGAATGGCCAGGCGCTCGGGGCGGTGTCGCTCTGGGGCGGCACGCGCAATTCGGACCCGCTGGGCCTGGCCCCGGCGCGCGAGACGGACCGGGTGGAGTTCCGCAACACCGCACCCGCGCTGACGGTGGCCGGCTCGGTGCTGGCCTCGGGCAGCGGCGGCCTCGTGCTGACGCAGACGGGTGACCTGACGGTGAACGCCAACCGCTGGATCGCCGCCGAGGCCGGGACCTTGCAGGTCAATGTGACGGGCAGCCTCACCAACAACGGCACCCTGGTCGCGGCGCCCATCGCGCTGAACGCGGGCGGGCCGGATTCCTACGTCCTGGCCGGCGGCGGCACCAACAACGGCACCATCGCGCTCGGCCTCGACGCCACGCCCGCGCCGGATGGCACGCGCATCTCGGGCATCGCCACCAACAACGGCCTGATGGTGGCGCGGACCATCGCGGGTATCACGGACAATGCCGGCGCCCTCATCACCGGCACGGGCATCGCCGGACAGTTCGGGACCGTCTTCGTGGGCGACCGGACCGTGGCCGGCGCGCTGGTCAACACGGGCACCATCATCGGCGACGTCACGGCCGATTCCATCGAGAACCAGGCCGGGGGGCGCATCCTGGGCGGCACCATCCGCGCCACCGCGGGCGACATCGCCAATGCGGGCGTCATGCTGGGCACCGCCATCGAGGCCCAGGGTAGCGTGCTGCAGAACGGCGGCAGCATGGGCGCGGGCGGCGGCACCGCCACCGCCGAATTCAGCCTGACCTCCGCGCAGGCGCGCACGGGCGCCCTGACCGGCGCCGCCGCGCCCGCGACGCCACCCGCCACCGTGACGGAGACGCTCGGCGCCACGGCCACCATCCGCGCCGAGACGGGCGACATCACCCAGGCCGGCGGCGCCTGGGTGGCGGCGCCGGACAGCCTCTCGCTGCCCGGCGGCGGCACGCTGCACTTCATCGCGGCGGCGGGCGACATCACGCAGACCGGCGGCACCATCACCGCGCCGGGCCTGACCGCGCGCGCCGAGGGGCTGATCCGGCTTGACCAGGCGGGCAACAGCTTCGCGCGGATCGGCGTCTCGCCCGGCAGCCTGCCCGCCTTCCCCGACGCCCCCGCCATGGGCGCCTTCGGCATCGGCACCGCGACGGGCGAGGTGCGCCTCACGACCCAGGCCACCACGCTGACGGTGGAGGCCGGGGGCGGCATCCGCGCCGGCACCGATGCGCTGCTGCGCGTGGAGGGTGGCGGCCTCGTGGTGGATGCGCCCATCCGGGTGGGGGCGACGCGCAGCCTGACCCTGCTCGCGGACGACATGGCGCTCAATGCCGTCGCGGGCGGCATGACGCTGGTGGCGCCCGGCGGCACGGTGCGGCTGCAGGCGCTTACGACGGGGCGCGCCATCACGCTGGGAACCGAGGTCGCCGGCACCCTCTCGCTCACCAGCGCGGAGCTGGCGCGCATCGGCGGCACGGGCGCCAATGGCGCGACCGACGCGGCGCAGCGCCTTCGCATCGGCGGGGACGCGGCCGGCGCCATCACCATCACCGGCGATGTGCTGCTGCGCCAGGATGTCGGGCCCAGCGACGCCGCGAGCCTCACCGCCGCCATCGGCGGGGCGCGCGTTGCCGCCCTCGAACTCGTCTCCGGCGGGGGCATCACGCAGGATGCGGGCACGCGCGTGAACGTCGCGGGTCTCGCCGCGCGCGGCCTCGGCGGCGATGTGCTGCTGCATGACGGCGCGGCACCAGGTGCGGCCAGCGGCAACGCGATAGACCGCATCATCGCCGGCACGGAGGCTGGCACCCTGCTCACCCCCGGCGCGGAGCGCACCCAGGACGGGCTGCGGGCCAGCGGGAACCTGACCCTGTCCACCTGGCGCAGCCTGGCGGTGGAGGCGCCGGTCAGCGCCGGGGGTGACGCGGTGCTGCGCGTGGCGCCGGGCGCGGGCCCGGGGCCGGCCGGCGTGCTGACCGTGGACAACAGCATCACGGTGGGCGGCGGCCGGTCGTTGACCCTCATCGCCGATGACATGGCGCTGGGCGCCGTCGCGGGGGGCATGACGCTGGTGGCGCCGGCTGGCGCGGTGCGCCTCATGCCCTTCACCACCGGGCGCGGCGTGACGCTGGGCGATGACGGGGCGGGCACCCTCTCCCTCACCTGGGCGGAGCTGTGGGGGATCGGCGGCTCGGGCGCGGATGGGCGGACCGACCCCGCCTCCGTGCTGCGCATCGGCGCGCTGGACGGAAACACGGTGGGCGACATCGCCGTGCCGGGCGCCGTGGACCTGTCCCACCGGCTGGGGGCGCTGGAACTCTACGCGGACGGGTCCATCACGGGCTCGGGCGGCATCCGGGTCCGTGATCTCGGCGCCGTGGCGGGGCGCGACCTCGTGCTGGACGGCGACAATTCGGTAGAGCGCCTCGCGCCGCTGACCGATGTGGGCACGGTGAATGGCGTGGCCCCCAGCCTGATCTCGCTCTGGGGCGGGACGCGCAACTCGGACCCGCTGGCGCGGCAGCCCGACCGGCTGGAGTTCCGCTCCTTGGGTGGGGGTGGGACATTCGATGTCGAGGGATCGGTGCTGGCCTCGGGCAGCGGGGGGCTGCGCCTGTTTGTCGCCTATAACACCATCAGGATCCCGCAGAACCGCTGGGTGACCGCCGAAGCCGGCACGGTCTCCGTCGTTGGCGTGGGCGTAATCAACGAGGGAGGGATCTACGCGCAGGACCTCTCGGGCGGCACCGTCCAGAGCGGCCTCATGGGCTCGTTCGAGAACACCGGCACGATCATCCTGGGCTGCGGCTGCAATCCTGCCGACACCTCCACGATCCAAGCGCAGCACGGAGTGAGAAATAGCGGGCTGATCGTCGCGGGCAGCATCTTCGCGGGCCGGGGTTACTTGAACAACGCCGTCGGCGGCGAGCTGCGCGCGCACCACATCCATGCGAGTGACGGCCTCGTCAATACCGGCCTGTTGGCGGCGGACGAGATTGTCAGCGGTCTCTTCAATGCCGGCACCCTGGTCGCCGGGACGATCAGGGGCGGCTTCAGCAACTACAGCCTGCTCGCCGCCACGGAGATTCAGGGCGGGGGAATACTGAACCAGGGCCTGCTCGTGACCGAGGGCGCGACCGTCCCGAGCCTGGTCAACCAGGCCGGGGCGCGGATCGAAAACGGGACGGGGCAGATCGCGCTCAACCTGGCCATGCCCGATGCCCGGGCCGCGGCGCTGGCGGGCACGCCCGCCCCCAGCGGGGGGGCGCTGGTGCTGGGCACCACAAGGGGCGGCGACCTCGCACTCCAGACGACCCAGGGCGGGCTGAGCAATGCCGGGGCCATCGAGGCGGACGGGGCCGCGCGCCTCCACGCCGCGGGCGACCTCGCCCTCACCGCCGGGTCGGTTCAAGCCGGAGGCGGCCTGGAACTGTCGGCGGGGCAGGATGTGCTGCAGTCGGGCGGCAGCCTGCTGGCCGGCGGGGCGCTGCGCCTCATGGCCGGACGCGACGCGCTGCAGACCGGCGGCACCGCGCAGGCGGCCAGCCTGGGCGATGCGGGCGCCGCCCTTACCATCGGGCGCGACCTGGACTGGCGGGTGACGACGCCCGAGCTCTTCGCCATCACCGCCGGGCGCCGCGTCGATCTGCACGTGGCGGGCGGGCCCGTGGCGCTGCGGGGCAACCTCCAGGCCACGGGGGGCGACATGGCGCTGGTGGTGCCCGATGGCACGCTGTCGCTGGACCCCGGGGTTTCCGTCGTCGCCGGCGCCGCCCTGACGCTGGAGACGGGCGGCGCCCTTGTGGCCCCGCAGGCCAGCCTCACGGCCGGGGGCGACATGGTGCTTACGGCGCCAGGCACACTGGAGCTGGGCGACGTCACCGCGCAGGCGGGCGGCGCGCTGACGGCGCTGGCGGGCGGGGCCTTCGAGCTGCGCGGCGGGGGGCTCTTCGCGGGTGGCGGGCTGTTGGCGCGGTCGGGCGCGGGAATGGTGATGCGCGGGGGCGCCTCGGCGGGCGGTGATGTCAGGCTGGACGCCGGCACCACCCTGCTGCTGGACGCGCCGCTCAGCGCGGGCGCGGACCTCCTGCTGGTGGCGGGCGACGCCATGGCCCTGGGCGGCACGACACTCGGCTCGGCCGGCGCCCTGGAGGCGCGGGCCGGGAGCGCGATGACGTTGGGCGCGGGGTTCTCCGCCGCCAGCGGGGGTGCCCTGACGCTGGAGGCGGGCGGGGCGCTGGAGGCACCGCTGGCCACGCTCAGCGCGGGCGGGGCCATGACCCTGACGGCGGGCACGGGCCTTGCCCTTGGCGGCGGCAGCCTGACGGCCGGGCAGTCGCTCGGCCTCACGGCCGGGGCCGCGGGGGTCAGCCTGCAGGACGTGGTGGCGCGGGCCGAGGCAGGGGGCATCACCCTCGCCTCCTCCGGGGGGGTGAGCCTTCGCAACACCTCCCTCACCGCCGGCCAGGGAGTGGACCTCCAGGCGGCGGGCGACGTGGTGATGAATCCCAGCACGCTGGCCGCGGGCGGCGCGATCCACCTCGACGCCGGCGGGACGCTCGGCGTCACGGGCGGGGCCATGCAGGCCGGGCTCGGCCTGCTGCTGCGTTCGGGCGGTGGGATGCGTCTCTCCGGCGTGGCGCTCGGCGCCAGCACGGCACCCGCCGCGACGCCCGCCGAGTTCCAGCCGCTGCGGCTCGAGTCGGGGGCCGACATGTCGGTCACGGACGGCACGCTGCGCGCCGAGCGGGCGGAGCTGATTTCCGGCGGCAGCCTCACCACCGCGGGCAGCGCCTTCGCCATCGGCACGGGGCTGCTGCTGACAGCCCCGGGCGGGATCGGCCAGGCGGGCGAGGCACCGACGCAGGTGGGCGCGCTCGACCCGTCCCGCGCACCGCTGGTCATCCTGGACACCCGCCGCGGCGTGGCGGTGGTGCGCCTGCCCGATGCCCTGACGCCCGCCACCGCGGACCAGCCGGGCGTGGCGCCCACCAGCCAGCGCTGGCAGGTGGCCGGGACGCTGAACCAGCCCGGCCAGCTGCTTTTCGGGGCCGATGACGGCAGCCCGGCCACGCCCAGTTCCGCGCCGGCCGGGAACATCGCCTTCAACATGAACGCGGGGCAGCTGCCCGTCTTCGTGCTGCTCGATGGCGGGACGGCCACCGGGCGGCTGCAGGCGGGGCGCCTCGGCGTGTTCGGCCGGCCCGGCACCCCGCTCGCCACCGGCCGCGCCTTCGAGCTGCTGGGCGAGCTCGGCGGGATCGGCGGGGTGGGCGTGGCGCGGCTGGGGCAGCTCGCCGGTGCCGGGCGCGGCCTCGGTCCCGATGCGCTCGGGCTGAGCCAATACCGCTTCAACGACTGCGTGATCTCGACCGTGAACTGCGTGGCGCCCGTCAGCTTCACCCTGCCCCCGGTGCCCCAGGCGAACACGCTGGTGCTGATGAACCCCCTGCCACGCCTGGATGAATCGGACGTGCTGCTGCCCAACGTCGCCGATGAGGATTACTGAGCGATGCGCCCCTTCGCCGCGCTGACCCCCGCCGCGCTGCTGGGCGCGGCCTTGCTCGGCGCCTGCGCGACGCCGCCGCCCGAGGCCTATGCGCCCCTGGTCCGTGACCGCGCCGCCCTCGAGACGCGCCCCGTCGCGGCCAATGCGCGCGGCGAGACCTGCTTCGCCCAGGCGGCGCAGGCGCCCGCCCTGGATGCGCCCGTGCGCCGCGCGGAGGAGGTCTTCTGCGGCGGCTGGACCCAGCCCTCCGCGCGCATCTACCGGATGGGCGAGGGGCTCTCCGCGTCGCAGGCGGCGGGCGGGGGCGCCTGGCGGGGCTGGCTTGAGCAGCGCTTCGCCTGCGATGCGCCGGTGGCCACCACCGTGGCCGGCGGGGCGCCGGCGCTGCTGCTGGCCTGCCGGAGGCGCTCCAGCGGGGCCGCGCATGTGGCGCTGGCCATCGAGGCGCCGGGCGGGCTGGTGCTGGCCGACGGCATTCCCGCCGCCATCCCGCCCATCGAGCAGGTGGCGACGGGGGCCACGGCCACCGGCGGGGCCGTGGCGCGCTCCGGCGCCTTGCAGATCGCGGTGGCGCGCCTGGCCGCGGACCGCACCGGCGCGGCGGACGAGGCGCTGTACGAGCGCATGATGCTGCTGGGGCGGGAGCTGAACCAGGCCGAGAACTTCGCCGCCGCCGAGGACGCCTATCGCCAGGCGCTGGCGGTGCGGGTGGCGGCGCTGGGCACCGACCAGGACCCGAGCCTCGCCACGCCCATCATGCACATCGCGCTGAACCTCTCCAACCAGGGGCGCGTGCAGGAGGCCGACCGCCTCTTCGCGCGCGCCGAGGCCCTGCTGCCCGGCGCGCCCGACCGCACGGCCGCGCCCCGGCTCGCGCAGTATCGGGCCATGCACGCGCTGAACCGCGGCGACCTCGCGGAGGCCGAGGCGGGCTTCGCCGCCGCCGAGGCCGGGTTTGCCGCGCTGGTGCCCGCCCGTGTGCGCGCCGGCACCCCGGCCGATGGCGGGCTTATGCCCGAACTGATGGAACCGCAGGCGCAGAACGCCGTGCTGGGCCTTGCGGAGAGCATCCGCTACCGCGGCGTCATCGCCTCGCGGCGCGGGGATGACGCGGCCTCGCGCGAGGGAGTGCGGCGCAGTGGCGCGGTGCTGCGGGCGGCCGGGCTCGCGCCCGCCACGCTCGAGGGAAGGCGGCTGCGCACCGAAGGCGCGCTGCTGACGCGCGCGGGGCAAAGCCTGCCCGCCGCCCAGCTGCTGGCGCAGGCGAGCGCACGGCTGGCCGCCACCCTGCCGGGCGAGCGGCCGGTGGCTTCCACCCTCTTCCTCGCCGGCCGGGAGTGGGTGGCGGCCGGGCGCACGGAGGAGGCGCTGGCCGCCTTCCGCCAGGGGGCCGCGCTGTTGCGCGAGCGGCAGATCGGCGTGGCCGTGGCCGACCTCATCCCCTACCTCGACGCGCTGGACGCGCGGGCCCGGTCCCGCCCGGCGGAGGCGCCCGCCCTGCGGGCCGAGGCCTTCGCCGCCGCCCAGCTCGCGCGGCGCAACGAGACGGCGCGCTTCCTGGCGCAGGCCAGCGCGCGCCTGGCCGCCGCCGACGGCAACCAGGCGGTGGCGGCGGCGGTGCGCCGGCGCGAGGATGCCGACATCCAGCTCCGCGCCCTGCTGACCGAGCGCGACCTGCTGCTGGCGGCGGGCCGCCCGGCCGGCGCGCTCGACCAGCGCATCGCCGCCCAGCGCGCGGCGCGCGAGGAGGCGGAGGCCGAGGCGCTGGCCGCGGCCCCGGGCTTCCGCCAGCTCCGCGACGAGGCGGTGTCGGCGGAGGCCGCGCTGGCCGTGCTGGGCCAGGGCGAGGCCATGGTGCAGTTCCTCCTGGGCCCCCGGCATTCCTATGCCCTGGCGCTGCGGCCGGGCCGGCCGGCGGCGCTGGCGCGGCTCTCCCTCACCATGGCCGAGGCCGGGCGCCTGGTCGCCGCCACGCGGGCGGCGGTGGATGGCGAGGGGCCGCAGGGCGGCCGCCTTCCCGCCTTCGACACGGCGGCGGCGGCGGCGCTGCATGCCGCGTTGCTCGGCCCCCTCGATGCCTATCTGGAAGGCACGGGCACGCTGGTGGTGGTGCCGGACGGGCCATTGCTCGCCCTGCCCTTCGCCATGCTGCTGACCGGCCCGGCCGACCCTGCCAACCTCTCGGCCGCGCCCTGGCTGATCCGCCGCCACGCCATCGTCCACGCGCCCTCGGTGCAGGCGCTGGTGCGGCTGCGCGAGGCCTCGCCGGCCAGCGCGGCCCCGCGCCCCTATATCGGCTTCGGGGATTTCCTGCCGCCCGCCGAGGCGCAGCTGCGCGCGAGCTTCCCCGCCGCCACCTGCGGCGAGGATGCGGCCGTGGCGCGCGGCCTAGGCCGCCTGCCGGGCACGCTGGGCGAGGTGCGGGTCGCGGCCTCGATCATGGGGGCCGGGGCCACGCAGGTGCTGGGCCGCGACTTCACCGCCGCCGCCGTGGCGGGGGCGGGGCTCGGCCAGTATCGCATCGTGCATTTCGCCACCCACGGGCTGCTGCCCGGTGACCTCGCCTGCCTGACCGAGCCTGCGGTGATGGTCTCGAACCCGCCCGGCGCGGCCGATGCCGCGGGCAGCTTCGTGCCGGCCAGCGCCATCATGGGCCTGCGGATGGATGCGGACCTCGCCATCCTCTCGGCCTGCAACACGGCGGGCGCGGGAACGGTGGAGGGCGCCGCCCAGGCGGCCGAGGCGCTGTCGGGGCTGGCGCGCGCCTTCTTCGTGGCGGGCGCGCGCGGTCTGCTGGCGACGCATTGGCTGGCCTCGGACGCGGCGGCGCAGTTCATCGTGCCGGTGATGCTCTCGGCCCAGAGCCAGGGCACGCCGAGTGCCGCCGCGCTGCGTGCCGCCCAACTCGCCCTGCTGACGGACCAGCCGGGGCGGCCGAGCCTGGCCCATCCCTTCTACTGGGCCCCCTTCGCCCTGCTGGGCGACGGGCGGCGTGGAGGGCCCACCAGGACCACCCAGTCCGCCCCCATCGCCAACGGGGGATAGCCAACGGCCACGCCCAAGCCGCAACCGCCTTGTTGCGGCGACGTTCTTCCCGCGAGCGCGCCACCGGCGCGCCCAGGATCAGGGCCGGGTCGGCCCCAGCGGGAGGATATGCCAATGCCAGTCGGTACCATCTTGATCATCGTCGTGGTGATCCTGCTGCTGGGTGGCTTCTCGGGCCGCATCGGTGGCTACGGCTATGGCTACGGGCATGGCAGCATGGGCGTGCTCGGCGTCGTGCTGGTCGTGCTGCTGGTCCTGCTCATTCTCGGGAGGATCTGAGCATGGCGCTTCGCCACATCGCGCTGGGCGCGGCGGCGGCGGGGTTGCTGGCCGCCGCACCCGCCACGGCGCAACCCCGCTGGGAGGGCAACCCGCCCACCCATGTCGAGACGGTGCGCGACCTCGCCCGCATGTGCGACCCCCAGCGCGGCGGAGTGCCGCGGCTGGAGGCCATCGCCTATTGCCAGGGCTACATCACGGCCGCCGTGCAGTTCCACCAGATCACGCGGCGCGGGGCGCCCCTGTTCTGCGTGCCGGGCCGTGGGCCCAGCATCGCGGAATCGGGCGTGGGCTTCGCCGCCTGGGCGCGTGACAACCGCCGATATGCCGGTGAGCCGGCGCTCGACGGGTTGCTGCGCTGGGCGCAGGTGAGTTTCCCCTGCCGCGGCCCCGGCCCCGGCCCCGGCCCGCGCCGGTGAGGAGAGAGATGATGAACATCCGAACCAAGGGCATGGGCCTCTTGATGGCGGGCGGGCTGATCCTGTCCGGCTGCGCGGGCCTTGATGACACCTCCCAGCGCACCCTGACCGGCGCGGCCGGCGGCGCCGCGGTGGGCGGCATCCTCGGCTCCTTCAGCGGCGACACGGCGCTCGGCGCGGTGCTGGGCGCGGGGGTCGGTGGCGTGGGCGGCTATCTCTACGACCAGTCGCAGCAGCCACGCTATGACCCGCGCCGCCCGCCGCCGCGCCGCGACTATCGCCGCCGCTACTGACCCCCCCCTTTTCCTCTGACCATTGGAGACGACCATGCGACGCTTCGCCCCCCTCCTGCCCGCTGCCATGCTGCTGGGCCTCGCCGCCTGCGGCGGCGCCGGCCTGACCGGCACGCAGCCCCAGCGCCCCGCCGCGCCCCCGGTGGCCTATAACCCGCCGCCGCAGACGCTCACCCAGCCCGAGGCCGATGTGCGCTGGCACCAGGTGCGCTTCGCCACCGCCAGCACGCGCCTGACCGAGAGCGACCGCGAGACCATCCGCAACGTCGCTTCCTCCATGCGGGACGAGAACGCGCTGCGCGCCACCGTGATCGGCCGCGCGGACCCCGTGGGCCGCGACCAGGCGAACATGCGCCTCTCGCGCCAGCGTGCCATGGCGGTGCGTGACGCGCTGGTCCGCGAGGGCGTGGCCCGTGACCGCATTGACACCCGCTGGACCGGCGACCGCCGCCCGCCCGCGGCCCAGGGCCCGGCCAGCACCGAGGAAGGTGGCGACCGCGTGGTGGACATCGCGCTGCAGCGGCGCGGCCAGGCGGATTGATCCCGCTTCCGCACGCGGTTGGTTCTCCTCCGCGTGCGGCCTTGGCTAAGGGTTGGAGACTCCGGCGGCGCCGCGGTCTCGACCGGCGGCGCCGCGGTCTCGACCGGCGGCGCCATGCTGGGCGGCGGCACGGCGCAGTTCTGCTCCCGCAGCGCGGTCTGGACCGCATCATGCTCGCCACGCAGCCGGCCGAGTTCCTCCCGCCG
Organism: Roseococcus thiosulfatophilus; assembly: GCF_017311575.1. Taxonomy (GTDB): domain Bacteria; phylum Pseudomonadota; class Alphaproteobacteria; order Acetobacterales; family Acetobacteraceae; genus Roseococcus; species Roseococcus thiosulfatophilus. The sequence continues at coordinate 29,462 of NZ_JAFFQY010000017.1, forward strand.
ATCGGTCGTGGCGGCCATTCCGATCAACGCCGGCCAGAAGACGATCAGCCCCACCGTCAGCAGCGCCGCATCCGCATTGGCATTCTCCCGCTGGAGGTTGGCCACGCGCGCGACCTCGCCATCGAGGCGGATGCGCTCCTCCTGGAGCTGGGTGCAGTTCCAGGCGCGATAGGTATTGGGGCTGACATAGCGCGCGGTGACGTTCTCGGGCCGCGTGGCGCAGGCCGAGAGCAGCACGCCGCCGGCCAGGATGATGGAAAGGGTGGATCGGTTCATGGTCGCCTCCTTGCGAGGCCACCATCGGGACTCAACCTAAAGTCAGAATCGGACGGGCGCGGATCACGCGGAGGGCACAAGGACTGGACGTATCGCCCGCGGCCGATAGGTCCGGACAAGGCAATGTTGCCCGACCTCCCGTCGCCCCACATCATGGGACCTGATCTTTCAAGAGGTTCCCATGTCGCACGGCCCCAACCGCAGCTTCCTCTTCGCCCCGGGCGACCATCCCCGCCGGGCGGAAAAGGTGCTGGAGGTGGGCGCCGACGCCGCCATCCTGGACCTGGAGGACGCGGTGGCCGTGGCCGCGAAGCCCGGCGCGCGCGAGGCGGTGCGGTCGGCACTCGCCCGCCCCCGGCGCTGCCGCGGCTTCGTGCGGGTGAACGGCTTCGGCACCGAATGGTGCTTCGCCGATCTGCACGCCGTGGTGGGGCCGATGCTGGACGGCATCGTCCTGCCCAAGCTGGAGGATGGGGCGGAACTGGTGGCGCTGGACTGGATGCTCTCCGCGCTGGAGCGCGAGCGCGGCCTGCCCCCGCGCGGCATCGAGGTCATGCCCATCCTGGAGACGGCGCTGGGCTTCTCGCGCCTGGGTGAGCTGGCGGCGCAGGCCAGGGCGCTGGGCGGGCGGGTGAAGCGGCTGGCCTTCGGTGCGGGCGACTACACGCTGGACCTCGGCCTCGCCTGGGGGCGCGCCGAGACAGAGCTGGAGACCGCTCGCGCCGCCATCGTCCTGCACAGCCGCGCCTCGGGGCTGGAGCCGCCGATAGACACCGTCTGGATCGAGCTTGGCGATGCGGAGGGCTACGCCGCCTCCTGCGCGCGCGGGGTTTCGCTGGGCTTCCAGGGCCGGCTCTGCATCCATCCGGACCAGGTGGGCGTGGCCAATGCCGCCTTCTCGCCCCCGCCCGAGGAGGTGGCGCGCGCCGAGCGCATCATCGCCGCCTTCGCCGAGGCCGAGGCGCGGGGCCTCGCCTCCATCCAGGTGGAGGGGCGTTTCGTGGACTACCCGATCGTGGAGCGGGCGCAGCGCCTGGTGGCGCTGGCGCGGCGGATCAGGGAAGCTCCGGGATCCGCTTCAGCGTCGCCCGGTAGTTGAAGCGCGGCGCGGGGTGGGCGCCTTCGGAAATTTCATAGACACGCCCCTGCCCGTCCAAATAGCGGCGGCGGATGAGCAGGGCGGGCGTGCCGGGTTCCACCTCCAGCAGTTCCGCCTGGTGGGGCGGCACGCCGGAGGCGGCGATGTCCACCTCGATCAGGGAGGCCTGGATGCCGTAGCGCCGCTCGATCAGCGCGTAGAGCGGGCCGGGCAGCACGCCGAGATCGTCCAGCGCCTCGGCATATTCGGCGCGGATCAGCAAAGTGGTGAAGCACAGCGGCGCGGTGGTGACGCGCAGCCGGCGGATGGCCTCGACGCGCACCCAGGCCTCGCCCTCGCCGCAGCCGATCTGGGCGGCGGTCTCGGCATCGGCCTCGAATTTGCGGGCGCGCAGGACGGTCAGTCGGGTTTCCTGCGGGTATTGCAGCAGCTCCGCCATGTCCGTGATGTCCTGGACGAAGCGGTCGGGTGTCGCCAGCGCCAGGACGGTGGTGCCGCTGCCCTGGCGGCGCTGCACGAGCCCGGACTCCTCCAGCAGGCGCAGCGCCTCGCGCACCGTGTGGCGGGAGACGGCGAAGGTGGCGCACAGCTCCGTCTCGGTGGGCAGCATGGCGCCCACGGGCCAGACGCCGGCGCGCAGCTGGGCCGTCAATTCATCCGCCACCTGGCGGTAGCGCGGACGGGGGTCCGCCTGCTCGCGCTTGTTCATGTCCAGTCCCGGGCCCGTGCTCATGGGTTTTCCATACATCGGCGGGCGGGCGGGGCCAACGCAGGCCGGGCGCCCTTCCTCCGGCCCGACTTGACCGGACAAAAATGCCGGGCGCAAGCTCCCGGAATCCAAGGAGAAACCACCGCATGTCCGAGACCACTCCAAAGCCGCTGGACGGCGTTCGCGTCGTGGATGTGTCGAGCTTCCTGGCCGGCCCCTTCTGCA
>NZ_JAFFQY010000018.1 GCF_017311575.1 Roseococcus thiosulfatophilus
TAGGCTGCATGGCTGCTTCTCCCAGAGTTTTTTGGCCGCGGCGGCGGCAGGGCTTATAGGGCGTTGACGGGCAGTTTGAGGAAGACGCGGCCGCTCTCGTCAGGCGGCGGCAGGCTGCCTGCCCGCATGTTGACCTGCAGGGAGGGCAGGATCAGCCGCGGCATGCCGAGTGTCGCGTCACGCGCCTCGCGCATCGCGACGAACGCATCCTCAGTCACACCATCCTTCACATGGATATTGTGGGCGCGTTCCTCGGCGACGGTCGTTTCCCACTGGATGTCGCGCCCGTTCGGTCCGTAGTCGTGGCACATGAACAGCCGCGTTTCGGGCGGCAGTTCCAGCACACGGTGGATCGAGCGGAACAGCGTGCGCGCATCGCCACCGGGGAAGTCGGCGCGGGCCGAGCCGCCATCGGGCATGAACAGCGTGTCGCCCACGAAGGCTGCGTCGCCGATCACATGCGTCATGCAGGCTGGCGTGTGGCCGGGCGTTTGCAGCGCGAAGGCGGTCATGCCGCCGATGGTGTAGGTATCGCCATCCTTGAACAGCCGATCGAACTGGCTGCCGTCGCGACGGAATTCGGTGCCCTCGTTGAAGACCTTCCCGAAGACCTCCTGCACCACGGTGATCTGCTCGCCGATGCCGATCTTGCCGCCGAGGTGTTGCTGGATGTAGGGCGCGGCCGAGAGATGGTCAGCATGCACATGGGTTTCGATCAGCCATTCCAGGCGCAGGTCGTGGGCCTTGATATGGGCGATGATCGCATCGGCCGAGCCATGCGTGATGCGGCCCGCCGCGTAGTCGATATCCATGACGGAGTCGACCACGGCGCAGGCGGCCGAGGCGGGATCCTTCACGACGTAGCTGATGGTATTGGTCGGTGCGTCGAAGAAGGCCGTGACGTCAGGCTTCACCGACAGTTCGACGCGATGCGGAATGGCGTTCATGGTGGTTGTCCTCTCGGGTTTCTTGTTCGTCAGGTGCGCGGCGTGGCTGGAATGAGCTTGGCGGGGCGGCTGGCGAGCCAGCGGGCAGCCGCCATTCCGACAAGCATCGCCAGGACAAAGATCAGCGCCGCGTTGTCGCCGATGGTCAGCGCTGTGAAGGCCGGGCCAGGGCAGAAGCCCGCTAGGCCCCAGCCCACGCCGAAAATGGCGGGGCCCGCGACAATGCGGGCATCGATCTCTGTGGCGTTGGGAAGGTGGAACTTGCCGCCGAAGATCGGCTGCGACCGGCGCAGCACCAGCTTGAAGCCGATGAAGGTGACGGCGATGGCGCCGGCCATCACGAAGGCAAGGCTCGGATCCCACCCCCCGCTCGGGATGGCGGCGAGGTCGAGGAAGTTGAGCACCTTCGCCGGGTCGGACATGCCGGCAATGACGAGGCCGAGGCCGAAGACCAGGCCGATCACGAATTGCACCAGGATGGACATGTTTGGCTTCACAACAGGTGTCGGGTGAGGAAAACGGTCGCGATCGCGGTCGCCATGAAGGTGAGGGTCGCGACCAGCGAGCGCATCGACAGGCGCGACAGCCCGCAGACCCCATGGCCGGAGGTGCAGCCATTGCCCCAGACCGAGCCAAAGCCGACCAAGAGCCCGGCCAGGACCAGCAGGGCGGGGCCCGCCTCGATGGTCGGCACCGGCGCGGTACCTGTGGCGAGCAGAACGACCAGCGGCGCCACCACGATGCCAAGAATGAAGGCGAGCCGTCCGGCGAGTTCACCATCGGCGTAGGGCGGCAGCAGCCGCACTGCGATTCCGCTGACGCCGGCAATGCGCCCCTTCGCGGCCATCAGCATCACGGCTGACGCGCCGATCAGCGCGCCGCCGAGAAGCGAGGCCACCGGGGTGAAGTCGGTGGCGGTCATGTCAGGCCTTGCTGACGGGGCAAGTGCGGATGCCGAACAGTGTGTAGGCGGGGCAGAAGCGGAACACCGCAGTGCCGAGCATCACCACCCCCCAGCCGACCAGCGCGAAGCGCCAGGCGCCGAGCGGGGCGAACATCGCCGGCAGCAGCAAGGGAGCGCCGACCAGCACGGCGCCGAGAGCGAAGCGGGCGGCGCGATCGAGGGAACCGACATTGGCCATGGGGTGGTGCTCCAGCGTGTTGATACTGGATTTATATCTGCGCAAGTGCTAAGATGTCAACATGAATATAGGCATCATGAGTGACGCTTTAGGCATCATGGAAGCCAAGGCGGAGGAGGCTGCACGCCTGCTCGCAGCTCTGGCGAACGCCAAGCGGCTGATGGCGCTCTGCCATCTTATCGAGGGTGAGAAATCGGTGGGCGACCTCGCCGACCGTGTCGGCCTGGCGCCGTCCGCCCTGTCGCAGCACCTCGCCCGGATGCGCGACCTGCGGCTGGTCGAGACCAGGCGCGAGGGCCAGACCATCTACTACCGCCTGGCCAGCGCTGAGGTCGCTGCGATCCTGGAGACGCTCTACCGCCTCTATTGCGCGCCGGCCGGGAGCAACGCCGAGGCTGGCTGAGGCCGACCCTCCAGGCGATCGAGCAATGCGCCCTTGTTCAGGGCGATATCGGCGATTGTCATGTCGTCCAGAACCGAGAAAAACGCTCGCATGGCGCGGTGCAGGCCGCGGGAGAGGTGGCACACCCCCAGCAGCGGGCAGGTGTTGGTCTCGGCGTTGAAGCACTCCACCAGTTCGAGCGGCGCTTCCGTCCAGCGGATGATCTCACCCACAGTGATCTGCTCCGCCGGCCGCGCCAGGCGCATGCCGCCGCGCCGGCCGCGGATGGTCTCGATATAGCCCCGCCGGGCGAGTTCGCCGGCGACCTTCACAAGATGCGCCTTGGAGATGCGATGCGCTCGGGCGACGTCGTCCACCGTGACGATCTCCGGCGCACGGAGCGCCACGAGCTGCAGGGTGCGCAGCGTGAAGTTGGAATACTGGGTGAGGCGCAAGGTCGATCCTTCGTCACGAGAAAATCTCTATTCATCATATTGCTTTTCTCTGAAGCGAACAATATCCTGCATCACGGATGACGGTTTAAGCGGGGTTGCCATGGAGTCCTTTGACGCACTGACGCTGGCGCGCATCCAGTTCGCCTTCACCGTCAGCTTCCACATCATCTTCCCCGCCTTCACGATCGGCCTCGCCAGCTATCTCGCGGTGCTCAATGCGCTGTGGCTGCGGACCGTCCAGGGCGCCTACCTCGACCTGTTCAACTACTGGAAGAAGATCTTCGCCGTCGCCTTCGGGATGGGCGTCGTCTCCGGCATCGTCATGAGCTACCAGATCGGCACGAACTGGAGCGTCTGGTCCGACAAGGTCGGCCCGGTGCTCGGCCCGTTGATGGGCTATGAGGTGCTCTCGGCCTTCTTCCTCGAAGCGGGCTTCCTCGGCGTCATGCTGTTCGGGCGCGAGCGCGTCGGGCCGAAGCTGCATTTCCTGGCGACGCTCATGGTGGCGCTCGGCACTTTCATGTCGGCCTTCTGGATCCTGTCGGTGAACAGCTGGATGCAGACGCCGGCCGGCTACGCCATCAACGAGGCCGGCCAGTTCATCGCCACCGACTGGTGGGCGGTGATCTTCAACCCGTCCTTCCCCTACCGCCTCGTGCACATGCTTCTGGCAGCCTATCTCACCACCGCGCTGGTGGTGGGTGCCGTCGGCGCGCTGCACCTGCTGCGCAACCGCGCCAATCCGGCGGCCCGCATCATGTTCTCGATGGCGATGTGGATGGCGGCGGTCGTGGCGCCCCTGCAGATCGCGGCGGGCGACTTCCACGGGCTGAATACGCTGGAGCACCAGCCGGCCAAGGTCGCGGCGATGGAGGGCCATTTCGACACCCATGCCGGCGCGCCGCTAATCCTGTTCGGCATTCCCAATGCGGCGGAGGGCCGCATCGACTACCAGGTCTCGATCCCCTATCTCGGTTCGCTGATCCTCACGCACCAATGGGATGGCGTGGTCCGGGGGCTGAATGAATGGCCCGCCGATCAGCGTCCGCCCGTGGGGATCGTGTTCTGGAGCTTCCGGATCATGGTCGGCATCGGCTTCGCGATGCTGGGCCTCGGTGCCTGGGGCCTGTGGCTGCGCTACCGGCGCAGGCTCTACGACGCGCCCTGGCTGCACCGCGCCGCGATCGCTATGGGTCCGTCGGGGTTCGTGGCCGTGCTCGCGGGATGGATCACGACCGAGGTCGGGCGGCAGCCCTGGACGGTCTATGGCCTGCTCACCACCGCGCAATCCGCGTCGCGCATTGATGCCGCGGCGGTGGGTGCTTCGCTGCTGGCCTTCATCATCGTCTATTTCATCCTCTTCGGCGCCGGCACCTTCTACATCCTGCGCCTGATGAACGCCGCGCCGCACAGCCACGAGAGCGGCCTTGCGCCGGGCCAGCCGATCCGCGCCGCCGGCATCATGCCCGCCCCGGCCATGGCCGCGAAGGACGCCCTGCCGACCGCCGAGAAGGAGCCCGTGTCTTGACCCTTGATCTCCCCCTCATCTGGGCCGGGCTGATCGCCTTCGCGGTGCTGGCCTATGTCATCCTGGACGGCTTCGACCTCGGGGTGGGAATCCTGTTTCCGCTGGTGCGGGGCGAGCGCCATCGCGACGAGATGATGAACTCGGTGGCACCCGTCTGGGACGGCAACGAGACCTGGCTCGTGCTCGGCGGCGGCGGCCTCTTCGCGGTGTTCCCGCTGGCCTTCGCGATCATCATGCCGGCGCTCTACGCGCCCATCATGGCGATGCTGCTCGGACTGGTGTTCCGCGGCGTCGCCTTCGAATTCCGCTGGAAGACCAGGCGCGGCCAGTTCCTGTGGGACTGGGCCTTCGCCGGCGGCTCGATCCTGGCGGGATTCGCGCAGGGCGTGGCGCTCGGCGCGCTCGTGCAGGGCATCCCGGTCGAGGGCCGCGCCTATGCCGGCGGATGGTGGGATTGGCTCACGCCGTTCAGCCTGCTCACCGGCGTGGCACTGACGGTCGGCTACGGCCTGCTGGGCGCGACCTGGCTGATCCTGAAGACCGAGGGGCATGTCCAGCGCCGCGCCTACGACATCGCCTTCATCGCGGCACCCGCCACCATTCTCCTGATCGGCCTGGTCAGCCTCTGGACCCCGTTCCTCAACACGGTCTATGCGACGCGCTGGTTCGGCTGGCCGCATGTGCTGCTGGCGATCCCGGTGCCGCTCGCGGTGCTCGGCGTCTCCTATGTCCTGCTGCGCGGCCTGACCGAGCGGCGCGAGCTGTCGCCCTTCCTCGCCTCGCTCGCGCTGTTCGTGCTGTGCTTCATCGGCCTCGGTGTCAGCTTTTTCCCGCATATCGTGCCCAACTCGGTCACGATCTGGGCGGCAGCCGCGCCCGACAACAGCCTCACCTTTCTGCTGGTCGGCGCCGCCGTGCTGATCCCGCTCATCCTTGCCTACACCGCATACGCCTACTGGGTGTTCCGCGGGAAGGTGAACAGTGTGGGCGGTTACCACTGATGGCCGCACCGCAGGCCACGCGGCCGCTGGCCGTCAGGCTCGGCTGGTTCCTCGCCCTTTGGGTGGGGAGCGTGCTTGGCCTCGGCGTCATCGGCTTCGCCATCAAGCTCGCGCTGCGATGACCGCCGCGCGTCATTCGACACTCCCACAACCAAGGACAACATCCATGCCCCGATCCACGCTCCGCCACGCCGCCCTGGCCCTGCTCGCCACCACGGCAATCGCCGCCACGCCCGCCGCCGCGCAGGAGCCGCAGCGCGTGCTCGCCCTCGTCACCACGGCCGAGCCGCAGGTGCAGGGCATGGCCTTCGTGCTGCTCAACGCGATGCGCGCGCAGGGCGCGACCGTCGAGGTGATGCTCTGCGGTCCGGCCGGCGATCTCGCCCGGCGCGAGCCGCCGGGCCCGGCCGCGACGCCGCTGCGCCCGATGAACGCGACGCCCGCGCAGATGCTGGCCGGCATCGTCCGCGCCGGCGTGCGCACCGAGGTCTGCGCGCTCTATCTGCCCAACGCCGGCGTCGGGCCCGAGGCGCTGATCGAGGGGGTGCGCCCGGCCCAGCCGCCCGAGATGGCGCGCCGGATGACCGATCGCGCCACCACCGTTCTGCCGTTCTGAGCGGGGAGCGACCGATGATGGATCGTCGCCTGCTTCTCCTGGCCGCGAGCTGGCTGGCCATCTCGGCCCAGGCGCGCGCCCAGGCACCAGCCCCGGTCCGGGCCTTTGGCCCCGGGGGCCCGGCCCCTGCCATGCGCGCGGCCGGCGAAGCATTCCGCGCCGCGCAGGGCATCCCGGTCGAGATCGTCTCCGGCCCCACCCCGGGCTGGGCAGGACGCGTCCCGGCCGAGGCGGACATGGTCTTCTCCGGCGCCGAATACATGATGGACGATTTCGTGGCGCAGTTCCGCGATGTGGTGGATCCGGCCACCCGCACCACACTGTTCCTGCGGCCATCGGCGATCCTGGTGCGCCGCGGCAATCCGCGCGGCATCACCGGGCTGCGCGACCTGCTCGCGCGGCCGCCGGCCGAGGCGCGCATCCTGGCGACCGGCGGCGCAGGACAGGTGGCGCTGTGGGAGGATGTGGCCGGCCGCACCGGCGACATCGCCCTGCTGCGCGCCATGCGTGAACGCATCGTGCTGGTGGCGCCCAATACCGGCGCGGCGCAGCAGGAATGGCGCAGCAAGCCCGACGCCTATGATGTCTGGCTGGTGTGGAACCACTGGCAGATCGCCGCCCCCGAGCATGCCGACCTGGTCGAGATCGAGGAGCCGTTCCGCATCTGGCGTTCCAGCGGGACGGTGCTCACGAAGATCGGCGCGGCACGCGCGGAGGTGCGGCGCTTCGCGGCCTTCCTGGCCGGCCCCGAGGGGCAGCGCATCTTCGCCCGCTTCGGCTGGACCGGATAGCCGCGCGGGGAAGCTTTGAAGGGGGACGTGGCCGATGGATGAGCGCGTGGTGGATGTCGCGATCGTGGGTGCCGGCACGGCCGGTCTCAACGCGCGGCGCGAGGTCGAGAAGCGCGGCGGCCTGCCGCTGCTGATCGAGAGCGGCCCCTATGGCACGACCTGCGCGCGTGTCGGCTGCATGCCCTCCAAGCTGCTGATCGCCGCCGCCGATGCCGCGCACGGCATCGGCGCCGCGGCGGCGCTGGGCGTCCACGCCGAAGCGCGGATTGACGGGCCGGCGGTGATGGCCCGGGTTCAGCGCGAACGTGATCGCTTCGTGGCCTTCACGGTCGAGGCCACGGAGGCCATCCCGGCCGAACAGCGCCTGCTCGGCCATGCGCGCTTCACCGCCCCGACCACGCTGATGGTAGACGGCCACACGCGGGTCTCGGCGCGCGCCGTCATCATCGCCACCGGCAGCACGCCCTTCGTGCCGCCGCTCTTCGCCGCCATCCGCGACCACGTCATGGTCAATGACGATGTGTTCGAACTGCGCGCGCTGCCATCGAGCCTCGCTGTGATCGGGACGGGCGTGATCGCGCTGGAACTGGGCCAGGCGATGCAGCGCCTGGGAGTCCGCGTGACCTTCTTCAGCCCCTTCGACGATCTCGGCCCCTTCACCGACCCGGCCGTGCAAGCCGTGGCGCTGCGCGAATTATCGGGCGAGCTGGAGCTGCGCCTGCACACCCGGATCCTCGCGGCGGAACCGGGCGAAGGCGGCGTCCTGCTGCGCTGGGAAGCCGCCGACGGCACGCCGGGCGAGGAGCGCTTCGCCCGGGTTCTGCTCGCCGCCGGGCGGCGGCCGAACATTGCGGGCCTCGACCTGGCTGCCAGCGGCCTGCCGCTCAACGCGGCCGGGCTGCCCGCCGTGGACGCGCAGACCGCGCAATGCGGCGACGCGCCCATCTTCCTCGCCGGCGACGTGGCGGGGCATCGGCCGCTGCTGCATGAGGCGGCGGATGAGGGGCGCTTCGCGGGCGCCAATGCGATGCTGTGGCCGCAGGTGCAGCCGCATGAGAGGCGCACACCGCTCGCCATCGCCTTCACCGACCCGCAGATGGGCATGGTCGGCTTGCGCCACGATCAATTGCCGGAGGGCGACCACGCGATTGGCGAGGTCTCCTATGAGCGCCAGGGCCGCGCGCGGGTGATGGGCCGCAACCGGGGCCTGGTGCGCATCTACGGGGAAGCCTGCACGGGCCGCCTGCTCGGCGCCGAGATGTTCGGTCCCGGCATGGAACACATGTCGCAGCTGCTCGCCTGGGCCGTGCAGCAGCGCATGACCGTGCCGCAGGCCCTGGCAATGCCCTTCTACCATCCGGTGCTGGAGGAGGGCTTGCGCACCGCGCTGCGGGATCTCGCCGCGAAACTCCAGCTTCTCGACAGATGCCGGCCGGAGGATCTCGCGGAGGCACCCGGGCAATAGAGCCGTCCGGCATGTTCGGATGTCTGCCGAAACACCCGCGCGCAAGCGGGGCCACGGGCGTCACCACGGGGCGCGCGATCGCGCCCCGATTCAACAACCAAGGAGCTTGACCATGACGATGCCGAACATCGGATTGCCCCGCCTGAACGAAGCCGCCCCCGCGTTCCAGGCGCACACCACGCATGGCGATCGCAGCCTCGCCGACTACGAGGGAAAGTGGCTGGTGCTGTTCTCCCACCCCGCCGACTTCACGCCGGTCTGCACCACCGAATTCATGGCCTTCGCCCGCGCGCATGAGCGCTTCGCGGCGCTGAACTGCGAGCTGCTCGGCCTGTCCATCGACAGCCTGTTCGCGCATCTCGCCTGGGTGCGGAACATCGAGGAGAAGTTCGGCGTCGCCATTCCCTTCCCCATCATCGAGGACATCAAGATGGAGGTGGCCGGCGCCTACGGCATGGTCCACCCCGGCGCGGCCGACACACAGGCCGTGCGCGCAACCTTCCTGATCGACCCCAAGGGCAGGCTGCGGGCGATGCTCTACTACCCGATGAGCAATGGCCGCAGCATCGACGAGATCCTGCGCCTGCTGATCGCGCTGCAGACCTCGGACGCGAACGGCGTCGCCACGCCCGAAGGCTGGCAGCCCGGCGAGAAGGTGATCGTGCCACCGCCCAAGACCGCCGCCGCCGCCGCCGCGCGCGCCGGCGAGGGCTATGAGACGACCGATTGGTACTTCTCCAAGCGCGCCCTCTAGGCGCGTCGTTGGTGACCATGCCAGGCACGCTCGCCGCACCCAACCGCATCCCCTGGCCGCCGATCCTGTTCGGCGCGACGGCGATCGCGGCGGTCGGGCTTGGCATGGTGGCACCAGGGCCGGCATGGCTGCGCGCGCCGGCCTGGGCGGCGGCCGGCTGGGTGGTGCTGCTGGCCGGGCTCGCGCTCGACATCGCCGCGATGGCGACAATGTGGCGCCAGCGCGCCAATATCCTGCCGCATCGCGCGGCGACGGCGCTGGTCACCACCGGCCCCTTTGCCTGGTCGCGCAACCCGATCTATCTCGGCAACACGATCGTCATGACGGGTGCCGCGCTGGCCTTCGCCAATCCGTGGTTCCTGCCCGCCGCGCTGCTGGCCGCAGTCGCCGTCACACGCCTCGCGATTCTGCGCGAGGAAGCGCATCTGGCGGCGCGGTTCGGCGCGGCGTGGGTCGCCTACAGCGAACAAACACCGCGATGGGTCGGGCGATGATGACACCCTATTCCCGGATGGGCGGCGAGGCCGGCATCCGGCGCTTCACCCAACGCTTCTACACGCTGATGGACACGCTGCCCGAGGCAGCCGCCTGCCGCGCCGTGCATCCGCCGGACCTGACCCATGCCGGGCAACGCCTGTTCGAATACCTTTCGGGCTGGCTCGGCGGCCCGCCGCTCTATGTCGAGCGCCATGGCAGCCCGATGCTGCGCCGCCGGCACCTGCACGCGCCAATCGGCGCGGAGGAGGTTCGCCGATGGCTGCTGTGCTTCCATCGCGCCTGGGACGAGCAGGTGAAGGACGCGGCGCTCGGCCATGACGTGCTGCCGCGGATAGACAAGCTTGCGCGGCACATGCAGAATCAGTGATTGTCGCGATACGATTGGACTCTGCCGCATGCGATCCCTTCGCCTCGTCCTTGCCGGACTCGTTCTCGCTTCGGCGGCCGGGGGCGCTTGGTGGTACACGCAGCACCGCCCATTGCCCGTGCCCGTCGCCGCATTCGAGCCGGATGTGCCGGTGACGGTGTTCGGCCTCGGCACGATCGAGGCGCAGATCCTCGCCCGCATCGGTTTCGAGGTTCCGGGCACGCTCATCGAACTGGCCGCAGATCACGGCGATCGGGTGGCTGCGGGAGCGGTTCTCGCGCGCCTCAACACGATCAGCCAGCAGGCGCGCGTGGCGCGCGCCGAAGCCGCGCAGTTGTCGGCCGATGCAGCCGCGGCGCGGGCCGTTGCGCAGCGTGAGCGCGCCGAGGCGCAGTTCACCCAGAAGCAGGCCACCGCGCGGCGGCGGCGCGACCTCGCAAACCGGGGCGTGGGCAGCCAGGAGGTGGCCGAACTCGCCGAGACCGAGCAGGAGCTCGCCCGCGTTGACCTGCTGGTGAACGCCGCCGATGCCGCCGTCGCGCGCGCCGCCCAGGCCGAAGCACGCGCCAACCTCGCGACCGAGCGCGCGACGCTGGACAAACACACCCTGCGCGCACCCTTCGAGGCCATCGTCATCGCCCGGTCGCGCGAAGCCGGCACCGCGCTCAACCCGGGGGAAGTGGTGTTCACCCTGGTCGCGCCCGAGAGCATCTGGATGCAGGCTTTCATCGATGAGGGCCGTGCCGGCGACCTCGCGCTCGGCCAGACCGGCATGGTGACCCTGCGCAGCCGCCCCGGTCGGCCCGTCGCCGCCGAGATCGTGCGGATCGGACTCGAAGCCGACCGTGTGACGGAGGAACGCCGCGTCCATCTGCGCTGCCGGGCCTGTCCCACCATGCCCGTGGTGGGCGAGCAGGCCGAGGTGGTGATCGAGACGGCCCGCCTGCCGCGCGCCAGGCTGTTATCCGAACAGGCGCTGCATGGCTTCGACGGCGCCGCCGGCACGGTCTGGACCATCGAGGCGGGGCGCCTCGCGCGGCGGCGCGTGACCATCGCCGCGCGACTGGTCGATGGCCGCGTCGCCATCACCGATGGCCTGCCTGACGATGTCGCGCTGGTGACCCAGGTAGCCGCGCGCTTCGTGGTCGGTCGCGCGGTGCAGGCGGTGCCCGGGCCGTGAACCTCGCGCTCGCGGATATTCGCCACAAACTCGGCCGCTTCGTGCTGACCTGCCTCGGACTTGGCCTGTTGATGGCTGTCGCCCTGTCGATGGTGGGCATCTATCAAGGCGTGGTGACGGAAGCGCTGGCGCTGTCGCGCAGCCTGCGGGCGGATCTCTGGGTGGTGGAATCCGGCACGCGCGGGCCTTTTGCCGAATCCTCGCGCATTCCGGGCGATGTGCGCGAGATGGTGGCCCGCCTGCCCGGCGTAGCAGCGGCCGGCGCCATCACGCTGCGCACCGCCGAAGCCCAGGCGCCGCAGGGCACGATCCGCGTGCAGGTGATCGGCTATGAGCCCGGGCGGCCCGGCGGGCCTTCCGCCATCGCCACGGGGCGCGGCCTGGGGGCGACACGGTTCGAGATCGTCGCCGATGCACGCTCTGGCCTGCCGCTCGGCGCCACGCTGCTGCTCGGGCGGTATCGCTACCACGTGGTCGGCACCACGCGCGGCCTTGTCGCCTCGGGCGGCGATCCGCTGATCTTCATGCAATTGCGCGACAGCCAGGATCTGCAATTCCGCCTGGCCCCAGCCGCGGCCCGCCGCGCCATCGCGGCCAACGCAGGCAGCGGCGGCACCGACACGGTGAACGCCATCATCGCCCAACTCCACCCGGATGCCGACCCGGCCCTCGTGGCGGAGACGGCGCGGCGCTGGAAACACCTGGCGGCGCTGACGGATCAGCAGCAGTCGGACCTGCTGACCCTGTCCGTGGTGAACCGCGCGCGCGTGCAGCTTGGCATGTTCACCGTGGTGCTGCTGTTCGTCTCGGCGGTGATCATCGCGCTGATCATCTACACCATGACGATGGACAAGCTGCGCGAGATCGCGACGCTGAAGCTGATCGGCGCGCCGGACAGCACTATCGTCGGGCTCGTGCTGCAACAGGCGCTGCTGCTGGGCGGGATGGCCTATGTGGCCGCCGTCGCCATCGTGTTCTCGGCACGCGATGTCTTCCCTCGTGCTGTCGTGCTCGGCCCGGGCGAGGTCGCGGTGATGGCGGGCGTGATCGCGGTGATCTGCCTGTTGGGCAGCCTGGTGTCGATCCGCGCCGCGTTGCGCATCGAGCCGCAACAGGCGCTGGGGGGCTGACGCGCATGGCAGGCCCCCTCGTGCAGGTGGAGAAACTGAGCAAGACTTTTGGCGCCGGCGAAACCGCGGTGCGCGCGCTGGCCGAGGTGGACCTGGTGGTTGAGGCCGGGGAGGTGGTGGGCCTCAAGGGACCTTCCGGCAGCGGCAAATCGACGCTGCTGAACCTGATCGCCTGCATCCAGGAACCCACCGCCGGCAGGCTCTCCATCGGTGGCGAGACGGTGTGGGACGGGCAGTGGCGCGTGCCCGACCTGCGGCGGCTGCGCCGTGAACGCATCGGCTTCATCTTCCAGTCCCACAATCTGCTGCCCTTCCTCAACGCCATCGACAATGTGGCGCTGGCGATGACGCTGGACGGCGTGGACCGCAGCGCCGCACGGCAGCGGGCGGGCGCGCTGCTTGACTACCTCCAAGTCGGCAAACGCGCCTCGGCGATGCCCGCGCGGCTATCGGGCGGCGAGGCACAGCGCGTGGCCATCGCCCGCGCGCTGGTCAACCGGCCACAGGTGATCCTGGCCGATGAGCCGACCGCGGCCCTCGATTCCGAACGCGCGCGTGTGGTGATGGATCTGCTGCGGCAGGTGGCACGCGACCAGCAGGCGGCGATCCTTGTAGTGACGCATGACGAGAAGATCTTCGACCGCTTCGATCGCATGGTGGCGCTGCGGGATGGGCGGATTGAGCAACAGCAGCGCAGCGCGGCATGAGAGCCGCCGCAATGGAGTGCGCTTGCCAGGGGCGCGGCCTGGTCACGCTGTGAATCGGAGGGGCAAGGCTATCGCGCTTGGCCATGTCTGCCTGCGAAACTCTTACCAGAGGGGACGAAGGGCGCGCTGGCGGGCGGCTTCAAAGGCGGTGATGGCAGCGGACCAATCCAGCATGGTGTCGTCGCCGATCACCTGCACCGACGCGAGGGTCACGCGGCGGCGCGACCAGTAGTTCCCGTCCAGCGTGGCGAGCCAGCCGGCGAGGCCCTGTGCGGTGAGAGCAGCGGCGTCGGCTTCGACCTCTGCCTCGCTGGGCGGTGCCGCGCGGCCCATCGTCACGTGCCGGCCGTCCTGCGCCAGGATGATCCAGCGGCGCTCGGAGGGCATCAGCCCTCCTCCTTCTCGGTCTGCCAGGTGGCGTAGTCCACCGTGGCGAAGATCCCGCGCCCGTCGCTGGCGGTGCAGACCTGGATCGTCGCGCGGCCCACGCTGTCGGTGCTGCGCGGCGCTGTGGCGAGAAGCTGCTGCCAGGCGGCGCGTTCCTGCGGGCCTTCGGCGGTCTCGTGCGGGAGGATGGTGGTGCTCATCGTCGTCTCCGTCTGGCGGGGCGGGATGCCCTGCGCGTGACGGACAATTCGCGCTGTGTCGGAGCGCAGCCAACCCAATAGAGCGCCGGGAATCTGGATGATCCCCGGCGCTTCCGATGATGTTCGATGCAGTGGCTGAGATGTTTCACTCCGCCAGGGCGTAGATGGTGAAAGAGCCCTTCGCGCCCGTCTTGTTCGGGCCGACCATCCGCTCCCGCGACTTCACCTCGACCGCGTGGCCCTTCTTCTTCAGCCCGGCGAAGAAGCCCCGGACCGTGTGCTGCGCCCATCCCGTCGCCTCGGCGATCTGCGCCACCGTCGCCCCCTCGGGGCGGCGCAGCATGGCGAGCACCTGCTCCTGCTTCGTGCCCTCGCGCGGCTTGCGCGGCGCGCCCGGATCCCGCGGCGTGCGGGCGGGCTTGCCGGCCAGCAGGGTGCGCAGGGCTTCCATCTGGGCATCGAGCGCGGCGATCATGTCGGTGGCGCGGTTGGCCTCGTCGTCCCAGGCGGCAAGCACCGCAGCGGCGGCGTCGCGCAGGCTGGTCCGCGGCCGGGCGGCGCGTGCCGCGAGGGCCTGGTCCAGCATCGCGATCTCCTCTGTCAGGGGCGCGGCCTGGGCGGCTTCGGCGACCTTGGCGTCCTGTGTCGCGGGCTCCGCGGCGGGCGCCACCGTGGGCGCCGTGTCGGGCACGCTGCCCTCGATGCCCGAGCAGTCGGGCTCGCCGGCCTCCACGTCGCCCTCGTTCGGGTCGATGCCGATGGCGCGCAGCCCCTCGTCGGTGATGCGCGCCACGATCCAGGTGCCGTCCTCATCCTGCCGCCAGCCGAGGCCGATTTGCTCCCGCGGGGCGTTGATCTCGGTGAGCAGGTTGTTCTTGATCAGGCTGCGGAACACCGCGTTGCGGGCCGCGGCCGGCAGGGTCTTCGGCGCGCGGGCGAGGCCCATCTCGTGCTGCGCGGCGGCGCTGAGAATCACGCGCTGGGTGTCGGAAAGCTTGTTCATCGTGGTGGTCTCCGGTTCCGGGCGCCGCTCATCGGCCCCTACTGCCGGGAGCCCCGCCGGCGCTGCCGGTCGGGGCGGTGCGGGAGTGGCCCGCTTCATTCGGCCCATTCGCCGCGCTTCAGGTAGGAGTCCGTTACCCGCGCCAGCAGGCTGTTCCAGTGCTGCAGGCTGGCATGCGCGCCCCAGAGCACCGTCTCGGGATCCGCGCCGAAGTGGTCCGCGCTCATCTGCTGAAGCTCGGCGACCATCGCGTCGAAGCGCGCCTTCTCGGCGAGGAAGGCTTCGAGGCTGCGTTCCTGGTTGCGGGCGGCGCGGGCTTCGCGGTCGGTCATCGTGGTCTCCGTCGTGGTGCGGGGCGGGGTGCTCTGCGTGTGACGGACCATTCGCGCTGTGCCGCGCACGAGCCAAGCAAGATGCAGCGGCACGGTATTGCTATCTTTTTGCTGCCTTGATCACATCATGATTCTGCCGTTTTTCCAGCCTGGAGCGTTTCCGGTTCACATCATTCTTGCCAATTTTTGCCAAAACCGGCTAGAGTCTGGCCCATGGCCACTATGAACGTCTCCCTGCCGGATGGGCTGAAATCCTTCGTGGATGAGCAGGTCGCCGCGCGTGGTTACAGCACCAGCAGCGAGTATGTCCGCGAGCTGATCCGTAAGGACCAGGAGCGCGAGCGCCTGCGCGGCCTGCTGCTGGAGGGCGCCGCCTCGGCCCCGGCAGCGCCGGCCGATGATGCCTATTTCGACACGCTCCGCCGCCGCGTCCGCCAGCAGCAGGCGTGATCGCCAAGCCGATCATTCCGCGACAGGCGGCACAGCACGACATCGATCAGGCGATCGCCCACTACGCGGCCGAGGCCGGCGAGCCGGTCGCACTGGCCTTCATCGACGCGCTGGAGCGGGCCTTCAGGCGGATCGCGCAGCATCCGGCGGTGGGGTCGCCGCGCTATGCCTTCGAGTTGCGGCTGGAAGGGCTCCGCACCTGGCCGCTGCGGCGCTACCCGTATGTCGTGTTCTACGTCGAGCGAGAGGACCACCTTGACGTCTGGCGGGTGCTGCATGCGCAGCGCGACATCCCGGCCTGGATGCAGGAATCGGAAGGGTCGTAACCCTTCCGTCGCGCGGATCCTGCTTCGCTGAATTGATGGAGCTGCACATGCCGGCAAACGTCTCCGCGCCGGCGGGGCGCGTGCCGCTGATCACCTTGGATCTTGGCGCCCGCCGATCGATTTCCCGCCGCTGGGACGTCGATGCGGCCCGCGCATCAAGCGCGCGGGTCTGGCTCGTTCGAAGCACTCGGATCCAGACGATCGGCGACCTCCAGCAGAAGCGCGTTCATCTGCTCCTGCAGGATGGTCTGCACGAGGTGAGGATCGCGGCCGATCTCGGCGGCAATCTGACCCGAAACCCGCGCCGGCCAATTCAGCACCCCATCGCGCATGCCGGCTGCAAACTCATCGATGCGGTGGTTGGCGGTGACGACATCCATGAGGCGGCCCTTCCTCTGATCCATGGCGAGCCGCTGCGCTTCGACGCCGAGCGCAAGCCGAGCCAGGGTCAGCCTCCCCAGCGGCGTGTCCTCACCTGGAGGCGCCAGGGGGGAGCGTCCCGGCACGGCCGAGGCTGTCAGATCGCGGCGAACACGTTCGACGTCCCAGGACCCATCCGTCTCCCGGCGGATGCGGCCGACCTGCTCGGCCTTCTGGATCGCGGTGTGAGAGAGTCCGAGGCGACGGGCGACGTCACGGGCGGAGGTGATACGTTCTGGCAACCGCATCTCCTGTGATGGGTGCGGCGGTGGCAACAGTGCGGTGCTGGTTTGCATGTGGCAACCCATGGTTTGCGCCTGGCAACCCATTGAACCCTTGTCCGGTCAATGGCTTGGGGTTGGCACTGGCAACCTGGCAACCTCGTTTTTCGCCTGTCGCTAGCGACCTTGCGCGCTTCCGCCCCCCGCATACAGCGGGGCCAGGAAGGACCCTGCGGCTCGAGAGCCACTGTCTCGATCGAGCCGCAGCGTGGCTGTTCAGCCGCGGCGCTCTCGCACCTTCTCTACGTGTCTTGCTTCTAGCCTTATCGATTTCGGAGCCGCTACGGGGTGAATTGTAACAGCGTGATCGGGGCGATGATGACCGCCCCGATCGTCCCGCGTCACGCCGCCCTCGCTCGTGGCATCAGCCCGAAGTGCACGGCGAGAATGCCGAGGGACCCAACCAGGATGCCCTGTCCCACTGGGCCGTGCACCGTCCGTCCGGCCCAGCCCTGCCGCATCGACCACTCGCGGACCGAGAACTCCAGGCCGACGACGAACCACGCGCAGGAGCCGCAGGGGCTGTCCTGCCCCCCCAGCGCATCGAGCGCCGCAGCGACGCGGCGCCGTGCCTCCACCTGCATCGTCGAGAGCGTGTCGACGCGCGTGCCTGGGATGCGCATGATCTGCGACGTCGACATGCTGTCGAAGCAGGCGGCGCGGAACAGCCCGCGGAAGATCTCACCCGCTTCGTGCATCTGTGGCGTGATGCTGCCGTGCGCCAGCATTAACCCGAGCGTGTCCACGGCGCGGCGATGCGCCACGGGCGTGCCCGTCTCGGGATCCGCGTCGCGAATCGGGTCCGAGAAGCCGCCATGCTGAAGCCGCCACTTCGAGGGCTTTGACAGGTCCTCGACCACCCGCTTTGCCTTGCGCTTACCGGCCATTGTGGTTCTCCCCGTCACGACGCCCCCAGCGCCGGTTGGCTTCGTTGGTGATGGCCTGGCGCAGCCAGTCGTCCGTGATGTCGGCGACAGGCAGCGCGGCCACGCCATGGCGATGCCACGCGGCGGCCCGCATAGCGTTGACCTCGCTGTCGTTGGTCGGGCTGCGCGTGCCGCGGTCGAGGCAGGACCGGGGCGGCTGCGGTGCGCCGTGCATACTCATGCGCGACCTCCCGTGGGGTCGGTGGCCCAAAGCAGAAGGGCGATGGCATCCGCCTCGTTGTCGTCAGCCGGTGCGAAACCGCGGGCCTGGATGGCGGCGACCATCTTCGCCTTGTCGGCATTGCCCTTGCCGGTGGCGTAGCGTTTGATCGTGCCGACTGGGACGCCCTGGTAGGGGACTTCATGCTCCTCGCACCAAGCGGTCAGCGTGGCGAGGAAACCGCCGTAAGTGTGGCTCGCATCGGTGCCGGCATGGGCGCGGACTTCCTCGAACACGATCCGCGCCACACCGCCGGACAGGGCGGCGACCTCCGCCAGCCATCCGCGGAACCGCAGGAAGCGCATCCCGCCGCCTTCGAAGCGGCTGGGCCGGAACGTCATGGTTCCAGAGGTGATGCCACCATCGTGGCTACGCAGCGCCCAGCCGGTGGTGGTGCCGAGATCGAGCGCGAGCACGGTGTGGTGCGTCAGGCTGGTCGCGGGCGGGAGGGCGATGGGCGGGCGGCTTGCGTGCGCGGCGGGCATGGTGAGAGTCGCAACTGCCATGGTGGTCTCCGGAAGGGGATCGTCCTGGTGAGGGCGGCGACGGCGCGGTTCTTGGCGGAGCTCGCCGTCGCTGCCCGGCATTTCGGCGGACCTGTATCCGGGGGGCCTATCGCTGGCGGCCGCTGCCGCCCCAACCCAGGACCCAACCGGGTCCAACCTGCGGCTACCTGGCAGGAAGCACTTTCACGCCGAATCAAGGTGTTACGCTGGCATGTCCCAACGTCCCAACCCGGGGCGACCTCCCCTAAACCTATAAGGGAAATGTATGTCCGGCCCGACTCAGACCTTCCGCATCTAGGTTTCAGACCCGTTGGGACGGTTGGGACGTTGGGACACGGGTCAGCAAGTGACTGAGTTGCAGTCGATTTCGTCTGACCCAACCTCAGCGCATGGGTTGGGACGTGGCGGGGGCGTTGGGACATGAGCGCGGCAGCCATCACGCCCTGCCGTCCGGACGCGGGGCCCGATATCGCCACTCCCGCGTGCCGCCATCCTTACTGGGCACGGTGGCCTTGAACCGCTCCCACTTCCTCGCCTTCAGGAAGCTGGAGACGCGCATCTGGTCTGCCCGGGTCCATTTTGCGGGCTCAATGCTGAGCGCCTGCTCCAGCACCTCGCCGACGGAGACGTCGGTCAATGGCGTCGGGCGAGGCATGTGGCGCTCCTGCCAGTCGTCGTAGCTGCCGAAGCCGACGTTCACGCTGCGCCGTTCGGAGACCAGCCAGCGCTCTATCAGCGCATCCCAGGCATCCGGCTCGTAGCGGGCCTCCTGCTCGGCTGTGGCGGAGACGATGAGGTCGCGATCCTCCAGCCACCACGGGGCGCCCTCGTTGAATCGCGCAACGGCCTCAGCCCAAAGCTGGTCCCGGTCGCGGCGGAGCCCGTCGAGGTCGATCTCCCCGCAACGCAGTGGCCAGAAGCGCCGGTTGCCGGTCTCGTCGCGCAGATAGGTGTCGGGATTGACGCTGCCGGCGAAGACGCACTGCCGGGGCACCGTGACCACGTAGCGCTCATAGGGGGGGCGGTAGCGGTCGGAGGTACGGGTGAGGAAGGCCTTGATGCGCGACACTTCGGCTCTGCCGATCGCGTCGAGCTCGGCCATCTCGATGATCCACACGCCACGCATCTGCTGCGCGGCATCCTTCGAGCCGATCTCCGCCAGCTCATCTGTGAACCAGGCGTCGGAGGCGAGCACCTTCAGCGCCGTCGACTTCCTAATGCCCTGCGGGCCCTCCAGGATCAGCATGTGATCGGCCTTGCAGCCGGGGCGCATGATCCGCGCGACCGCGGAGATCATCCACAGCGAGGCCATGGCCCGGTTCAGCGGCGTGTCGGCCGCGCCGAGATAGGTCACGCCCCACGCATCGAGCCGCAGCGTCCCATCCCAGGTGAGCGCGCGGAGATAGTCCCGTACCGGGTGGATGCGGATGTTGCGGGCGACCGCCACGACGCTGCGCCCCACCACGACGGGCGGGACGTTGATCTCGTGGCGCTGGAGCCATTCGGCGCAGCGCACGTCATCCGCATCACCCCAGGCCCGCGGCAGGGTGCTGACGGCGGGCTCCCAGGGCAGGGCCCGAGTGACCAGGATCTCCTGTGCGAACTCGTCGAAGACCAGCGCGCCGGCGAACGCCGCATCGAGCGACAGCGCCGTGATCACATTCGCCTCGTTGCGCTCCGGCGCGCCGCTCGGCTCGAGGCGCAGCAGAGCAGCCCAGCGCAGCCGGATCGGCGCCTGGTTCACATCGCCCGTGGTGTTGAAGCGGCGCCGCAACTCGCCGAGCTGCTTCTCCAGGATGGAGACGGCGATGCCGGTCGCGGATTTGATGGCGCCGAGGACCTGGCGTTCCGGTAGCGGCTCGAGCCGGAGGGTGACGAGGCGCCCCAGCAGCTGCGACAGCGGCCCCATGTCGGGCGGGTTGGTGAGCGTGGCCGCGGCCGCCAGCAACTCCTCCGCGGTGGTGGGCGACGGGGCCTGCTCACCAGTTGGTGCCGGCGCGGCATAGTCTTCGGCCGTCACGCCATGCCGCAGGTCGTCGTTGAAGTCGTCGCCATGCAGCGGCGCGAGGATCCGGGAGGGGATGTTGGCGAGGTTCAGCTGGTCCGCCAGCGTGGCCGCGGCCTGCATGCCTGGCAGGCCAGCATCGGCGAAGATGGTGACGTGGGTGGTGCCGTCCGGCCACCGCCAGCGCCGCAGCCCATCCGCGGAGAGCGCCGCCACGGTTGGAACGCAGAAGATGGCCTGCGCCGAGAGCGCGGTCTCGATCCCCTCGGCGACGCCGAGCCGGCCGTCGGCGGGGAACGGCGCCAGGCGCACCGCACCGCCGGCGATGGGCCCCAGCATCTTCTTCCCCGGCGGCGCCTTCGCCGAGCCGTCGTCCAGCAGGTAGGTCCGGTGGATACCACCGGTGGGCTCGCCGGCGCCATCGCGGGCGACCGCCACTATCCCGGCCCAGCCACGCTTCGTGTCGAAGTCGGGAAGGTCCGGATGGAACAGCAGGTCGGGGCTGTCCGGCATCTCCAGCCCGCGGCTGCGCAGATAGGTCTCGGCCACCGAGCCGGCGAGTGGCTGGCAGCCTTCCAGCAGCCGCGCCACCTCGCGGCTGTGGTCCGGTCGCGGCTCCTGCGGCCGCGGGCTGGGCGCCGGCTGCTCCATGTGCGCCAGGCGGGCGGCCTCGGCGAAAAGCCGCGCCTCGGTCAGCCCGGTCGCGTGATAGACCATGTCGATCGGCCCGGCGCTTTCGCCGGTGGCGTGGTCGAAGCCCCATCCAGCGAAGCGACCCTCGAGGTGCAGGACGCAGGATCCCTCGCCACGGGGCCGGCGACCCGAAAGGTCGGCGCAGCGCAGCGTCTTCCGGTCCGGCGCGCGGACCGCCTGCGGGAACAACGCCGGCAGCCAGTCCCGCGCCGTGTCCGCCAGCCTGCGCCGCACCTCGGCCAGGTCGTGCCGAACCGGCAGCACGGGGCCGGCATCGTTCAGGTCGATGCATGCCGATGCGGTGACAGCGGGATGGGGCTCGGCGTTCATGCGAGGATCACCAGGCCCTGCTCGGCGCGGGTAATGGTGGTGTAGAGCCAGCGGCGCCGATCCAGCTCCGTGCGGCCGAGACCATCGTCCCAGACCACCACGTTCTCCCACTGCGACCCCTGGCTCTTATGGCCGGTGATGGCCCAGCCGAAGGTCGCCTCGGTCAGCGCACGCTTGGTCTTCCAGTCGCGGTCATGGCGCTGCTTGTCGAAGGCGATGTGGTCCTCGAAGTGCCCCTTGTAGATGCGCAGCCGGCCGCGGCTGCCGTCCTGCTGCAGCGGCCCGATGCGATTGCCGTCCTCGTCGGTCACCACCGCCGAGAAGTAGTGGGTCCCCTCATCGACGACGGCGTCGAGCGAGAGGAACATCCCGTTGATCAGCCCGAGATCGTTCTGGTTCTTCAGGCAGACGATCTTCTCGGCGGGGCCGGTCGGCAGCCAGCCTGGCCCGAAGCCGGCGGCCTGGCGCATGGCGTTGTTCAGCTGCAGGCGCGTCGCGTTCATGCCGCAGATGACCTGGCCGCCGCGGAGCGCCTGTTCCGGCGTCACGTCGGATTTGCGCATCTTCCAGACGTGGGTGTCGTATTGGCCGAAGCCGATCGCCACGCCTTCGCGGGCCATGGTGGCGAGGCGAATGATGGCGCTCTCCGCCGCCTGGCGGTGGATCTCGGTCAGCATGATATCGGGCGCATCCTTGGTGAAGGCGCCTTCGCCCTGGATGGGCGGAAGCTGGCCAGGATCGCCGAGGACCAGGATGGGCTTGCCGAAGCTCATGAGGTCGCGCGCCATGTCCTCGCCGACCATCGACACCTCATCGAGCACGATGAGCCTCGCATGCGCCGCGTCGCTCTTCGGGTTCAGCGCAAAGCGTGGCCGCTTCATCTCGGAGACGGCCTGGCGCATCGCCTCGATCGTCGCCTCGGCGGTGGTGCGATCGAAGCCCGAGAGCTGCCGCGCACTGGCCATAGCCTCGGTGATCTTCTTCTCGGCAGCCTCGACTTCCTCCTCGGTCGCCTCGATGACGCTGTAGATCAGGCTGTGGATGGTGCGTGCGGGCGTGCCCTTGCGGCGCAGGACCAGCGCGGCCTTGCCGGTGAAGGTGGAGGTGACGACGCCGGGCACGCAGCCCTCGCCATCACCGCCGGCGCGATGCGGCTCGAGGCCGATCTCGCTGAGCGCAAACTTCAGCACGGTTGACTTGCCCGTGCCGGCGAAGCCGAACAGGCGAAACACCTGCTGCTTCTCGGTGCCGTGCTCGAACCATGCCCTGATCGCGGCGATGGCGCGGTGCTGGGTGTCGGAGGGAGTGATGTCGTTCAAGCAGGCATCTCCCAGCAGCGCGCCGCGTAGGGGCAAAAGCGGCAGAGGTAGAAATCGGCGTGGGCTGCTATCCGCGGCGGCAATTCGCCGGCGTCAGCAGCGCGGAGGATGTCGACGGCGCGATCGGACAGGCGCTGCGCCTCGGCTGCGTCGAAGGGCACCGCCTCGTGGTGCAGCGCCAGCGTGTCGCGGTTCAGCGCGGTGAGCAGCGCCACCTCGAGCTCGAGATAGGCCATGTAGAGCTGCACCTGGGCGAAGTAGATCGGTTTGGACTGCCGCAGCCCGTGCTTGACGAGGTCGTTCCACGACTTCTGACCGAGCGCCTTGTGCTCCCACAGGGAAGGCCAGCGGATGCCAACATCGGGCCCCGCGACGATGACGCCATCGGCATGGCCGCGCAGCTTTCCGCCCGCTGCGGCAAAGCCGAATTGCTCGCCGTCGGCGCCGCGGTCCCGCAGATCGAAGCCCGCCTGGCGGAGCCACCGGATGGACAGCGTCTCGAACTGGTGTCCGGCATCGAAGACGCGGAGGATGCCGCCGTCGAAGTCGCGGCCGGCATCCTTGGGCGTGTGGGCCACCTCGTAGACGAGCTTGCGGGCACATGCTTCGCCGATGCGGCTGCCGCCAAGATAGTCCCGCGGGCGCTGCCGCTGGTTGCGCGCCACCAGCGCGGCATCGACATGCGCATTGATGAGCGCGGTGGCGTCGGCCACGCCGTGCGCGGGGCGTCCATAGACCAGGCCGGATTGGTGGTTGAAGTCGAGGATCATCGATGTCCTCAAAATGGAATCGGGTCGTCGAGCGGATCCCGCTCGGCAGCCTGGCGCTGCATGGATGCCTGGAAGCCGTCGACGCAGGCCTCGATGATCCGATCGATCTCCGCCGCGCTGCGGTCGTGGAAGGGCGCCATGAGGTTCAGCTCGACCAGCACTTCCGCGAGCGGACGGCGCGCGTCCTTCACCGCGCGCTCCTCCATCGGGGTTTTGTCGATCACGCCGTTGGACCTCCGGCCCAGCGCACCACCAGCCTCGCAGCACCGCATCGAGCAGAAGCGGTGATGCGGGAATTCGCCCCAACGAAGCTGATGGATGTAGCCGAAGCCCTTCGCCTCCCGGCCGCAGAGCGCGCAGGTGAGGCGACGCACCTGATCCTCGGGCGAGCAGCCGCGCGGCGGTGGCAGGGACTGGGCCGCAGCACGCGGCTGCGGCGGCCGCGTCCAGCGGCGACGAACCATCGGCGCATCACCCGTTCAGCCAGGACGGGCCGCTGGCGGCAGGAGCGGGCGCCGCGGGCTGGGGTGCGGGGCTGGCGGCGGCCGGGCGTTCCCACATGCGGGGCGCCGGAGCCGCAGGCGCGGTGGCAGCCTGGCCCGACCAGGCCGGGGGCGTGGCGGCCGCGGCAGCGGGCGGACGGGCCGGCCGGTTGCTGGGCGCCGCGGCGACGGCTTCTCCGGCCATGACCTTGGCGTATTCCGGCTCGCCCGGCAGCACGACACGGTCCAGCCGATTGCTGTCGGAGTAGCGCGGGTCATTGGCAGGCTCGACGCGCACCTTGGCCGCGAAGGTGATCCCGTGCAGGTCGGACAGACCGCGCAGCATGCGCTTGGCCTTCGCCGCCTCGCTCATGTCCTGCGAGTCCAGCCCGAGCGCGCTGTCGATCATGGCCCGAAAGACCCCCTTCGAGATCTTCCAGCCGATCGACACGCCCTGGTCGTCCACCTTCCCGCCGACGACCGTGAAGGTCTGCCAGAACTTGCGACGGATGTGCGGGCCGGCCGTGACGGTGAACTCGCAGTCCAGCATCTTCACGTCGCTGCCCTGCGTCTTGGTCGCCTTGAGCAGGCCGCGATCGGCCTCGCCCGGCCATCCAGCCCGCCCTTGCGGAGGTGCATGATGACCTTCACAAAGCTGCCGTCCGGGATGAGGTCGGAGCCGCGCGGCAGTTCGGCATCGTTCATGTCATAGGTCATGGCATCACCCCCTTGGCGGTGTTGGTGTTGGTGCTGGTGGCGTTGATCTTGCGGAGAAGGGCGGCGAGGTCCGCGGGCTCGGTCTCGTCGAGACGGCCGGAGCGATCCTTCGCGGGCAGCCCGAAGCTGTTGCCGGCCCGGCAGACGAGGCGGCGCTCGGTCCCGCGCTCGGGGTCGTGGCGCCAGGCCTCGCCCTCGCGGCTGAACAGCCCCATGGTGACGACTTGGTCGACGATGCCGGGCAGCTCGCGGGCCGCCTTGCCGCCTTCCATCTGCGGCTGCCAGGTAACCTTGCCGAACTCGTCGGTCACCTTCTCCAAGATGCCGACCATGATCGTGGTCTTGCCCGGCGCATGCTGCAGATGCTTCAGCAGCCCGATGACCTCGCGGGCGAGCAGGCCATAGGCGCCACGGGTGTCAGGCTTGCCGGTCTTCTCCGAGAAGGCCTCGGGCCGCGTCTTGGCCCAGGCCATCGCCTGCCGCGTGAGGTCGGTGATGCTGTCCAGGAACACGATGGATTTGCTGGCGATCAGCCGCACCATGTCGGGATGCGCCGCGGCGAGATGCTGATAGTGGCCTTCCGAGAAGAACCCGGTCGGATCGGCAGCCGGGTTCACGCCGCCCACCAGGCAGGCAAGGTCGATGGCGTCTTCGAAGCAGCGCACCGGAATGCTGTCGCCGCGCCAGTCCTGCACCGACTTGAGGCCGGCCTCGAGATCGATACAGATGGTCTCGGCCGCCGGCAGCGTCTTGAGCTGCGTGGTCTTGCCGACGCCACTGGGGCCGAACAGGGCCATGGTGGTCTTGTTGGCCGCGCGCGAGAGGCGCTCATCGGCCGTGACGATGCGCAGCGCCATCAGAGAGCTCCCCGCAGAGGGTGGAGGGCGCCGGCGTGCGGACTGTCCCGCTGCGCCGTCTCGGACATGATGGCCAGGCGATAGGTGGCGCGGCCGGTGCGGACAGTACGGGCGGGCTCGAAGGCCGCGCGAATGCGCTCCGGCCAGGCGGTGTAGGCGCGCTCCGGGACTTTGAAGCTGACCTCGACATACTGCCCAGGATCCTCGCCGCCAGCGCGGATCTGCTCCGACAGCGCGGCGAGCCGCGCCTGGTCCCATTCCACCCGCTTGGGCAGATCGACCGCGATCTCCACGGCGCCGTCTTGGAAGCGGACCGTGCCGGTGTCCTTACCGGCCGCGGCACGGGCGCCGATGGCGCGCTGCTCGTAGCGGAGTGCAATCGCGGCCTCGATCCAGTCCTGCATGCGCTTGGCGGCATCCAGGGCCTCGCGCGCATCGGTCTGCAGCAGCGCCAGATGCTCGGCCGGAAGCGCAATCACGTCGCTCACCGGCATGCGGCGCAGCGCGTCGAGCGTGGGACGGTTGGAGAGATGCGCGTCCATCATGCGGCCTCCTTCAGCATCATGGGCAGGAGGGATGAGGCGCTTCGGCGCGGCCGCCGACGGGCGACGAGGATGTAGGCGTAGTCCTCATAGCCATGCCGGCGCTGCACGAGATCCGCGAGGCCAAGCTCAGTCAGCTTCCATGCGCGAGCCGCCAGGCGCTGCAGCGCTGTGCGCTCGTCCTCGGGCAGGCAACGCAGATGCGGGCAGATTTGCCGGGCGAGCGCGCCGCGGTGGTAGATGATGCTGTCGCCAGGGGCCGCAGCGCCCAGCCAGGTGCAGAGCGACGCCTCGGTGAGAGGCGGCACCACTGCGCGGATGTCGATGATCGGGGTGTCCATACTTAGCCCTACCCAGCCGGTCGCTGATCCGTCTCAGGCCGCCGCGGCAATACCGCCGGCGAGGAGCCGCAGGCGCATCTCGTGGATGCGGCGGTAGAGAACGGACCTGGGAACCGGGCCCTGCTGGCCGAGCTCATGCGGCGTGCACCGCGTGAGGGAGGCGCATAGGGGGAGGTCGCGCTCGTCCAGGACCGCGCCGGCGCGATCCAGATCCAGGCGCCGTTCCAGCGCTGCCACGGTATCCGTCTGCTGACCGCACCACGCCGCGTACCCCTCGGATTCGGGGATGATGTCGGCGAGCGTCAGCTCCTCCTCCTCCTGGCCCGGCACCGCATCGTCCAGGGACGCCTCATGCCGTTCGCGCCTCTCGCGCCGGAGCCGCGTGGCGAGACGGGACGCGCGATGCTGGAAGCAGACTGTGGCGAAGGCGGCGAGCGTTCCGCGCGCCGGATCGAAGGAGGCCAGCCGGGTCAGGAGGTCGAGCAGCATGTCCTGCTCCATGTCCTCCCGCTCGTGGCTGGGGCGCCCCAAGGCGCGGCAGAGCTGGCGCGCCTGGCGCTGGGCAATGGGGTGAACGATGTCGAGATCGGCAAGGGAAAGCCGAGGGCGCATGGACGTGGCTCCTGGTGGAATGCTGTAGAGCCAGTATGCAATCACGTGACCTCTGGGGGCGGAGAGGCGGAAAGGGGCGGAATGGGGAATTGATGGACATAAGGATTAATTCCCTATGCCGGCTCAAGAGCTTGGGTGATTTTCGGTGCTTTGCGGCGGCATCGCGGGTGAATTGCGCGCCACCCATGCGGGATATGTTCCTCACACGGATGATCGGTGGATACCGGGGATAACCCTTCGTCGCATGGAGATTGCTGTTGACCAACCACACAGCAGTTCGTCATGTTCAGGGCATGTCCATCATCATCGACTATCCGCATCACGCCGCCTCGGGCGCGCCCCAGCCCCTGTCGGCCCAGACTCTATGGGGGGTCGCTGCCCAGATGCGCCGGCAGGTCATGGCGGGTCAGGATGGCTTTGCGCTGCCGATCGCCGCGCTGGTAGCCGCAACGCGCACCGTGTCGGCGAATGGCCGCGCCATCACCGTCTCCTGGGAGCTCGGCCATCCTGTGCACGATGCCTCCGGAGAAGCCGTGCTCGGGGTTTGTGAGACGGATCCCGAGATGCCTGGGACGGCGCTGGTGTCGGTGAATGCGCGTATGGTGGCCGGGCGACCGGACCTGGCCGTCAGCACCGCGGCGCATGAGCTGGGCCATGTGGTGTTCGACGTGCCCGTCGCGCTTGGTGCACCGGCCCGGCACTACCGCTCGGTGACGGCTGGCCCGAATGCACTGCTCGACCGAACCACTGCGGTCTCCGAACGTCGGGCCAATGAGTTCATGGGCGCCCTCCTTGCCCCTCCGGTGCAGCTCCACCTCCGCTTGCTGGTTCACGCCCACTCGGAGCGGCTGCGGACCATCCATGCGCCGCATCGGGGTCGGCCTGGCAGCCGGGTGTTATCTTCGGACAATCCGCCCGAGGCGATCGAGGGTGTGGTTGCCGCGCTGGCGGGCGATTTCGGTGTGTCAGAGCGGTTTATCGCCGTGCGGCTCAGCCGCTACGGCCTGGTGCAGGGAGAACAGCGGTGAGCTTCGGCTCGGTTATTCGCGAGCGACGAACCGCGCTCGGCATCGGCTTGAACGATTTCGCGGAGCGGCTGGAGATCTCGCCCGCCTACTGGTCTCGCATTGAGCGCGACCAGGAGAACCCTCCCCGCGACGAGCTGATAGAGCGCGCCGCGGCCATCCTTGGCGTGCAGGTGGATGATCTGTTCGTGGAAGCGCAGCGGCTGCCACCCGACATGCGGAAGAATATGGCCAAGGTGGTGCAGGCGTATCGGCGTCTGCGCTTTGTCGGGAAGGAATGAGCGTCGTGAGCGGCCGGATTACCAGGAAGCCCTACTACGGGATTGATGAGGCATGCCGGCGCTGGGAGATTTCGGCAATCGATCTCGCGGGCTTCGTCATTGAACGCGAGATCGTGCTCTCGGTGGTCGTAGCCACCCTCCCCGTCGACGTCGGCACCATTGAGGATATGGGGAATGGCGACTGGTTTCGTATCCCCGAGGGGCGACGCCATGTCACCGGTGCTATGGACCTACTGCCAATCGATGCGTGGCGGATCCTCACGGTCGGTTCGCAGGTGGTCAGATCATTTCGGGCCGAGGGCGATGGCTACATCGACATCGCTGAGCGCGGTGACAACGCAGGTGAGATTGTAGTTGCACGGGAGCAGCTGATTGTGCGGCACGCCGAACTCACGCGGTTTGAGGCAGCTCAGGAGGAGATCGTGCCGCCGGTAAGCAGGCCGGCTGTGGCAGTGACACCGCCTGCCGCAGTGCGCGGCGCCCCGCCGAAGTACGACTGGGATGAGTTTTACTGCGAGTTGGTGGTGTCGACGCAGATCGATGGCTTCCCTGAAAGCCAGGCCGCCATGGTCCGGCGCATGGTGGAGTGGTTCGCCACGCGCAACTTGTATCCCGACCAGAGCACGATCAAGAAGAAGGTCGCGCTCCTGTGGCGTCGGTATCATGAGGCCTTGGCGCGCCTGCCCGCCTAATCGGGACGGATCGCCACTGCGGCGGGTAGGGCTAAGTATGAAGCCATTTCCCGTGGGACTGAACGCGCACCTGCCGCCGCACCTCCGCGAGGTTTGCGCCATCTTGGCGCGCGGCCTGGTGCGGCTGCGCAGCCACGCTGCCGAGGATGAAGCGCGCGATGCCGAGATAACTCGGGGGCTGGGAGACATTCCCCTACACTCCACCGCCAAGCAGCGCCTGCATGCGAACCCCAACAGGAAGGGACTCGCATGACAAAACGATCCACCGCGGCGCCCGCGCCGGCGCCCATCATGCCGAAGATCCCGCCGACGCAGGTCCTGAGCCGGCTCGCCGCGCTGCAGGCGGCGCCGACCGCCACGCTAAAGCAGCAGTGGCGCGAACTGTTCGGCAAGGAGCCGCCGCCCTGGAACCGGGCCTACATCCAGAGCCGACTGGCATATCGAATCCAGGAGCTCGCGTATGGCGGGCTGAAGCCCGAGACCGTCGACCGGCTGGTGGCGCTGGGCGAGCAACTGGATGGCGGCAACGTCGTCCTTCGCCGAATCCGCGCCGACAGTCGCCCGCTGGCCGGCACGCGTCTGATCCGGGAATGGCAGGGCGTGCAGCACGTCGTCACCGTCCGCGTCAACGAGTTCGAATTCGAAGGGCGGCCGTACCAGTCGCTCTCGGCCATCGCGCGCCACATCACCGGCACGCGCTGGAATGGCTGGACGTTCTTCGGGCTGCGCGCGCGGGGTGACGCATGACCCGCCGCGCCCGCATCGAGCCGGCCATGCCGGCCACCACGAAGAAGCTTCGCTGCGCCGTCTACACCCGGAAGTCCACTGACGAGGGGTTGGAGAAGGAGTTCAACACGCTCGACGCGCAGCGCGATGCTTGTGAGGCATATATCACCAGCCAGCGCGCCGAGGGCTGGGTCCTGGTCCGCGACCGCTACGACGATGGCGGGTTCTCCGGCGGCACATTGGAGCGGCCGGCGTTGCAGCGCCTGCTGCGCGACATCCAGGCCGACCTGGTTGATGTCATCGTGGTCTACAAGATCGACCGGCTTTCGCGCTCGCTGATGGATTTCGCCAAGCTGGTGGAGGTGATGGACGCGCATGGCGTGACCTTCGTCTCGGTCACGCAGAGCTTCAACACGACCACCAGCATGGGGCGGCTGACGCTGAACATCCTGCTCAGCTTTGCCCAATTCGAAAGAGAGGTCATTGGCGAGAGAATCCGCGACAAATTCGCGGCGTCCCGCGCCCGCGGCATGTGGATGGGGGGCAAGGTGCCGCTCGGCTACGACGTCGTGGCCAGGAAGCTGATCGTGAATGAGGACGAGGCGTCGCGGGTGCGCCGGGTGTTCGATATCTTCGCCGAGACGGGATCGGGCATGGAGACGGTGAAGCGCCTTCGTGAGGAGGGCGTCGCCAGCAAGGTGGGCCGCCCGCTCGACAAGGGTGATGTCTACAAGCTGTTGAACAACCGGACCTATGTCGGCGAGGCCGCGCACAAGGGGCATGTTTATCCCGGCGAACACCAGGGGATCGTGCCGCGGGAGCTCTGGGACAGGGCGCATGACGTGCTGCAGATCAGCCCAAGGGTGCGCGCCAACCAGAACCGGGCGCAGACGCCGGCGCTGCTGAAGGGGCTAATCTTTGGTGTGGATGGCCGCGCGCTGTCGCCGACGCACGCCAGGAAGAACGGCCGGCTCTACCGCTACTACGTGGCGCAGCGCGTGCTGAAGGGCGACGCCGCCGGCGACGACACCATCGTGCGCCGGGTATCGGCAGCGGAGATCGAGGCGGCGGTGGTCGATCAGGTGCGGGCTCTGCTGCGGCAGCCGGAGATCGTGGTCGGCACCTGGCGGGCGGCGCGCAAGGACGCGCCGGACCTGACAGAGGGCGAGACCCAGGACGCGCTGCATCGGCTCGACCCGCTGTGGGAGCACCTGTTTCCGGCGGAGCAGGCACGGATTGTCCGGTCGCTGGTTGAGCGGGTGATAGTCGGCCCGGCTGGCGCTGACATTCGACTGCGGCTGGAAGGGCTCGGCGGGCTCGTCCGCGACCTCGGCGCCATCCGACCGGATGCCCTAAGGGTGGCAGCATGACGGCCGCGACCAGCATCACGGTCCGCGTGCCGCTGGCCATCCGGCACAGGCCCGGGCGGAAGACTGTCGTGACGCCGGTTACCGATGGCGTAGCGCCGATCACAACGCGGGCCGACCCGGCGCTGGTGAAGGCGCTGGCACGGGCGTTCCGATACCAGAAGCTGTTGGACGAAGGGCGATACGCCTCGATCACCGAGATGGCTGCGGCGGAGCGAATTGAACGTGGCTACCTGG
>NZ_JAFFQY010000019.1 GCF_017311575.1 Roseococcus thiosulfatophilus
ACGGCCCAGGCCCGCAGCGCCGCCATTTCCCAGGTGTGGACCGTGTAGCCCGCGATCCAGCCCATCGCCTGGCGGTTCCGCAGCACCGGCCGGAAGTCCAGCAGACGGCCCGGCGCCGGCGCGGGGCGCGCATCGGGCGGCAGCCAGGCCGCGATGCCCAGGGCCAGCCCCGCCATCACGGCCCCGAACAGGAAGGCCGCCGCCGGCCCCGCCAGCGCGTCGAACAACCCCGCGAAGGCGAAGGACAGCGCCCCCGCCAGCCCCACCCCCGCCGCGTGCCAGGACACCGCGCGGGATTGCGGGGCCCCCTCCAGCGGGTCGGTCAGCGCCTTGAGGCCCGGCATGTAGCAGGCCGCCCAGCCCACCCCCGCCATGGCGCGCAACAGCATCCCGGACCAGAACCCGTCCGCCCAGACCACGAAGCCCAGATGCGAGGCCAGCGTCAGCGCCGCCCCCATCAGGTAGATGCGCCGCGGGGCCATCCGGTCGGTCAGGGCCAGCAGCACCGGCACGGCGGGCACATAGGCGGCGAAGAAGATGCCCACCAGCCAGCCCGCCTCGGTGTTGGACATCTCCCACCGCGCCATGAAGCCGGGCAGCAGCGCGGGCAGGGTGAAGGCGCCCACCTGCACGCCGAACTGCGCCAGCACCATGGCCCGGATGAAGCCGGTGGTGCCGGGGGCCGGCCTCACAGCGCCTCGCCCGCCGCCCAGCCGGAGGACCAGGCCCATTGGAAATTGTAGCCGCCGAGCCAGCCCGTCACGTCCACCGCCTCGCCCACCACGAAGAGGCCGGGCACCGCGCGTGCCTCCATGCTCTGCTGCGACAGGGCGCGCGTGTCCACGCCGCCCAGCGTCACCTCGGCCTTGGCATAGCCCTCGGTGCCGGAGGGTTCGAGGCGCCAGGATTTCAGCAGGCTGGCCAGCGCGCGCAACTCGGCATCGCGCGTGTCCGCCATCCGGCCCGGCAGGTGCAGCGCGGCGAGGGCCTGCGCCAGGCGCTGCGGCAGGGCCTCGGCCAGCAGGGTGCGGCCCTCGGCGCGGGGACGGGCGCGCTTGCCCTCCAGCAGCCAGGCGGCGGCGTCGCGGTGCGGCAGCAGGTCCAGGGTCAGTGCCTCGCCCTCCCGCCAGTAGGAGGAGGCCTGGAGGATGGCCGGGCCGGACAGGCCGCGATGGGTGAACAGCATGGCCTCCTCGAAGGCCACGCGGCCGCAGCGCGCCACCGCGTCCAGCGCCACGCCGGCCAATGGGCGCATCAGCTCCAGCGCCTCGCCCGCGAAGGTCAGCGGCACCAGGCCGGGGCGCAGTTCCGTCAGCGGCAGACCGAAGCGCCGCGCCACGTCATGCGCGAAGCCGGTCGCGCCCATCTTGGGAATGGACAACCCGCCCGTCGCCAGCACCAAGGCGGGCGCGGTGACGACGCCCTGGCTGGTCTCCACGCGATAGCCCGTGTCGCGCGCGATGTCCGTGATGCGGCAGTTCAGCCAGATTTCCACCCCCGCCGCCGCGCATTCCGCCAGCAGCATCGCCACGATGGCTCGCGCCGAGCCATCGCAGAACAGCTGCCCCAGCGTCTTCTCGTGGAAGGGAATGCCATGCCGCCGCACCAGCGCGATGAAGTCATGCTGAGTGTACCGGGCCAGCGCCGAGCGCGCGAAATGCGGGTTGGCAGAGAGGAACCGCTCCGGCACGCAGCCCGTATTGGTGAAGTTGCAGCGCCCGCCGCCGCTGATCAGGATCTTCTTGCCCGCGGCTTCCGCGTGGTCCAGCAGCAGCACCCGCCGCCCGCGCTGCCCCGCGCGCATGGCGGCGAAGAGCCCGGCCGCGCCGGCGCCGATCACCACCGCGTCATAGGCGTTGGTCACGCCGCCGCCTGGGACAGCCCCGCCATGTCGCGCCCCACCGCCTCGGCCACGCGGATGCCGTCCACCCCGGCCGAGAAGATGCCGCCCGCATAGCCCGCGCCCTCGCCGGCCGGATACAGCCCGCGCGTGTTCACGCTGTGGAAGGACGCATCGCGCCGGATGCGCACGGGCGAGGAGGTGCGCGTCTCCACCCCCGTCATCACCGCATCCGCCATGTCGAAGCCCGGGATGCTGCGCGCGAATTGCGGCAGCGCCTCGCGGATCGCCGCCACGGCGAAATCGGGCAGGCAGAGGGAGAGGTCGGTCGGCGTCACCCCCGGCTTGTAGCTCGGCACCGCGCTGCCGAGATGGGTGGAGGCCCGCCCCGCCAGGAAATCCCCCACGCGCTGCGCCGGCGCGCGGTAGTCGCCGCCGCCGGCCACGAAGGCGCGTTCCTCCCAATGGCGCTGGAAGGCGATGCCGGCCAACGGCCCGCCTGGATAATCCACCTCCGGCGTGATGCCGACGACGATGCCCGCATTGGCATTCCGTTCGGCGCGCGAATACTGGCTCATGCCGTTCGTCACAACGCGGCCAGGCTCGCTGGTGGCGGCGACGACGGTGCCGCCGGGACACATGCAGAAGGAATAGACGCCGCGGCCATTCTGGCAGTGATGCACCAGCTTGTAGTCCGCCGCGCCCAGGATGGGGTTGCCCGCGAAATTGCCGAAGCGCGCGCGGTCAATGACGGATTGCGGGTGCTCGATCCGCACGCCGATGGAGAAGGGCTTCGCCTCCACATGCACGCCGCGCGCGTGCAGCACCTCGAAGGTGTCGCGGGCGGAGTGGCCGATGGCCAGCACGACATGCTCCGTCTCGATCACCTCGCCCGCCTCGGTGACGACGCCCGCCATGCGGCGCGTGCCGTCGCGCCCCGTCTCCACCAGGAAGTCCGTCACCTTGGTGCCGAAGCGGTATTCGCCGCCCAGCGCCTCGATCTTGGCGCGCAGGCTTTCCACCATGGTGACCAGGCGGAAAGTGCCGATATGCGGCTTGGCCACCCAGAGAATCTCCTCCGGAGCGCCGGCCTGCACGAACTCCGTCAGCACCTTGCGGCCCAGGTGCTGCGGGTCCTTGATGCCCGACCAGAGCTTGCCGTCCGAGAAGGTGCCCGCGCCCCCCTCGCCGAATTGCACATTGCTCTCGGGCACCAGCACGGAGCGGCGCCACAACCCCCAGGTGTCCTTGGTGCGTTCGCGCACCACCTTGCCGCGATCGAGGATGATGGGGCGGAAGCCCATCTCCGCCAGGATCAGCGCGGCGAAGATGCCGCAGGGCCCGGTGCCGATCACCACCGGCCGGCGCGCGGGCGGGGCCGCGGCGCGCGCCACATGGCGATAGGCGGTGTCGGGCCGCGGGCCCAGGGTGCGCGCCAGCGCCTTGTCCCCCGCGGCGCGCCGCAGCAGCGCGGCCTCGTCCGCGACCGAGAAATCAATGGAATACACCAGTTCGATGGCCGAGCGCCGCCGCGCATCCCAGGCGCGCCGCGCCACCTCGTGCGACAGAAGCTCATCCCGGCGCAGCCCCAGCCGCGCCACCAACGCGGTGGCGATGGCGTCGGGCGCGTGGTCCAGCGGCAGGCGCAGTTCGGTCAGTCTCAGCATGGCTCGTCTCTCAACGGTCCTGGATAGGGCGCGGCGCGGCATTTGGCGACAGGTGGCGTGTCATTCCGTTAACCTGTCATTTCCGCTTGACCTCCGTTGCGTCTGCCGCCATCCGCATCGGCCAAGAATGTCGCGAACGACACCGGGCGGGCATTGATATTTCACGATGGATTTTCTGGGGGCAGGACACGTATGGCGCAGACACGCCCGAATGATGACGTGAACACCGAGATCGAGGATCTCGAATTCGCCAGCGCCCGGCGGGAGCTGCCGGGGCTGCAGGGCATGGTCTGGCGCGCCGCGGCCACCGCCTTCGTGGCCTTCCACCTCTGGATCCTGCTGGTGCAGCCGGTGGACCCCACGGTCTCGCGCGCCATCCACGTCTTCTTCGGCGCGGCCCTCGGCTTCGCCCTCTTCGCGCCGCGCGCCAGCACCAACCTGGTGCGGCCCGTGCCGCTCTATGACTGGGTGCTGATCGGGCTCTCCCTCATCATCCCATTCCACTACATCTTCGACGCTGACGGCATCGAGATGCGGACCTTCATGGGCCCCAACCTGCAGGATCTGCTGGTGGCGGGTGTCGGCATCCTGCTGGTGCTGGAATTCGCCCGCCGCACGGCGGGGCTGGTGATGCCGCTCATCGCCATCACCTTCATCGCCTATTGCTTCGTGGGGCCCTGGATGCCGGGCATCCTGTTCCATCGCGGCGTCGCCTTCGACCAGCTGCTGGTGGAGCTGTTCAACAACAATGGCGTGCTGGGCACCATCGTGCAGGTCAGCGCCAGCTTCATCATCATGTTCGTGGTCTTCGCCACCTTCCTCCAGAAATCCAATGCGGGCGAGTATTTCAACGACGTGGCCCTCGCTTTGGTGGGAAGGCTGCGCGGCGGCCCCGCCAAGGTCACGGTGCTGTCGGGCATCATGTTCGGCGCGGTCTCGGGCTCCGCCGTGGCGAATGTGGTGGCCTCCGGCGCCTTCACCATCCCGATGATGCGCCGCGTGGGCTATGACCGGCCGACCGCCGGCGCCATCGAGGCCACCAGCTCCACCGGCGGGCAGATCACGCCGCCCGTGATGGGCGCGGGCGCCTTCATCATGGCCGAGGTGCTGGGCATCCCCTACACCGAGATCGCGCTGGCGGGCCTCATTCCCGCCATCCTGTTCTACTTCGCCAACTACACGCATTGCGACCTGAACGCGCGCAAGCTCGGCATCAAGGGCCTTCCGCGCGACGAGCTGCCGCGCTGGACCACCATCCTGCGGCGCCTCTACATGGCCTCGCCGCTCATCCTGCTGATCTTCATGCTGGTGCAGGGCTTCTCGCCCTTCCGCGCGGCGGCCTGGGGCATCGCGGCCACGCTGGTCATCATGATCGTCACCTCGCTGGTGCACCGGGTGTGGCTGCAGCGGCAGGGGCTGTTCACGGGCGTGACCTCGGCCGTGATCGAGACGGCGGCGCAGATCTATGACGCGCTGCACAGCTCGATGAAGGAAGTCATGCAGCTCATCGCCGTCTGCGCCGCGGCCGGCATCGTGGCGGGCGTCATCGGCGTCACCGGCGTGGGCGGGCGCTTCGCCTCGCTGCTGCTGGAGGTGGCGGGCGCCTCCTCCCTCATGGCCATGGTCTTCGCCATGTGCGTCGCCATCATCCTGGGCATGGGCGTGCCCACCACGGCGGCCTATGCGATCGCGGCGGCCGTGGTGGCGCCGGGGCTGATCCGCATCGGGGTAGAGCCGCTGGTGGCGCACATGTTCATCTTCTACTTCGCCATCCTCTCGGCCATCACGCCGCCGGTGGCACTCGCCTCCTTCGCGGCCGCTTCCATGGCCAGGGCGGATATGTGGCAGACCAGCATCATCGCACTGAAGCTGGGGCTCGCCACCTTCATCGTGCCCTACATGTTCTGGCTCTCGCCCGCGCTGCTGGCGCAGGGTTCCTTCCTGGAAATCCTGCCCGCGCTGCTGACCGCGCTGGGCGGCGTCTGGTTCCTCGCCTGCGCGACCGAGGGCTGGATGCTGAACGGGCCGCTGAACCCCGTGCTGCGCTTCGTCTCCGGCAGCGCGGGCTTCATGATGATGATCCCGGAATCCATGACGGACCTCACGGGCATCACCATCGGTGTGGCGCTGTTCCTCTGGCAGCGCCGCGCCTATCCGGTCGAGGGCATGGTCACGCTGCCAAGGCCGGTCGAGCGGCGTTTGTGAAGTTCTCTGCCTCGGCATGGGCCGAGGCAGAAAGGCCTTGATCCCCCCTCTCCTCCCGAACACGATGAGCCGGGGGCGCCACAGCCCCCATTCGTGAAGCAACAACAGGCTGCCGGGCAAAGACCCGGCCGGCCGCCCCAGATCCTGGATCAGGGGCGGCACGGCCCGCGCGGCCATCAGGGAGTGAGACGACATGAGCCATTTCGGCAGGAGGGCGCTCGCCCTCGGCACGGCCGCCGCCACGCTCGGCGCCACCACCGCCCACGCGCAGAACGCACGTTCCTATGTGCTGACCACCGCCACCATCGGCGGCACCTATTATCCGGTGGGGGTCGCGCTGGCCACGCTCATCAAGGTGAAGCTCCAGGCGCAGCTCGGCCTGGACATGAGCGCCATCAGCTCCGCCGGCTCCACCGAGAATGTCCGGCTGATGCGCGAGAACCAGGCGCAGTTCGCCATCCTGCAGGGCCTCGTCGCGCAATTCG
This sequence comes from Roseococcus thiosulfatophilus, assembly GCF_017311575.1. Taxonomy (GTDB): domain Bacteria; phylum Pseudomonadota; class Alphaproteobacteria; order Acetobacterales; family Acetobacteraceae; genus Roseococcus; species Roseococcus thiosulfatophilus. Next base: position 6,198 of record NZ_JAFFQY010000019.1, read on the forward strand.
CGGGCGAGGGTGCGGGGCCCTTCGCCAATGCCGGGGTGCAGCGCAACATCCGCGGCATCCTGCCACTATGGTACAATTTCGAGCAGTTCGTGGTCGAGCGCTCGCTCGCCACCACCGGGCGCATCATGGACATGAAGAACCTGGAGGGCGGGCGGCGCTTCTCCATGGGTGCGCGCGGCTCGGGGCTCGAGACCATGCATCTGTGGCTCTTCCCCAACCTGGGCGTGGACCACACGAAGATGGACCTAGTCTACCAGGGCTATGGGCCGAGCGCGGAATCGCTCATGAACGGCAACATCCACGGCACGAATTTCGAGGCGGGCCTGCCCACCCCCGCCGTCACCCAGGCCTTCGCCCGCGCGGGCGACCGGCTGCGCTTCCTGCAATGGAATGACGAGGACATCCGCCGCGGCAATGGCCGCGCCTCGCTGCTGGTGAAGGGCATCATCCCCGCGGGCACCTACCCCACCCAGACCACCGAATGGACAACGGCCAAGCTGCCCAACTACTTCGCCTGCAACGCCGCCGTGCCGGAGGAGGATGTCTACCTCGTCACCAAGACGATCTTCGAGAACCTGCCCTTCCTCAACAACATCCATGCCGCCACGCGGGAAATCAATTTGCAGGAATCGCTGGGCGGCTATCCCTTCCCGCTGCACCCGGGCGCCATCCGCTACTACCGCGAGCGGGGGCTGAACGTGCCGGCGAACCTCGTGCCATCGTAAGCCGGCGCTGGAGTTGGGGCGGTGTTGGGTCTATCTCACCGCCCCATGGACCAGCAGCCCGAGACCACCACCCGCGCCGGCCTCGCCCAGGATGCGGTGGCGCGCGACGCCGCCCAGCAATCGGCGCGCCGGCGCACCTTCGCCATCATCGCCCACCCCGACGCGGGCAAGACGACACTCACCGAGAAGCTGCTGCTGAAGGGCGGCGCCATCCAGCTGGCCGGCGCCGTGCGCGCCAAGGGCAATGCGCGGCGCACCCGCTCGGACTGGATGAAGATCGAGCAGGACCGCGGCATCTCGGTCGCCACCAGCGTGATGACCTTCGAGCGGGACAACCTCATCTTCAACCTGCTGGACACGCCGGGCCACGAGGACTTTTCCGAGGACACCTACCGGACCCTCACGGCCGTGGACGCCGCCGTCATGGTGCTGGACGGCGCCAAGGGCATCGAGGCGCAGACGCTCAAGCTGTTCGAGGTGTGCCGCCTGCGCGACATCCCCATCGTCACCTTCATCAACAAGATGGACCGCGAGGGGCGCGAGCCGATGGAGCTTCTCGACGAGATCGAGAAGACGCTGGCGCTGGACGTCACCCCCGCCGCCTGGCCCATCGGCGCGGGGCGGGATTTGCTGGGCGTCTATGACATCGTGAACCCCGCGCTCCGCCTGCTGGGCGAGGAAGGCGACGAGGTCATTCCCGTCTCCGGCCTCGACGACCCCATCCTGGAAGCCCGCATCCCCGCCCCCCTGCTGGCGGAACTGCGCGAACAGGTGGGCTTGGTCACCATGGGCTATCCGGAATTCGACATGGAGGCCTTCCTGCAAGGCACCATGACGCCCGTCTTCTTCGGCAGCGCGCTGCGCGACTTCGGCGTGGGGCAGCTGCTGGATGGGCTCGGCCGCATGGCCCCCCCGCCCCGCCCCCGCGCCGCCGATGCGCGCGAGGTGGCGCCGGGCGAGGGCCGCCTCTCCGGCTTCGTCTTCAAGGTCCAGGCCAACATGGACCCCAACCATCGTGACCGCGTGGCCTTCCTGCGCATCTGCTCCGGCCGGCTGGAGAAGGGCATGCGCCTGACCCAGACCCGCACCGGCAAGCAGGTGCCCGTCAACGCCCCCCTCTTCTTCTTCGCCAAGGACCGCCAGGTGGCGGAAGAAGCCTGGCCGGGCGATGTGGTGGGCATCGCGAACCACGGCACCCTTCGCATCGGCGACACGCTGACGGAGGGCGAGCCGCTGAACTTCCGCGGCGTGCCCTCCTTCGCGCCCGAGCACCTCCGCCGCGCCCGGCTGGAGGACCCCATGCTGGCCAAGAAGCTCAAGAAAGCCTTGGAACAATTGGCGGATGAAGGGGTGGTGCAGCTGTTCCGCCCCCTGGACGGGTCGCCACCTGTGGTTGGAGTGGTCGGCCTGCTCCAGCTCGACGTGCTGGCCAGCCGCATCAAGGTGGAGTACGGCGTGCCGGTCAGCTTCGAGGCGACCCATTGGGACCAGCTGCGCTGGTTCGCCTCCGACGACAAGGAAGCGGTGGAACGCTTCACCCGCCAGCACAAGGCCGATCTCGCCGAGGACCATGACGCCGAGATGGTGGCCTTCTTCACCTCCGACTGGCGCCGCCGCCGCGCCGAGGAGGAGTTCCCGGCGCTCACCTTCCACGCCGTGCGCGAACAGCACGGGCTGGCCAAGCCGGGCGGGTGATGCTCAACTCCAGGTGAAGAACGCGCCTGGAGGTTGACGCGCCGCAAGGCACATCCCGCCCATATGCGGCAGGATGCCCCCGGTTCGCGCCACATGGCGCGCGCCGGGAGGTCGCGCCACGTGGCGCGCCGGGAAAAGGACAAGATGCCGCGCCGGGCACCACCACCACCTCCACCACCTCCACCAGGCCGCCGGGCGCTGCTGCGGGCCAGCCCCGCGCTGGTGCCGCCGCTGGCCACCCCCGCCCGCGCGGCGCACCATGGCCAGGCTTGGCGCCGCATCCTCGCCCGGGGGCGCATCCGCTTCGCCTGCGGCATCTGGATGGCGGGGCTTCCCCTGCCTCCGACCCCCCTGCCCACCCCATTGGCCGAGCCGGTCGAGGACCCCTTCCACGCCGCCCTCGCCGCCCACCTCGCCGCCATGCTCGGGCTGCGGCACAGCTTCGACCCGCCGGGGCACGCCTTCGAGACCATGGGTCGCGTGTTGGCGGGCGAGGTGGCTGTGGCGCTCGGCCCCATGCTCAACCGCCTGACCGCGCGGCAGCTCATGTTCACCCCCCCCTATGCCGAGCTGGAAACCGTGATCCTCTCCGCCCATGTCGCGCGCCGCCGCCGCCTGGCGGACTGGCGCGGGCTGCGGCTGGGCCTGCAGGAGGGCTATGTGGCGCACCTGGCCAATCTGGGCTTCGACCTGGAGGAGGCCCGCGCCCAGCCCTTCGCCGAACTGGCCGCGCTGGAGGGGGCGCTGCTCGACGGCGCACTCGACGCCCTCATCACCACCAACGTCACGGCGCGCAACATCATGGCGCGCCACCCCGGCCGTGGCTTCGGCATCCGCACCTCCCTCACCCCGCATCTGCACGGGGCCGCGGTGCGCTTCGGCGAGCACGAATTGCTGCGCGCCCTCACCATCGCCCTGCACGCCGTCCGGGAGGACGGCACGCTGGCCAACCTCTTCGCAATGCACACAGGGGTCCCGCTCGTGGCCCCGCGGGAAGGCCTCTGACCGCCATGACGCTCCTGCCCCGCCGCGCCCTCGGCGCGCTGCTCGCCACGCCCTGGGTCACGCCCGCCGCCGCCCAGCCCCGCCCCTCGGTGCATTTCCTGAGCTGGACGGCGGTGCTGGACAGCCTGCGCGCGCAATTCGCGGAATTCACCCGCGCCAGCGGCGTGTCGGTCCGGCACCAGCATGTGCCCTGGATCTCCTACCGCCCGGCGCTGCTGGCGCAGCTGGGCGCGACGGCGGCGGCGGATGTGGTGCTGATGTCCGATGCCTGGCTGCCGGAGGTGGCAGGCTCCGGCCTGCTAGCGCCCCTGGACGCCATGCCCGCGCTGACCCGCTTCAACGCCGAGGCCGCGCCCGCCTGCACGGAGGCCATGCGCTTCGGCGGCCAGCAATATGGCCTCGCCTACTACACGGACAGCATCGGCTTCTTCTACCATCGCGGCCTGTTGCAGGCGGCGGGCATCGCCACCCCGCCCACGAGCTGGGAGGAGGTGATGGACGATTGCCGCCGCATCCGGTCGCGCGGGATCGCCCGCTTCCCCATGGGACTGCCGCTCGCGGGCGACCCCTGGCTGATCGAATTGCTCTCCACCCTCGTCTTCAGCCATGGCGGGCGCTTCGTGGACGATGCGCGGGTCAGCGTGATGGCGGAGCCGGGGCGCGGCATCATCCCCGTGCTGACCTTCCTGCGCGACATGATCCACCGCCACCAGGCCCTGGACCCGGCCAGCCCCGGCCAGGACGAGGTGGGCGTGGCCCGCGCCTTCGCCGAGGGCCGCCACGCCTTCGCCCTGCTGCCCAGCTACCGCCTGCGCTTCCTGAACAACCCGCTGACCTCGGACGTGGCGGGCCAGGCGCGGCTGGGCATGATGCCGGTGGGCGGGGCGCAGCATGATCCCGCCACCTGCGGCTGGGTGCGCTTCTACGCCATCTCGGCCGCGGCCGGGCGGGATGCGGGGCGCCTCGCCCGCGCCGGCGCCTTCCTCTCGGCCTTTGGCGGGCATGACGCGTCGGGGGCCTACACCATGCAGCGGCGCCTCTTCGTGAATGACGGCCTGCCCTTCTGCACCCTGCCCCTGCTGAATGACCCGCAGGTCAGCGATGTGCTGGTGTCCGATGGCGAAAGCCCCGAATGGCGCGCGCTGCACCTCGCCTCGGCCCGCAACAAGGACGTGATCGCGCCCTGGTTCGGCAATTGGCAGGGCGTGACGAACGAGATCTGGCGCGCCGTGGCGCTGGACCGGCTGGCGCCCGAGGCGGCGGCGGAGATGGCGCATGCGCTCTGGGTCCAGCTCTGCGACGCCTGCCGGCAGCGGCCATGAGGGCGCCGCCCCTCCCCCGCCGCGCCGCCCTGGCCGCCGGGCTGCTGCTGCCCGCCACAGCCCGGGCCGATGGCAGCTTCGCCGCCATCCGCAGGGCGGGGCGGCTGCGCCTCGGCCTGCTGGTGGACGACACGCCCATGGCCTTCCGCAACCACGGCACCCAGCTGGACGGGATGGCGGTGGCCGTGGGCGCGGCCATGGCCTTCGGCATGGGCGTGCAGCCCGATTTCGACCTCACCACCTATGGCGACCAGGTGGACGCCCTGCGCGAGGGCCGCTTCGACCTGCTGCTGACCGCCCCGGCCATGACGCTGGAGGCGGCGCGGGTGATGATGTTCTCCACCCCCTATGCCGAGCTGGACTGGCACCTGCTGGCGCGGCGCGACCTGCCGCTGCCCGGCCTGGACGAGGTGGGCCGCCGCCCCCTGGTGCAGCTGCGCGGCTGGAACAGCGTCTTCGGCAACGCGCTGCTGGGCGAGCGCCCGCGCCACCTGCTGCTGCGCCAGGACTGGCGCGGGATCGCGGAGGCGCTGGCACAGGGCGAGGCCGAGGCCGCCATCGTGCCCGCTACCCTGGCCGCCCGCATCACCGAGACGCTGCCCGCGATCGAGACCAAGTCCAGCCTGGGCCGCGCGCTGATGGCCGTCACGGCGCCCTTCGGCGCGCATGACCTGCTGGAGGCGGTGAACGCCCAGCTTCTGCTGCTGCGGCAGCGCGGGGTGCTGGCCATTCTCCACCAGCATTTCCTGGGCAGGCGGCTGCGCGCCGGCGGCGCGCCATGAGCATGCCCCTGCCGCGCCGCGCCCTGCTGGCGTGGGCTTCCCTGCTCGGCCTGGCCCCGCCACCCGCCGGCGCCACGCCCGCGCGCGGCGCGCTGGCGCGCATCCTGGAAAACGGGGAGTTGCGCGTGGGGCTGATGCTGCGGACGCCCCCCTGGGCCGCCCATGACGAATTCGGCGAACCCGACGGTTCGGAGGTCGCGCTGGTGCGGCAATTGGCGCGGGACCTGGGCACGCGGCTTCGCATCGTGGTGCTGGAGGCGGAGGAGCGGATTCCGGCGCTCGAGAGCGGCCGGGTGGACGTCGTCGCCTCCTTCCCGGTGGACACGGGGCTGCTGCGCCGCATCGCCCTCGCGCGGCCGCATGGCCGGCTGCGGGTGGTCATCGCGGGGCGCGCCGGGCGCCACCTGCACGGCTTCCCGGACCTCGACGGCCTGACGCTGGCGCTGCCCATGGGCACGGCCCTGGCGGACCTGGTCCACCCGCTGCTGCCACCCGGCGCGGTGGCGGTCTTCCTGCCGGACTATGCGGAATGCCTCGACGCGGTGCTGCTGGGCGAGGTGGACGCGACCGTGGCCTTCGAATGGAGCGTGCGGAACCTGCTCCTGACCGACCCCTTGGCCGCCATCGAACAGGGCTTCCTGGTGCGGGATTCGCCGCTCGCGCTCGCCGTGGCGATGGGCGAGCGGGACCTGCTGCGCTTCCTGGACAGCTTCGTGCTGCTCCGCACCGCGGATGGCACGCTGGATGCCCTGCACCGCCGCTATTTCGTCAGCGCGCCCGCGACCGAGGCCGGATCACGATGAGGTCAGCCACCCCGGCCGCTCAGCAGGCGGCGCCGCACCGAGGCGAAGGCCCCCTCCACATCGGGGTCGGCGCGCACATAGCCCACGCCCACGGCCCGCTCATGCGGGTTGCTGATGCCGAGCGGGGAGCTACCCGTGCGCTCCTGCGTGGCCAGGATTTCCAGCAGCGGGCCTTGGCCCACCCCCTCCTGCCAGCGCTGGCGCCAGACGCTGACGGCGCCGCCGCGCACCATCTCGGGCCAGGACTGGGTTTGCAGGGGCGGCCCCATGGCGGCGCCCACATGGGTGAAGACCTCGGCCACCGTGGCCCCGCCCTCGATGGTCTGGAAGGCCTCGATGCGGACCACGCGCAGGCCGCGCTGCGGGTCGTTCAGGAAGTTCACGCGGATGTTGGGGCAGACGAAGGGGGCGCCGCGGGGCAGGCAGTCATCCTCGGCGGGCACGGCCAGCAGCATGCGCGTCAGCCCATCGGGGGGCAGGTCGGCCTCCACCTCGATGGAGAAGCCCGCGCCGCGCAGCAGCTCCACCACCTCCAGCCGCGACATGTCGAGGTCGATGTCGCGGGCGGCGGCCAGCAGCTCCAGGCGAAGCCCCTCGAAACGCGCGCCTTCTTCCGCCGCGGGCGCCTCCGTGGCACGGGCCGAGGCCAGAATCAGCGCGGTGATGACCAGCGCCGCGCGCATCCATCCAAAAAGGGAAACAACGCTCGGCATTGGCCCATTCCCGTTTCCTGGTCGCATTCCTAGCACATGTCGGGGTCATTGATCATTGTTTCGGCGCAAGGTGGCAAGCCGGAATTTATGCGCCGGCATGGCATATTGTCGGCGGCCGGCGCGGCCGGGGCGGTGGGCATCGCCCATGGCAGCCAGGCCGGCAGTGACGCGGAGGACTGGAACGTCTTCCGCACCCGCTTCCTCGCCCCGGATGGGCGGGTGGTGGACACGGGCAACCGCAACGTCTCGCACAGCGAGGGCCAGGGCTACGGGCTCTACGCCGCCGTCCGCGCCGATGACCGACAGGCCTTCCAGCGCATCCTCACCTGGACGCTCACCTCGCTGAAGCGGCCCAACGACAATCTCTTCGCCTGGCGCTTCACCCCGGACGGCACGCCCCCCGTCACCGACCTCAACAACGCGAGCGATAGCGACCTGATGATCGCCTGGGCGCTGGTGGAGGCGGGGCGGAAATGGCGCCACCCGGACTACATCCAGCGCGGCCTGGCCATCGCGCGCGACCTGCAGCGGCTGTGCTTCCTGAACCTGGGCCGGCGCTGGCTGCTGCTGCCGGGCGCCTATGGCTTTCGCGCGGCCAACCGGGTGGTGGTGAACCTTTCCTACATCATCCTGCCCGCCTTGCAGGAGCTGGGGCGGGAACTGCGCGACGCCACCTGGACGCGCGTGGAGATGGACGCGCTGGCCCTGCTGGAGGAGGCGCGCTTCGGCCAATGGCAGCTGCCGCCCGACTGGCTGGAGATCCAGGCCGACAACGGCGCGCTGCGGATCGCGCGGAACTGGCCGCCGCGCTTCAGCTTCGACGCGGTGCGGATTCCGCTGAACCTCTGTTGGGGCGGCTCCGGTGCGCATGCCGTGGTGCGCGCCTGCGCCGATTTCTGGACGCATCGCGGCCCCGCCGCCCCCATGCCCGCCTGGACGGAACTGCCCAGCAACGTGCTGGCCCCCTACCCCGCCAACCCCGGCATCCGCGCCGTGGCGCTGCTGGCCAAGGCGCTGCGCGACGGCGCGGGGGCGCGGGCGGTGCTGCCGCGCGTGGCCCAGGCGCAGGGGGAATACTATTCCGCCGCCCTGGTCATGCTGGCGCGGATGGCCTGGCGGGACCTGCTGCGGGTGTAGCCGTCCGGCACATTCTGTGGGAGGCAAGGGGAAACATCCGGAGGATCACCCCCATGCCCACCGCCCTCGTCGTCAGCGCCCATTCCGCCGATTTCGTCTGGCGCGCCGGCGGCGCCATCGCGCTGCACGCCGCGAAGGGCTGGGAGGTGACGGTGGTCTGCCTGAGCTATGGCGAACGGGGCGAATCCGCGAAGCTTTGGCGCCAGCCCGGCATGACGCTGGAGCGCGTGAAGGCCGCGCGCGAGGAGGAGGCGAAGCAGGCGGCGCAACACCTCGGCGTCCATGACATCCAGTTCTGGGATCTGGGCGACTACCCCATCAACCTGACCGAGGCCGCCTTCTATCGCCTGGTGGACCTCTACCGCGCCATCCACCCCAGCTTCGTGCTGACCCACAGCAAGGCCGACATCTACAACCACGACCACCCGGCCGTGACCGATTTCGCCCAGCACGCCCGCGTCACCGCCCAGGCGCATGGCCACAACCCCGGCCAGAAGGTGCTGGGCGCCCCGCCCGTCTTCCTGTTCGAGCCGCACCAGCCCGAGCAATGCGACTGGAAGCCCGACGTGCTGCTGGACATCTCGCCGGTGTGGGAGAAGAAGCGCGCCGCCATCGAATGCATGGCGGGGCAGGAGCATCTCTGGGAATACTACACCCGCGTCGCCCTCCAGCGCGGCGCCCAGGCCGCGCGCAACAGCGACAAATCCATCAAGCACGGGGAAGGCTACCAATCCGTCTTCCCCCATGTGGTCGAGACGCTGGGATGAGCGCGCCGCTCCAGGTCGCCATCGGGCGCACGCCGCGCACGGCGGCGCTGTTCGCGGACCCCATGGGCTTCGCCCTGGCGGAAATGCCCAACATCACCCGCGCCTTCGCGCCCATGGTGCGGGAGGGGCGGCATGAGGTGAGCGAACTGGCCATCGCCACCTACCTCATGGCCAAGGCGGCCGGCGCGCCCATCGTGCTGCTGCCGGCCGTGCTGTCGGCCCGCCACCCGGAGGCCTCGCTGCTGGCCAGGCGCGGCGGGGAAGTGCGGAAGCCCGAGGATTTGCGCGGCCGGCGCGTCGGCGTGCGCGCCTACAGCCAGACCACCGCGCTCTGGCTGCGGGGCATCCTGGCCGAGCGCCATGGCCTCTCCGCCGATGCCCTGCGCTGGGTCACCTTCGAGGACGCCCATGTGGCCGGCTACCAGGACCCGCCCTGGTGCGAACGCGCCGCACCAGGCGCCGACATGGCCGCCATGCTGCTGGCGGGCGAGCTGGACGCCGCCATCTTCGGCAGCGAGGGCGCCGGCACGCCGGAGGTGCTGCCAGTCATGGCCGACCACGAGGCCGCCGCCGAGCAGTTCATTTCCAAGCATGGGTTCATGCCCATCAACCATGTCCTGGTGGCCCGCGCCGATGTGGCCGCCGCGCGGCCCGATGCGCTTTCGGCCCTGCTGGCCCGGCTCCGGGCGGGGGGTGTGGAGGTGCACCGCCGCGCCGCCCTCTCCGCGCCGCTCGCCGCCGCCGCCCGGCTCTGTCACGCCCAGGGGCTGACGGAACGCGCCCTGACCCTACATGAAATCTGGGCCGGAACGCCGGATCGCTTCCGGTAACAGCGGGCAACCGCAAGAGTAATCGCGCGTTCCTCCGGTCCACCCCGCGCATCGCGCCACCGGCGGGACATGCCGGGCGGGGCAAGAATGGGGTAGCCTGTTGGGAATGACGCCGCGACACATACGGATTTTCTGTCTCCGGCCGGCCGCCCTTCTGCTGTGTGGCGTGGCACTGGCCTGGCCCGGCGCCACGCGCCTGGCCGCGCAGGAAACGCCGGCCTTCACCGATGCCGTGCCCGGCGCCCTGCCCTACCGGGCCACCGTGGTGCCCACGGGCGTGGAGGAGCTGGACAGCCTGCTCCAGGCCGCCTCCCCCCTCATCCGCCTGCAGGAACGCGCGCCGACCGATGCGCTGGGCCTCGCCGCGCGCATCGGCGCCGAGCCTGAGCGGCTGCGCCCCGCCTTCGAATCCGAAGGGTTCTGGGCCGGCCAGGCGCAGGTGGCCCTGGCCGGCAGCCCGCCCGGCAGCCCGCCCCCCACCGCCGAGCAGCTCGCCGCCCTGCCCACCCCCATCGCGCTGGAAATCCGCGCGACACCCGGCACCCGCTACAGCCTGCGGAGCATCCGCACCGAGGGCGCGGCCCCCATCCTGCTGCGCCCCGGCGAGCCCGCCCGCGCCGAGACGGTGCTGGCCGCCGAGACCACGGCCCTGGCCACCTGGCGCGCGGAGGGCCGGCCGCTCGCGCGCGTGGAACGCCGCGTCACCGTGGACCATGGCGCCGCGGCGATGGACGTGACCTTCCTCGCCGCGCCCGGCCCCCGCGCCACCTTCGCGCCGCCCAGCGTGGCCGGCACCGTGGCGGTGAACCCGGAGGTGGCGCAGCGCGTCGCCGCACTCCGGCTGCGGTCCTGGCACTACAGCCCCGGGCTGGTGGCGGAGGCGCGGGCGGACCTGCTGGCGCTCGGCCCCTTCGGCGCCGTGCGGGCCGAGGAGGGCACGGCGCTGGACGAGCAGGGCCGCTTCCCCGTCACCTTCCACGTCACCGAACGCCCCTTCCGTGCGCTGACCGCCACCGCCGCCTATGAGACCAATTTCGGCCTGGCCCTGACCGGCGCCTGGGAGCACCGGAACCTCTTCGGCAATGCCGAGCGCCTGCGGGTCGAGGCCGCGATCAGCCGGCTCGGCGAAAGCTTCGACCGCACCAATGCCCGCCTCTCGGCCAGCTACCGCCGCCCCTTCCCGCTGGGCACCCCCGGCACGCTGGTGGTGAACACGGCCATTCTGCGCGAGCGGCTGGACAGCTACGACCGCGACGCCATCACCGCCTCCATCCTCTACGAGCAGCGCTTCGGCCGGCACTGGACGCTGGGCGCCGGCCCGACGGGCGAGATCGGCCGCTCCGGCCCGCCCGGCGGCCCGCTGCGGCCGAGCAACCTGGTGGGCCTCGCCACCCAGGCGCGCTTCGACAACACCAACAGCGCGCTCGACCCCACGCGGGGCTGGCGCCTGCGCTTCGACGTGACGCCGAGCTACTCGCTCAGCCGCGCCCAGGCCTATGTGCCGGTGCGCGCCACCGCCAGCACCTACATCGATTTCCAGGGCGAGGGCCGCACGGTGCTGGCGCTGCGCGGCAGCATCGGCTCCCTGCTCAACGCCGAGGCCGAGGATGTGCCGGTGGCACAGCGCTTCTTCGCGGGCGGCGGCGGTTCGGTGCGCGGCTATGGCTTCCAGACCATCGGGCCCCGCGACGCCCAGGGCCGCCCGCGCGGCGGCGCCAGCGTGATCGAGGCCAGCGTGGAACTGCGCCAGCGCTTCGGCAGCAATTTCGGCGGCGTGGCCTTCGTGGATGCGGGCGGCGTGGGGCTGGAGCCCTTCACCCCCACCGATGCGCTGCGCGTCGGCGCGGGGGTGGGCGTGCGCTACTACACCGCCTTCGGGCCGGTGCGCGCCGACATCGCCATGCCGCTGGTGCGCCAGCCGGGCAGCGGCAATTTCGGCATCTATCTCGGCATCGGCCACGCCTTCTGATGCGCGCGCTGCGAATCTTCGCGTGGCTCGTCGCCTCGCTGCTGCTTCTCACCACCCTGGTGCTGGGCTTCCTGCTGGCCACGCCGCTGGGCAACCGGCAGGTGGCACGGGTGGCGCAATGGGCGGTGCCGGGCCTGGTGCTGGAAGGCGTCTCGGGGCCGCTGCCCGGGCGCCTCTCCCTCACCCGCGCGACCCTCGCCGATGAACAGGGCGTCTGGCTGACGGTGGAGGATGCCTCGCTGCGCCTGGAATGGACCGCGCTGTTCGGGCGGGAGGCGCATATCACCCGGCTGGAGGCCGCCCGCATCCACCTCGCCCGCCTGCCGGAGGGCGAGCCGGACCCGGACCCCACCCCCGGCATCACCCTACCCAGCCTGCCCCAGCTTCCCGTCGCGATCCGGCTGGATGCGCTGGAGGTGGCGCGGCTCGAACTGGGCGCCGGCGTGCCGGGCGGGCCGGCGGCGCTCTCCGCGCGCGGCCATGCGCGGCTGGCGGGTCCATCGGCCTCGGTGGAACTGGCGGTGCGGCGCCTCGACGCCCCCGGCACCGCCGACCTGGTGGCCGAGCTGGAGGGTGAGCGCCTGGTGGCCCGCCTCACCGCCAGCGAACCGCCCGGCGGCGTGGTCGCCACCGCCGCCGGCCAGCCCGGCGCCCCCTTCCAGGCCGAACTCGCCCTGGACAGCCGGGCCTGGCGCCTGGAGGCGGCGCTGGGCGAGGCGCGCGTGACCGGCGCGGGCGAACTGGCCCTGGCGGGCGGCGCCGTCGCGGCCTCGGGGCGGCTGGATGCCGTGCCCGGCCCCTTCGTGCCGGCCGAATACGCGCCGCTGGCCGCCACGGTCGGGCTCGACTTCGCCCTGCGCTATTCCGCCGTGGGCGACCTCGCCTTGGACCGCGTGGTGGCCACCGCCCCCGGTGGGCGGCTGGAGGGCCGCGCCACCCTCGCCGCCCATGGCGCGCTGGCGGGCGAGGCCCAGCTCGACCCCGGCGCCGCCGCCCTTTTCGCGCCCTTCCTGCCCGAGGGCATCACCTACGGCACCGTCACCGCCACCGCCCGCTTCGGCGGCACGCAGGACAACCCGAGCGCCACCCTCTCCGCCCGCATCACCGACCCGCGCACCAACACCCCGGCCGACCCGCTGCTGGGCGAGGTGCTGACGGTCGAGGCCCGCTATGCCGAGGGCGGGCGCGACGCGGCGCTGGCGCTGCAAGGGGCGAGGTTGGAAGCGCGGGTGGCCGGCGCCATCCCCACCAACGACCAGGCCCCGCTGGCGCTGGACCTCTCCGCCCGCGTCACCGACCCGCCGGAGGCGCAGGGCACCGTCACCCTGGAAGGCCGCGCCACCGGCACGCTGGAGGCGCCGCAGCTCGACGCCGTGCTGGCCACCGAGGCGCTGGTCTATGCCGGCCGTCGCGCCGGTCCATTGCGCGTGGCGGTGCAGGCCAGCCCGCAGCATGTGGCGCTGGACGCGAACGGCACGCTGGACGAACAGCCGCTGACGCTCCGCGCCGAGGTGCGGCAGGATGCCGAGGGCCGCCTGGACATCCGCGCCCTGGACGGCGCCTGGGCCGGCATCACCCTGCGCGGCGGCGGCCGCTTCGCCTGGCCCGACGGGCAGCAGCAGGCGGAACTGGCGCTCGCCATCCCGGACCTTTCGGTGCTGGCGCCCTTCATCGGCCAGCCCGTCACCGGCGCGCTGACGGCCGAGGCCAGCGCCGCCCCCGTGGAGGGGGCCACCGGCCCCGCCGCCCAGCGCTTCGCGCTCCGCGTGGTCAGCCCCGGCTTCGCCATCGCCGGGCAGCGCGGGCGGCTGGATTTCAGCCTGGGCGGCACGCTGGAGGAGGCCCGGCTGGAACTCAACGCCCGCAGCGACGCGGCCAATGTGGAGGCCAGCGCCCGCATCCGCGTGAACGACGAGGCGGCGGAGGCCGTGTTCACGCGCCTCAACCTCGCCTCCGGCCAGGATGCCGCCCGGCTGCAGGGCGAGGCGCGCGTGACCCGCGCGGCCAATGGCGACCTGACGCTCGCGCCGGCGCGCTTTAATGCCTCGCGCGGCGGGCGGCTCGTCGTGCAGGGACAGACCCGGGGCGAGGCGCTGACGGGCCGCGCCGAACTCGCCGCCCTGCCGCTCGCGCCTTTCACGGCCGGCGCGGTGGTGGGGACCATGGCGGGGCAGGTGAATGTGGCGGGCAGCCTGGCCGCGCCCCAGGCCCGCTTCGACCTGCGCGGCGAGGGGCTGCGCGCCACGGCGCTGGAAGGCCTGCCCGCCGCGCGCCTGACCGCCAACGGCACCGCGACGCCCGAGGCGGCGCGCATCGAGGCACAGATCAACGCCGGCCCCGGCATCGCGCTGACCATCAATGCCAGCCAGCCGCGCGGGCTGGGGGCCGCGGCCGCCACCGAGGCGCGGCTGCAAGGGCGGCTGGACCTCAACGCCATCACGCGGCCCTTGCTGGCCGGGGGCGCCGATGTGGTGACCGGCCGCGCCGATCTCGACCTGCGCCTGACCGGCAGCCCGGAGGCCCCGCAGCTCGCCGGCACCGCGACCGTCAGCGGCGCCACCTACCGCAACGACGCCCAGGGGGTGCGGCTGGAGGGCATCACCGCCCGCCTGGTGGCGCAGGGCGAGCGGCTGGTGGTGCAGGAATTCTCGGCGCGCACGCGCGGCAATGGCCGCATCACCGGCCAGGGCTGGGTCGAGCCGCTGGGCGAGAACATCCCGGCCGAGCTCCGCCTCACCGCCCGCAACGCCCGCCCCGTGCAGTCCGAGCTGGGCGAGGCGGTGATGAACGCCGACCTGGTGCTGCGCGGGCCGATCCTGGCGGGCGGCAGCCTGACCGGCCGCATCGAGATCCCGCGCGCCGAACTCCGCATCCCGGAGAGTTTCGGCGGCAGCATCCCCACCGTGGGACCCGTGCGCGAGGTGGGGCCGCGCCCGGCGGGCCGCCCCGCGCCCACGCCGCCCCGCGCCGCCCCGGCCGCACCCGCCGGCCCGCCGCTGGCGCTGGACGTACAGGTGGTGGCGCCGCGCGCCATCTTCGTGCGCGGCCGCGGGCTGGAGGCCGAGCTGTCGGGCGATATCCGCGTGGGCGGGAACCTGACCGCGCCCACCGTCTCCGGCGCCTTCAACCTGCGGCGCGGCCAGTTCGACCTGGCCGGGCGCGTGCTGAACCTGACGCGCGGCGCGGCCCGGTTCGACACGGGCACGCTGATCCCGACGCTGGACTTCCTGGCCACCACGCGCTCCCGCGCCCACACCATCACGCTGACCATCACCGGCCCGGCCAATTCCCCGGAGCTGACGGTGGGCGCCCAGCCCGACCTGCCGCAGGACGAGGCGCTGGCGCGGCTGCTCTTCGACCGGGAGCTGGAGCGGCTTTCGCCCTTCGAGATCGCGGCACTCACCCAGGCGGTGGCGCAGCTCGCGGGCATCATGCCCTCGGGCGGCGGGGTCACGGGCCGCATCCGCGAGGCGCTGGGGCTGGACCGCCTTTCCGCCGGCGCGGCGGAAGGCGGCGGCGCCACGGTGGAGGCCGGGCGCTATGTGGCGCCGGGCGTCTATGTGGGCGTGCGCCAGGGCACCTCCGGCGCCGCGCCCGGCGTGGCCGTGCAGGTGGAGCTGACGCCGCGCCTCAGGCTGGAGGCCGAAACCCAGACGGGCGAGGCGGGCGACCGTCTGGGCCTCACCTGGAGTTACGAATGGTGAGGCCTACGGCCTCACCGGGGAGTTACGAATGGTGAGGCCTTCGGCCTCACCGGGGAGCCATGAGCGGTGAGGCCCCCGCTTCAGCGGCGCGATCAGTCGATCGAGAGGTTGAGCCGCGCCACCGTCTCGCGCTCATAGGCGGTGCGTTCCTGCGCGAAGGAGAGGTATTCGGCCGGGCCGAGATATTCGTCCGGCATCTCCCAGCGGCGCATCACCGCCTGGGCGGCCTCATCCTGCATGACCTTGCGGAAGGAGCGGTGCAGCGTGTCCACCATCTCGGGCGGCAACCCCCTGGGCCCCACGAAGCCATAGGGCGAGGTGACCGACATGCCGTAGCCCAGCTCGTTCAGGGTGGGCGCGTCGGGGAAGGAGGGCAGCCGCGTGCGCGTCCAGACGCTGAGCAGGCGGAAATCACCCGTCTCGACCTGCGGGCGCCAGGCCTGCGCGTCCGCGATCATGTCGATCTGCCGTCCGAGCAGGGCGGTGACACCCTCCTGCGCGCCGCGGAAGGGGACGTGCAGCATCTCCACACGCTCCCGCGCGCAAAGCTCCTCCATCGCCAGGTGGTTGGTGGTGGCGACGCCGGAGGTCGAATAGGACACGCGTCCGGGCCGCGCCCGCGCCGCCGCGAAGACGTCCGCCAGGGTCCGATAGGGGCTGTCATTCCGCACCACCGTGCCGAACAGGAAGCCCGAAAGCTGCATGATGTAGGTGAAGTCCGTCACCGGGTCCCAGGTGGGCTGCCGGGTCAGGAAGGGGTGGCGCAGGATGGACAGGTGGTGGTGCGCCAGCGTGTAGCCATCGGGCTGCGCCTGCTGCTTCAGGAACATGGCCGCGCGGGTGCCGCGCGCGCCGGGCATGTTCTCGGACACGACGGAGACGCCGAGGTCGCGGCTCACGATGTCGAACATCGTCCGTTGCAGCGCGTCGAGCGAGCCGCCCGGCGGCCAGGGGGTGATGATGCGGATGGGGCGGCTCGGCCAGCGCGCCTGGCCGATGGCGGGCAGCGGCAGCAACGCGGCGGCGCCGAGCAGCGCGCCGCGGCGCGCGATGCGTGCGGTCATTCTTGTGTCCTCCTCCGTCAGCCAATGCTGACCGTCATTTCTTCTTTGGCTGGCCAATACAGCCATTGCACGATGACGGTAGGTGCAGACGGATGGCGTTTGCAAGCGTGACGACGCATGGACCGCGGGCGCGTCCCGCCCGCGGGGGCGGGACAGCGCCGTTGCGGTGGAAATCCGGCTTCAGGCGAGGGGTGGCGTCAACTGTTCCCGCCCGTCAGCACCTGCCCGGCCAGGTTCTCGCTGAGCTTCGCCACCGCCGTGTGGTCCTCGCCGGCGCCGAGGCTCTTGGCCGCCGCCGCCCACATCTCGCGCGTCAGGGCCGAGAGCGGCGTGGGCACGCCGGCCTCCTTGCCCACCTCCAGCGCGATGGAGAGGTCCTTCACCATCAGGTCCAGCCCGAAGCCGCTGTCGAAGCGGCGCGACAGCACGAACTGCCGAAACTTCTTCTGGGTGGAGTTGTTCATGCCGGTGGACGCGTTCAGCACATCCACCATCAGCCCCGGTTCCAGCCCGAACTTCTGGCCGATCAGCAGCGCCTCGATGCCGATGAGGAAGCCGCCGGCACTCACCAGGTTGTTCAGCGCCTTCATCGCCTGCCCCGCGCCGATGGGCCCGCAGCGATGGATGGAGGTGCCCATGGCGCGCAGGATGGGCTCGGCGGCGTCGAGGTCCGTGTCGCTGCCGCCGGCCATGATGGCCAGCTCACCCGTCTTGGCGCGCGGCACGCCGCCGGACACCGGGCAATCCACCATGCGGATGCCGCGCGGGGCGAGGCTTTCCGCGATCTCGCGCGTGCGGGTCGGGTTGCCCGAGGTCATGTCGATGAACAGGGCGCCATTGGGCAGGAAATCGGCCACCTGCCCCGCCACCACTGCCACCTCGCGGCTGGTGGGCAGGATGGTGACGAGGGCATCGGCGCCGGAAGCCGCCTCGGCCGCCGAAGCCGCGCCGCTGCCGCCCACCTCCGAGACGAAGCGCGCGACGCGCTCCGCCGAGAGGTCGCTGACCACCACGTCATGCCCGGCCTTGATCAGGTTGGCCGCCATGGGCCAACCCATATTGCCGATGCCGGCAAAGGCGATGCGCGCCATGATTACTTCTTCGCCTTGATGGCGCCCTCGGCCACCAGCACCTCATGCGCCGCCTTGAAGGCGTCGAGCGCCGCCGGAATGCCGCAATAGGCCGCGGCGTGGCTGAGGGTGGCGCGGATCTCGTCCACGCTGACGCCGTTGTTGAGCGCGCCCTTCACGTGCAGCTTCACCTCGGGAATCTTGCCGAGCGCGGTCAGCATGGCGAGGTTGATGATGCTGCGCGTCTTGCGGTCCAGCGTCGGGTCGCCCCAGGCCATGCCCCAGGCCCAGGAGGTGGTGATGCGCTGGAAGGCCATCATGAAGTCGTCCGCCTTCTCCAGGCTGGCGTCCACATAATCGGCGCCCAGCACCTCGCGGCGGATGGGCAGGCCCTTCTCGAACAGCGCGTCGTCTTCGGCCATGGCGTGTCTCCCTGTGCAGGTCGGTTTCGCGGTCAGGCTGCGGCGGGATGCCCCCATGGTCAACGGGGGCCACGGGTGCTTGCATGCTTGCATGTTCTTCGATGGCTTCACCCTCGAAACCCGCGATGTCGCGGGCCAGTCCCTCCGGCTGCGGCGCGGCGGCGAGGGCCCGCCTTTGCTGCTGCTGCACGGCAACCCGCAGACCCATGCCATGTGGCACCGCGTGGCACCCGTGCTGGCGAAACGCTTCACCGTGGTGGCGCCCGACCTGCGCGGCTATGGCTTTTCCGGCAAGCCGGGCGTCAGCGCGGAGCACGCGGCGCATGCCAAGCGCGCCATGGCGGCCGACATGGCCGCGTTGATGGAACAGCTGGGCCATGACCGCTTCCAGGTGGTGGCGCATGACCGCGGCGCGCGGGTGGCGCATCGCCTGGCGCTGGACCACGCCGCGCGCGTGGAACGGATGTGCCTGATGGACGTGGTGCCCACCCTGCACCATTTCGAGCACGCGGACATGGCCTTCGCCATGGGCTATTATCACTGGTTCTGGCTGGCCCAGCCGCACCCCCAGCCCGAGCGGCTGATCGAACAGGATGTGGAACTCTGGTTCGACATCCACACCAACCGCGAACCCAAGGACCGCGGCTTCTTCCACCCGGATGCCCGCGCCGACTACCTGGCGGCGCTACGCCTGCCCGGCACCGTCACCTCCATCTGCGAGGATTACCGCGCGGCCGCCACGCTCGACCTGGTGCATGACCGCGAAAGCCGCGCCGCCGGCCACCGCATCGCCTGCCCGCTGCTGGCGCTGTGGGGCGCCAAGGGCAAGATCGGGCAATGGTATGACGCGCTGGCGGTGTGGCGCGACTACGCCACCGGCCCCGTCTCCGGTCACGCCGTGAACAGCGGGCACTACCTGGCCGAGGAGGCGCCGGAGGAGGTGCTGGCCGCGCTGGAGCCCTTCCTGCGCGGCTAGAGCGTTTTCGATGATTTCACCGAAACGCATCCCGCTCTAGCGCGACATCGCGTCCGACGCCGCCTGGGTGCGCGACAGTGAGGCGCTGACCTTCTCGACCGAGCCGGAAACGCTCGTCATGGTGCGCGCCGGGCCCTCCACCGCGCCGGCCGCGGCTTCGAGCTGGCCGCTGATCGCCTCCGTCTCCTCGGTCTGCGCCTGCACGGCGGTCGTGACCTGCGCCACCTCCTCGCGCACGCCGCCCACCGCGTCCCGGATGCCCAGCACCGCCTGCGCCACGCCGCTGGACAGGTTCTGCAGGCTGTCGATCTCCGCGTTGATCTGCTCCGTCGCGCGCGCGGCCTGGACGGCCAGGTTCTTCACCTCGCCCGCCACCACGGCGAAGCCCTTGCCGGCGTCGCCCGCCCGCGCCGCCTCGATCGTCGCGTTCAGCGCGAGGAGGTTGATCTGGCTCGCCACGCTGCGGATCAGCGCCACGATGCCGCCCATGGCCTGGGCCGCGCGCGCCATGGCGTCCGTGTTGCCGCTCACGGAAAGCGCCTGGGCGAAGGCCGCCTCCGTGCCCTGCCGCGCGCGGTCCATGCCGTGGCCAACCTCCTGCATGGCGCGCGCCACGGCGCCGCCGGAGGCCGAGGCCTCGCGGATTTCCGCCGTCACGCCGCCCGCCGCCTCCACCGCGCCGCGCGTTTCCGCCGCGGTGGCGTCCACCTCCCGCATCATGTCGGTGAGCTGGGTGAGGAGCTGCACCTGCGCCGTCACATCGGTCGCGAACTTCACGACCCGCACCACCCGGCCATTCTCGTCGATGATGGGGTTGTAGGAGGCCTGGATCCAGACGCTGCGCCCGCCCCGGCCCACACGCCGCATCCGGCCGACATGGGGCCGGCCCGCGCGCAGCCCTTACCACATCGCCCGGTATTCGGGCAGGCCCACATCCTCCGGCGGCATGAAGAGGCTGTGCGGACGGCCCTGGATCTCCTCCAGCCGGTAGCCCATCACGTCCAGGAAGGCCTTGTTGGCCGTCAGCACCTCGGCCTGCGGGGTGAAGCTGATGACGGCGTTGGTCCGGCCGATGGCCGCGATCTCCGCCGCATAGTCCAGGTTCTTCAGGCGGTGCGTCGCGTCCTCCCATTCCACCACGAAGCCGATGCGCTGGCCGTCCTCGTCCAGCGGTGTCACCACCAGGTCGAAGACTTGGGCGCCGATGCGGATGGTGGCGGCGTGCGGCTTGTCCAGCGCGGCCAGCGTGTGGCGCTGGTGGTCGGGTTGGCGGTGGAAGACATCGAAATTGCTGCCGATGAGCCCGGCCACGCTGAAGCGCGGCAATTCGCGCCGCAGGTCGGCTTCCGACGCGCTCAGCAGCCGGACGACGGAAGGGTTCACATAAACGATGTTGAGATCGCGATCCGCGATCATGACATTGCCGCGCAAGGCAGCGAGAGCCGCCCCCTGCAGGCGGTCGGCCAGGGGCGGCTTGGAACGGATGAACATGCCTTTGCTTCCTCGGTCAGGTGGCCAGGAAAGCAATACATCCCTTAACCGTGGGTTTAAGGCGGGACGCCTCGCGGCCTGGTGCCCGAACACGCTGGATTCCGCCCGCGGCCATGGCCGGCGACGCATCCCGCGTGGGGGTGAGGCAGCCGCTCACCTTCGAAACCGCCTCGAAGATGCCGGTCATCTCCCGCGCCGGCCCCTGCGCGGCGCCGGCCGCCTTCTCCCGGTCAGTGCGGATGCGCCCGGCGCCATCGGTCTGGACCGGCGCGGCGGCGGTGGCCTGCGCCACGGCGGCGAAGCTCTGGCCGGCATCGCCCGCGTGCAGCCCCTCATTGCCGCTTGCGGCCGCGCGCGGCCATGCGACATTCCCTCCATGACAACCGAACGCTTCCAGCGCCGCATCCCCGAGGGCGAGGACCGTGAGCGCCTGATCTGCGGCGATTGCGGCTTCGTGGCCTATGAGAACCCCAAGATCGTGGTCGGCTCCGTGGTCAGCGAGGGCGGGCGCGTCCTGCTCTGCCGCCGCGCCATCAACCCCCGCCGCGGCTTCTGGACCCTGCCCGCCGGCTACATGGAGTTGGGCGAAACGGTCGAGGAAGGGGCCAGACGTGAAGCCTGGGAGGAGGCTCGGGTTAAGCTCGCGTTGGAAGGAATATTGGCCGTTTACTCTATCGCCAGAATCGGACAAGTTCAGGTGATCTTCCGGGCCGGCCTTGCCGAGCCAGGACATCAGCCGGGCCCCGAAAGCCTCGAGACCCGCTTCTTCGAATGGGGGGATATCCCATGGGACGACATCGCCTTCCCCTCCGTGCATTGGGCGCTGAAGGCCTGGCGGGAGGGCGGGACGGGGGTCGCGGGGAACCCGCCGGAAGACCGGCGCGGCATGGCCGGGCTCTAGCCGCGGCGCTGCTGCTGCCAGGGCTGTGGCTGATGGCCCCCGCGCCGCTGGCCGCGCAGTCCCGCATTGATACGCGGATGGAGACGCTCTCCGAGGCGCCGAGCCAGCCCCGCGCCCGCGCCAATGACCCGCGCGACCGCGCCTTCCGCTCCGGCGGCCTCGCCGCCACGCCGGATTTCGGCAATGCCCCGCGCCCCGCGCCCCGGGTGGAGCTGGCGCCGCGGCCCAACCTCAGCCTCGACGCCCCCCGCGCGCCCATGGCCGAGGAGGTGGCGGGCATCCGCCCCACCATCATCAACCCCGCCATCCCCGGCAATGGCATGGCGGCCGAGGGCATGGTCAACCGGCGCGAGCGGCGCTTCCTCGACACGCCGGCCGCCGGCGCCCGCTTCTCCGCGCCCGTGACCTGGTAGAGGACTTCGCATCCCCTCGCATGGGGGGCAGACTGCACGCGCATCCTGGGGAGGACAGCGCGTGGATTTCGACACCATCATCGTGGGCGGCGGCTCGGCCGGCTCCGTCCTGGCGCACCGGCTTTCGGCGCGCGGCCATCACCGCGTCCTGGTCTGCGAGGCCGGGCCCGACGCGCCGCCCGGCCAGGAGGCGCCCGAAATCCGCGACAGCTATCCCGGCACCGCCTATTTCGACCCGCGCTTCCACTGGACCGAGCTGAAGGTCCACACCCAGGTCGTCAGCCACAACAACCCGGAGGACCGCCCGCCGCTGCGCAAATACGAGCAGGCGCGGGTGCTGGGCGGCGGTTCCTCCATCAACGGCCAGATGGCCAATCGCGGCGCCCCCACCGACTATGACGAATGGGCGGCGCGCGGCGCGGAGGGCTGGGGCTGGCAGGACTGCCTGCCCTATTTCAAGAAGGTGGAGCGCGACCTCGACTTCGACGGGCCCCTGCACGGCAAGGAGGGGCGCATCCCCGTCCGCCGCATCATGCCGGAGAACTGGAACCCGCACGCCCGCGCCGTCACCCAGGCCTTCAAGGAAGCGGGCTTCGACTACATCCCCGACCAGAACGGCGAATGGCGGGACGGCTACTTCCCCATCACCATCTCCAACGAGAACGAGGCCCGCGCCAGCGCGGCCATGGGCTACCTGGACGCCGAGACGCGCCGGCGCCCCAACCTGACCCTCTCCTGCGAGACGGTGGTGAAGCGCCTGCTCTTCGAGGGCACGCGCTGCGTGGGCGTGGTGGCCCTGGTGCGCGGGCAGGAACAGGAGTTCCGGGCCAAGGAGGTGATCCTCTCCTCCGGCGCCATCCATTCGCCGGCGCATCTGCTGCGCGCGGGCATCGGCCCGGCCGGGCATCTGCGCGACCTCGGCATCGAGGTGCTGCACAACCTGCCCGGCGTGGGCCAGGGGCTGATGGACCACCCCTCCATCGCCCTCTCCTCCTTCGTGAAGCGCGCGGCGCGGGTGGAGAACCATGTGACGCGCCGGCACATCCTGGCGGGGCTGCGCTATTCCTCAGGGCTGGAGGGCATCCCGGCCGGCGACATGTTCGTGGCCGTGGTGAACAAATCCGCCTGGCACGCGGTGGGCGAGCAGGTGGGCAGCTTCCTCATCTGGGTGAACAAGACCTATTCCGAGACGGGCCAGGTGCGCCTGGCTTCCGCCGACTGGCAGGCGGAGCCGGTGGTGGAGTTCAACCTTCTATCGGACCGGCGGGACCTCGACCGGCTGATGCACGGCTTCCGCATGTGCGCGGGGATGATGATGGCGCCGTCGCTGGCGCAGGTGACGGACAACCCCTTCCCCGCCGCCTATTCCGACCGCGTGCGCAAGATCGGCGTGATCAACGCGAAGAACCGCTTCCTGACGAACGTCATCTCTCGCTTCCTCGACGGCCCGGCCTTTTTGCGGCGCGCCTTCATCGAGCGCTTCGTGGTGGAGGGCTTCCAGTTCCAGGAGGTGATGACCGACGACACGGCGCTGGAGGCCTTCATCCGCAAGGCCACCATCGGCATCTGGCATGCCTCCTGCTCCTGCCGGATGGGGCGGGAGGAAGACCCGATGAGCGTGGTGGACACGGAAGGGCGGGTGAAGGGCATCGAGGGGCTGCGGGTGGTGGATGCCTCCATCTTCCCGGTGGTGCCCTGCGCGAACACCAATTTCCCGACGCTGATGAGCGCGGAGAAGATCAGCGACGCCATCCTCGCCGGGCACTGAACTTCGCAACCCCGGTCAACCGGGCATGGCGTAGAAGCCCGCCATGCCCATC
The DNA here is from genome assembly GCF_017311575.1 of Roseococcus thiosulfatophilus. Classification (GTDB taxonomy): domain Bacteria; phylum Pseudomonadota; class Alphaproteobacteria; order Acetobacterales; family Acetobacteraceae; genus Roseococcus; species Roseococcus thiosulfatophilus. The sequence continues at coordinate 29,807 of NZ_JAFFQY010000019.1, forward strand.
AAGACCCTCACCCTCACCGACCACGCCCGGCGCATCGCCCGCGCCATGTCCCACCTGGCCGAGCGGCTGGACCAGCCGCCGAGCCTGGACGAGCTGGCCTCCGTCGCCGCCTTCTCGCCCTATCATTTCCACCGCGCCTACCGCGCGCTGGCGGGCGAGACACCGATGGAGACGCTGGCCCGGCTGCGCCTTTCCCGCGCCGCCGCCGCCCTGCTCAAGAGCGACGCGCCCATGGCCCGCATCGCGCAAGAGGCCGGCTACGCCTCCATCCCCGCCTTCACCCGCGCCTTCCGCGAGGCGCATGGCATCCCGCCCGGCGCCTATCGCGCCCGCGCCGGCATCGGGCTGGAGGGGGACATGCTCGCCAAGGTCGAGATCGTGGAATTGCCCGCCTTGC
>NZ_JAFFQY010000020.1 GCF_017311575.1 Roseococcus thiosulfatophilus
ACGTTCCCAGTACTTCCCCAAAACGCCCGCCATCCCACAGGATCGCGGGCGTTTTTGCGTTCTGGGCCTTACCGAAAATCCCGGCTGGGCTGCGCCAAGGCCGGCATTGCCCCCCTCATCCGTCTCGGCCCCAGGCCACCCCGCCCCACCTCATCCGCCCGCGCAAGTGCGGTATCGAAGGCCGCGTCATCAAGGCCGCCCAGCAGGTGCGACCCATCCTCGATCCGCCGCGTGATCAAATGGAGGATGGGCACCCGCGCCTCCGTGCGCTCCACCCGCCCCTCGGCCAGCAGCAGCCGGGCGGACACCACTTCTCGCCGGAAGCGGCGCTGCAGGTCGGCATAGAGCACCAGGTTGGCGGTCCCGTGTTCATCCTCCAGCGTGAAGAACATCACCCCCTTGGCGCTGCCGGGGCGCTGGCGCACCAGCACCAGCCCCGCCACGCGCAGCCAAGCCCCCTGCCGCGCCCCGGCCAGGGCGCGGGTGTCGGAACAGCGCATCGCGGCCAAACGCGGGCGCAGCAGCGCCAGCGGGTGCGGCCCCAGCGTCAGCCCAGTGCTGGCATAGTCCAGCACCACGCGCTCACCGGCGCTGGGCAGGGGCAGGCGTGGCGCAGCCTCCCGCATGGGGGCATCCAGCGCCACCTCGCCCTCCACCGCCGCGGCCGCCCAGAGGGCTTCGCGCCGGTCCAGCCCCAGGCCGCGCAGTGCATCCGCCTCAGCCAGCTGCTCCACGGCGCGGCGGTCCAGATCAGCGCGGCGCACCAGCTCTGGCAGGTCCCGGAAGGGACGCGCGGCGGCGATGCGCCGCCCTGCCGCCTCGGACAGCCCCGACACCTGGCGCAGGCCCAGGCGCAGCGCGCCCGCCTCCAAGGTGCAGTCCCAATCGCTGCGCGTGACGTCCACGGGCAGCACCCGCACCCCATGCTCGCGCGCATCGCGCACGATCTGCGCCGGCGCGTAGAAGCCCATGGGCTGGCTGTTCAGCAGCGCCGCCGCGAAGACCGCCGGGTGGTGGCACTTGATCCAGGCCGAGATGTAGACGAGGTGCGCGAAGCTCGCCGCGTGGCTTTCCGGGAAGCCATAGGTGCCGAAGCCCTCCAGCTGGCGAAAGCAGCGTTCGGCGAAGCCGGGGTCGTAGCCGTTGCGCGCCATGCCTTCCAGGAACTCCGCGCGGAACTGCGGCAGGTCGCCATTGCGCTTGAAGGTGGCCATGGCGCGACGCAGCTGGTCCGCCCGCGCGGGGGAAAAGCCCGCGCCCACGATTGCGATCTTCATCGCCTGTTCCTGGAAGAGTGGCACGCCCAGCGTCTTCTCCAGAACCGCCTCAAGCCCCGGGGGCACGTCCCGCGGTTCTTTTTCGTTGCGACGCCGCAGATAAGGATGAACCATGTCGCCCTGGATGGGTCCGGGCCGCACGATCGCGACCTGAATGACCAAGTCATAGAATTTTTCGGGCTTGAGGCGCGGCAGCATGTTCATCTGCGCGCGGCTCTCCACTTGGAACACGCCCAGGCTGTCGGCGCGCGAGAGCATCTCGTAAGTGGGGCCGTCATCCTGCTCGATGTCGTTCAGGCTGCTCTTGCCCAGCATGTGCAGCGCGCGGCGGATGCAGGAGAGCATGCCCAGCCCCAGCACATCCACCTTGAGCATCCGCAGCGCCTCGATGTCGTCCTTGTCCCATTCGATGGTGTGGCGGTCCTCCATCGCGGCGCGCGTGACCACGCAAAGCTCGGTCAGCTTGCCGCGCGTGATCACGAAGCCGCCCACATGCGTGGCCAGGTGCCGTGGAAAATCCTGGATTTCGGAGGCCAGTTCGCAGGCCAGGCGCAGCCGGGGCTCCTCCGGGTCGAAACCCTGCTCCCGCGCGATGCCCTCCCAGCCCAGATCCTCCGAACCCCAGGCCGCCTTGGCGAGTGGCGCGGTGATGTCCTCCGACAGGCCCAGCGCCTTGCCCACCTCGCGGATGGCGCTGCGGTCACGGAAGCGGATGACAGTGGCGGCGATGGCGGCGCGGTCGCGGCCATAGCGGGCGTAGATGTGCTGGATGACCTCCTCGCGCCGCTCATGCTCGAAATCCACGTCGATATCGGGCGGCTCGTCACGGGCTTCGCTGATGAAGCGCTCGAACAGCAATTCGTGCTTGTCGGGTGGCACGGCCGTGATGCCCAGCACGAAGCACACCGCCGAATTGGCGGCCGAACCACGCCCCTGGCAGAGGATGCCCTGGCCACGCGCGTAGCGCACGATCTCGTGCACCGTCAGGAAATAGGGCGCGTAGTTCAGCTTGCCGATGAGGGCGAGCTCATGCGCGATCTGCGCCGCCACGCGCTCCGGCACGCCCCGCGGCCAGCATTCGCGCACCGCGGCGGCCACGCGCGCCTCTAGCGTCTCCTGCGGCGTGCGGCCGGGGTCGAGGATCTCGTCCGGATATTCATAGGCCAGGTCCCGCAGCGAGAAGCGGCAGGTGTCGAGAACCTGATCCACCCGGTCCAGCGCCTCCTCATGCCCCTGGAAGAGGCGGCGCAGTTCCGCCTCGGGCTTGAGGCAGGCCTCGGCATTGGGCTCGGCCGCGAGGCCCAGCCGGTCCACCGTGCAGCCGAGGCGGATGGCCGTCAGCACATCGGCCAGGCGCTGGCGGATGGGAGCGTGATAGCGCACGCCGCCGGCCGCGATCAGCCGCGCTTCGGGGAGGGCCGAGAGGGTGTCGAGGCGGTGGCGGTCGGCGCCGCTGGCGCGATGCGCGGCGGCGAGCAGCAGGGGCATGGCCAGTCGCTCGCGCAGGGCGCGGGCCTCGCGCGCGTGACGGGTGGCGAAGGCGGCGTCGGGCGTGGCGGGCGCGATGCGGGCCAGCACCTGGCCTTCGGCGGCACCGAGCAGGTCCGCGAAGCCCATGGGGCATTCGCCCTTGGGCGCCTCCATCCGTGCGGCGGACAGCAGGGCGCAGAGCCGCCCATAGGCCGCGCGGTCGGTGGGCCAGGCCAGGTATTCGCTGCCATCCGTGAGGCACAGCCGCACACCGGGCAGGAAGCGCAGCCCCGCCTGCTCGCAGGCCACCATGCCGCGCACCAGCCCGGCCATGGAGTTGCGGTCGGCGATGCCCAGCGCGGTATGGCCCAGGGCACGCGCCGTCGCCGCCAGCTCCTGCGGATGCGAAGCGCCGTTCAGGAAGGTGAAGTTCGAGAGCGCCGCCGGCTCACCAAACATCAGGCGCCCCCCCGAAAGCAGGCGCGATCCTCAAGAGCATCCGGCCGCACAGCGGCCGGCGCCGCCCAACCGCCCGCACGGCCCGGCGCATCCGCGGCGCGGCGAAGCCAAGCGGCCGGAGGCCGCGCCCGGCGCTTGAGGGCATCAACACAAATACCCATGCAGGAACCAGCGGGCGTCGGGGGTTCCGGGCTCGCCGCGGCGGCACACCCACCAGCGCGCGCCGGAGGCCAGCTGCACGCGGTAATAGTCGCGCGGCGGGGCCTGGCGGCCGGGTTGCCACCATTCGGGCGTCAGCCGCTCGGGCCCCTCGGCGCTGACCACGCGCTCGGCCCGGCCGCCATGGCGCAGCAGGCTGGGGGGCGCATCCGGCAGCAGCGCCACGGCCTCGAGCGGCAGGGGTCGGCGCAGCAGGCGCAGCGGGCGCGGGGCGGGGGTGAACGGTGCGGCGGGCGCGAAGGGCGAGGCGCGGCGCTGCGCGCGCTCCGGCCAGTGCGAGGCATGGGGGATGAGGCGCCACACCTCCAGCCGCTGACCCAGCCGGTCGAGCAGTTGGGGCAGCGCCTCCTCCGGCCCGGCCTCGGGCGCCAGGGCGGCTTGCTGGGCGTCCAGCCATTCGGTGACGGGGGCGGCCAGCATCATCCGCTCGAAGCCGAATTCGGGGCGCAGCTCCTCGATGCGGCGGGCGAGAAGGCGCTCAACATGGCCAGGGTCGCGGCTGGCCTGGCCAAGGCCTTGGCCCAGCTCCTGCCAGCTCCCGTCGCCGCGGAAGGCGGTGAGGCGGAGCACCCTTGCCCCCTGGCCCTCGGCATTCAGCCCCTCGCACAGCTCGACCACAAGCCGGTGCAGTGCGTGTGCCAGGGCCGGGGCGGTGAGCAGAGGTTCGAGAAAGTCCCGCGCCGCGACATGGCGGGGCGGGGTGCGGATGGGGGTGTAGGGCGCGACGGCGCCGCGCAGGGCGGCGAGCTCCGTCATCAGCACCCCCCCGAAGCGGCGGGCGAGCGGCGCGCGGGGCTGCGCCTCCAGCGCGGCCAGGTCCCGCAGGCCCAGGCGGTGCAGGGCCAGGATGGTCTCAGGCGGCAAGGCAAGGGCGGTGACGGGCAGATGCGGCAGGGCGGCCGCCTCCTCCGCCGGGGTCAGCACGGCGGAGGGGTGGCCCGCGCGTAGCAGCGCACCCAGGGCGGCCGGGGCCGCGCCCAGCAGGCCGGTGGCGGGCAGGCCCGCGCGCTCGAAGGCGGCCAGCACCCGGGCGAGCAGGGCGGGCTCGGCCTCGGGCAGGCCGGTGGTTTCGATCAGCAGCGCGTCAGGACCGAGGCGCCCCACCAGGGGCGAGAAGCGCAGCGCCCAGGCCGCCATCTCGCCGATGCCTGGGCCATGCAGCACCAGGAAGCGTCGGCGCCCCGTGGCAGGTTCGGACGAGGCGGGGAGGGGGGCGGGCGGGCGCAGCCGCCGCTCCGGCATGGGCAGGGGCAAGGCGGGGGTGCGGGCGCAGCGGCGGCCGGCCATCAGGCGCGCCTCCGCTCGGCCGCCGGCGCGGCGGCGGGGGTGGCGAGCTGGCCCGTGGCCTGGTCCCATTCCAGCAGCCAGGTTCCGGGTTGGCCGCCCCGCGCGCGCAGCAGCGTGACCTCCCAGGCGGGAGGGCCCAGATGGTGGGGCGTGGCGGACAGGGCGCGGGGGGTGATGCGCCAGCGGGTCAGGGCGGTGGTCGGGCCGGGGGTGGAGGCCTCCTCCCGCAATAGGAGGGCGATGCCGCCGCCCGTCTCCGCGGCCAGCTGGAGGCGGCGCGCGGCGGTCATGTCCAGGGTGCGGGCGCCCAGCAGCAGCACGGCGGCGGTGGCGGGGGAGCGCAGCGCCTCCTCCGCCGCCCAGAGCGCGTCGCGCTGGCGGGGCGCGCGCAGCAGGAAAAGCCGGGTGGCATCGAGGCCGAGGCCGGCGAGGCCGGGCATGTAGGCGTCGGGCTCGGCCGCGATCCAGAGGGCGGCGCGTCGGGTCAGCCGGGCCTGGGCCCGGGCCAGCAGCAGGGCGGCGAAGGCGGTGGCATGGCCGGGCGCGTCGGAGAGCAGCTCATGCAGCCCCGCGAGGGGCAGGCCGCCCCAGGGGAGGTGCTGGTTGATCTCGGGCGCGAGGGGGAGTGTGGCGCGGTCCTGCGCGGTGCGGTCCAGCCTGGCCAGCCGATCCCGGAGCCTGGCCAGGGCGGCGCTGCGGTTGGGGGGAAGGGTGAGAGGGGCTGACATAAGATTTCATTCTTAGTTGAAGCTATATACCCCCCATTCGTCAAGATAATTAGGATTTATATCAGAATAAGGCCAAGAAGCTGGAATGATTTGCTTGTCCGGCCAGAACGCTCGCCCATCCCACGGGATCGCGGGCACATCCGCGCTCCTGCCTTGGCCTCCCGCCAGCCGCCTGCCCAGCCGGCCACCACGCACGGGATGCGGCGCTTTTCGGGCCCCCGTTCAGCGTATTCGGGACGAGGTCCAGCTTCGGCCGCCGGTTCGCGCGGACCGTCTTGGGATCACCTCGATCAGCGCGCCTTCACGCCACGGCTGATAGCCACGCGCGCCCGGCGCGACAGCGAATTATCCACGAAACCTGTGGGCAAGCCTGTGGGCAAGGCCGTCCGCCTGGTCTTGGAAGCGGCGGGTTTCCTGGCCTCCCTCAGATCTGCACGAAAACGCGGCACAGGGAACATGCGAGGGATTCGAGATGCTTGAAGGATTTCGCTGAGGTGCCCTGGTGGGCGGAAGAACTTGGCGCGCGCGGCTCCGGAGGCCCGAACGGGGCGGCGCGGTCCGGTGGATGACATCCTCGGGACGAAATCCGGGCCCGACGGGGCCCGTGGTTCTCCGATGGCCACAGCCTATCCTTCCGGAAGTCCCTTGGTGCAGTCACTCCCGTGCGCCACCGTGACCTGAAGCGGCCTTTCCTGCCGTCATGCTCCGATTTCCATGGATGGAATCGCCGCTGATCGAAGGTCTAGCGACGGCGCCAGGCCTGGGTCCAACGCTCCACCCGCCCCGCCATGGCCAGGTGCAGCGCCTTCAGCGCGACATTCACCAGCAGAATGGCGACCGCCATGGCGGCGGCGGCGCTGATCTGCCCCGCCTCCTCCATGTGCACCACGGCCACCGAGGCGGGCTTGGTGTCGGGCCCATAGAGGAAGATCACGGCCGAGACCGTCGCCATGCCGTTCACGAAGAGATAGACGAAGATCTCCAGGATGGCCGGCAGGCAGATGGGCAGCGTGACGCGCGTGAAGGTGACCCAGAGCGGCACCTTCAGGCTGGCGCTGACCGCCTCGAATTCCGGGTCGAGTTGCCGGATCGCCGTCACCGCCGCCAAGTGGCAGACGGTGTAGAAGTGCACCAGCGAGTTCAGCACCAGGATGGCCAGCGTCCCGTAGAGGAAGCCCAGCGGGTTCCACGGGTCGTTGAAGAACAGGATATAGGCGAGGCCCAGCACCAGCCCCGGCACGGCCAGCGGGATGGCGGTGGCGAAGCCCACCAGCCGCGGCAGAGGGCCGGAAACGCGCCCGCGCTCCACCATCCAGGCCACCACGAAGATCAGCGCGGTGCCGATCAGCGCCGCCATCGCGGCCATCCGCACCGAGGTCCAGAGGCTGCCCCAGCCCGCGCTGTCGAAGCGCCCAAACTCATAATTGTCGAGGGTGAGTTCGAGGTTCCACGGCCAGAAGCGGATGAAGCTGCCCCAGACGGCCAGCCCCACCACCAGCAGCAACAGTGCCGCGACGAGCGTGCAGAAGGCCAGCAGCGGCAGGTCACGCGCCGGGCGCGGCTTGGGTTCCAGCGGCACCGCGCGGCCCGAGAGGAAGCCGCCCTGGCGCCGCCGCGCCCACTGGTCCAGCAGGAAGGCGCCCACCGCCGGCAGCAGCAGCACGAGGCCCACCACTGCGCCCATGTTGAAATTCTGCTGGCCGACGACCTGCTTGTAGACCTCGGTCGCCAGCACGGGGAATTGCCCGCCGATCACTTTCGGAATGCCGAAATCCGTCACCACCAGGGTGAAGACCACGACGGCGGCCGAGATCAGCCCGCCTTGCGCGCCGGGCAGCGTCACCGTCAGGAAGATGCGCCCCCGCCCGGCCTTGAGCGCGGCCGCCGCTTCATAGAGCCGCCCATCCGCGCCCGACAGCGCCACGCACAAGATCAGCGCCGCATGCGGGAAGCAGTAGAAGACCTGCGCCATGATGATGCCGATGGGGCCATAGAGGCTCTCGCCCATCAGCAGCCCGCGCAGCATGCCCTGGTTGCCGAAGAGGTAGACCAGCGCCAGCGCCGGCAGCAGCGAGGGCGCCAGCACCGGCAGCAGCATCACCGCGCGGAACACGGGCTTGCCCGGCATGCGGGAGCGCGTGAGGGCGTAGGCATAGAGAAAGGCCGCCGGCACCACCAGCAGCGTGGTCAGCGCCGCCGTCCAGAGGCTGTTCCAGGCCGATGCGGCGAGGTTCGGCGTCGCCACGTATTCGGCGAAGTTGGCCAGGCCCACGAAGCCGCTTGAGGCATCCTGGAAGGCGCGCGCGAAAAGCCAGGCCAGCGGCAGGACCAGCCCCAACAGCAGGAAGGCCGCGGCCCCTCCGAGCGCCAGCCTCATCAACCGCTGCTCGTCCGAGGCGCGCGGGCGGAAGCTGCCGCCGTCAGGCATCCGGATAGGTCATGATGCGCTCGGCCGGCACCGCGACCCAGAGGCGCGCGGTATGGCCGAGGCCGAGCTTGCCGATCTCGCTCGAGGGCAGTTCCGCCTCCAGCGCCACGCCCTCGGCCAGCAGATGGACGCGGCAGACGGGGCCGAGGAACTCCACCCCCGTGACCACGGCCTGGAAGGCGCCCTCATGGCCCAGCGCATCATCGCCCAGGCGCACATCCTCGGGGCGGATGAAGGCGTGCGCGGCCTCGCCGGGCGAGAGGGAGGCGGCGGCGGTGGCGGCCAGCGAGACGGGCCCCGCGCGCAGCCGTGGCGTCGCGGCATGCGGGTGTTCCACCTCCGCACGGAAGCTGCCGGTGCGGCCCACGAAGCCCGCCACGAAGGCCGTGGCGGGGCGGCGATAGACCTCCTCGGGCGTGCCGATCTGCTCGATCCGCCCCTCGCGCATCACCACGATGCGGTCGGAGACGGACAGCGCCTCCTCCTGGTCATGCGTGACCATGATGGTGGTGACGCCGAGCGCCTTCTGGAGCGCGCGGATCTCGGTGCGAAGCCGCGCGCGCACGGTGGCGTCCAGCGCCGAGAGTGGCTCGTCCAGCAGCAGCAGCCCCGGATGGTTGGCCAGCGCGCGCGCCAGCGCGACCCGCTGCTGCTGCCCGCCCGAGAGTTGCGCGGGGTATTTGCGCGCGTGTTCCTCCAGCCCGACCATGGCGATGAGCTGTTCCACGCGCGCGGCGGCCTTGGCGCGCGGCCAGGCCGGGCCGCGCAGCCCGTAGCCGATGTTCGCCCGCATATCGAGGTTGGGAAACAGCGCGTAGGACTGGAAGACGATGCCGAAATCGCGCTCGCCGGGCGGCAGGTGGGTGATGTCGCGCCCGGCCTGCACGATGCGCCCCTCGCTCGGCGGGTCGAGCCCCGCGATGGCGCGCAGCAGCGTGGTCTTGCCGCAGCCCGAGGGGCCGAGGAAGGAGACGAACTCGCCCTCGCGGACCTCCAGCGAGACCCGGTCCAGCGCCACGAAGCGGCCGAAGCGCTTCGTGACCTCCTGCACCGTCAGGTAGATGCCGGCCGCGACGGCCCGCGCCGCGAGGTCCAAGGGGCGGGCCTCAGCGCGGGGCGGACTTGCCGTCGAAGCGGCGGGCCCACTCGCGCAGCAGCTCGTCGCGCCGGCCGGCCAGGGCCGCGAAATCCTGGTTCACCAGGCGTTCGGCGAAGTCGGCGGGATAGTTCTGCACGGTGGTCACGGCCTCGGGGTGGGCGACCAGCGCGTAGAAGCGGCCGTAGAGTTCGTTGGCCTCGCGCGACACGGTCCAGTCCACCAGGCGGCGCGCGGCGTCGAGGTTGCGGGTGCCGCGCAGGATGGCGGTGGCCTCCAGGTCGAAGCCCACGCCATCGGTCGGCACGATCACGTCAATCGGCGCGCCCTGGTTGCGCAGCGCCACCGAGCGCATGTCGAAGCTGAGGCCCACCGCGTATTCGCCGCGCGCCGCGTTGTTGCAGGGCGCGCTGCCGGAGTGGGTGTAGACCTGGATGTTGTCGTGCAGCCGCGTCATGAAGTCCCAGGCCGGTGCCTCGCCTTGGCTGCTGATCCAGCCCGCCATGGTCAGGAACCCCGTGCCGGAGGAGGCGGGGTTGGGCATCGCCACCTGGTTACGGAAGGCGGGCTGCAACAGGTCCGCCCAGCTGGTGGGCCGTGGCAGGCCGCGCTGCGCCGCCACCACGCGGTTGAAGCAGATGGCCGAGACGAAGGCGTCCATGCCCGTCCAGGTCATCGGCTCGCGGCTGCTGCGGAAATTGGGGCGAAGGGCGGCCGCGCCGGAGGGCGTGTAGGGCTCCAGCATGTCCTGGCCTTCCAGCGCCAGCAGGCTGAACACCGAAAGGCCCCAGATCACGTCGGCGCGGGGGTTGGCGCGCTCGGCGATCAGGCGGGCGGTGATGATGCCCGTGCTGTCGCGCACCCAGGCGATCTCGATGCCGGGCACCGCGCGTTCGGCCGCAGCCTTGAAGGGGGCGAGCTGCTCGTTCTCCAGCGCGGTGTAGACCGTCAGGCGGGTGCGGCTCTGCGCCTCGGCGGCGCTGCCGAGGGCGAGGAAGGCGAGGCTGGTCAGAAGCAGGCGGCGCATGGGCGGGTCCCTTCGCGGATGACCATCGGAGGTTGCATCCCCACGCCGCCAAGGGAATGTGCGTGGCGTGACATCTGCGTGAAATCCGCCCGCTACTCCAGGGCCAGCAGCAGCGTGCCGTAGAGGGCGGCGCCCAGGGCGAAGCCGCCGAAATGGCTGCCGGCCTCATCCGGCAGCTCTTCCTTCAGCACGTTCAGCACGATGCCGCCCGCGACCAGCGCGAAGAGCGCGTCCACCAACAGCGGCGGCGCGCGGAGGCCAGCCCCCAGCGCGCCGCCCAGCAGCACGGCGCCGGCCAGGACATAGCGGGCCCGGGCCGCCTGGGCGGCGCGATGGCCCACGCGCAGGCTGCTGTCGCTGGCCAGGAAATGCAGCGCCATGGCCCCGGCATAGAGCAGCAGGGACAGCACGCCCTCCTCCTCGCGCTGCATCATCAGGTAGCCGATGGTGAGGCTGTAGAGGGCGAAGGCCGCCACATGCAGGTGAAAGATGCTGGAGTGGGCGCGCCCCTCATCATGGCGGCGCAGCGCGTGTTCCAGCCCGTAGAAGGTGACGAGGCCCGCCAGCGCCAGCGCGAAGAACACCACCTCCGACGCCACGCCCCGCGCCGCTTCCGCCGCCGCCAGCTGCGGCATGAGGTGCAGGAAGATGTAGGCCACGGACGCCCCCGCCGCGGCCGAGCGCCAGGGGTTTCGCAGCGGCCAGCGCCCCCGCGCATGCACGGCGGCCAGCCCCAGGACCAGCAGGGGGGCGAGCCAGGCGGGGGTTGTCGGCACGTTCACGCCTCATCATCCGGCGTGTGGGGCTTCAGCGGCGTCAGCAGATAGAGCGTGCCCGCGGTGAAGACCGTGATGGCCACCGCGATGTGATGCGCGCCCAGCGCCACCGCGGCGCCGATGGCGCCCGTGGCCCAGATGGCGGCCGCCGTGGCGGTGCCATGCACCTCGTCGCCGCCCTTCATGATGGCGCCGGCGCCGATGAAGCCGATGCCGGTGGCGACGCCCGTCAGCACGCGCGCGGCGGCCTCGTTGTCGTGCTCGCTGATGCCCTCGACCGAGAGCATGAAGCCGCAGCTCGCCACCGCCACCAGGGGGAAGGTCCGCAGCCTCGCGCTGCGCGTCGCGCGCTCGCGGTTCCAGCCGATGACGAGGGCCAGCACATAGGCCACCACCAGGTCCCGCATATGCGGCCATGAGGAGGCGAGGAAGCTCGTGACGAAATCCATGGGCGTTCCTTCCGGGGCAGAACACCCGGCAGGCGCGGACGTTGCCCTCAGCCGGACGCGGGCCCCAGCGCGGCGCGCATCAGCGCCATGAGGGTCGCGGCGTCCTCGCGCGGCAAAGCGGCCAGGGTCTGGCGGTGCGCCTCGCGTGCCAGCGGCTCCACCTGGGCCAGCAGTGCACGCCCTGCCTCGGACATGCGGCAGAGCCTGGCGCGGCCATCGGCGTCGTCGCGCCCGCGCGCGATCCAGCCATGCGCCTCCATGCGCGCGAGGGTGGCGGCGGCGGTGCTGCGGTCCAGCGCCACATCGGCGGCGAGCGTGGTCTGGTCGGCGCTGCCGCGGGCGGCGAGCGCGCTGAGCAGGCTGAACTGCACCGGCGTGATGCGGCCCCGCACCTGGGCGGCAAAGAGCGCCAGGTGGAGCTGGTGCAACCGCCGGATGAGCAGCCCGGGGCGTTCCGCAAGCGGCCAAGCGGGGAGGGGGCCTTCTGCCTCACTTCCGGGCGGCATGGGGGCAGAACTGCCCTGATCCTGGGCGGAGGCTCGGGTTTTCATCACAGGCGGGTCCGTATGGCGGTTGCGCGCGGCCATAGGTGAAGGGCACAGATGCTCCGTACACGCAATATCGCGCTGGAGCCCGCCCATGCCCTTGCTGTCCCGCCGCACCGCGCTTGCCGCCGGCACCGCCCTCCTGGCCACACCCCAGATCGCGCGCGCCCAGGCCGCCATCCGGCTGACGCTGCCCTGGCTGGCGCAGGGGTCCACCGCCTATGCCTTCATCGCGCGCGAGATGGGCGCCTTCCGCAGCCGCGGGCTGAACGTGGAGGTGACGCGCGGCTTCGGCTCGGTCGCCGCCGCCCAGGCCCTGGCGCAGGGGCAGTTCGAATACGCCATCGTGGGCGCGGGCCCCATGGTGCTGGCCGCGGCGCGGCAACTGCCCATCACGGGCATGGCCACCGTGAACTACGACATGACCATGGGCATCGCGATCCGCGCCGACAGCCCCATCCGCACCGCGAAGGACCTGGAGGGCAAGCGCATCGGCGCGGTGCCCACCAGCGCGGAATTCCCCTTCTGGCCGGCCTTCGCGCGGCGCGCGGGCATTGACCTCTCCACCGTCACCATCCAGCAGATGGACAACCGCGTGCTGGAGCGGTCCTTGATCGACCGGCAGGTGGACGCCATCACGGCCATCGGCTCCTCCACCATTCCGGTGATGCAGGCGCAGCGGGCGGAGCACCGCTTCATCCCCTATTCCTCGGCCGGGCTGAACTTCTACGCCAACGTGATCTGCACGCGCCCCGAGACGCTGCGCAACAACGCCGCCCAGGCCGAGGCCGTGACCGACGCCCTGCTGGAAGCCGCGGCGCTGCAACTGCGCGAGCCCGACCGCGCGCTGGACATGTTCGTGCGCCAGGTGCCCGAGATCGGCATCACCCAGGGCGGGCGGCAGAACGCCGCCCTGTCGCAGGGCCTGATGCAGTGGACCATGCTCGCGCCCGAGGCCATCGACAACGGCCTGGGCTTCACCGACATGGCCAAGTGGAACGCCATGACCGACCTGGTGATGGAATTCGGCGCGCCGGCCGATGCCCGCCGCCCGGACACCGACGCCATCATCTCCAACCGCTTCGCCGGCCGCATCAAGCTGACCCCGGCGGAATGGGAGGCGCAGCGCACGCGCCTCGCCCCCTTCGGCGCGATGCTCGGCTGATGATCAGCCTGCGTGGAGTCCGCAAGACCTATGCCTCGCCGGCCGGGCCGATCGAGGCGGTGGCCGGTGTCTCGGTGGACATCGCCGAGGGGGAGTTCGTCTCCATCCTCGGCCCCTCCGGCTGCGGCAAATCCACGCTGCTGATGATGCTGGCGGGGCTGGAGAGCATCACCGCCGGCAGCATCACCATCGGCGGCCAGCCCATGACGGGGCCGCGGCGGGATGCGGGGTTGGTGTTCCAGGACGCGACACTGCTGCCCTGGCTCTCGGCCCGCGACAACGTGCTCTTCCCCATCAAGATGATGCGGCTGCCGCGCGAGAAATACGTGGCACGCGCGGAGGAACTTCTGCACTCCGTGGGCCTCGGCGACTTCATGGACAAGCGCCCGCGCGAACTCTCGGGCGGCATGCGGCAGCGCGTGGCCCTGTGCCGTTCGCTGGTCCACACCCCCTCCATCATGCTGATGGACGAGCCCTTCAGCGCGCTGGATGCCATCACGCGCGACGAGATGGCGCTGGTGCTGCTCGACCTCTGGGCGCGGCACCGCAAGACGGGCATCTTCATCACCCACTCCATCCGCGAGGCGGTGCTGCTCTCCGACCGCGTGCTGGTCATGACCAAGCGCCCGGCGGTGGTGGTGGCCGATGTGAAGATCCCCTTCGCCCGCCCGCGCGACGAGAGCGTGCAGGACAGCCCCGAATTCACCGCCATCGTGGCGCGCCTGCGCGGCATGATCGAGCACAGCATCAAGGTGGCGGCATGAGCGCGACGCAACTGGGCGACGTGACGCCGGTGGCCGCGCCGCCCGCCGCCCCCCTCAACGCCGAGAAGCGCGACCTTTCGCGCCACCCGGCCGCGCAGATCGTGCTGCCGGTGGCCTTCGCGGCCGCCGTGCTGCTGCTGTGGGAATTCCTCTGCCGCGCCTATGCGGTGCCGGAGGTGATCCTGCCCACACCATCGGCCATCTATGCGCGCATCATCTCCGCCTGGCCCTTCCTGGTGCAGCACGCCGTGCCGACGGGCACTGAGGCCGCCATCGGCTTCCTGCTGGCCACCGTGCTGGGCATCGCGCTGGCCGTGCTGCTCTCCTATTCGCGTTGGGCCTATGCGGCGCTCTATCCGAACGTGATCTTCTTCCAGCTGATCCCGAAGATCGCGCTGGCGCCGCTGTTCATCGTGTGGCTGGGCATCGGCTCCTCCTCGCGGCTGGCGTTCTCCATGTTCATCGCCTTCTTCCCGGTGGTGATCGCCACGCTGACGGGGCTGAACGCCACGCCCCCCGACATGCTGCGGCTGTGCAAGGCGCTGACGGCACGCTCCTGGCAGGTGTTCCTGTCGGTGCGCTTTCCCTATGCGCTGCCGCACATCTTCTCGGGGCTCAAGATCGCGGTCACCTTCGCCATCATCGGCGTGATCGTGGGTGAGTTCATCACGGCGCAGGCGGGGCTGGGCTACCTGATCCTGTTCGCCTCCAGCCAGGCCGAGACGTCGCTCATCATGGCCTCCATCGCCATGCTCTGCGTGGTGGGGCTCGTGCTCTACGGCGCGGTGGCGGGGCTGGAGCGCCTCATCCTCCGCAAATACGGACACTGACGAGGGAAACGACCATGCAATACGACATCCTGCTGAAGGGCGGACGTGTGGTCTGCCCGGCGAGCCAGCTCGACGGCATCATGGACGTGGCGATCAAGGATGGCCGCATCGCCGCCATCCAGCCCGACATCCTGGCGAGTTCGGCCCGCGAGGTGGTCTCGGTCAAAGACAAGATTGTCCTGCCCGGCATGGTGGACACGCACGCGCATATCTACACCTATGTCTCCGGCCGCTTTGGTTTGCCGGCCGACATGGCGGGCGTGCACAGCGGCGTGACCGCGCTGGTGGACCAGGGCGGTGCCTCCTGCATGACGCTGCCGGGCTTCAACGAGTTCATCGCCAAGCCCGCGCATTCGCGGGTCTTCAGCTTCATCAGCGCCTACGTCGTGGGCGGGCTGGAGGGGCACTACTACCCGACCCTCTACGGGCCGGAGCATGTGGACGTGGACGCCACCGTGAAGGCCGCCCGCGCCAATCCCGGCCTGGTGCGCGGCGTGAAGGCCCATGCCGAGATCGGCAACATGGCGCGCTACGGCCTCGAGGTGCTGAAGAAGGCCGCGCAGATCGGCCGCGAGGCGGACCTTCCCGTCTATTGCCATTTCGGCCAGCTCTGGCCCACGCCCGAGACGGGCAACAACGGCGTGGACCCGGACGAGATCCTGCCGCTGGTCATCCCCCTGCTGCGCCCGGGCGACATCCTGGCCCACCCCTTCACCCGCCACCCCGGCGGCTTCGTGGACCGGCGCACGGGCAAGGTGCACGCCATGGTGCAGGCCGCGCTCGATGCCGGGCTGAAGGTGGATGTCGGCCATGGCAGCCATTTCAGCTTCAAGATGGCGCGCATCAGCCTCGACGCCGGCATCATGCCGGACACGCTGGGTGCGGACATGCACGGCTACAACACGCGCATCCCGGCCCCGCCCGGCACGCCCGCCAACCATTCGGACCCGGAGGAGGACCATCCCTTCACCGGCAAGGCCCGCTTCTCGCTGACGCTGGCGATGAGCGAACTCATGGCGCTGGGCGTGCCCTTCGAGCGCGTGGTGCCCATGGTCACCACCGGCCCCGCCGCCATGCTGAAGCTGGATGACGGCATCGGCACGCTGCGTGTCGGCGCGCTGGCGGATGTCTCGGTGCTGGAGGATCTGCGCGGCCGCTTCAAGATGGCCGACAATGAGGGCACCGAGGTCATCGCCGACCGCCTGCTGCAGCCGGCCTTCTGCCTCAAGGGCGGCGTGCGCTTCGACGCCACCGCGCCCATCCTGCCCGCCGCCATCGCCGCCTGAGACGCATGGGCAAGCAGGGCGTCGGCGCCCCACTGCCGCGCCGGGAGGATGACCGTTTCCTGCGCGGCCGCGGCCGCTATGTCGCGGACATCGCCATGGCGGGCATGCGCGAGGTGGCCTTCCTCCGCAGCCCGGTGGCGCATGGCATTGTGCGCGGCGTGCGGGCACCCCAGGGCAGCATGGTCTTCACCATGGCGGACCTCGACGGCGTGGCGCCCATCCGCGCGCCCTCCGCCCTGCCGGGCTTCCGCCGCACCGATCAATGGCCCTTGGCGAATGGCCGCGTGCGCCAGGTGGGCGAGCCCATCGCCATGGTGGTCGCCGCCACGCGGGCCGAGGCGGAGGACATCCTCGACGCCATCACGCTGGACATCGAGGAGTTGCCGCCCGCCACCGACATGCTGGCGCATCGCGCGGGCCCGCCCATCCATGAGGGCTGGCCGGACAATGTGGTGCTGCATTCCCTGGTGGAGGATGACATCAGCGGCGTGCAGGCGCCCATCGTGGTGCGGCGGCGCCTTCGCACCGCGCGCCAGCACATGGCCCCGCTGGAGGGCCGCGGCGTGGTCGCGCGCTGGGACACGCGGCTGTCGCAGCTGGAGATGCACACCTCCTCCCAGATGGTGCATGTCACCAAGACGGGGCTGGCGGAATGCCTGGGCCTGCCGGAATCCAGTGTGCGGATCATCAGCCCTGATGTGGGCGGCGGCTTCGGCTACAAGGGCATCCTGCTGCAGGAGGAGGTCGCCATCGGCTGGCTGGCCCGCCGCCTGGAGGGCACCCCGCTGCGCTGGATCGAGGACCGCCGCGAAGGCCTCGCTGGCCAGGCCAATTGCCGCGAGCACCATTACGACATCACAGTCCATGCCGACCATGACGGCACCATCCTGGCGCTGGACTGCGAGGCGCATGTGGATGTGGGCGCTTACAGCGCCTACCCCTTCAGTGCCTGCCTGGAGGGTGCGCAGATCGGCTCCATCCTGCCCGGCCCCTATGTGGTGCCGCGCTATCGCTGCCGGACCTGGAGTGTGGCCACCAACAAGCCGCCCATCCTGCCCTATCGCGGCGTGGCACGGACGGGGGTGTGCTACGCGCTGGAAACCACGCTGGACGCGGTGGCGCGGGCAGGGGGACTCGACCCCATCGCCGTGCGGCTGCGGAACCTGCCCGGCCCCGCGGACATGCCCTACACCAACGTCACAAAGAAGATCTTCGACAGCGGCGACTACCCCGAGGCGCTGCGCCGCGCGGCGGAGGCCATGGACCGCGAGGGCTTCGCGCAACGCCAGCGCGAAGCGCGCGACAATGGTCGCCTGATCGGGCAAGGCTTCGCCATCTTTTGCGAGCAGGGCGCGCACGGCACCAGCGTCTATCACGGCTGGGGCATTCCCTTCGTGCCGGGGGCCGAGCCCTGCCAGGCGCGCCTGACGCCAGATGGCGGGCTGGAGTTGCGCGTGGGCGTCCACAGCCACGGGCAGGGGATGGAGACGACCCTCGCCCAGGTGGCGCACGAAATCCTGGGCGTGCCGGTGGAGCGCGTGTGGCTCATCCATGGCGACACGGCGCTGACGCCCTATTCCACCGGCACCTGGGGCAGCCGCTGCGCCGTGATGGCGGGCGGCGCCGTGGCCGAGGCCTGCACCGAGTTGCGCGAACGCTTGCTGCCGATCGGCCGCCATCTGCTCCAGGCGCCTGAAGCCGTGTTCGAGGACGGTGCCGTGCGCGCCGGCGCGGCCAGCGTGAGCGTGGCCGAGATGGCACGCGTCTTCCACCGCGCGCCACAGAACCTGACCGAGGCCATGCAGGCACGCGGCCTGGAATGCACCGCCGGCCACAAGACAATGCGGGACACCGGCACCTTCAGCTACGCGGCCCACGCCGTGGAGGTGGAGGTGGACCCCGCCACCGGCCATGTGGACCTGCTGCGCTATGTCATCGTGGAGGATGGCGGCGTGCTGCTGAACCCGCTGGTGGCCGATGGCCAGGTGCTGGGCGGCACGGCGCAGGGCATCGGCACCGCGCTCTTCGAGGAAATGCCCTATGACGCGGCGGGCCAGCCCCTTGCCTCCACCTTCGCGGACTACATGCTGCCCGGCGCCTCCGATGTGCCGGATATCGAGATCCTGCACATGGAGACGCCCTCGCCCATCAGCCGCTTCGGACAGAAGGGCATCGGCGAGAGCGGCGCCATAGGGCCCCCTGCCGCCATCGTGAACGCCATCAACGACGCCATCGCGCATCTTGGGCGCGAGGTGACGGACATTCCGGCGACGCCGGAGCGCGTGCTGGCGGCGTTGGCCCATCCCGGCCGCCCCGGTCGCGGTGGGGCGGCATGAAGCCCGTCGCCTTCGAACATGCCACGGCCGCGACGCTGGACGAAGCGCGCGCCCTGCTCACCACCGGCGCCAAGCCGATGGCCGGCGGCCAATCCCTTGGCCCCATGCTGAACCTGCGCCTGGTGCGGCCCGAGCGCCTGGTGGACATCAAGCGCGTGCCGGGCCTGCGCGGCTTCACCGAGACCGAGACCCACCTGACCCTCGGCGCCGCCACCACCCATGCCGAGATCGAGGATGGCCGCGTCCCCGACGTGACCAACGGCCTCATGCGCCATGTGGCAGGCGGCATCGCCTACCGCGCCGTGCGCAACCGCGGCACGCTGGGCGGCAGCCTCGCCCATGCCGATCCGGCCGCGGATTGGCCCAGTGTCATGGCGGCGCTGGGGGCCACCATCCTGACCAGCGGCGGGCGGCGCCTCCCGGCGGATGGCTTCCTCCGCGCGCCCTTCACCACCGCGCTCGAACCGGGCGAGATCATCACCGCCGTCGAAATCCCGCGCCAGCCGCCCGGCGCGCGCTGGGGCTACTGCAAGATCAACCGCAAGATCGGCGAATTCGCCAAGGCCATCGGCATCGCCACGCCCACGCGGCTGCTGGCCGGCGCGGTGGAAGGCCCGCCCACCTTGCTGGACCGCGTGGAGGACATTCCCGCGCGCCTGCCTTGGCTCGACCCCGCCGCGCAGCGCCTGGCCGCCATCGCCGTCACCCGCGCCCAGGCCATGAGGGATTCATGATCACGCTGACCGTGAATGGCGAGGCGCGCGACATCGCCGCCCCCGCCCGCACCCACCTGGCCGACGCGCTGCGCGAGCATTGCGGCCTGACCGGCACGCATCTCGGCTGCGAGCAGGGCGTCTGCGGCGCCTGCACCGTGCTGGTGGACGGGCAACCCATGCGCTCCTGCCTCATCTACGCGCATGAGGCGGCGGGGATGGAGGTGACCACCATTGAGGGGCTGGACGAGGACCCCGTCGCCGCTGCGCTGCGCGACGCCTTCAACCGCCACCACGCCCTGCAATGCGGCTATTGCACGCCCGGGATGATGGTGACGGCGCGCGACATCGTGACGCGCCTCGGCGCCGTGGATGAGGACCGCATCCGGGCGGAGCTGGCGGGCAATCTCTGCCGCTGCACGGGGTATCGCGGCATCGTGCGCGCCATCGCGGAGGTGGCGGCCACGCGCCCCGCCCTGCCTGCGCCGGCGCCGCGCCCGGTCGTGGCGGCGCCCGCGGCACCCCCGCCGGTGGCCGTGGCACCCGCCGCCGCGCTGACCAACCGCCTGGAGCACGCCGAGACCCTGGCGCTCGCCCCCGACGCCGCTTGGGCCATCCTCTCCGACCCTGCCCGCGCCGTCGCCTGCCTGCCCGGCGCGCGGCTGCTGCACCGGGAGGGCGAGGCCATCGCGGGCGAAATCCGCGTGGCCCTGGGCCCGCTCGCCGCGCGCTTCGCGGGCGAGGGCACGCTACGTTTCGATGCCGCGACGCGCACCGGCGAGTTGCGCGGCCGCGGCGCGGAGGGCGCCAACGCCGCCGAGGGCGAGGTCATCTGGCGGGTGGAGCCCGACGGCGAAGGCAGTCGTCTGCACCTCGACATCGGCTGGCGGCTGACGGGGCCGCTCGCCCAATTCTCGCGGCCCTCCCTGGTCCGGGGCGTGGTGGCCGGGCTGGCGGCGGATTTCGCCCGCAACCTGGAAGGCGCGGCCCGTGGCCAGGCGCCGCCACCCGCCCCCGGGCTCTGGTCCCTGCTGCGCCGCTTGGTGCGGGGCTGGTTCAGCCGCCGCGCATGAAGCGGCCCTCGCGCCGGGGTTGTGGCTATGGTAAGCGGTGCTTTCCTTTCCCGGAATCGGAGCGCGCCTAATGGGTATCCCCTTGACGCAGCAGGCGAAAGTCGCGGCCTATGTGGTGCGCCAGAAGCTGGCGGGCCGCAAGCGCTTCCCCCTGGTGCTGATGCTGGAACCCTTGTTCCGCTGCAACCTGGCCTGCGCCGGCTGCGGGAAGATCGACTATCCGGACGCCATCCTTAACAAGCGCCTCTCCGTCGAGGATTGCCTGGGTGCGGCCGAGGAATGCGGCGCCCCCGTCGTCGCCATCGCGGGTGGCGAGCCGCTGCTGCACAAGGAAATGCCGCAGATCGTGGAAGGGCTGCTGGCCCAGGGCCGCATCGTCATCCTCTGCACCAACGCCCTGCTGCTGGACAAGCGGATCGAGGCCTACAAGCCGCACCCGCGCTTCATCTGGGACATCCACCTGGATGGCGACCGCGCCCAGCATGACTGGGCCGTCAGCCAGGAAGGCGTCTATGACCGCGCCGTGGCCGCGCTGAAGAACGCGAAGGATCGCGGCTTCCGCACCGCCATCAACTGCACCCTGTTCAACAACGCCGACCCCGAGCGCACCGCGAAGTTCTTCGACGATGTGACGGCGATGGGCGTGGACAACATCATGCTCTCGCCGGGCTACGCCTATGAGCGCGCGCCGGACCAGAAGCACTTCCTGAACCGCCAGGCCACCAAGAACCTGTTCCGCGACATCTTCGCTCGCGGCAAGGGGAAAGGCTGGCGGATGGGCAACTCGCCCCTGTTCCTCGATTTCCTGGCCGGCAACCAGTCCTACAAGTGCACGCCCTGGGGCAACCCCACGCGCAACATCTTCGGCTGGCAGCGCCCCTGCTACCTGCTGGGCGAGGGCTACGCCAAGACGTTCGCCGAGCTGATGGACAGCACCGACTGGGACAAGTACGGCGTCGGCAACTACGAGAAATGCGCCGACTGCATGGTGCATTCGGGCTTCGAGGCGACGGCCGCGCTGGACGCCATCACCAAGCCCTGGAAGGCCGTCGCCGCCCAGCTGCGCGGCCCGCGCACCGAGGGGCCGATGGCGCCGGAGATCGACCTCTCGAACCAGCGCCCGGCCGAATTCGTCTTCTCCCGCCATGTGCAGGAGGCGATGAAGGACATGGCGCATGAGCCGAAGAAGGGTGCGAAGCACGGCGCCACCGCGCCCCAGCAGGCGGCCGAATAAAGCTGGACTTCTGGCAGGAATTCGACGCGGCGCCGGAGCCCGGCCCGCCCTTCACCGCGCGCTACCCGGCGCGCATGCCGGATGGGCGCTGGCTGCACCTTCCCATCCGCGACATCGGCGTGGCGGGGCTGATCGCCACCCAGGCGAGCTTTCCCGTGATCCGCGCGCTTTCCACCTGGATGGCCGAGGCGGCGCGGCCACTCGGCGCCGAGGCGGTGCTGGGCCTGCCCACGCTGGGCCACGTCTTCGCCCCCGTGGTGGCCGAGGCGCTGGGCCACCCGAACTGGGTCGCCGCCGGCTATTCGCGCAAGCGCTGGTATGACGAGGCGTTGAGCGTCACCATCCACTCCATCACCACCACCGGCGAACGCCGCCTCTGGCTGGACCCGCTGATGCTGGACCGGCTGCGTGGGAAGCGTGTGCTGCTGGTGGATGACGTGGTCAGCAGCGGCGCCTCCGCCCAGGCGGGGCTCGGGCTCCTGGCGAAGGCGGGCGTGGTGCCGGTGGGGCTCTGCGTCGCCATGGTGCAGACGCGGCGCTGGGCGCCGTCCTGGCCCGCCGAAATCCCCGTGGTCTCGGTCTTCGAGACCCCCGCCCTGCGCCGAGACGCGCAGGGCTGGTGGCCCGATCACAGCAGCGCCGGCAGCCCCATGGCCACGGCCAGCGAAACAAGCCCCGCCGCCGCCACATAGTCCTGCCACAGCCGCGTCAGCCGCAAATCCAGCATCCGGCGTGGCGAGATGTAGCCCCCCGCCCATCGCTGCGCGTTGCTGATCACGAAGAGCAGCGCGATCCCCACATGCAGCCAGGCATAGCCCAGCAGCGCGAAGCTGGTGGCCGCATAGGCATGGGCGCGCGGGTCGGGCAGGGCGTCCTGGATCAGCAGCACCAGCAGCGCCATGGCCGCGACCCCGCCCACCGCCTGCACGGCCAGGCCCAGCCAGGGCGCGTGGCCCCGAGAGACGCTGCCGCGCGCCAGCCGCGCCCCCACCGGCCCCGCGACGAGGCCGAGCGCGATGAGCGCGGGCAGCAGCAGCCCCGGCGCCATCACTTCCGGCGGCGGCCAGTTGGGCGCGTTTAGCCAGAGATAGACCACGCCGAACAGGAGTGAGGCCAGGATGGTGCCCGTCGCCAGCAGCGCGAAGGCCAGCGCCAGCAAAGGCGGGGGGTCGGGCGCCTCGGTGTGCAGGGGAAGGTCGAGCCCATGCCCGGCCGGCATCAGGCCATGGTCCTGCCGCTGGCCCGCGTCGCGCGCGCCCCAGACGAAGAGCCCCGCCGTGACCACCGCCGCCGCCAGCGCCACGAAGTAGAGCTGGAACAGCATGGCCAGCACCGCCGTGAGCGTCGAGAGGCCGGCATAAAGCGGCTCATAGGTCGGGCGCGGCAGGATGATGATCTGGTCCGGCTCGCCCGTCGTGCGGTGCACGCCCAGCGTCTCCTGCCAGCCATTGCGGGCGTGGCCGAGATAGCCGCGGCCGGCGGCCAGTTCCGGCCCGATCTCGCGCGGGGCCAAGCGGTCGGCCCGCACCTCCACGCGGGGCAGGGAGGCGAAGCCATAGGGTGCCGCCGGCGTCGGCATGGCCCATTCCAGCGTGGCGGCATTCCAGGGGTCGCGGCGGAACGCCTTGCCCAGCTTGCGCTGCAGGAAGACGTCCATGGCCACCAGCGCGAAGCCCATGGTCAGCAGGAAGCCGCCGATGGAGGAGGTCAGGTTCAGCCAGGTCCAGCCATCATCGGGGAAGAAGGTGTAGACGCGGCGCGGCATGCCCAGCAGCCCCGTCCAGTGCATCACCAGGAAGGTGAGGTTGAACCCGATGAACAGCAGCCAGAAGGCCGGCACCGAGAGCCGATGCATGGGCAGCTTTCCCGTCACCTGCGGCAGCCAGTAGTAGAGTGCCGCCAGCATCGGGAAGACGAAGCCGCCCACCAGCACGTAGTGGAAATGCGCCACCACGAAATGCGTGTCATGCACCTGCCAGTTGAAGGGCACGATGGCGAGCATGACGCCCGTCAGCCCCCCCAGCACGAAGATGACCAGGAAGCCCGCGATGTAGAGCATGGGCACGTCCCAGCGCGGCCGCCCATGCGCCAGCGTGCCCAGCCAGGCGAAGATCTGCACCGCCGTGGGCACCGCCACCAGCGCCGAGCCGAAGGAGAAGAAGGCCAGCGACAGATGCGGGATGCCCACCGTGAACATGTGGTGCGCCCAGATCAGGAAGCTGAGGAAGCCCAGCACGATGATGGCGATGACGACGGCATTGTAGCCCACCAGCGGCCGCTGCGCGAACACCGGGATGATGGTGGAGAGCGCGCCGGCGGCCGGCAGGAAGATGATGTACACCTCCGGGTGCCCGAACAGCCAGAACAGATGCGCCCAGAGCAGCGGGTCGCCGCCGCGGTTGGGGTCGAAGAAGGGCAGGTCGAAGGCCCGTTCCATCTCCAGCAGGATCGAGCCCAGGATCAGCGGCGGGAAGCCCACCACCATCATCAGCGCCGTCACCAGGATGTACCAGGCGAAGATGGGCATGCGGCTGAGCGTCATGCCCGGCGCGCGCAGCTTCAGGATGGAGACCACCAGCTCCACCGCCAGCGTCATCGCGGAGATCTCCACGAAGGTGACGCCCAGCAGCCAGACATCGGCGTTGATGCCGGGCGAATAGGTGCTGGAGGAGAGCGGCGTGTACATGAACCAGCCGCTGTCGGGCGCCACGCCCGCGAACAGCGCGCCCAGCAGGATCAGGCCGCCGAACAGGTAGCACCAGTAGCCATAGGCCGAGAGGCGCGGGAAGGCGAGGTCCCGCGCGCCCAGCAGCTTGGGCAGCATGTAGATCGCGAGCCCCTCCAGCATCGGGATCGCGAAGAGGAACATCATGATGGTGCCGTGCATCGTGAAGATCTGGTTGTAGATCTCCGGCCCGATGAAGGCGGATTGCGGCGTGGCCAGCTGCGCGCGGATCAACATGGCCAGCATGCCGCCCACGGCGAAGAAGAAGGCCGCCGTGACCATGAAGCGCATGCCCACGATGCTGTGGTTCACGGCCGAGGCGCGGCCGAAGCCGGGTGCGGTGGCCCAGATGCGCGAGAGCGCCTTGTGCAGGCGGATGGGGTCCTGGGTCATGGCGTGGTCTCCGCCGCCACGGCGGCCGCGAATTCGTCCGGGGCGTGCACCCGTACCTCGAAGCGCATATGGGCGTGGCCGAGGCCGCAGAACTCGGCGCAGAGCCCCTCCAGCCGCCCCGGCGTATCGGCCTGCAGGCGCAGCACATTGGTGTGGCCCGGCACGGCATCGAGCTTGCCCGCCAGGCGTGGCACCCAGAAGGCGTGCATCACATCCTCGGCGGTGATGTGGATGTCCACGGGCTGGCCGGCTGGCAGGTGCAGCAGGTCGCGCGTCTCGGCGCCGCCATGGTCGGGGTAGCGGAAGGTCCAGAAGAATTGCCGCGCATGTGCCTCGATGCGCGGCACGGGGTCATGCGGCATCATCCGCTCACCCACCACCACGGCGGCGACCACCAAGGGCGGCAGCACCAAGCCGGGCAGGATCAGCCCGCCGCCGATGATCCAGGCGCGCGCCGAGATGCGCGCCGCCCGCCGCGGCCACCACACGACGAAGAAGAAGATCGCCGTCATCAGCGCCGTCAGGAAAAGGCTGCCGATCATCATCGCCCATGAGAGGGTGGCGATGGAACCCGCGATGGGGCCCGCGGGTTGAAGCACCGACAGCTCTCCCGCGCAGCCCAGCAGCGGCAGCGCCGCCACGAAAGGAACCCCATGTCGGATATTCCCCGCGAAGAGCGCAGCGACGCGCCGCCCACGAGCCCCGTGATGGAGGCCATCGAACGCGAGGGAACGGGCTCCGTCGTCGCACTCGTGGGCCACCCCATCCACGCCATGATGGTGCATTTCCCCATCGCGCTGGTGATCGCGACGCTGGGCAGCGACGTCTTCTACTGGATCACGGGCGATGAATTCTTCCTCCGCACCGGCCTCTGGGCCGCGGCCTTCGCCTTCATCACCGGCATCGCGGCGGCCGTCGCCGGCACGGCGGAGCTGGTGCTGGTCAAGGGCATCCGTATCCGCGTCGCCAGCTGGACGCATGCCACCGCCGCCATGACGCTGATCTCCATCATGGCCGCCAACTGGGGCGTGCGGCTGATCGAGGCGCCGGTGCTGCCGCATGGGCTGGCGCTGTCCGTTCTGGCCGCGATCTTCACGGCGGTGGCCGGCTGGCATGGAGGCAAGCTGGTGCTGGATCATGGCGTCGGGGTCATGGTGTCACCCAAGCGGTGAGGCGGGGAAAAAGCTCGCCGAGGCGGCCGGGCTGGAAGAGGTCCGGCGCCCAGGCCTCGGAGGGCAGGGCGGGTTTCCACAGCACCACGGCCAGGATGGCGCAGACGGTGACGAGGATGCCCGAGGTCAGCAGCCGGGCGCCCCAGGGGCTCAGCCGCTCACGCGGGTCGAAGACCCAGAGGATGATGAGGCCCATCCGCACGTGCAGCGCGGCCAGGACCATGACGAAGACCAGCTTCAGCGTGAACCACTCGACGAAGGTCTCGCGCAGGAAGATCAGCAGCGTGCCGCTCGCGATCGCCAGGAAGGCGGCGGGCGATAGCCAACCCACGTAGAAGATGCGCGCCATCCGGTGCAGCCGGTGCAGCGAGGGCCCGCGCAGCCCGTCCGTCTGGCGCAGCAGGAAGGGCAGGGCGATCAGTCCCCCCGCCCAGAGGCTGATGGCCGTGACATGCACGTATTTCGTGATCCAGAGCAGCACGCGCGGCGCCTCAGCGGGCGGGGCGCGGGGTGGCGAGCAGCCGCAGCCCCAGCCAGGCCGCCACCGCCAGGTAGGGCAGCACCGCCGGCACCCACATGATGAGGCCGCCCAGCTGCTGGTCCTCGAGCGCGCTCAGCCCCCAGGCCTCGGTGGTCAGCCAATGGGCGAAGTAGAGGGGGCGTGGCGCGAAGGTGATGATGGCGCCCAGCATGCCCATCTGCGCCACGGTGCCGATCAGCGCCGCGATGCCATGGGCCTCGGCGCCCGGGCGCAGGGCGGCGCGCCACAGCAGCATGGCACTCGCCAGCAAGGTCGCCTGCATGAACCAGTAGCCGGCCACCGTCTCCAGCGCCCAGGCGTAGAAGGCCGGCACATGCCAGGCCCAGAGGATGAGCATGTGCACGGCGAAGATCGGCGCCAGCGGCAAGGCCCTCCGCCCGGGGAAGGCTAGCGCCAGCAGCGGCGCCATCACTGCCACCAGCAGCGCGTGGTGCGCGACGCGCGCCGAGAACAGCGCGGCACTCAGCGCGCAGAGGGGCGAGATGAAGATGACGAAGCCCACCGCCGCCGCGCCCCAGCCAGCGCGCGCCGCCCCCGCCCGCTGGGCGACGAAGCCCAGAAGGCCGAGCGCCAGCAGCACCGCGGGGTCGAAGTTCCAGCGCATCCAGACATCGGCCGGAATGGCCGGGATGCCGCAATAGGCGATCGGCAATGCTCAGTCCCTCCCCTCGCGCATGGGCTG
Organism: Roseococcus thiosulfatophilus; assembly: GCF_017311575.1. Taxonomy (GTDB): domain Bacteria; phylum Pseudomonadota; class Alphaproteobacteria; order Acetobacterales; family Acetobacteraceae; genus Roseococcus; species Roseococcus thiosulfatophilus. Next base: position 26,676 of record NZ_JAFFQY010000020.1, read on the forward strand.
CGAAGGGGGAACGTGGCAGGGCAGCACGGGTTGCCGCCAGCTTGAACTTGGCCTTGGGCGTCAGATCACCCGCAGCGCCGAAAGCCGCTCGATCTCGGCCTCGTCCAGGCCGAGCCAGTCGCGATAGACCTCGTCATTGTGCGCGCCCATGGAAGGGCCGAGCCACTTCACCTCCCCCGGCGTCTCCGAGAGGCGAGGCACCAGGTTCGGGATGGCGAGCTCGCCCACGCGCGGGTCCTTCATCCACTTGATGTTTCCGCGTGCCTTGTACTGCGGGTCCTCGAAGATCTCATCAATGGCGTAGACCGGGCCGCAGGGCACCTCGAAGCTGTTGCAGGTGGCGATGACCTCCTCGCGCGTCATGCCGCGCGTCCAGTCGGAGACATACTCGTCCACGATCGCGCGCTCCGCCTCGCGCTGGGCCAGCGTCTCCCATTTTCCGCCTGCGGCGTATTCAGGCACGCCCATCGCCTCCGCCAGCCGGGCGAAAATCTTGTCGGAGGTGCAGGCGATGGCGATCCAGCGGCCATCCTTCGTCGGGTAGTGGCTGTGCGGCACCACGTTCACGGTGCCGGGCCCCATGCGCTGCCGGATATAGCCATTGAGCTGATAGGAGGGCGCCAGCTCATCCAATATCCGGAAGATGGGCTCGTAGAGGCCGATATCCACGACCTGCCCGCGCCCCGTCTTCTCCCGCGCCTGCATGGCCAGCAGCGTGCCCAGCGCGCCATAGAGGCCCGCCAGGTAGTCCGGAATGGTGGCTGAACCCGGCGTGACCGGCGGCCGGTCCGGATAGCCCGCCAGGAAGGACAGGCCCCCGAAGGCATTGCCGATGCGCCCGAAACCCGGCCGCGCCCGATAGGGCCCCGTCTGCCCGAAGCCCGAGATGCGCACCATGATGAGGCGCGGGTTCACCTCGCGCAGCACCTCCCAGCCCAGGCCCCATTTCTCCATGGTGCCGGGCTGGAAGTTCTCCACCAGCACATCGGCGTCGCGCACCATGCGCTTGAGCAGTTCCGCGCCCTCGGGCTTGCGGAGGTCCAGCGTGGCGGATTTCTTGTTCCGGCATTCGGAGAGCCAGGGCAGCGTCTCGCCGCACTCGGTCACGCTGCCGAATTTCCGCAAGGGGTCGCCCACCACCGGCAGTTCCAGCTTGAACACCTCGGCGCCGAACTCCGCGAGCTGCGTGGTGCA
>NZ_JAFFQY010000021.1 GCF_017311575.1 Roseococcus thiosulfatophilus
AAGTGTCGGCCGCGCTGAAAACGGCCTCTTACCGGGGTTCTTGAGGTCCGTACTAAATCGGCCAAGTCAGGAGGTGGGGAGAGAAATGGCCTCCGGAGAGCGATTTCCTGCCGTCGCCGCCCCAGGCCGGTCAACAGGTCTGCCCCGCAAACCCCAGGAAACCTGCCACTCAGAGCCGTGCCCGGCCAACCGGAGAGCGGGACGCCCAAGGAAACTGGCGGACAGGGTGGGATTCGAACCCACGATAGGCTTTTGACCTATACGCACTTTCCAGGCGCGCGCCTTCGACCGCTCGGCCACCTGTCCCGCTGGGCGCCCTCCATACGCGCGGCGCGCCCCCTTCGCAAGAAGGCCTCGCTCAAGGGCTCCGCTCAATCCCCGCGCAGCGCCGCCCCCGCCGCCAGGGGCGCCAGCGGGGCCGCCAGCGCCAGGATCGCGGCCTCCAGCAGCAGGTAGGGCCTGGCCTCCAGCCCGCTCGCCGCCGCCTCGATGGCGGCCGCGCCGAAGATCACGGCGGGGATGGCCAAGGGAAGCACCAGCAGCGGCAGCAGCACCCCGCCCCGCCGCGCGCCCAGCGTCAGCGCCGCCCCCGCCGCGCCGAAGACCGACAGGATGGCCGAGGCGAGACCCAGGGACAGCATCGCCACCCCCCAGGCCTCGATGGGCAGGTTGAGGAAGGCGGCCGCCACGGGCGTCGCCAGCACCAGGGGAATGCCGGTGGTGCACCAATGCCCCAGCGCCTTGGCTGCCGCGATGGCGGCCGGGTGCAGGCCGGAGAGCAGGAGCTGGTCCAGCGAGCCATCCTCCGCCTCCGCCCCGAAGAGCCGGTCCAGGGGCAGCAGCGCCGCCAGCAGGGCCGAGGCCAGCAAGGCCCCCGGCGCCAGCCGCGCCAGCAATTCGGGCGAGGGCCCCACGCCAAACGGGAAAAGCGCGGCCACCAGCACGAAGAACAGCACGGCCGAAAGCGTGTCGGCCGGGTGCCGCAAGGCCAGGCGCAATTCGCGGCCGACGAGAGCCCTCACAGCCGCAGCTCCCGCGCATCCGGCAGGGGCAGGGGCAGGTGGGTGGCCGCGATCACCATGCCCCCCCGCGCCCGGTGCGCCGCCAGCAGCGGCCCCAGCCGCGCCACGGAATCCGTATCCAGCCCCACCGTCGGCTCATCGAGCAGCCACAGCCCGCAGGGCGCCAGCGCCAGCCGCGCCAAGGCGAGCCGCCGCTTCTGGCCGGAGGACAAGACCCGCGCCGGCAGGTCGGCCAGCGGCAGCAAATCCAGCGCCGCCAGCGCGGCGGGCACGTCCCCGCCATGCAGTCGTGCGTAGAAGGCCAGGTTCTCGGCCGCGCTCAGTGCCGGCTTCAGCGCGTCCTGGTGGCCCAGGTAGCGCAGCCGGGCGCCATGGGTGACGCGGTCGGCCAGGGCGTCCTCGTTGTTCCACAGCAGCTTGCCCTCGGCCGCGGGCAGCAGGCCCGCCAGCACGCGCAGCAGGGTGGATTTGCCCGCGCCGTTGGCACCGGTCAGCAAAAGCGCCTCGCCAGGCGCCAGCGTGAAGGAGATTTCCGCGAAAACGAGGCGTTCCGCGCGCCAGCAGGCCAAATCTTGCGCGGTGAACAGGGCCGCCTCCATGGACCCGCGCAGAAGGCCATGCTTAAACGCGCGGCGCAAGAGTTGTTGGGGAAGCTGGCCAATGCGCATGATCGGGCATGACAGCCTCCAGACCGGACGCGAACTCCGGGTGGATGGCAAGACCTACAAGTATTTCAGCCTGCCGGAAGCGGCGGCCAAGATCGGCGACATCGCGCGCCTGCCCTATTCTCTGAAGGTGCTGCTGGAGAACATCCTGCGCTTCGAGAATGGCCGCTCCTACACGGTGGAGGACGCGAAGTCCCTCGCCGGCTGGCTGGCCAATGGCGGCAGCTCCACCAAGGAAGTGCCCTTCCGCCCCGCCCGCATCCTGCTGCAGGACTTCACGGGCGTGCCCGCGGTGGTGGACCTCGCCGCGATGCGCGACGCGCTGGCCAAGCTGGGCGGCGATCCGCGCAAGGTGAACCCGCTGGTTCCCGTGGACCTCGTCATTGACCACTCGGTCATGGTGGACGTCTCCGGCACGGCCAATGCCCTGCAGAAGAACGTGGACATCGAGTTCGAGCGCAATGGCGAACGCTACGAGTTCCTGCGCTGGGGCCAGGAGGCGTTCAACAATTTCCGCGTGGTGCCGCCGGGCGCGGGCATCTGCCACCAGGTGAACCTGGAATACCTGGGCCAGGTGGTCTGGACCGCGACCGATGCGGGCGACACCTATGTCTACCCCGACAGCTGCTACGGCACCGACAGCCACACCACCATGATCAACGGGTTGGGCGTGCTGGGCTGGGGCGTGGGCGGCATCGAGGCCGAGGCCGCCATGCTCGGCCAGCCCATCGCCATGCTGATCCCAGACGTGATCGGCTTCAAGCTGACCGGCAAGCTGAAGGAAGGCGTCACCGCCACCGACATGGTGCTGACCGTCACGCAGATGCTCCGCAAGAAGGGCGTGGTCGGCAAGTTCGTCGAGTTCTTCGGCCCCGGCCTTGGCAACATGCCGCTGGCCGACCGCGCGACCATCGCCAACATGGCCCCGGAATACGGCGCCACCTGCGGCTTCTTCCCGGTGGACGAGATCACGCTGGGCTACCTGAAGCTCTCCGGCCGCGACGAGCACCGCGTGAACCTGGTGCGCGAATACTGCAAGGCCCAGGGCATGTGGCGCGACGAGACCTCGCCCGACCCGGTCTTCACCGACACGCTGGAGCTGGATCTCGGCACGGTCGAGCCCTCGCTCGCCGGCCCGAAGCGCCCGCAGGACCGCGTGGCCCTGGGTTCAGTGGCGTCCTCCTTCGCCAAGGATCTGGCCGCCGGCAATATGGGCGTGCCGGGGGATGAGGCGAACAAGCGCGTGCCGGTGGAGGGGTCCAATTTCGACCTCGGCCATGGCGATGTCGTGATCGCGGCCATCACTTCCTGCACCAACACCTCCAACCCCTATGTGCTGGTGGCGGCGGGCCTCGTCGCGCGCAAGGCGCGGGCGAAGGGGCTGCGGCCGAAGGCCTGGGTGAAGACCTCGCTGGCGCCGGGCTCCCAGGTGGTGACGGACTACCTGAACGCCTCCGGCCTGACCGAGGATCTGGACGCCATGGGCTTCCAGACGGTCGGCTATGGCTGCACCACCTGCATCGGCAACTCCGGCCCGCTGCCGGACGCGATGGTGGACGCCATCGAGGGCAACAAGCTGGTCGTGGCCGGCGTGCTCTCGGGCAACCGCAACTTCGAGGGCCGGGTCCACGCCAATGTCCGCGCGAACTACCTGGCCTCGCCCCCGCTGGTGGTGGCCTATTCGCTGGCCGGCAGCGTGAAGCTCGACCTGACGAAGGAGCCGATCGGCACCGGCAGCGACGGCAAGCCCGTGATGCTGGCCGACATCTGGCCGAGCCAGGAGGAGGTCGAGGGCATCGTCCACTCCGTGCTGACGCGGCAGATGTTCATGGACCGCTACAAGGACGTGTTCAACGGCACGACCCAGTGGCGCGCCATCAAGGTGGATGCGGGCAGCGACACCTACCGCTGGAACTCCGGCTCCACCTATGTGCAGAACCCGCCCTATTTCGAGGGCATGACCATGGAGGTGAAGCCGCTCGCCTCCGTGAAGGGCGCGCGCATCCTGGGCCTGCTGGGCGACAGCATCACGACGGACCACATCTCGCCCGCCGGCAACATCCGCAAGGTGAGCCCGGCCGGCGAGTACCTGATGGAGCATCAGGTCCGTCAGGCGGATTTCAACAGCTACGGCGCCCGCCGCGGCAACCACCAGGTCATGATGCGGGGCACCTTCGCCAATATCCGCATCAAGAACGAGATGGTGCCGGGCATCGAGGGCGGCATCTCCAAGCACTACCCCTCGGGCGAGACGGCGCCGATCTATGACGTCGCCATGCGCTACAAGAATGAGGGCGTGCCGCTGGTGGTGTTCGGCGGCAAGGAATACGGCACGGGTTCCTCGCGCGACTGGGCGGCCAAGGGCACCTTCCTGCTGGGCGTGAAGGCCGTGATCGCCGAGAGCTTCGAGCGCATCCATCGCTCGAACCTGGTGGGCATGGGCGTGCTGCCGCTGGTGTTCAAGGAAGGCGAGAACCGCCAGACCCTGGGCCTGACCGGCGACGAGACGGTGGACATCCTGGGCGTCGAGGAACTCAAGCCCCGGATGATGATGCCCATCATCATTACCCGCGCCGACGGCAGCCAGGTGAAGACCGAGGTGCAGTGCCGCGTGGATACGGCCGATGAGGTGGAATACTACCGCAATGGCGGCATCCTCCACTACGTGCTGCGCGGCATGGCGGCCTGACGCCATGACAGGCCCGGGGGCGGCACCCCGCCCCCGGACCTGGCGGCCCGGCATGTTGGCCCACCCCGGTGCGGGGGCGGAGCCGGCGGCCGACTATTTCAGCTCGGGCTCCGGGCGGCCGTAATAGGGAGGGGGCGGGGCCTGGGGCGTGGTGACCACGCCCGTGGCCACGCCCACCGCGCCCCCGGTGATGGCGCCGATGGCGGCGCCGCGGCCACCGCCGATCATCCCGCCCAGCAGTGCGCCGGCGCCAGCCCCGATCAGGCCGCCGCCCGCGGCGCGCTGCCCGGGATCATTGGGATTGGTGCAGCCGCCCGCGGCGAGCGCGGCGGCGAGGGCAAGGGGCAGGGCAAGGCGGCGCATTCGTGGCGGCTCCTCTGGTGTGACCGAGGCAGCCTACCACGAACGCGCCGTTGATTCACCGGTAGTAGCCGCGGCGCGGGCGCTGCGGCGTGGTGATGACGCCCGTGGCGGCGCCGACCGCACCGCCCGTGATGGCGCCGATGGCGGCACCGCTGCCGCCGCCGGCCATGCCGCCCAGCAGGGCGCCGGCGCCGGCGCCGATCAGGCCGCCACCTGCGGCGCGCTGGCCTTCGCTGTAGGGGTTGGTGCACCCGGCGGTGGCCAGGGCGGCCACCAGGGCGGCGGCCAGGGTGAATTGACGGGTCATGGCGTCACTCCTTGTTCAACGTCTTCCCGCTCTGGTTGCACCAGGAAGGCGGCGGGAAAATGGGGGCGGTCGTCACTTTGCCGCCAGCATTCAACCATCTGGGGTTGGGTTGGTTGCGGGGAAGAGGCAAGCCTGGCGCTTGAGGGCGAATGCGGTCGCGACGCGGCGGGCGCCGCCCATGCAACCGCGCGACAGGCGCCACAGCCGCGCGGCGAAAGCCATGCGCGCCGTGCGGCAGGCACGCCTCCGGCGTGACGCGCGCGCCCGGCGTGTGAGGGCGAAACATCCGAGCATCCGGCCGCACAGCGGCCGGCGCCGCCCGCGTAACCGCCTGGCAAGCAGCACAGCCGCGCGGCGAAAGCCAAGCGGCCGGAGGCCGCGCCCGGCGCCTGAGGGCAAAAATCAGGTATTCATCGCGTCGAAGAAGTCCTGGTTGGTCTTGCTGTACTTCAGCTTGTCCTGCAGGAACTCCATCGCGTCCTGCGTGCCCATGGGGTTCAGGATACGGCGCAGCACCCACATCTTGGCCAGCGTGCCGCGGTCCACCAGCAGCTCTTCCTTGCGGGTGCCGGACTTGGTGATGTCGATGGCGGGGAAGACGCGCTTGTCGGAGAGCTTGCGGTCCAGCACGATTTCGCTGTTACCGGTGCCCTTGAACTCCTCGAAGATCACCTCGTCCATACGGCTGCCGGTGTCGATCAGCGCGGTGGCGATGATGGTCAGCGAACCGCCTTCCTCGATGTTGCGCGCGGCACCAAAGAAGCGCTTGGGGCGTTGCAGCGCGTTGGCGTCCACGCCGCCCGTCAGCACCTTGCCCGAGGAGGGCACGACGCTGTTGTAGGCGCGGCCCAGGCGGGTGATCGAATCCAGCAGGATGACCACGTCGCGCTTGTGCTCGACCAGGCGCTTGGCCTTCTCCAGCACCATTTCCGTCACCTGCACGTGGCGGGTGGCCGGTTCGTCGAAGGTGCTGGCCACCACCTCGCCGCGCACGGTGCGGGCCATGTCGGTCACTTCCTCCGGCCGCTCGTCAATGAGCAGCACCATGAGGAAGACCTCGGGGTTGTTGGCCGTGATGGACTTGGCGATGGTCTGCAGCATCATCGTCTTGCCGGTGCGCGGCGGGGCGACGATCAGGGCGCGCTGGCCCATGCCGATGGGCGAGATGAGGTCAATGACGCGGTGCGTCATGTCCTTCATCGGGCCCTTGTTCTTGGGGTCCGCCTCCATCTCGGCGTTTTCCATTTGCAGGCGCCGGGTGGGGTAGAGGGGGGTGAGGTTGTCGAAGTTGATCCGGTGGCGCAGCGCCTCGGGCGGTTCGAAATTCACCGAATTGATCTTCAGCATGGCGAAATAGCGTTCGCCATCCTTGGGGGCCCGGATCTGGCCTTCCACCGTATCGCCCGTGCGCAGGCCGAAGCGGCGCACCTGGGCGGGGGAGACGTAGATGTCATCCGGGCCAGGCAGGAAGTTGGCCTGCGGGCTGCGCAGGTATCCGAAGCCGTCGGGCAGGATTTCCAGCGTGCCCTCGCCGTAGATCGCCTGGTCATTGTCCGCCAGGGTCTTGAGGATGGCGAACATCATGTCCTGCTTGCGCAGGGAGGAGGCGTTCTCGACCTGGACTTCCTCAGCGAAGGCGAGGAGTTCGGGCGGCGTCTTGGCCTTGAGTTCGGAAAGATGCATGGCGGGGACGTGTTCCGCGGGTGTTGGCGCGACGCCTCTCGGGGGCGGGGTCCGGCCGGGCCGGCGGGGGAGACATCTGCGCGGAGGAAGGGCCGGGGGCCTCGCGGGCGCGCCGGTGACTTGACAGTTAGGGGCGGCCGCGCCGCCCGTCAACAAGGCCGATCAAAACGGCTTCACGATCACCATGAGGACGATGACGATCATCAGCACGGTCGGCACCTCGTTCATGATGCGCCAGTGGCGCTGGGGGAACAGGCGCTCGTCGCGCTCGAAGGCCTTGCGGTGCTTGGCCAGGTACATGTGGAACCAGGTCATCGCCAGCACCGAGGCCAGCTTCAGGTGCCACCAGCCCTCGGTCCAGGAGACGGCGCCGGGCGTCAGCACCAGGATGACGCCGAACAGCCAGGTCGCGATCATGGCGGGGTTCATGATGGCGCGCAGCAGCAGGCGTTCCATCTTCTTGAAGCGCTCATGCTCCCGCCCCGCGCCGGGCTCGATCTCGGAGTGATAGACGTAGAGGCGCGGCAGGTAGAACAGCCCCGCCATCCAGGCCATCACGGCCATCAGGTGCAGGGATTTCACCCAGAGATAACCGGGCGCCAGCGCGTCTATGGTCATGCGCGCATATGAACGGGAAGGCGCGGCAGCGACAAGCTACGCCTCCTGCGGCGCCCGCGCGCGCCAATCCGCCAGGACGGATTCCAGCGTCTGCTCGATGGCGAATTCCGGCGCCCAGCCCAGCAGGTCCCGCGCCGCGCGGGGGTTGCCGCTGGCGCTGGGCACGTCGGTGGGGCGCAGCAGGCCGGGGCTGGTGCGGATCTCGATGGGGCGCGTGGCCCGCGCCCGCAGCGCCTCCAGCAAATCCGCGATGCGCTGGGGGTGGCCGGTGGCGAGGTTGAAGGCCGCCCCGTTCGGCAGGGCGTCGAACCGGTCCAGCGCCAGGGCATAGGCGCGGCAGACGTCGCGCACGTCCAGCATGTCCCGCCAGCGGTCCAGGGCGCCCACCTCCATGACGGGGGGCTGCAAGCCGGCCTCGATGCGCGCCACCTGGCGGGCGAAGGCGGGCAGGACGAAGGCCGGCGCCTGGCCCGGCCCGCTGTGGTTGAAGGGACGCAGGCGCAAGGCACGCAGGCCCCGCAGCGCGGCCTCTCCCACCGCCAGGTCCGCGGCCGCCTTGGATGCGGCATAGGGGTTGGCCGGGCGCATCGGCGCGTCCTCGTCCAGCGGCAATCCGCCCTGGAAGGAGAGGCCATAGACCTCGGCCGTGGACGCGAAGACGCAGCGGCATTCCGGCAGGGCCACGCGCACCGCCTCGGCCAGCCGCAGCGTGTGGCCGAGATTGACCTCCCACACCGCCAGCGGGTCCTGGAAGGAACCTCCCACGGAGGAGAGGGCCGCCAGATGCACCAGCCCCTCCGGCCGCAGGGCGGTCAGCGCCGACCGCAGCGCGGCCGAGTCCTCGAGGGGCAGGTCCACCGCCTCGTCCCAGCCGGAGAGGGCCGCGCCATGCCGCGCCCCCAGCAGCCGGGCCGCCGGAAAGCAGGCCCGCAGCACGGGCAGCAGGTGGCGGCCCACGAAACCGGAGGCCCCCGTGACGAGGATGCGCTTCATCCCTGGTGGATAGCAGGATTCCAGGCGCCATGCACCGCTGGCCTTCCGGGGCCGGCGGGATTACACGGGCGCCCATGGACGCCACCTCCGCCCCGCGCCGCGCCGAGATCGCCCGCCGCACCTCCGAGACCGACATCCGCGCCAGTCTGGTGCTGGACGGGCAGGGGCAGGCCGAGATCACCACCGGCGTGGGCTTCCTGGACCACATGCTGGTGGCGTTGGCGCGCCATGGCCTGCTGGACCTGACGCTGCAGGCCGATGGCGACCTGCACATTGATTTCCACCACACCACCGAGGATTGCGGCATCGTCCTGGGCCAGGCCATCCGGCAGGCGCTGGGTGACAAGCGCGGCATCCGCCGCTTCGGCCATGCCCTGGTGCCGATGGACGAGGCGCTGGCCGAATGCGCCATTGATATCTCGGGCCGGCCATTCCTCGCCTGGAGCGTCACCTTCGCGCGCGACAAGGTGGGCGCGATGGACACGGAACTCTTCGAGGAATTCTTCCGCGCCCTGGTGATGAATGCGGGCCTGACGGTCCACATCACCCAGAAGGCCGGCACCAACGCGCACCATGTGGCGGAGGCCTGCTTCAAGGCCTTCGCCCGCGCCCTTCGCATGGCCGTCGAGACGGATCCGCGCGCGCCCGCCGCCATCCCTTCCACCAAGGGCTCGCTGGAGGGGTGATGCGCGTCTGGACCGTTCATCTTCCGCCTGGGGCCGCCGCCGGCTCCGTCCCCAGCACCGCCAAGCCGGGCAAGGCACCCTTGCTGCTGCGCGAGGGCTGGTCCTTCTGGGCCTTGATCTTCGGCCCCCTCTGGCTGCTGCGGCATGGCTGCTGGGCGCTGGGGCTGGCCTCGCTCGCCGTGGTGCTGGGCGCCTCGCTGCTGCCCGCGCCCTGGGACATCGCCGTGGTGGCGGCGCTACACATGGCGCTGTGCCTGCACGGGCAGGATGCGCGGCGCTGGACGCTGGCGCGGCGCGGCTGGAAGCTCGTGCATGTGGTGGCGGGACGGGATGAGGAGGGCGCGACCTTCCGCCTGCTCCACGCCGAACCGCGCCTCGCGCGGCTCTTCGCCGGGGAGGCCGCATGAAGACCGTGGCGCTGATAGACCCGGGCTCGGGCAACCTCGCCTCGGTGCGGCGGGCGCTCGAACGCGCGGCCGATGCCCCCATGCAGGTGGTGCTGGTGCAGGAGGCCGCGGCGCTGCGCGGGGCCGATGCCATCGTGCTGCCCGGCCAGGGCGCCTTCGCCGCCTGCCGCGCGGGGCTGGACGCGCTGGAGGGCATGGTCAGCGCGCTCTACGAACATGTGCTGCGGCGCGGCACGCCCTTCCTGGGCGTCTGTGTCGGCCTGCAATTGCTGGCCGAGCGCGGGCTGGAGCATGGCACCACCCCCGGCCTGGCCTGGCTGCCGGGCGAGGTGGCGGCGATGGACCCGCGCGCCCCCGATGGCGCCCCGCTGCCCCTGCCGCAGATGGGCTGGAACGGGCTGGACTTCACGCCCGGCATCCATCCCTTCCTGGAGGGCATCGAGCCCGGCGACCGCGCCTATTTCGTGCATTCCTACGCCTGGCAGGGTGCCGAGCCGGCGCAGCTTCTCGCCACCACCGATTATGGCGGGCCGGTGCCGGCCATCCTCGGCCGCGACAACATCGTCGGCACGCAGTTCCACGTGGAGAAGAGCGGCCCGGTGGGGCTGCGGATGCTGTCCAACTTCCTGAACTGGTCGCCATGAGTGCCGTGCGCGAGATGAGCGTCGAGCGGGTGGAGGTGCTGGAGCCGCACGACATGGCGGACCTCTGCGACGCCACCAACGCGGCCATCGTGGATGGCGGCGGCTTCGGCTGGCTGGAGGCGCAGAGCCGGTCCTCCCTGGAACGCCATTTCGGTGGCATCCTGCTCATCCCAGACCGGGAATTCTTCGTCGCCCGGCTGGATGGCGAGGTGGTGGGCAGCGCCCAGCTCATCCGCCCGCCGCGGCACAACGAGGCGCAGGCCTTCACCGCGCAGCTGGCCCACGCCTTCATCGCCCCCTATGCGCGCGGCTTCGGCCTGGCGCGGATGCTGGTGCGGCGGGTGGAGCAGCGGGCGGCGACGCTCGGTTTGCGCGTCATCAACCTCGATGTCCGGGCCACCCAGGAAAGCGCCATCGCGCTGTTCGAGGGGCTGGGCTACACGCGCTGGGGCACACATCCGGCCTATGCGCGGGCCCATGGGCAGACCATTCCGGGCTATTACTACTACCGCATCCTCGAAGTGCCGGGCGGGCGCAGCACCGCGGCCGCGCTGGGACATATCGCATGAGCAGCTTCACCCTCTACCCGGCCATTGACCTCAAGGGCGGCGAGGTGGTGCGCCTCAAGCGCGGCGACATGAACGAGGCCACCGTCTATGCCGCCGACCCCGGCGTGCAGGCCCGCGCCTTCATGGACCAGGGCTTCCGCTGGCTGCATGTGGTGGACCTCGACGGCGCCTTCGCGGGCAAGCCCGCCAATGCCGAGGCGGTGGCGCGCATCCTGGCCGCCGCCCCCGGCATGCCCCTGCAGCTGGGCGGCGGCATCCGCAACATGCCCACCATCGAGGCTTGGCTGGCGGGCGGCGTCACGCGCGTGATCCTGGGCTCGGTCGCCGTGAAGAACCCCGCTTTGGTGCGCGAGGCCTGCCGCGCCTTCCCGGGGCGCGTCGCCGTGGGCATCGATGCGCGCGGCGGCATGGTGGCGACCGAGGGCTGGGCCGAGACCAGCACCCTCTCCGCGCGCGACCTGGCGCTGCACCTGGAGGATGCCGGGGCGGCGGCCATCATCTACACGGACATTGACCGGGACGGCATGCTGTCCGGCGTGAACCTCGACGCCACGCGGGCGCTGGCGCGGGCGCTGGAGACGCCCGTCATCGCCTCGGGCGGCGTGGCCTCCATCGAGGATGTGCGGGCGCTGAAGGCCGCGGAAGAGGATGGCATCGCGGGCGCCATCCTGGGTCGTTCGCTCTATGAGGGGCGGATCGAGGCGGGGCCGGCGCTCGAGCTGGCGGCGGCGTGATCCGCCGCGCGGGGCCGGATGACCTCGCTTCCCTGCTGGCGCTCTATCGCCACCTCCATCCCGATGAGGCGCCGCCCCCGGCGGAGGCCGCCTCCGCCGCCTGGACGGCGCTGCTGGCCTCACCCCTGATGCACCCCGTGGTGGCGGAGGCCGGGGGAGCGCTGGTGGCGGGCTGCGTCCTCTCGCTCATTCCCAACCTGACGCGCGGCGCACGGCCCTTCGGCGTGATCGAGAACGTCGTCACCCACCCGGCGCATCGTCGCCAGGGGCTGGGGCGGGCGGTGCTGCGCCATGCGCTGGACATCGCCTGGGCCGCGGGCAGCTACAAGGTGATGCTGGCCACCGGCTCCCGGCGCGAGGAAACCCTGCATTTCTACGAGGCGGCAGGCTTCGCGCGCGGCGGCAAGACCTATTTCGAGGCCAGGCGGGCCTGAACACGGCGCTTTCGAAACCATCGCTTGACCGGGGGCCGAAAAGAAAACATTCACCTCGCCCCAGGGTGATCCGGCGCCCTGGATGACCGGGACATTCATCCATCGTGCTCGCGCTGCGCATCATCCCCTGCCTGGACGTCAAGGAAGGCCGCGTCGTGAAGGGCGTGAACTTCGTCTCGCTGCGCGACGCGGGTGATCCCGTCGAGCAGGCCCGCGCCTATGACGCGCAGGGGGCGGACGAGGTCACCTTCCTCGACATCGGCGCCACGCATGAGAACCGCGACACCATGCTGGACGTGGTCTTGCGCACGGCGGCCGAGGTGTTCATTCCCCTCACCGTGGGCGGGGGCGTCCGCAGCGTGGAGGATATCCGCCGCCTGCTGCTGGCCGGCGCGGACAAGGCCAGCATCAACTCCGCCGCCGTGGCCGAGCCCGAGCTGGTGCGCCGCGCCGCCGAGGCCTTCGGCAGCCAGTGCATCGTGGTCGCGGTGGATGCGAAGCGCGTGGCGGACGGCCGCTGGGAGGTCTTCACCCATGGCGGCCGGCGCGAGACGGGCATTGACGCCGTTTCCTGGGCCGAGCGCATGGCGCAACTCGGCGCGGGTGAAATTCTTTTGACCTCCATGGACCGCGACGGCACCAAGCAGGGCTTCGACGTGGAATTGCTGCGCCAGGTCACGTCGCGGGTGCGGGTGCCGGTGGTGGCCTCGGGCGGTGTGGGTTCCTTAAGCCATTTCGCGGAAGGTGCGGCGGCGGGGGCCACCGGCCTGCTGGCCGCCAGCGTCTTCCATGATGGCGTCTATAAGATCAGCGAAGCGAAGGATGCGCTGGAGGCCGCGGGCTGGCCCGTGCGCCGCCTGCGGGAGATGGCGTGATGGCGAAGTCCGTGAAGCCCAAGGCCGCGCCCAAGGTGAAGGCAAAGACGAAGCCCAAGGCGAAGCTGCCCCTGCCCAAGGACGTGCCGGCCAAGAAGACCCGCCTGTCCAAGGCCGTGCTGGCGGCCGAGCGCGCGCATCTGGTCACCTACACCCCGCCCGAAGATGGCGATGCGCGGGTGCTGGACCGGCTCTGGGCCACCATCGAGAGCCGCCGCGTCTCGGGCGACAGCACGCTGTCCCACTCCGCCCGGCTGCTGGCGCGCGGCACGCCCAAGGTGGCGCAGAAGCTGGGCGAGGAGGCGGTGGAGCTGGTCATCGAGGCCGTGGCCCATAACAACTCCGCCATCGTGAGCGAGAGCGCGGATCTGCTCTACCACCTCATGCTGCTGCTGGTGGATGCTGGCATCCGCCCCGACGAGGTGTGGTCCGAGCTGCGCCGGCGCGAGGGCATCTCAGGCATCGTCGAAAAGGCCTCCCGCCCCCGGCCCAAGGCGCTGCTGGCCATCGCGCAGACCACGAAGCTGCCGTGAGCGGCACGGCGGCGCGCTACCGCCGCTTCGCCGTGGGCGAGGCGGCCGGGCGCTCGCCGCTCTATGAGGCGCTGGCGCTGGGCGTGGCCGGGGATGCGGACATCCTGGCCTTCCTCGACACCCTGCCGGAGCCGCGGCGCCAACCGAACCTGCTCTTCGCCGCCTTCCGGCACCTGCATGGCGTGCCGGCGGGATGGGATGCCTTTCGCGCCGCGCTGCTGGCGGCACCCGCCCCGCAGCGGGCCGCGATGCTGGCCCGCACCACCCAGACCAATGAACCGGGGCGCTGCGCCGTGCTGCTGCCCTTCCTGGCCGCGCTGCCGCAGCCGCTCTCGCTGATCGAGGTGGGCGCCTCGGCCGGGCTCTGCCTGCTGCCGGACCGCTATGGCTACGACTATGGCGGGGCCAGGCTGGGCGCGGGGCCGCCCGTGCTGCCCTGCGCGCTGCAGGGCATGGCGCCGCCCGTGGCGCTGCCGCGCATCGCCTGGCGCGCGGGGCTTGACCTGAACCCGCTCGACCCCGCCTCGCCCGAGGATGCCGCCTGGCTGCGAACGCTGGTCTGGCCGGAGCAGCGGGGCCGGGCCGAAAGGCTGGACACCGCCCTGGCGCTGGCGGCCGCGGACCCGCCCCGCCTGGTGGCGGGCGACCTGCGGCGGGACCTGGCGGCGCTGGCCGCCGAGGCGCCCGCCGGCACCACCCGCGTCATCTTCCACACCGCCGTGCTGGCCTATCTGCCGGACCCCGCCGACCGCGCCGCCTTCATGCGCGATGTGCGCGACCTCTGCGACGTCTGGATCGCCAATGAGGCGCCGGGCGTGCTGCCCGGCCTCGCCCCGCCCGGCCCCCCGCCCGCCGCCGGGCGCTTCCTGCTGACGGTGAATGGCGCGCCCCGGGCCTGGACCGACCCGCACGGGGCTGCCATGGAGGCCATCCCCGACCCGTCCTGAAGGAGAGCCCGCCATGCCCGTCTCCGGCCTGCCGCCCTATGACCCGCAGAACGTCTTCGCCCGCATCCTGCGCGGCGAACTGCCCAGCAAGCGCGTGCACGAGGACGAATTCGCCCTCGCCTTCCACGACATCGCCCCCCAGGCGCCGCTGCATGTGCTGGTGATCCCGAAGGGCGCCTATGTCAGCGCCGCCGACTTCCACGCGACCGCCCCCGAGGCCGAGATCGCGGGCTTCTGGCGCGCCGTGGCGAAGGTGGCGAAGGACCTCGGCCTGGAGCAGCCCGGCTACCGCCTGCTGGCCAATGTCGGCCATGACGCGGGGCAGGAGGTGCCGCATTTCCATGTGCATCTCTTCGCCGGCAAGCCGCTCGGGCGGATGCTGGGCTGACACCCCGGCCCGGTCTATGCTGGGCCGATGAGTGCGAACCCCCAGGACGAGGCCCGTGCCGCGCTGGACGCGGTCGGCCAGCTTCCGGACGACGAGATCGACATCGGCGCCGCCGCGCTGCAATTCGCGCGCATTGATGCGCCCGAGGCCGATTGGCGCGCGGCCGGCGCCCTGCTCTCCGACCTGGCGCGCCAGGCGGTGGAGGCCGCCACCGCCGATGCCCGCGCCGATGCCGGCGATGTCGAGGCGCGCCGCGCCACACTGGCCCGGCTGCTGCATGGCGACTGGGCCTTCGCGGGCGACGCCGCCACCTATGACGACCCGCGCAACGCCAACCTGATCCATGTGCTGGAACGCCGGCGCGGGTTGCCCGTCGCACTCGGCATCCTGTGGCTGCATGTGGCGGATGCCGCGGGCTGGGCCGCGCATGGCGTGGACTTTCCGGGCCATTTCCTGGTGGCGCTGGGCAGCGCCCGAGGTCCCGCCCTGCTGGATGTGTTCGGCGGCGGCGTGGCGCTGGGCGCGCCGGAGCTGCGCGCGCTGATCAAGGCCGTGGAAGGCCCCAAGGCGGAGCTGCGCCCAGGCCTCGTCGTGCCCATGACGCGCCGCGCCGTGCTGCTGCGCCTGCAGAACAACATCAAGCTGCGGCGCCTGCGCGCGGGCCACCTGGAGGCCGCGCTCACCTGCACGCGTGACATGCTGCGCATCGCGCCCGACCACGCGGCGTTGTGGCGCGAGGCAGGGCTGATGGAGCAGCGGCTGGACCGCATCGGCGCCGCCCTGGCCAGCCTGGACCGCTCGCTGGAACTCGAGCCCGAGGGCGAGGCCGCGAGCCGCATCCGTGGCCTGGTCGAGGAACTCCGCAACCGCCTGAACTGAAAGGCCCGCCATGCCCGCCCCGGAAGTGCAGATCGACGTGGAGGCGGAAACGGGCATCTGGCGCACCGATGGCCTGCCCATGGTCTACACGCCCCGCCTGTTCCTGGTGAACATGCAGCGGGCCATGGAGGAGGCGATGGGCGAGGGGGCGGTGCGCGACATGCTCTATCGCTCCAGCGAGAGGTCGGCCGTGCAGTGGTGCCGCCACCAGGCCGCCGAGCAGGGGCTGGGTGGGGAGGAGGTGCTGCGCCACTACATCCGCCGCATGTCCCAGCGCGGCTTCGGCCAGGTGGAGCTGGCGGCGCTGGACGTGGCGGCGGGCACGGGCACCCTCCTCGTCCGCCACTCCGCCTTCGCGCTGGGCTATGGGCCGGAGACGGGCCGCGCCGTCTGCCACATCTTCACCGGCAGCTTCGCGGGCGGCATGCGCCATGTGCTGGAGGCGGCGGGCGTGGCGGGGGAGCCGGTCTGCGAGGAGGTGGAATGCGCGGCTGCCGGTGCCTCGCTCTGCCGGTTCGAGCTGCGCCTCGCGGCGATGGCGGAGGCGCCACCGATCGGATAAGTTTTCTGTAACCCGGATGTCGGAGATTGCGACGCCATGGCCCCTATCCTCTCCATTGGCCGCGTCGCGCTGGGTTTGCTGCTGCTCATCCTCGCCGCCGCCCTTCCCGCCGCGGCCCAGCCCGCCGACCGCCTCACGGAGATCCGGGCGCGCGGCGCGCTCGATGTCTGCATCTGGCCGGAATACTTCGCCATCTCCTGGCGCAACCCGCGCACGGGGGCGCTGGAGGGCCTCGACATTGACATGGCCCGCGCGCTGGCCGCGCGGCTCGGCGTTGAGGCGCGCTTCGTGGAGACCAGCTTCGCGGCCTTCATGGACCGGATCGAGGGCGGGCAGTGCGACATCGCGATGATGGCGGTGGGCATCACCGAGGCGCGCGCGCGGCGGGTGGATTTCAGCGAGCCCTACCTGGCCAGCCCCATCTACGCCGTCACCACGCGCACCCACCCCGCCATCCGCGCCTGGGCCGACATTGACCAGGCCGGCCATGTGGTCGCCGTCGCCGCCGGCACGGTGATGGAGCCCGTGATGCGCGAGAGCCTGCGCCAGGCTACCCTGCTGGTCGTGCCGCCGCCCCGCACGCGCGAGGCCGAGGTGCAGTCCGGCCGCGCCGACGTCTTCATGAGCGACTATCCCTACACGCGCCGCACCCTCGCCGCCCATGCCTGGGCGCAGGTGATCGCGCCGCCCGGCCGCTTCGGCGAGACGCGCTATGGCTGGGCCCTGCCCCAGGGGCAGCCCGCCTGGCGGGCCGAGGTGAACGCCTTCCTCGCCGCCATCCGGGCCGATGGCACATTGGCCGCCGCCGCCGCGCGACATGACCTGACACCGATCCTGATCCGCCCCTGATGCCGCCGCGCGCCCGGCCCTTCGTGGTGCTGCTGGGCTTGGGGCTGGGGTTGGCGGCCGCGCTGCTGCTGGTCTTCCTGCTGCAAAGCCATCGCGGCACCCAGCGCGCCACCGAGCAGGCCGAGCAGCTGACCCAGGCCCTGGCCCTCAGCCTCGCGGACCAGATGGCCCGCACCATCGAGCCCGCCGAAATCCTGCTGGCGGATATCCTGGCGCGCCACGGCGCCGGCCTCTCGCAGCGCCTCGCCCCGGCCATGGGCGAGCTGGCGCGCGACATGCCGCAGCTGCGTGCCCTGCTGGTGACGGACCCCAATGGCCGCGTCACCGAGGCCAATGTGGCGGGCCTGGCGGGCCGCGAATTGGGCGGCCGCGCCTGGTTCCTGGCCTTGCGGACGCGGCCGGGCAACACCCTCTTCCTCGCCCCGCCCGAGCCGGGGCGGCTGCTGGACGGCGGGGCGCCGCCCTGGCCCGCGCGCTGGACCCTGCCGGTGGCCCAGCCGCTGCGCGACGCCGAGGGGCGCTTCGCCGGGGCGGCGGTGGCGCTGCTCAACGCCGAATACGCGACCGCGCTGGCCAAGCGCCAGGCCGAGGCGCTGAACGTCCTCATCCGCCTCTACACCTTCCAGGGGGTGATGGTGGCGCGCGGCGACGCGACGCTCTCCGGCATCGGCGAGGCCCATCCCGCCGCCTGGCCCTTCGCCCGCTATCTGCCGCGGCAGGAGCTGGGCACCCATACCGGCCCCGACGGCTTCGGGGACCAGGTTTCGGCCGGTTTCGCGGTGACGTCCCAGCTTCCCCTCGTGGTGGAGGTGGCGCAGCGCCGCGAGGTGGCACTGGCCGGGGTGCGCGATCAGGACATGGTCTTCCTGGGCGCCATCGCCGCCGTCACGCTGCTGGCGCTGACGGCGGTGCTGGTGCTGTGGCGCCAGGGCAGGCGCCTCGCGGCCAGCGAACGCGCGGCCCGCGCGGCGAGCGAGGCCAAGCAGGAATTCCTGGCCTCCATGAGCCATGAGATCCGCACGCCCGTCTCCGGCGTCATCGGCCTGTCGGAGCTGATGATGGAGACGCCGCTTTCGCCCATGCAGCGCCGCTATGCCGAGACGATCAACGGCTCCGCCGCGCATCTGCTCACGCTGCTGAACGACATCCTGGACTTCTCGAAGCTAGAGGCCGGCGCCGCCACGCCGGAAGCCGTGCCCTTCCGGCTGGAGGAGCAGCTGGGCGTCATCGTGGAGCTCTTCGCCGCGCCCGCCGCCGCCAAGGGGGTGGAGCTGGTCTGCCTGCCCGCCCCCGGCCTGCCCGACCGCGTGCAGGGGGACCCGGCGCGGTTCCGGCAGATCCTGTTCAACCTGGTGGGCAACGCGGTGAAGTTCACCGAGACCGGGTGGATCCGCCTCGCCATCGCGGCGACGCCGCTGCCGGGGAACCGCTGCCATTTGGTCTGCACCGTCAGCGACACGGGCATCGGCATAGACCCCGCGCGCATCCCGGCGCTGTTCGACCGCTTCAGCCAGGCCGATGCCTCCATCCGCCGGCGCTATGGCGGGACGGGCCTGGGGCTGGCCATCTCGCTGCGGCTGGCGGAGCTGCTGGGTGGCACCATCGAGGCGGCGCCGCGCCCCGGGGCGCCGCGCCCCGGCGGGGGCAGCGTGTTCCGCCTGCTGCTGGACCTGCCCGTGTTGCCCGGCGAGGCGCCGCCCTGCCCCTTGGCGGGGCGGCGCGCGCTGGTCATCGAACCCTCGGCCTTGCAGCGCCAGGCGCTGGCCATGCAGCTCGAGGGGCTCGGGCTGGCCGCGGTGACGGCGGCGACGGTGGAGGAGGGGCTGGCCTTCGGCGGCAAGGGTTTCGACCTCGTGATCCTGGGCGCCGGCCCGGGGGAGGTCGCGCCGGCCCAGTGCCTGCGCGCGGCGCTGGGCGAGGGCACGCCCCTGATCCGCTTCGGCCAGGCCGAGCCCGCCGCCCCGCCCTCGCCCCCGGGCCTGTTCCAGTCCGTCCTGCTGAAGCCCGCGCTGCCGGCGCGGCTGCGCGAAGCGCTGGCCCAGGCCTTCCGGCGCGAAGCCGCGGTGGCACCCCAGGCGCCCGCCGTCCCGCCGCCCGGGCGGGCGCTGCGCGTGCTGCTGGCCGAGGACAACCCGGTGAACCAGTTCGTGATGAGCCGCATCCTGGAGGCGGCGGGCGTGAGCGTGGAGGTGGCGGCGGACGGCCAGGCCGCCGTGCGCCAGGCCGCGCTGCGTCGCTTCGACGCCATCATCATGGACATGCAGATGCCCGAGATGGACGGGCTGGCCGCCACCCGCGCCATCCGCGCCGGGGGCGGGCCCAATGCCGCGGTGACCATCATCGGCCTGACGGCCGCGGTGGGCCCGGAATATGCCCGCCAATGCGAGGAGGCGGGCATGACCGCCTACATGACCAAGCCCCCCGACCGCGCGGCGCTGCTGAAGCTGCTTGGACTTTGACCGGACTCTACAGCTGCTCCTCCACCGGCAGGCGGCGCACCACGGCGGCGGTGGCGCGGCGCCAGAAGCCCGCCATCGGCTCGCGCCGCCACAGCCTGCCGTCATTCTCGCGCCAGCCCAGCCGGCCATCTTCCCACACCACCTGCCAGCTCCGGCTGGATTGGGCGAGGCGCGCATGTTCCGCCGCCACCTCGCTGGCCACGCCGCGGTGGCGCACGAAGGCGCCCATCTCGGTGTTCAGCGCGGCCGAGCGCGGATCGAGGTTGAAGGAGCCGACGAAGGCCAGCACCCCATCCACCACGAAGGCCTTGGTGTGCAGCGAGGCCCCGCGCGAGCCGAGCAGCGAGGCGCGTTCCTCGCTGGGCGTGGGCTTCAGCTCGAACAGCGTCACCCCGGCGTCGAGCAGCGCGCGGCGGTACTTTGCGTATCCGCCATGCACGGCCACCACATCCGTCGCGGCGAGTGAATTGGTCACGACCGAGACGCGCACGCCGCGCGCGCGCAAATCCCGCAGCAAGGCGAGGCCCGCGCGGCCCGGCACGAAATAGGGCGAGATGAGCAGCGCCTCCTCCCGCGCCACGCGCAGCGCATCCGCGATCTCGGCCGCGATGCCGCCGGCGGCGCGGGCCCGCTTGCGCGCGCGCAGCCCACGCCGCGCCTTGTCGGGCGGGTCGGAGACGACCTGGATGCAGCGGGCCTCCACCTCGGTCAGGCCCAGCCAGCGCGGCATCAGCGTGGCGGGCGGCACGAGCGGCGTGGCGGCCTCATGCCGCGCCGTCGCGCGCGCGAGTTCGCGCCGCAGGGCCGGCAGGCTGCGGGGCAGGGCGGCGGTGGTGGTGACCTTGGCGGCGGGGCGGGAGAGGTTGCTGTTCCAGTATCGGTTGAACACCGCGGTCGCCTGGGACGCCGCCTCGCCCATGATGGCGATGTCGAGGTCACGGAAGGCCACCGCCCCTTCCTCCACCTGGTCGAAATACTCATCGCCGATGTTGCGGCCGCCCACGATGGCCAGCCGCCCATCCATGATCCAGTTCTTGTTGTGCATGCGGCGGTTCAGGTGCCAGCCGCCGAAGGCCATCTCCAGCAGCAGGCCGAGGCGCCCGAAGCGGCGCCAGCGCGTGGCGTTGAACAGCCGCACCGCGATGTTGGGGTGCGCGTCCAGCGCGCCCAGCACGCGTTCGCGCCCCAGCGCATAGACATCATCCAGCAGCAGCCGCACCACCACGCCGCGATCGGCCGCGGCGAGGATCTCGGCGGCGAGAAGCTGCCCCGTCACATCGCCGCGCCACATGTAGTATTGCAGGTCGAGCGTGTGGCGCGCCGCGCGGGCGCTGTCGGCGCGGATGTGGAAGGCGGTGGCGGCGTCCGGCAGCAGGGCCACGCCGTCAGCGGTGAGGGGCCCATTTTGGGCCATGGTGCAACCCGCGGCTCAGGCCGCGCGGAGCAGGGCCTGCGCGCCCTCGCCCAGGCGCACCCGCGCCGTCAGCGGAAGGTGGTCGGAGGCCACGCGCGCGCGCGGGCTGTCATGCGTGACGACATCGGTGACCAGGCCCTGCGGCCAGCCCAGGATGCGGTCCAGCGCCAGCACGGGCAGGCGGGCGGGGAAGCTGGGCGGCGCCTTGGGGGTGGGGCCGAAGAAGGGTTCCAGCATCCGCAGCGAGGATTTCGCGCCGGGCCGCCATTCGTTCAGGTCGCCCAGCAGCAGGGTGGGCATGGGCTCACCCTCGGCGATGGCGTCCAGGATGGCGATGGCCTGGCGCTGCCGGCTGTGCAGCAACAGGCCGAGATGCGCGCCGACCACGCGCAGCGGGCCCATCGGCAGGTCGAGTTCCGCGATGACCGCGCCACGCGGCTCCGCACCTGGCAGGCGAAGGCGGCGGATGCGGGCCTGCATGCCAGGCCGCACCAAGAGCGCATTGCCATGCCAGCCATGGCCATCCGGCAGTTCCGAGATGTCGAGGGGGACGAGGCCGGCCTCGCGCTCCAGCGCCGCGAGGTCGAGCAGGCCGGTGCGGCGGCCGAAGCGCTTGTCGGCCTCCTGCAGCGCCACGAGGTCCGCGCCCATCTCGGCGATGACGGAGATGGAGCGGTGCGGGTCGAACTTGCCGTCCGTCCCCACGCATTTGTGCAGGTTCCAGGAGGCGACGCGCAACTCCCCTTCCGCGGCGGCATAGGCGCGCGGGGCGTCGGGCCGGTCGCGGAAATCCCGCACCAGGCGGCGGACACGGCGCGCGACGCGGCGGATGCCGGGCGTGCCCGCGAGGGGCCGGAAGGGAAGCAGCGTCATGGAGGGCGTTTCGACAATTCCTGATAAGTATCCGAGGCCTGAACGCCCCGCTGGAAGATGGGATGCGCGGGCGTCGCTGCCAAGCGACAAAGCGTGACCTGCCCGGATTGGCGGAAGGTTAAGGCCGCGCCCCGCTCGACCGGCCGGGGCGGGCCAGGATGCCGGTGCGAGGCACGGTGGTTAGCGAAACATGACATCGCGGACAGGTGTTGCGCGCGCATTTCGGCGGCGCCCGGGCATCAATGGCCGATTTTATGTGCAACTGGGCCAAAACCGCACGGTGAATCTACGCGTGATGGGCAATATGCCCGTTGAGTGGGCTGCCTCTCGCTGCCTAGCCTTTCCCCACGCAGCGCGAGGATCCCCGCTCCATGGACATCGGCGTCTTCCTTCCCATCGGCAATAATGGCTGGCTGATCTCGACCACCTCGCCGCAATACATGCCGACATTCGAGCTGAACCGTGACGTCACACTGATGGCGGAGAAATACGGCTTCGAATTCGCCCTCTCCATGATCAAGCTGCGCGGCTTCGGCGGGCCATCGGAATACTGGGACCACAACCTGGAAAGCTTCACGCTGATGGCGGGGCTCGCCTCCATCACCACGCGGGTGAAGCTGTTTGCCTCGGTGGCCGTGCTGACCGTGCCGCCCGCGCTGCTGGCGCGCATGGCCGTGACGATTGACGCCATCGCGCCCGGGCGCTTCGGGGTGAACATCGTCTCCGGCTGGCAGAAGGCCGAATACGAGCAGATGGGCATCTGGCCGGGCGAGGCGCATTTCGCCCGCCGCTACGACTATTGCGGCGAATATGTGCAGGTGCTGCGCGACCTCTGGGCCACCGGCCGCTCCGACTTCAAGGGCGACTTCTTCCAGATGAGCGACTGCCGGGTGAGCCCCCGGCCGCAGGGCGGCAAGCTCGACATCATCTCCGCCGGGCAGTCCAACCGGGGCATGCAGTTCGCCGCCGAATACGCCGAGATGAACTTCATCAGCGCGGGCGGCATCAATGACGTGTCCAAGGTGCGGCCGCACACCGAGCGCCTGATGGCCGCCAACGCCGCCGCCGGCGCGGACTGCAAGGCGGTGCTGCTGATGATGATCATCGCCGACGAGACGGATGAGGCCGCGATGGCCAAGTGGCACCGCTATGTCGAGGGCACCGACCTGGAGGCCCTGGCCTGGCGCGACAGCCAGGCGGCCGCCGATGTGAAGGCCGAGGCGCATTCCACCGTGGGCCGCATGGTGACCTCCGACCGCGTGCCGACGAACATGCTGCGCCTCATCGGCTCCTACGAGACCGTCGCGCGGCAGCTCGACGAATTGAGCGAGACGCCCGGCCTGCGCGGCGTGATGCTGACCTTCGACGACTACCTGATCGGCATGGAGCAGTTCGGCACGCGCATCCAGCCACTGATGAAATGCCGGGCGGACAGGCTGGCGAAGGCGGCGTGAAGGTGGTGCACGATCTGGAGATCGTCGCGCTGCGGAAGAGGTATGGCGCCTTCACCGCGGTGGACGATGTGTCGCTGCGCGTGGGCAAGGGGCAGTTCGTCTGCCTGCTGGGCCCCTCGGGCTGCGGCAAGACCACCACGCTGCGCTGCGTGGCAGGGCTGGAGGAACCCGATGAGGGCGACATCCTGATCGGCGGAAAGAACGTCACGAACGACCCGCCCTGGGAACGCGACATCGCGATGATGTTCCAGGATTTCGCGCTCTTCCCCCACATGACGGTGGAGAAGCAGGTCGGCTTCGGCCTGGAGATGCGGAAATGGCCGGCGCTAAAGCGCGACAAGCGCGTGGCCGAGGTGCTGAAGGCCTTCGAGATCGACCGCTTCGCGAACCGCAAGCCCGGCAGCCTCTCGGGCGGGCAGCGGCAGCGCGTGGCGCTGGCGCGCGCGATGATCACGGAGCCGCGGCTGCTGCTGCTGGATGAGCCCATCGGCGCGCTGGACTACTCGCTGCGCGAGACGGTGATGATCGAGCTGAAGACGCTGCAACGGCGCACCGGCATCTCCTTCATCTGGGTCACGCATGACCAGAACGAGGCCTTCTCGCTGGGCGACCTGGTGGTGGTGATGAACCACGCGAAGATCGAGCAGCAGGGCAGCCCGGAGGAGATTCTCCAGCGCCCGCGCACGCCCTTCGTCGCGGGCTTCGTGCAGGGCAACAACGTCTTCCATGGCAAGGTGGAGGATGTGCGCGGCGAGGAGGCCGCGATCGGCACCGCCGCCGGCCGCTTCGTGGTGCCGCTGCGCGGCGTCGCGGCGCAGCCGGGGCAGGCGGCCAGCTTCTCGGTGCGCGCGGAACGGCTGCGGCCGGCCCCGCCGGGGGATTGGCCCAACCGCCTCGCCACCTCCTGCCGCACGGTGGAGTATTTCGGCTCCGTCCGCCGCTACATCCTGGAACGTCCGGATGGCGAGGTGATGAAGCTGGACCAGTTCGGCGCGGAACCCGCCTTCCTCGCGGCCGATGGCGCCGCCGAAATCGGCTGGCCAACCGAAGCCGGCGTGCTGCACGGATGAGCACGATCCGCCCACGCTCCTTGCCCGCCTATCTGCTGGCGCTGCCGGCCGGCTTGTGGATGTTCGGCGCGGTGGTGATGCCCGCGCTGCTGATCCTGTGGGTGTCGCTCTGGGGCGGCACGGCGTTCGGGCCGGGCAACCCCATCACCTTCGCCAACTACGAACGCTTCTTCGCCAATGCCTCCTACCGCGGGCTGATCGCGAACACCTTCCTGCACACGCTGATGCTGATGGCGATTACGGGGGTGATGGGCTACGGCATCGCCTACTTCCTGGTGATGAAGGTGACGAGCCGCGCCTGGCGCACGGCGCTGTTCCTGGCCTTCATCATTCCCTTCTGGACCAGCGCGCTGATCCGCGCCATCGCCTGGGTGCCCTTCCTGGGCGTGAACGGCGTGATCAACCAGGCGCTGATGGGGCTGGGGCTCACCGAGCGGCCCATCGAGATCTTCCTCTATTCGCGGACCGGCATCTCGATGGCGCAGGTCTCGCTCTACACGCTGATGGCGTCAGGCCCCGTGGTCTACATGCTGGCGCAAATCCCGCCCTCGCTGCGGGAGGCGGCGATGACGCTGAAGGCCCCGCCGGGCGTGGTGTTCCGCCGCGTCATCTTCCCCCTGACGCTGCCGGGCGTCGTCATCGGGCAGGTGCTGGTGTTCCTCTCCGTCATGGCGGATTTCGCGACCGTGCAATGGATCGGCGGCAACAAGATCGCGCTGCTGCCCAACCTCATTCTGAACTTCTACGAGGGCGCGCAGCTGCGCGCCGCCGCCGTGGTCTCGGTGGTGCTGATGGCCTGCATGCTGGTCGGCACCTTCATCGCCATGCGCGTCGTGGACATCCGCAAGCTGGGGACGTGACGATGCATTGGCGCACCCGCTCCCGCCTCATGACCGCGCTGCTGGGCACGCTGACGGTGGGCTTTCTGCTCTACCAATGGCTGCCGGTGTTCACGCTGGGGCTGCTGTCGTTCAGCGGGCCCACGGGGGGCACGACCTTCCCGATGAACGGCGTCTCGCTCCATTGGTACCGGGAGCTGATCGAGGCCTCCATCATGAACGACTTCAAGCCGCCCTTCGGCCGGTCGGTCATGCTGGCGGCGGCGTGTTCGGTGGTGACCTGCGTGCTGGCGGTGGCCTCGGCGCAGGCGATGCGGGGGCGGTTCCGCGGGCACAATTTGTTCTTCTATTTGCTGCTGCTGGGCATCATGGCGCCCGGGCTGCTGGTGGGCTTCGGCGTGGCCATCATGGGCCGGCTGATGGGCATCGAGCCCGCCTGGAACACCACCGCCTTCTTCGTGCAGGTGAGCTGGACGCTGCCCTTCGGCTTCCTGGTGATGCTCTCCATCTTCAACCGCTTCGACAGTAGGTTGGAGGAGGCCGCACTCACCCTCGGCGCCAACCGCCTCACCACCTTCCGGCGCATCACCCTGCCCATCGTGCTGCCGGGTGTCATTGGCGCGGCGCTGTTCGGCTTCACCCTCTCCTACGACGAGTTTCCACGCACGATGTTCACTTCGGGCGCGGACATGACGCTGCCGCTGGCCGTCATGGCGCAGCTCGACCGCGAGCTCACGCCCGAGCTCTATGCCATCGGCACCGCGACCACGCTGCTGTCATTGGTCGCGATCCTGGCCTGCACGCTGATCCTGGTTTCGCTGCGCCGGACGGCGCGGCCTGGTTCGTGACACTCCAACCAAGGGGACTGACGCAGCATGACGATTTCCCGCCGCACCCTGCTCGGCGCCGGTGTCGCCGCACCGGCCCTCATCCTCCCGCCCACCGCCATGGCGCAGGCCCGCAGCATCAGCCTGGCCGGCGCCAGCTTCGACATCCGTGAGCCCATCCTGCGCGAATGGGTCCGCCGCACCAACGTGACGCCGCGGCCCTGGGTGAATGCCTCCACCCTCGCCCGCGCCGACCGCATCCGCACCGCCCAGGTGGACCTCGCCACGCTGGACGCGCCCTTCTCCAAATACGCGCATGACGAGGGGCTGACGCAGCCCATTGACGTGACGCGGCTGACGCATTGGAACCGGCTGCATCCGCTCTTCGCGGAGGGCCAGGCCACGCCCGACAGCCCGCTCGGCCTCGGCGCCAACCCCGGCCGGATGATGTGGCTGAATCCGGAGAAGACGCGCACCATCTTCGCGCCGATGTTCTTCCAGATGGACAGCATCGGCTACAATTCCCGCCATGTGCAGGCGGAGAACAACACCCTCTCCTGGGGCGAACTGTTCAACCCGCGCTATCGCGGCCGCGTGGCGCTGTTCGGCATTGACTGGCTGGGCATGCTGGACGCGGCACTCGGCATGCAGGCGCTGGGGCTGCTGCCGGCCACGACCAACCCCACCAACCTGACCAATGCCGAGGTGGACACCGTCATCGCCTTCCTCATCGAGAAGAAGCGCGAGGGGCATTTCCGCGCCCTCTGGCGCGCCTATGGGGAGTTGGTGAACCTGATGACCTCGGAGGAGGTCTGGATCGCGGATGCCTGGTGGCCCGTGGCGGTGGAAGTCGCGCGGCGCGGCGTGCCCATGCGCTATGCCGTGGCGAAGGAGGGCTATCGCGCCTGGTGCCAGGGCTATGCGATTTCGTCGAACTGCCGTGACCTCGACCTGGCCTATGACTGGCTGAATTTCTGGATGTCCGGCTTCCCCGGCGCGCGGCAATCCGAGATCGGCTACTTCTCCACCACCGACACCTACGGCCCCTACCTGGACGAGGCCACGAAGCGCGCGGTCTATGATGGTGTGGACCGCGACGGCGGCTCGCTGGAGGACCGCGCGCGCAAGGTCTATGTGTGGAACACGCGGCCCGACAACATGGGCTACTACACCGAGAAGTGGAACGAGTTCCTCGCCGCCTGAACGGAGCACAGATGCAGGAAAGCGACATGACCGCGCGGCAGCTCTACGCCGCGCTGAAATCGGCCCCGCCGCGCGCGCGCTTCGGCTTCGGGCGCCGCGCGGCCCTGGTGAATGTGGACCCGCAGCGCGCCTACACCGACGTCGCCGCCTTCCCCGCCACGGCCTACGAGACCGACCCGCTTCAGTGCGCGCACATCAACACGCTGGCCGCGCTGTGCCGCGAGAAGCGTTTTCCCGTGGTCTGGACCTATGTCGCCTATGTCGAGAGCGGCGAGGATTGCGGCGTCTGGGGCACGCGCACCGACACGCCGGACAGCCTGCAGAACATCAAGGAAGGCTCGGCCCGCGCGCAGTTCGACCCGCGTTTGCACATCGCGGGCAGCGACATCGTCATCAAGAAGCGCATGGCCTCGGCCTTCTTCGAGAC
>NZ_JAFFQY010000033.1 GCF_017311575.1 Roseococcus thiosulfatophilus
AAGGCCGGGGCGGTGAATCAGCCGCGCAAAAGACTACTCCGGCTGCACGCCCAGCTCAAGGAAGGTGCGGCCGGCGGCCTCGTATTCGCTGGCCAGCATCCGCGCCAGCTCCGCGCGCGGCCGGAAACTCGGCACCGCGCCCCAGTTCTCGGTGAAGCGGCGGAAGCCATCCGTGTCCATCGCGCGGCGGCAGGCGCCCTCCAGCCGGTCCAGCACGGCGGCCGGCGTGCCGCGCGGGGCAAAGAGCGCGGCATAAGAGGGTTGCAGCGCATCCACCCCCTGTTCGCGCGCCGTGGGCACGTCGGGGAAGGCCGGGTGGCGCCCTTCCGAGAACACCGCGATCAGCCGCACCTGCCCCGCCCGCGCCATCGGCACGCCCGAGGCCACGACGATGGCCGCGAAATCGAGCCGCCCCGCAATCACCTCCAGCAGCGACGCATTGTCGCCCCGGAAGGGGATGTGCGTGTATTGGCCACCCGCCGCCGCCTGGATGCGGTGCACGCCGAGGAATGGCGCGGAGTTCGGCCCTGGCGAGCCATAGTTCAGCACCCGCTGCCGCGCCGCCGCCACAAGGTCGGACAGGTTCCGGATGGGGCTGTCCGCCTTCACCATGATGCCGAGGATGTTCTCGGTCACATTGCAGACCGGCGCCACGGCCTCGGGGCCAAGCCCCGTGTTGCGGACCAAGTGCGGCTGGAACACCAGCGGCACCAGCGGCGCATAGGCCAGAGTGTGGCCATCGGGCGCGGCCTGCGTCAGCGCACGCATCCCCACCACGCCCGAGGCGCCGGATTGCGAGGTGACGATGACGTTCTGCCCCAGCTCCCGCGTGAAGGAGTCCGCAATCGCGCGCGCGGCCGCATCGGTGCTGCTGCCGGCCGCATAGGGGTTGATGATGGTGATGGGGCGCTCGGGGAAGGCCGCGGCCGGCAGCGGGGCCAGCAGGGCGAGGGCCAGGAAAAGGCGACACATGGCGCTCACTCCTCGATGATGGCGACGGCGCGGATCCAGCCGGCCGAGGCGCGGTGGATCTTCACCGGGAAGCAGGAGATCATGAAGCCGTCCGCCGGCAGGGCTTCGAGGTTGGAGAGCTTCTCCATGTGGCAATAGCCGATCTCGCGGCCGGCGCGGTGGCCTTCCCAGATCAGGCCCGCATCCCCCGTCTCCTGCACCGTGCGGCGGGTGTGGGAGAAGGGCGCGTCCCAGCTCCAGCCATCCGTGCCGGTCACGCGCACCCCCTGCTCCAGCAGCCAGAGCGTGGCCTCCTTGCCCATGCCGCAGCCGCTGTGGATGAAGTCGTCATGGCCGTAGCGGCTGCCCGCGCGGGTGTTCACCACCACGATCTCGAGCGGCTGGAGCGTGTGGCCGATGCGCTTGAGTTCCGCCTGCACATCGGCGGGCGTGCAGACATAGCCATCCTCCATGTGCCGGAAGTCGAGCTTCACGCCGGGCTGGAAGCACCAGTCGAGCGGCACCTCGTCAATGCGCCAGGAGGGTTCGCCGCCCGGCACCAGGCGCTCGTTCATGCGGCTGAAGAAGTGGTAGGGCGCGTCCAGATGCGTGCCGTTATGGGTGGAGATACGGACCTGTTCGACGGCCGCGTATTCGCCCTCGGGCAGCTGGTCCAGGCGGATGCCGAATTCCTCCGCCATGGCGGGGGCGGACATGTGGTGGTCGATATAGTTGATCTCGGGCAGCATGCGCGGCGGGTCGCTGGCGATCCCGGCCTTAAGCGCCACGGAGATGTCGATGATGCGGCGGGGCACGGCGTTTCCTCTTGCGGTGGTTCAGTGGGGCCAGGCGATGGCGGGCGCGATCTCGGCCCGGCATTCGCCGAAGCCGATGGGGGTGGCACCGGGCGCTTCGGCGCGGGCGCGGAAGATGATCTCGTCGCCATCCAGCAGATAGTTCCGTGTCTCGCCATTGGGCAGCGTGACGGGGCCGGTCAGCAGGATTTCGGCGAGGCAGGCGCGGGCGCTGTCCTCCGGGCCGGAGGCGGTGCCACTGCCGAGCAGGTCGCCGGGCAGCAAATTGCAGCCATTGCTGCCGTGGTGGGCCACCATCTGCGCGCAGGTCCAGTAGAGATGGGCGAAGTCGGTGTCGGTCAGCACGGCCGGCGCCGCGCCTTCCGCGCGCATGCGCGGTGTGACGATCAACGCCTGCATGCGGATGCCGAGCGCACCCATCGCGCGGTTCCACGGGCTGTCCAGATGCGGCAGCGGCGGCGGTTCGATGGAAGGCGCGGGCCGCGCGAAGGGGGCCAGCGCCTCCATCGTCACCACCCAGGGCGAGACGGTGGTGGAGAGGCTCTTCGCCAGGAAGGGACCGAGGGGCGGCATCTCCCAGCGCTGGATGTCGCGCGCCGACCAGTCGTTCAGCAGGCCCACGCCGAAGATGCGTTCGGGCGCCTGCGCCATGGTCACGGGCCTGCCCAGCGCGTTCTCGCCGGCGATCCACACCGCCAGTTCCAGCTCGAAATCCATGGCCTCGGTGGGGGAGAAGCGCACCATCCCATCCTCCCGCGGCCATTGGCCGTGCGGGCGCACCACCTTCTCGCCGCTGACGCGCACGGAGCTGGCGCGGGAATGATAGGCCACGGGCAAATGGCGGAAGGCCTGGGGCAAGGGGTTCTTCGGGTCCCGCCGCACGCCCAGCCGCGCGCAATGGTCAATGCTGGCCATGAAGTCGGAGAAATTGGCGATGGTGGTGGGCAGGTGCATGCGCGCCTGCGCCATGGGCACGAGCAGCGCGCCGGCATGGGCCTCGGCGGCGGAGCCGGCGGCCAGCAGGGCCGAGATGTCGCGCCGCAGCGCCGCAGCGCGCCCCAGCGCCATCAGCGCGTTCAGGCTGGGGGCGGAAGCGGCCTCCGCCGCCTTGCCGCGCAGCAGGCCGAAGCGGATTGCCGCCCCCACATCCAGGATCATGTCGCCGATGGCCACGCCCCCGCGCGGCGCGCCGCCCGCGGTGCTGAACACGCCATGCGGCAGGTTCTGGATGGGGAAGTCGCAGCCCGGCGCCTGGGCCGAGGCGACCCAGCTGGTCAGGGCGGGGTCATGGGTGGCGTCGGGGGTCATGCGGTCTCCTTGGGCGTGGTCAGCGGGCGGCGCCGATGGCGGTCAGCAGCCGGCGCTTGTCGGCGATGTCGCGGGCCAGCCGCGCGGCCAGGGCATCGGCCGGGGCTTCGGGCGTCTCGGGCTGGAAGACGCGGGCGGCAACGACGCGATAGGCCTCGTCGCGGGCGGCGGCCAGGCAGGCGGCCTCCAGCGCCGCGCGGGCGGCGGGGGGTGTGCCGGCGGGGGCGAAGAGGCCGCCGAAGCTGGTCGGCGCCACAGGGAAGCCCTGCTCGGCCACGGTGGGCACCTCGGGCATCAGCGGGTGGCGGGCGGGGGCGAAGACGCCCAGCACCCGCAGATTCTGCCCGGCGAGGGAGCCCATGACGGTGACGGCGAAATCCACCCTTCCCGCGCGCAAATCGGTGATGACCGCGGGCTCGCCGCGATAGGGCACGTCCTGGAATTGCAGCCGCGCCGCCTCGGCCAGTTCCAGCGCGGCCAGGTGCGGGATGGAGGCGATGCCCTGGTGCCCGAAGGTGACCGCCCCCGGCCGCGCGCGGGCCGCCGCCACCAAATCGGCCAGGGTGGCGAAGGGGCTGTCGGGCCGCACGGCGATGGCCATGGCGTTCTCGAAGGTCTGGCAGATGGGCACCAGCGCCTCCGGCCCGTAACCCGGCTCGCCCCGCGCCGGCAGCACGGAAAGCACCACGGCCGGCGCGAAGAGCAGGGTGTGCCCATCCGGCGCGGCGCGGGCCACGAAGGCGGTCCCGATGCCGCCCGCCGCCCCATCACGGTTCTGCACCACCACGGGCTGGGCGAGCCGCGCGGTCATGCCCTGGGCCAGGGTGCGGGCCAGCGTGTCGGTGGTGCTGCCCGCGGCATAGGGGTTCACGATGGTGACGGGGCGCTCCGGCGCCCAACCTTGGGCCATGGCCGTGGCCGGCAGCACCAGCAGGGCCAGCGCGGCCCGGACGCTCTTGGACAACATGGCGTTCTTTTCCTCACCCTCTCGGCTTGTGGCGCCGTTCGGTTCAGTATGGGCGCAAAGCACAGGAGCGCGCCATGGCCCCCCCGATCCAGGCTCTCGGCTACCTCGAACTCCGCGCCAGCAACCTCGATGACTGGGCGGGCTTCGGCCCGCGCATGCTGGGGCTGATGCTGGCCGAGAAGAGCCAGTCCGAACTCGCCTTCCGCATGGATGACCGGCGGCAGCGCATCCTGGTCTCGGGCGACACCCATGACGGTCTGGGCGCCTTCGGCTGGGAGGTGGCGGATGCGGCGGCGCTCGACACCCTGGCGGCACGGCTGGAGGCGGCGGGCGTGGCCGTGGCGCGCGGGGGCCAGGCGCTGGCCGACCAGCGGCGGGTGGCCGCGCTGATCCTGGCCGCGGACCCGCTGGGCAATCGCCTCGAATTCTTCCACGGGCCGGAGGTGGCCAGCGACGCCTTCATCCCCGGCCGCGCCATCTCGGGCTTCCGCACCGGGCCGCTCGGCATGGGCCATGCGGTGCTGACGGTGCCGCGCGTGGACGACGTGCTGCCCTTCTACCGCGACGTGCTGGGCTTCGGCCTGTCGGACTGGGTGGAGGAGCCCTTCCGCGGCTACTTCCTGCATGTGAACGGGCGGCACCATTCGCTGGCGCTGATCGAGACCGGCCGCGCGGGGATGCACCATCTGATGATGGAATGCCTCAGCCTCGATGATGTGGGCCAGGGCTATGACCTGGCGCAGGCCGAGGAAGGGCGCGTGGCCACCACCCTCGGCCGCCACACCAATGACTGGATGACCAGCTTCTACGCCCGCACCCCCGGCGGCTTCCTGGTCGAGTATGGCTGGGGCGGCCGCCATATCGAGCCCGAGACCTGGCGGCCCGAGCGGATGGACAGCGGCCCGAGCCTCTGGGGCCATGACCGCATCTGGGCTGGCCCCGAGGCCGTGGCGGCGGGGCGGCGGATGCGGATGGAGGCCGCTTCCCGCGGCGAGCGCGCGCCCGTGCAGGTGCTGGACGGCAACCACACCCGCATGCCCGGCGCCTGCCCCTGGTGGGACGGCGTGCGGGGCTGACCCGCCCGCCTGGCGGGGCAACCCCAGGCCCCCGGCGCACGTTGCTGCTCCGATGCCCCCCATGCACCCCCTGCGCCTCCCATGCGGCTGATCCGCTTCCGCCGGCCGCCCGGTGCGGCGGCGGCGCTGCGCCGGATGAGCCGCGCCACCATGGGGGCCACCATGGGGCTGATGCGGGCCGCCTGGGCGCCGACCCCACCCACCATGCCCACGCCGGGCCGCACCTCCGCCATCACGGGCTTCGGCAGCAATCCGGGCGGCCTGCGCATGTTCGTCCATGTGCCGCGCCGCGCCCCCGCCCGCGGCACGCCACTGATCGTGGTGCTGCATGGCTGCGGGCAGGACGCGGCAAGCTTCGCGGCCGATGCCGGATGGATCGCGATGTCAGAGGCGCTGGGCGTGCCCCTGCTGCTGCCCGAGCAGGTCCGCGAGAATAACCGGCATCGCTGCTTCAACTGGTTCCGCCCGCAGGATGTGGCGCGCGGCCAGGGCGAGGCCATGTCCATCCGCCAGGGGCTGCGCTGGGCCATGCGGCATTTCGGCACCGACAAGCGGCGCGTCTTCGTGGTGGGGCTCTCCGCCGGGGGCGCGATGGCGGCGGCGCTGCTGGCCGCCTATCCGGCGGTCTTCGCGGCGGGCGCGGTGGTGGCGGGGATGCCGGTGGGTTCTGCCGTCACACCCGGCGGCGCGCTGCTCCGCATGCGCCACGCCAACCGCTTCACCACCCGCGCGGGCCTGGCCGCAAGCGTGCGCGCCTTCAACCCGGCCCGCGGCACGGCGCGCTGGCCGCGCCTGTCCATCTGGCAGGGCGGGCGTGACCGGACGGTACATCCGGACAACGCGGCGCTGCTGGCCATGCAATGGGGCGCGCTGCACGGGCTTGTGGAGGAACCCTCGCAAGACACCGAGCCCGCCCCTGGCGCGCGGTTGCGCCAGTGGTCACGCGGCGCCACCGCTCTGGTGGAGTTGTGGACGCTGGAGGAGATGGCGCACGGCTTTCCCATCGGCGAGGGAGAAGGCCGTGCCGCGCGCTGGGTGCTGGCGGCGGGCACCCCCGCCGCCCGCCGCATCTGCGACTTCTGGGGGCTGTCGCCCGCGGCTGATTCACGGCTTCGGTGACCCACCGAAGCCGATCAGACGCTAGCCCACCGTGATGTTCTGGGTGCGGATGATGTTGCCCCAGGTCTCCGTGTCCTGCGCCAGGGTGTCGCGCAGCAGGGCCGCGTCGCCGGGCCAGTTAGCGATGCCGGCGCTGGCCAGGCGCTCCTTCACCTCGGCATTCTCGGCGGCGTTGCGGACGGCGCGCTCCAGCCGCGCCGCGATCTCCTGCGAGATGCCGGCGGGCGCGAAGACGCCTTGCCAGAACACCGAGTTGAAGCCCGGCACCGTCTCCGCGATGGGCGGCAGGTCCGGCAGCGAAGCCACGCGCTCGGTGGACGTCACGGCGATGCCGCGCGTGCGCCCGGCCTGGATGGAGCCCGAGGCCTCCTGCGCGGCCGCGAACATGCACTGGATGCGGTTGGCCGCGATGTCCACCAGCGCGGGCGCGCCGCCACGATAGGGCACGTGCTCCACGTCGATGCCCGTGCGCGCGCGGAAGAGTTCCAGCGTCATGTGGTTGATGGCCCCGATGCCCGAGCTGCCCCAGCTGATGCGCCCCGGATTGGCCTTCGCGTGGTCAATCACCTCCTGCACCGTGCGCGCGGGGAAGTCCGGGTGCACATGCAACACGAAGGGCGAGATGGTGGCCGGCCCGATGGGGGCGAAGGCCGTGCGAGGGTCACGCGGGACCGAGGTGGGCTGCAGGGCCGGCAGCACCGCGAGCGATGTCGTGCCCATCAGCAGCGTGTAGCCATCGGGCCGCTGCCCCGCCACGAAGGCGTTGCCGATGGCGGTTCCCGCGCCCGCGCGCGCGTCAATCACGACCGACTGGCCGAGTTCCTGCTCCATGCGCTGCGCGATGAGGCGCGCGCCGAACTCCGTGGCCCCGCCCGGCGGGTAGGGGTTCACCATCATGATGGGGCGCGTGGGGTAGTTCTGCGCGCGCGCGGTGCCGGTGAGCAGCGCGGGCGCGGCGAGACCGGTTGCCGACGCGAAAAGGATGCGGCGTGAAAACATGTGGTCCTCCCTTGTGTTTATGGCCGCATGGCTAACGCGTGCGGGGGGCGTGGCGCAAGCGCCCGGTTGCCGGGGTGGGCAGCCTGATGCCACTCTCGCGCCATGTCACAGGACCTGATCCGGCTTTCCGCCACCCAGGCCGTCGCCGCGCTCGCGCGCGGCGAGGTCTCGCCCCTCGAGCTCGTGGAGGCCGCGGCCGCGCGCATCGCGGAGGTCGAGCCCGCCGTGAACGCCATGCCCACGCTCTGCCTCGACCGCGCACGCGACCACGCGAAGCGGCTGATGCGCGGCGAAGGGCGCGAGCGCGAGGGCCAGGCGGGGTGGCTCGGCGGCTTGCCCGTCTCCATCAAGGATCTGACCGATGTGGCGGGCGTTCGCACCACCTATGGCTCGCCCATCTTCCGCGACCATGTGCCGGAGCGTTCGCACCCGGTGGTGGAGCGCATCGAGGCGCTGGGCGGCATCGTCATCGGCAAGTCCAACACGCCGGAATTCGGCGCGGGCGGCTCCACCTTCAACGAGGTCTTCGGGCGCACGCGCAACCCTTGGAACACCTCGCTGACCTGTGGAGGTAGCACCGGGGGTGGTGCAGTTTCACTGGCCACCGGCGAGGTCTGGCTGGCGCAGGGCACGGACCATGGCGGCAGCACGCGCCGGCCTGGCACCTATTGTTCCGTGGCGGGGCTGCGGCCCTCGCCGGGGCGGATCACGCGGGGCACGGTGAACAACACCTTCTCGCCCATGTCGGTGCAGGGGCCGATGGCGCGGAACATCCCGGACCTGGCGTTGTTCCTCGACACCATGGCGGGCTGGTGCGCCCATGACCCGCTGACCTATGACGCGCCCGCCCTGCCCTATGCGGCGGCCGTCGCTTCGGCTGAGCAGAACCGCCCGCGCCGCATCGCCTTCACCACCGACTTCAACGGCAAGCTGCCAGTGGACCGCGAGGTGCGCGAGATCTGCACCCAGGCCATGAAGCATTTCGAGGCGATGGGCTGCGTGGTGGAGGAGTTCGCGCCCGACCTGGGCGAACTGGACGAGGCCTTCCTGGTGCTGCGCAGCCAGGTCTTCGTCGTGGACCGCGAATTACAGATGCAGTCCCACCGCGACCAGCTCAAGCCCGACATCATCTGGAACACCCAGCGCGGCCTGGACGCGACGCCGAGCCGCCTCGCCTGGGCGGACCGCGAGCGTGCTTCCTTCTTCCGCCGCATGGTGGCGATGTTCGGCAAGTACGACGTCTTCGTCACGCCGGGCGCGCCCACGCCCGCCTTCGACGTGATGCTGCGCAACCCCGAGACCATCGCGGGCGTGAAGCTGGAGAACTACATGGCGGGCTCCATGCTCAACGCCGCCATCACCATGACGGGCTGCCCCGCCGTGGCCGTGCCCTGCGGCTTCGACCAGTATGGAAGGCCGGTGGGGTTGCAGGTGGTGGCGCCGCACCGGCGCGAGGATGTGGCCCTGCAGGCGGCGGCGCTGTTCGAGGCGGCGGCGGGGCTGGACCGGTTGCTGCCCATTGACCCGCGCCCGGGCAGCGTGCCCCCGGCCTCCATGGCATGATGACGAAGCAGGAACTCACCGACTGGGCGCTGGCCAATGGCTGGAAGATGATCGGCGCCTATCCCTGCCTGCCCAAGCCCGACGCGCCCAAGGAGGCGCTGGTGCGGATGCTGCTGAAATCCACCGGTGTGGATCTGCAGATGCGCCGGCCCTCGGGGCGGTGGGAGAAGGTGGCGGGGCAGTCGTACCTGAAGATCTACCCCGACCCGCGCACCGGCCAGCCCCTGGACATGGGGCTGGAGAAGATCACGGGCATCGCGCGGCTGATGGAGCGGGCGCGCAGCCAGGAGTGAGCTATCTCCGCGCGCGCTCCGCGTGCTTGCCCATGGTGGTGTAGGGCGCATAGGGCGGGAAGGGCCCGACGGCGACCATGTCCACCTCGACCAGCGTGGGCCCGTCCACCTCCAGCGCCTGCGCCACGACGCTGCCGAAGTCCTCCGCGCGTGAGACCTTGAAGTGCGGCAGCCCGGCGACCGCGGCGAGCTGCCCGAGGTCCGGCCCCAGCAGATCATCGCCGAAGCGGCGGCCATCCACCACCGCATCCTGGATCACGCGGATCACGCCATAGCCGCGATCATTCATCACGATGGTGCAGAGCCGCGCGCGCTCCTGCACGGCGGTCCAGAGCT
This sequence comes from Roseococcus thiosulfatophilus, assembly GCF_017311575.1. Classification (GTDB taxonomy): domain Bacteria; phylum Pseudomonadota; class Alphaproteobacteria; order Acetobacterales; family Acetobacteraceae; genus Roseococcus; species Roseococcus thiosulfatophilus. Next base: position 9,428 of record NZ_JAFFQY010000033.1, read on the forward strand.
CGCTCATGTTCATCGCGAAGCCACCATCGCCCACCATGGCGACCGTCTTGCGGCCTTGCGCGCCCATGGCCGCGCCGATGCCCAGCGGCAGGCCCGGCCCGATGGCCGCCCCCACCGGATGCACCGCATCACGCGGGCCATAGATGGGGAAGACGCGGTTGCCCCAGGTGGTGTTGCTCATGGTGATGTCGCGCACCCAGAGCGCGTCGCGCGGCATCACGGCGCGCAGCTGTTCGCAGAAGCCGTGATAGGGGCCGAGGGTGGCGAGGAATTCCTCCACCGCGCGGCGCTTCGTTTCCGCGAGATCGGCGGGGAAGGCCGGGTCCGTCTGCATGCGGCCCTTCAGGCGCCGCGCGAGGCCTTGCGCCACCAGCTCCGCATCGCCCATCACGAAGAGGCTGTTGGGATAGGTGCGACCATCCGCGGCGGGGTCCACATCCACATGGATGAGGTTGGCGGGCAGCTTCTGCGAACCATCCTGCGTCTCATGCCCGCGCAACCGCGAGCCGAGCACGACCATCGCATCCACCGTGCCATAGAATTCCTGCACCCGGGGCGAGCCATTGCCGTGCATGGCACCCAGCGTCATCGGGTGGTCCTCCGGCACGATGCCGCGGCCATTCCAGGAATTCACGCAGCCGAAGCCGAGTTCGATCAGCGCCATGGCCCCCGCCCCCGCCTCGCGCGCGCCATTGCCGAGCCAGATCATGGGGCGCTTCGCGGAGGCCAGCCGGTCCGCCAGCTCATCCAGCGCGGCCTCGCTGGGCGGCAGCGGCGGCGGCACGGGCAGTTCCAGCGTGTCCAGCGCGGCGGGACGCGCGATGGTGGCGCGCTGGATATCAATGGGGATTTCCACCGAGACGGGCCCGCGCGGCGGCGTCATTGCCTCCATCGCCGCGCGCCACAGCACGCCGAAGGCCTGGTTGGCGTGGCGCACGCGATACGCGGCCTTGCCCGCCGCTTCCAGGATGGCCGTCTGCCCCGGCACGTCATGCACGCTGCCCGTGTCGCGGTCGAGGAATTTTGTAAGTGTCTGGCCCGTGATGTGCAGCACGGGCGAGCCTGCAAACTGCGCCTCCACCAGCCCGCCGATGCTGTTGGCCATGCCCGGCCCCGTGCTGGTGAAGAGCACGCCCAGATGACCCGTCACGCGCGCATAGGCGTCCGCCATGTGCGCCCCGCCCATCTCGCCCCGGCACATCACGTAGCGGATGGCGTTGCGCCGGCCGATGGCGTCCAGCATCGGGATGTTGTGGACGGAGACGATGCCGAAGGCGGTGGTGACGCCGATGCGCGCCAGGAATTCGGCCACCATGTCGGCGACGGTGTAGGGGGTGTCGTGGGTCATGCGGCGCTTCCTCCGTGGCTTCTTGCGGCCATGGTGTCACGATGCGGCGCCCGCGCCACCCCCTGTGCGCCTATGCGGCGGGCGCGACCGAAAGCCCGCGCACCTGGTGCTTCGCGATGAGGCTGGCCACCAGGCCCGAACGCTTCGCTTCCTCCACGAATTCCGCGAGGAAGCGCGCCGCCGCCTCGTTCGCGCGCGCGGTGCCGATGGCCTGCTGCACCGCGGTGAACTTGCCCTCCAGGATGCGCGCGCCGGGTTGCTTCTCGACATCGGTCAGCAGGCGCGGGCGCAGGCCGGCCAGCACGTCGAGGCCGTCGCGCAGGTAGAGGTCCATCGCGCCGTCCAGACCCTCCGCGCGCACCAGCGTGGCGTGCCGGATATTGCGTTCCAGCCAGAGGTCATAGGCGGCGCGCGCGGCGACGGCGATGCGGGTGCCGGGGCGGTCCACCTCGTCCAGCGACGTGATGGCGGAGCCGGGTGGCACCATGTAGGTGGCCTCGATCTCGGCATAGGCGGCGGTGAAGTGGATCTTCTCCGCGCGCTGCGGCTCCGCGCCGATCAGGCCGATATCCCAGGCGCCGGTGCCGGCCGCATCGGCCAGTTCACCGGGGCGTGGAAAGGGCACGTATTGCACCGGCACGCCCAGGCGGTCGGCGATGGCGCGCGCCATGCCGGGCGACACGCCATCCGGCTCGCCATTCGGGCCGCGCCCGGTGACGAGCAGGAAATTGCTCATGTTGATGCCGGCGCGCAGCACGCCGCCGGGGGCGAGCTGGGCGAGAATTTCTGGTGTCATCGGCCGTCTCCGTGATGCGGTCCTGCCTGTTCTGGACCCGGCTTCGCCGCGCGCCAATGCCCCGGGGCGCTTCGCGGGTGCAGCACGCATTTCGGCAAATCACCACTGGACAAGGCCTCGCGGAAGGACGTGAAGTAGTTTCAGCGGCACAGACCGCGACGAGGAAATGGAAGAGGAAGCGGCATGCCGAAACAGGCAGGAGCGCGCGCGCCCGAAGTCGTGGCCGCACACTGATGGCCAGCGTCGAAATCCGCAATGTGCGAAAGGCCTTCGGCAGCACCGCCGTGCTGCACGGCGTCTCCGTGGACATCGAGGATGGGGAGTTCGTGGTGCTGGTCGGCCCCTCGGGCTGCGGCAAGTCCACGCTGCTGCGCATGCTGGCGGGGCTCGAGAACATCACGGGCGGGGAGATCGCGATCGGCGGGCGGGTGGTGAACACCGTGCCGCCCAAGGACCGCGACATCGCGATGGTGTTCCAGAACTACGCGCTCTATCCGCACATGACCGTCTACGACAACATGGCCTTCTCGATGAAGCTGGCCAAGGTCGGCCGCGAGACGATGGATGCGGAGGTGCGCAAGGCCGCGGCCATCCTGGGGCTGGAGCAATTGCTGGACCGCTATCCGCGCCAGCTCTCGGGCGGGCAGCGGCAGCGCGTGGCCATGGGGCGCGCCATCGTGCGCGACCCGCAGGTGTTCCTCTTCGACGAGCCGCTGTCCAACCTCGACGCCAAGCTGCGCGTGCAGATGCGCTCCGAGATCCGGGAGCTGCACCAGCGCCTGAAGGTGACCACCGTCTATGTGACGCATGACCAGATCGAGGCCATGACCATGGCCGACAAGATCGTCGTGATGGAACTGGGCCACATCCGCCAGGCCGGCCCCCCGCTGGAGCTGTATGACCGTCCCGCGAATCTCTTCGTGGCGGGCTTCATCGGCAGCCCCGCGATGAACCTGCTGGAGGGGCGCATCGCGGATGGCGCCTTCCTCACCCCCGACGGCACCAGCTGGCCGCTGCCGCCGCAGCCCGCCCGCCCCGGCCCCGCCGTCTACGGCATCCGGCCCGAGCATTTCCGCCTGGCCGGCGACGGCATGCCCGCGCGCGTCCACCTGGTGGAGCCGATGGGCAGCGAGACCATGGTCATGATGCGGATCGGTGACACGCCGGTGAACGGCGTGTTCCGCGAACGCATCTCGGCCCGGCCCGGCGACACGCTGCCCGTGCTGCCCCAGGCCGCCATGGCGCATCTGTTCGACAAGGAGAGCGGGCAACGTCTCTGACGCCCGTCAAAAACTGGGAGGAACGGAAACAATGCCAACGAACTTCAGCATCACCCGCCGGACCCTTGGCCTTGGCGGCGCGGCGAGCCTGGTCGGCGCGCAGGCCTCGGCGCAGATCCAGTCGGCGCAGGTCCCCACGCCCAATTTCCGCGTGGAGAACGGCGCGACCCTGCGCGTGCTGCGCCCGGTGCGCTTCGTCCAGCCGGACGAGGAGGTGTTCCGCGCGAACTGCGCCCGCTTCGCGCAAGCGACGGGCGTGCAGGTGCGCGTGGACTTCGTGGGCTGGGAGGACATCAACCAGCAGACCGCCGTCACCGCCAATACGGGCGCGGGGCCAGATGTCATCATCGGCTTCAACGAGGCGCCGCACGTCTACGCCGACAAGGTGGTGGAGGTGACGGATGTCGCCGAATACCTGGGCGCGAAATATGGCGGCTGGAAGCGGCTGGCCGAGCGCTATGGGAAGCGGCACGGCAGCAACAACTGGCTCGCCCTGCCCTTCGGCGCCTCGGGCGGGCCACTGGTGTGGCGCAAATCCGCGGTGAACGAGGCGGGCTTCCAGTCCATCCCGGATGACCACGCCAGCTACCTGCGCCTTTGCCAGGCGCTGCGCCGCATCAACAAGCCCGCGGGCTTCGCGCTGGGCAACGCGGTGGGCGACGGCAATGGCTTCGCCAACTGGCTGGTCTGGTCCTTCGGCGGGCGGCTGGTGAATGATGATGGCAGTGTCGGCATCAACAGCCCGCAGACCATCCAGGCACTGGAATACCTGCGCGAGCTGTATGCCACCTTCGTGCCCGGCACGCTGGCCTGGGGCGACATCAGCAACAACCGCGCCTATGCGTCGAACGAGCTGTTCCTGACGGCCAACGGCGTCTCGCTCTACTTCGCGCTGAAGAACGACCCCGCGACGCGCGCCATCGCGGACGACACGGAGCATTCGCTGCTGCCCAAGGGCGTGGCCGAGACCTCGCCCATGGCGGGGCTGACGCTGAACGCCATGGTGTTCCGCCACAGCCGCTTCCCTAACGCGTCCAAGGCGCTGCTGGCCTTCCTGATGGAGAGCGAGCAGTACGACCCCTGGCTGCAGGCGAACCTCGGCTACTGGTCGCAGCCGCTGAACGCCTACAACAGCAGCGCCGTCTGGCAGAGCGACCCCAAGGTCAGCATCTTCCGCGACGTGATGGATACCGCCTTCTACAACGGCTACAGCGGGCCCATCACCGAGGGCTCGGCCGCGGCCAATGCCGACTACGTGATGGTGCAGATGTGCGCCGCGGTCGCCTCCGGCCAGGCCACGCCCCAGGCCGCGGCGCGCGAGGCGGAGCGCCGCGCGACGCGCTTCTTCCGCCGGCGCTGACGCCACCCTGAACCTGCCGCGCGGTGTGCCCCACCGCGCGGCCCCCCAGCCGGAGCGCCCGCGCCATGGACACCACCCTTTCCGCCACGAGGGCGCAGCACTGGTCGCGCACGCGCCGGCAACCCACCGCGCTCGGCCGGCTGTTCGACAGCAAGACCTTCCTCATCATCGCCTGCCTGTTGCCGACAGTGGGGCTGCTCGGCGTGTTCCTCACCTATCCGCTGGGCTTGGGCATCTGGCTGGCCTTCACCGACGGCACCATCGGCCGGCGCGGGCAGTTCGTAGGGTTCGAGAACTTCGAGTGGCTCTTCAGCGACCCCATCTTCTGGAACGCGGTCTTCTTCAGCGTCTTCTACACGGCGCTGGCAACGGTCGGTAAATTCGCGCTGGGGCTCTGGCTCGCGCTGCTGCTGAACCAGTACATGCCCTTCAAGGCCTTCTTCCGCGCCATCATCCTGCTGCCCTGGATCGTGCCCACGGTGCTCTCGGCCATCGCCTTCTGGTGGATGTACGACCCGCAGTTCAGCATCATTTCCTGGGTGTTCATCGAACTGGGCTGGCGCGAGACGAACATTGACTTCATCGGCAGCGAATGGCCGGCGCGCTTCTCGCTGATCGCGGCCAATATCTGGCGCGGCATCCCCTTCGTGGCGATCTCGCTGCTGGCGGGGCTGCAGACCATCTCGCCCTCGCTTTACGAGGCCGCGTTGCTGGACGGCGCCTCGCCCTGGCAGCGCTTCCGCTACATCACCTTCCCGATGCTGCTGCCCATCCTGGCCATCGTGATGACCTTCAGCATCATCTTCACCTTCACCGACTTCCAGCTGGTCTATGCCATCACGCGCGGCGGGCCGGTGAACTCGACGCACCTGCTGGCCACCCTGGCCTTCCAGCGCGGCATCCCCGGCGGCGAGCTGGCGGAGGGTGCCGCCATCGCCGTCTCCATGATCCCCTTCCTCGTCTTCGCCACCCTGTTCAGCTACTTCGCGCTGGCGCGGCGCAAGTGGCAGCAGGGCGAAGGCAATGACTGAGAGGACCAGACCATGAGCAACTCCGCCTCCGCCAGCCCCGAGGCCATGCAGTGGGACAGCCGCGCGCGCCGCGTCGTGATGCTCTGGGTGCCGCTGTGCTGCTTCCTCTTCATCCTGCTCTTCCCCTTCTACTGGATGACGGTGACGGCCTTCAAACCTGATGCGGAGCTGTACGACTTCGCCACACACAACCCCTTCTGGATCACCTCGCCCACGCTGGCGCACATCCGGATGCTGCTCTTCGAGACGTCCTACCCGTCCTGGCTCTGGACCACGATGCTGGTTTCGGTGGGGGCCACCTTCCTCTCGCTGTTTGCCAGCACGCTGGCCGCCTATGCCATCCAGCGGCTGCGCTTCCGCGGCAGCCAATATGTGGGGCTGGCCATCTACCTGGCCTATCTGGTGCCGCCCTCCATCCTGTTCATCCCGTTGGCGACGATGGTGGTGCAGCTCGGCCTCTTCGACAGCCCGATGGCGCTGATCCTGGTCTACCCGACCTTCCTCGTGCCCTTCTGCACCTGGCTGCTGATCGGCTACTTCAAGTCCATCCCCTATGAGCTGGAGGAATGCGCGCTGATCGACGGCGCGACGCGCCTGCAGATCCTGACGAAAATCACGCTGCCGCTGGCCGTGCCCGGCCTGATCAGCGCGGGCATCTTCAGCTTCACCCTGTCCTGGAACGAGTTCATCTACGCACTCGCCTTCATCCAGAGCAGCGAGAACAAGACCGTTCCCGTGGCTATCCTGACGGAGCTGGTGACGGGCGATGTGTATCAGTGGGGCGCGCTGATGGCGGGCAGCCTGCTGGGCTCGCTGCCGGTCGCCATCTTCTACTCGTTCTTCGTGGACTATTATGTGAGCAGCCTGACGGGCGCGGTGAAGGAGTAGCCCACCGCGCCCCAGGCCTGAACTGGCTCAGTCGGGCCGGATATTGTTCTCGCGCACCACCTGGCCCCAGGTGCGGATCTGGCGCGAGAGGAATGCGCGGAACGCCTCCTCGCCCTGCGGCTCCAGGTCGATGCCGAGGTTGGTCACACGCGTCCGCACCGTCTCGATCTCCAGCGCCTTGCGGAGTTCCGCCTCCATCCGCTGCTTGACGGCCGCGGGCAGGTTGGCCGGGCCAAGGAAGCCCCAGAAGGCCCGCGCATCAATGCCCGCCACGCCGCATTCGGCCAGCGTGGGCACATTGGGCATGGTGGGGGAGCGCGTGGACCCCGTCTGCGCCAGCGCCACCAGCACCCCACTGTCCACATGCACGCCGATGGCCGGGCGCGTCGCGATGGGCAGGTCCACCTCGCCCGCCAGCGCGGCCGCGGCCAGCGGCCCGCCGCCGCGATAGGGCACGTGCACCAGTTGCAGCCCCGTGGTCCGCCCCACCAGCGCCATGGTCAGATGCGCGAGCGAGCCATTGCCGATGGTGCCGTAGGTGAGGGTATCGGGCCGCACGCGGGCCGCCGCCGCCATCGCCGCCCAGTCCTTGTACGGCCGCGTGGAGTGCGCCGTCAGCACCATGGGCGCCGTGCCGAACTGCAGCAGCGGCGTCAGGTCGCGCTCGGTGTCGAAGCCCATGTTGGGGATCAGCGCGGGGTTCACGGCGTGGGTGTCGAAGACCAGCACCCAGGTGTTGCCGTCGGGCGCGCTGCGCGCCACCGCCGCGGTGCCCAGCGAGCCCGAGGCGCCGGCGCGGTTCTCGACGATGACCGGCACGCCCAGGCTCTGCGAGAGCGGCTGTTGCAACAGCCGCGCCAGCGCATCCGTGCTGCCGCCCGGCGGGAAGGGCGCGATGATGCGGATGGGGCCCGAGGGCCAGGCCGATTGCGCGCGCAACGCGGGGGCGGCGAGCAGCGTCGCCCCGCCCGCCAGCAGCAGCCGGCGCGTGGATGTGGTCATGTTCATTCCTCCCTGTGAACTGTCATTGCCTCGGGTTGTGCCCGAGTTGCGCCCCCGGCTCAACCGGCCGAGAAACGATCCCGCGTGCGGTTGGCGATGGCGACGAGGGAGAGCATCACCGGCACCTCCACCAGAACGCCCACCACGGTGGCGAGCGCCGCGCCGCTGTCCAGCCCGAACAGGCTGATGGCCACCGCCACCGACAATTCGAAGAAGTTGGAGGTGCCGATCAGCGCGCAGGGTGCCGCGATCCGGAAGGGCACGCGCCACAGCCAGGCCCACACATAGGCCAACGCGAAGATGCCGTAGGATTGCAGCAGCAGCGGCACCGCGATCAGCACGATCACCAGCGGCTGCGCCAGGATCACGCCGCCCTGGAAGCCGAAGAGCAGCACCACGGTGGCCAGCAGACCCAACACCCCGGCGGGCTTGAGCCGTCCCGTGAAGGCCAGCACGGCCGCTTCCTCCCGCAGCGCCGCGCGCGTCGCGATGCCGGCCACCAGCGGCACCACCACATAGAGCAGCACCGAGAGCAGCAGCGTCTCCCACGGCACGGGAATGGAGGTGACGCCCAGCAGCAGGGCCACGATGGGCGCGAAGGCCAGCACCATCACCGCGTCGTTCACCGAGACCTGCACCAGCGTGTAGGTGGGGTCGCCGCGCACCAGCTGGCTCCAGACGAAGACCATGGCGGTGCAGGGCGCGGCCCCCAGCAGGATGACGCCGGCCAGGTATTGCTGCGCGTCGGCGGGGGCGATCAGGTCCGCGAAGACCACCTCGAAGAACAGCACGCCGAGTGCGGCCATGGTGAAGGGCTTCACCAGCCAGTTCACCACCAGCGTGATGACCAGGCCCTTGGGCTTGTCGCCGATGCGGCGGAGGGAGGTGAAGTCCACCGCCACCATCATCGGGTAGATCATCACCCAGATCAGCACGGCGACGACCAGGTTCACCTGGGCATATTCAAGCGCCGCCAGCGCCTGGAACAGCCCGGGTGCCAGCGCGCCCAGGCCGATGCCCGCCACGATGCACAGCGCGACCCAGAGGCTGAGCCAGCGTTCGAAGAGGCCGAGCGGTTCCTGCATGCCGCCTGTCTATCCCCGCCCCGCCCCATCTGGCCAGCCGCGCCGGGCCGCGCCACTCTGCCCGCTCCAGACGAGGAACCGCCGATGCCCCCTGCCCCGCTCCGCCTGCTCGGCCGCAAGGACGCGTTCAACGTCCGCAAGGTGCTCTGGCTACTGGAGGAGCTGGGCGAGGACTTCACCCAGGAGGATTGGGGCCGCGGCCACCGGACCACACAGGTGCCGGAATTCCTCGCGCTGAACCCGCTCGGCACCGTGCCGGTGCTGGTGGACGGCGATGCGGTGCTGCGCGAATCCCATGTCATCATGCGCCACCTCGCCGCCACACGGGGCCGCACCGATCTGCTGCCCGCCGAGCCCGCCGCGCGGGCCGAGGTCGAGGCCTGGATGGACTGGGTGGCCTATGAGATGACGCTGCCCATGCGGCTCGGCTACCTGGGCGGCGTGCTGGGGCTCGCGCCCTGGAACGGGCCGGAGATGGCGGCGCTGGGGCGCGCGGAATACGCGCACCGCATGGGTGTGCTGGAACAGGCGCTGGCGCGCGGCGGGCCCTACCTGGCGGGCGCCACCCTCACGCTCGCCGACATGGCCTGCGGCATGGCCGTGCACCGCTGGGCGGTCGTGAAGGATGGCAGCGAGGCGCCCACGCCCGCGCTCGACGCCTGGCTGGAGCGCCTGGCGGAAAGCCCCGGCTTCCGCGCGCATATCCGCAACGGGCTGCCCTGAGCCGTCAGGCGCGCGCGGCGGGTTCCTCCGGGCGGTCGAGGCGGAACACCGCCTCGGCGATGCCGGCCCAGTCCTGGGTGTCCAGCGTGGCGGCCTCGCTGGTGCGGAGCACCGACACCTCCGTGACACCCAGCGCGGCCAGCTGGTGCGGCGTGCCATGGCCGAAATCCAGATGCCCGTGGCCGATGATGCCCACCACCAGCGGCACGTCACCCTCCAGCGCGGCGGCGATGTTGCAGGCGAAGGCGCGGTCCCACACCTGCTGGGCGCGGAGGAAGCGGTCGGTGATCTCGGCCTCGGGCCGCCCGGTCAGCCAGGAGATATAGGCGCGGTGGCCGGGCGTGGGCGCGGCGGCGGGCGTCATGCCGTCACGCTCCTCCTCGGGCACCGCGTCCCAGCCTACCTGGCCGATGCGCGTCACCAGCGGGCGGTGGCAGTTCAGCGCCAGCATCCGCACGCTTTGCTGCCGGCAGAAATGGAACAGGGGCAGATAGATCTCGGGCGGGAAGCCCCAGACCTGTTCCCACTCCACCTCGCGCAGGAATTCGGCAGTGGTGAATTCGCCTGCCACCCAGCGGTCCAGCACGGGCTGCAGGCGGCGGGGGAACATCTCGAAACCGACGGCGAGGCGGGGCTCCAGCAGGTGCAGGCAGGTGGTCACCTGCAACTGCCAGCGATGGATCTCCGCGATGTCGTGCCGCTCGCCCAGCAGCACCGCGCGGCGGGAGGCGAGGCGCCGCATCAGGGGCGCCGCGTCGAGCAGGGCGCCGGTGGTGGGATCCATCCAGCGGGCGCGGGGGTGGGGGGTGAGGGTCATGGGCGGGCCTTGATGCGAATCATTCGCATTCTCGACCCAAACCGCGACAGGGAAAAGGCCCGCCCGGGGGACGGGCCCCCGGGCGGGCTTGCTTCAGGCCGCGGCGGCGGAGTTGCGCCGCGCGCGCACCAGGTTCATCCCCATGATGACGGCGAAGACCGCGATGGCGATCCAGTTCACCATCTGGCCGAAGGGGACGATCAGCACGAAGCCCGCCACGCCGAAGATCACGCGCTCGATGATGTTGAGGCGTGCTTCGGCGAAGCCCTCGAAGGCGGCGGACATGGCGTAGATGCCCGGCAGCGCGAAGGCCGCGATGGACAGCTGCACCCAGATGTCGCCGGAGAGGAAGGGCTGGTAGGCCATGATCAACGGCACGAAGTAGAGCGACTTCGCCAATCGCCACGCCACGAAGCCCGAGGCCATGGGCGAGGCGTTGGCGATGGCCGCCGCCGCATAGGCCGGGATGCAGACCGGCGGCGTCACGTTGCTGTCCTGGCTGAGCCAGAAGATGATCATGTGCGCCGAGAGCAACGCCAGCATGGCCGCGCCCGAGGAGAGCGAGGCGTCATAGACCTGCGCCCGCATGTCCTGCGGGATGGCCGCCAGCAGACGCGCCGCCTCCGCCGCCGCCATGCCCGTGCCGGGCGGCGGGAGCGAGATGTCGGGCGCCGCCAGCATGGCCACGGCGCGGACGATGTCGGGGATGTTCCCCGCCACGAAGGCCGCCTGCGCCGAGGAGTTCAGGATCATGTCGGCCAGCGCCGGCGCCGACAGCGTGGCCAGCACGACATAGGAGGCCGTGACCGGCAGCGCCGCGCCTAGCACCAGCGAGGCCAACGCGATCAGCACCAGCGCGATGGCGAGGTTCCCGCCCGCCCAGGTCTCGATCATGATCGAGAACACGTTGCCGAGGCCCGTGGTCGCGACCGCCGAGATCAGGATGCCGATGCCCACCAGCAGCACCGCCGTCGGCGCCATGGTCCGCGCGCCGAGGTAGAGCGCCTCCATGATGCGGCGCGGCCCCATGGGCGTGTCCGAAACCCAGGACACCACCACGACGGTGGCGGTCGCCGCCCCCGCGGCATAGGCCGGGCTCATCCCCGAGAAGAGCAGGTAGAGCAGCACGGAGAAGGGAATGAGGAAGGGCAGGCCGCGGCGGCGCACCGTCTCCATCAGCGGCGGCGCGTCCTCGTCCACGAAGCGGATGTCGTGGCGCTTCGCATGGATGCGCACGCCCATGGCGATGCCCGCGAAGAAGACCAGCGCCGGGATGGCCGAGACCGCCGCGATGTGCAGGTAGGGAATGGCCGTGAAAGAGGCCATGATGAAGGCGCCGGCACCCATGATGGGCGGCAGGATGCCGCCGCCCGTGCTGGCCGCCGTCTCCACGCCCGCCGCGAAATGCGGCTTGAACCCCGCCTTCTTCATCAGCGGGATGGTGACCGCGCCCGTGGAGGTGACGTTGGCCACCGCCGAGCCCGAGATGGTGCCCGACAGCGCGGAGGCGATGACCGCCACGAAGCCGGGCCCGCCCTGCAGCCGCTTGGCCACCGCGCGGCCCAGGTCCAGCACGAAGCGGTCCGCCCCCGACACCTGCAGGAAGGCGCCGAAGATGATGAACATCGCCACCAGGTTCCAGGAGATCAGGGCGATGTTCCCGAACATCCCGTCATCGGAATAGAAGGTCCGGAACAGCGCGATCTCGACCGAAAGCCCCGGGAAGCGCAGCACGCCGCCCAGCCAGGCGCCCCAGAAGGTGACGTAGGTGAAGCCCAGGATGCACAGGATGGGCACCACGATGCCCGTGGTGCGGCGGATCAGCTCCAGCGCGATCAGCGGCGCCGCGATGGTGAAGACCCAGTCATACCAGAGGAACTCGCTGGCGCGGGCGTAGAAGGCCACCTCTCCCGTGATGAGGTAGATGGCGCAGCCCACCGCCATCAGCGCGATCACGATGTCTATCGCGAGGGCCAGCCGGCCCCGGGTCCCCTCCCCGCGCATGATCGGCCAGGCCAGCGCGCCGATCACGGCGAAGCCCGCGAAGTGAATGACGGAGGCGCGCAACTCGCTCATCACCCCGAAGGTGTTGAGCCAGATGTGCCACGCCGAGAGGAGGATGCCGGCCACGAACAGGAACCGCGCGACGAGGCTTCCCTCGCCGCGCAGCCCCTGCGGGGCGCTTTCGGTGCTGCTCACGCGCGTCTCAGGCCGGACGGATGCGCTCCGGAATGGTCACGCCCCTTTCCTGGTAGTAGCGCGCCGCACCCGGGTGGACGGGGTTCACCAAGCCGTTCAGCGCGGTCTCCAGCTGGATTTCGCGCGTGGCGGCATGTATGCCGTTCAGGAAGGGCAGGTTCTCGAAGATGGACTTCGTGATCTCATACACGTCGTCCGCCGGCACCGCCGCGTTGCAGGCCAGGAAGTTGGGCTGCACGATGGTCTGAAGCGCCTGCGCCTGGCCCGGGTAGGAGTTCGCCGGGATCTGCGTGGGCACATAGAGGCCGTTGTTGCCGTCCGCCTGGGCCGCCTGCTCGTTGGTGAAGGAGAGCAGCTTGAACTGGGCCGCCTGGCGGGCGAAGATCTGCGTCACCGCCGCCACCGGGATGCCGCCGCCCGGGTTGCTGCCGTCAATCTGGCCGTTCAGCAGCGCCTCGGCCGAGGGGCCGAAGCCCTGGAACACCAGGTCGAAATGCGTGTCGGGGTTGATGCCCAGGTTCGCAAAGATGAAGCGGTTGGAGAACTCGGTGCCCGAGTTGCGCGCGCCCATGGAGAAGCGGCGGCCGCGCATCTGCGCCAGGTCCGCGATGGTGCCGGTCGGCGCCAGGCTCGCGCGCTGCACGAAATGCTCGACATTGCCCCAGATGTTCATGATGGAGCGCATGTTCTGCTGCGGGCCAGCCGACTGGATGGGGCCCGACCCGTCGCGCGCATAGACGCCGAACAGGCCCTGCATGATGGCGAACTGGGCCTGGTTCTCACGCATCAGGCGCACATTCTCGCCCGAGCCGGCCGAGGAGATGGCGGACATGTCGATGCCGCGCGAATTGGCCAGGCGCAGCTTGACCAGCGTCGCGAAAGCCACGCCCACGGGGTAGTAGGTGCCGCCGATGGAGGCGGTGGCGAGGATGTAGCTGCGGGTGTTGCCCTGGGCGCGCGCCACGGCCGGCGCCGCCAGCACGGCGGCACCGCCGGCCAGGATATTGCGACGAGTGGTCATTTGTTTCGTCTCCCTGTCGTGCATGGCAAGGGCCGGCATGCAGGCCGGCCCGCCATTTCCTGACGGGTGCTTAACCTTCCGGCGCAGGCGGCACAAGTCTGTAACGCAGGCCGGGTATGCAATGGGAGTGGGGCGCTGCCGGGGGCGCTGCCCCCGGACCCCTGTCGGGGGAACAGGTTCCCCCGAGCCCCCTTTCAGTTGGGTTTCGCGGAGGGGGCAAAGCCCCCTTCGCGAAACCCAATGACGGGGTTCCGAGGGACGTGTCCCTCGGCGGGGAGCGCGAGGGGCAGCGCCCCTCGCTGGCGCGCCTACCCCCGCGCATACCCCGCCCGCCGTTCCGGCGGCGTGGGCCAGCGGCCGCGGACGCGTTCCAGCAGCATATCGGCGTCGGCCGAGGCGTTGGCCTTCAGCGCCACGTCGAGGAAGAGCTGCTCCAGCACGTCCTGCTGCGCGTAGCTGCCGCCGAGTTCGTGCATCCCGCCGAGTGCGGGGCGCATCACGGCCACGGCGTCCGCGTATTCGCCGCGGGCGCGGTGCAGCAGGGCGGCGCAGGCGGGGATGGCGTTGTCGCGCACGATGCGCGGGTTGTCGCCGGCATTGGCCAGCGCGTAGTCGCGCATGGCGTCCAGCATGCGTTGGGCGGCATCGAGGCGGCCTGTGGCGGTCAGCGCCATCATCCAGTGCGGCAGGGTGAAGGCGGAGAGACAATCGCCGATGCGGCCCTCGGCCTTGTCGGCCAGTTCCACCCAGCGGTCGCCCACGTCCACGCCCTGGCGCTCCAGGCGGAACAGCATGGAGGCCGCGTTCTGGCAATCGATGTAGAGGTCGGGCTGCACCTGCGTCACGGGGCTTTGCAGGTCGCGGAAGCCCTGGTCGTAGAGGCGCAGCACCTCCTCATGCTCGCCACGCTCCAGGTGGAACATGGCCTGGTGCCAGAAGATGTGGTGGCGAAGGTTGTTGCCCGCGCCGAAATGCGGCGTGAGCTGCGTGATCCAGCCGATGCCCTCGGCGCGGCGGCCCTGCATTTCCAGCACATGCGCGACCGCATGCGCGGCCCAGAGGTCGCTGGGGTCGCGGCGGATGGCCTCGCGCCCGGCGCGTTCGGCGATGGCGTAGCTGCCGCATTCCTCATGGGCGAAGGCGCGGCAGGCCAGCATGGAGCCATAGCCCGGCATGTCATCGGCCCAATGCGGGATGGCGTCTTCCACCAACCGGAACATGGCGGGCGTCTTGCCCATCCAGAAGGCGGAAAAGTGGTGGAAACGGAAGGCCAGGATGTCGCGCGGGTGCTCCGCCACGATGCGCTCCCAGATGGCGAGCGCCCGTTCCTGCCCGCCATCGGCCCAGGCCTCAAGCGCGTCGAGGTGCAGGCTCTCCCGCGCATTGGGGTTGAGGCCGCGGGCGGTGGCGATGGCGGATTTCGCAGCGGGGATGAAGGCCTGGTTGTAGGCCATCATGGAGAAACCCGCCTTCATGGCGTGCAGCAGCGGCGCCTCTCCATCCAGCGCCAGCGCCGCCTTGAGCTGGAGCGGTGTGTCGAAGCGATAGTTCAGGAAGGAGGCGATGGTCCGGTCATAGCCGGAAGCCGCCTCGTCGGAGGCGAAGGTGGCGATGTTGCCCTGGGCGTCGCGCGGCATGGTCAGGCTCCCCATTCCTGGAGGATGGCGTCGGTGTCGGCGCCAAGACCGGGGGCCGGCACCTCCCAGGCGCCGAAGCCCGGAATGGCCGGGAACGGCAGGGTGCCCAGCCCCGGCTGGTTGAACAAGGGGGCGGCACCCACCGCCTTTACATGGGTGTCCTGCAGCCATTCCAGGGGCGTGTTCACCCGGTCGCACAGCATGCGCGCGGCCTGCAGCTGCGTGACCCATTCGGCGGCGGTCTTGCGGCGGAAGGCCTCGCGAAGGATGGGCACGATCTCGGCCTTGTTGGCGGCGCGCTGGGCGAAGCTGTTGAAGCGCGGGTCCTGCGGCAGTTCCGGCAGGCCGAGTTCCTGGCAGAGGGTGACGAATTCGGATTCCCGCACCATCGCGACCATCACCCAGGCGCCATCGCTGCCCTGCCAGGTGCCGGCGGGGACGTTCAGCTCGGCCGGCATGCGGCCCAGCAGGCCCCCCTCGGCGATGGGTAGCACCAGCAGCGACGCCGCGGCCTGCATGAGCGAGATGTCGAGATGCCGCCGGCGCGGCTCGGCGCCGGAAGCGCGGTCGCGTGCCTGCTCGGCCAGCGCGGCCTGGCAGGCGGCGAAGGCGGAAAGTCCGGAAAACACGTCCACCGCCAGGGTGCCCACCTTGTGCGGCACGCCATCCGCGCCCGCGTTGAGCGAAACCAGGCCGGAGAAGGCCTGCGCCACGCCATCGGTGCAGGGGCGCTCGCTGTAGGGGCCGGACTGGCCGAAGCCGGAGACCGAGACGCACACCGCATCCGTCTTCGCCTGGTCGGGCCCCAGGCCGATGCGCGCGGCGACGCCGGGGCGGAAGGCTTCGATCAGCACATCGGCGCGGGCGGCGAGGCGCGCGGCCTTCGCGCGGTCCTCAGGTTGGGCCAGGTCCAGCACCAGGCCCTTCTTGCCGCGGTTGAAGGCGGTGTGCATGACGGAATGCTCGCCCTGCCGCGCCGTCAGCTCGCGCGACCAGTCGCCCTTGGGCGGCTCGAGCTTGACGACGGTGGCGCCGGACTGCGCCAGCAGCATGCCGCAATAGGGCCCGGCGATGCCTTGCGCGGCGTCGAGCACGAAAATTCCTTCATAGGGTCCTGGCATGGCCGTTCCTCCGTTTGGGCGTATCATCGCCGCAACCGAGGAAGGGAGAAACCCATGCACGCCACCCGACGCGCCATCCTGGCCGCGCCGCTGCTCGCCACGCCCGCGATCGCCCAATCCTGGCCCACGCGGCCGGTGCGGATCATCGTGCCCTATCCGCCGGGGGGGCCCACCGACATCGCGGGGCGCGTGGTGGCGGCAGGGTTGCAGGCGCAGCTGGGCCAGCCCGCGGTGGTGGAGAACCGGGCGGGCGCCTCGGGCGTGATCGGCTCGGGCGAGGTGGCGCGCGCGGCCCCCGATGGCGGGATGTTCCTGGTGAATGCGTCCGCGCATGTTATCATCCCGCACCTCCAGCCCAACATGCCCTTCGACGCGGTGGCGGATTTCACGCCGGTGACGGAGCTGGTGAAGGTGCCGCTGATCCTGGTGGTGAACCCGCAGCTGCCGGTGAACAGCGTGGCGGAGCTCATCGCCATGGCGCGCGCGCAGCCGGGGCGGCTGTCCTATGCGTCCTCCTCCATCGGTGGCGCGCCGCATCTGGCGGGCGAGATGTTCAAGCTGATGACGGGCACGAACATCGCCCATGTCCCCTATCGCGGCTCCGGCCCCGCGCTGACGGACATGGTGGGCGGGCATGTGCAGGTGATGTTCGACAGCCTGGCCTCCTCCGCCCAGCATGTGCGCGAGGGGCGGCTGAAGGCCTTGGCCGTCAGCACCGCCGAGCGCATCGAGGCCTTCCCGAACCTGCCCACCATCGCGGAGGCCGGCGTGCCGGGCTACGAGATCACCACCTGGTACGGCATGTGGGGGCCCAAGAACCTGCCGGAGGCCATCGCGACGCGCATCCAGCAGGCCGTGGCGGCGGTGAATTCGACGGAGGAGGCAAAGGCGCGCTTCACCGCGCTCGGCGCCCAGCCGGTCGCCAGCCCGCCCGCCGACTTCGCCCGCTTCGTGCGGTCCGAATATGAGCGTTGGGGCCGGCTGGTCCGCGACGCCAGCATCACGGCGGGCTGACGCCATGCGCGCATTGGTCTGCGAATCCTGGCGCCCCTTCGACCAGCTGGAGGTGAAGGAGGTCTCGCCGCCGCCCATGCGCCCCGGCGCGGTGCGGATCCGCGTGGAGGCCTCGGGCGTTTCCTTCGCCACGCAGCTTGTCGTGGAGGGCAAGTACCAGCGCCGCCCGCCCCTGCCCTTCACCCCCGGCACGGAGGCCGCGGGCGTGGTGCTGGAAGGCCCGCTGCCGGCCGGCACGCGCGTCTTCGCCGCGCTCGACTGGGGTGCCATGGCCGAGGAGGCGGTGGTGGACGCCATCCACGTCACCCCGCTGCCCGACCATCTGCCGCTCGATGCCGCGGTGGCCATGCCCATCAGCTACCCCACCGCGGCCTCCGCGCTGATGTGGCGCGGCCGCGTGGGGCCGGGCGACTGGGTGCTGGTGCAGGGCGCCGGTGGCGGCGTAGGGCTGGCGGGGGTGGAGGTGGCGCGCGCCTTGGGCGCCCATGTCATCGCGCGCGCCGGCGTGGCGAAGCACGCGGCGCTGCACGCGCGGGGCGCGGAGGTGGTGCTGGACTCGGAGCAACCCTTCCGCGATGCGGTGCGCGCGGCTACGGGCGGCGCGGGCGTTTCCTGCGTGCTGGACACGATCGGCGGGGCCAGCTTCGACGAATCGCTGCGCTGCCTGGGCGATGGCGGCACGCTGGTCACCATCGGCTATGCGGGCGGCGGCATCCCGACCGTGCCGGCGAACATCCTGCTGCTGAAGAACATCGGCGTCGCGGGACTGAACTGGGGCAGCTACATCGGCTGGTCGCCGGGCGATGGGCGCGAGGGTTACGCGCCCCGCGTGCGTGCCCTGTGGGACCAGCTGGTGGCGTGGTGGGCGGAGGGGAAGCTCCGCCCCGAAGTCCATGCGCGCTACAAGCTGGACGACTTCCGCGCGGCGATGGCGGAAGTGGCCAACCGCCGCGCTCTGGGCCGCGTCGTCATCACCCCTTGCGCTTGAGGAAGCCCGCGAAGGCGGCCTGCGCCTCCTCGCTGCGCAGGCGCTCGCCGAAGGAGACGCGCTCGGCCGTCATCACCGCGCGCAGCGCCTCGGCGTGCGGCGCCTTGATGAGGCGCTTGGATTCCTGAACGGAGCCGGGCGGCAGGGCGGCCAGGGCCGCGGCCATCTCGGCGGCCGTGGCCTCCACCGCGCCATCCTCCACAGCGCGGGTGGCGAGGCCGGCTTCCGCCGCCTCGGCCCCGCTGAAGGCGGCGCCCGAGAGCAGCCACCAATTGGCCGGCGCCGGACCCACGCGCAGCGGCAGCAGGAAGGAGGAGCCGGCCTCCGGCACCAGGGCCAGCTTCGTGAAGGGCATCATCAGCCGCGCCGAGGTGCTGGCCACCACCACGTCGCAATGCAGCAGCAGGGTGGTGCCGATGCCCACGGCATTGCCGCGCACGGCAGCCACCACGGGCTTGGTCGTGGCGACCAGGGCTTCGAGGAATTCGAAGGCGGCACCGGGGTCGCCCGGCTTGCGTTCACCGGCCGCCGCGAAGTCCGCGATGTCATTGCCGGCCGTGAAATCGGCGCCGCCCGCCAGCAGGATCACGCGCACGGCGTCATCGCCCGCGGCCGCGCGCAGGGCGTTGCCCATGGCGCCATACATGTCCCGCGTGAGCGCGTTCTTCTTGTCGGGGCGGTTCAGGCGAATGGTCAGCACCGCGCCCTCGCGCGCGGTCTGGACGTGGTCGGTCATGCGGTTTCCTCCGGGTCTCGGGCGAGCCTGTCAGAAAATCCCGTGGAAGGGGAGGAGGCGCAGCGCATCGCCGGGGCGGACCACCTCCAGCGCCTCCGGCAGTTCGGCCAGGGCGTCGGATTGCGTGAGCGAGGTGAGCCAGGCCGAGCCGTCGCGCGGAAATCTTTGCGCGACGCCGTTGCGCAGGGAGACGCGCAGATATTCTCGGCGGCCGGGGCGCTTCATGTGGTGGAAGCCGGCGATGGCGGTGAGGCGGGGCCACGTCTCGGGCTGCGCGCCCACGAGCCGCAGTATCAGCGGCCGCGCCAGGTGCAGGAAGGCCACCACCGCCGCCACGGGGTTGCCGGGCAGGCCCAGCAACGGGGTGCCCGCCACCACGCCCAGCGCGGCCGGCCGCCCCGGCTTCACCGCCAGGCGCCAGAAATCAAGGCGCCCCAGGCTGGCCCGAACGTGGTCCTCCTCGCCCGCCGAGACGCCGCCCGAGGTCAGCAGCAGGTCCTGGCTTTCGGCGGCGGCGTGCAGGGCGCGGCGGGTTTCGGCGGCGTCGTCGCGCAGGATGCCGAAATCCGTCACGAGCACGGGCAGCGCGGCCAGCAGCGCCATCAGGGTGAAGCGGTTGCTGTCATGCGCCTGGGCCGGGCCGAGGCTCTGGCCGGGCGGCACCAGCTCATCGCCGGTGGAGAAGACGCCCACGCGCAGCAGGGGCCGCACGGGCAGCGTCGCGGCGCCGAGTGCGGCGGCCAAGCCGATTTCGGGCGCGCGCAGGCGGCGGCCTTCGTGCAGCGCCTCCGCGCCGGGGGCGAGTTCCTCGCCGGCCTCGCGGGTGTTCGCCCCACGCGCCAGGCCAAGCGGGACATGCAGCGCGCCATCCACCACCCGCGCCGCCTCCTGCATCACCACCGTGTCCGCGCCCGCGGGCAGGGCGGCGCCAGTGAAGATGCGCGCGGCGGTGCCGGGCTCCAGCGCGCCCGGGGCCGCGCCCGCCGCGACGCGCGCCGCGATGGGCAGCGGGCCGGTTGCGGGGTGCTGGAAGGCGTAGCCGTCCAGCGCCGCATTGGTGAAGGGCGGCAGGGGTGTCGCAGCGTGGAGCGGCCGCGCCAGCACGCGGCCCAGCGCCGCGACGAGCGGCACCAACTCCTCGCCGCCGCGCGGGCTGACGCGGGCCATGATCAGCGCCTGCGCGGCCTCGACCGTCAGCAGGCGGTCATCCTGCGCGAAGCAATCCTCGGGAAGGGGCGCCATGCGCGCAGGCTAGCCCGCCGCGAGGCGCAACGCAGCCGCGCCGATCGCCGGGATGTCGTCCAGCGGCAGGTGCGGCGGCGCGCCGGGGGGCGGCGCCACATCGCTCGCCACCGCCACGATGCCGGGCCGGCCGGGGTAGAGGTAAGGCTGGCCGAGCGCGGCCCGGTGCACCTCGATGCGCGGATGCGGCCCGTCCTTGAAGCCTTCCACCAGCACCAGGTCCACGGGGGCGAGGTGCGCCAGCAATTCCGGCAGCTCCGGCTCCGGCGCGCCGCGATGCTCGGTCAGCAGCGCCCAGCGTTGCGAGGAGGCGAGCAGCACCTGCGCCGCCCCCGCTTCGCGGTGCGCGTGCGAATCCTTGCCGGGGCGGTCGAGGTCGAAGCGGCTGTGCGCGTGCTTGATGGTGGAGACCGTCACCCCCTGCCCCGCAAGCCAGGGAATGAGCCGCGCGACCAGCGTGGTCTTGCCCGCGCCGCTCCAGCCGGCGAAGCCGATCACGCGCATCGCAGCGTCAGAGGTCGCGCAGCACGGCGTAAAGGTCGGACTTCGCCTCGAAGCCGATGCCCGGGATGTCGGGCATGCGGATGCGGCTGTTCTCGACGGGCGTGCTGTCGGCGAAGCCGCCGAAGGGCGCGAAGACCTCCGGGTAGCTCTCATTGCCGCCCAGACCGAGGCCCACCGCGATGTTCAGCGCGAACTGGTGCCCGCCATGCGGCACGCAGCGGCGCGGCGACCAGCCGTGTTCGCGCAGCATCTCGAGCGTGCGGAGATATTCCACCAACCCGTAGGACAGCGCCGGGTCGAACTGCAGCACGTCACGGTCGGGTCGCAGCCCGCCATGGCGGATCAGGTTGCGGGCATCGAGCATGGAGAAGAGGTTCTCGCCGGTGGCCAGCGGCGGTGCGTAGTGCTCGGCCAGCGTCGCATGGGTGGCGTAGTCCAGCGGGTCCAGCGGTTCCTCATACCAGCGCAGGCCGAAGCCCTGGATGGCGGCGCCGTAGCTCAGCGCCGCGTGCAAACCAAAGCGCCCGTTCACGTCCACGCAGAGCCGGTGGCCCTGCCCGTCCAGCAGCTTCAGCACCGCCTCGATGCGTTGCAGGTCCAGCAGCAGCGCCTCGCGCAGCCCCATGCCGGGCGAGCCGCCGATCTTCATCTTCACGACGCTGTAGCCGAGGCCGAGATAGCGCTTCATCTCCTCGACCAGGGCTTCCACATCCTTGCCCGGCTGGTAGTAGCCGCCGGCGGCATAGACCCAGGCCTGCTCATCGGCGCGGCCCTGGTTGTAGCGGTCGGCCAGCAGCTTCCACAGCGGCACGCCGGCGAGCTTCGCCGCCGCGTCCCACAGCGCCATGTCGAGCACGCCCACAGCCACCGAACGGTCGCCATGGCCGCCCGGCTTCTCGTTCTTCATCATCGCCGTCCAGGCGGGGATGGGGTCGAAGCCGCCATCTTCATGGGCGGGCAACTCGCCCACGGCTTCGAGGCGCGGGATGAAGCGCTCCGCCAGCAAACCAGGCTGGGCGTAGCGGCCATTGGAGTTGAAGCCATAGCCCGTGGCGCTGCGGCCATCGCCGGATTCGACGGTGACGGCCATCACGCTAGCCGTCATCTTGGAGAAATCAATATAGGCGTTGGCGATGCTGCTGCTGATCGGCACCACGCCCTGGCGGATGGACGCGATGCGCATCAGATGGCCTTCGCCGCGCGCAGGGCGGCGATTTCCTCGGCCGAGAAGCCGAACTCCGCCAGCACCTCATCCGTGTGCTGGCCGCGCTCGGGCGTGGGGTTGCGGTTGCACTGCACCCCCTCGATCTGCATGGGCGCGCGCACCAGCGTGATCTCGCCCAGCTTGGGGTGCTGCACGGGCATGGCGATGCCCAGATGCTTCACCTGCTCATCGGCGAAGACCTGGTCCATCGAATAGACGGGGCCGCAGGGCACGCCCGCCTTGTTGAACTCCGCCACCCAATGCGCGCTGGTGTTGGTGCCGATCACCTTCTGAAGCATGGCGTTGGTCTTGGCGCGGTTCTTGGACCGCAGCTTGTCGTTCGCCACGTCGGGGTCCTTGGCCTCCTCCTGGATGCCGAGGACGGAGACGATGCGCTCCCACATCTGCTGGCCGCCGCCGGCCAGGTTCACCACGCCATCGGTCGTCTGGAAAAGGCCGGTGGGCACGGTGGTCGGGTGGTCATTGCCGGCCTGGGGCGGCACCTCGCCCGCCATGGTCCAGCGGGTGGCCTGGAAGTCCATCATCGCGATCATGGCCTCCAGCAGCGAGGTATGCACCCAGCGGCCCTTGCCCGTGCTCTCGCGCTCCAGCAGCGCCACCATGATGCCCAGCGCGCAGTAGAGGCCGGCGGTGAGGTCCGCCACCGGAATGCCGGCGCGCACGGGGCCCTGGCCGGGCAGGCCCGTTACGCTCATCAGCCCGCCCATGCCCTGGGCGATCTGGTCGAAGCCCGGGCGCTTGGCATAGGGGCCGGTCTGGCCGAAGCCGCTGATCGAACCCAGCACGATGCGCGGGTTGATCTTCGACAGCGTCTCGTAATCCACGCCCAGGCGGTTCTTCACATCGGGGCGGTAGTTCTCCACCACCACATCGGCCTTGGCGACGAGGCGGTGGAAGGTGGCCCGCCCCTCCCCGGACTTCAGGTTCAGCGTGATGCCGCGCTTGTTGCGGTGCACCAGCTGGAAGTCCGGGCCGTGGCGCTCGCCGCCCAGCCCCTTGCCGGTGTCCACCTCGTCCGTGGCCTCGACCTTGATGACATTGGCACCCCAGTCGGCCAGCTGCCGCACGCAGGTGGGTCCCGAACGGACGCGGGTGAGGTCGAGCACGGTGAAACGGGAAAGCGGCATCATGGCATGGGTCCCCTGGCGACTGCGCGTGTGCATCTTCCACCCCGCGGCTTTCGCTGCAACCCTGCCCGGGAAATGGAGGAACAGAACATGTCGAGTGAATTGTTGATCGAGCACCGGGACGGGATCGCCTTCGTGACCCTGAACCGCCCCCAGGCGCGCAACGCCATGACCTTCGAGATGTATGAGGGCCTGGCCAAGCTGGCCACCCAGGCCAACACGGACGACGCCATCAAGGCCATCGTCATCACCGGCGCGGGCGAGAAGGCCTTCGCCGCCGGCACCGACATCAGCCAGTTCACCAATTTCCGCACGGCCGAGGATGCGCTGGCCTATGAGGAAAAGATCGACCGGATCATGACCGCGCTCGAGACCTGCATCAAACCCACCATCGCGGCCATCGCCGGGGCCTGCACCGGGGGTGGCGCGGGGATCGCCGCGGTGTGCGACCTGCGCATCGGCGCGGCCAATGCGCGCTATGGCTTCCCCATCGCGCGGACGCTGGGCAACACGCTCTCCATGGCCAATTTCGCCCGGCTCTCCACCATGATCGGGCCGACGCGGGTGATGGACCTGGTCTACACCTCGCGCCTGATCGAGGCGGAGGAGATGAAGGCCTGGGGGCTGCTCTCCGAAATCCTGCCGGATCATGCGTCCCTTCAGGCCCGGGCGGCGGAACTCGCCGCCACGGTGGCGGGCCATGCGCCCCTGACGCTGCGCGCCTGCAAGGAGGCCCTGCGCCGCCTGCGCGCGCCCCTGCGGGAGATCAATGGCGATGACCTGGTGGAGATGTGCTTCACCAGCCGGGACTTCGCCGAAGGGGTGGAGGCCTTCCTGGCCCGCCGGCCGGCCGTCTGGCAGGGCCGCTGACCGGGAGGGTAACGAACCCCAAACGCCCCTGTGACACGGGCGAAAATGCGCTAGGTTGGATGGAATGCAGAACCGTCCAACCGCTCTCGTCCTCGGCGCCGGCATCATGGGGCTCGGCGCCGCCTGGGGGCTGCGGCGGGAAGGCTTCGCCGTCACGGTGGTGGACCAGGCGACCCCGCCCAACCCGCACGGATCCTCGGTGGATCACCACAGGTTGATCCGCCACAGCTATGGCGCGCAGCATGGCTATATGCGGATGGTGGACGCCGCCTATGCCGCCTGGGAGGAGCTCTGGGCCGAGCTGGGCCAGGTGCTGCACGTCCCGACCGGGGTGCTCAGCATTGACGAGACGGGCTGCACCAGGGTCGCCACCAGCCGCGCCGCCCTGGCGCTGGGCGGCTATCCCACCGAGGACCTGACGGGCCCCGAGATCGAGGCGCGCTTCCCCTATCTGTCCGGCGGGCATGTCGCGGACGCCCTGTTCTGCCCCCTGGGTGGCGTTCTGCTGGCCGGGCGGATTGTGGGCGCGCTGGCGGACCACCTGCGCGCCCAGGGCGTGGTGTTCGAGCAGGCCCGCGCCATGTCGGTGGACCCGGCCCGTGGCGCCATCACGCTGGAAGGCGGCGCCACCCGCGCGGCCGATGTGCTGGTGGTCGCCGCCGGCCCCTGGGCGCCGCGGCTGCTGCCGGCGCTACACGGGCGCGTGGTGGCCTCGCGGCAGGTCATCATCCGCCTCATGCCGCCGGCCGAGACCCTGCCGCAATGGGAACGCGCGCCCATGGTGCTGGAGCTGGGCGAGACGGGCGGCTTCTACCTGGTTCCGCCCGTGGCTGGCACCCCGCTCAAGATCGGCGACCACAGCTTCTCCCGCCAGGGCGACCCGGACGAGCCCACGCGCGAGGCCGACCCGCGGGAGGTGGCGCGCATCCTGGACCTGGCCCGCGCCCGCATCCCGGGGCTGGACGGCTTCACGCTGGTTGACAGCGCCAACTGCTTCTACGATGTGGAGGACGAAGAGCGCTTCGTCATCGAGCCCCTCTCGCCGCGGGCCTGGGTGATGAGCGGCTTCTCCGGCCATGGCTTCAAGTTCGGCGCGGTGCTGGGGCTGCGCCTCGCCCGCACCATCGCGCGCAACGAGGACGCGGCGGCCTTCTCGGCCTGGGCCGCCGGAGAGGAGAGCCTGCCCGCATGACCAGCCAGCTCGACGACATCCGCTTCGCCCTCACCCGGCTGCACCCCATCCCCGAGGAGGTGCTGGGTGCCGACGACGTGGCCGCCCTGCTGGAGGAGATGCGGAAGTTCACCGAGGGCGTGGTCGAGCCCCACCGGCTGGAGGCGGACCGCCAGGGCGCCCGCTTCGAAGGCGGCGAGGTGCGCTGCCCCCCCGCCTATCGCGACATCTATGCCAAGTGGATCGAGGCCGGCTGGCAGGGCCTGCCCGCCGATGAAGCCCATGGCGGCCAGGGCCTGCCCTTCGCGCTGGCCGCCGCCATGAAGGAATTGCTGACCACGGCGGACCACGCCTTCAGCCTCTGCCCGACCCTGACCTGGGGCGCGGTGGAGCTGCTGGAACGGCACGCCACGGAGGACCAGGCCGGGCGCCTGCTGCCGCCGCTGGTCTCGGGCGAATGGAACGGCACCATGTGCCTGACCGAGCCGCAGGCGGGCAGCGACCTCTCCACCGTCCGCACCCGGGCGGAGCCGCTGGGCGACGGCCGCTACGCACTGCACGGCCAGAAGATCTACATCACCTATGGCGAGAACGACCTGGCCGCGAACACCCTCCACCTCGTGCTGGCGCGGCTGCCGGAGGCGCCGGCGGGGTCGCGCGGGATTTCGCTCTTCGCCTGCCCGAAGCTGAAGGCGGATGGCAGCCGCAACGCGGTGCGCTGCGGGGGGATCGAGCGCAAGCTCGGCATCCATGCCTCGCCCACCTGCATCATGCTGTTCGAGGGGGCGGAGGCGGAACTCATCGGCGAACCCCATCGCGGCCTGCCCGCCATGTTCGCCATGATGAACAATGCCCGCCTGCAGGTCGGCATCGAGGGGGTGGCGGCCGGCGCCCGCGCCCTGCACCTCGCCACCGCCTACGCCGAAGGGCGCGAGCAAGGGGGCAAGCCCATTGCCCGCCACCCCGATGTGGCGCGGATGCTGGCCGAGATGCGCGCCACCACCCTGGCCGGGCGGTTCCTGGCATTGGAAGCCTGCGTCGCCGCCGATGCGGCGCGGGCGGGCGTGGCGGGGGCGGAGGAGAAGCTCGCCCTGCTGACGCCCATCGTGAAATCCTGGTGCACGGACCGGGGGGTGGCCGCGGCCTCGCTCGGCGTGCAGGTGCATGGCGGCATGGGCTTCGTGGAGGACACGGGCGCGGCCCAGGTGCTGCGGGATTCGCGCATCTGCCCCATCTATGAGGGCACGAACGGCATCCAGGCGCTGGACCTCGTCACCCGCAAGCTGCCGCGGGACCAGGGGGCCACGCTGCGCGCCATGCTGGCCGCCGCCGTGGCCGAGGATGCGCGCCTGGGTCCCGCGGCCGAGGCGCTGGAAGGGGCCACAAGCCGCATCCTGGCCGCTTCCCCCGCCGAGGTGGCCGCCACCGCCACCGCCTATCTCGAAGCCTGCGGTTGGTTCCTCGGCGCGGCGCAGCTGGCCAGGGCGGCGCGGCTGGAGCCCGCCTATGGGCCCATCGCGAGCTTCTACATGGCTCGGCTGCTGCCCCGCGCCGTGGCGCATTGCCAGGAAATCGCCGGGGCTGATGAAGTCCTGGCGTTGATCGCTTAGGGGAAAGAAGTGGTTGTGAACAATCGGGGGCTTGCGTCCCTGCGGCAACACAGCATGTTGATGCGTAGCATAAGAACAGCCCAGGCATGAACGCACCACTTCCCGCTCCCGCCCTGCGGCGCCTCCGTCCCAGCATCGCCATCATTGGCGCGGGGCCCGGGGGTCTCGCGGCGGCAATGCAATTGGCCGCAACCGGCGCCCGCGTGACCCTTTTCGAAAAAGACGAGGTGGTGGGGGGGCGTACCCGTACCTTAACCTCGCCAGAAGGTTACAAGTTCGACCTGGGGCCGACCTTCTTCCTCTACCCGCGAATCCTGCGTGAGATCTTCACCGCCTGCGGCGCCGACTTGGACGAGGAAATCGACCTCATCCAGCTCGACCCGCAATACCGGCTGATCTTTGAGGGCAAGCCCAACACCGTCCTGGACGCGACCGGTGACCTGGACAAGATGGAGGCCGCCATTGCCGCCATCGCGCCCAAGGACGCGGCGGGGGTGCGGCGCTTCATGGCCGACAACCGCTGGAAACTCGATGCCTTCAAGCCGGTGCTGGAGCAACCCTTCAGCACGGCCGCGCGCATGCTGGGGCGCGACGTGCTGGGCAGCCTGCCGCAGCTTCGGCCCCACTTGCAGGTGGATGACGACCTGAAGCGTTACTTCAGCGACCCCCGCATCCGCCTCGCCTTCAGCTTCCAGACCAAATACCTGGGCATGTCACCGTTCAAATGCCCCTCGATGTTCACCATCCTGAGCTTCCTGGAATATGAATACGGCGTCTATCACCCGCGCGGCGGTTGCGGCGCCGTCAGTGACGCCATGGCCCGCGTGGCCGAGCGGCTGGGCGTCGAGATCAAGCTGAACACGCCGGTGGACCGCATCACCTTCCAGGGCCGGCGCGCGACCGGCGTGGAGGCCGGCGGCCAGCACGTCCCGGCCGATGCCGTCGTCATCAACGGCGATTTCGCCCATGCCGTGCCGCGCCTGGTGCCCGACCGCATCCGCAAGGCCTGGTCCGACCGCAAGATCGAGCGCGCGCGCTATTCCTGCTCCACCTTCATGCTCTACCTGGGCGTGGAAGGGGAGTTGCCGCAGCTTTCCCACCACAATGTGCTGCTGGCCGAGACCTACCAGGAGAACATCCGCCAGATCGAAGGCGGCGTGATCCCGGCGGTGCCGAGCCTCTACGTCCAGAACCCGACGGTGACGGACCCCTCGATGGCCCCGCCCGGCCATTCGGCCCTCTACATGCTGGTGCCCGTGCCCAACCTGCGCTTCGGCGCGGATTGGCGAAAGGAGACCAAGCCCTTCCGCGACCTGGCCATCAAGCGGCTGGAGACGCTGGGCATCCATGACCTCGAATCCCGCATCCGGTATGAGCGCGTGGTGTCGCCCCAGGGCTGGCAGGATGATTTCTCGGTGGGCTATGGCGCCACCTTCAACCTCAGCCACGACCTGATGCAGATGCTGAGCTTCCGGCCGCGCAACCGCTTCAACGACACCGAGGGCCTCTACCTCGTCGGCGGCGGCACGCATCCGGGCTCGGGCCTGCCCGTGATCTATGAGGGCGCGCGCATCACCACGCGCCTCATCCAGGAAGACCTCGCGCTGGCCGCCGGCAAACTGCCCGCCGCCCTGGCGCCGCAAGGAGCGAACACATGACCACCTCCCATGTCGTCGTGGTGGGGGCGGGGCTGGGTGGCCTCGCCGCCGCCGTCACCGCGGCCGCGCGCGGCCACCGCGTGACGCTGCTGGACAAGAACCCCTGGCTGGGCGGCAAGGCGGCGCAACTGTTTCTCGACGCGCCCGATGGCAGCGGGTCCTTCCGCTTCGACATGGGCCCCACCATCCTGACCGTGCCGCGCGTGCTGCGGCGGATCATCGCGGAAGCGGGGCGCGACCCGAACGCGGAAATCCCGCTGATCCGCCTCGACCCGCAATGGCGCTGCTTCTTCGAGGACGGCACCCGCATCGACCTGATGGAGAATGTCGACGCCATGGCCCAGGCTATGGACCGCTTCGCCCCGGGCAAGGGGCTGGGCGAGGGCTACAGGAAGTTCCAGGACGTGGCCAAGCACCTCCATGGCGTCTCCGAAAAATTCTTCTTCTGGAAGTCCGTCGAGGGCATCGGCGACACGCTGGACCTCAAGGCCAATTTCAGCCCCTCCACGCTGCGCGACGTGCTCTCGCTTCGCATGGGGCAGACGGTGGCCAAGGTGATCCGCGGCCATGTCCCGGATGAGCGGCTGGCGCAGATGCTGGACCATTTCTGCCAGTATGTCGGCTCCAACCCCTACCTGGCGCCGGCCGTTCTCTCCTCCATCGGCGACATGCAGGCGAGCGAGGGCGTGTGGTACCCGGTGGGCGGCACGCGCGCCGTGGCCGAGGGCCTGGCGCGGCTGGCCGGCGAACTGGGCGCCGACCTCCGCCCCAACAGCGACGTGACGGGCTTCGACATCGAGAACGGCAAGGTCGTCGCCGTGAAGCTCGCCTCCGGTGAGCGCATCGCCTGCGACGCCGTGATCTCCAACATGGACGCCATCCGCACCTACAAGGAGCTGGTGGGCGGCGCGCCGGGCGCGACCTATGCGAAGAAGGGATATGAGCCGGCCTGTTCCGGGGTCGTGCTCTATCTCGGCCTGAACAAGCGCTACGACCACCTGGCGCATCACTGCTTCGTCTTCTCCCGCGACGCGGAGGAGGAGTTCGACGCCATCTACAAGAAGGGCGAGCCGGCGCCGGACCCCACGGCCTATCTCGCCGCCACCTCCGCCACCGACCCGACCAGCGCGCCGGAAGGTGGGGAGGCGCTCTACGTCCTGGTGCACACGCCCTACATGCGGCCGCACCATGACTGGAACCAGCTCTTCCCCGGCTACCGCCAGAAGATCCTGGACAAGCTGAAGCGCACCGCCGCCATGCCGGACATCGAGGAGCGCATCGTGGTCGAGCACCGGCTCACGCCCGTGGACATCCATGAGCGCTACCGCGTGCTGAACGGCGCGATCTATGGGCTGGCCTCGCACGGGGCCTATGTGGGCGCCTTCAAGCCGGGCAACCGTTCGCGCGCGGTGAAGGGCCTGTATCTCGCCGGCGGTGCCGCGCATCCCGGCCCCGGCATGCCCATGGTGATGATGTCGGGCTGGATCGCGGCGGACAGTCTGGACAAGGACCTGGGCGGCCGTGGCATGTCGCCCGAGGCGGAGCTGGCCGGCCGGCGCGAGGCCGAGCTGCTGGGCGCCTGATTCGCCATGGCGGCGGAAGACCCCTCTCCCGTCGCCCTGCGCTCCGAGCGCATGATGGCCTTCTTCCAGGTGGCCTTCACGCGCACCTTCCAGGGCAGCTTCACCGCACTCCGGGTGGCGAAATGGGGGCTGCCGCAGGTCCCGCCCGGGCGGCCCGCCATCATCCTGATGAACCACCCAGGCTGGTGGGACGGGGTGCTGGTCATGCTGATGATGCGCCGCTTCTTCCTGGACCGGCCGGGCTTCACGCCCATGGATGCGGCGGCACTGGAGAAGTACCGCTTCATGAAGAAGCTGGGCGTCTTCGGCGTCGAGCAGGGCACGGCGCGCGGCGCGGTGCGCTTCCTCCAGACCGCGAAGCAGGTGCTGGAAGACCCGCGCCACACGCTCTGGATGAATGCGCCCGGCCGCTTCGCCGATGTGCGCGAACGGCCGGTGCCGCTGGCCCCGGGTGTCACGCGCCTCGCCGAGATCGCGCCCGACGCCCTCATCATCCCGCAGGCCATGGAGTACCTGCACTGGAGCGAGAAGCGCGGAGAGGCGCTGATCGCCTTCGGGCCCCCGCTCGACGCGCGCGAGCTGCTGGCCATGGACCGCAATTCCCGCACCGAGCACATCCGCGCCGCCTGCACCGCCGTCATGGACCGCCTGGCCGAGGACGCGATCAGCCGCGACCCGCAACGATTTGAGATTGCGGTGGAAGGCCGGAAAGGGATGGGCGGTTTCTACGGCACTTGGCAATATGCGCGGGCGCTGCTGCGGGGGCAGCGCCACGATCCGCGGCACGAGACACGCGGGCAGACGGGAGCCTGAAGGTCCATGGAGTTCGCCCATATCGCGCTGGCGCTGGCGCTGATGCCGGTCATCTTCAGCATCATCAACCTGCGGCTGATGCCGCGCCTCTCGGGGAAACCCCCGGCGGGCACCAAGGTCTCCATCCTCATTCCCGCACGGAACGAGGAGGGCAACATCGCCACCTGCCTCGATGCCGCCCTGGCCTCCACCGGCTGCGAGGTCGAGGTGGTGGTGATGGATGATGGCAGCACCGACCGCACGGCCGAGATCGTCCGCGCCTATGCCGCGCGCGACCCCCGCGTGCGCCTGGTGGCCGCCCCCTCCCTGCCGCCGGGCTGGACGGGCAAGGTGCACGCCTGCGCACGTCTCGCGGAGGGCGCGACGGGCACGCATTTCCTCTTCATTGACGCCGATGTGCGCCTGGCCCCGCACGCCGCTTCTGCCATGGCGGCGCATAGCGCCGAGAAGAACATCGCCCTCATCAGCGGCGTGCCGCGGCAGGAGATGAAGACGATCGGCGAGGGGCTGACCGTGCCCTTCATCAACTTCCTGCTGATCTGCTACCTGCCCTTCGGCGGCCGGGCCATCCAGCGCAAGCCCTCCCTCGCCGCCGCCTGCGGGCAGCTCATCCTCGTCGAACGCCGAGCCTATGAGGGCACGGGCGGCCACACCACCATCAAGGGCGTGCTGCACGACGCCATCGCGCTGGCCCGCCTGTTCCGCGAGCGTGGGCACGACACCGAGATCGTGGACGGCGCG
This sequence comes from Roseococcus thiosulfatophilus, assembly GCF_017311575.1. Classification (GTDB taxonomy): domain Bacteria; phylum Pseudomonadota; class Alphaproteobacteria; order Acetobacterales; family Acetobacteraceae; genus Roseococcus; species Roseococcus thiosulfatophilus. The sequence goes on from NZ_JAFFQY010000033.1 coordinate 41,018, forward strand.
CCGCTCGCCACCTGCCGCATGTATGAAGGCTTCGCCCATGCCTGGGGCGGCTTCATCAAGAACGCGCGCGAGGGCATGGCCACCCCCATCGGCCTGCCGGTCTGGACGGTGCTGCTGGCGGGCGCCCATCTCTGGCCCTGGGCGCTGCTGCCGGGCTGGGAGGCGGCCTTCACCATCCTGCTGATGTTCGCGCTGCGCGCCGCCGTCACCCTCCGCACGGGTGAGCCCTGGTGGACCGTGCCGCTGCACCCGCTGACGGTGCTGGTGGCGCTGGCCATCCAGTGGACGGCGCTGGTGCGCTCCGCTTTGGGGCTCAAGGCGGGCTGGAAAGGTCGCGCCTATACCGCCACAAAGGGGGCATGACGGACGTCAAGGCCCCGGGCGCGCCCAACCGCGACCACGATACGGAGAACTTCCCCACCGCCTCGCTGATCCTGGCGAAGGAGGTGCGCGGGAAGGTCATGGCCTTCTACCGCTTCGTCCGCACGGCGGACGACATCGCGGACAGCGAAAGCCTCACCCCGGACGAGAAGCTCGCCCGCCTCAACGCCATGGAGGCGGCGCTGGACGACCCGCGCACGCCCCTGCCCGAGGCGGCGCGGCTGCATGCGGAGGGGGTGGGGGTGGAGGAGGCGCGGCTCATGCTGTCGGCCTTCCGCCAGGATTCGCGGCAGGCCCGCTATGCCGATTGGGACGCGCTGCTGGACTACTGCACCCGCAGCGCCGACCCCGTGGGGCGCATGCTGCTGCGCCTGCATGGCAGCGACACGCCCGAGGCGCGGGCCAGCGCCGATGCCCTCTGCACCGCGTTGCAAATCCTGAACCACATCCAGGACCTGGTGCCCGACCGCGCCAAGCTCGACCGCGTCTATGTGCCGCAGAGCTGGATGGCGCTGGCCGGCGGCGAGGAAGCCTTCTTCACCCCGTCCAACACGAAGCGGCGCGAGGTGCTGGACGCCATGCTGGACCGGGTGGAGGAACAGCTCGACCGCGCCCAGGCCCTGCCGCGCCTCGTGGCGTCGCGCCGGCTCGCCATCCAGTCGGCCATGACCATCGGCCTCGCGCGGCGGCTGCTGGCGAAGCTGCGCGTGGCGGACCCGGTGCTGGGGCGCGTGGCGCTGGGCAAGCTCAACTTCGCGCGGGAATTGCTGGCCGCCCCCCTGCCCGGCCCGCATGATCCGGACCTGACCGCGAGCCGCGTGAAGCGCGCCGGTTCCTCCTTCGCGCGGGGCATGGCGACGCTGAAGGGCGAACGCCGCCGCGCCCTCTGGGCCGTCTATGCCTTCTGCCGCGCGGTGGACGACATCGCGGACGGCGCCATGCCGGAACTGGAGAAGCGCCGCTTCCTGGCCGATTGGCGCGGCAAGCTGACGGCGCCCGATTGCGTCATCTCGCGCGAACTGCACCTCGCGCGCATCGGCTTCGACGTGCCGCTGGCGGAGTACGAGGCCATGATCGCGGGCATGGAGACGGACGCCGCGGACCATTTGCGCCTGCCGGATGAAGCGGCGCTGGACCTCTATTGCCGCCGCGTCGCCGGCAGCGTGGGCGCGATGAGCGTGCGCATCTTCGGCGACCCGGGCGCGGAGCAATGGGGGCTCGACCTCGGCCACACCTTCCAGCTGACGAACATCCTGCGCGACGTGGACGAGGATGCGGCGCGGGAGCGGGTCTACATCCCCCGCACCCTGCTCGACGCCGCGGGCATCCCCGAGGGGCCGGCGCGGTCCATCGTGGCGCACCCGGCCTTCCCCGGCATCTGCGAGCAGCTGGCCGAGCAGGCCCGCCAGGGCTTCGCCCGCGCCGAGGCCGAATTGCCCCGCCACGACATCCGCGCCCTGCACCCCGCGCGCGTCATGATGATGGCCTACCGGCGCATCCTCGACATCATGATCGCGCGCGGCTTCGCGGGTGCCCGGCCGCGCGCGCGCCTCTCGCGCCGCGAGAAGATCGAGATGGCGGCCTTCGCGCTCGGGCTGCGCGGCGCATGATCCATGTGGTGGGGGCGGGTGTCGCGGGGCTGGTCGCGGCCCTCGCTTTGGCCCGCGCGGGGCGCGAGGTCACGCTGCACGAGGCGACCCCCGGCGCCGGCGGCCGCGCCCGCGCCCTGCCCGATGGCACGGACAACGGCACCCATGCGCTGATCGGCGCGAACCGCGTGGCGCTGTGCTTTCTTGACGAGATCGGCGCGCGCGCGGGCTGGATCGAACCCGAACCCGACGGCCTGCCCGTGCTGGACCTCGCGGATGGTTCGGCGCGGCTCGTGGCCCTCTCGCCGCTCGGCTGGTGGCGGGCGGACCGGCGTCCGGCCGGCGTCTCGGCCGGCGCGGTGGCGGCGATGATGCGGATGGCCATCCCGGTGCCCGACCGCACCATCGGCGACGCCATGGCCGCGCACCCCGCCTTCCTGCGCGGCTTCGTGGACCCGCTGACCATCGCGGCGCTGAACACGCCGGCGGCGGAGGCCTCCTCTCGCCGCATGGGCCAGGTGCTCCGCCGGCTGGGCACGCCCGGCGCCACGCGGCTTTTCGTGGCAAGGCGCGGGCTGGGGCCGGACCTGGTGGAACCCGCGCTGGACGCCATCAGGAAGGCGGGCGGGCGCTATTTGCCTGACAGCCGGCTGCGCCGCCTGGACCAGTCGGGCGGCCGCGCCACGGCGCTGCATTTCCACGAGGACAGCATCCCCCTGGGCGAGCAGGACCGCGTCGTGCTAGCCCTGCCCCCCTGGGAGGCGACACGGCTGCTGACCCATGTGGACGCGCCCCAGTCCCATGCCCCCATCGTCAACCTGCATTTCGCCCGCACGGGGCCGGGGCCGGTGCGGTTCATCGGCCTGCTCGGCGCGCTGTGCCAATGGGTGCTGGTGCGGCCGGAGGGGGTTTCCGTCACCGTCAGCGCCGGCGATGCCGAGGCGGGGGAGGAGGCCGAGACGCTCGCGGCCCGCGCCTGGACGGAGATCCTGCGCGCGGCCATGGCCTTCCGCCTGCCCGGCGATTGGCCCATGGCGACGCCCCCCTGCCGCGTCGTGAAGGAACGCCGCGCCACGCCACGCCAACGCCCCGGCGCCATCCCTCGCCCGAAGCGCCTGCACCTGGAAAACCTGGCGCTGGCCGGCGACTGGACCTGGCCGCATCTGCCCGCGACCATCGAGGCCGCGGCGTGTTCGGGCCGGGCGGCGGCGCGCGCGCTGACCTGAACCACGCAACCCACGCGCCTACCGGGTGTTGAGAGCACACAACAACCGGAGCGACATCATATGCGAGCGAGTTTCCTCCTGGGCGCAGGCCTGGCCGTGCTGGGCGTGGTGCTCTTCATCATCGGCCTGAATGCGACCCAGGCCCCCATGGAGCAGGTGGTCGAGACCTTCACCGGCCGCTTCACCGACCAGACCATGTGGTACATGATCGCGGGTGGCGTGGTGTTCCTGGGTGGCTGCGTCCTGGCCGCGCGCGGCGCGCGGTAAACCGCAGGCTGGCGGGTGGCTGGGCTTCCCAAGCCCGGCGCCCTCCCCTACCCATCGGGGGACATGACGCCCGCCCAAGCCCTCGCTGCCCTGCGCGCCGCCGAAGCCGAGGACGGCGTGCCCGACCTCCATCAGCGCCGCGCCCTCCTGGACAAGCTCTCCCGCGCCGTGATGGCCCGCGCCGCCGCCATCGTTGACGCCGCCCACGCGGATTTCGGCGCCCGCAGCGCCGAGGACACGCTGCTGGCCGATGTGAAGATCATCGCCGACGCGGCCGCCCACCTCCGCCGCAACCTGCGCCGCTGGATGCGCCCCGCCCGCGCCTCCGTGCCCTTCCCCTTCCAGCCCGCCCGCGCCTGGACCGAATGCGTGCCGAAGGGCGTGGTGGGCATCATGTCGCCCTGGAACTACCCGGTGCAGCTCGCCCTGCTGCCGGCGCTGGACGCCATCGCGGCCGGCAACCGGGTGGTGCTGAAGCCCTCCGAGCACACGCCGCGCTGCGCGGCCCTCCTGGCCGAGATCGTCGCGGAGGCGCTCGGCCCGCGCATGGGCCTGGTGGTGCAAGGCGGGCCCGAAGTGGCGCGCGACTTCGCCGCCACTCCCTGGGATCACCTGGTCTTCACCGGCGGCACCGAGACGGGCCGCAAGGTCATGGCCGCCGCCGCCCGGCACCTCACGCCGCTGACGCTGGAATTGGGCGGGAAGTGCCCCGCCCTGGTGCTGCCGGGTGCCGACCTCGCCCGCGCCGCGCGCGACATCCTGGTGGCCAAGGCGGTGAATGCCGGCCAGACCTGCATCGCGCCCGACACCGTGCTGCTGGTGGGCCATGCGGCCGCGGATTTCACACGCGCGGCACGGGAAGCGGGCGTGGGACCCACGGGCACGCAGGTCATCAACACCACGCAACAGGCGCGGCTGGACCGCATCTCGGGCACGGCCGGCATCGAGTGGCTGGCGCCGGAGGGCATCGGCCTCGCGCCCGCCGCGGGCGGTCTGGCGGAGGAGGAAATCTTCGGCCCCGTCCTCGCCGTGGAGGAATGCGCGGACCTCGCCGCCGCGCTGGACTGGGTGCGCGCGCGGCCGCACCCGCTCGCCATCTACCTCTTCGGCGCCACGCGCGCGGAGGAGGAGGTTGTGGCCGCAGGCACACGCTCCGGCGCCATCGTCACTGGGCGGGCGCTGGAATACGCGGCCATCACGGCGCTGCCCTTCGGGGGGGTTGGCGAATCGGGCTTCGGGCGGCGCAATGGCGAGGCGGGGTTCCGCGAATTCTCCAACCTGCGTGCCCGCGTGCGGCACGGACGATGGAGCCTGGCCCGACTTTTCGACAGGCCGCACAGTGGCTTGGCCAGAAAACTGATCCGCCGCCTCGTGGGGCTGCCGCCACCGTAACTTTTTTCTTCGCCGCGCGTTAAGCGCGTGTTTTCCCCCATGGAATCCCGCAAGGGTTGTGGTTATCTTTGGGGAACTTTCTGGCGGAGCAACAAAAAGTGGCCGTCCATCTGCATGCCAAAAAGGCTGGACCGGCATCGGGCGACACGGCGTTTTCACGCCGCCTGGCCCTCGGCGGAATCTTCGCGGCCTTCGCGGCACCCGCCCAAGCCTCGCATGGCGGGATCGACCTGGAGGCCGACTGGTTCGCCTTCGCGCGACGCTTCCTTCACCCCTCGGGGCGCATCCTCGACACGGGGAATGGCAACGTCTCGCACAGCGAAGGCCAGGGCTATGCCCTGCTCGCCGCCGTCCGCGCCCATGACCAGCGCAGCTTCGATCACATTCTGAACTGGACCGTCGAGGCGCTGCGCCGCCCGGATGACAGCCTGCTGGCCTGGCGCTGGCGCCCCGGCACGGATGTGCCGGTGAACGACATGAACAACGCCACCGATGGCGACATCTTCGTCGCCTGGGCACTGGCCATCGCGGGCGACAAATGGCGGGTACCCCGCTACCGGGCGCGCGCCACGCAGATGGCGCGGGACATCCTGCGCCGCTGCGTCACGCAGGTGGGCCGGCGCTCTGTGCTGCTGCCCGGGGCCTATGGCTTCCGCAACGAGCAACGGGTGGTCCTGAACCTGTCCTACTACACCCTCCCCGCCCTGCGGGCCCTGTCCTTCCTGGCGCCCGACCCCGCCTGGCGGCGCGTCGAGACGGATTTCCTGCCCCTCATCCGCCATGCGCGCTTCGGCCAGTGGGGCCTGCCGCCCGACTGGCTGGAATTGCCGGCCAGCGGAGAGGGGCAGGGCATTCCCGCCCGGGGCTGGCCCGGCCGCTTCTCCTTCGACGCGGTGCGCATTCCGCTGAACCTCTGCTGGTCCGGGCTGCACCACAAGGCCGCGGTGGCGGCGGCGCGGCGCTTCTGGCTGGAGCAGCCCCATGGCGTGATGCCGGCCTGGGTGGATCTGCAGACCGGCCTGCAGGCGCCCTTCGCCGCCCCCAGCGGCGTGCGCGCGGTGGCGCGGCTGGCCGAGGCGGCGCAACGTGGCTATGGCCGGGCCGAGGACATGCCGCGGGTCGAGGACGCGGCGGACTACTACGCCGCCGCCCTCACCCTGCTCTCGCGCATCGCCTGGCACGACCTGTCGCTCGGCCTGTCCTCGACCGAAAACGGAGACGCTACTCGCCGCGCCGGCTGAGGCCGATCTCGCGCCAGGCCAGGCGGCTCAGCAGGACAAGGCCCGCCGCCTCCTCATCCTCGGCGTCGGAGAGCACGGGCAGGCTGTCCATCGTGCCGCGGCCGAGCGAGGCGGCCTCGGCCAGCTTGGCCACGGCACGCAGCCCGGCATGGCCAGGCTGGGGCGCCACGCGGCCCTCGCGCAGGTCGGCCCAGGCGGGGATCTCGCCCTGCCCCTCCCAGAATGCCAGCGCCGCCGCGACCGGCGGGTCGCGCCCCAGCCCCGCCCAGCACAGGTGCAACACCGCCCCGGCGGCGATGGCCGAGAAGCGCGGCGGCCAGCCCGTGGCGAGGGTCAGCCGCCCGCTGGCGCGGTCCAGTTCCAGCCAGTCGGGCGGCAGCAACCAGGGGCCGAAGCGCGCCCGGCGGATGAGCGAGAGCGCCTCCGCCCGCACATAGTCCCAGCGCCGGTCGGGCGCGGCCTGGGCCAGGGCGGGAAAGGCGGGCAGGACCAGGCTGCCCGGGCTCAGCACGCCGCGCCGCGGGTTGAAGAAGCCGCCGGCGGCGGGCAGCAGCAAAGGCGGGCCGCCGGGCAGCAGGCAACGCGACAGGATGTCCTGCGCCATGGACTGGCCCAGCCGGCGCAGATCGGCCCGGCGCCAGCGCTCGCTGGCCTGCACCAGCGCCCAGGCGGCCATCAGGTCGGCATGGGTGGAATTGTTGGAATCGCCCGGCCCCTCCTCGCGCCGCCAGGCCCAGAGGTGGTCATCCGGGCGGCGCAACGTCGCGAGGGACCAGGCGAGGATGCGCTCGAAGCGCGGCAGGTCGTTCGCGTGCAGGGCGGCCAGCAGGCCGATGGCCTGGAAGCCGGATTCGGTGGCCTCGGGGCGGGTGGCCGGGACCATGCGCCCCTCGGCGGCGAGGAAGCGGCCGCGCAGCCAGTCCCAATCCGCTTCCGGCCCCGTGGCATGTGCGGCCTGCGCGCCGCCAACCCCCAGAAATGGCAGCAGCGCCGGGAGGCCGCGTCGCGGCAGGGGGTGGCCGGCCATGGCGCCTAGGCCGTCCCGAACTTCTCGACCAGTTCCGTGATCTGCGCGGGGTCGCTCTGCTCCATCACGCGGCGGGCGAAGCGGGCGCAGTCGTCGATGTTGAGCGCGCGCACGGCCTGCTTCACGCGGGGAATGGCGCTGGCATTCATGGAGAGCGAACGCAGGCCGAGGCCCAGCAGCAGCGGCACCAGGCGGGGGTTGCCCGCCATCTCGCCGCAGACCGAGACGGGCATGCGCAGGCGCAGCGCGGCCTCGATCGCGAACTGCATGAGGCGCAGCACGGCCGGGTGCAGGGGGTCGTAGAGGTGGGCCACGTCAATTTCGGCGCGGTCCACGGCCAGCGTGTACATGGCCAGGTCATTGGTGCCGATGGCGAAGAAATCCGCCTCCAGCGCGATGGCATCGGCGGCGAGCGCGGCACCGGGCGTCTCGATCATGGCGCCCAGGGGCGGCAGCTTGTCGGGCAGGCTCTCGCCGCGGCGGCGCAGGCGGCGGGCCACGCGCTCATAGATCTCACGCGCCTCGGCCACCTCGGCCGGGATGGTCACCATGGGCAGCAGGACGCGGACATTGCCCTGGGTGGAGACGCGCAGGATGGCGGCGAACTGCTCCTCCAGCAGCTCGGGCCGCTTCAGCAGGAGCCTAATGCCGCGCAGGCCCAGCGCCGGGTTGGGGCCGACCGCCATGGGCACGCTCTCGGCCAGCGCCTCGATCTCCTTCTCGCCGCCCCAGTCGAGAACGCGGATGGTGACCGGGTCATGACCCATGGCGTCCACGATCATGCGGTAGGCGGAGACCTGGGCGTCCTCGTCCGGCAGGTCCTTGCGGTTCATGAACAGGAACTCGGTCCGCAGCAGCCCGATGCCCTGGGCGCCCGCCTGGTCGAGCAGGGGAAGCTCGGCCGGGATTTCGAGGTTGGCCTGCAGCTCCACGATCTGCCCGTCCAGCGTCTCGGCCGGCAGGCGGCGCAGCTTGCCGAGGCGCGTGCGCTCCTTGGCCTGCGCGGCCAGGCCCTCCTTCGCCGCGGCCAGGGTCTCGGCGGTGGGGTGCAGGGCGATGAAGCCCCCCGCCCCGTCCACGACCGCCTGGTCGCCGCGCTTGGCGGCCGCCGTCAGCCCATGGCAGCCGATGACGGCCGGGATGCCGAGCGCGCGCAGCATGATGGCGGTGTGGCCATCGGCGCCGCCCTCCTCGGTGCAGACGGCGGCGATGCGGCCGGGTTCCAGCAGGGCGGCGTCGGCGGGGGTGAGTTCCTCAGCCACCAGGATGGCGCCGACGGGCACGCCCTTGAGGCTGCGGAAGGGTGTCGCGGTGAGGTTGCGGATGAGGCGGCGGGCGATCTCGCGCACCTCGCCGGCGCGGCGGTTCAGCCCGGCCTTGTCGTCATCCTTGGCGGCCAGGATGGTGGTGGCGATGGCCTCGGCCTCGTCATGCACGGCGGTCTCGGCGGCCAGCAGCTCCTCGCCGATGCGCTTGCGCGCGCCGCGCAGCAGGCGCGAATTGCCCAGCATGAGGATATAGGCGTCGAGGAGGGGCTCGAGTTCCTCCTGCGCCTCCTCGGGCAGCACGGCCAGGCGGCCCTTGAGCTTGGCCACCTGCTTGCGCGACTGCGCCGCGGCCTCGGAGAGGCGGGTGCGCTCGGCATCGGCCTCGGCCTCGGTGATGGCGCGGCGGGGGGTCTCGGCCACCTCCTCGGAGGTGTCATAGACGGCGCCGATCGCGATGCCGGGGGAGACGGGAATGCCCGTCAGCCGCTGTTCCGTCGCGGTCGCGGGCGCGGCGGCGCGGGGGGACCGGCGGCGCTCCTCCGGGCGGGGCGCCTCGGGCTTGGCGGGGCCGTCGGTCTTCACCGCGGGCCCGGTGTCACGCGGGGCCACCATGGCGGGGATCAATCCTCATGGAAACCGGCCTCGATGAGGCCCGCGACGGCGTCCAGCGCCTCGCGCGCGTCCCAGCCCTCGGCCTCGACCAGCACCTCACTACCCTGCCCCGCGCCCAGCATCATCAGCCCCATGATGGAGCAGGCGGGCACGGTCTGCCCGGCGCGGGTGACATTGACGCAGGCGGAGAAACGCTCGGCCAGGGCCACCAGCTTGGCGGCGGCGCGGGCGTGCAGGCCGCGGCTGTTGGGGATGGTGATGGTCCGGCGCAGCACCATGCCGCCCGAGGGGTCGCAGCCGCAGGGGCCGGGCTCGGCGGGGGTCATCGTGATGGGGGGTTGCGCCACGGCGCCACCATCCTCGGAAGGCCATTCATTCATCCGACGTTCCCATTCCCTGTGGCTTTTGCATGGCCATTCGTGGTTGCGCCCGAAAGATCGGACTGGCTCGCGATGTATTTTCGCCCGGCCTTGGTCGCGTGGTCCACCGCTTCCGACAGCGGCTCGCTGCCCCGGATCTTGGCGAGCTTGACCAGGAGGGGAAGGTTCACCCCCGCGATCACCTCCACCTTCCGTTGCTCGGCCAGCGAGAGGGCGAGGTTGGAGGGCGTGCCGCCCGCGATGTCCGTCAGCAGCACCACGCCATCGCCCTGGTCCACCTCCGCGATGCGGCCGCGGATGTCGGCCCGCCGGCCCTCCATGTCGTCCTCGGGCCCGATGCAGACGGTGGCGACGGCGTTCTGCGGGCCGACCACATGCTCCATCGCGTGGCGCAGCTCCAGCGCGAGCCGCCCATGGGTGACGATGACAAGGCCGATCATTGCGGTTCGACGGGGTGAAGGGGCATCGGGGGGGTATGGGTCTTCAGGTCTCTTGAGGGGGCGGGGTCAGGGGAGATGCCCGGGGGGCTCTCCCCTGGGGCATCGGTGCCGCGCGTCGCAGGATGGTCCATAGCACGAATGCCCCCCAGTTCACGATGCGCGAGATCAACACGCCAGCCCTGCCGGCCGAGATGGTCGGCCAGCCGTTCCGCCACATGCACCGAGCGGTGCCTGCCGCCGGAGCAGCCCAGCGCGATGGTGAGGTATTTCTTTCCCTCGGCCACGTAGCGGGGCAGCAGCGGCTCCAGGAAGCCGGTCAGCCGCGACCAGAATCCCGCATAGGCCTCGTCCGCCTGAACATAGGCGGCGACCTCGGGGTCCTGCCCGGTCCGGGGGCGCAACGCATCCACGTAGTGCGGGTTGCGGAGGAAGCGCAGGTCGAAGACGAGGTCCGCCTCCCGCGGCAGGCCCTTCGGGTAGGCGAAGGACTGCACCAGGATGCTCAGCCCCGGCGCGCCGGACGGGCGGAAGCGGGCCTCGATGACGCGGCGCAGCTCGGGCAGGGGGAGATCGGTCGTGTCCACCACCAGGTCGGCGGCCTCGCGCAGGGGGGCCAGCCGCGCGGCCTCGCGCGCGATGCCCTCCTGCACGCCGCCCTTTCCCGTGGCAAGCGGATGGCGGCGGCGCGTCTCGGTGTAGCGGCGCAGCAGCACGGCCTCATCGGCCGTGGCGAAGACCAGCGTCAAATCCAGCCCCGGCCGCGCGCGCAGCCGCCCGATCGCCGCGAGCACCTCCTCCGCGTCGAAGCCGCGGCTGCGGATGTCCACGCCGGCGGCCACGGGGGAGGTGCTGCCGGACACCAGCGTGTCCAGGAGAGCCAGCGGCGGGTTGTCCACCGTCTCATGCCCCAGATCCTCCAGGACGCGCAGGATGGAGGATTTCCCGGCGCCCGAGAGGCCCGTCACCAGCACCAGGACGGGTTTCGCCTCCCCGCTCACGCGGCGAAGGCCCCGGCGGTGAGGCGCAGGCGGCCGGCCAGAACGTCCAGCGCCCGCTTCAGCGCCTCGGGCGCCGAGGGCGCGCGTCCGTCCAGGCGCAGCAGGGGGATGGCCTGGCCCATGGCCGTCCAGTTTGCGGGTTCGGGCAGGCGGGGCACCGCCTCGCGCGCCACCAGTTCGACCGCCAGGGCGAGGCGGGCGCGGACCCAGGGCAGCCCCTCGAGCAGGCCGAGCCCCCGCACCTCCAGCCGCCCGGCCAGGGGGGCGGGCGGGGCAGCCATCAGCGCCGCGCCGTGCATGGACATCTCGACCTGATCATCCGCCACCAAGAGCGCCCCCTGCCCCAGCAGGCGCAGCGCCAGATCCGACTTGCCGCCGCCTGGGGGGGCCAGCAACAAAATGCCCGCCCCGTCCAGCGCCACGCAGCTTCCGTGCAGGAGCATCCCGGCTGCCCGTCACTTGTGAAGAAGCGGTTTATGGCAGCATTGGGGCCGGGACGGAAGCGGCACCGCCGGGCGGCTTGCATGGCGCGCGCCGGCATGGTCTGCCGGTGAGATGACCCCGACGCCCGACGACATCAAGGCCGCCGCCCGCCGCATCGCGGGCGATGTGCGGCGCACCCCCGTGATGGAGCTGAACCTCGGCCATAGGGTGACGCTGAAGCTGGAGCAGTTGCAGGTGACCGGCAGCTTCAAGCCGCGCGGCGCCTTCAACGCCATGCGCACCCGCCCGCCCGGCCCGGCGGGGGTGGTGGCGGCCTCGGGCGGGAACCATGGCGCGGCGGTGGCCGCCGCCGCCCAGGCGCTGGGACTTCCAGCCGAAATCTTCGTCCCCGAGATCACGGCCGAGGCCAAGCGCGCCCGCATCCAGGGCTTCGGCGCCCGGCTGGTGGTGGGAGGTGCGGCCTATGACCAGGCGCGCGAGGCGAGCGAAGCCCGCGCCGCCGAGACCGGCGCGCTGCTGATCCACGCCTATGACCAGCCCGAGGTGCTGGCCGGCCAGGGCACGGTGGCAGCGGAATGGTCGGAGCAATCGCCCGACCTCACCCACCTGCTGGTGGCGGTGGGCGGTGGCGGGCTGATCGGGGGCATGGCGGCCTGGCATGCCGCCACGGGCGTGACGCTGGTGGCCGTCGAGCCCGAGGGCTGTCCCTGCCTGAATGCCGCGCTGGCCGCCGGGCGCCCCGTGCCAGCCCCGGTGGGGGGCGCGGCGGCGGACAGCCTGGGCGCCCGCCAGGTGGGGGCGCTGATGTTTCCGCTGGCGGCGCGGCTCCACGCGGCGGGCCGGCTGGTGCCCACCCTCGTCACGGACGCGTCCATCCGCGAGGCGCAGCTTCGCCTCTGGAACGAGGCGCGGGTGGTGGCCGAGCCGGGCGGGGCGACGGCCCTGGCCGCCCTGCTCTCCGGCCGCTGGGTGCCGCCGGCAGGTGCCCGGGTGGGGGTCCTGGTCTGCGGCGCGAACACCGACCCGGGAAGCCTGTTGGGCGACTGATTCACCGCTCCGGCGTTCCGCCTCCGCGGATCAGGCGCTGGCTGGGCGACTGATTCACCGCTCCGGCGTTCCGCCTCCGCGGATCAGGCGCTGGCCTCACCGCGGCGCCGGATAGACCCGCGGGAAGGTGATCTGGTCCGGCGGGCCGGGCGGGCGCGGCGGCCCGGCGCGGCCACAGGCGGCCAGGATGGGGGCCGCCAGCGCCAGCACCAGCAGGGTCAGAACGGCTCGCTTCATCCCAGGCGCTCCTGCCATTCGCGCGCCATGGCGCGCACACTGTCCGGCGCCGTGCCGCCATGGCTGCGGCGCGAGGCCACCGAGGCCGCCGGCGAAAGCACGCCGAAGACGCCCTCATGGATGCGGGAATCCACCTCGCGCATCTCCATAATGGTAAGGCCCGAGAGGTCCACGCCCATCCCCTCCGCCTTGGCCACCAGCCGGCCCGTGACGTGGTGCGCGTCGCGGAAGGGCAGCTTCAGCTCCCGCACCAGCCAGTCGGCGAGGTCGGTCGCCGTGGAGAAGCCCGCCCCGGCGGCCGCGGCCATGCGGGGGATGTTGGGCTGCATGTCCCGCACCATGGCCGCCGTGGCAGCGAGGCAGAGGGTCAGGCTCTCGGCCGCGTCGAAGACGCCTTCCTTGTCCTCCTGCAAATCCTTCGCATAGGTCAGGGCTAGGCCCTTCACCACCGTCAGCAGGCCCACTAGCGCGCCATTGATGCGGCCGGTCTTGCCGCGCACCAGCTCCGCCGCGTCGGGGTTGCGCTTCTGCGGCATGATGGAGCTGCCGGTGGTCAGGTTGTCCGGCAGGGTCACGAAGCCGAAGGCGGGGTTGGTCCAGATCACGATTTCTTCCGCCAGCCGCGAGAGATGCGTCGCGCAGATGGCGCAGGCGGCCAGGAACTCCATGGCGAAGTCGCGGCTGCCTACCCCGTCCAGGCTGTTGCGGGTGGGCTGGTCGAAGCCCAGCGCCTTGGCCGTGGCGTGGCGGTCAATGGGAAAGCCCGTGCCGCACATGGCGGCCGAGCCCAGCGGGCATTCGTTCAGCCGGGCGCGGGCGTCCAGCATCCGCCCCCGGTCGCGCCAAAGCATCTCGGCATAGGCCAGCAGATGGTGGCCGAAGGTGGTGGGCTGGGCCGGCTGGAGATGGGTGTAGCCGGGCATGATGGTGCCGGCATGTTCCTCGGCGCGGCGGACGAAGACGCGGATCAGTTCCAGCTGCTGGGCCGCCAGCCCGTCCATGGCATCCCGCACCCAGAGGCGGAAATCGGTCGCCACCTGGTCGTTTCGGCTGCGGGCCGTGTGCAGGCGCTTGCCGGCCTCGCCGATGCGCTCGGTCAGCCGGGCCTCGATGTTCATGTGGACATCTTCCAGCGCCTCGGACCATTCGAAGCGCCCGGCCTCGATCTCGGCGGCGATGTCGGCCAGGCCTTTCTGGATCGCGGCCTCGTCCTCGCTGGAAATGATGCCCACATGCGCCAACATGGCGGCATGGGCGAGGCTTCCACGGATGTCCTGGCGCCACATCTTGGCATCGAAGCCGATCGAGGCATTGATGGCCTGCATGATGGCGGAGGGGCCTTCGGCGAAGCGCCCGCCCCATTGCTGGTTGGTGCCGGTTTGGTTGGGAATGGACAAGGGAGTGCCGCTTTCGTGCTGATGCGTCGTCGCCAGATGGGCCTGGCCCTTGTTGCCCCCGCGATCCTGCCCATGCAAGCGGCACGCGCGCAGCACACGCAGACCGGCATCGAGCGGCTGCGCGAGGAACGCCGCCCCGCCCCGGCCGTCTCCTTCACCGATGCCGAGGGAAAGCCCCATTCCTTCACCGATTTCGCGGGCCAGGGGCTGGTGGTGAACTTCTGGGCCACCTGGTGCCCGCCCTGCGTGGCCGAGATGCCGGCCCTCGACCGCCTGGCCGGCATCGTGGCCGAGGAACGCATCCAGGTGCTCGCCCTCTCCTCCGACCGGGGCGGGCGCGAGGTGGTGCAGGCCTTCTACGAACGGCTGGGGCTGCAGCGGCTGGCCATCTGGCTCGACCCGCGCGGGGCGGCGACGCGCGGCGCCGGGGCGCGCGGCCTGCCCACCACCTTGCTGATTGACCGCGACGGGATGGAGCGCGGCCGCCTGACCGGTGAGGCGGTGTGGGACGCGCCGCCCCTGGTCGAGGCGGTGCGGCGGCTGACCTCGCCCGGCGCGGCGGGGTAGCCCCCCTTCCCTCAGTGATCGCTTTCCAGCCGCCGCTTGCGGAGGTTCAGCCAGACCAGGGCGGCGATCAGGGGGACCAGCGCGGCGATGATCATCTCCGCCGTGGTGCCCACGCGGTCCCAGAAGGGCAGCGGCTTGATGAGGTAGCCGATCACGGTCAGCAGGTAATAGGTGATGCCCGCGACCGAGAGCCCTTCCACCGTCTGTTGCAGGCGAAGCTGGGCGCGGCCGGTGGCGGCGAGGGTCGCCAACTGCTTCTCGGCCTGTTCCTCCTGCGCCACGGCCACGCGGGCGCGGAGCAATTCCACGAGGCGCGCGCCGCGCATGGACAGCGCGCTGATCCGCGCGCCCGTGGCCGTGACGGTCGCCATCGCGGGTTCCAGCCGGCGGTCCAGGAAGCGGCTCAGCGTCGGGATGCCGTGCAGCGGCACCTCGCCCAGTTCGGCCAGCCGGCGCAGCACCAGGCGGTGATAGGCGGCGCTGGCCGAAAAGCGCTCGGAGGTGTCGGCGCTGGCGCGTTCGATCTCGCCGGCCACCTCGGTCAGTTCCTCCAGCGTGGCGCGCTCGGTCGAGAGTTCATGCAGGGCGGGAAGCTGCGCCGAAATGCGCGCGAATTGCGCCGAGGCGTTGGACAGCACCGGCCCCACCCCGCGCGCCGCCGGAAGCGCCAGCAGGGCCATGGCGCGGTAGGTCTCGATCTCCCACAGAAGCTGGGCGAGGCGCCCGGCCAGGATGGGGTTGGGCGCGCCCGCCAGCAGGATGCGCGTGAACCCGTCCGGGTGCAGGCGGAAATCGGTGAAGACCATCGCCACCTGGTCCGCCACGGCGGCACCCGCGATGCTGTCGGTGACGAAGCCGCAGGCCTCCACCTTCGCGTCCACCAGCGCGATATGGGTGGCGGCGATGGCCTGCCCCGGCAGCTTCGCCAGCCAGTCGGGCGGCAGATGCGCGATGGCGGGGCGGGCGAAGGGGTGCTCGGGGTCGGCGCCGGGCGCCAGGAAGTTCCAGCCGGTGAATTCCGTGTGGCGCTCGAAGCGCAGGCGGAAGGCGCCGAAATCCGCCAGGAACCAGGAGGCCCCGGGCCGCGGCGGCACCACCCCGTGCCGGGCGCAGAGGGCCGCCAGGTGCGCGTCCTCCGCCTCGCGGTCCGGGTTGGCCATGGCCAGCCGCGACAGCCGTGCCGGCAGCTCGATGGGGATGGCCGGCCGGGCATGGAGTTCGCCGGCCAGCGCCTCGCGCTGCGGATGGGAGGGGAAGCTCATCCGCCCCAACCTAACGTGGCCCGGCGCCCGGGGGAATGACGATGTCACGGCGCTGGGCAAGCCGCCCCGCCCATGGAAGATTGGCCGCATGGAGATTCGCGACATCACCGAGGCCGACCTGCCCGCCCTGCTGGCGCTGAACAACAGCGAGGCCGAGGCGGTGAACGAAATGACGCTGGACGCCTTCGAGGGGCGGCTCCGCAGCGCCTATGCCGCCCGCATGGTGGCGGATGGCTCGGGCTTCCTGCTGGCCTTCGACCACGCCACCCCGCCCCAGGGCCCCAACCACGCCTGGTTCACCGCACGGGAGAGCTATTTCGCCTATGTGGACCGGGTGGTGGTGGCGGCCGCCGCGCGCGGCCGGGGCGTGGCCAGCGCGCTGTATGAGGACCTCGCCGCCATCGCGCGGGCCGACAAGATCCCGCTGATGGTCTGCGAGGTGAACCTGGAGCCGCTGAACGAGGTCAGCATGGCCTTCCATGAGCGGCGGGGCTTCACCATCGCGGGCGAGTCCCTCGACCATCGCTATGGCAAGCGGGTGCGCTACCTCCGCAAGCCGATCTAGTTCGACCCGTTCAGGGCCGTAGCGGCTGATTCACCGCTCCGGCCTTCGCCTCCGCGGATCAGGCGCTAGTTCATCTGCGCGCCCGAGAGCCGCACCAGCTCCGCATGGCGGGGGATTTCGGCGGCGAGATAATCGCGCAGCCGTTCGGGCGTGCCGCCGCCATCCAGCGCCATGCCAGCGCCCTCAAGCCGCTGCCGGGCGCCGGGGTCGGCCAGGATTTCGTTGGCCAGGGTGTTCAGCCGCGCCACCAGCGCCGGGTCCGCGCCGCGCGGCAGCATCAGGCAGAACCAGGTGCCGAAGGCGAGGCCATCCATGCCGAGTTCCGCCGCGGTCGGCACGTCGGGCAGTTGCGGCACGCGCTGTTCCGACAGCACCGCCAGCGCCCGCACCCGCCCCGACGTCACCAGCGGCTGCGCGCCGGTGACAAGGTTGAACATGGACTGGATGCGGCCCGAGAGCAGGTCCGTCACCGCCGCCGCCGGCGCCGTGTAGGGCACATGGGTCAGCCGCGTATCGGTCCGGGACGCGAACAGCTCCGCCGCCAGGTGCATGGAGGAGCCATTGCCCGTGGTGCCATGGTTGATGGCGCCGGGGTTGGCGCGGGCGTAATCGCGGAATTCGGCCAGGCTGCGCGCCGGGAAGTCGTTGTTCACGATCAGGATGTTGGGCACGCTGCCCAGCAGGATCACGGGCGTGAAGTCGGTCTGCGGGTTGAAGGGCATCTCGCGGTAGAGGGCGGGGTTGGTCGCCATCGTGCCCGCCCAGGTCCAGAGCAGGGTGTAGCCATCGGGTGCCGCGCGGGCGGCGAGGTTGGCACCCACATTGCCCGCGGCACCCCCGCGGTTCTCGATGACCACGGGCTGGGGCAGGCGCTTTTCCATCTCATTGGCGAAGATGCGCGCGAGCGTATCCGCCGTGCCACCGCCGCCCGGCGCGGGGACGATGATGCGGATGGGGCGGGAGGGCCAGGCGCCGCCCTGCGCCCAGGCGGAGGACACGGCGGGGGTGGCGGCCAGCGCGGGGGCGGCCAGCAGCGCGCGACGGGAAAGGGCCAAGGCTGTTCTCCTGTGTCTGGGCCGAGACTAGGGAAACTTGCCCCGACCGTCCAAGCTCCTTCCCGAACAGGGAGGGATGGGCATGCGGCTGGCGATTTTGGGGGCGGGGGCGGTGGGGCCGGCGGCGGCGGTGCTGGCGGCCTCGCGCGGGCATGAGGTGGCGCTGTGGTCGCCCTCGGGCGCGGGCACGCGCGGGCTCGGGCCGCTGCTGCACGGCGAGGGCGCGCTGGCGGGAAGCTGGCCCGTCCGCGTGGCGGCCACCCTGCCCGAGGCGCTGGAGGGGGCCGAGGCGGCGCTGCTGGCCGTGCCGGCCTATGCCTTCCCGGGTTTGCTGCCCCGCATCGCCGCGGTGCTGCCGGCGGGGGTGACGCTGCTGGTCTCGCCCGCCGCCTCGCTGGCGCCGCTGGCCTTCGACGCGCTCTGGGCTTCCGTGGCGGGGCCGCGCCGCGCGCCCGTGGGGGCGCTGGCCACCACCCCCTGCACGGCGCGGCGCATCGGGCCCGACCGGGTGCGCGTCATCGGCCTCCGGGCGGCGGTGGATGTGGCCGCGATCCCGTCCGCGGCCGCGCCCGAGGTCGCCGCGCTGGCCCACACCCTGTTCGGCCATGAATGCCCCTTGGCGCCGGACGCGCTGCAACCCGCGCTGGCCAACGCCAACCCCATCATCCATGCAGCACTTGCGCTGGCGAATGTCTCGCGCATCGAGCGGGGCGAGACCTGGCCGCAATACGGGCTGATGACCGAGGCCACCTGCCGCCTGATGGAGGCGCTGGCCGGGGAACGCGCGGCGCTCGCCGCCGCCTTTGGCCATGCCGTGCCGGACCTCGAGGAATCCCTGCACCGCGCCTCCGCCGTGCCGCGCGGGCCGCTGCATGAGATGGGCGCGGCCATCCAGGCCAAGGGCGCCACGGTGAACGGCCCGGCCAGCATGGACACGCGCTATGTCACCGAGGACGTGCCCTATGGCCTCGCCTTCTACACCGCCCTGGCCGAGGCCAAGGGCGTGCCCATGCCGCGCACCCGCGCCACCATCACGGTGATGGAGGCGCTGTGGGGGATGGACCTCTCCTCCAACCCGCTGCTGGCGGGACTCGACCTGCATGGCATCGGCGAGGCGCTGCGCGCGGGCTACGGCCGGGCAAGGTGACGGCGCAACCCGGCGGGGCGGGCGGTGTTCCCCTCCTGCAACCCGCGCCGCATGGCGCGCAGGAGGGGGAACGCACATGGGCCGGCGGCCTGCGGCCTGGATCGGGCTTTATCTCTTGCTGGTGCTGGCGCCCCAGGCGCTGCTCTTCCTGGGCGAGGTTCCGCCCGGGCGTTCCTTCTGGTGGAACTTCTCGATGGCGACGGGCTTCGCCGCCATGGCCATGATGGGGGTGCAGTTCGCCCTCACGTCACGCATCCGCAAGTTCAGCGCGCCCTTCGGCATTGATATCATCTACCTGTTCCACCGCTATCTGGCCTGGATCGCGCTCGGGCTGGCCGCGCTGCATTTCGGGCTGCTCTGGTGGCTCTACCCCCACACATTGGGCGAGACCTTCGACCCGCGCTACGCGGATTGGGAGCTGACGGCGGGGCGGGCGGCGCTGCTGCTGTTCGGGCTCGCGGTCGTCACCTCCGAATGGCGCAAGACGCTGCGGCTGGAATACGGGCTCTGGCGCTACCTGCACGTGATCTTCGCCACGCTGGGCTTCGCGGCCGCCGTCGCGCACATCATCGGCATCGGCTATTTCACGGCGGCTCCGCTGAAGCGGGCGCTGTGGCTGGCGGTGACGCTCAGCTGGCTCGTCCTGCTGGTCTGGATGCGCGTGGTGAAGCCCTGGCGGCAGCGGCGCGCGCCCTGGCGCGTGGTCGAGGTCCGGCCCGGGCGCAACAAGGTCTGGACCCTGGCCGTCGAGCCCGTGGGGCATGGGGGGCTGACGGGCTTCATGCCTGGGCAATTCGCCTGGCTGACGCTGCGCGCCTCGCCCTTCGGGCTGCGCGAGCACCCCTTCTCCATCTCCTCCCCGCCCGAGGCCCTGCCGCGCATCGAGTTCGGCATCAAGGAGTTGGGCGACTTCACCGGGAAGATCGGCGAGATCAAGCCCGGCGAGACGGCCTATCTGGATGCGCCCTTCGGCGTCTTCTCGCCTTCCATGCAGCCGGGCGTGGAGGGCTTTGTGGCGGTGGTGGGCGGCGTCGGCGTCACCCCGGTGATGAGCATGCTGCGCAGCCTGTCCGCCCAGGGCGACCGCCGCCCCTTCTGGGTGTTCTACGGCAACAAGAACTGGGAGGACGTCGCCTTCCGCGAGGAGCTGGACACGTTGCGGGACCGCATGGACCTGCGCCTGATCCACATCCTGGAAGACCCGCCCGAGGGCTGGACGGGAGAGACGGGCTTCGTGGACCAGGCGCTGCTGGAGCGCCACCTGCCCCCGGCGCCACGCCCCCGCCTGCACCACTTCCTGTGCGGCCCCACGCCCATGACCCGCGCCGCGGAGGAAGCGCTGCACGCCATGGGCGTGGAGCCGGCGCGCGTGCAGACCGAAATCTTCGAGCTCGTCTGAAGGGAGGACGCCGATGCGACGCAAGACCGCCCTCTGGCTGGCCCTGCTGACGGGAGCCCTCGTCGTGCTGCTGTCGGCGCTATTCGCCTGGCTGCGTTAGACCATGATCCGCCTCCGCGGATCGCGCTCTATGGAATGATCTCGATCACGGTGCCGAATTCCTGGTCCAGCCGCACCGTGTGGTGGTCCGTCTCGTTGGTGTCGCTGAGTTCGAGGTTGAGGAAGTCCGCGCTCTCTGCCTCGAAATAGGGCCCGGCATGCCAGGTGCCGCGCTTCAGCGCGAGCGCCACCCCACCGCCGATGCGGAAGCAGGCGATGCGCGCGGGGTCTGGCGTCTCGGGCGCGTCGGGATCCCGCGGCGCGGCCAGGCAGATGAACCAATCCTTCCCCCCCGTCGCCGCCAGGCATTGCGTGACGCGGCTGTGGCGCGTGATACCGCGCACCAGCAGCGGCTTGCGGTTCAGCCGCATGATGTAGAGCCGCGGCGTGCCGCGCCCGAGTTCCAGCGGGGCATCGGCCGGGCCGAAGGGCGTGCCGTCCTCGCCGGGGGTGATGAGCGTGCCGTAGGGCGTGATGGATTCGGGCGTGGCGGGCTCGGCCTTCAGGCGGAGCGTGGTCAGGCTCATGCGGCGTTCTCCTTATGCGGCACAGGACCTTCTTCGCACATCCCGCACCAGGGGCGCGCGCGAATTGACAGCCGGGGGTGGCAGGGCTTGGCTTTCGCGCTTTGCCGGCCGGCGCACCGAGGCGCCGCCCCCACAGGATGCGCCGCCGCATGAGCACCCCCACCGAGACCCTTCACCTCCCTGGCCTGCCCGCCGAGGCCGAGATCATCACGGACCGCTGGGGCATCCCCCACATCCGCGCCGCCACGCAGGAGGGCGCCTTCTTCGCCCAGGGCTTCCAGGCGGCACGGGACCGGCTGTGGCAGATGGACAGCTGGCGCAAGCGGGGGCTGGGGCTGCTGGCGGGCGATCTGGGCGCCGCCTATGTGGAGCGCGACGTGGCGGCGCGGCTGCTGCTCTACCGCGGCGACATGGAGGCGGAGTGGGCCGAATACGGACCGGACGCGAAGGCCTGGACCACGGCCTTCGTGGCGGGCATCAACGCCTATGTGGACCTCGTGGCGCGCGAGCCCGAGCGCCTGCCGCTGGAATTCCGCCTGCTGGGCACGCAGCCCGCGCATTGGGCGCCCGAGGATGTGGTGCGCTGCCGCACCCATGCCCGGGTGCGCAACCTCGATGCCGAGGTGACGCGCAACAACATCGCCGTCCGGCACGGGATGGCGGCGGACCGCTTCCACAAGCTGCTCCAGCCGGACTGGACGGTGATCATCCCCGAGGGCTGGCTGGCGGAGGAAGTCCCGCCCGAGGTCATGCGCACCTACCTGCTGGCGACCGACCCCGCCGCCATCGCCAATGGCACGCCCACCGACCCGATCGCGCTCGACGCCCAGGGCAGCAACAACTGGGCGCTGGCGCCGTCGCGCACCACCACCGGCCGCGCGATCCTGGCGAGCGACCCGCACCGCGTTCATGAACAGCCCTCGCTGCGCTACATCACGCATCTGACGGCGCCGGGGCTGGACGTGATCGGCGCTGGGGAGCCGGCGGTGCCGGGGGTGAGCCTCGGGCACAATGACGTGCTGGCCTTCTCTCTGACCATCCACCCGACGGACCAGGAGGACCTCTACGTCTATGAGCTGAACGCCGAGGACCCGGAGCTGTATCGCTACGCGGGCGGCTGGGAGCGGATGCGGCTGGTGGAGGAGGAGGTTCCAGTGCGCGGCGAGGCGCCGCGGCGCGTGACCCTGCGCTTCACCCGGCATGGGCCGGTGCTGCACCGCGACCTGGCGCGCCACCGCGCCTGGGCGGTGCGCAGCGTGTGGCAATTGCCGGGCAACGCGGCCTACCTGGCCAGCCTGAACTACCTCCAGGCACGCAGCTTCGAGGATTACACGAAAGCGCTGGAAGGCTGGGGCGCGCCGTCCAGCAACCATGTGGTGGCGGATGTGGCGGGCAATATTGGCTGGGCCGCGGCGGGGATGGTGCCGGTGCGGACGACCTCGGACGGGCTGCTGCCGGTGCCGGGCGATGGGCGGCATGAATGGGGAGGCATCATGCGCTCCTCCGGCCTGCCGCGGGCGAAAAACCCCGGATGCGGCTGGCTCGGCACCGCCAACCAGATGAACCTGCCCGAAGGCTATGACTTCGCCACAAAGCGCACCGGCTTCGAATGGACCGATGGCGCGCGCTATGCCCGGCTGTCCGAGGCGCTGACGGGCGACAAACGCTGGTCGGTGGCGGAGACGCTGGCCCTGCAATCGGACGTGACCTGCGTGCCCGCGCGGCGGCTCTGCGCGCTGCTGGTCGGGCTGGATGACGCGCACCCGGCCTTCGCGCTGCTGGCCGGCTGGGATCACCGGCTGGCGGCCGAGAGCGGCGCGGCGGCGCTCTTCGAGATCTGGTTCGCGCGGCATCTCGTTCCCGGCGTGATGCGGAATTGGGCGCCGGAGGGTGTGGCCGCCATGGTCGCGGTGCCGGACACCCAGCTGATCCTGCACCTGTTGGAAACCGACACCGACCGCCGCGACGCGCTGCTGCGCGGGACGCTGGTCGCGGCCTGGGAGGATGCCACGCAGCGCCTCGGCGCCGACACCGCCGCCTGGCAATGGGGCGCGCTGCACCAGGGCTATTTCGAGCACCCGCTGTCGCGCTTCGCCCCGGCACTCGCGGCAAAGCTGGATGTGGGGCCGGCGCCGCGCGGGGGGTCGAACCTGACGATCAACAACAATGGTTGGCGGGCCTCGGATTTCCGCGTCATCTCGGGCGTGTCCTGGCGCATGGTGCTGGATGTGGGCGACTGGGACCAGAGCTTCACCATCAACAGCCCCGGTCAGTCGGGCGATCCGGACAGCCCGCATTACCGCGACCTGTTTCCGCTCTGGGCGCGGGATGAATCCGTGCCGCTGCTGTTCAGCCCGGAAGCGGTGGACGCGGCCGCCGAATCCCGCCTGTTGCTGCGGCCGGCGGCGTGATGGACGCGGCCCCGCCCCTCTCGCCGCGCGCCGCCGCCACGCGCCAGCGCATCCTGGACGCGGCCATGGCGGAGTTCGCCGCCAAGGGCCTGGCGGGAGCGCGCGTGGACGAGATCGCGGCGCGCGCCGGTGCCAACAAGCGCATGCTCTATGCCTATTTCGGCGCGAAGGAGGACCTCTGGCTGACCGTGCTGGAGGCCGCCTATGCCGCCAAGCGCGAGGAAGAGGAACAACTTGACGTCGCCCACCTGCCGCCCGCCGAGGCCATGGCGCGGCTGGTCGCCTTCAACCTGCGCTACACCGCCCGCCACCCGGAATTCGTGGCCTTGCTGAACCAGGAAAACGTCCACGCGGCGGCGCATCTGCGGCGCTCGGGCAATGTGCCGGCGCTCTACTCGCCGCTGACCACGCGGCTGCGCGAGGTGCTGGCGCGGGGTGCCGCCGAGGGCCTGTTCCGCCGCGATGTGGACCCGTTGCAACTCTACCTCTCCATCGTGGCTCTCGGGCATTTCACGGTGGCCAACCGCTTCACCCTCTCCACCATCTTCGGCACGGATTTGGGCAGCGAGGCGGCGTTGCAGGCACGCGAGGCCCATGCGGTGGAGGTGGTGCTCGGCTACCTGCGGCCCTGATTCCCGCTTGACCTGATGGCGTGTCCCGGCTGAAGTAACCATCTGGTTACTTCGGGAAGGAAACGCGACCATGGCGGAACGCCGCATCGGCCTCATCATGAACGGCGTCACGGGGCGCATGGGCATGAACCAGCACCTCATCCGCTCCATCGCGGCCATCCGGGCCGATGGCGGGGTGAAGCTGGCCAATGGCGACACGCTGATGCCGGACCCCATCATCACCGGCCGCAACCGCGGCAAGCTGGAGGCGCTGGCGAAGGCGCATGGCATCGAGCGCGTCAGCACCGACCTCGACGCCTGCCTGGCCGACCCGAAGGACGAGCTCTTCTTCGACGCCGCCACCACGCAGATGCGCGCGGGGCTGATCCGCAAGGCCATCGCCGCCGGCAAGCACGTCTATTGCGAGAAGCCCACGGCCGACACGCTGGGGGATGCGCTGGAACTCGCGCGGCTCGCGAAGCAGGCCGGGGTCAAGCATGGCGTGGTGCAGGACAAGCTGTTCCTGCCCGGGCTGCGCAAGCTGAAGATGGTGATCGACAGCGGCTTCCTGGGGAAGATCCTCAGCATCCGCGGCGAATTCGGCTACTGGGTCTTCGAGGGCGATCTCCAGCCCACGCAGCGCCCCTCCTGGAACTACAAGCTGGCCGAGGGCGGCGGCATCATCCTCGATATGCTGTGCCACTGGCGCTACGTGCTGGACAACCTCTTCGGCAATGTCGAGAGCGTGAGTTGCCTCGGCGCCATCCACATCCCCCGCCGCGTGCAGGAGGATGGCACCTACTACGACGCCGACGCCGATGACGCCGCCTATGCGACCTTCCAGCTGGAAGGGGGGGCCATCGCGCACATCAACTCCTCCTGGTGCACGCGGGTGCGGCGCGATGACCTGGTCACCTTCCATGTGGACGGCACCCATGGCAGCGCGGTGGCGGGCCTGACCGATTGCTGGACCCAGGCGCGGGTGAACACGCCCAAGCCCGTCTGGAACCCCGACATTCCCCAGCCCATCAACTTCTTCGAGGGCTGGCAGAAGGTGCCCGACACCCAGCCCTATCCCAACGGCTTCCGGGTGCAGTGGGAACTCTTCCTCCGCCACATCGCGGGCGAAGTGCCGGACTATCCGTGGAACCTGCTGGCCGGTGCCAAGGGCGTGCAGCTCGCCATGGCCGGGCTGCAATCCTGGAAGGAACGCCGCTGGGTGGACCTGCCGAAGCTGGAGGCCTGACCATGTCCACGCTGACGCTGCCCACGCCCGGGGGGCTCGCCTCCTACACGCTCTCGCCGCCGCGCGAATTTCCGCGCGCCACGCCCCCCTTCCCGCGCATCGCCCTCGCCGCCGCGCATGTCGTGGCGGATCCGGTGGCCGAGCAGGACCCCTGGCTCGACGCCAAGATCGACTGGGACCGCACCATCGCCTTCCGCCGGCACCTCTGGTCACTGGGCCTGGGTGTCGCGGAAGCCATGGACACGGCGCAGCGGGGCATGGGGCTGGACTGGACGGCGGCGCAGCAGTTGATCCGCCTCAGCCTGGATGCGGCGAAGCACACGCCCGGCGCGGTGATGGCGAGCGGCGCGGGAACCGACCACCTGGCCGCCGGCCCGGACGTGACGGTGGATGACGTGATCCGCGCCTATGAGGAGCAATGCGCGGCCGTGGAGGCCATGGGCGGGCGCATCATCCTGATGGCCTCGCGCGCACTGGCCAAGGCGGCGCGCGGGCCGGACGACTATGTGCGCGTCTATGACCGCGTGCTGCGCCAGGTGCGCGAGCCCGTGATCATCCATTGGCTCGGCGAGATGTTCGACCCGGCGCTGGAGGGCTACTGGGGCCATCACGACCACATGGCCGCGATGGAGGTGGCGCTGGAGGTCATCGCCGCCCATGCCGACCGCGTGGATGGCGTGAAGATTTCCCTGCTGGACGACCAGAAAGAAATCGCGATGCGCCGCCGCCTGCCGAAAGGCGTGCGGATGTATACGGGCGATGACTTCAACTACGCCGAGCTCATCGCCGGCGACGAGCAGGGCCATTCCGACGCGCTGCTGGGCATCTTCGACCCCATCGCGCCGGCGGTGGGCGGGGCCTTGGCGGCGCTGTCGAAGAACGACCTCTCGACCTTCCACGACATCCTGGCGCCGACGGTGCCGCTGTCGCGCCACATCTTCCGGGCGCCGACGCGCTTCTACAAGACGGGCGTGGTCTTCATGGCCTGGCTGAACGGCCACCAGGAGCATTTCGTCATGGTGGGCGGGCAGCAGAGCACGCGCAGCCTGCAGCACTTCTCCGAGCTGTTCCGGCTGGCGGACCAGGCGGGGCTGCTGCGTGACCCGGAGCTGGCGGCGTCGCGCATGCGCACGCTGCTGGCGCTGCATGGGGTGGCGTGATGCGCGCGATCGTGCAGCACCGCAGCCGCGAAGCGGCGAGGAGCGGAACGTGAATCGCGCGCACAACGCCCCGCCACTGTCGCTCAACACCGTCACGGTGAAGGAGAGATGGGGCCTCGCGCAATGCATCGAGGGCTGCGCACGGCAAGGCATCCCCGGCATTTCGCCCTGGCGCGACGTGCTGCACGCCATGGGCGTGGAGGCCGCCGCGCGGCACATTCGTGACGCGGGCCTCACGGTGACGGGTCTCTGCAGGGGCGGCATGTTCCCCGCCGCCGACGCCACCGGCCACGCCGCCGCCATCGAGGACAACCGCCGCGCCATCGCCGAGGCCGCGGCCCTGGGCGCGCAATGCCTCGTCATGGTCTGCGGCGGGCTGCCACCCGGATCGAAGGACCTGCCCGGAGCGCGCGCGATGGTGCGCGATGGGCTGGAGGCCATCCTGCCCGAAGCCCGCGCGGCAGGTGTCACGCTGGCGCTGGAACCGCTGCACCCGATGACCTGCGCCGACCGCTCGGTGCTGTCCACGCTCGGCCAGGCGCTCGACCTCTGCGACGCGCTGGGCGAGGGCGTGGGGGTGGCGGTGGATGTCTACCATGTCTGGTGGGACCCGGACCTTGCCGCGCAGATGGCGCGCGCCAAGGGCCGCATCGCCGCCTTCCACGCCTGCGACTGGCTGGTGCCGACGACGGACCTCGTCTTCGACCGCGGCATGCCAGGCGACGGCGTGATCGACATCGCCGCCCTCCGCCGCATGGCGGAGGCGGCCGGCTATGCGGGCTTCACCGAGGTCGAGCTGCTCTCTCGCCGCTGGTGGGGCGAGGACCCCGAGGAGGTGCTGCGCATCATCCGGGAGCGTCACGCCGCCACCCACTGACACCACCACAGAGGCCGCGAACGGCCCGCACGCATCACAGGAGGAAACACCATGCCCGTCATCACCCGTCGCGCCACCCTTGCGCTGCCGGCCCTTATCCTGCCCGGCGCCGCGCTGGCGCAGTCCTGGACGCCCACGCGCGGAATCCGCTTCGTCGTGCCCTTCGCGGCCGGGGGTGCGACCGATGTCGTGGCCCGCGTGGTGGGCGAGCCCATGGCCGAGCAGCTGGGCCAGCCCGTGCTGGTCGAGAACCGCACCGGCGCGGGCGGCAATGTCGGCGTCGAGAACGTGGTCCGCAGCCCGGCCGATGGCTACACGCTGGTGATGGGCACCACGGGCACGCTCACCATCAACCCGCATCTCTACGCGCAGCTGGGCTTCAACCCGCTGAACGACCTGACGCCCATCGGCATGGCCTTCGCGACCGACCACGTGCTGGTGGTGAATTCCCAGGTGCCGGCGCAGACGGCGCAGGAACTGCTGGCACTGATCCGCGCGCGGCCGGGGCAGCTTTCCTATGGCTCGGGCGGCAACGGCACTTCCACACATACGGTGATGGAGCTGTTCAAGCAGGTGGCCCGGGTGGACATCCAGCACGTGCCCTATCGCGGCTCGGCGCCCGCGCTGAACGACACGGTGGCGGGCACGGTGCAGATGATGCTGGACCAGCTGCCCAGCGCCCTGCCGCAGATCCAGGGCGGGCGCGTGCGCGCGCTGGCGGTGACGGGCACGCGGCGCCACGCGGCCCTGCCCGACGTGCCCACGGTGGCCGAGATCGGCCTGCCGGGCGCCGAGGCCTCCTCCTGGGGCGCGGTGCTGGCCCCGGCCAACACGCCGGCCGCGGTGGTGCGGCGGGTGAACGCGGTGCTGAACGAGGCGCTGTCCCGGCCCGCCGTGCGCGCGCGGCTGACGCAGGTGGGCGCGGACCCGGTGAGCTCCACCCCCGAGGAACTCGCCAACTTCATGCGCGCGGAGACGGAGAAGTGGGGCCGCGTGGTGCGCGAGGCCAATATCCGGGTGAACTGAAGGCGCATCGGGCGGCCGATTCATGGCTTCGGTGCAAGGCCGAAGCCGATCGGACGCTACTGCGGCGCGGGCGGCCACTCCGCCCGCGCCATCGGGCGCATCGCCGCCACATCGGGCAGCACGGCGCTGCCCAGCCCCGGCGTGGCGAGGCTGCCGATGTCGAGCAGCCCCTCGCGAATGGCCAGCCGCGGCCCGCGCGAGGTGTCGGCGTAGAGGTCCGGATGCGCGGCGAGGAACCGCGCCGCCACCTCGCGCGGCTGGCCGTTGAAGCCGTCAATGAAGTGGTGCCCGTTTCGTTCGACATGGGTCAGCCCCAGCGCGCTGACCAACGCCAGGTCCTGCTGCACGCAGAGTCCCGAGAGGGTGGTGAGGTCCTCGCCCGAAAGGAAGTGCCGCGTGGTGCCGCCCTCGGCGTTCCAGGCGCGGCAGCGCGCCAGGTTGAGGAAGGAACGCCAGATGCCCTTGCAGCTCTTGCTCGACACGCCCGCATAGCCGAGGCCACGCGCCACCACGAAGGCATCGAGCGGCCCGTCGCTTTCATCGATGATGACGGGGCGTTCCGCGGCGAGTGCGGACATACCCGTCTCCAGCGCGCGCGCGCGCTTCACCGGCTGCTCGATGAAGAGCACCGAGGCCACCAGGCGTTGCAGGCGTGGTTCCGCCTGCATGGCACGCCACAGCGCCAGCGCGCCCTCGGCATCCTCATACTGTTCGTTGCCGTCGAGCGTGACGTGGTAGCCGTGCAACCGATCGAGCACGGAGGCGATGCGGCACAGCCTGTCGATATCGGCGCGCAGGTCGCCGCCCACCTTCAGCTTCCACCAGCCATGGCGATAGGTGGAGACGACCTCTTCCAGCGTTTCGGGCAGGCCGTCATCCACCCGCGTTTCCACATCCGCCGCCGTGATGGGGTCCACGAGGCCCACGGTGTGGCGCGCATGGATGCGGCCGGGCGCGGGGGTCGTGGCTAGCATCGCATCGGCGTCGAAGCCCGCCAGCGCGGGGTCGAGACGCGCGGGCGCGAAGCCCGTGATGCCGGCCCGCAGCCCTTCGTGAAAAGCCAGCCCCCGCAGGCGCAACAGCGCGTCCAGCGCGGCGCGGTCCACCAGGGCGCGGCCGAAGCTCGCCACCAGCGGGTTCAGCCCTTCCACGCCGCAGGCCTCGGTATGGGCGCGCGTAGACGTCGCGTAGTGGCCGAAGGCGGTGTCGGCATCAGCGCGCAACGCGCCCGACATCGCGATCTCCAGGCTGCGGCGCAGCTGGTGCTGGTTCTGCGCGTCGCTCAGCGTGGGGTCCTTGTCGAACCACTTGGCGGCCAGCGTCTCCGCCGCCATGCCCTCGCCTTCCTGGCCGTCCTCCGTGCGGATGCGCGCGCGCAGCACGGCCTGGATGCCATCGCGCACCGTGATCACGCCAAAACGGAAGGGCATGCGCAGCGTGAAGGACCATTCGAAGGCCTCGAGCGCGGTGATGCGGAATTTCATGGACGTCTCCCTGCCGCTGCTTAGCACCTCGCGCGCGGATCGCGGGAGAGTTCCCCGCAAACATTGCTTGCGGCGGGTGCGGGCGGTTTCATATGCTCCACGCATCAAGAACATAACGGGTGTTGGCTCATGGGTTGGTGGAAGGCTGCGGCGCTCGCCGCGGCGGTTATGCTCGTGCCTGCGGCGGCCTCGGCCCAGCAGACCACCTTGCGGATCGGCATCGCCTCCGCCGATGCGGGCGTGCTCGACCCGCACCTCAACTCCACCACGCCCGGGCGCGGCTTCCTGCAGCACATCTTCAGCGGGTTGGTGCGGCTGCGCCCCGGTGAGCTGAGCCCGGAGAACATGGAGCCCGACCTCGCGGAACGCTGGGAAAGCTCCGCCGATGGGCGGACCTGGACCTTCCACCTGCGCCGCGGCGCGCAATGCCATCACGGCTTCGGCGAGTTCACGGCCGAGGACGCCGTCTTCTCGCTCCGTCGCGCGGCCACGCGCGAGACCTCGGCCTTCTCCTCCGACTATACGGCCTTTGACAGCGTCGAGGCGGTGGACAGCCACACCGTCCGCATCACGCTGAAGAACAACATCCCGAGCCTGCTCGGCGTGGTCATGAACTACGCGGGCGGTTTCATGGTCTGCAAGGCGGCCGTGGAACAGATGGGCAATGAGGGCTTCCGCCGCCGGCCCATCGGGACCGGCCCCTTCGCCTTCGCTGAATACGTGCCCCAGCAATTCGGCCGCCTGACGGCGCATGAGGGATATTTCCGCGGCGCGCCGCAGATCCGCGAGATCATGTACCGTTTCGTGCCCTCCGACGCGGCGCGCGACCTGGCCTTCCAGTCGGGCGAGCTGGACATGATCTACGGCCGGCAGGATCAGAACTGGTTCACCCGCACCCGCGCCCTGCCCAATGTGCGCGTGGTGGCGATGCAGCCGGCCGAGATGTCGGTCATCCACCTCAACATGACCATGCCGCCGCTGAACGACATCCGCGTGCGCCAGGCCATCGCCCATGCGCTGAACCGCGACCAGGTGGTGCAGCTGCGCGGCCGCGACACCTCGGTGGCCGCGGAATCCGTGGTGCCTCGCGGCTACCAGGGGCATGCTGCCATGCCGCTGCCGCCGCACGACATCGCCCGCGCCCGCGCCCTGCTGGCCGAGGCCGGGCACCCCAACGGCATCACCATCCGCAGCATCCATACCACGCTGACCGGCATGATGACGGTGATGGAGGCCGCCCAGGCGCAGCTGCGCCGCGCGGGCATCACGCTCGAGATCACGCCGGTGGAACATGCGACCTTCCACCAGCAGATCCGGCAGAACCTCTCGCAAGTGGTGCATTTCCAGGCGGCGCGCTTCCCGGTGGCCGACATCTACCTGACGCAGTTCTTCCACAGCCGCTCCATCGTGCAGACGCCGACGGCCGTGACCAACTTCTCCCATTGCCGCGTGGCCGATGAGCAGATCGACGCGGCGCGCAGCGAGACCGACGCCGCCCGCCGCAACGCGCTGTGGCGCGAGGCGCAGGAACGCATCGTGGCGGAGGTCTGCGGCATCCCGATCTATGAGCAGCTGCAGCTCTGGGCCTACCGGGACAGCATCGAGCTGGGCTACGAACTGCGCGCCGCGCTGAACCTGGCCCCGCCCATCCTGCACACCACCCGCTTCACGAGGTGATGGCGGGCGCGTGAGCACCTTCATCGCGCGGCGTTGCGCCTTCGCCCTGGTCACGCTCTGGGCGGTACTGACGCTGGTCTTCTTCATCGTCCGGGTCGTTCCGGGCGATCCGGCGCAGGTGATCCTGGGCGAACAGGCGACGGCCGATGCCATCGCCGCCATGCGCACGCGGCTCGGCCTCGACCGGCCGCTGGGCGTGCAATACGTCGAATTCCTGTGGGGCGCGCTGCGGGGCGACTGGGGCGTCTCGCTCGTCACCGGGCGGCCCGTGGTGCAGGAGGTGCTGGCCGTCCTGCCCTGGACCATCGAACTCACCTTGGCGGCGCTGGTCATCGGTGCCGCGGCGGGCATTCCGCTGGGCGTCTGGGCGGCGGTGAACCGCAACCGCGCGACGGACTACGTGATCCGTCTCGCCTCGCTGCTGGGGCTGTCCTTCCCGGCCTTCGTCTCGGGCATCCTGCTGCTGATCTTCTTCGCCATCCAGCTGCGCTGGGCGCCGGTGATGTCCACCCAGGGCGGCAGCTTCTCGGCCTGGCTGGGGGCGCTGGCGCTGCCGGCCATCAACCTCGGCCTCATCATGGCGGCCTACATCACGCGCGTCACGCGCTCGGCCATGCTGGAGGTGCTGGGCGAGGATTATGTCCGCACCGCCCGCGCCAAGGGCGTGCCCTGGCGGGCGGTGGTGTGGCGCCATGCGCTGCGCAACGCGCTGATCCCCATCATCACCATCGTGGGGCTCTATCTCGGCGTGCTAATCGGCAACTCGGTGCTGACCGAGATCGTCTTCAACCGTCCGGGCCTTGGGAAGCTGATCGTGGGGGCCTTGAACCAGCGCGACTACACGCTGCTGCAGGGGATGATGGTGATCTACACCTTCGTCGTCATCATCGTGAATCTGCTGACCGACCTCGCCTATGGGGCGGCTGACCCACGGGTGAAGCTGAAATGACGGCCACCGCAACCCTGCTGCGCGCCTTCAACACCAACAAAACCAGTTGGGCGGGGCTGATCGTCCTGCTGGCGGTGGTAGCGCTGGCGGCGCTGGCGCCCTGGATCGCGCCGCACGACCCGATCGAGCAGGACATCTTCGCCCGCCTCGAAGGCCCCTCCGCCACCTACCCGCTGGGCACGGACCAGTTCGGGCGCTGCATCCTGTCGCGGCTGCTGCACGGGGCGCGCTACAGCCTGTTCATCGGCATCGCCTCCACGCTGGCGGCCATGCTGGTGGGTTCGCTCATCGGCATGCTGGCGGGCTGGTATGGTGGGCGGTTCGACGTGGTAGTCATGCAGGCCATGGACGTGCTGCTGGCCTTCCCCGCGCTGATCCTGGGGCTGATCCTGGTCGCGATGCTGGGACCGACGCTGCCCAACATCATCCTAGCCATCGCCGCCACCTCGGTGCCCGCCTTCGCGCGCATCGCGCGCGCGCCCACCATCGCGGTGAAGGAACGCGAATATGTGGAGGCCTGCCGCGCGCTGGGCTACTCCGACGCGCGCATCCTCTTCCTGCATATCCTGCCCAATATCTTCGCGGAAATCCTGGTCATGTCCTCGCTGTGGCTGGCCAGCGCCATCCGCACCGAGGCCTCGCTCGCCTTCATCGGCCTGGGCTTGCGCCCGCCCATCCCGACCTGGGGCGGCATGATCCGCGAGGGGTTCGAGAACATCCTGGACAGCTATTGGCTGGCCATGGCGCCGGGTGTGGCCATCCTGGTCGTCGTCTTCGCGCTGAACCTTCTGGGCGACGGGCTGCGCGACGCGGTGGACCCGAAGCTGAAGGGCGAGTCGTGACCACGCCCGTCCTCGCCATCGAGAACCTCACCGTCAGTTTCCGCGCCGATGGCGAGTGGCGCCCCGTGGTGCAAGACCTCTCCTTCACGGTGGGGGAGCGCGAGACGCTGGCCGTGGTGGGCGAGAGCGGCAGCGGCAAGAGCGTCACGGCGCTTTCCGTCATGCGGCTGCTGCCGCCCGCGCAATCCCGCGTGGAGGGGCGCATCGCGCTCGACGGCCGCGACTTGCCGCCGCTGCCCGAGCACGAGATGCGGCGCGTGCGCGGCAATGAGATCGCGATGATCTTCCAGGAGCCCATGACCAGCCTGAACCCCGTGCTGACCGTGGGTTTCCAGGTGGCCGAGGCGCTGATCTACCATCGCGGCCTGGGCCGCGCGGCGGCCGAGGCGGAGGCGCTGCGCCTCTTCGACCGCGTGCGCATCCCCGCCGCGCAGTCGCGCTTCCACGAATACCCGCACCGCTTCTCGGGCGGCATGCGCCAGCGCGTGATGATCGCCATGGCGCTGGCGTGCCGCCCCCGCCTGCTCATTGCGGATGAGCCGACCACCGCGCTCGACGTCACCATCCAGGCGCAGATCCTGGAACTGGTGAAGATGCTGCAGGAGGAGGAGGGCATGTCCGTCCTCTTCATCACGCATGACATGGGCGTGGTGGCCGAAATCGCGGACCGCGTGGTGGTCATGCACCGCGGCCGCGCCGTCGAGCAGGGGGAGACCACGCGCCTCTTCACCCAGGCCCAGGCCCCCTACACCCGCGCGCTGCTGGCCGCCGTGCCGCGCCTGGGTTCCATGGAGGGTCAGTCGCGCCCGCTGCGCTTCCCGGTGGTGGACACCGCCACCGGCGAAAGCGACACCCCCTCCCCCACGCCCGATACCGTGGACGCGGCGGAACGGCCGTTGTTGGAGGTGGCGGGCCTCGTCACGCGCTTCGACATGCGCTCGGGCCTGCTCTCGCGCGTCACCGGTCGCGTCCATGCGGTCGAGGATGTGTCCTTCGCGCTGCGTAAGGGCGAGACGCTGGCGCTGGTGGGCGAGAGCGGCTGCGGCAAGAGCACCACGGGCCGCTCCATCCTGCGCCTGGTGCCGCCCTCGGGCGGGCGTATCCTGTTCGAGGGGACCGACATCGCCACACTCGACCGGCGCGGCCTGGTGGCCATGCGCCGGCGCATGCAGATGATCTTCCAGGACCCCTTCGCCTCGCTCAACCCGCGCAAGCGCGTGGGCGCGGCCCTGGCCGAGCCCATCGTGGTGCATGGCCTCGCGGGCCGCGAGGAGGCGCGCGCGCGCGTGGCCGAATTGCTGCGCCGGGTGGGGCTCGATCCCGCGATGGCCGAGCGCTTCCCCCATGAATTCTCGGGCGGCCAGCGGCAGCGCCTGTGCATTGCCCGCGCGCTGGCGCTGGAACCGCGGCTGATCGTGGCGGATGAGGCGGTCTCCGCGCTCGATGTCTCGGTGAAGGCGCAGGTGCTGAACCTGATGCTGGATTTGCAGGCGGAACTGGGCCTCGCCTACCTCTTCATCTCGCACGACATCGCGGTGGTGGAGCGGGTGAGCCACCGGGTCGCCGTGATGTATATGGGCGAGATCGTGGAGATCGGCCCGCGTGCCGCCATCTTCGGCGATGCGCGCCACCCCTATACGCGCCGCCTCATGGCCGCCGTGCCGGTGCCGGACCCAAGCCGCGGGCGCATCCGGCGGGGGCTGGATGCGGATGAGATCCGCTCGCCCATCCGCGCGCCGGACTATGTGGCGCCGCCGCGCCGCTACACCGAGGTCTCGCCCGGCCATGTGGTGCAGGATTGGGGCACGGAGTGGGAAAGGACGCCCGCATGAGCGCCGCGCTGGACCTCTCCGCGCTGCAGGAGGCGCCCTATTGGTGGGAGGAAGCCCCGCGCGAGGCGCCGGACGACGCGCCCCTGCCCGAAGCCGCCGATGTGGTGGTGGTGGGCGCGGGCTACGCCGGGCTGTCCGCCGCCCTCACCCTGGCCCGCGCCGGGCGCAAGGTGCTGGTGCTGGACGCCGAGGCCGCGGGCTTCGGCGGGTCGAGCCGTTCGGGCGGGATGGTCGGCCACGGCCATCGCCTCAGCTACTCAGCCCTCATCGCCCGCCACGGCCGGCCCAAGGCCCAGGCGCTGATCCGCGAGGGCATGGCCGCGCTGGACTTCGCCACGGGGCTGATCACGCGCGAGGGAATAGACGCCCGCTTCCGCCGCGTCGGCCGTTTCCGCGGCGCCGCCACCCCCGCCGACTACGAGATTCTGGCGCGCGAGGCGGAGCTGCTGGCGCGCGAAGTGGGCCTTCCCGTCGAGGTGGTGCCGCGCGCCGAACAGCATCGCGAGATCGCGTCCGACCTCTACCATGGCGGGCTGCTCTTCCCCACGCATGGCGGGCTGCACCCGGCGCTGTTCCACCAGGGGCTGCTGGCCGTGGCGCGGGCGGCGGGCGCACGGGTGGTGGGGCATACGCCCGCGCTGTCCATCGCGCGCGAGGGCGCAGGGCATATGGTCCGCACGCCGCGCGGGGCGGTGCGCGCGGGGGCGGTGCTGGTCGCCACCAATGGCTATTCCGGCGCGCGGCCCGCCCCCGCCGTGGCGCGGCGCGTGGTGGCCCTGCCCTCCTTCCTGATCGCCACCGAAAGGCTGGGCGCCAACCGCGTCGGCGCGCTGATTCCGAACGGGCGGATGCTGGTGGAGACGGCGTCCTCGCACCTCTATTTCCGCCCCTCGCCCGATGGCGAGCGCATCATCCTGGGCGGCCGCGCGGCGCTGCACCCCATCCCGCTGCGCCAGGCCGCGGCGCGGCTGGGCGGGCATCTGCAGCGCGTCTTCCCGGGCCTCGGCCCGCTGCGGCTCGACCATGCCTGGACGGGCAACGTGGCCATGACGCGCAGCGACCTGCCGGGCATCGGCCAGGATGCCGAGGGGGTCTGGTACGCCGTGGGCTGCAATGGCTCGGGCGTGGCGCTCATGCCCTATCTGGGCCACAAGGCGGCGCTGCAAATGCTGGGCGAGGCCGAGGGCGCCACCGCCTTCGACGATGTGCCCAGCGGCAGCACGCCCTTCCTCTTCGCCCGCCCCCTGCTGCGCCGCGCGCTCAGCGCCTGGTGGCAGGCGCGCGACATGCTGGGGCGCTGACGATGGAAAGCTTCGACGCGGTGGTGCTGGGGGGGCGGCGCCGTGGGCTGCGCCACGCTGTTCCACCTGGCGCGGCTCGGCTGCCGGCGTGTGCTGCTGCTGGAGCGAGGCGACATCGCGGGCGGCACCACGGCGCAATCCTCGGGCATTCTCCGCACCTACTACTCGGTGCGGCCCAATGTGGCGGTGGCGCGGGCGGCACTGGCCATGTTCCAGGACTTCCCGGCCCTCCTCGAAGATGAGGAGGCCGATTGCGGCCTCGTCCGCACCGGCTACCTAGCCGTGGCGCCCCAGGGCAAGGCGGCGGAAGCCCTGGGCCGGACCATCGCGGCGCAACAGGAACTGGGCATCGCGGCGCGGCTGGTGGACCATGCCGAGGCGCGGGCCATTCACCCCTGGCTCGACCTCTCGGACATCGCGCTCTGCGGGTATGAGGAGGAGGCGGGCTTCGCCGACCCCTACATGACCGCCCAGGCCTTCGCCCGCGCCGCGCGCCGCCAGGGCGCGGTGATCCGCCAGGGCACGCCCGTGCTGGGGCTGCTGCGCGAGGGCGGGCGGGTGCGCGGCGTCCGCACCGCGGCGGGCGACATCGCCGCGGGCGTGGTGGTCAGCACGCTGAATGTCTGGAGCCCGCTGCTGCGCGGCTGGGCGGAGGCGGAGATTCCCTGCCACGCCTCCCGCCACCTGGTCGCGAGCTTCGCGGCCGATGCGCCCTATACGAGGGCGCTGCCGGTGCTGAAGGATTTCGCCTCGCCGCTGATGCTCTACAGCCGCCCCCATGCGGGCGCGGAAATCCTGGTGGGCGCCGGCGATGCGGGCGACGAGGTGGCCGACCCCGATGGCGGCACCGGCGACATCCCGATGGATTGGGTGGCGGAGGTGGGCGCGCAGCTTGCCCACCGCATGCCGCGCTTCGCGGAGCATGGGCGCTTCGTGCGCGCCTGGGCGGGGCTCTATGACACCACGCCCGACTGGAACCCGGTGCTGGGCCCGCTGCCCGGCATTAAGGGGCTGCTGGTGGCTTTCGGGTTCAGCGGGCATGGGTTCAAGCTCTCGCCCATGGTGGGGCGCATGCTGGCCCAGGCGGCGCTGGGCCTCGTGCCCGACCTGCCTCTCGATCCCTATCGCGCCACGCGCTTCGCCGAGGGGGCGCCGCTGCGGGGTGCCTTCGGCAGCGGGGCGGTGTCCTGACCTACAGCCCCAGCCGGTCCAGCACGCGCCCCTGCCAGACGCGGGCGGCCACGCCCAGCTTCCAGAAGCCATGGAAGGGCATCGGCTTGATGGAGGTGATGGGCATGTCCACCTCCTGCCCCCTCAGCCGCCGCGCGATCTGCGCGCCCATCGCGGTCGCCATCGCCACGCCGCGGCCATTGTAGCCGAGTGCGGCGACCAGCCCGGGCGCGGGCTCATGCAGATGCGGGTAGTGGTCGGCGGTGATGGCGAGCTGCCCGTTCCAGCCATGGGTCCATTCCACCCCGTGCAGCGCGGGCCAGAGCTTCGCCGCGTAATCGGCCAGGTAGCGGATCGCCTCGGGCCCCGGCAGCGGCCGCTGCGGTCCGCGCCCGCCGATCACCAGCCGGTTCTGCCGGTCCATGCGGTAGTAGGTGGTGATGCGCCCGGCCTCATAGAGCGAGGCACGCCGCGGCATGATGCCGCGGGCCACCTCCTCGGCCAGCGGCTCTGTCGCGAGGATGGAGCTGAACACGGGCACCACGCTGCGCCGCAGCCCGGGCCAGAGGTCATCGGTGTAGCCGTTGGTGGCCAGCACCACCTGCCCCGCCTGCACCGCGCCGCTTGGCGTCTCGACGCGCCAACCCTCGCCGGCGCGAGAGAGCTTCACGGCGGGGCTGCCGCCATGCACCCGCGCCCCCTGTCCCATGGCCGCCCGCGCCAGCCCGCGCGCATAGGAGAGCGGCTGCACGTCGCCGCCGCGCGCGTCCAGCATGGCGGCGGTGTAGCGCGGGGTGCCGGTGAGCGCCGCCGTTTCCGACGCGTCCAGGAAGGTGACGGGCCAGCCGCGACGCGCGCCCTGCTCGGCGCTGTGCCGCACCTCCTCCGCCGCGCGGGCGCCGATGGCGGCGCGCAGCGTGCCCTCCTGCCGCGCCTCGCAGGGGATCTGGTGGCGGCGGACCAGGGCGAAGAGCGCATCGGGCGCGCCATAGGCCAGCGCCAGCATCCGCCCGCCAAGATCGGGGCCGAAGTCGCGCTCCACCACGTCGGGGTCGTGCTTCAGGCCGGGGTTCACCTGGCCGCCATTGCGGCCGGAGGCGCCCCAGCCAGGCTCCTGCGCCTCCAGCACGATGACGGAGGCGCCCGCCTCGGCCAGGTGCAGCGCGGCGGAGAGGCCGGTGAAGCCGCCGCCGATGACGCAGACATCCGCCCGCGCCTCGCCCTCCAGCGGCGGCATGTCCGGCGCGGGGATCGCCGTCTCGGCATAGAGGCTGGGGGGCAGCGGGCGCCGGGTGTGGGGGGGCATGGTGGGTCTCCGGGGCCGGCAAGCTTGCCCCGCCCGCCCCCGCTGTCAACGCGCCCGGCCCCGGCGCCGCGCCGTCACTCGATGCGGATATTCGCCCGCTGGATCACGTCGCTGAACACCTCGCGCTGCGCGCGCAGCGTGTCGGCGAAAGCCTCGGTGTCGCGATAGGTGGGCTCCACCCCGGCCGCGGCCATCCGCTGCACCAGGGTCTCGTTCCGCATCACGTCGCGCATGGCGTCGGCGAGGCGCGTGATGATCGGCGCCGGCGTGCGCGCAGGCACCATGAGGCCGAGCCAGGCGCCGAGGTCCAGCCCCTCCAGACCCGCCACGCGCGAGAGCGGCGGCACATCGGGCGCCAGCGCGCTGCCGTTGAGCAGGGAGATGCCCAGCGAGCGGAGGTTGGCCGAGCGGATCACCGGCTGGGTGGCGGCCAGCGTCTCCACCACATAGTCCACATGCCCGCCCGCCACCGCGGCCACGCCCGCCGCGCTGCCGGTGAAGGGCACATG
Source organism: Roseococcus thiosulfatophilus (assembly GCF_017311575.1). Taxonomy (GTDB): domain Bacteria; phylum Pseudomonadota; class Alphaproteobacteria; order Acetobacterales; family Acetobacteraceae; genus Roseococcus; species Roseococcus thiosulfatophilus. The sequence continues at coordinate 79,986 of NZ_JAFFQY010000033.1, forward strand.
CGTGACCTCGAAGCCCAGGCGGCGATTGATGGCCTCCGACACCAGATGCGCCGTGGCGCCCGCGCCGGAGGAGGCGAAGGTGTACCGCCCGGGCGCCGCCCGCACCGCCGCGATGAATTCGTCCATGTTGGTCGCCGGGAAGCCCGGCCGCGTCACCAGCAGGTAGGGCGAGTTGCCGGCCATGGCGACGGGGGCCAGGTCACGCTCCGCGTCGAAGGGCAGGCGTCGCAGCAGGGGTGCGACGCTGACCGGGCCGGATGAGGCCGCGAGCAAGGTGTGCCCGTCGGGCGCGGCCTTGGCCACATTGTCCGTGCCGATGGTGCCGCCCGCGCCGGCGCGGTTGTCCGGCACCACGGGCTGCCCCAGCAGCGGCGTCAGCCCCTCCGCGATCAGCCGGCCGATGATGTCGGTCGCCTGCCCCGCAGGCCAGGGAATGACAAGACGGATGGGCCGGGCGGGATAGGCCTGCGCGACCGCGAGGCGCGGGGCGGCCAGGGAGAGGGGCGCAAGCGCGACCGCGCGCAGCAAACTCCTGCGTTGCATGAACTTCTCCTCCATGCGCCGCGCCTGCATGGGCGGGGCGTCCTTCGCGCCGTGCTCCGGCGCGGGGGAAGTCTAGGCGCCGCGTGACGCCCGCCGGAAGTGTCATGCGGTTGACGGGGGGCGGGGCCAGGGGGAAGCTGGCCGCAAGATGCCCGGGGAAACGGTCCGCCTCGCATGATGGAGAGCGCGCCACGGCGGTGAGCTTCCAGCCCCGCGCGGCAACGCCCGGAGCCGCCATGGAGGACGCTGACGTGAACACCAGTGAGGACTTCGCCACGCAGGTCGCCCGTGTGCGCGAGGAATGGCTCGGCCGCAGCTGGACCATCGAGGATGACGTCACACCCGCCGTGATGCGCCGCATCGCCGCCATGCTGGACATGAACCCCAATGCCTTCCCGCGCGGGGCGGAGGTGCCGGCGCATTGGTTCAGCCTCTTCTGCGCCGAGAGCGCGCGGCAGGGCGAGATCGGCGCCGATGGCCACCCCGAGCCCGGCGTGGTGCTGCCGCCCATCCCCCTGCCCCGCCGCATGGGCGCGGGGCGGCGCGTGCAGCTGCACGGCGGCTTCCGCGTGGGCGAGGTGCTGACCAAGCGCGCCGAGGTGGCCGTGATCGAGCCCAAGCAGGCGCGCACCGGCACGATCTGCGTGCTGACCATGCGCCACACCTTCTCCGTGGGCGACCGCCCCGTGGCGGTGGATGAGTTCGACGCGCTCTACCGCGAGGCGGTGGCGCCCGGCGCGGCCTCGCCCGTCAATGCCGGCCAGCCCGCGCCGACCGATGCCGCCTGGAGCCAGCAACAGCACCTGCCGAGCACGCTGGTGTTCCGCTATTCCGCCATCACCTGGAACGCGCACCGCATCCATTACGACGCGGATTATGCGCGCGAGGTCGAGGGCTATCCCGCCTTGGTGCAGAATGGCGGGCTGACCATGCAGCTGCTGCTGGACGCCGCCATGGCGCGCGCCGATGGCCGACGGCTCGCTTCCTTCACCGCGCGGCTGACGCGCCCCATCTCGGTGGGCGACACCGTGACGCTGGCGGGCGCCGCGGTGAGCGGCGACGGCATGTCGGCCTGGGTGGCCGACCAGGGCGGCGCCCTCTGCGCGCAGATGGAGCTGCGCTTCGCATGAGCGGCCCGCTCGACGGCGTGCGCGTGGTGGACCTGACCACCGTGGTCGTCGGCCCCATCGCCACGCGCACCCTGGCGGACCAGGGGGCGGAGGTCATCAAGGTGGAGGCGCCCGGTGGGGACATCCTGCGCTACCTCGCCGCCGGCAGCCGCTCACCGGCCATGAGCGGCAAGTTCATCAACTTCAACCGCAACAAGCGCAGCATCGGCCTCGACATCAAGCAGCCCGAGGGCGCGGCGGCGCTGCGCGCGCTGCTGGCGCAGGCGGATGTCTTCGTGACCAATGTCCGGCCCGCGGGGCTGGAGCGCGCGGGGCTGGATTACGCCACGCTCTCGGCGCTGAACCCGCGGCTGATCCATTGCTCCATCCAGGCCTTCGGCCGCGGCGGGCCCTATTTCAACCGGCCGGCCTATGACCCCGTGATCCAGTCGCTCTCCGGCGTGGCGGGCGCCTTCGAGCGGTCCACGGGTGAGCCGCGCTTCGTGCCCATGGTGATGACGGACCACATCGCGGGGCTGATCGCGGCGCAATGCGTGGGCTTCGCGCTGTACCGCCGCGAGCGCACGGATATGGGCGAAGCGATCGAGGTGCCCATGTTCGAGAACATGGCGAGTTTCGTGGCGAGCGAGCATCTGGGTGCGGCCACCTTCGAACCCGCCCTCGGCCCCGCCGGCGATGAGCGGCTGCTTAGCCCCTATTACCGCCCGCTGCCGACGAAGGACGGCTTCATCACCGCCCACCCGAACGACAACCGCCAGGCCTTCGCCTTCTTCGCCGCCATTGGGAAACCGGAGCTGCGGGACGACCCGCGCTTCAACACCCCCAAGGCGCGCAGCGAGAACGCCGCTGCCTTCTTCGAACTGCGCGCCGAAGCGCTGCGCGAGAAGACCACCGCCGAATGGCTCGACATCCTCGCCGCCGCCGACGTGCCTGCCGCGCGCTACAACCGCATCGAGGATCTGCTGGAAGACCCGCATCTGGCCGAGGTCGGCTTCTGGGAGCAGGACGACCACCCGACCGAGGGCCGCATCCGCCGCACGCGCATCCCGAACCGCTTCAGCGGCGGCATGCGCGAGGAGACCATCCCCGCCCCGCGCCTCGGCCGCGACACGGCCGACATCCTGCGCGAACTGGGCCATGACGAGGAGAGCATCGCGACCATGATGAAGACCGGCGCCGCCTTCGGCGAGGAGGCGTGATGCCCGCGCCCAACTGGCGTTCCCTCCTCTTCGTGCCCGTCACGGCGGAGAAGTTCGTGGCGCGCGCGCACACGCGCGGCGCGGATGTCATCATCCTCGATTTGGAGGACAGCATCCCGCCCGATGGCAAGGACGCGGCCCGCGCCGCCCTGCCCGCTGCCGCGCGCCAGGTGCGCGGCGGCGGCGTGGAGGTCTGCGTGCGGATCAACCGCCCGCTGGAACTGGCCATCCCCGACATCCAGGCCGCCGTGATGCCCGAGGTGACGGCGCTGATGCTGCCCAAGGCCATGGGGCCCGAGCATGTGCGCCTGCTGGCCGAGGTGGTCGCGGCGCGCGAGGCCGCGCTGGGCCTGCCGGACGGCCACACCCGCCTGCTCCCGGTGGTGGAGACGGCGGAATCCCTGCCGCGGCTGCCCGCCATCGCGCGCGCCACACCGCGCGTGGCGGCCATCGGCGTGGGCGCGGAGGACCTTTGCACCGAGCTGGAGGCGGAGCCGGGCGCCGACGCGCTCTACGCCTTCGGCATGCAAGTGGTGGCGGCGGCGCGCGCGGCGGGCGTGCTGCCCATGGGCTCCGTCGGCCCCTTCGCGGATTTCTCCGACCTTGAGGCCTATCGCGCCTCGCTGCGGCGGTCGCGCCGGCTGGGCTTTGGCTGCGCGGCCTGCATCCACCCCTCGCAGGTGGCGCCGATCAACGAGGAATACGGCCCCTCGCCCGCCGAGGTGGAGCGCGCGCAGCGTCTGATCGCGGCCTTCGACGCCGCGATCGCGGAGGGCAAGGGCGCCGTGGCCTTCGAGGGGCAGATGATCGACCTGCCGGTGGTGGACCGCGCGCGGAAGGTGCTGGCGCGGGCACGATAAGCGGCCCGTCACTTCCGGCGCAGGCCGAAAGGGTGCAAGCGTCAGGGTCATCATGCGCCATCCGCCACCCGCCCCGGTCATCGCGGGATGATCGGCGTTCTCCTCGTCGCCCTCGGCGGCGCCTTCGGGGCCTGCGCGCGCTTCTGGCTCTCCGGCGTCATCGCCCGCCGCATGGGCGAGACCTTCCCCTGGGGCACGCTGGTGGTGAATGTCAGCGGCGCGGCGATGATCGGGCTGCTGGCCGCGGGCGTCCTGCACGTGGAGGGCGTGGCGGAGGGCTGGCGCGAGACCTGGCTGCTGCTCGTGGTGGGCGGGCTGGGCAGCTACACCACCGTCTCCTCCTTCAGCCTGCAGACCCTGGCCCTCTGGCGCGCCGGCGACAGCGCGCGGGCGGCGGGGAATGTCCTGGGCTCGCTCGGCCTGTGCCTCGCGGCGGCCCTGGCCGGTCACCGGGCCGGGCTGCTTCTGTTCGGGGCCTGAGCGGATGGCGCCGGGCACCCGCCTCTACCTCGCCATCGCGCTGGGCGGCGCGCTGGGTTCGGTGGCGCGCTATCTGTGCGCCCTGGCCGGGATCGCGCTGCTGGGGCCGGATTTTCCCTTCGCGACGCTGGGCGTGAACGTCGCCGGCTCCTTCCTGATCGGCCTTTACGCCGCGCTGACCGGGCCCGATGGCCGCCTCTTTGCGACGCCCGCCATGCGCCACGGCGTGATGGCGGGGTTCTGTGGCGGCTTCACCACCTTCTCGGTCTTCAGCCTGGAGAGCATCCGGCTGCTCGATGCGGGCGAATGGGCGCTCGCCCTGGGCTATGTGGGCCTCTCCGCCGCGATCTGGCTGCCCGCGGCCTGGCTCGGTGACCGCCTGGGCCGACGGCTGAACCGCCCTCCAGGAAGCTGACCCTGGCGGCGGACGCACCGCCGCCTGTCTCCAGCGCGTCTTCATCGGCGAGAGCGACGAAGACCAGGGCGGCCCGCCACTCGGGGCCGGCCCAGGCTCACGCGGCGCACTACGTCGGCTGCACCCCCGCCGCCCGCAGCAACCGCGTGTAGTTTTCCATGCCGGACTGCACCAGCGCCATCACCTGCGCGCTGGTTTCGTAGCCGGGGCGGGCCGTGACGCCGGTCATGTCGTTCACCCGTTCGGCGCTGCGGTGGATGGCCTGGCGGAAGGCCTCGCTCAAGGCGGCCAGCGCGGCCGGCGGCGTGCGCTTGGGCGCCAGGATCGGGAAGAACTCCTCATGGATCACGCCCGGCATGCCCGCCTGCGGGGCGCTGGGCACGCCCGGCAGGGCGGGGCTGGGTTCCTCCGCCAGCACGGCCAGCGCGCGCAGGGCGCCGCCGCGCACCTGCGCGATGGCGGAGGCCATGGTGGGCGTGCCGAAATGCGCCTCGCCCGAGACCAGCGCCGCGATGCCGGGGCCGCCGCCGCGGTAATGCACCGTCTCGGCCTGCACGTTCATCCGCGCCATCAGCACCAGGCCGCCGATATGCGGGCCGCTGCCCGGTCCGGCCGAGGCATAGTTCAGCCGCCCGGGATTGGCGCGCAGCAGGGCCAGGAATTCCTGGGCCGTGCGCGCCTGCACGGCGGCATTGACCACCAGCAGGTGCGGCGAGAATCCCGCCACCGCCACCCCCTCGAAATCGCCCATGGTGTCGTAGGGCAGGTTGGCGACGACGGCCGGCAGCGTGGCGAGGGAGCTGTTGATCAGCACCGTGTGCCCGTCCGCGGGCGCACGCGCCGCCGCCTCGGTGCCGATGACGCTGCCCGCGCCGGCGCGGTTCTCGATCAGCACGGGCTGGCCCAGGATCTGGCTCGCGGGCTCCGCGATGATGCGGGCCAGGATGTCGTTGGAGCCACCGGGTGCCGCGGGCACGATCAGGCGCACGGGCCGCGTCGGCCGCCAGCCGGAATTGCCCTGGGCCTTCACGAGGGCGGGCGCCGTGAGGCCCGCCAGCGTAAGGGCAAGGGTTGAGCGGCGATGGAACTTCATGGACGTCTCCCCAGTCATGGCTTCGGCGTGATCGCCGTGCCTTGGTCTTGAACCGGATGATGCCGGCCTTGATGGGGGCGAGGAAAGCCTCGGCCGACAATTCTCTGCTGGCCGTCACGTTCGCGCGAAGCCGATGCCGGATCAAGCATGGCGCGCCAGTGGGTCAGGTGCCGTTCATGCCTCGGCACCAGGCAGCAGCCCGCGCGGCACCGCCACCTCGCCCTGCATCAGCCGGCGCGCGGTGCGGAACACCACGGCGCTTTCGGCATGCGGCGCGCCGTCGGCACCGGTCCGCAGCTCCGCGCCCACGCTGACGAGGCCCGAGGGGTGGGCCACCCGCACCTCCTCGGCCTCCAGCGTGCCTGGGCGGGCCAGCTGCGCCGCCACCGTGCCCGGCACGCGGCAGGCGATGCCCAGCGCGAGCCCTCCCGTCATGGGCACGGCACGGTGCACGCGCTCCATGGAGAGCATCCGCACCGCGATATCCTGCGCCTCGGCCGCGATGGTGCTGCCATCCAGCGCGCGCGCGGCCACGGGCGAAGCGAGCAGCGCGATGCGGGGCGCGGCGAGCGGCACGGCATCGGGCGTGGCCGCGAGGCCCATCCGCACTCCGCCCGCGCGCCGCAGCCGGTCCAGCAGCGCCATGAGGCCGGGCTTCGCCTCGATCTCGTCCGGCGTCTCGGCGCCGGTCAGGCCGAGATCCTCCGCCGGCACGAACATGGCGGGGCTGGCGGCGTCCACCAGGCTGGCGCGGACGGGGGGCGCGCCCTCCACCTCGATGATGTCCAGCGCCGCGCCGCTGGGCAGCAGGCCGCGGCCCCGCGTGCCGCCGGGGTTCAGGAAGTCGAGCCGCACCCGGGCACCGGTGCCCGCGACGCCCGCGATGGCATAGTCGCCCTCGGTCACCGCGCGGCCGCCCCGCACCGGGAAACGCGCATGGATGATGCGGCGCGTGTTGACCTGGTGGATGCGGACCAGCGCCTCGGGTCCGTCCTCCACCCGCACCAGCCCCTCATCCACCGCGAAAGGCCCCACGGCCGAGGAGAGGTTGCCGCAATTGGCCGACCAGTCCACCTCCGGCCGGTCCACCGCCACCTGGGCGAAGGTGTAGTCCACATCGGCTTCCGGGTGGGTGGAAGGCCCGATCACCACCGCCTTGGACAGCGAGGAGATGCCGCCGCCCATCCCGTTGATCTGCCGCCCATAGGGGTCGGGGCTGCCCAGCACGGCCAGCAGGATGGGGTCGAGCACCGCGCGGTCGGCCGGCAGGTCGGCCGCGTGGAAGAAGACGCCCTTGCTGGAGCCGCCCCGCATGAAGACGGCGCGGAGGAAGTCCTGGCTCATGCGGCCTCCGGCACCAGCGAGGCGCGCAGCACGCGGGGCAGGATGCCGCCGGCGCGGAAACATTCGGCCTCGAAGGGGGTATCCAGGCGGCAGCGCAGGGTCAGTTCCTCCACGCGCCCATCGGCGCGGTGCAGGCGGGCGGGCAGGCCGGCGCCTGGCTCGGGCGCGGGGTGGATGCCCGCGATGTCCCAGCGCTCGGTCCCGTCCAGGCCCAGCGTCTCCACCGTGACGCCCGCGGGCAGTTCCAGCGGCAGCACGCCCATATAGACGAGGTTGGCGCGGTGGATGCGCTCGAAGCCGTTCGCGATCACGGCGCGCACCCCCAGCAGTAGCGTGCCCTTGGCCGCCCAGTCGCGCGAGGAGCCCGCGCCGTAGTCCTGGCCGGCCACCACCACCAGCGGCACGCCCTCGGCCGCATAGCGTTCGGCGGCCTCGTGGACGGGGATGATCTCGCCGGAGGGTTCATGCCGCGTCCAGCCGCCCGTGCGCCCGCCCGCCAGCCGATTCTGGATGCGGATGTTGGCGAAGGTGCCGCGGATCATCACCTCGTGCTTCACGCGGCGCGCGGCGAAGGAGTTGAACTCGGCGGGCGGCACGCCCAGCGAGATCAGATACTTCCCCGCCGCCGAGCCGGGCGTGATGATGCCCACCGGCGAGATGTGGTCGGTCGTGATGGAATCCCCCAGCAAGGCCAGCGCCCGCGCGCCCGTGATGTCGGGAATGGCCGCCGCCTCGCGCGGGACCTCGCGCAGGAAGGGCGGCTCGTTGAGGTAGAGGCTCTCGCCCTCCCAGGGGAAGGTGTCACCCTTCGGCGCCGGCAGCGCCTCCCAGCGCGCATCGCCCTGGAAGACGGTGGCGTAGCGGTTGGTGAAGCGGGGGGCGTTGAGCGCCACGGCGGCGGCCTGAGCAATCTCCTCCGGGCTTGGCCAGATGTCGGCCAGGAACACGGGCTTGCCGTCCTGCCCGGTGCCCAGCGCCTCCCGTGTCATGTCGATCCGCACCGTGCCGGCCAGCGCATGGGCCACGACCAGGGGCGGGCTCATGATGTAGTTCGCCTTCGCCTGGGTGTGGATGCGCCCTTCGAAGTTGCGGTTGCCGGACAGCACGGCGACGGCGGTGGTCTGGCCCGCCTCGATGGCGGCCTCGGTTTCGGGCGGCAGGGGGCCGGAATTGCCCATGCAAGTGGTGCAGCCGAAGCCGATCAGGTGGAAGCCCAGCGCGTCCAGCGGCGCGTGCAGCCCCGTGGCCTCCAGGTAGTCCGCCACCACGCGCGAGCCGGGGGCGAGCGAGGTCTTCACCCAGGGCTTCGCCTTGAGCCCGCGCGCCACCGCCTTGCGCGCCAGCAGCCCCGCCGCCAGCATGTTCTGCGCGTTGGAGGTGTTGGTGCAGGAGGTGATGGCCGCGATCACCACCGCGCCGTCGGACAGCCGGCCCCCGGCCTCCGGCGCCGGGGGGAAGGCCGTCTCGAAGCTGTCGCGGATGCGGGGCAGCGCCACGCGGTCCTGCGGGCGGCGGGGGCCGGCGGCGCTGGGTTCGACCTCGGAGAGATCGATCTCCACCACTTCGGCATAGTCGGGCTGGACGCCCGCCGCGTCGTGCCAGAGACCCTGCATGCGGCAATAGCTCTCCACCAGGCGCGCATGGTCGCCGCCGCGGCCGGTCATCTCCAGGAAAGAAATGGTCTGCGCGTCTACCGGGAAGAAGCCCATGGTGGCGCCGTATTCGGGCGCCATATTCGCCAGCGTCGCGCGGTCGAAGACGTTCAGCGCGGTAAGGCCGGGGCCGAAGAACTCCACATAGGTCGCGACCACACCCACCGCACGCAGCTTCTGCGTCACCATCAGCACCGCGTCGGTGGCGGTGACGCCGCGGGGGAGCGCGCCGACCAGGCGGCAGCCCACCACGCGCGGCAGCACGATGCCGATGGGCTGGCCCAGGATGGCGGCCGCCGCCTCGATGCCGCCCACCCCCCAGCCGAACACGCCGATCGCGTTGATCATGGGCGTGTGGCTGTCGGTGCCCAGCAGCGTCTCGGGGAAGGCCCAGCGCTGGTTGCCGCGCGTCTCGGTCCAGACGCAGCGGGCAAAGCTTTCGAGGTTCACCTGGTGCAGGATGCCGTTGCCCGGCGGCACCACGCGGAAATTGTCGAAGGCACCCTGGCACCAGCGCAGGAAGCGGTACCGTTCGGCGTTGCGCTCGTATTCGAGGTCGAGGTTGCGCTGCGCCGCATCCGGGCTGCCGGCGTGGTCCACCATGATGGAATGGTCCACCACCATGTCCGCCGGCACGCGCGGGTTGATGCGGCGGGGGTCGCCGCCGGCGCGCACCACGGCGTCGCGCAGCGCGGCGAGGTCGGCCATGGCGGGCAGGCCGCCGCTGTCGTTCATCACGACGCGGGTGGGGTGGTAGGGCACCTCCTGCCCCACCGCGCCCGCCTCGCCCCATGTCTTCAGCGCCGCGAGCTGGGGCGCGCCGATGACCAGCCCGTCCTCGTGCCGCAGCACATTTTCCGCCAGCACCTTGAGGCAGCGCGGCAGGCGCGAGAGCGGCCCCGCCCCCGCGGCCTCGGCCGCCTCCAGGCTCATCACCCGCCACACATGCTCGCCGAGCCGGATGTCGCGCCTGGCGCCCAGGCTGTCACGTTCCGCCGCCATGTTTCTCTCCCCGGTGTTGTTCAGGCGCCGTAGCGCGCGTCGCGCTCGAGCCAGTGATGCGTGCCGATGATGCGCTCGCGTTCGGTGAAGGAGACCATGCGCTCGGCCATGGCCATGCTGGTGCCGTCCCGCGCGATGGCCGCGAGCGTCGCGCGCATGGCGTGGATGGCGGCGCGCTGCAGATCCGAGGGGATGATGACGATGCCATAGCCCATGCGCGCCAGCTCCTCCGCCGGCATGATGGGCGTCTTGCCGCCGTGGAACATGTTCATGAGCTTGGGGCCGGGCACCTCCCGCGCGATGCGCTCGATCTGCTCCAGGCTGGTGGGGGCCTCGACGAAGATCACGTCGGCGCCGGCCGCGCGATAGGCATGGGCGCGCGCCAGGGCACCGTCCAGCCCCTCCACCGCGATGGCATCGGTGCGCGCGATCAGCACGAAATCGGGGTCACGCGCGGCGTCACGGGCGGCGCGCAGCTTGCCCGCCATCTCGGCGGCGGGGACCAGCGACTTGTCCTCGTAATGCCCGCAGCGCTTGGGGAATTGCTGGTCTTCCAGATGGATCGCGGCCACGCCCGCGCGCTCGAAGGCCTGAATTGCGCGCTGGGTGTTCAGCGCATTGCCATAGCCGGTGTCGGCATCGGCGATGACGGGGATGTCCACCGCGTCGCACATCGCGGCCACGCGCTCCACCACCTGCTCCATGCCGAGCAGGCCGAGATCGGGCACGCCCAGGCTGCGCGCGATGGCACCGCCGCTGGCATAGAGGGCGGGAAAGCCCGCCTCCGCCACCAGCCTTGCCGAAAGCCCGTCATAGGCGCCGGGCGCCACGGTGGGCAGGCCCTGTTCCAGGCGGGCGCGCAGGCGCGCCCCGGGTGATGCGCTCATGCGTCGTCCTCCGTCATGTCATGGGGCCTTCCGGCCAGCAGGCTCGCGTGCATCACGGCGCGCGCGGCCGCGATGTGGCGGCGCATCAGCAGCTCGGCCAGCTCGCCGTCGTGCTCGGCGATGGCGTCGGTGATGCGCCGGTGTTCCTCGGCCGCGCGCGCGCCGCGGCCGGCGGCGATGCGCTTGCCGTGGTTCCAGTTGCGGATGAGGCGGTAGAGATCGCTCTCCAGAATGGCCAGGATGCGCGCGCTGCCGGAGAGCCGCGCCACCTCGGCGTGGAAGCGGCGGTTGGTGCCGCGCGGGTCGTTCTCCTCCTCGCGCAGGATGGCGCGCAGGCGGGCGATGCCGGGCGGCGTGGCGCGTTCGGCGGCGAGGCGCGCGGCCATGCCCTCCAGCGGTTCGCGCGCGATGAAGAGATCAAGGATTTCGGCCTCGGACAGGCGCACGGCGGTGACGCCCGCGCGCGGGCGGCGGCGCACCAGGCCGCGCTCCTCCAGCTGGCGCACCGCCTCGCGCAGCGGGCCGCGGCTGATGCCGAGGCGGCGGGAGAGATCGGGCTCGCTCAGCTTGGCGCCGGGCGGGATGTCGCCGCGGATGATGGCCTCCGCCAGGTGGCGATAGGCGCGCTCGGATAGCGGCGCGCCATCGTCATCTGTCGACAGAATGGCGGGCTGACGGGTGGACGGGGCGTGGGTTGGCTGCACCGCACCAGTATTTGCCCACCCCAGACCCAGGTCAACAACCCAAGGACAACTCGCGGTTTGACACGGGTTCCGCGCGGCGGTTAGCCTTCTTTCGAGGAAACGCACGGCCGCCGAAACGGCCAAGATTGTCAACAAGAATGGCGGCATGACCGCCAGGAAAGGGAACCCCCATGGTCCAGCTGCCCCGCCGCAACCTTCTCGCCGCCGGTGGCGGCCTGGCCCTCGCCGGGACGGCCCCAGGGATGGCGAAGGCCCAGGCCGCCTGGCCCGTCCGCCCCATCACCTTCATCTGCGGCTTCGGCCCCGGCGGCAGCGCCGACCGCACCGCGCGTGGCATCGCGCAATTCCTGGCGCCGGAGCTGGGCCAGCCCATCACCGTCGTGAACCGGCCCGGTGCCGGCGGGCAGGTGGCGGCGGCCTTCGTGCGCGCCCAGCCCGATGACGGCTACACCATGCTGGCCACCGCCATGTCGCCCTATCTGCAGACCAGCATCATCCACACCCGCGCGCCCTACACGCTGGACGACTTCGCCTTCGTGAACGCGCAGTGGTCGGACTGGGAACTCATCGCGGCCAAGCGCGACATCGGCGTGGATAGCCTGGCCGCGCTGATGGCCTCCATCCGCGACAATCCGGGGCGGCACAGCGTCAGCGTGGTGCCCTCCTCGGGCGGGCAACTCAACGTCTACATCCTGCTCGATGCCCTGCAGATCCCAGCGCGCAACCTCCGCATCGTCACCTATGACAGCGGGGCGGCGGCGCGCGCGGCGGCGGCGGGCGGCCAGGTGGACTTCACCATCCTGGGTGGCGACGGCAGCGCGGGCATCCGCGAACTGGTTCGGCCGCTGGCTGTCATCCATGACCGCCGCGTGGAGGGCTGGGAGGAGGTGCCCACGGTGAACGAGGCGCTGCGCCCGCTGAACGTGGAGGTGCCCATCCTCTCCGGCTCCATCCGCGGCCTCGCCACGCGCGCCAGCTTCCGCACCAGCCACCCCGACCGCTGGCAGAAGCTGGTGAGCGCCTATGAGGCCGCGTTGGCCAAGCCCGAAGCGCAAGCCCATTTCCGCAGCAACCGCATCGGCGCCGACTGGGTGGGGCCGGAGCGCACCACGCAGATCATGCGCCAGACCTTCGAGATCATCGAGCGCTACAAGGATGTGGGCCGCTGACCGCCATGGCCGGGGACAACGCGCGGCCGCGGCTGGACTGGGGCCACCTGGCCCTGGTCGTGCTCATCGCGGGCGTGGTGGGCCTGTATCTGCATGACGCCATCCAGGCCTCGCCCACCACCGACAACCTCATCCTGATCCTGCCCGCCGCGCTGCTGGCGCTGGGGCTCTGCGCGCTGATCGCCATCGGCATCCTGCGCGGGCGGGCGGCGCGGGGGGATGATGCGCCGCTGGGGCGCGCGCCGGCGCTGATGGGGCTCTTCGCCCTCTACATCATCACCCTGCCGGTCGTGGGCTTCGATGTGGGCAGCGCGGTCTTCGTCGCCGCCGCCCTTTTGGTGGAGGGCGAGCGGCGGCCCGTGCAGCTTCTGGTGGTGCCCGCGGTCTTCGCGGTGCTGGCCACGCTCTCCTTCCGGGCCCTGGTGCCCTACCCCATTCCGACGCTGCTGCTGTGATAGACCTCGCCGCCCTCTCGGGCGCCTTCGGGCTGCTTTTCGCCTCCTACAACCCGTGGCTGCTGATGATTCCGGGGCTGGCCATCGGCCTCGTCTTCGGCTGCGTGCCGGGGTTGCAGACCAGCATGGCCATGGCCGTCTTCCTGCCGACGACGCTGTTCATGGACTTCACCTCGGCCATGTTCTTCCTGACGGCTATCTTCACCGGCGGCATGTTCGGTGGCGGCGTCTCGGCCATCATGATGAACATCCCCGGCACGTCCTCCGCCGTCGCCACCGCCTTCGACGGCTTCCCCATGGCGCGCAACGGCCAGCATGGCGAGGCACTGGGCATCGCGCTCGCCGCCTCCTGCATCGGCACGGCCATCGGCTATGTGGTGCTGCTGGTGCTCATCAAGCCGCTCTCGGGCCTGGTGCTGGCCATGGGGCCCACCGAGATGTTCATGGTGGCGCTGTGGGGGCTGACGCTGATCGCCTCCCTGCGCGGATCGCAGATGGCGCGCGGCATCCTGGCCGGCGTCTTCGGCCTGCTGCTGGGCACGGTGGGGATGAGTTCCAACGGGGTGCTGCGCGGCACCATGGGCGTGGATTTCCTGATCGACGGCATCGCGGTGGTGCCGGCCATGATCGGCATGTTCGCGGCCTCCGAGCTGTTTGCCATGTCGCAGCGCGGCTACCTGGTGCAGGACAGCGGGCAGCGCACGGTGCGCTTCTCGCGCGTGCTGGCGGGCATGGGCATGGCGCTGCGCCGGCCCGTGACGCTGCTGCGCGGCTCCATCCTGGGCGTGGTGGTGGGCGCGGTGCCGGGCATCGGTTCCTCGGTGTCGAACCTCGTCTCCTACGCCGATGCGCGCCGGCGCGACCCGGCGCCCGAGAGCTTCGGCGCCGGCAACCCCACGGGCGTGGTGGCGGCGGAATCCGCCAACAGCAGCAGCGAGGGCGGCTCCATGGTCAGCCTCTTCGCGCTGGGCCTGCCGGGGGGCGGCGGCACGGCGGTGCTGCTCGCCGCCTTCGCCATGCACAACGTGACCGGCGGGCCGCGCTTCCTGACCGACAATGCGGACCTGGTCTACACCATCATCCTGGCCAACATCGCGCAGGCGGTGCTGCTGCTGGGCGTGGGACTGGTGCTGTTGCAGGCGCTGACGCTGATCGTGCGCGTGCGTCTTGCCTTGCTGGTGCCCTGCGTCTTCGTGCTGGCGGCCTTCGGCAGCTTCGGCCTGACGGGCGACATGCAGGGGCCCTACACCCTTCTGGTCTTCGCCGGCATCGGCTGGCTGTTCAAGCGGTATGACTATTCGATCCCGGCCGCCGTCATCGGCCTGCTGCTGGGCCGCATGACCGAGGGCGAGTTGCTCCGCAGCTACCAGATCACGGGAGGGGACATCTCCATGGTGCTGGACCGTCCCATCACGCTGGTCCTGATGGCGCTGCTGGTGCTGTCCATCGTGCTGCCGCCGCTGCTCGCGCGACGGCGGGCGCGCCGGAAGGCCGCGGCATGACCTGGCTGCTGGGGCCGGAGCCCGAGACGCCCGCGGGGCTGCGCATGGCCGAACTCTGGGCGCGGCCCGGCATCCTGCGCATGCCCGGCGCGCCGCACCCCATGGGCGGCATCCTGGCCAAGCGGGCGGGGTTCGAGGCGCTGTACATCTCGGGCGGCGCCACCTCCTCGCTGCTGGGCCTGCCCGATCTCGGCCTGGTGTCGCTGGAGGAACTCTGCTTCTTCACCCGCGCCACGGTGCGCGCCACAGGCCTGCCCGTGCTGGTGGACGCCGACACCGGCTTCGGCCCGCCGCTCAACGTGATGCGCACGGTGCGGGAGCTGGAGGCGGCCGGCGCGGGCGCCGTGCAGATCGAGGACCAGCACCAGCCCAAGAAATGCGGCCACCTGAACGACAAGAAGCTCTGCGCGCCCGAGGAGATGGCCGAGCGCATCGCCGCCGCCCGCCGCGCCCGCCGGCACCTCCGCATCATGGCGCGCACCGACGCCGTGGCGCAGGAGGGGATCGAGGCCGCCATCGCGCGCGCGCAGCTCTATGTCCGCGCGGGTGCGGATGCCATCTTCCCCGAGGCCCTGGCGCGGGAGGAGGATTTCCGCCGCTTCGCCGCCGCGCTGGACGTGCCGCTGCTGGCCAACATGACGGAGTTCGGCCGCACGCCGATGTTCACCGCCGACCAGTTCGAGGCCTGGGGCTTTCGCATCGTGATCTGGCCCGCCACGGCCTTCCGCGCCGAAGCCGCCACGCTGACGGAGGTCTATGCGACGCTGGCGCGCGACGGCTCCATCGCCGCCATGCTGCCGCGGCTGCAGACGCGCGCGCAGCTCTACGAGGTGCTGGGCTATTCGGAACATGAGGCGCTGGACGGTTCGCTGGTGGCGAGCCGGCTGCCGGGGCTGGAATAGCGCCTCTCAGTAGGATTTCGGCAGGCCCAGCACGCGCTCGGCGAGGTGGCTCAGGATCAGCTCCCGGCTGACGGGCGCGATGCGCGGGATCAGGCTTTCGCGCAGATAGCGCTCCACATGGTATTCCTGGGCATAGCCCATGCCGCCATGAGTCATCACCGCGGTCTCGGCGGCGGAGAAGCCGGCCTCGGCGGCCAGATACTTCGCCGCGTTGGATTCCGCCCCACATTCGCGGCCTGAATCATAGAGGGCGGCCGCCTTCATCACCATGAGCTCCGCCGCCTCCAGATGCGCCCAGCAGCGCGCGAGCGGGTGCTGGATGCCCTGGTTCTGGCCGATGGCGCGGCCGAAGACGCGGCGGTCCTTGGCATACTGCGTCGCCTTGGCCAGCGCGGCGCGGCCGATGCCCACGGCCTCGGCCGCGATCAGGATGCGCTCGGGGTTCATGCCGTGCAGGATGTAGTGGAAGCCCTTGCCTTCCTCACCGATGCGGTCGGCCTCCGGCACCTCCAGCCCGTCGAAGAAGAGCATGTTCGAATCCACCGCGTGGCGGCCCATCTTCTCGATGAGGCGCACCTCGATGCGCGCGCGGTCGAGGTCGGTGTAGAAGAGGGACAGCCCCTCCGTCTTGCGCCGCACCTGGTCGAGCGGGGTGGTGCGCGCCAGCAGCAGCATCTTGTTGGCGACTTGCGCGGTGCTGATCCACATCTTCTGCCCGCGCACGATGTAACGGTCGCCCTGGCGTTCGGCGCGCGTCTTCAGCTCGGTGGTGTTGAGGCCGACATCGGGTTCGGTGACGGCGAAGCAGGGCTTGTCCTCGCCCGCGATCAGCGGCGGCAGGGCGCGGCGCTTCTGGTCCTCATTGCCGAAGACCACGACGGGGTTGAGGCCAAAGATGTTCATGTGGATGGCGGAGGCGCCGGACATGCAGGCGCCGCTCTCGGCCACGGCCTGCATCATCACCGCGGCCTCGCTGATGCCGAGGCCGCCGCCGCCATATTCCTCCGGCATGGCGATGCCGAGCCAGCCGCCCTTGGCGATGGCGGCGTGGAATTCATGGGGAAAGGCGGCCTCGCGCTCCTTCCGGAGCCAGTAGTCATCGCCGAAACCGGCACAGAGCTTGAGTACCTGCGCGCGGATCTCGGCCTGCTCGGCCGTCAGTTCGAATGCCATGGAGCGCCCCCGGGTTTGGACGAAGCGAGCCAGAAGCGCCGGGGGGTGTCAACGCGTCGAATCAAGGCGTTGAGGTGGCGTCCCCTACGGGATTCGAACCCGTGTTGCCGCCGTGAGAGGGCGGTGTCCTAGGCCTCTAGACGAAGGGGACCAAGCCTTGGAAGCGCCGCTCTTAGCCCCCCCGGCGCGGTTGGGCAAGCCGGGCCTTTGCATGGCGCCCCTCGCGGCACGCATCGGAGCAATACCGCACCTCCTCCCACACCCGCGCCCACTTCTTCCGCCAGGCAAAGGGGCGGCCGCAGGCGGCGCAGGTCTTCTCGGGCAGATGGGGCTTGCGGTGGGTCACGGGCGGGGGCGGACCTCGCCCACCACGCGCCCGCTGCGCGGATTCAGCAGAAGGATGCGCCGCTCCTCCCCCGCGCCTTCGACCAGGACGGCGAAACGATCGCCCGCCCCGCTGACGGACAGGATCCGCGTGCCGGCCGGCAGGTCCAGCGCCACGGCCGGCATGGCCCCCGTCACCGCCCCGCCCGCCCGCTGGACGATCAGCGCGACCAGCGTCACGGTGCCGGCGACGATCATCACCCCCATCGCCACCACCAGGAATTTGAGCGCCCGCATTGGCCGACCCCTCCGCACCCCATGAATATCTCGCGGCCGAAGCCGACCGCGGCGAACGCGCCGACCGCTTCCTCGCGGCGCGGATAGGCACGCTCTCGCGCTCGCGCGTCAAGGCGCTGATCGAGGAAGGCCAGGCCCGGGAGGGCGACCAAGTCTTCACCGACCCCGCGCGGCCCATCCGGCCGGGGGTGACCTATACCCTCGCCCCGCCGCCGCCCCTGCCCGCCCGGCCGGTGGCGCAGGACATCCCGCTCGACATCCTCTTCGAGGACTCGCACCTCATCGTGCTGAACAAGCCGGCCGGGCTGGTCGTCCACCCCGCACCGGGCAACCTGGACGGCACGCTGGTCAACGCGCTGCTCGGCCATGCGGGGGAGGAGCTGGAAGGGATCGGCGGCGAGAAGCGGCCGGGCATCGTCCACCGGCTGGACAAGGACACCTCGGGCGTCATGGTCGTGGCCAAGAGCGAGCGCGCCCACCGCGCCCTGTCCGAGGCCTTCGCGGCGCGCGACCTGGACCGGGAGTATCTGGCCCTGGTCTGGGGCGTGCCCAGCCCCGCCGCGGGCGAGGTGGAGGCCGCCATCGGCCGCCACCAGCTCGACCGCAAGCGCATGGCCGTGGTGGGGCGCGGCGGCGCGAAGTCCGGCAAGGCGGCGCTGACGCGCTATCGCACCGAGCGCGTGTTCCATGGCGGGGTGAGCCTGCTGCGCTGCAAGCTCGCCACCGGGCGGACGCACCAGATCCGGGTGCACCTGGCGCATATCGGCCATCCGCTGGTGGGGGATCCGGTCTATCTGCGGCGCATACCGGCGGCGAGTCGCGCCTTGCCCGAGGCGGCACGCCAGGCCCTGCTGGCCTTCCCCCGCCAGGCGCTGCACGCGGCCAGTCTGGAATTTCATCATCCGGTTACAAAGGATGTGCTAACTTTCCGCTCTGATCCGCCGAAAGACCTGCAGGCCCTCCTCTCCGCCCTTTCCGCCTAGGGGTCCTGCCCGGTTTACCGGGATGACAGAGTGGCGGGGTTGGTTATCCTTGCATTGCAGGGGAGAACGGACTAAACGAACGGTAATGTGCAACGTCGGCCGGGTGCCGCGTGACTTCGGTTCGCTGCCACCGCCCCCTCCGTGACCGGGGCGGATGCAACCGAAAGGGCCCGGCGGTCGTTGCCACGAACGGCCAGATGCCCGTCGCCGTCACGGGGCGGGTTCTGGCGCAGTCAGGAGTTCGGACCACATGGCGTCACTGAGCATCCCGATGGCCCCGGAAGGCAACCTCTCCCGCTATTTGCAGGAGATCCGGAAGTTTCCGATGCTGGCCCCGGAGGAGGAGCTGAACCTCGCCAAGCGCTGGCGCGACGCGGCCGATGAGGCCGCCGCCCACAAGCTCGTCACCTCGCACCTGCGCCTCGTCGCCAAGATCGCGATGGGCTACCGCGGCTATGGCCTGCCGGTGGGGGAACTCATCAGCGAGGGCAATGTCGGCATGATGCAGGCGGTCAAGCGGTTCGACCCGGACCGCGGCTTCCGCCTGGCCACCTACGCCATGTGGTGGATCCGCGCCGCCATCCAGGAATACATCCTGCACAGCTGGTCGCTCGTGAAGATGGGCACGACCGCCGCGCAGAAGAAGCTGTTCTTCAACCTCCGCCGCCTCAAGGGGCAGATCGGGGCGCTGGAGGATGGCGACCTGCAGCCGGAGGTGGTCGCCAAGATCGCCAAGACGCTGG
The DNA here is from genome assembly GCF_017311575.1 of Roseococcus thiosulfatophilus. Taxonomy (GTDB): domain Bacteria; phylum Pseudomonadota; class Alphaproteobacteria; order Acetobacterales; family Acetobacteraceae; genus Roseococcus; species Roseococcus thiosulfatophilus. Next base: position 98,843 of record NZ_JAFFQY010000033.1, read on the forward strand.
CCGTGCCTGAGCAGGACGTGGTGAGCATGAACCGCCGCCTCGCCTCGCCCGACAACAGCCTGAACGCCCCCGTCCGCGCCGACAGCGAGGGCGAGTGGCAGGATTGGCTGGTGGACGAGAGCGAGAGCCAGGAGGAGGAACTCGCCGACCGGCAGGACATGTCCAACCGCAAGGACCTGCTGAACGGCGCGCTTCGCACCCTGAACGAGCGCGAGCGCCACATTCTGATCGAGCGCCGCCTGAAGGACGAGCCCACCACGCTGGAGGAGCTGTCCCAACAGTACAACATCAGCCGCGAGCGCGTGCGCCAGATCGAGGTGCGCGCCTTCGAGAAGCTGCAGAAGTCCATGAAGCAGCAGATCACGGAGCGGCGGCTGACGGTGGGCTGACCCCGCCGCTCAGCCGACCCGCAACAGCCCCGCCCCGTTCCGCCGCAGCCATTCGCTCGCGGCGGCGCGGTGCGGGGTTCTTGATTCCACCAGCGCCCAGAAACGGGCCGAGTGGTTCATCTCCCGCAGATGCGCCACCTCATGCGCCACCACGTAATCCAGCACCCAGGGTGGCGCCATGACCAGGCGCCAGGAGAAGGCGAGCGTCCGGTCGGGCGCGCAGCTTCCCCAGCGGCTTTTCGTGTCCTTCAGCCGGATGGCGCGCGGCGCCACGCCCAGTGCCGCGGCATGTGGGCGCACGGCCTGCGCGATGCGGCGCAGCGCCTCGGCGCGCAGGAAGTCGCGCACGCGCCTTCCCACGAACTCCGCCTGGCCCGAGACCACCAGCACGCCCTCCTCCAGCAGCGCCGCGCCACGCCGCGCGGGGTCGTGGCGGATGAGGTGCTCCACCCCGCCGATGGGCACGCTGCCGCCCGGCACCAGCTTGCGCTCCGGCGCCAGGGCCGCCACGCGCTGCAACACCCAGCCCGCATGTTCGGTCAGCAAGGCGAGGCCATGGCGGCGGCCCACCTTCATGGGCAAGGTCACCACCACCGCCCCCTCGGCCGGGGAGATGCGCAGCGAGACGCGCCGCGCCCGGGCCGAACGCCGCCAACGCACGGGGCATGGGGCCTCGGGCAGCAGCGGGTCGGGCCGCAGGGCGATGGTTTCCGATTCGGGCCACTCCATGCGCTGCTTATACCCCGCCGCCTGAGCGTTGAGTTGACAGAGGCGCGCACCGGGGGCCTCTGCGCGGGCATGACCCGCACGCCCGTCCTGCCCCTGCTGCTGCTGACCGGGGCCATCTGGGGGCTGACGCCCGCCATCGCCAAGGTGGGCATGGGGCTCGGCATCTCCGCCATGGGCTTCGCCTTCTGGACGGCCGTGGGGTCGGCCCTGGCGCTGACGCTGCTGTGCCGGGCCCGGGGGCAGGCCATCCCGCGCGACCGGGCGCATCTCCTTTACTACCTCGCGGCGGGCGGGTCGGGCTTCGCCCTGGCCAATGTCTTCGGCTTCCACGCGCTGCAGCATATCCCGGCGGGGTTCTTCGCCCTGCTCATCCCGCTGGCCCCCATGCTGACGGTGGTGGGTGCCGCGGCCATCGGGCAGGAGCGGCTGACGGCGCGGCGCGTCGCCGGCACCGCGCTGGGCTTCGCCGGCGTGGCGCTGGCCATGGCGCCGGGGGCGGCGCTGCCCGCGGCCTCGCTGATCGGCTGGGCGCTGGTCGCGGCCCTCACCCCGGTCTGCTACGCGGTGTCGGGGCTGGTGGCGGTGCAGTTCGCGCCGCGCGGCACGGGGCCGCTGGCGGTGGCGGCGGGGTCGCTCTACGGGGCGGCCTTCTGCCTGGCCTTCTTCGCGCTGGCGCTGGGCCAGTTCCACCCGCCGCTGTCAGCCGACTGGCGGGCGGAGGCGCTGCTGCCGCTGCAGGCCGTGCTGACCGCCATCGCCTACCTCGCCTATTTCCGCGTGATCGCGGCGGCGGGGGCGGTGGTCACCAGCCAGGTAGGCTATATCGTCACCATCGCGGGCGTGGTCTGGGGGGCGATCATCTTCGGCGAGCGCATGGGCTGGCTGGCCCTGCCGGCCGTGGCGCTGATCTTCGCGGGGCTGTGGCTGGTGACGCGGCCCGGACGGCGGGTGGCGAATAAGCCTCATCCGCGACGGTGATTGGCGCGTGGACGCGCACGGCTCCATGTTGGAGGCATGAACACGATCCATCACCAGGCCCGCATCGGGCATGTCCACCTCAAGGTCGCGGACCTGCCGCGCGCGCTGGGCTTCTGGCGCGACGTGCTGGGCTTCGAGGTCATACTGGAACGGCCGGGGGCGGCCTTCCTCTCGGCCGGCGGCTACCACCACCACATCGCCCTCAACACCTGGGAGAGCGCGGGCGGCACGCCGCCGCCCGCCGGGCATACCGGGCTCTATCACGTGGCGCTGCTCTACCCCGACCGGGCTTCGCTGGCCGTGGCGCTGCGCCGTGTGCTGGAGGCGGGCGTGCGGCTGGAGGGCGCCTCGGACCATGGGGTGAGCGAGGCGCTGTATCTCCGCGACCCGGATGGCAACGGGGTGGAGCTTTACCGCGACCGCCCGCGCGAGGAATGGCCCCGGGATGCCGACGGGCGGATGACCATGTTCACCCGCCGGCTGGATCTGGAGGCGCTGCTGGCCGAGGGCGCCTGAGCCCCGGCGGCGTGGATCCGCCGCCGGACAGCCCGATCAACCCAGCTTCGCCTTCAGCACTTCATTGACCAGGGCGGGATTTCCCTTCCCCGCCATGGCCTTCATGGTCTGGCCCACGAAGAAGCCGAACAGCTTCTCCTTCCCGCCGCGGTATTCCGCCACCTTGTCGGCATTCGCCGCCATGATGGCGTCCACCGCGGCCTCGATGGCGCCGGTGTCGGTCACCTGGCGCAGGCCGCGCTCCTCGACGATCACGCTGGGGGCCTGGCCCGTCTCGATCATCGCCTCGAAGACCTGCTTGGCCAGCGCGCCGGAGAGGGTCTTGTCGGCCAGCAGGTCCAGCAGCTCGCCCAGGTGCTGGGCCGTCACCGGCGGGTCGCTGATGTCGCGCTTGAGGCGGTTCAGGGCGGCGAAGAAATCCCCCGTCACCCAGTTGGCGGCGACCTTGGCGTCGCGACCCTTCGCCACCGTCTCGAAGAAGGTGGCCGTCTCGCGCTCGATGGTCAGTACATGGGCGTCGTAGGGCGAGAGGCCCATGGCGACGTAGCGCGCGCGGCGCTGGTCGGGCAGTTCGGGCAGGCTGGCCTTGAGCTGCTCCACCCAGGACTGCTCCAGCACGAGCGGCGGCAGGTCCGGGTCGGGGAAATAGCGGTAGTCATGCGCGTCCTCCTTGGAGCGCATGGAGCGGGTGACGCCGCGCGCGGTGTCGAAGAGGCGGGTTTCCTGCTCGACCGTGCCGCCGCTCTCCCACACCTCGATCTGGCGCCGCGCCTCGGCCTCGACCGCCTGCATGACGAAGCGGATGGAGTTGACGTTCTTCACCTCACAGCGCGTGCGGAAGCCCTCGCCCGCCTTGCGGACGGAGACGTTCACGTCGGCGCGCATGGAGCCCTCGTCCATGTTGCCGTCACAGGTGCCAAGGTAGCGCATGATCTGCCGCAGCTTGGCGAGATAGGCGCCGGCTTCCTCAGGCGAGCGCATGTCGGGCTCGGAGACGATCTCCATGAGCGCGACGCCGGAGCGGTTCAAATCAATGAAGGACTTGGTCGGGTGCTGGTCATGCAGCGACTTGCCGGCGTCCTGCTCCAGGTGCAGGCGCGTGACGCCGATGATCTTGGTGGAACCGTCGGCGAGCGTGACCTCGACCTCGCCCTTGCCCACGATGGGGTGGGCGTACTGGCTGATCTGGTAGCCCTGCGGCAGGTCCGCGTAGAAATAGTTTTTTCTGTCGAAGCGCGACCAGAGATGAATTTCCGCGTTCAGGCCGAGCCCGGTGCGGACGGCCTGGGCTATGCAGGCCTCGTTGATGACGGGGAGCATTCCAGGAAAACCCGCATCCACGAAGCTGACCTGGGAATTGGGCTCCGCGCCGAAGGCGGTGGCCGCGCCGGAAAACAGCTTGGCGTGGGACGTCACCTGCGCATGGACTTCGAGGCCGATGACGACCTCCCAGGGGCCGGTTTCGCCTTCAATGGTGTAGGTCATGTGAGGGTCCTGCGTTCGATCAGGTGGCGTTCGATGTCGGGCACATGGCCGAGAACAGTGACTTCGACCACCTCGTCGGGAGAGGATTTGGTGTCGCGGCGGCGCCAGCGCCATTCGGCAAAGGGCATAGCGCCAAGCGGCGTGAAGGTGGCGCGGCCACGGCGGGCAGGCTTGCGCTGCGTGCTGCAGGTGTTGATGGGCGAGACCTGCATCCTCACGCCGCACGCGGAGACGACGCTCGCCGTGTCCAGCACCAGCAGTTTGCGCGGGTCGTTGCGGTTCACGGCCGCCTCGCCCAGCCCCAGCATCCGCGCCTCGCGCACCCAGAAGAAGACGCGGCGGTTGAGTTCCGCCAGCCACTCCTCGGCGGTGAGGCCATCGTCGAGGCAGCGCGCGAGCTTACCCATGTGGATGGGAAGGTTATCGTTAAGCACGACGCGGCCGAAGGACGTCTGCTCCAGCACATCCCGCGCCGCGCGCCGTCGGCGGATGCGCGCCTCAACCTCCACCTCCGGCAGGCCGGCACGCCGCAGCAACGCCTCGGTGGAGAGTAGCCCATGGGCACGGATCACCTCCCAGGCGCCGGGCGTGGTGAGGTGGTAGAGGCGCGGGTGGCGGGCGATGAGTTCGTCGGCCGTCACGGCGCCTCCTGCCGACGGGCGAAGGCGATCACCTTGTCCTGCTCCCTCCGCAGCAGCGCCTCGCCGCTTGCCGTGTCGGATGGGTTAAGGCGCTGCCAAAAGCGCGCGAAGCCTTCCAGCTGTTCGACGGTAAGGGTGCCGGTCTCGCGCCCGGCCTCACCAACAACCATTGCGCAAGGGAAGATGCTGTGGCGTGCCAGCTCGCGCTGGCCCAGCACGCCGATGTGTTCGTTCACCTTGTAGCGCACGGTGTTCCACGGCCGCCCGGACTGATCGGCCACGTCCTTGTAGGTCACGAAGCGCCCCTCGCGCGCCTCGCGCAGGATGAGCGCGAGCGTTTGGTCGAGGTCGAGCCCGCCGGCTTTGCGCCTGTCCCGCTCCGCGAGCGCAGCGAGGAAGAGGGGCGCGCCGAACTTGCCGAGGCGCTCGTGGTTGGCGATCAGCGTGTCGAGTTCGGCGTTCGTCTTGGCGGTTAGGTCGCCGCTCACGCCATCACCTGCGGCGTAGCCGAGAACGCCGCGGCGCGCTCGATCACCCCGCCCACGGCAAACACCGTCTCCTCATCAAAGGCCCGCCCGATCACCTGCAAGCCCAGCGGCAGCCCCTGCCCGTCCAGCCCCGCCGGCACCGCGAGGCCCGGCAGGCCCGCCAGGTTCGCCGTTACGGTGAAGATGTCGTTCAGGTACATGGCCACCGGATCATCCTGCTTCTCGTCCATCCCGAAGGCGGCGGAAGGGGTCGCCGGCGTCAGGATGGCGTCCACCTTGCCCCAGGCCAGTTCGAAGTCGCGGCGGATCAGGGCACGCACCTTCTGGGCCTTCAGGTAATAGGCGTCGTAGTAGCCAGCGCTCAGCACATAGGTGCCGATCATGATGCGCCGCCGCACCTCGGCGCCAAAACCGCGCGCACGCGTGCGCTCATAGAGGTCCTTCAGGTCCGAACCCTTCTCGCGCAGCCCGAAGCGCACCCCGTCATAGCGCGCGAGGTTGGAGGACGCCTCGGCGGGCGCCACCACATAATAGGTGGGCAGCGCGTATTTCGCGTGCGGCAGCGAGATGGGGACGATCTCCGCGCCCTCCGCTCGCAGCCAGTCCAGCCCCTGGTCCCACAGGGCGGCAATCTCGGGCGCCAGCCCGTCCAGCCGGTATTCCGCCGGCACGCCGATGCGCAGCCCCTTCACCCCGCGCCCCACCGCGGCCCGGAAATCCGGCACGGGCAGGTTCGCGCTGGTGCTGTCCTTCGGGTCATGCCCGGCCATGGAGCGGAGCAGGATGGCATTGTCCTCCACCGTGCGCGCCACCGGCCCCGCCTGGTCCAGGCTGGAGGCAAAGGCCACGATCCCCCAGCGCGAACACCGCCCATAGGTGGGCTTGATGCCCGCGATGCCGCAGAAGGCCGCGGGCTGGCGGATGGAGCCGCCCGTGTCCGTGGCCGTCGCCCCCATGGCGAGCCTGGCCGCCACCGCCGCAGCCGAGCCGCCCGAGGACCCGCCCGGCACCAGCCGCTTCTCCGGGTCATTGGCGCGCGACCAGGGGTTTTCCACCGGCCCGAAGGCGCTGGTCTGGTTGGAGGAGCCCATGGCGAACTCGTCCAGGTTCAGCTTGCCCAGGAACACGGCGCCGTCGCGCTTGAGGTTGGCGCTGACCGTGCTCTCATAGGGCGGCACGAAGCCGCCCAGGATGTTCGAGCCCGCCGTGGTGCGCGTGCCCTCAGTGCAGAACAGGTCCTTGATGCCCAGCGGAATGCCATCCAGCGCCCGCGCCTCGCCCTTGGCGCGGCGGGCGTCGGAGGCGGCGGCATCGGCCAGCGCGGCCTCGCCCGTCACGGTGATGTAGGCGTTCAGGCGCGGGTTCAGCCGCTCGATGGCGTCGAGGAAGGACTGGGTGAGTTCCACGGCGCTGATCTCGCGCGCCTCGAGCGCCTCCAGGCCCTCGGCCAGGGTCAGATCGGTCGGGCGCATCATTCCACCACCTTCGGCACGCCGAAATAATCGCCCTCGCGGTCGGGGGCATTGGCCAGCACCTTCTCGGCCTGGGCGCCGTCGGTCACGGCATCGGCGCGCCAGGGCAGCTTCACCTCCACGGGCGCGCCGCCGGCCATGGGCTCCACGCCCTCCGTGTCCACCTGCTGCAATTGCTCGATCCAGCCGAGAATCCCGTTCAGCTCCGCCTGGAGCTTTTCCACTTCCGTCTCTTCGAGGCGCAGCCGGGCCAGGTTGGCGACGCGACGCACCGTCGCGGCATCGAGCGACATGTCTTCCACTTCCATTCACAAGGGCGGCGGACCATAAGCCCCGGCATGGCCGTGTTCAACATGATGCGCCCGCGGGCATGACAGGTGCCACGCCCCATCTCGTGCTGGTGCTGGGCGTCCATCGCTCCGGCACCTCGCTGATGACGGCGGGCCTCCAGGCCCTTGGCTGCGACATGGGGCACTTCGCCGCCCCCAGCAACGACGAGAACCCCAAGGGCTTCTTCGAGCACCCCGCGCCCCGCGCGCTGAATGACCGGCTAATGGCGGCACAGGGCACGAGCTGGAGCAACTGGGCCTATGACGCCACCGCCGACGGGCTGGAGGCGCTGATCGCCTGGCAGGATGAGGCCGCGGCCATCCTGCGCGACAGCTTCCAGGGCCCCGGCCCCTTCGTGCTGAAGGACCCGCGCATCAGCACCCTGCTGCCCTTCTGGGAGGCCACGCTGTCCCGCATGGGCTGGCGGGTGAGCCGCGTGCTGCTGCTGCGCGACCCCGCCGAGGTGGCCGAAAGCCAGGCGCGCCGGGCCGCCGCCAACCCCGATTTCCACGCCATGCTGCGCCATGGCGAGGGCATGGCCGCGCTCTGGGCCACGACCATGCGGACGGTCCTGGCCAGCCTGCCCGACGACCGCACGCTGCTGGTCGGCACGGAGAGGCTGCGTGCCCGGCCGGAGGCGACGCTGCGGGAATGCGCGGATTTCCTCGGCATCGCGCCCCCCGCGGGCGTGGTCGAGGGCTTCGCGCGGGACTTCCTCGACCCTTCCCTGCACCGCGCGCGCGGCGGGGCCGAGCCGGGGCCGGGCTGGCCGGCCTTGGCGGCCGCGTTGTTCCAGGCGCTTCGCCCCGGGGCGACGCCCCGCCCCCTGCCGCAGGCGGAGGCGCGTCAGGTGCTGCGGGGCCAGCCACAGCTCGGGACGCTGCTGCCCTTCCTGCCGCCCATGGCGCGCAGCCTGGACGATGCCGCCGGCGCGCTGGCGACGGCCCGTGCGGAAGCGGCGGCGCTACACGCTTTGCTTGACACCCTCTCCGGCACCATCGGCCAGGGCCCGGCGATGCCGGCGACGGCGGAGGCGCTGGCGGCGCTGGCGCCACTGCGCCAGGAGAGGCCGGACGACCCCGCGCTGCTGGCGCTGGAGGCCCGCCTGCGGGAGCGCCTGGGCGAGTTGGCGGCGGCGGAGGCGCTTTGGCGGCGCCTCGCCGCGCTTCGGCCCGCTTCCCCCCTGCCCTCGGCGGCCCTGGCAAGGTTGCGGCGCCGGGCCAGGCGGCAGCCGGCCCGCCGAAGCGCCGGAAGGAGAGGCTGATGCCCCTGCTGGCCATGGATGCGCTGCGCGCCGCCCTGCCGCGCGGGCAACGGCTGATCGGGCTCGACCCCGGGGCGCGCATCATCGGCGTGGCGCTGACGGATGTGTCGCTCATGCTGGCCTCGCCCTATGGCAGCGTGAAGCGCGGGAAACTCACGGCCATCGCGGCCGAGGTGATGGCCATCGCCCGGCGCGAGGGCGCGGGCGGGCTGGTGGTGGGGCTGCCGCTTTCGATGGATGGCAGCCTCGGCCCCGCCGCCCAGGCGGCGCGGGACTGGGCGCTGGCGCTGTCGGAGGCCACCGGCCTGCCGGTGGCACTCTGGGATGAGCGGCTGTCGAGCGCCGCCGTGAACCGCGCCATGATCCGCGAGGCCGACCTGACCCGGAAGAAGCGTGCGGCCGCGGTGGATGCCGCCGCCGCGGCCTACACCCTGCAGGGGGCGCTGGACGCCACCGCCCCGTCTTGGAAAGCTGCGGAGGAAGACGACCGGCACGGGCCATGATGGCCCCGCCAGCTGTGAGGAAGACGCCCATGCCGTTGAACCGCCGCCACCTTCTGGGCGGGGGCCTCGCCCTCGCCGCCGGGCCCGCCCCCCTTACAGCCATGGCCCAGGGCAATGTCCATGACCACCAGGCCGGCCAGTTCGAGGCGCTGCGCGAGCCCGGCCGCATCGGCCTGCCCGACCTGCACCACGCCCATGCCGTCACCGAAAGCCCGGCCCCACGCGCCGCCCAACAGGGCAGCTGGCGCGCCCTGGAACCCCTGCCCATCCCGCGCACCGAGATGGCCTGGGCCGTGGAATACCGCGGCCGCATGCACCTGGTCGGCGGCTATGCCGAGCAGCGGGTGGACCGGCCCTACCACCACGCCTACGACCCCCGCTCCAATTCCTGGGAGGAGTTGGCGCAGCTGCCACGCGGCGCCAACCATGTGGGCGTGGCGACGCTGGGGGACCGTCTCTATGCCTTCGGCGGCTTCATCGAACAGAACCGCACCCCGCATGACGAGGCCTTCGCCTTCGACGGCACGCGCTGGACGCCCATCCGCCGCCTGCCCGAGGCCTGCGGGGCCATGGCCTGCATCGCGCTGGGCGAGGAGATCCATATCATCGGCGGCGCCATCGGCTCGGACAACCGGCGCTCCATTGATTGGCACCTGGTCTATGACCCGCGCAGCGACCGCTACCGCCGCCGCCAGCCCATGCCGGTGGGGCGCGACCACACGGGTATCGTGGTGGTGGCCGGGCGCATCCATGTCATCGGCGGGCGGGTGGACACCTTCCACACCAATTCCAACCTGCACCATGCCTATGATCCGCGGGCGGATGAATGGGTGTTCCGCGCGCCCATCCCCACCGCGCGCTCGGGCCATGGCACGGTCTGGTTCCATGACCGCATCTTCTGCATGGGCGGCGAGGGCACCAACCGCGTCTATGGCCAGAACGAATCCTACGACCCCGCCAGCAATTCCTGGGAATCCCACGCGCCCATGATGACGCCGCGGCACGGGATGGGGGCCGTGGTGATCGGCGACTCGGTCTATGTGGCCGGCGGCGGCCCGCAGATGGGCGGCGGCGTGAAGAGCGCGATCAACGAGGCCTTCCGCCTGGGCTGAAAACGCCGAAGGGGGGGGCGCCGCTTCCCGAAGCCGCCATGCCCGCCCTACAAGGGGGCATGAGCGGCTTCTCCTATCCCATCCTCCCCTCCGGCCACCTGCTCGCGATCGAGGGGCTGGAGCCGCCGCACATCTCCGCCCTGCTCGACCTGGCCGAGAGCTACGCCCTGCTCAACCGCCAGGGAAAGACCCAGCGGGACCTGCTGAAGGGCCGCACGCTGATCAACCTGTTCTTCGAGGACAGCACCCGCACCCGCACCAGCTTCGAGCTGGCCGGCAAGCGGCTGGGGGCGGACATCGTGAACATGTCCGTCTCGACCAGCTCCGTGAACAAGGGCGAGACGCTGCTCGACACCGCCGCCACCCTGAACGCCATGCACACGGATTTGCTGGTGATCCGCCACGCGCAGTCGGGTGCCCCCGCCCTGCTGGCGCAAAAGGTGGATGCGGCCGTCATCAATGCCGGCGACGGCACGCATGAACACCCGACCCAGGCGCTGCTGGACGCGCTGACCATCCGCCGACGGAAGGGGCGGCTGGAGAACCTGGTGGTCGCCATCTGCGGCGACGTGCTGCATTCCCGCGTGGCGCGTTCCAACATCCACCTGCTGCTGGCCATGGGCGCGCGGGTGCGGGTGGTGGGGCCGCCGACGCTGATGCCATCCGAATGCGCGCGGCTGGGCGTGGAGGTGCATCACGACATGCGCGCGGGCCTGGACGGCGCCGACGTGGTCATGATGCTGCGCCTGCAGCGCGAGCGGATGAACTCCGGCCTGGTCCCCTCCCCGCGCGAATTCTTCCGCTTCTACGGGCTGGACGCCGCCAAGCTCTCCCATGCCAAGCCCGATGCCATCGTGATGCACCCGGGCCCCATGAACCGCGGCGTCGAGATTGACAGCGCGGTGGCCGATGACGCCGCGCGGTCTGTCATTGGCGAGCAGGTGGAGATGGGGGTCGCTGTGCGGATGGCGGTGCTGGACGTGCTGGCGCGCGCCCTGCGTCGCAACGCCTGAGCCGCCTCACCGCGCCAGGGGCTGCACCAGCACCCCGCGCCAGCCCAGGCCGCGATAGGTCTCGTAGCCCGGCGTCGCATGATGGGCGAAGAGATGCCCGCCCGCCTCGAAAACGCCCGAGGCGCCGGCCTGGGGCGGGATGGGGATGGTCTCCGCCAGCGCGCCCTGCCCGTCCGAAGCCGCCAGCACCCGCCCCTGCCGGTCCACCAGCAGCGCGCGGGTGGTGGCCGACTCATGTGGTTGCAGGCGCACGCCGCGCAGCACCGAGGCGGCCTGGGGCGCCCAGTCGAAATGGATGCCGAGCACGCCCAGCACCTTGCCCTTCGCCTCGCCCCCCTCGCGCACGGCCGCCGCATAGGTGGCCACGGGCGCGCCGCCCAGGGCCACGCAGGGGGTGATGTCGGCCACCGCGAAGTCATCGCCGCTGCGGGTGGCCCGCGCCTGCTGGAACCAGGGCTCGTGCGAGACATCGAGGCCCACCACGCCCGGAAAGCGGTCAGGCCGCCCATGGGCGATCACGCGCCCCTGGGCATCGGCCAGCCACAGGTCCAGATAGACGGTGTAGGCCGAGAGGATGACGCCCAGCCGCTTCGCCGCATGGGCGCGGCGAGGTCCGGAAGGGTCGGACGCCGCCTCGACCATGGCCGAATCGGTGGCCCACCAGCGCACGTCGCAGCTGCGCTCATAGAGGTTGCGGTCCATGATCTCGATGGCGTTCAGCGCCAGGTCCACCAGCCGCTGCCCGCGCACCTCGCTCACCATGCGCTCGCCCACCGCGCGGAGATCGCCGAAGGCCGAGGTCAGTTCGGACTCCATCTCGGTGGCGAGCCGCGCGACCTCGCCCGCCACGTTCTTCACCTCCCCCGCCACCACGGCGAAGCCACGCCCGAGTTCGCCCGCGCGGGCCGCCTCGATGGTGGCGTTGAGCGCGAGCACGCGCGTCTGGCGGGTGATGGCCTGGATCGCGCGCACCTTGCCCGCGGCCACCTGGGCGGCGCTGTCGGTGAGGGCCAGGACACGTTCGGGCGCGGTCGTCTCGGCGGCGGGCGCCGCGACCGTGGAAAGGGGCATGGATGTCATTGAGAACGCTCCAGTTCGCGTTCGTCTCCATGGCGTCACAATGCTTAAGCTTTCCCTGCTCCCAACCCCCGCCGCGCCATCCTATCCTGGCGCCGTGACCCGCCACATTCGCCCCGCCCTCCCCCATGAAGCCCCGGCCCTGGCCGCGCTGGTGCGTGCCGCCTATGCCCATTACGTGCCACGCCTGGGACGGGAACCCGGCCCGATGGGCGATGACTACGCCGCCCGGATTGCCGCCGGCCAGGGCTGGGTGATGGAGGAAGCGGGTGCGATCCTGGGCCTGCTGGTGCTGGAGGACACGGCGGAGGGGATGCTGCTCGACAACATCGCCGCCGCCGCGCCGGGCCAGGGCGTCGGCCGGAGGCTGATGGCGTTCGCGGAACAGGAGGCCCGGCGCCGCGGCCATGGGCGCATCTGGCTCTACACCCATGCGCGGATGGTGGAGAACATCGCCCTCTACACCCGGCTTGGCTATGCCGAGACCCACCGCGCCATGCAGGATGGCTACGACCGGGTGTTCATGGCCAAGGCCCTCTGACGCAGGCGTGGACGCCCGTCTATAACCCAGGCCCATGCGCGACCTTCTCATCACCAATGCCCGCCTTCTCGACCCCGCCTCGGGCCTCGACGCGCCGGGCGCGCTGCTGGTTTCGGGCGGGCGCATCGCGAGCCTGAAGGGCGCGCCGGCCGAGGGCGCGGAGGTGCTGGACGCCGCCGGCGCCATCCTCTGCCCCGGCCTCGTGGACATGCGCGCGGCACTGGGCGAGCCGGGCGCCGAGCACCGCGAGACCATCGCCTCGGCCGCCCAGGCCGCGGCGGCGGGCGGCATCACCACGCTCGCCGTGCTGCCCGACACCAATCCCGCCCTGGATGACCCGGCACTGGTCGAATTCATGATCCGTCGCGGCGAGGCAACGGGCAGCCTGACGCTGTTGCCCTATGCCGCCGCCACCAAGGGCTGCGCGGGCAAGGAACTCTCCGAGTACGGGCTGCTGCGGGAGGCGGGTGCGGTGGCCTTCACCGATGGCACCCGCGCCATCGCGGCCGCGCGGACCATGCGGCTTGCGCTCTCCTATGCGCGCGGCTTCGGCGCCATGGTGGTGCAGCACCCGGAGGAGCCCTCCCTGGCCGGCCAGGGCGCGGCGACCGAGGGGGAACTCGCCACCCGCCTCGGCCTGCCCGGCTTACCCGCCGCCGCCGAGGCCATCATGGTGGCCCGCGACATCGCCCTCGCCCGCCTCACCGGCGGCCATGTGCATTTCGCCCATGTCAGCACGGCGGCCGCGCTGGACCTGATTCGTGCCGCCAAGGACGAGGGTCTGCGCGTCACCTGCGACACAGCGCCCCCCTATTTCGACCTGAACGAGACCGCCATCGGCGATTTCCGCACCTATGCGAAGCTGAGCCCGCCGCTGCGCGCCGAATCCGACCGCCTGGCCGTGGTGGCGGCCCTGGCCGATGGCACGATTGACGCCATCGCCTCCGACCACCAGCCGCGCGACGCGGATGACAAGCGCCTGCCCTTTGCTCAGGCCGAGGCGGGCGGGGCGGGGCTGGCGACGCTGCTGGGCGTGACCCTGGCCCGGGTGCATGGCGGCGACCTGACGCTGCGCGACGCGCTGGCCTTGCTGACCTGCCGCCCCGCCGCGCTGCTGGGGGTGGAGGCAGGGCGCCTCGCGGAGGGCGCGCCGGCCGATCTGTGCCTGGTCGCGCCCGATCGCGCCTGGCAGGTGCGCGACGGCGCGCTGCCGGGCAAGGCGCAGAACTCGCCCTTCGACGGGCGGGCGCTGGAGGGCCGGGTGCTGGCCACCTTCAAGGCCGGGAGGCGCGTCTTCGGATGATTGCGGTGCTGGACACCTTCATGGCCGCGGTGGGCGCCATGCTGCTGGGCTCCATCCCCTTCGGCCTGCTGCTGACGCGGGCGGCGGGGCTGGGGGACATCCGCGCCATCGGCTCGGGCAATATCGGCGCGACCAATGTGCTGCGCACGGGCAACAAGAAGGTGGCGGCGGCGACGCTGGCGCTGGATTTCCTGAAGGGCGCCGTCGCGGTCTGGCTGGTTTCCGCCTGGTTCGGGCCGCATCTGGCGCCCGTGGCGGCGGTGGCCGCGGTGCTGGGGCATTGCCACCCGCTCTGGCTCGGCTTCAAGGGCGGCAAAGGGGTGGCGACGGCGCTGGGCGTCATGCTGGGGCTGGGCTGGGGCGTCTTCGTGGCGGCCGCCGTGACCTGGCTGGTGGCGGCGCGGCTGTCGCGCATCTCCTCGGTGGGCGCGCTCTCGGCCATGGTGGTGGCGGCGGGGGTGGCGCTGGTGGTGCTGCCGCTGTGGTCGGGCGTCGCCGTGCTGGCCATCGCCGCCTATGTCTTTGTGCGACATGAAGAAAACATCCGCCGCCTGCTGGCGGGGACGGAGCCGCGCATCGGCGCCGGAAAATGAGCCTCGCCGCCTTCCGCCTCGCCCGCACCGAGGGGGTGGGGCCCGTCCTGCACCGCCGCCTGATGGCGCGGCATGGCAGCGCGGAGGCGGCGTTGGATGCCCTCGGCCCCCGCGCCTGCCCGCGCGACCTGGCGCTGCGGGAGATGGAGGCGCTGGAGCGCATGGGCGCCCACCTGCTCTTCCTGGGCGCCGACGACTACCCTTCCCTGCTGGCCGAGCTGGACGACGCGCCGCTGCTGCTGGCGGCGCTGGGCGACATGGCGGCACTCGGCCAGCGCTGCGTGGCCATGGTGGGCGCGCGCAACGCCTCCGCCCTCGGCCGCCGCTTCGCCGAGGACCTGGCCGATGCGCTGGCGGTGCGGGACGTCACCATCGTCTCGGGCCTGGCGCGCGGCATTGATACGGCGGCGCATCTGGGCGCGCTGCGCTCGGGGCGCACCGTGGCGGCGGTGGCGGGCGGGTTGGACCAGCCCTACCCGCCCGAGAACGCGAAGCTCCAGGCGCGCATCGCGGCCGAGGGCGGCCTGGTGCTGTCCGAGGCGCCGCTCGGCACGCCCCCGCGCGAGCGGCATTTCCCCCGCCGCAACCGCATCGTGGCCGGGGTCTCGCTCGGCGTCGTGGTGGTGGAGGCGGCGCTGCAATCGGGCACGCTCATCACCGCGAGGCTCGCCGCCGAGGCGGGGCGGGAGCTCTTCGCCGTGCCCGGCCACCCCCTCGATCCGCGCTGCCGGGGCTCCAATGAATTGCTGCGGCGCGGCGCTCAGATCACGGAAACGGCGGCCGATGTCCTGGACCACCTGCCGGCCGCCCCGGTCGCCCGACGCCGGATGCTGCTGGACAGCCTGCCCCAAGCACCTGAAATACCGACGGAAGCGCCGCCCGCACCCTCCGACGCGGCCGCGCAACTTCTTGAATCCCTAGGCCCGACGGCCATCTCGGTTGACGAGTTGGGGCGGCGCTGCCAGCTATCTGCCCCCGAACTTGCCGGCGCGCTCATGGAATTGGAGCTCGCTGGACGGATCGAAACCCTGCCCGGGAATCGGGTGGCCCTGCGCTAGTGGTCCGATCGCTGTCGTCGATTCGCGGCGGCAGCGTGAATCGGCCCACGAACGGATCAGGGCCCGGAAGGACCAGACGTGACCGACATCGTTGTCGTCGAGAGCCCGGCCAAGGCCAAGACCATCGAGAAATACCTCGGCGGCGATTACAAGGTGCTGGCCAGCTTCGGCCATGTGCGCGACCTGCCCCCCAAGGATGGCTCCGTCCGTCCCGAGGAGGATTTCGCCATGGATTGGGAGGCGGATGAGCGCGGCCAGAAGCAGGTGAAGGCGATCGCCTCCGCCCTGCGCGGGGCCCGCCGCCTCTACCTCGCCACCGACCCGGACCGCGAGGGCGAGGCCATCTCCTGGCACGTCCAGGACATGCTGGCGAAGTCTGGCGCGCTGAAGGGCGTGGCCGTCGAGCGCATCACCTTCAACGAGATCACGAAGCGCGCGGTGCAATACGCCATCGCCCACCCGCGCAAGCTGGATACGCCGCTGATCGAGGCCTACCTGGCCCGCCGCGCGCTGGACTACCTGGTGGGGTTCAACCTCTCGCCCGTGCTGTGGCGCAAGCTGCCGGGGTCGAAATCGGCCGGCCGCGTGCAGTCGGTGGCGCTGCGCCTGATCTGCGAGCGCGAGGCCGAGATCGAGGCCTTCGTCGCCCGCGAATACTGGACCATCGAGGCCCGGATGGCGACGGTCAGCGGCGCGCCCTTCCAGGCGCGGCTGACGCATCACGAGGGCCGCAAGCTCGAACAGTTCGACCTGCCCAACGAGGCCACGGCGATGGCGGCGAAGGCCGCCGTCGAGGCCGCGAATTTCACCGTGGGCTCGGTGGACAAGAAGCGCGTCAAGCGCAACCCGCCCGCCCCCTTCCAGACCAGCACGCTCCAGCAGGAAGCCAGCCGCAAGCTCGGCATGGGCGCGCAGATGACCATGCGCACCGCCCAGCAGCTCTATGAGGGCGTGGACATCGGCGGCGAAACCGTGGGCCTCATCACCTATATGCGGACGGATGGCGTGCAGATGGCGCGCGAGGCCATCCAGGAGCTGCGCGGCCACATTAAGGCGCAGTTCGGCGAGGACTACCTGCCCGGCGCGCCGCGCGAATACGCCTCCCGCGCCAAGAACGCGCAGGAGGCGCATGAGGCGATCCGCCCCACCGACGTGACCCTGACGCCGGAGCGCGCCGCCCGCTACCTGAATGAAGGCCAGCGCAAGCTCTACGAGCTGATCTGGAAGCGGGCCGTGGCGTCCCAGATGCAGTCGGCCGAACTCGACCAGACGACGGTGGAGCTGATCGAACCCACGGGCCGCACCCGGCTGCGCGCCACCGGCAGCGTCATCGCCTTCGACGGCTTCCTAAAGCTGTATCGGGAGGATGTGGATGACGGCGCCTCCTCCGAGGACGAGGACAGCCGCATCCTCCCCCCGATGCGCCAGGGCGAGCCGACCAAGCGCCACGAGGTGACGGCCAGCCAGCACTTCACCCAGCCACCGCCGCGCTTCTCGGAGGCGTCGCTCGTGAAGAAGATGGAGGAGTTGGGCATCGGCCGGCCCTCCACCTATGCCTCCATCCTGCAGGTCCTGCAGGATCGGGAATATGTGAAGCTCGACAAGCGGCGCTTCATGCCGGAGGACCGTGGGCGGCTGGTCACGGCCTTCCTCGTCGCCTTCTTCGAACGCTATGTGGACACGGGCTTCACCGCGGGGCTGGAGGAGCAGCTCGATGACATCTCGGGCGGGCGGGCCGACTGGCGGGCGGTGATGCGGCAGTTCTGGCGGGACTTCCACGGGGCCATCGAGGCGACGGCCGACCTCAAGATCAGCGACGTCATTGACCGGCTGGACGAGGAACTCGGCCCCCACTTCTTCCCCCGCCAGGCGGATGGAGGCGACCCGCGGGTCTGCCCCTCCTGCTCCAACGGGCGGCTGGGGCTGCGGCTGGGGCGCACGGGCGCCTTCATCGGCTGCTCGGCCTATCCGGAGTGCCGCTACACGCGGCCGCTGGCCGTGCCTGGCGCCGAGGGCGAAGGGCAACAGGCCCTGGCCGATGGCGTGCGCGTGCTGGGCACCGACCCGGCCACGGGCCAGGAGGTGTCGCTGCGGCGCGGGCCCTATGGCATCTACGCGCAGCTGGGCGAGGGGGGCGTGGACGCCAAGGGCAAGCCCACCAAGCCCAAGCGCGCCAGCCTCTCGCGCGGGATGGACCCCGAGACGATGACGCTGGAGGCCGCGCTGGCACTGCTCTCCATGCCCCGCATCGTGGGGCTGCACCCGGAGACGGGGGAGGAGATCAGCTCCAACCTCGGCCGCTTCGGGCCCTATCTGAAGATGGGGGCGCTCAGCAAATCCATGGACCGGGATGATGACCCGCTGACCATCGGGCTGAACCGCGCGGTGGCCCTGCTGGCGGACGCCAAGCCGCGCGGCATCACGATCGGCGAGCACCCGCAGGGCGGTGCCGTCGAAGTCCGGCGCGGCCGCTTCGGTCCCTTCCTGCTGCACGGCACCCGCGTGGCCAATTTGCCGCGCGGCACCGAGATGGAAGCCGTGACGCTCGACGAGGCGGTGAAGCTGCTGGCCGAGAAGGGCAAGGAGCTGCCGCCCAAGAAGGGCATGAAGGGCCGCAAGGCGCCGGCGAAGAAGGCGGCGGCACCCAAGGCCGAGGCCACCCCCGTCGCCCCGAAGAAGGCGCCGGTGAAGAAGGCCGCGCCCAAGAAGGCGCCGGCCAAGAAGCCGGCCACGAAGAAGGCCGCCGCGAAAAAGTCCACCAGCAAGAAGGCCGCGAGCTGATGCCCCGCATGGGTCCGCCGGCGAAGGGCCAGAAGGCCAAGAAGACCGGCGGGACCCAGCGGGCCGCCCGGAAGTCCAATGCCAAGCGCCGCGCGGATGATGAGGCCGCGCCGAAGGTCAAGACCGCGGCCCTCCCGCGCGCCCGCGTCAAATCCACGCCGCGGCGTGACACCCTGCCCAGCAAGGCCGAGATCCGCGAGTTTCTCGCCACCACCGGCGGCCGTGTCTCCAAGACCGAGATCGCCCGGCATTTCGGCCTGCCGACCGAGCAGCGGCCCGCCCTTCGCCAGCTCCTCTCCGAGATCAAGCTGGACGGCACCACCGCCCCCGTGGGCAAGCGCAGCTTCGTGGGGGGCGGCACGCCTGGGGCCAGGTCGGCGCGTGCCGTGCGCGAAACCCTGCCCGAGACGGGCGTGGTCGAAATCTTCGGCACCGACCCCGATGGCGACCCCATCGCCCGCCCGCTGAACTGGGAGGGCGCCGGCCGCCCGGTGGTCTACATGCACCCCGAGCGGCGCGGCCAGACGGCGCTGGCTGTGGGCGAGCGCGTGCTGGCCCGCCTCAAGCATCTGGGCGGCGACAAATATGAGGGGCGCACGCTGAAGCGCCTCGGCCAGCCGCAGGACCGCAAGCGCATCCTGGGCGTGTTCCAGGATGGGCGCATCATCCCGACCGACCGGCGGCAGAAGGCCGAATGGGCCGTGCCCCCCGGCGAGGAGGGCGGCGCCCGCGGCGGCGAGATCGTGCTGGCGGAATCCCTGCCCTCCACCGGCTACGGGCTGCGCCCCGCGCGCATCGTGGAACGGCTGGGCGTGGTGGGCGAACCGCGCTCGGTCTCGCTCATCTGCATCCACACCCATGGCATCCCCGACATCTTCACCGCCGAGGCCGAGCGCGAGGCCGAGGCGGCGCGGGAGGTGGGCTTGGGCAAGCGCACCGATCTGCGCGAGATGCCGCTCGTGACGATTGACGGCGACGATGCGCGTGATTTCGACGACGCCGTCTTCGCCGAGCCCGAAGGCGACGGCTGGCGCATCATCGTGGCCATCGCCGATGTGGCGCATTACGTGACGCCGGGAAGCGCGCTGGACCGCGAGGCCTGGACCCGCGGCAACAGCGTCTATTTCCCCGACCGCGTGGTCCCCATGCTGCCCGAGGCGCTGTCCAATGGCTGGTGCAGCCTGCGCCCGAACGAGAATCGCGGCTGCCTTTTCGTCGAGATGCGCTTCGACGCGCAGGGCAACAAGCAGGCGCACCGCTTCGGGCGGGGCCTCATGCGCTCCGCCGCACGCCTCACCTATGAGGAGGTGCAGGCCGCCCATGATGCGGGCGAGGAGCCGCAAGGCCTCGCCACCGGGCATATGAGCCGTCTCTACGGCGCCTTCCGCGCCCTGCTCTCGGCGCGGGAGCGGCGCGGCACCCTGGAGCTGGACCTGCCCGAGCGCCGCGTGCTGCTGGACGCCGAGGGCAACGTGACAGGCGTCGTCCCCCGCCCGCGCCTGGACAGCCACCGCCTCATCGAGGAGTTCATGGTGGCGGCCAATGTCTGCGCGGCGGAGGAGCTGGAGCGGCTGGGCCAGCCCTGCATGTACCGCGTCCACGCGCCGCCCAGCGATGAGAAGCTGAAGTCGCTGCGGGAATTCCTGGGCACCCTCGACCTGACGCTCGCCGTCACGGGCACCATCCGCCCGGCGCATTTCGCGCGGCTGCTGGAGAAGGTGAAGGACCGGCCGGAGGCACGGATGGTCCATGAGACGGTGCTCCGCAGCCAGTCCCAGGCGGCCTATGAGCCGGACAATCTGGGGCATTTCGGCCTCGCCTTGTCGCGCTACGCGCATTTCACCTCGCCCATCCGGCGCTATGCGGACCTGCTGGTGCATCGCGCCCTGGTGCGTGGCCTGAAGCTCGGCTCCGATGGGCTGACCGAGGCCGAGGCCGCCCGCTTCCCCGACACGGCCGAGCACATCACCGCCACCGAGCGCCGCGCCGCCGCGGCCGAGCGCGAGGCGGTGGACCGCTTCCTCGCCGCCTACCTGGCCGAGCGCGTGGGGGCGGTCTTCGCCGCCCGCATCTCTGGCATCCATGCCTTTGGCGTCTTCGTCACGCTGGACGAGACGGGCGCCTCGGGCTTCGTGCCCATGAAGGCCCTGCCGCAGGATTTCTGGATCGTGGAGGAGGGGAACCGCCGCCTGCTCGGCCGACAGTCCCGTCAGGTGATTTCACTGGGTGACCCGGTGGAGGCCCGCCTGCGCGAGGCCAATGGCCAGACCGGCAGCCTGCTCTTCGAATTGCAGATGGGCGGCCAGGCCGCCGAGGTGCGGGGCGGGCGACGCAAGCGCAAGGCTTGACCTCCACCCCTGGGGCGTTAGATACAGCCCCTCCCGGTTTCGAGCGCAAAGAGTAAGATCATGGCCAAGGCCAACACCATCCTCATCAAGCTGACCAGCACGGCCGACACCGGCTACTTCTACGTGACGAAGAAGAACACCCGCACGGCCACGGGCAAGCTGGAGCTGAAGAAGTACGACCCCGTCGCGCGCAAGCACGTCGTCTTCCGCGAAGCCAAGATCAAGTGAGCTGACGCCCCCTTCACGGGGGCCTCACCACGCCGGATGCTTTGGGCCTCGCACCCCCCCGGGTGCGGGGTTTTTGCATGTGGCGCTCAGCCTGCGGCCTTGGCGTCTTCCTCGCCGGCCAGGTAGGCGCGGTTCCGCCCGTCGCGCTTGGCACGATAAAGGGCCGAATCCGCCGCCCCGATCAGCCGGTCGGCCGGCATGCCTGGCTCACCCACCGCAACGCCGATGCTGATGGTGATCGGCACAACATGCCCCTCCGACTGGACGGGCAGGATGGCCACCGCCTCACGCAGCCGCTCGGCCACCAGCATGGCCGCCTGGGCCTGGGCGCCGGCGAGCACGGCCAGGAATTCCTCGCCGCCATAGCGGGCCACCACGTCCACGGCGCGCAGCTGCTCGCGCAGGCGCTCAGCCACCTCGCGCAGGGCGGCATCGCCGACATTATGGCCATAGGTGTCGTTGATGGCCTTGAACTTGTCGATGTCCAGGATCAGCACGGCGGCCGCCTCGGTCCGCAGCAGGCTGTCCAGGTGGCGGCGGACATAGCGGCGGTTCCGCAGCCCCGTGAGCTGGTCCGTCACCGCCATTTCCAACGAACGGTCGAGGTCCGCGCGCAGCCTCTCCTGGTAGCGCTTGCGGCGCACCTGGTTGCGGGCACGGGCGCGCAGTTCGTTGGGGTCCATCGGCCGGAAGCAATGGTCGTTGGCGCCCAGGTCGAAGCCGCGCAGCACCTCCGTCTTCTGGTGCGAATCGGCCAGCAGGATCAGCGGCAGGTCGCGCGTGGCGTTCTGCGCCCGCAGGCGGGAGGCGAGGCGCAGCACCTCGCCCGGGTCCACCGGCAGGGCCAAGAGGGCGAGGTCCACATCGCCCTTGGACAGGCGCTGGAAGGCCTCGTCCACGCTGGTCACCGTGTAGACGATCATGTCGTCGGCCAGGAGGGCCTCGCGCACGGCGCGCGCCTCATCCACATCGGCGTTCAAGATCAGCGCCCTGGCCCCCTGGACCGAGATGGCCGGGGGCGCGGGGTTGTCGATGCCCAGTTCCCGCGCGGTGTCCGAGCGCAGCCGCCAGGCATCCTGCACCTGCTTCACCCGCAACAGCGCGCGCAACCGGGCGAAAAGCGTGGCGTTGTCCACGGGTTTGGAGAGGAAATCATCCGCCCCGGCTTCGAGACCCCGCACCCGCTCCGTGCTGTCCGTCAGCGCGGTGACCATGACCACCGGAATATGCTGCGTGCGGATATCCGCCTTGAGCGCCCGGCACACTTCATACCCGTCCATCCCGGGCATCATGACATCCAGAAGAATAACGTCTGGCAATTGTGTGAAAGCGACCTGCAGGGCCTCCTGGCCACTGGAGGCGAGCAGGACTTCATAATACTCGGCCTGAAGTTTCGCTTCGAGCAGCCGCAGATTGGTCGCGATGTCGTCCACCGCGAGGATACGGGCGGTCATTGCCGGCCCCCAGGACCGTCAACGAGGCCCGGAGCGGGCTTGCAACAGAACAGGAGTGCCACGTGTCCGAAATCACCCCCGGCATCAACACCCCCGCACGGCCGCAGCAGGGGCCGCAATCTTCCAGCCCCAAGGGCGAGACGGCCAACGCCAGCCTGTTCTTCAAGCGCTGGCTGCGCAACCCCCTTCAGATGGGGTCCATCATTCCGTCCTCGCCGGCGTTGTGCCGCCGCATCGCCGCGGCGGTGGAGCGGGAGCCGGAGGAATATGTGCTGGAACTGGGGGCGGGCACCGGCGTCATCTCCCGGGCCCTGCTGGCCGCCGGCGTGCCCGCGCACAAGCTCATCGTGGTCGAGATCGTGCCCGAGATGGCCGAGTTCCTGCGCGAGAGCCTGCCCGGCGTGAACGTGATCTGCGGCGATGCCTTCGACCTGAAGAACGCCCTGCCCGCCCACATGCAGAACCGAATCGGGACGGCCATCTGCGGCATCCCGCTGGTGCTGCTGCCGCTGGAGCGCCAGCAGGCCTTCGTGGACGCGGTGGAGAGCGTGGCGCCCGGCAAGGGCTTCCTGCTCTACACCTACTGCATCACCTCGCCCCTGCCCTACGACAAGCTTTCGCTGGGGGCGCGGCGCCTCGCCTGGACGCCGCTCAACTTCCCGCCCGCCAGCGTGTGGCGCTACCGGCCCGGCGCGGCCTGACGACGCCCGGCGCGCGGCGCGCAAGGCGACGGCACCGGCGCCTTGCGGGGCCGCGGCTTGGCGGAAGGGTGCTGACATTCCGATTGGATTAACACGCCCCCATGCGCCACGAAAACCCCGCCGAACCGGGCATGTCGCCCTGTCCGGCGGGGGCCGACGCGGTTACCGGCTTGTCAGCGCCATCTCGTCGCCCTTCGGCCCGCGCAGCTTCGCGATCAACCGCGGATGCGCGCCGCGCTTCACCAACAGCGCCTCGCCCAGGCCGCGCTCCTGCAGGGCGGCATGGACCTGGTCCGCCTCCGGGTGCTCGGCCTCCAACCCCACCAGGCGGAAATGGCTGTCGCGCAGGCGCTTGCCCGCGCGCTCTCCCTTCCACTCGATGAGGGCGGGGATGAGGTTGTCCATGTCCTGCCGCTGCGGCGGGATGGCCATGCGCCAGTGCAGGTCGCCGCGCTGCATCTCACGGATTTCGCCGCCGCGCGGCCCGAGGCGGGACATCACGGCGTCCATGGCGGGCGTGCGCGCCACCCAGCTCAGCAGCCGCGGCTCCGACTCGAGCATGGTGCGCGTGGCCGCGTCATCCAGGTCGAACAGGCGCGGGTGCGGCGGCTCGGGCTGGGCCGGGTCCGCGGCGATGATCTCGAGGTAGCAGTCGGGGCCGAGGCCCAGCAGCATGTTGTGCGTGCCGGCCCCCTCATGTCGGCCGCCCGGCTGGGGCTTCACGCCCAGCAGACGTTCGACGAAGGCGGCACCCTCCTCGAGCGTGCGGGCGCCGAGGACGATGTGATCAATCTCGGCCATGTGTCACCTGGCCTGGAACTGTGTGGCGCCGAACATGTTCTCGCGTTCCTTGTCCGTGATCTGACCCTGGCGCTGGCGCTCGGCCAGGACCTGGACGCCGCGCTGGACGGCCGGGCGGGCCGCGATGGCATCGTGCCAGCGTTTCACATTCGGGAAATGCGCGAGATCAATGCCGCGGCGATCGGGGTTCCGAACCCAGGGGAAGGTCGCGATGTCGGCGATGGTGTAGGCGTCGCCGCCCAGGTATTCGGCCTCCGCCAGGCGCTTCTCCAGCACGCGGTGCAGGCGCTGCACCTCGTTGGAATAGCGGGTGATGGCGTAGGGGATCTTCTCCGGCGCATAGGCCGCGAAGTGGTTGTACTGGCCGAACATGGGCCCCACGCCGCCCATCTGGAACATCAGCCATTGCAGGCAGATGTGGCGTGCCGCGCCCGAGGCCGGCAGCAGGGCGCTGCCGGTCTTCTCGCACAGATAGATCATGATGGCCGCGCTTTCGAAGAGCGCGAGGGGCTGACCGTCCGGCCCCTCGGGGTCCTCGATGGCGGGGATGCGGTGATTGGGCGTGATGGCGAGGAATTCGGGGCGGAACTGCTCGCCCGCACCGATGTTCACGGGCACCACCTCATAGGGCAGGCCTAGCTCCTCCAGCAGGATATGGACCTTGTGGCCATTGGGGGTGGGCCAGGTGTGCAGGCGCAGCGTCGCGGGCATGGCAGGTTCCTCGTCCGGGGGTGCCGAACGATGGAGGCTCGCCGCGCCCGCCGCAAGCTAGACCAAGCGCTCTAGCCGTAGGCGCGTTCCACGCGGGGCCCTGGCGGAGGAGCGGCCGCGATCTCGCGGATGATCTTGCGGCGCACCGCCTGGCCGAAGCTCTCGAAGCCGTCCGCCACCATCAGGAAGGCGCCGGGGCCGCCGATGACACGTTCCTGGAAATACTCGTCCAGCGGCTGGGTGGCCATCAGCCCCGGGGGCGGCGGCGTGCGGTCGAGCACGGCCAGGCCGTTCAGCACGATGCCCTTCTCCAGCGCCTCGCGCCGCGCATCCGCGACCTCCCGGCCGGAATTGTTGATGCCGTCGCCCGAGATGTCCACGACGCGGCGCGTGCCCTCATAGCCGCGGCCGAACAGGGTGGAGGCGAAATCAATGGCGGCGGAGATGGAGGTGTAGAGATGGGTGCGCCGCGGCGCGGCATCGATCGCGGCGGCGAAGCGTTCGGCGGCGGCGGGGCTGTCCAGCTTCGCCCAGGGCACCAGGTGTTCCTGGATGTTCCAGTCGGACCAGGTGAAGAGCGTGACGGCGATGCTGCCGATGGGCCCGTGCGTCATGGCCTCGATGAAGGAACGATCGCGGAAGACGGAGGCGTAGCCATTGAACTGCATCTCCATCTCGACGGCGTCCACCGAGCGGGAGACATCCACGGCCAGGACCAGCTCCACATCCACGGGGTCCGGCTCGGCCAGGCGCTGGGCGGCCTCGGCGCGGCGGTGAAGAAGCAGGGCCGGGGCGGGAAGGACCAGCCCAGTGGCGGTGGCTAGAAGTTGACGACGTTGCATCTGACCCTCTTTCGTCCGGTGCCTCCCCCTGACGGGGTCGGCGTGAAGGGCCGTGCAGCGATTTCTCCCGTATGCGTAACATTATGGGGAGGTCAGGACAGGGATCAAGACCTTTTTGCTGCAATGCAGCATGCATTATTTTGGAGCAATGGGAGGTACCGCCTTTTGGCCGCGCCAGGGATATGCCCGGCGCGGCCTGAACAAAGCGTGAAGCGGAATCACCCTTTGAACGCCGTGCTCCCCACCCGCGCGTCGGCGTTCAGCCGGGCGCTGAGGGCGTGCAGGCGCGGATAGCGGCCTTCCACCAGGCCAGGCAGTACCTTGGCCGCAAAGTCGAGCGCCACGACGGCCGTCACATCCGCCTGGGTCAGGCGGCCGAGGCGGAGGAAATCCCCCTCCGCCATGGCCTCCAGCGCCGCGAAACCGCCCTGCGCCTGGGCCTGCAAATTCGCAGCCCCCTCGGCCCAGCGCAGCGCCTCCGGCCGACGGATGGTTTCGTAATAGGCCTGGACGGTCTTTTCCATGACGCCGACGCCGATGGCGGTGGCGCGCAGCACGAGGCGACGCTCAGCGCCGGCATGGGGCGTCAGGGCCGCCTCACCCATCACCTCGTCCAGGTGGTCGAGGATGGCGTTGCTGTCCACCAGCACCTCGCCATCCTCCAGGATCAGGCTCGGCACGCGGCCCACCGGGTTGTAGCCGGCGATGGCCGCGCCGTCAGTGGTGGTGGCCAGCGGCAGTGAGGTGAACTCCATGCCGTAGAGATTCAGCGTCGCGGCTACGCGCCGCACAAAGGGGGAGAGGAAACGGCCGACGAGTTGCATGGATGGTCCTTCAGAATCCGGCGCCGGGCTGGGCCAGATAGGTCAGTTCCGCTGGCGTGCTGTCCCGGCCGAGCGTGGCGTTGCGGTGGGGAAAGCGGCCGAAGCGCGCGATGACGACGCGATGCCGCCAAGCATAGTCAATGCTGCCGCCCGGGGCGGCAGCGGCGGGGTGGTCACGCAGCCCCTCGAACAGGGCCACCGAGAGGTCCTGCGCCGCCATATCCTCGGCGTGCTCGAAGGGCAGGTAGAAGAAGGGGCGCTGGGTGGGCGTCACGCGCAGATCCATGCGCTGGCGCAGCACCAGTTCCCGTGCCAGGCCCAGCGCGTGCGGGTCGCTGGCGAAGGCGTCGGGGTGGCCGCGGAACAGGTTGCGGGGGAACTGGTCGAGCAGGATCAGCAAGGCCAGCGCGCCCTCGGGCGTGGCGGCCCAGCCATCCAGCGCGCCCTCCCGCGCGGCGGGGACGAGGGGGCCGAAATGGGCGCGGATTTCGGCGTCGAAAGCGTCATCGCGCTGGAACCAGGCCTTGCGGGGCGTGTCGGGCCCGTCCGCGAACCAAAAGTCCAGGACGGCCTTCACAAGCCCCGCTCCAGCACGCGGATGGAGTGCAGGGCCTCGCGCCCCGACAGATCCTGGATCTGGTGGCGGCAGGAGGTGCCGTCGGCCACGATGATGTCGTCGGCGGGGGCGGCGCGCACGGCGGGCAGCAGCGAGAGTTCGGCCATGGCCTTGGAGGCCTCGATGTTCCGCGCCTCATAGCCGAAGGCGCCGGCCATGCCGCAGCAGGACGATGCGATGGGCTTCACCTCCATGCCCGGCACGCGCCGCAACGCCTTCACCGCGGCGGGGAAGGCGCCGAAGGCCTTCTGGTGGCAATGGCCATGGATGTGGGCGGCCGCCGCCACGGGCTTGAGCGCGGGCAGCGTGCCTTCCTTCTCCAGGAACTCGGTGGCGAGGAAGGCGCGCTTCGAAAGCGCCTCGCTCTCGGCGCCAGGCAGCAGGGCGGTGAACTCGTCGCGCAGCGTCATCAGGCAGGAAGGTTCGAGGCCCAGCACCGGCGCATCGGACCCCGCCAGGGCCGCGAGGGTGCGGCGCGCCTCGGCCCGCGCCTCCTCCACCATGCCGGCGGCGAGGTAGGTGCGGCCGCAGCAGAGCGGGCGCCCCCCCTCCCCTTGTGCCGGCTTCACGCTGTAGCCGGAGGCCGCCAGCACGCGCACGGCGGCGCGGAGGTTTTCCGGCTCGAAATGCCGGTTGAAGGTGTCGGCGAAAAGCAGCACCTCCTTCGTGCCGCTGCCCGCGCGGGCCTCGCCATCGCGGAAGGCATCGCGGCGGAAGCGCGGCAGGGAGCGTTCGGCCGACAGCCCCAGCAGCTTCTCCGACAGCTTCGCGAGGCCAGGGATGGCATCGCGCAGGTTCGCCAGGAAGGGCACCGCCGAGGCCATGCCCGCCCAGCGCGGCAGCGTCGCGATCAACCGGTCCTTGAGCGGCACGCCCTGGCGCGCGTTGCGCGCAGCCAGCACCTCGATCTTCATGCGCGCCATGTCCACGCCGGTCGGACATTCGCGCTTGCAGCCCTTGCAGGAGACGCAGAGGGACATGGCCTCCACCGCCGCCTCGCCGCCGATGCCGCCAGGGATCTGCCCGGTCAGCGCCAGGCGCAGCGTGTTGGCGCGGCCGCGCGTCAGGTGCTGCTCCTCGCGCGTGACGCGATAGCTCGGGCACATGACATTGGCGTCGAACTTCCGGCAGGTGCCGTTGTTGTTGCACATCTCCACGGCACCCAGCAGGCCGCGCTGCGGGCCGGGCCAGGCGGACCAGTCGAGCGCCGGCGTCACTGGCAGGGCGGCATAGTCCGGGCCGTAGCGGAACAGCGTGCGGTCATCCATGCGCGGCGGGCGAACGACGCGGCCGGGGTTGAGGAGGCCGTTCGGGTCGAACTCATCCTTCACCGCCTCAAAGGCGCGCACGATGCGCGGGCCGAACATGCTCTCATGGAATTCCGAGCGGACGATGCCATCGCCGTGCTCGCCGGAATGGCTGCCCTTGTATTCGCGCACCAGGGCGAAGCATTCCTCCGCGATCTCGCGCATGCGGCGCACATCGCCACCATCCTTCATGTTCAGCACGGGGCGCACATGCAGGCAGCCCACGCTGGCATGGGCATACCAGGTGCCCTTCACGCCGTGCTTGTCGAAGACGGAAGTCAGGCGCTCGGTGTAGTCCGGCAGATCCTCCAGGGAGACGGCCGCGTCCTCGATGAAGGAGACGGGCTTCGCGTCGCCCTTCATGGACATCATGATGTTGAGGCCGGCCTCGCGGACCTCCGCCACCTCGGCCTGGAACGCCGCGTCCGTCGCGCGCACCACCATGCCGGGCAGGCCGAGGTCGCCCATCATCTCCTCCAGCCGGTCCAGCGCGGCCAGCAGCGGCGCATCCTCATGGCCGTGGAACTCGACGATCAGCAGGCTGTCAGGCTCCCCGATCAACATGCGCTCGATGATGGGGCGGTAGATGGGGATGGAGCGCCCCAGCTCGATCATCGTGCGGTCCACCAGCTCCACCGCCTCGGGGTCGAGCGTGACGAGGTGCTTGGACGCCTCCATGGCGCGGCGGAAGGTGGGGAATTGGCAGATGCCCACCACCTTGCGCGGCTTGATGGGCCAGAGCTTGAGATCGAGCGCGGCCGAGAAGGCCAGCGTCCCTTCGCTGCCCACCAGCAGCCGCGCCAGGTTGCCACGGCCGGCGACCCGGGCGGCCGGCGTCAGCGCATCCAGGTTGTAGCCGCCCACGCGGCGAAGCTGTTCGGGGAAGCGTTCGGCGATCTCGGCGGCCTCGCGCTCCCCCAACGCATGCAGGCGGGCAACGAGGTCCGTGTTAGGCAGCCCCTCGCCGAAGATATGGCGCGAACCGTCAGCCAGGATGCCGTCAATGGCCCGCACATTGTCGGCCATCAGCCCGTAGCGGATGGACTTGGACCCGCAGGAATTGTTCCCCGCCATGCCGCCGATGGTGCAGCGCGCCCAGGTGCTGGGGTCCACCGGAAAGAATTTTCCCGAAGGCTTCAGCGCCTCGTTCAGCGCGCCCAGCGTGATGCCCGGCTCCACCCGCGCCGTCTCGCCCTCCACGTTTAGCACGCGGCGCAGATGCTTCGTGCAATCCAGCACCAGGGCGCGGTTCACCGTCTGCCCGCATTGGCTGGTGCCGCCGCCGCGCGGCAGGACGGGCACTCCCTCCTCGCGGCAGATGGCCATCGCGGCTTCCACATCCGCGGCCGTCTTGGGGACCAGCACGCCGATGGGCTCGACCTGGTAGATCGAGGCATCGGTGGCATAGCGGCCGCGATCGGCGGGGGTGAACAGCACCTCCCCTTCCGTTTCGCGTTGCAGGCGCTGGGCGAGGCGGCTGTCGCCGATCTGTGCGGGCATGGCGTTCATGTCGCCCTATCTAGCCCCGAAGCGGCGCGGCGTCAGATGGATAATCCTCATCCCGCGCACAAGCCGAACTCATTGGCGCGGGGGCGCGATCTGGGGCACACCGGGCCGCAGCACAGGAGGATCGTCATGGCCTATTTCCAGACCCGCACCACGCCCGGCCGCCATTTCCTGCAAATCCCGGGCCCGTCCAACGTGCCGGACCGGGTGCTGCGCGCCATGGACAACCCCACCATGGACCATCGCGGCCCGGATTTCGGCGTGATGGGCAAGATGATCCTCGACAAGGTCAAGAAGGTCTTCCAAACCCAGAGCCACGTCGTCATCTACCCCGCCTCCGGCACAGGGGCCTGGGAGGCGGC
Source organism: Roseococcus thiosulfatophilus (assembly GCF_017311575.1). GTDB lineage: Bacteria > Pseudomonadota > Alphaproteobacteria > Acetobacterales > Acetobacteraceae > Roseococcus > Roseococcus thiosulfatophilus. The sequence continues at coordinate 128,816 of NZ_JAFFQY010000033.1, forward strand.
GCTGGTCAACACCCTCTCTCCCGGCGATCGCGTGCTGATGTGCGAGACGGGCTGGTTCGCGAGCCTCTGGCGCGAGATGGCCGAGCGCCTCGACATCCGCCCCGAATTCCTGAAGGGCGACTGGCGCCGCGGCGCCGAGCCCGCGCGCATCGAGGAATATCTCCGCGCCGACAAGGGCCATGAGATCAAGGCCGTCTGCGTGGTGCACAACGAGACGAGCACAGGCTGCACCAGCCGCATCGCCGAGGTCCGCGCCGCCATTGATGCCGCCGGCCACCCGGCCCTGCTGCTGGTGGACACCATCAGCGGCCTGGCTTCCATGGACTACCGGCACGATGAATGGGGCGTGGACGTCACGGTCTCGGGCTCACAGAAGGGGCTGATGCTGCCGCCGGGCCTGTCCTTCAACGCGGTCAGCGCCAAGGCGCTCAAGGCCGGCGACACGGCGAAGCTGCCGCGCAGCTTCTGGGACTGGAAGCCGATGATCGCGTCCAACGCCACCGGCTATTTCCCCTACACGCCGGCGACGAACATGCTCTACGCGCTCGACACCGCGCTCGACATGCTGCTGGAGGAGGGGCTCGAGAACGTCTTCGCCCGCCATGGCCGCATGGCTGAGGCCACCCGCCGCGCCGTGCGCGCCTGGGGGCTGGAGGTGCAGTGCCAGGAGCCGCGGCATTATTCCTCGGTGCTGACGGGCGTGCGCCTGCCGGAGGGCCACAGCGCCAATGCGCTGCGTGCCGCCATCGTGGAGCGGTTCAACATGTCGCTCGGCAACGGCCTCGGCCAGCTGAACGACCGCGTCTTCCGCATCGGGCATCTGGGCGACATCAGCGAATTGCAGCTCATGGCCACGCTCTCGGGCATCGAGATGGGGCTGCGGATCGCGGGCGTGCCGCACAAGCCCGAGGGTGTGCGGGCGGCGATGGAGTACCTGACGGGCAACGCGTGACGTCAGGCCTCGATCGGGCGCCAGCCATGGTGCAGCGCCCGCGTCCTGGCATCGAAGGCGAAGACGTTGCCGCCACCGCCGCCGGGCTGGTCCTTCGCACGGCTGATGGGCGCGCCCGTCAGATGGCAGAGCAGAAGCGCGCCCACCCCGCCATGGGAAATGATCGCCACGTCGCCCTCGGCCGGGGCGGTGGCGATGACGCGGTCCACCGCGGCGACGATGCGGCGCTGCGCATCCACGGCACGTTCCCAGCCGCGGATGCTGGTGAAGGGGTTGGCGAAGAAGGCGTCGGCCACGCGCTCGAACTCGGCCTTGGGCAAATAGCCGGTGGCGGAGCGGTCATTCTCGCCCAAGGCCTCGTCCTCGACGGGCGAGAGGTCCAGATGCGCCGCCAGGGGCGCCGCCATGTCGCGCGCCTTGCGCTCGGCGCTGGTGAAGACAGCGCGGATGCCTGCCACCCAGGGTCGCTCCAGCATGGCCGCCGTGCGGCGCAAGCCTTCGGCGGAGAGCTTCCAGTCCGGCACCGGAACGGCGGGGTCGATGATGACCTCCGGATGCGTGATGAAACGGATCAGGGGCATGGGATGAGCATGCTACGGCGCGCCACCCGCCACAATGCGCCGCGTCTGGGCAGATCGGGGCGTTTGGTCCATCGTCGCGCCGGATGACGGGCGCTTCGACGCCAGGAGGGGAAACGGGCCATGCCGCGCTTCGCAGCGAATATTTCCATGATGTTCAACGAACTCGCCTTCCTGGACCGCTTCGCCGCCGCGCGCGCGGCAGGCTTCGAGGCGGTGGAATTCCTCTTCCCCTATGAATTCCCCGCCGCCGAGATCGCGACGCGCCTGAAGGACCAGGGGCTCGCCCAGGTCCTGTTCAACGGCCCGCCGGGCGACTGGAACAATGGCGAGCGCGGCACCGCCTGCCTGCCCGACCGCCGCGCCGAATTCCGCGAAGGGATCAAGCGCGGGCTCGAATATAGCGCCGCCCTCTCCTGCCCGCGGCTGCACGTCATGGCGGGCCTGACCCCCGCCGGCGTCCCGCGCGACACGCTGCTCGGCACCTACGCCGCCAACCTCGACTGGGCGGCGGAGGAATGCATGAAGGTGGGCGTGAAGCCCATCATCGAGCCCATCAACCACCGCGACATCCCGGGCTTCTTCCTGAACCGCACCAGCGAGGCGGTGGCCGTCATTGAAGCGGTGGGGCCGGAGCGGCTGGGGCTGCAGTTCGACCTCTACCACTGCCAGATCACGGAGGGCGATGTGTCCCGCCGCGCGGGCGAACTCCTGCCCTACATCGCCCACATGCAGGTGGCCGACACGCCCGGCCGCCACGAGCCCGGCACCGGCGAGGTCAACTGGCCCTTCGTCTTCGACGCCATTGACGCCAGCGGCTATCGCGGCTGGATCGGCTGCGAATACCGGCCCAAGGGCGAGACGCTGGCCGGGCTCGGCTGGTTCGCGCCCTATCGGGCCTGATTTCCAAGGAGAGACGCCACATGAAGATCGCATTCATCGGCCTCGGCATCATGGGCCAGCCCATGGCCGAGAACCTGGCCCGCGCCGGCCACGAGATCATCGCGCCCGAACGCGCCAGCCTGAAGCCCGAGGCGCGCGCCAACTTCACCATCGTGCCCGACGCCACCGCCGCCACAAAGGCCGCCGAGGTCATCATCATCATGGTGCCCGACACGCCCGATGTGGAGCGCGCGCTCTTCGCCGAGGGCGGCGTGGCCGCGGGGCTTTCCGCGGGCAAGCTGGTCATCGACATGTCCTCGATCAGCCCCACCGCCACCAAGGATTATGCCGCGCGCGTGAACGCGCTGGGCTGCGACTATCTCGACGCGCCCGTCTCCGGCGGTGAGGTGGGTGCGAAGAACGCGGCACTCACCATCATGGTGGGCGGGCCGGAGGCCGCCTTCGCCCGCGCCCTGCCGCTCTTTGAGGCGATGGGCAAGAACATCACCCTCGTCGGCCCCAATGGCGCGGGGCAGACCACGAAAGTCGCGAACCAGATCATCGTGGCGCTGAACATCGAGGCGGTGGCCGAGGCGCTGGTCTTCGCCTCCAAGGCCGGCGCCGACCCCGCCAAGGTGCGCCAGGCGTTGATGGGCGGCTTCGCCAACAGCCGCATCCTGGAAGTCCATGCCGAGCGGATGATCAACCGCACCTTCAACCCGGGCTTCCGCATCAAGCTGCACCAGAAGGACCTGAACCTCGCCCTGCAATCGGCGAAGGAACTGGGCGTGGCGCTGCCCAACACCGCCTCCGCGCAGCAGCTGTTCTCGGCCTGCGCGGCCATGGGCGGCGAGGGCTGGGACCACTCGGGCCTGGTGCAGGCGCTGGAGGCCATGGCCAACCACAAGCTGGGTTGAGGCGTTACGCTCGCATCTCAACTTGCGGGAAGGTGCCGATGCTGAAGGAATTCCGGGAGTTCATCGCCAGGGGCAATGTCATGGACCTGGCGGTGGGCGTCGTCATCGGCACCGCCTTCGGGCGGATCGTGTCCTCGCTGGTGAGTGACATCATCATGCCCATCGCGGGGGCGATCATCGGCGGGCTGGACTATTCCAACTACTTCCTGCCCCTCTCGCCCGCCGTCACGGCCACCACGCTGGAAGCGGCCCGCGCCCAGGGCGCGGTGCTGGCCTATGGCAACTTCGCCACCGTGGTGCTGAACTTCCTGCTGTTGGCCTGGATCGTCTTCCTGATGGTGAAGGGGCTGAACAGCGTCCGCCGCCGCCTGGAGCACGAAAAGAAGCAGGAGGCCGCGAAGCCCCCGGTCCCACCCGCCGATGTGCGGCTGCTCACCGAAATCCGCGACCTGTTGGCCGAGCGCAAGGGCGCCGCCTGAGGTCAGCCCTTCAGATGGCGATGGATCTCGGTGTTGTCGGCCTTGGGCCCCAGCCGCTCCACCGCCGCGCCCCATTGCGCCCGGCAGAGGTCGAGCAGCGCATGGGCCGTGCCGGTGCCGGCGGCAATGCGCCCCGCCGTCTCCAGGTCCTTCCGCATGAGGCCGAGCTGGAAGCCGCCGGCATAGCGCGCGGTGATGATCTCCTGCGCCAGCTTCGTCTCGGTCGCGATGTTGCGGCCCGAGCTCGCGTTCATCACGGCGGTGAGGATGTTCAGGTCCAGCCCCTCCGCCTCGGCCATCAACGCGGCCTCGCTCACCGCCAGGAGCCCGGCCGCATAGACGTAGTTGTTCAGCGCCTTCATCGCATGGGCGCTGCCCACCGGGCCGGTGGGGATGATGGCCTCGCCCATCAGCCGCAGCAGCGCGTCGGCGCGCGCCACATCGGCGGGGGCACCGCCCACCATGATGGCAAGCGTCCCCGCCCGCGCCTTGGGGACCGAGCCCGAGACGGGCGCGTCCAGCATGGCGCAGTCGCGGGCCTCCAGCGCCGCCGCCCAGCGCCGCGTCTCGGCGGGGACGGAGCTGCCCATGTCGATCACCAGCGCGCCGGGCCGCAGAACGGGCAGCAGCCCTTCCATCACCGCGGCCACGGCGGGGCTGTCGGGCAGCATGAGGATGATGGTGTCGCAGGGTGCCAGGCCTTCCAGGCCCACGGCCTCCGCTCCCTCGATGGCCTGGCCCGCGGCGTCATGCGTCCTGAGCGACACCCCCTTGGCCACCAGGTTGCCCGCCATGGGGCGCCCCATCATGCCCAAGCCCACGAAACCCACCTGCGCCATCTTCGCCTCCATCCCTTGGGGGCGAATGCTCGGCCAAGCGGGGTCAGCCGTCCAGCGGCAGCCGGCCGCGCAGCGTGCAGACCAGCCCCTCGGGCCGGAACTCGAGCGAGACCTGGCCATGGAATTCCTGCGCCAGCGCCTGTTCGATCATGCGCAGGCCGAAGCCGCGATGGCTGGGCGGCTGCAGGGCCGGCCCATCCCATTCGCGCCACATCAGCCAGAAGTCGCCCGGCCCCGCCTCGCTCCAGTCGAGGTCCACCCGCCCCGCATCGGTCGTCAGCGCGCCATGCTTCAGCGCATTGGTGCAGAGTTCGTGCAGCGCCATCGCCAGCGTGATGGCCGCCTTGGGCGGCAGCATCACCTCGGGGCCTTGCAAGGTGACGCGCTCCGGCCGGTCGCAGGCGCTGGCCGTCACCTCGGTCGCCAGCGCTTCCAGCGAGACATGGTCCCAGCTCTGCCGCGTCAGCAGGTTGTGCGCCGCGCCCAGGGCGCCCAGCCGCTGCTGGAAGGCGCGGGTGGGCTCGGCCAGGGCGGGCGTCGCGCGGAAGGTCTGCGACGCGATGGCCTGGACGATGGCCAGCGTGTTCTTCACGCGGTGGTCCAGCTCATGGATCAGCAGTTCGCGGTGACGCTCGGCGCGCTTACGCTCGCCCACATCCAGGAAATGGCCGCAAATGCCATCGGCCGTGGGATAGGCCCGCAGGTCGAACCAGGTGTCGAGCGGGGCGAAATAGGCCTCCGTGCTGCCGGCGACGCCCTGGTCCATGGCGCGGCGATAGACCGCCTCGAAGGGGGTGCCCACCACCTCGGGAAAGGCCTCCCAGAAGGAGGCGCCGCGGAAGCTCGTGCTGCCGCGCTGCAAGGGACCGAGGATGCGCTCGCCCTGGCGGTTCAGGAAGGCGATGCGCCAATCGGGCGAGATGGCGATGAAACCGTCGGTGATGCTCTCCAGCAGGCGGCTCGCGCGCGCCTCGCTCTCGGCCAGCGCCCTTTGCAGGCGCACTTGTGCGGTGGTCTCCGTGCAGGCGCAGAACAGCCCGGCCCACGCGCCCGCCTCGTCCTGGATGGGGGTGTAGGAGAAGGCGAAGAAGGTCTCCTCCAGGTATCCCCGCCGGAGCATGTTCAGCCGGATCTGGTCCATGTGGACCGGGCGGCTCGCCTGCACCTCCGCGAGGATGGGGGAGAGGTCCTCGCGGATTTCGGACCACACCTCCAGCAGCGGTTCGCCCAGGGCGGCCGGGTGCTTGTCGGCCAGCACCTCGGCATAGGCCTCGTTGTAGAGGATGCGAGCCTCCTGCCCCCAGCCGATGAACATGGGTTGGTTGGCCGAGAGCATCAGCCGCAGCAGGGTGCAGAGCGGGGTTGGCCAGCCGTCGGGCGGGCCGAAGGAGGTGGTCGGCCAGTCGTGCTGGCGCATGCGGTCCGCCATGGGCCCCGACAGATCCCGGAAGGGATCGGTGACCATCTCCGGCGGTTCGGCGTGAGTCATGGTCATGCGTCCCGCTGTTGCGGGGCTTGAAACGCATGGTGCGCCCGAAGGTTGAGGGCGAGGCGCCCCCTCAACGCGCCCCGCGCACCGCGGCCGCCAGCGCCCGCACCTGGTCCAGCATGGCTTGCGCCGTGCCAGGGGTGGCCCGGCCCTCACCATCCAGGGTGCGCGACATGGTCTCGATCAACGCCGAGGCCACCACCGCGCCGTCCGAGACGCGCGCCGCATGCCCCGCCTGCTCGGGCGTCCGCACCCCGAAGCCGATGCAGATGGGCAGGTCCGTGTGCGCGCGGATGCGCGGGATGGCGGCTTCCAGCGCCTCGGGGTCCGCGCTGCGCGTGCCGGTGATGCCGGTGATGGCGACATAGTAGACGAAGCCGGAGGAGGCGTTCAGCACCACCGGCAGCCGCGCCGCATCCGTGGTGGGGGCGACGAGGCGGATGATGTCGAGCCCCGCGGCCTGCGCATGCGGCGCCAGGACCTCGGCCTCCTCGGGCGGCATGTCCACGACGATCAGGCCGTCCACGCCGACGGCGGCGGCGTCGGCCACGAAGCGCTCGGCCCCATAGGAAAGGACGGGGTTCAGGTAGCCCATCAGGATCACGGGCGTCTCGGAATCGCCCGCGCGGAATTCCCGCACCATTTCCAGCGTGCCGCCGAGCGTCGCACCCGCCTTCAACCCGCGCTGGCCCGCGAGCTGGATGATGGGCCCATCCGCCATCGGGTCGGTGAAGGGCACGCCGATCTCGATGAGGTCGGCGCCCGCGCCCGGCATCCCGCGCAGGATCTCCATGCTGGTCGCGCGGTCGGGGTCATAGGCTTCGAGGAAGGGGATCAGCGCGCCCCGTCCTTCGGCGCGCAGGGCCGCGAAACGGGCGGCGATGCGCGAGCCGGTGGCGGCCACGGGGCGGGATTCGGTCGCGGTGGCGGACATCAGAACTCCTCCCCCAGCAGGCGGGCGACGGTGAAGATGTCCTTGTCGCCCCGGCCGCACATGTTCATCACGATCAGCGTGCTCTCGGGCAGCGTCGGCGCCACCTTGATCACATGGGCCAGCGCATGCGCGGGCTCCAGCGCGGGAATGATGCCCTCGAGGCGCGAGCAGAGCTGGAAGGCGGCCAGCGCCTCGTCATCGGTGGCGTTCACATATTCCACCCGGCCCAGCTCATGCAGCCAGGCGTGCTCCGGCCCCACGCCGGGGTAGTCGAGGCCGGCGCTGATCGAATGGCCTTCCAGGATCTGCCCGTGCTCGTCCTGCAGCAGGTAGGTGCGGTTGCCGTGCAGCACGCCGGGGCGGCCGCCCGTAAGGCTCGCCGCATGGCCGGTGACGGTGTCCACGCCATGGCCACCCGCCTCCACGCCCAGCATCCGCACATCGGCATCGTCCAGGAAGGGATGGAACAGGCCCATGGCGTTGGACCCGCCGCCGATCGCCGCCACGAGCACGTCGGGAAGGCGGCCCTCGGCCTCAATCATCTGGGCGCGGGTCTCGCTGCCGATCACGCTCTGGAAGTCGCGCACCATGACGGGATAGGGGTGCGGGCCGGCCACGGTGCCGATGCAGTAGTAGGTGTCCTCCACATTCGCGACCCAGTGGCGCAACGCCTCGTTCATCGCGTCCTTCAGCGTGGCGGCGCCGGATTCGACCGCCACCACCTCGGCGCCCAGCAGCTTCATGCGGAAGACGTTGGGCTGCTGGCGGGCCACGTCGGTGGCGCCCATGAAGACGGTGCAGGGCAGGTTGAACAGCGCGCAGGCGGTGGCGGTGGCGACGCCGTGCTGGCCCGCGCCCGTCTCGGCGATGATGCGCTTCTTGCCCATGCGCTTGGCCAGCAGGATCTGGCCCAGCACCGCGTTAATCTTGTGGGCACCCGTGTGGTTCAGCTCATCGCGCTTGAAATAGACCTTGGCCCCCATGCCGGGCGCGGCCTCGGCGCGGAGATGTTCCGTCACGCGCTCGGCATACCAGAGGGGGCTGGGGCGGCCGACATAATGCGTCAGCAGGCGTCGCCACTCCGCGTCGAAGGTCGGGTCCGCCTTGGCGGCGTTGTAGGCCTGCTCCACCTCGAGGATGAGGGGCATCAGCGTCTCGGCCACATAGCGGCCGCCGAAGCCGCCGAACTTGCCGGCGGCGTCGGGGCCGCTGCGATAGGTGTTCGGGCGCGTGAGGGGCTTGTTCAACGGAGCGTTCCCGGGACTGAGGTGCGCGGGGGGCGGTGCGGCCCCCCGGGGCCGACAGTGATAGCCAAGCGCGCGGCTTTCCCCAACCCCGGATCGTGCGGGCCCGGACGGCGCCGGCTGTCAGCTGCCCCGCGCGGCCTTGACGAAGGCGGCGACCAGGGCGGGGTCCTTCACCCCGCGCTCCCTCTCCAGCCCGGAAGAGGCATCCACACCCGGCGCGCCAGAGGTGGCGATGGCCTCGGCGACATTGTGCGGCGTGAGGCCGCCGGCCAGCAGCCAGGGCCGGCCGACCGCGAAGCCTCGCACCAGGCGCCATTCGAAGGGCTGGGCGTTGCCCCCGGGCAGCGCGGCGCCGGGCGGCGCCTTGGCGTCCAGCAGCAGCCGGTCCGCCACCGCGGCGTGGGGCGGGATGGCGGCAAGGTCGGCCTCGGTCGCGATGCCCAGCGCCTTCATCACCGGGCGGCGGAAGCGGGCGCGGATTTCGGCGACGCGGGCGGGCGTCTCCTCGCCATGGAGCTGGATGGTGTCGAGCGGCACGGCGGCCAGCGTTTCCGCCAGTTCCTCGTCGGTCGGGTCCACGAAGAGGCCCACCCTTCCCGGCCCGCCCTCGAGCGTGGCCGAGAGGGCACCCGCCTGTTCCGGCGTCAGCGCGCGGGGCGAGGCGGGGAAGAACACGAAACCCACCTCATCCGCGCCCGCTTGGGCAGCCGCCGCCAGGGATTCGGGGGTCGCGATACCGCAGACCTTCACCCAGACGCTCATCGCGGCAGCGCCGCCACGATGGCGCGGGCGGCAGCGCCGGGGTCGGGGGCGGCGGTGATGGGCCGGCCCACCACGATCCAGTCGGCACCGGCGGCCACGGCCTCCTCCGGGGTGGCGACGCGCGCCTGATCACCATGGGCGCTGCCGGCCGGGCGGATGCCGGGCACGACCAGCAGCGGCTCCTCGCCCAGCGCGTCGCGGATCAGCGCCACTTCCCGCGCGGAGCAGACCAGGCCATCGGCGCCGGCCGAGAGCGCCATGCGCGCCAGGCGCAGCACCTGCTGGGCCGGGCCACCGGCCACGCCCACCTCGTGCAGGGTGGCCGCGTCCATGCTGGTCAGCACCGTGACGGCGAGCAGGATGGGGCGCGCTCCGCCGGCCGCCTCCGCCGCCTCGCGCGCAGCCGTGATCATGGCGGCGCCGCCGCCGGCATGCAGCGTGATCATAGCGGGCCCACGGGGGCAGAGGGCGCGCACCGCGCCGGCCACGGTGTTCGGAATGTCGTGCAGCTTCACGTCCAGGAAGACCGGCGCGCGGGCGGTCAGCGCGTCCAGCGCCGCCGGCCCCTCGGCACAGAACAGCTCCAGCCCCAGCTTCAGCACGGCGGGGGCACCCCCCATGCTGTCGGCGAGGGACAGGGCCTCATCGAGGCGCGGGGTATCGAGGGCCGCGATCAGGCGGCCGCCCGGGGCTTGGGGACGAGCGAGCATGCCGCATGCGTTACCCCGGAATCGCGGCGGCGTCAGCCGGGGCGGGTCAGGCGCCCTCGCCGGGGTCCTGGCCGCCATTGACGCGGATCCGCAGTTCCTTGCCCGGGCGGAAATGCGGCATGCCCTTGCTGGCCACGGCCACGCTCTCGCCGGTGCGGGGGTTGCGGCCCTGGCGGGCGTCGCGCTTGCGCGTGGTGAAGGCGCCGAAGCCGCGCAGTTCCACCCGGTCCCCGCGCGCGAGGGCCTTGCTGATCTCCTCGAAGATCGTACCAACCACAAGTTCCACGTCCGGCTGCCGCAAATGCGGGTGCTGGGTGGCCAGATGCGCGATCAACTCGCTTTTTGTCATGGCGCTCCTCGCGACTTCGTACGTCCACACAACCCGATGTGGTCAAGATTGCAGGATGTTCAGCGTTTATCGAAGCGAAATTTGCCAGGGAAATAGGCCTTCCGCGCGAAGCAGGCGCGAAGCTCCTCCCCAGAAGGCATCCGACATGGAGGAAAGTGCACGTTCGGCCGTGCCGCGCGGGTCCAGGTCGCGCACCCTGAGATCGCGCGGGACGTCGTGCTGTTCCGCGAGCCAGACGCGCGCCTCGGCCTCGCCGCCGATGGCATCGAGCAGCCCCAGCGCCATCGCCTGGCGGCCGGTCATGACGCGACCATCGGCCACGGCGCGCACCTGGGCCTCGGGCATGTCGCGCCCGGCGGCGACCATGGCGACGAACTGGGACTGCATGTCCTCGACCACGGCGGCCAGCGTGGCGCGCCCCTCCTCGGTCAGCGGGCGGAAGGGGCTGGGCTGGTCCTTCAGCGGGCCGGAGGTGATGCTTTCCGGCTGAACGCCCAGGCTTTCCAGCAATTCCGCCGCGTTGAAGCTTTGCAGCAGCACGCCGATGGAGCCCGTCAGCGTGGATTCGCGGGCGAAGATGCGGTGCGCCGGCAGGGCCACCATGTATCCGGCCGAGGCGGCGGTGCCGCCCATCACGGCCACCACCGGCTTGCCGGCCGCGCGCACGCGGGCGATGGCGGCGTGGAAGGCCTCGCCACCCGCGACCGACCCGCCCGGACTGTTGATCATGACCAGAAGGGCCCGCATGTCGTCATCGCGCGCGGCGCGTTCCAGCAGGCGCAGGGTGCGGCGGTCCTCGCTGATGGTGCCCGCCAGCGTCAGCCGGGCCACATGCTGCCCGCCCAGCACGCTGGCGGCGGGCCCGGGCCCGCCGAAGATGACGGCCAAGCCCACCACCACGCCGAGGACGAGGGTGGTGCGCCAGAAGGCGAGCTGCCGCTTGAGGCGACGCCGGTCGAGCAGGAGGTCGGGTTCGAGGGCCATGTCCGCTGGTAGCACGGGGCGCGAAATTGCGCGCAATGCAGATGGCGCCTTGCCGCATCGAGGCAAGCCCGGTTGCGCGGGCGGCGCGGCGGGGCTAAGAGCGGGCCGTCAGCGCGGTGGGCCCTGCCCCGCCGCGGATCTGGGCCGACGTAGCACAGCGGTAGTGCAACCGATTCGTAATCGGTAGGTCGCGAGTTCGATTCTCGCCGTCGGCACCACCCCCTTCTCAGTTCAGCATGTTGTTCTTGCGGTAGCGCCGCAACGCGCGTCGGAACGCGCAATCCGCCGCCACATCGAGCCCCTGCTCCGTCGCGACCTCGGCCCAGAGCTGCCGGTCCAGCCGCGACCTCCTCTCCAGCAGGTCATGCGTTCCCGGGGTCATCTCCTCATCGAAAGCCGGTCGCAGCGGGGCCGACGCCAGGGTGGTGACGTTGTGTCGGCCGAGCGGCGCGGGCCGACCCAGGAATTGGCCAAGTTTTGTGCCGAGCGCCCGATCCTCGACCAGCCCACGAAGTCGAACCGGGCCAGGGCCGCGCGGGCGGCCGGCAACAGGAGCCGGTCGGCGGATGAAGGAATGAACCCCTCCGGCGGGACCAGCGGATGCGGAGCCAGCAGCAGGCGAACGAGCACATTGTCGGTCTGGGTGGCCAGAAGAGGGTTCGCGAGGAAACGCCCGAGCGACCCGCGCGCCGCACCCACCCGTTCACCCCAGCCGCCCCAGCCTTGCATCTCCGCCTCGGACTGCCCGCGCCAGAACAGCCAGAGCGAGATGAGACGCGACCACGGCTCGCGCAGCACGGTCAGGAGTTCATGCCGGGGATAGGCGGCGCGCAGCGTGCCCAGCGTCACATGGCCGCGGACGAAGCCGATGCCCTGCGGCCAATCGGACGCCTGCAACCGGATCAGGGAACGCTGGGCCTCGTCCAACTCGTCAAAGGCATCGTAGCTGCCGAACTGGTGCCGGTCGAAGCCGAAGACGTCGCCCGGTGCGGCGGTCGCGGCCCTGATGGCCAAGGCGAAGGCGATACCGGCGGTTTTGGGAACATGCATGAAGGCGAAATGACGCGACATGGCCTTGGCGTAACCCGGTCTCCGCGACAAGGCCAGCCCACTCCATGCCTTGGCCTACATGAACGCCTTGCGGAACAGGATGCCCATGAAGGCCAAGGGGCGCAGGGTCGTGACCGAATGACGGTAGCGGCCGGAAAAGAGCTTCCGCACCAGGGCCGCGCGCTGCTCCGCATCGGCGTCGAAGACCAGTTGGCAATGGTCCGCCCCCGCGGCGCGGACCAGGGCCGGCACCTCGCCGACCTCGGCGATGGACACCACCACGCGCGCATCGGTGGCGGGACGCCCAGGCGCCCGCAGCCGCAGGCGGCAGCCGAGCAGCGAAACATCCTCCAGCACCGCCGGCACCTCCCGCCCCTCCTGGCGCAGCACGGCCGCCTCGCCGGCCAGGAAACGCTCCTCGCGCCGGTAGCGGGGCGCCTCCACGCACATCAGCGAGGCCACCGCCAGCATGATGATGTTGTAGACGCTCCAGAACAGGTTCATGGATTCGGCGGCGGGCGGCGTGCCCTCGATGGGCCCCAGCACCAGGCGCAGCACCATGCCCGCCACGGTCAGGGCCGCGATGGCCAGGAACCAGCCCGCCAGGCTCCATTGCACCACGGTGCGGTCGCGCGTGGCGCCCTTGGCCGTCACCTTGAACTTCTGGTTCTTGTTGCCGAACAGCCCCACCGCGCTGGCCCGCAGCGATTCGCGCGCCACCAGCAGCGACATGCCATCGGCCAGGATGGGCACGTTGGTGCCGCGGCTGACCCAGCCCAGGAAGATGACGCAGCAGATCCAGTAGGGGCCGAGGTGCGAGATCAGCCCATGCAGATCCGTCTGCACCACCACGAGTCCGGTCCACCAATAGAGCACCGGCATCAGCAGGCAGAGGATGCGCAGGATGGGCGTCATGGTCCAGAACAGGACCGTGTCCATGGTGTGCAGCCGCATCAGCAGCGGCGTATTGGCCCCGCGCGAGAAGGGGCCCCAGGGCGTGCGGACGATCTGCATGGTGCCGAGGCACCAGCGGCCGCGCTGCGTCAGGTATTCCTGCAACCCCTCGGGGGCGAGGCCTGCCGTCAGGGGCTCGTTCAGATAGGCGGTCTTGTGGCCAATGCCGGTCAGCTTGATCGAGAGGAGGATGTCCTCGGTCACGCTCTCGGTCGGGAAGCCGCCGATGCGCGCCAGGCAATCCGCCCGCACGATGGAGGAGGTGCCGCAGGAAAACGCCGTGCCATGCGCGTCCTTGGACGCCAGCACCACGTCGAAGAAGAAGCGCTGCTCGTCCGGCACGCGCGCGGCGTCGCCGAGGTTGAGTTGGATGGGGTCGGGGTTGAAGAAATGCTGGGGCGTCTGCACCAGCGCCACCTTGGGGTCATGGAACAGGGCGGCGGCGCGGCGCAGGAAGAGCGGCGTGGCCACGAAATCCGCGTCCAGCACGCCGATGGCATCCGGCTTCTCGTCCAGCGTCATGAGGTGCCAGAAGGTGGCGTTCATGTTGCCCGCCTTGCCGTGGCTGTTGTCGCCGCGGATGCGGTAGTTGGCGCCCAGCCTCTCGCACATCTCGCGCAGCCAGGCGCGCTTGCCGTCATCCAGCACCCAGACGCGGAAGCGCGGATAGTCCTGCGACATGGCGCCCACGATGGTGCGGTAGAGGATCTCCTCCTGCTCGTTGTAGGTCGGAATCAGCAGGTCAATGAGCGGCGGGCCGCCGGGGTGGCTTTCCACCGGATGCGCCGTGGCCTCCGCGCTGCGGTCCAGGGTGCGCGAGAGCACATGCAGCAGCAGCACGCCCGCGAAGCTGCCGATCACCTCCACCACGAAGAAGGCCCAGGCCCCCAGCGCCAACGGGTCCAGCGCCGGCTCGGGCAGCGTCTCGGTCGCGCGCCAGAACAGGTAACGGCCCATCAGCAGGATGGTCAGCCAGGCGCCGACCCACCGCGCCCAGGGGTTGATGGAGGAAATCCAGGGCAGGAACGCCGCCAGTGACAGCACCAGCAGCACGGGCAGGAAGGCTTCCGCCAGCGGGTCCATGGCTCAGTGGAAATGCACGGCGCCGAGGCGGCCCGTCTCGCAGCCCTCCGGCGGCGTCACGGGGCGCAGGATCACCTGCGGCAAAGCGCGCGCCTCACCGGGCGTGAAGCTGGGGGCGACACGCTGGATCACCTCGGCGCGCAGGGCGGGCCCGCCGCCCAGGGGCCGGAACTCCGCCTGCTGGCCGAGATGCGTCTGGCGGAAGCCGCGCTCATCCAGTTCGGCGGTGATGAGGGGGGCGGCGCAGGAAATCAGCCGCGCCAGCTCCTGCCCCGGCCGTACCGTCTTGCCCGGTTGCACCAGCAGGCGGGCCAGCAGGGCGGGCTCCGGCGTCTCGATGGGCGCATTGGCCAGCCGCCCACCCGCGCCGTCTCGGCCTCCAACTGGCGGCGGGTCGCGTCGCGCCGGGCGCGGCGTTCGGCGAGCTGCGTCTCCAGCTCCACCAGCGCGAGGCTCAGGCGGTCCATGTTCTGCTGCGAGACGGAGCGATCGCTCGCATTGTCGGCGGCGAAGATGCCGCGGCGGGCACCTTCCTCCTCGGCGCGCAGCGAGGCCACGCGCTCCGTCGTCGCGGCCGCCTCGTCGCGCGCGACGGCAAGGTCCCGCCGCAGCCCCTGCACGGCGGCGAGGCTGATGATGCCCTGGCGCAGCAGCCGCTCCCCGCGTGAGGCGGCGGCCTCGGCCTCGCGCAGCCGGGCCTGGGCGGCGCCCAGCAGCGCCTCGCCCTCCGCGATGCGGGCGCGGAGCTGGTCCAGGCGGGTCTGGCGAAAGCTGTCGGCCGTGCCGGTCGCGGCGGCGAGCAGCACGCGGGTGGCCTCCATACGGCTGACCAGGGCCGCGACCTCGGCCTCCATCCCCTCCAGCGTGGCGCGCAGCTCATCGAGGCGCTGGGTGTCCACGCGCTCATTCACGATGCTCGCGAAGCTGTCGCCCTGGCCAAACCAGGCGCCGGGCAAATGCGGGTGCATGTCCAGCCGGCCCTCGATGGGGGCGCGCAAGGTCAGTGCCTGGCCGGCCATCAGCGCCTTCTGCGCCTGCACAGTGGAGAAGCGGTCATGCAGGAAGAACAGGGTGGCCCCCACCACCAGCACCGCGAAGCCGATCCGCGCCAGACGGCCGAGCGAGGCCGTCAGCCGTGCGCCCCGCACGGGGTCCGCCCGCGCCGGGGCGGGTTTCGCCGGAGGCAAATTGTCCACGCGCCCGACACTCCAGATGAAAGTCTGGCTTACCTTATGGAATCGCGGCGTGCGCGTGAACCGTTAACCGTTAACGCCTGCCCTGCATCAGAGGCAGCCCGCCGCGCGCGCTCTCGCCCGCAGCAGCGCCAGCACGGTGCGGCAACTGGGCGCGGGGCGTCCGGTCAGTTCCGCGAATTCGACAATGACGCCGAGCAGCGCCTCCACCTCCATGGGCCGCCCGCGCTCCAGGTCCTGCAGCATGGAGGTGCGGTGCGCGCCGACTTCCGCGGCGCCGGCGATGCGCTTGTCCACATCAATGGCGAAGCGCACGCCCAGCGCCTGGCCGATTTCCTGCGCCTCCAGCATCATGGCCCGCGCGAGGTCCCGCAATTCGCCGGGGGCGGTGATGACATCCAGCGTGGTCGAGGTCAGCGCGCTGATCGGGTTGAAGGCGAGGTTGCCCCAGAGCTTCACCCAGATCTCGTCGCGGATCTTGGGCCGCACCGGCGCCTTGAACCCGGCCGCGACCAGGGCCTTGGCAAGGGCCTCCACCCGTGCCGTGCGCTCCCCGGACGGCTCGCCCAGGGTGAAGCGGTCGCCATAGGTATGTTCGATCACGCCGGGCTCGGCCACCTCGGCCGCCGGGTAGACGATGCAGCCGATGGCGCGCTCGGGCGGCAGCAGGCGGGAGACCTCGCCGCCCGGGTCCACGCTTTCCACCCGCCGCCCGTCGAACTCGCCGCCAAACTTGTGGAAATACCACCAGGGAATGCCATTCACGGCCGAGACGAGGGCCGTCTCCGGCCCCAGCAGCTTCGCGATCTGCGGCGCGGCACCCGGCAGCCCCACGGCCTTGAGAGTGATGATGACGGCGTCCTGCGGCCCAGCCTCCTCGGGCGTGGCGACGCAGCGGGGATGCACCACCGTCTCCGCCCCCTCGCTGATCAGCTTCAGGCCATTCGACTGCATGGCCGCCAGGTGCGGGCCGCGGGCGATGATGGTCACCTCGGCGGCCTCCGCGGCGGCGAGCTTGGCCGCCATCAGCCCGCCGATGGCCCCTGCCCCAAAGACGCAAACTTTCATCGCCATGGATTCACGCTCCGCTGCTCCGCCGCTCCGCGACCCAGGGCGTGCATCAAGCCGTCACCCCCAGCTTCTCCGCCAGGCCGATCCGCATGAGCTTGCCCGTGGCGCCCTTGGGAATCTCCGGCAGGAAGACGATTTTCCGGGGAACCTTGAAGTCCGCAAGCTGGCGGGCCGCGAAGTCGCGCAATTCGCGCTCGCTCACCTCCTGGCCTTCGCGCAGCACGATGGCGGCCCCCACCTCCTCGCCCAGCATCTTGTGCGGGATGGAGAAGGTCAGCGCCTGCGCGACCGCGGGGTGGGCGGAGAGCACGCCATCCACCTCCAGCGGACTCACCTGCTCGCCGCCGCGCTTGATGAGCTCCTTCAGCCGCCCGGTCAGCACCAGGTAGCCATCGGCGTCCAGCATCCCCTGGTCGCCGGTGCGGAACCAGCCGTTCGTGAAGGCCTTGGCGTTGGCGTCGGGGTTGTTGTCGTAGCCCGCCGTCACGTTGGGGCCGCGGATCACCACCTCGCCGATGCCACCCTGCGGGAGGATCCTGCCGTCCTCGTCCATGATGGCGACCTCGGGGCCGGCGGGCAGGCCGACAGCGCCAGGCTTGCGCGCGCCGCGCAGCGGGTTGGAGGCCATCTGGTGCGCGGCCTCGGTCATGCCGTAGCTCTCGACGAGTGGGCAGCCGAAAGCCTTCTCCATCGCCTCCATCACCGGGCCGGGGAGCGAGGCGGAGGAGGAGCGGATGAAGCGCAGCGGCGCGCGTGCGATGACGTCCGCGTTGCGCTCGGCGCGGGCCAGGATCACCTGGTGCATGGTGGGGACGGCCGTGTACCAGCTGGGCCGTTCCTCCTCGAGCAGGCGGAAGAAGCGCATCCCGTCGAAGCCCGGCGTGCAGACCACGGCACCGCCGGCCGCGACGGAAGACAGCACCGCCGCGATCAGCCCATGGATGTGGAAGAGCGGCATGATGTTCAGGCAGACATCCGCCTCGGTCAGTTCCAGCGTGGCGCCAATATGCGCGGCCGAGGCGCAGATGTTGCGCTGGCTCAGCGGCACGATCTTGGGCCGCGCCGTGGTCCCGGAGGTATGGAGCACCAACGCCCCATCCTCGGCGTCGCCCATGCCGGGGCGGGCGGCGGTGCCGGGGGTGCCGCCCTCCAGGGTGAAATCGCCGGCGGCTTCGCCCGGCACCAGTTCCAGCACGGGAATGCCCAACCCCTCGGCGGCGGCGCGGGCGGAGGTCTCGACGCCCCGCTGCACCACCAGGGCGCGGGGCTTGAGGTCCTCCAGGTAGAAGGCGAACTCGTCCTGCTTGTAGGCGGGGTTGAGCGGCGCGGTGCAGGCACCCGCCGCGATGCAGAGGAAGGAAGCCGCCATCTCGGGCCCGTTGGGCAGCACGATGGCCACGCGTTCGCCCCGGCCGATGCCGCGCCCGTTCAGGGTGGCCACGGTGCGGGCGGCGAGGTCGCGCAGCGCGCCATGGGTCAGGGCCGGACGACCGGGGGCACGAAGCGCCGGTGCTTCGGCGGCGCCGCGCGCCAGGAGGTCGGAAAGACGGGTCGCGGATGTCATGGCCAATGCGATGTCCTCAAACGAAACTCCAGAAAGCATGGGATCATTTCACTAAAGCGAAAAGTCGAGCCGGCCGATTTTCAGAATTTTCATTGCTTCACATCAAGTTGACACCTTTGCAAAACGAAGCCCTTCCACCGGGCGGACTTTACGGCATTTTCAAAGGGCCAGCGAGAAAGGGCCCCGACCATGATGCTTCGCCGTCGTCAGCTTGCCGCAATGGGCGCCGGGCTGGGTGTCGCCGCCCTCGCCACCCCTGCCCTGGCCCCCTCTGCTCTGGCGCAGGCCGCCTGGCAGCCGCAGCGCCCGGTGCAGTTCCTTGTTCCCGCCGGCACGGGCGGCGGCGCGGACCAGATGGCCCGCGTCATTCAGGGCATCGTCAGCAAGCACAGCCTGATGCGCCAGCCCATCATGGTGGTGAACAAGGCGGGCGGCGCGGGCGCCGAGGGCTTCCTCGAGGCGCGCAACAGCCGCGGCAACCCGCATGTGCTGATCATCAGCCTGTCGAACCTGTTCACCACGCCGATGTCCACCGGCATCCCGTTCTCCTGGCGCGACCTGACGCCCATCCGGATGATGGCGCTGGACGAATTCGTGCTCTGGGTGAATGCCGAGAGCCCCTGGCAGAACGTGGCGCAGTTCGTGGAGGCCGCGCGCGCCGGGCGCCTGCGGATGGGCGGCACCGGCTCTCGCCAGGAAGACCAGATCATCACCGTCGCCCTGCAGCGCGCTACGGGCGCCACCTTCACCTATGTGCCCTTCCGGGGCGGCGGCGAGGTGGCGACGCAGCTGGTCGGCCGGCACATCGACAGCACGGTGAACAACCCGATCGAGGCCGTGACGCATTGGCGCGCCGGCACGCTGCGCCCCCTCTGCGTCTTCGACAGCCGTCGCCTGCCGGGCGAGGGCCGTGTCACCGAGAGCATGGGTTGGCAGGACATCCCGACCTGCAAGGAAAGCGGGTTGGACGTGGAATACCTGATGCTGCGCGGCATCTTCGGCGCGCCCGGCATCACCCCCGCGCAGACCGCCTTCTGGGTGAACCTGCTCGAACGCGTCTCCGAAACGCCCGAATGGCGCGAACTGATGGCCCAGGGCGCCTTCAACACCACCAGCCTGACCGGCGCGCCCTTCGCCGAATGGCTGACCCGCGAGGAGGAACGCCACCGCACACTGATGCGCGAAGCGGGCTTCCTGGCGGCGGGGGGCTGAGACGATGAGCATCACCACCCAGGACAGCGTCCTCATCCCCAGCGCCGAGGCGGCCGCCGAGCGTGGCCCGAGCCAACGTGGCATGGAAATCGCGACCGCCGTCGTGCTGATGGCGGCGGGCGGCATCGGCATGATGGACAGCCTCCGCATCGGCGCGGGCTGGGGGGCGGATGGCCCGCAATCGGGCTACTTCCCCTTCTGGCTCGGCGCCATCCTGGCGCTGGCGAGCCTGGGCAACCTGGTGGTCGCGCTGCGCGACCACCGGCGCGGCGCGCGCGGGCCGCGCTTCGCCACCTGGGGGCAGTTGGCGCTGGTGGCGCAGGTCTTCGTGCCGACCGCCATCTATGTGGCCGTGATCCCGCTGGTGGGCATCTATGTCAGCTCCGCCGTGTTGGTGGGCTTCTTCATGCGGCGCTTCGGCGAATTCCGGATGGTGACCTCGATGCTGTCCGGGGCCGCCGCCGCCCTCGTCTCCTTCGTCATCTTCGAGATCTGGTTCCTGGTCGCCCTGCCCAAGGGGCCGCTCGAGACCGCGCTCGGCTACTGACCTCGCCCTCCAGCAACGGCCCCACCCGGCGCGCGGACACCCCGCGCGCGGCCTGACGGGCGCGCGCCGCGGGAACCGACATGGAAGAGATCCAGCTCCTGGGCCACGGCTTCGCCGTCGCGCTCCAATGGGAAAACCTGCTGCTGATGGTGGCGGGCATCGTGCTCGGCGTGCTCATCGGCGTACTGCCGGGGCTGGGGGGGGCCAACGGCATCGCCATCCTGCTGCCGCTGACCTTCACCCTGCCGCCGGTCAGCGCCATCATCCTGCTCTCCTGCATCTACTGGGGCGCGCTGTTCGGGGGGGCCATCACCTCCATCCTGTTCAACATCCCGGGTGAGCCCTGGTCGGTCGCCACCACCTTCGACGGCTACCCGATGGCGCAGCAGGGGCGCGCCGGGGAGGCGCTGACAGCGGCCTTCACCTCCTCCTTCGTGGGCGCCTTCATCGCGGTGGTGATGATCACCTTCCTCGCCCCGCTCGTCGCGCAGTTCGCGCTGCAATTCGGCCCGCCGGAATTCTTCGCGGTGATGTTTCTTTCGTTTGCCTGCTTCATCGGCCTGGCGCGCGGGTCGCCGCTGAAGGCGCTGGCGGCGATGATGTTCGGCTTCCTGCTGGCCGGTGTGGGCATGGATGGCGTCACGGGCCAGTTGCGGATGACCTTCGGCTCCATGGAGCTGATGCGTGGCATTGACTTCCTGGTGGTGGTGATCGGCCTCTTCGGCCTGTCCGAGATCTTCCAGTCCATCGAGGAAGGGCTGCGGTTCAAGGGGGCGAAGGCGCGCATCACCCTCGGCACCGTGCTGCGCACCTGGGCCGAGCTGCCGCGGCACTGGGCGCTGTTCATCCGCTCCTCGCTGATCGGCTGCTGGATGGGCATCACGCCGGCGGGCGCCACGCCGGCCTCCTTCATGTCCTATGGCGTGGCGCGGCGGATGGCGAAGGACAAGGACAGCTTCGGGCGCGGCCGCATGGAGGGCGTGGTGGCGCCCGAGACGGCGGCGCACGCGGCCGGCACCTCGGCCCTGCTGCCCATGCTTTCGCTGGGTGTCCCGGGCTCGCCCACCGCCGCCGTGCTGCTGGGCGGCCTCATCATGTGGGGGTTGCAGCCGGGGCCCATGCTGTTCGTCGAGCAGAAGGATTTCGTCTGGGGGCTCATCGCCTCCATGTATCTCGGCAACATCGTGGGCCTCATCATCGTGCTGGCGGCGGTGCCCTGGTTCGCGGCCATCCTGCGCGTGCCCTTCTCCATCATCGCCGCCATCATCCTGATGGTCTGCGCCATCGGCGCCTATACGGTGAACTCGGCCGAGTTCGACGTGGTGCTGATGCTGATCTTCGGCGTGATCGGCTACGTGATGAAAAAGCTGGACTACCCCTTGGCACCGCTGGTGCTGGCACTGGTGCTGGGCGACCGCACGGAGGAGAGCTTCCGCCAGTCCCTGCTGCTGAGCGAAGGCTCGCTGGCCGTGTTCTTCTCCAACTGGCTGGTGGGCGGGATCATGACGCTGGGGCTCGTCATGCTGTTCTACCCGACGCTGTCGAAGCTCTGGGCGCCGCGGGTCAGCCCCGCTGGCGCCGCCTGAGGGCCAGGCGCAGGGCGATGCCCACCGCAGGCATCGAATCCACCAGGTAGCGCCGCCACAACCGGCGCGGCTCGCTGAGCAGGCGGAACAGCCACTCCAGCCCCGCCCGCTGCATCCAGACCGGCGCGCGCCGCACCTGCCCCACCAGGAAACGCAGCGCGCTGCCGACGGCGAGGCCGGTGCCCGTCAGCCCCGGCTCGATGGCGAGGCGCTGGAGGAAGGTTTCCGAAGCGGGCGCGCCGGTGATGACGAAGACGAAGCGCGCCGGGTGCGCCCGCACGAAATCCAGCGCCGCCTGCACGGCGGCAGGGTCCGCCGCCCAACCCATGGGCGGGACATGCAAATGCAGCGCCGTCAGGCCGAAGCGTGCGCGCAGCGCCTCGGCCAGCAAGGCATCGCCCCCCACCAGCACCAGCGCATCCCCGGGCGCAATCACCCGCTCGAAGAGCAGCCGCGTCAGGTCGCTGCCCGTCGCCACAGGAAAGCCCTCTCCGGTGGCGAGGCGATGCAGGCGGGACAGCACCCGGCTGTCATTCAGCCGCAGCCAGGCCGCGTCATAGGCGGCGCGCAGGGGGTGCGCGGGCTCGGCCAGCAAGGCCAGATGCTGGGCATTGGCGGTGACGACATAGGCGAAGGGCGCGGCCGGGTCGCGCGCCGCAAGGGCGGCCAGCGCGCCCTCCGTGTCGAGGGGGGCGAGGCCGATCACCCCCAGCATCACCCGGTCGGTCAAAACGTCCCGGCCGTGGCGCCACGGTTGATGGTGTAGCTGAACCCCCGCGAGAAGGGCAGCGTGCGGTTGATGGCCTGGTCCACGAAATTGGCCACCTCCGCGATGCGGCTGCGCGGCACGAAGACGATGTCGCCCGGAAAGAGCGGCACGTCGGCCTCCGCCCGCGCGGCGAAGCCCTGCAGGTTCACGGTGCGGAGCATGGGGCGGTTGTCGGGGTCGCGGCGGATCAGCACCACCTCGTTCATCCGCGCCTCCGGCGTGAAGCCGCCGGCCAGCATGATGGCCTCCAGCACGCCGCGACGGCCCACCAGCGGGAAGGCGCCGGAGCGCTCCACCATGCCGCCCACGAAGACCTGGTTGGCGGCGGTCTCGTCAAAGGCCACGCTGACCTCGGGGTTCAGCAGCAGGCGGCGCGAGGCCTGGGCGATGGCGGCCTCCGCCTCGGCGGGCGAAAGGCCGCCCACCCGCACCCGCCCGGCGGCCCGCAGGGCAATAGTGCCGTCGGGGCCGACCAGCGCCGCCTCGTTCAACTCGGGCGTCAGGCGGAAGCGGACGTTCAGCCGGTCGCCGGGGCCGAAGCGATAGACGGGGGGCGCGTCGGTCCAGGCGGTGAAGCCCTCGGGCCGCTGCTGCTGCACGCGGATCTCCTGCCCGGTGCAGGCGGCCAGCAGGGGCAGGACCAGCAGGGCGCGCCTCATGCCGTCCGCGCGCCTTCCGTCCAGAACAGGCCGAAGAAGCGCCCGCCGCCGGATTGCACCTGGCCGATCATCTCCTGGGCCGCCGGCCCGCGCGTGCGGCCGCACCCCACCACCAGGATATTGCCGTCCACCAGCGCGGAGAGGCGCCGTCGGGCATAGTGGTCCATCTCCTTGCCACCGATCAGCACGCAGACGTCGAAGGCGGACCGCAGCCGGTCGGCCATGTGCAGCACGCCCGCCTCCAGCGCGTGGGGCGTCATCAGCGCGGCCTCGCGCCGCTGGTAGGTGACCCAGAGGCGCGGCACCCCGGTCGCATGGGCGAAAACGCCCTCGGGCGAGGGAATGGGTGGCTGCGCCGGGTCGCCCAGCGTAGCGAGGTGGCGGCGGCCATCGCCATCCAGGTCAATCAGCGCCACCGACAGCCCGTGGGTACGCGCCAGTTCCACCGCTAGGGCGCGGGCGGCGGCGTCCCGCCCATCCCCGGCGGCGGTGCCGAGGAATTGCACCATCTGGGCGTGGCCGGGCGGCGCGCCGTCCAGCAGTTGCACGGCGAGGCTCGCGATGGCGAGGGGTGTGCCGGCCCGGCCTTGCGCCGGCATCGCGCCCAGCCCGGCAAGGCCGGTGGCGCGCTCGGCCTCGGCCGGGTGCAGGAAGACGGCGCGCCAGCGGGTCAGCAGCGCGCCCAGCAACAGGGCGCAGAGCAGGCCCAGCGCCACACCGGCCGCGACCCAGAGCCGGCCGGGATGGGTGGTGCCGGGACGCAGGGTCGCGGCCTCCGGCACACCCACCGGGGCCGCCTGCTGCACCGGCCGGGCGGCGAGGCGCGCGGCCAGGGCGGCGCGCTCGCGGCCGGGTTCCAGGGCGGCCAGGAGCGCGGCGGCACGGGCCTCCGCCTCGGCGCGGAGCCTTGTGGTTTCGGCGATTTCCTCGGCCAGGGCATCGCGGGCGATGCGCGCGTCCAGCACCTGGCCCGCCAGCCCGTCCAGCAGGGGGTTGCGTTCCTCCCGCGCGGTCTCGACACGCTGGCCGCTCGCCTGGGCCAGGGCGCGGCGGGCGTCGGTGATGCGTGCCTCCAGCTCCGCCAGCATGGGCGCGTCGGGCTGGTATTGGGCGCGCATGCGGGCGCGCTCGGCCAGCAGGCGCGTCAGCAGGGTGCGGGGTTCCTCCACCAGGGGCGCGTTGCTGCGCTCCACGGCGCCCAGCACGCGGCCGGGCTGGGCGGCGAGCGCGGCCTCGGCGGCGGCCAGGCGGCCTGTCGCGGCCGCGCGTTGGGCGGCCAGGGCGTCCAGCCGCTCGGCCAGGCGCTGGCGGTGCGCGATGGCGGCGGCGGCCTCCCGCTCCAGGTCGAGCGCGCCCAGGCGGGCGGTGGTGGCGCGCGCCTCCTCCTCCAGGGCGGCGAGCCGGGCCGCGAGGCGCGTGGCCTCGGCGTCGGACCAGAACCTCTCACGGGCTGTAAGCCAGGCGCGGACCATCGCTTCGACCTGCGCCGTGGCGGCCGCAGGGTCGGGGTGCGGCAGGACGAGGCGCAGCACCCGCCCCTCTGCCAGGATGTCCATACGTGGCGGGCCGGCGGTCGCATCGGTCACGCGGGGCGCCTGCTCACGCAGCAGGGCGGCCTCGGCCAGGGCTTCCTGCGGCGCGTCCAGGCGCAGCAGCATCTCGGCCTCGTGCAGGGGCGGCACGCGCGTGGCAAGCAGGATGGCCAGCGCCGGGGGGAGCAGCAGCGCCACCAGCATCCAGGGGGCATGCCAGCGCGCCGTCGCCCACCAGCCATGGCGGCGCGACCAGCCCGCCGAAGGGCGTGGGGTGAAGCCCGGGGTACCGATCCGCAGGGTGGCCAAACGCGATGTCCCCAGCAAAGGATGTCGGCCATCAGGGCCATGGCGGGCAATGCGACGAAAGCCGGGCGACGCGCCCTCTTCCGTTACCTCGAGTTTATGCCGCGCGCGGGGCCCGGACAAGCATTCGCCGAGCATTGCCGCGCCGCGAGGCTGTTCCTTTGTCGGAAGCGCGCTATCCTCCACTTGAGGTTCACGCCTCGGGGGAGGGCCCACTGTCCGAAATCCTGTCCGCGACCGGCATCGCCGCGCCGCCCTCGGCCGGCGGCGCCTCGCCGGTGGCGCTGCTGCGCCAGATGGCGGGGTTCGCCGACCTGCTGGCCCTCGCCCTCGCCGGCCTCGTCTGGACGCGGGCGGGGCCGACGCCGCTCGCCTTCTCGCCGCTGGAGGCCGCGCTCATCGCCTTCCTCCTGCCGGTGATGACCGTCTTGCTGATGCGCGCCTTCGGGCCCGTCCATCTGGGCCAGATGATGCGCCTGCCCTGGACCGTGCTGGAGGCCATGGCCTATCCGGCACTGGTCGGCCTCGCGGCCGCGCTGCTGTCGCTGGCCGCGCTGGGGGGCCAGGCCACCCACGCCCTTGTGCTGTGGCCGGCGCTTGCGGGCATGTTGCTGATGGCGTCCCGCCTGCTCGTCTCCGCGGCCGCGCAGGTCGGCGTGCGGCAGGGCTGGCTGCGGCGGCGCATCGCCATCATCGGCGCCACCGAGGAGGCGGAGGGGCTGATCGCGGATTTGACCGCGCCCGAGAATTCCGAACCGCCCGACCTGGTGGGCATCTTCGACGACCGCGACGCGACGCGCCGCCCCGCCGCCCTGCATGGCGTGCCGGTGTGCGGCGATGTGCGCGTGCTGGCGGGACTCGCGGCGCGGGAGCGGATTGACGTCATCGTCATCGCGCTGCCGATGCGCCGCGCCATAGACATCCTGCGCGTGATCCAGCAGGTGCAGTGGCTCTCCTCCGACGTGATGGTCATGCTGGGGGGCGACAACGCCGCGCCGCAGGGGGCGCCACGCCCGCTCATCGCCGGGCGGCCGGCGCTGCGCCTGGTGCGCGCGCCCGTGCCGGGCGCCGCCATCCTGGTGAAGGAGGCGGTGGACAAGCTTCTGGCGGCCGCCCTGGCCATGGTGGTGATGCCGATCCTGGTGGTGGCCGCCATCGCGATCCGGCTGGAGAGCCCCGGGCCCGTCCTGTTCCGCCAGCGGCGGGTGGGCCAGTTCGGCCGGCCCTTCGAGGTGCTGAAGCTGCGGACCCTGCGCGTGGACCCGGCCGATGACGGGCGCCGCGGCGTGCGCGAGGGCGACCGCCGCATCACCCGCGTGGGCGCCTTCCTGCGCGCGACCTGCATCGACGAGATGCCGCAGATCATCAACGTGCTGCGCGGCGAGATGAGCTTCGTGGGCCCCCGCCCGCACGTCCCCGGCATCGAGGTGGCAGGGGTGCCGATGGAAGAGATCGTGCCCGGCTATGGCGCGCGGCACCGGCTGAAGCCCGGCATCACCGGCTGGGCACAGGTCAATGGGCTGTCCGGCACCATCGCGGGCCCGGCCATGGCGCGGGAGGTGGTGGGGCATGACCTGGCCTACCTCTCCGAATGGTCGCTCTGGCTGGATCTGCGCATCCTGGCGCGGACGGCCGCCGTGTTCATGCTGGGCCGCGACGCCTTCGAGGCCCGGCGCCATGACTGGCGGGATGTCTGAAAACGGCTGGTCGGAGTGAGAGGATTCGAACCTCCGGCCCCTGCGTCCCGAACACAGTGCTCTACCAGGCTGAGCTACACTCCGGCGCCGTGCGGGTCTCTTAACGTTACGGCGCTTGGCGGGCAAGCCGGGGGTGTGCAATGAAAAGCCTCAACCTGTGAGCGACAGCCGAATGTCAAAGCCACTCCTCATCGGTCTCGGCCTGCTGGCCCTGCTGGGCACCGCCGCGGCGCAAACCAACCCCGCCCAGATCGTCCAGGAGCGCCGCGACGGGCTGCGCGCCGTGGGCGCCCACATGGAGGCCATGGCGGCCATCGCGCGCGCGGGTAGCGACCCCCGCCCGGCCGCCGAGCGGGTGGCCGCCGTGCAGGCCTTCTTCGTGAACTTCCCCGCCCGTTTCCCGGAAGGCACGGCGCGCGGGACCGCGGGGCTCGACACCCGCGCCCTGCCCGAGATCTGGACCGACCGCGCGACCTTCGAGCGCGTCGCCGCCGCCCTCCCCGCGCGCCTCGAAGCGCTGAACGCCGCCGCGCAGTCGGGCGACGCCCGCGCCTTCGGCGCCGCCCTGCAGGCCACAGGCGCGGCCTGCGGCGACTGCCACCGGCCCTTCCGCGCGCGGTAGCGCACGGAAGGGGGGCAGGACCTCAGACCAGCTCGACCCTCCCGGTGGCGAGGTCGTAGATTCCGCCCCGCACCGCGAGTTCGCCCCGCGAGATCAGCCCCGCCAGAATGGGCGAGGCCGTCTCCAGCGCCCGCACATTGTGCCGGACGTTGGAGACCAGCGCCCGGCGGGTCGGCTCATCGCCGCCAGGCCCCGCCATCGCGGGCTCGATGCCCGGGTTCATGGCCGTGACCAGCCCGGCGATGTTGCCGGGCAGGGCGTTGCCGCCCTGGCGCAGCGCGTCCACGGTGGCATTGACCGCCCCGCAGCTCGTATGGCCCAGGACCAGGATCAGCTTCGTCCCGAGCACGGCGGCGCCGAATTCGAGGCTGCCCATCCCCTCCGTCGTCACGAAATTGCCCGCGACGCGCACCACGAAGAGGTCGCCGGGGTTCTGGTCGAAGGCGAGTTCCGGCGCGACGCGGGAATCCGCGCAGCCCAGCACCGCCGCGAAGGGTGACTGACCCTGGGCGAGGGCGGCGCGGCGCGCGGAGAAGTCACGCCGGCGCGGTTGGTCGGCGGCATAGCGGGCATTGCCTTCCACCAGGGCTTGCAGGGCGGCGGCGGGGGTGGCCGGCGCGGCAGCATTTCCTTGCGCCAGCGCGGGTGAAACAAGGGAGGTGGCAAGCATCCCCGCACCGGTGGCAAACATTGCTCGCCGTGGCAGCCGCGGCCCCTCACATGAGATGCACATGTCGTTCCTTCCTTGTTGTATCCGGGTATTTCTTATGCCCGGAGTGAATTTCACAAGGTAAATCGACCGGTACATTCTATTTCAGGTTGAATTCTTTACCTCTTCAGCGGATTTCTCCGGCCTCCATCGTGCGGAATCCCGCCAGGGCAAGCTGCCGCAGCCCCTCCCCGCCAGGCAGGAAGAAGAAGGTGAAGATGTAGGGGTCGGAGGCGGCGAAGACGCTGGGGTCGGGGCTGGCCACCTGCATGGTGGCCGCGTCGAAGGCCTCGAAGGGGCGCAGGCGCCCCGCATGCCAGAACCAGGCCGTGTAGCCCCATTCGGCCAGCAGCGCCGGGACGGCCACGGTGCTGCCCGGGCGGTGGCGTTCCTCGATCTCGACCGAGAGCGCGGGCCGGCACCGGCGCAGCGTCTCGCGCCCGCCTTGCAGCACCTCCTCCTCATAGCCCTCGGCATCGAGCTTGATGGCGGTGACGTCGGTCAGCTCCAGCGCATCCAGCGGCAGGACCGTGACGGGGTGGCGCTCGGTGGTGACGCCGGCATGGCCCGCATAGGTCTTGGCGAGGCTCGCCCATTGCTCCGCCGCCTCGCCCGCCACCACGGGCAGCGTCAGCGTGGCCTCGCCATGGGTGGCGCCCAGCGCCTCGGCGCGCAGGGTGACGTGCGGGTGCGCGCCGAGCCGCTCGCGCAGCCGGGCCATGGCGCTTGGCAGGGGTTCGAAGGCGATGACATGGGCGCCGGGCAACTCGGCCAGGGGCGCGGTCAGCAGCCCGTCATGGGCGCCGATGTCGAGGATGGTGCCGGGCCGGTGCAGGGCCCGGAAGAAATCGATCTCCTCCATCACACCCAGATGGTGCCGCGCGCGACGGGCACCACCCCGCCGCCGACCCGCACCCGGATGGCGCCGTCCGCGTCACGCCGCGCGGCCAGGTGCAGCAGGCTGGGGCGGCCCATCTCCACACCCTGTTCCACCTCCAGATTCAGCACGCTGCCGCCCGCCACCGCCAGCAGCAGCCCGGCCAGCGCGCAATTGGCGCTGCCGGTGGCCGGGTCCTCTCCGATGCCGTCCAGCGGCGAGAACATCCGCACGCGCCGCCGGCCCAGGCCCAGCGGCGCGTGCAACAGCAGCGCGCCGGTGCGGGAGAGGTGGCGGCGGAAAGCCGCGGTGTCGGGCGTGGCGTCGGCGAGGGTCGCCACATCCTCCACCTCCGCGATGGCGAAGGGCAGGCCGCAGCCCGCCTCGATGGGCGGGTGGCCGTTCAGATGTATGGCCCCGGGTGGCAGGCCGGCGCAGAGGGCCACCTCACCGGGGTCCAGATTGGCGCCGAGTTGCAGGGGCAGCGGCGCCTCGATCTCCGCGGCGGTGGGCATGCCGGCGGCGTTGCGGCTGATCCAGGCGGTGACGATGCCCGCCTGCTGCTCCAGCCGCAGCGTCGCGGGCGCGCCTTCCATGCGCCTGGCCAGCAGCACCGCGGTGCCGACATTCGGGTGGCCGGCGAAGGGCACCTCCTGGCCCGGGGTGAAGATCCGCAGCCGCGCATCGGCCACGCCCGAGGGCAGGACGAACACCGTCTCCGACAGGTTGAACTCCCGCGCGATAGCCTGCATGCGCGCGCCGTCCAGCGCCTCGGCGCCATGGACCACGGCGAGCGGGTTGCCCCCGAAGCGGGTGGTGGTGAAGACGTCGGCCGTTTCGTATTCAAGTTCCACGGGCGGGGGCCTCCACAAGCGCCGCGGCGATGGCGGCGTTCATGGCGGCCACGCCCGCCGCCGGTCCTTCCGGATGGTTCCAGACGGCACCCACGACGGCCAGGAAATCCGCCCCCGCCTGCACCAGCGGCGCGCAATTCTCCACCGTGATGCCGCCGATGGCGACGGCGGGGATTTCCATCACCGAACTCCACCAGGACAGCAGCTCGAGATCCGCCACATGCTGCGTCTCCTTGGTGCTGGTGGGGAAGAAGGCGCCGAAGGCGACATAATCCGCCCCCATCTCCCCGGCATTCATGGCGAGGTGGCGGGAGGCATGGCAGGTGATGCCCAGGATGCGCCCCGAGAGCAGCATCCGCGCCCCCGCATGGTCGCCATCGGACTGGCCGAGATGCGCGCCGTCGCAACCCAGTTCGGCGGCTAGCGGCGCGTCATCGTTGAGCAGGAAGGCCACGTCCCGCGCCTGGGCGATGGGCATGAGGCGACGCGTCCAGTGGATGACTTCTTCGCGCGGGGCATCCTTCAGCCGCAGCTGCAGGCAGGCGACGTCGCCGCCCTCCAGCGCCGCTTCCAGCCGCGCCTCGAAGCCCGCATCGAGGCGCGGCGGGGTGATGAGATAGAGGCGGCAACGGTCATCCATGCCGCCTGTGTGGCGCCTGCCGCCCGGCGCGGCAAGCACCGGATGGTGGAGCTATGCCGCCCGCAGCCGCCGCACCAGCGCCCCGACCTCGGCGTCCAGCCGGCCCGACTGCTCGCCGATCAGGCCGATGGCCTCGCCCACGCCCTGCACGGCGCCGCGCGCGGCATCCACCTCGCCGGCCACGCGCTCGGCCGCGGTGGAAGCGAGCGAGGTGCCCGCCGCCGCCTCCTGCACCGAACGCGCGATCTCGCGCGTGGCGCTGCCCTGCTCCTCCACGGCGCCGGCGATGGCGGTGGTGATGCCGTCCAGCCGCTGGATGGTGCTGGCGATATCGGCCACGGCGCTGACCGCGGCCTCCATGGCGGCCTGCATGGCGGTGATCTGCCCGCCGATCTCCTCCGTGGCGCGGGCGGTCTGGCCGGCCAGGTTCTTCACCTCGCTGGCCACCACCGCGAAGCCCTTGCCGGCGTCGCCGGCGCGGGCGGCCTCGATGGTCGCGTTCAGCGCCAGCAGGTTCGTCTGGCCCGCGATGCCGTTGATGAGGCGCACGACATCGCCGATGCGGCTCGCGGCCTCGGTGAGCGTCTGCACCTTGGCGTCCGTCTCGCGCGATTGCTGGCTGGCCTCGGAGGCGACCCGCGCGGCCTCGCTCACCTGCCGGCCGATCTCGCTGGTGGAGGCGGCCAGTTCCTCGGCCGCCGCGGCGACGGCGCGCACATTCTCGGCCGCCATGCCGGCGCCTTGCGCCGCGTCCTGGCTGGCCGCGCCCGAGCGCAGCGAGGTCTCTTCCAGCCGCGACTTCGCCTCGGCCAGCCGGGCGCCGGCCTCGGTCAACGCGCCGGTGACACCGGAGAGCGAGCCCTCCACCTCGGCCGCCGTGGCGGCGGTGGCCTCGGCCCGGCTGGCGGCGAGGCGCGCCTCGGCCTCGGCCTGGGCGGCCTTCAGGCGCTCGGCCTCCACCAGCGCGGCGCGCAGGGTGGCGAAGGCGCGGGCCATGCCGCCGATCTCGTCGCGGCGCTCGGCCCCCGCGGCGCTGGCATCCAGCCGGCCCGCGGCCAGGCCTTCCAGCGCCACCGTCATGCCCTTGAGCGGACGGCTCAGGCCGCGCGCGAAGAGCAGACCGGCGGTGGCGGCCAGCAGCAGCATGACCAGCGCGGTCAGCCCCACCGAGCGCAGGGCGGTCTGGAACGCGGCCGCCTTCGCGGAGAGGTCATAGGCGAATTCCACCGTGCCGATGGGCTGGCCGGCGAAGTCCCGCAGCGGCACGGCCAGGATGGCGAAGTCCCGGCCACCTGCCCGGGCCTCGCGGCGCAACTCCCCACCGCCCAGGATGGATTGGCGCGCGGCGGCGTCCAGCGTGCCATCGGGCGCGCCGGGCAGGCCGCCGCCGATGCGCGCGGTGCCATCGGCCGTGCGGCGATAGAGGGTGAAGTCGAGCCCCGCCGCGTCGCGCAGGCGGCCCAGCACCTCCGGCGTCAGGCCCAGCGCCACGTCCATGGTGCCGACCACCTGGCCACCGGCCCGGATGGGCGCCACGCCGAAGAGGGAGACCTCGGCCGCGCCGACCTCCAGCCCCGCGACGCTGCGGCCGGTGGCGGCGGCCTGCACGACGGTGCGACGGCGGGAGGCGATGTCGTCGCCATGCTGCTCGGGCCGCCACACGCGCAGCAGGTTCACCGCGGGCGGCAGATGCACGTTCAGCCGCTGGCCGCGCGCCTGCGCCGCCACCTGGCCATCGCGCAGCAGGGTCAGCAGGGCGTCGCGGTCGCGCGCGACAACGGCCTGGGTCACGGCCGGCAGGGCGGCGAGAATTTCGGAGGCCGTCAGCACCTCGCGCCCCTCGGCGGCCAGCGCGGTCTCGAAGCCGGAGCGGGCGCTGGCGAGGCGGCGTTCGGTGTCCTCATCGAGCGAGGCGCGCTGGTTCACCAGCAGCACGGCCGCGAAGCCCGCACAGGCCAGGAAGGCGACCAGCGTCATGGCCAGCGCGAGGCTGGTGCCGAGGCTCTTGAAGCGGAACAGGGCGAAGCGTTGCATGCGAATTCTCCTTGGACGCCAGCCTCGCATCCGGAAGGTGAAGAATTCGTGGGCATTATCCGCCGTCAGCGCAGCGCGATCGCCGCCCCCAGCCCGGCCAGCCCCAGGAAAAAGACCTGCCGGAAGCGTGCCTCGGGCAGGGCGTGGCGCAGCCGCGCGCCCAGCCACTGCCCGGCCAGCGCGGGGGCCAGCGCCAGCAGCGAGGCCAGCAGCAGCCCGCCCTCCAGCAGGCCTGCCCCGCCCAGCAGCCCGCCCAGCGCCAGGGTGGAGACGGTGAAGGACACGCCCAGCGCCCGCACCAGCCCCTCCTTCCCCAGCCCCTGGGCCTGCAGCCACGGCACGGCCGGCAGGACGAAGACACCCGTGGCCGCCGTCAGCGCGCCTGTGGCCACCCCCACCGGCAGCCCCGCCCGCGCCGGCCAGGCGGGCCGCCAGGCGAGCAGCCCCAGCGCGCCATAGGCCATCAGCGCCACGCCCAGCAGCACGGCACCGAGCCGCCCGCCAAAACCGCCCCAGAGCCAGCCGCCCAGCGCGGTGCCGAACGCCACTCCCAGCAACATGGGCCAGAGCCGTCGCGCCATGGCCACCGCCGCCGCCGGCGGGCCCATCTGCACCAGGTTCGTCACGAAGGAGGGCAGCAGCAGCAGGGCCGCCGCATGGGCCGGCCCCAGGATCAGCCCCAGCAGCCCCATGGCGATGGTGGGCAGGCCAAGCCCGATCACCCCCTTCACGAAGCCGGCCAGGAGAAAGACGAGCGCGATGGCGATCAGGTCGGTCATGACCCCCTGCTACCCCGCGCCGCACCCCACGGTTTCAGCGGCCAGCGAAGCGATGCGGCTTGACGGGGCGGGGCCACGCGGCTTTCTGACCGGTAATCCGTTGCATGACCGGGAGGACACCCATGCTGACCCGCCGCCTTTCCCTCGCCCTGCCCGCTTTGCTCGCCGCCGGCACGGCCAGCGCCCAAGGCTGGAGCCCCAACCGCCCCATCCGCATGATCGTGCCCTTCTCGGCCGGCGGCGCGGCGGACAGCAGCACCCGCACCCTGGGACCCCGCATGGGTGAGCGCCTGGGCCAGCCCATCGCCGTCGAGAATCGCACCGGCGCGGGCGGCTCGCTCGGCGCGGGCGAGGTGGCGCGCGCCGCGGCCGATGGCCAGACGCTGCTGATGGACGCCTCCAGCCACATCGTGAACCCCTCGCTCCTGCAGGGGCTGCCCTTCGACTACAGCACGGCCTTCACCCCCATCTCGCAGGTCGTGACCTTCCCTCAGGTGCTGGCCGTCAAGGCCGACCTGCCGGTGCGGACGCTGGAGGAATTCGTGGCCCTGGCCCGGCGCCAGCCGCTGAACATCGGCACCCAGGGCAATGCGACGGCGGGGCATCTGGGCCTGGCCATGCTCTCGCGCGCGGCGGGGGTGGAACTGACCCATGTGGCCTATCGCGGCGGCGCCGCGGCGGCGCGGGACCTGGCGGGCGGCACGCTGGACGGCGTCTTCATCACCCTCCTCTCGGCCAAGCCCGTCGTGGAAGGCGGGCGGGCGCGGTTCATCGCGCTCTCGGCACCGCAGCGCGTGGCGCTGGCGCCGGAACTGGCCACCTTCGCGGAGCTGGGCATCCAGGGGGTGGAGCTGTCGGAATGGACGGGCCTCTTCGCCCCCGCCGGCACGCCCGAGCCCGCCATCGCCGCCATCCACGCCGCCCTGCGGAACGCGCTGGAGGATGCCGAGGTGGCGCAGCGCCTCGCCCAGATCGGCGCGGTGCCCGTGGGCAGCAGCCCCGCCGAGTTTGCCCGCTATGTCACCGAAGGCCGCGCCACCATGGGCCGGCTCGTGCGGGAGGCGAACATCCGCATCGAGTAGCGGACATGAAAAAGGGGGCGCGGAATCCGCGCCCCCCGGCACTCGGCCCGGCCTTGGATCAGGCCTTGCCCTTGTAGATGTCGATCATGTCGGAGAGCAGCTTCAGCGCTTCCTCGCGCGGACGCTGGAAGGCGTTGCGGCCCACGATCGAGCCATTGCCGCCGCCCGCATGGATGGCGCGGGCCGAGGTGAGCAGGCTGTCGGCACCCGCCGTCTCGCCGCCCGAGAACACCACGAGGCGCCGTCCGTTGAAGCAGGCCTTCACGATGTGCGCGATTCGCGCCGCGCCGTCGGACACCTCCACCGGGAAGTCCTTATAGGTCTTCTTGGCGGCCTCGAGGCTGATGGCGTCGGTGGGCGGCTTCACCTTGATGATGTGGGCCCCCATCAGCGCCGCCATGTGCGCGGCATAGGCGCAGATGTCGAGGGCGGTCTCGCCCACCTTGTCCAGCATGGGGCCGCGCGGATAGGACCACACGACGACGGCGAGGCCGGCATCCTTGGCCTCGGCGGCCAGTTCGCGCAGCTCTTCCATCATCTCGAACTGGTATTCGCTGCCCGGGTAGATGGTGAAGCCGATGGCCGAGCAGCCGAGGCGCAGCGCATCCGCCACCGTGCCGGTCACGGCCTGGTCCTTGGTGGTGGAGAGGCTGTTGCTGCTGTTCACCTTCAGGATGGTGGGGATGCAGCCGGCATAGGTGGAGGCACCCGCCTCGATCATGCCCAGCGGCGCGGCATAGGCGTTCAGCCCCGCATCAATCGCCAGGTCGAAGAGGTAGTGCGGGTCATAGGCCGCGGCGTTGGAGGCGAAGCTGCGGGCCGGGCCGTGCTCGAAGCCCTGGTCCACGGGCAGGATCACCATGCGGCCGGTGCCGCGCAGGCGGCCCGTCATCAGGATGCGGGCGAGATTCGCCTTGGTGCCGGGGTTGTCGCTCTCATACCAGGAGAGGATCTTCTTCACCTGCGGGGTCAGCTTCATCGCATGTCCTTTCGGGGGCAATCGGCCTGTTTGCCGGGTGTTAGGCCAGATCAGGTGTGCGGGGAAGCCCGAGCCACCGCGCGAGATGCGCCCGGCCCTGCAGTTTGTGCAACTGCACCCTGGCGAGATCGAGCGCGGGCGGGGCCTCCGGTATCAGCGTGGCGCCCTCGCTGGCGAAGAGCACCGCCAGGGACGGGAAGGCCGGGACCGCGGGGTCCAGCACCACGGCCCGGAAGCCCACGCGCAGGGCCGCCAGGGCATGACCCGGCGCGTCGGCCGCGTCGAGAATGCCCAGAGGCAGGGCGCCATGCGCCTGCAGCAGCGCGCGAAACCCGCCCACCCCCCATGAGCCGGCGGCCCCGGGCGCCGAGAGCAGGCGGGGCGGCCTCTCCCCCGCCAGCGCCAGCACGGCGGCCAACTCAGGCGCGCCGTGGATGATGACGCAGGGGGCAAGGGCCGCGGGAGGGAGCATGCTGCAACGCGGTTGACCCTGCTTCCCTGGCATGTCAACGCTTTCCGCAAGGGTTTTCCCACAGGGCGGCATCCGGTGGGGAATGGGCCCAGCGAGGCATGGGCGTGGAGAGACGGGCTTGGCCGCGAAGGACATGAACATGCTGGCGGCCGAACGACTTGAAGCCGCGGTGGAACGGCTCGCCGGCGCCCTGGAGGCCTGGCGTGCCGCCCGGCTGCGCGAGGCGGCGGCCCATGCCGAAGCGGGCGATACCGTCCCGCGCGCGGAGCTGGAGGCGCTTTCGGCCCAGCTGGACGACACGCTGGTCCGGCTCCGCGGGGCGCTGGACGAGCCGGAAGGCTGAACGGCGACAAGGACGCGGCCCCGCGCGGGGCCGCCAGCAGCATGGAGGGGCCGATGGGCCAGGTGAATGTCCGGGTGAATGGCTACAGCCACACCATCGGCTGCAAGGATGGCGAGGAAGGCCATGTCCAGGACCTGATCGCGCAGATCGAGGAGAAGGTGCGCCTGATCCGCTCGATGGGCGGGCAGCTCAGCGAATCGCGGATGCTGCTGCATGTGGCGCTGCTCTTCGCCGACGAGGCCAATGACCTGCGCATGGACCTGCTGCGGCTGCGGCGCGAGGTGGCGCAGCACCAGGCCCAGCCTCCAGGCCTGATCCAGCTGCCACCGCAGGAGCAGGACCCCATGCTGGCCGAGCGCCTGACGCGAATCGCGGAACGGATCGAGGGGATCGCGCAGAATTTGGAGAAGGATTGAGCGCGGTCCGACGCAACCTCGGAGCCCGCCGCCCCTTCCTCACGCGCCGGCCGCAAAGCGGCCGGCGCGCCCAGACCGAAAGTTCCATCCGGCACGCCAGCACAAGGCGCGTAAGCCAAGCGCGCGGAGCGCGCGCCCGGCGCCTTAGGGCAGAAAAAAAGCTAAACCCGGTTCAGCCGCTTTGCGGCTGAACCGGGTTTAGCGCGAAGCCACCCTGGCCGTTGGCGTCTGCATCCTCCCAAGGCCTGCCATAAGCAGGTGGGCACCAGATAGCCGAACCACGGTTCGGCCAGCGCCAGTTCCCGGGAGTTGCGTATTGGCCCTGGGGATGTCTGTGCCTGACGCACCGGGCAGCCTCGCCCCCTGACAGTGGCCCCGACAGGCCGCCGGAACAAGGGGGCGTACCGCCTTAGCGGCAGCTCAGCACGCGCAGGTCATAGACCGGGTGTTCCAGCATGTTCACCGCGGGGGCGGCGGCGAAGAGCCAGCCCTGGAACACCGGGCCACTGTTGGGCGGGCTCAGCGAATCGGTGATCTCAAGCCAGGCGGCGGCATCGGGCACCTCGTCGGGCGGACGGGCGTGGCAGGCCCGGAGCGTGATGGTCAGCGTGCCGAACTGCAGCGGCTCGCCCAGCGTGGCGCGGACCACGGAGATGCGGGCCGTCACCTTGTCCAGGGCCTGGAGTTCGGCCGTGCGGCGCTCCACCCAGCCCTGCGCCTGGGCCAAGGCGGGAAGCGCCAGCGCGAGCAGGGCGGCCAGCAGCACGCGGCGCATCATGCCCCCCGCCCCTTCGGGCTGCGCAGCCCGGCCACCAGCCCGGCCAGGATCTCGCGCATCGCGGCCTCATCCACGCCCATGAGCACTGCGTCCTCGAAGGTGTCCTGCAGGATCTGGGCGGCCTCGTCGTGGTTCTCTGCCAGCACCTTCAGCTTCTCCCGGCAGGCGATGGGCTGGCCATCGGCCCCCGGCCAGATGGCGGGCGGGTTGGTCATCGGGGCGCCGGCGCGGCCTCGCCGCCGGCCGGGTTCATCTGGGTCACGGAGAAGATGAAGCGACCCAGCAGGCTTTCCAGGCTGATGGAGCCCTGGGTGTCCGTGATGCGCCCGCCACTGGCCAGCACCTGCTCCGCCCCGCCCGGCACGATGGCGACATAGCGGCCGCCCAGCAGGGATTCCGACTGGATCTCGGCGGAGGAATCGCGTGGCAGTTGCAGGTCGGAACGGACGTTGAGGGTGAGTTCGGCCAGGAAGGTGCGCGGGTCTATCCGCATCTCGGTGACGGAACCCACGCGCACGCCGCCGATGCGGACATCGGCGCCATTGCTCAACCCGTCCACGCGGTCGAAGGCGGCCGTCAGGACGAGGCCGCCATTGCCCGCGGAGGCGCGGCCGCCCTGCACGACGGCATAGGCCAGGAAGAACACGGCCACGGCGATGACGACGGCACCCGTCGCGATCTCGGCCAGTCTTTGGGCCTTCATGCGATGATTCCTTTTGCGGGGCGGAGGCGCCCGACGCCGCCCATGTGGCGGCTCAGCCGCCCGGCGTCCAGGCCTCGTAGTCACCGCCGGTGATGTGGCGGCGGCCGCCCGAATAGTCATGGCCCGCCGGGCGCCAGGCGCCGGGGGTGCCCGTCATGTTGGGGCGGTGGGGCTTCTGCCAGGGGTGCTTAGGCCCGGAGAGCGGCGCATCGGTCGTGTGGTGCAGCCAGGCATGCCACTCGGGCGGCACCGAGGAGCTGTCGAGGCCACGGGCCAGCGCCACGAGGCGGCGAGGCCGGTTGTAGACCGGCATGGGCTTGCGCGACTCGTAATAGACATTGCCGAACTCGTCCGAGCCGACCTTGCGGCTGGTGAGGCGGGCGAAGAAAAGGCGGATCGCGGACATGCCGGCATGATCCCACAAAACGCGCCCGGCGTCCAACGGCATGGCGGACCGGCTTTTCCACAAGATATGGTGGGGCTGGGACGGCCCGACCACCGTATCCGGCTTCCCTGGCGGAACGGGGCGCGGTAGCCTGTCACCCATGGCACGCAATGACGGCACGCTGTGGGAAGGTCTCGCGCTGCGGCGCACGCGGGCGGGCGTGGATCCCGACGCCGCGCCACGCGCCGTGGCCCTTCCCGCCGCCTGGGAGGAGGAGGCCGCGACGGCGCTGGCCGCCCTCGCGCCCGGCCAGGGGCCCGTGTCGCTGCGCCGCCTGGCGGAGGGTTGGATTTCCCGAGCCCTCAGCCGCGGCGAAAAGGCCGGCGTGGTGGAAGCCGAGGAGGCCCGGGCGCTCGCCGAGGGCTGGCGCGCGCTGCTGCTGACCCGCCGCGGCGCTCCCGGCGCCGAGAGTTGGCGCGGCGAGGTGCGCGGCGAGCCCCGCTTCGTCCTGAACCTGCCCGCCTTCCTGGAACCCGAAGGGGGCTTCGACCTCGAAGGCTATACCGAGGCTTGCGCGCTCGGCCTGCGCTTCCTCGACGCCAGCACCGGCGGCAAGTCCCTGAAGCTGCGCCTGGGCTTCGCGGACCTCGCCGGGCTGCTGGGGGGGCTGAGCCTGCCCTATGACAGCGCCGGCGCCCGGCAGGTGGCCGCCGCCATCGCGGCCATCACCCGGGGTGCCGCCGAGGCCGAGAGCGGCCGCCTCGCCCAGCGCCTGGGCGCGCGGGAGCCGGTGGCGCTGATCTGGCCCGAACCGCCCGCCGAGACGCCGGTGCCGGGCCTCGCCGCCGCCGCCCGCGCCGCGCTGGACGCCGCCATGGCGGCACCCGGCCTGCGCCATGCGCGGGTGGTGACACTGTCGCCTGCGGATGCGGCCGAGGCGCTGCTGGGCGCCGAGACCGCCGGCATCGCCCCCGCTCCGGGTGCCAGCCGGCCCGTCTCCACCCCCTCAGGCGTGGTGGATGTGCCCACCGCCGCCGCCCGTCGCGCCGCCCCCGACCAGGTGGCGCGCCTGCTGGCCCCGGTGGGCGAGGCGCCGCGCCGCCTGATGCTGGAGGCCGTGACGCCCTTCCTCAGCGCGCCCGCCCCCGCCCCGGTGGCCCTGCCCGCCCCCGCCCGCCCGGCCGCCGCGCCCCGCGCGCCCTTGCGCCGGCAGCTGGGCCAGACGCTGCATGTCGCCATCGGCGGGCATCGCGTGGCGCTACGCACCTCCGAGGAAGATGGCAAGCTGCGCGAGATCGCCTTCAGCCTCGCCAAGGAGGGGGCGGCCTATCGCAGCCTGATGGACGGCTTCGCCCAGGCGGTGTCGCTCGGCCTCGCGCAGGGCGTGCCGCTCGCCGCCTATGTGGACGCATTCGCCTATACCCGCTTCGGCCCGGCCGGGGTGGTAGAGGGCGACCCAGACATTCCCCGCGCCACCTCGGTGCTGGATTGGGCCTTCCGGCGCCTGGCCATGGACTACCTCGGCGGCGCCCTGCCCCAGCCCGAGATGGAGGATGTGGCGCCCGACGCCGCTTCCCGCGCCACCGAACAGGCGCCGCTTCTGCCGCTCGACCTGCCGGCCACCCCTGTCGCGGAACGGCGCGGGCGGCTGCGGGTGGTGGCCTGAACCCTTCAAGGAATTGCCGATGAACCCCGAAGCCCGCCTCGCCGAACTCGGCCTGACCCTGCCGCCGGCCGCGGCGCCGGTCGCGAACTACATTCCCTTCACCATCTCGGGGAAGACGCTCTACATCTCGGGCCAGGTGCCGCGGCGCGACGGCAAGCTCTGGCCCATCGGGCAGGTGGGCGCCGAGGTGAGCGTGGAGGAGGCCAAGGCGGCCGCCGAGAACTGCTTCCTCGCCATCCTCGCCCACGCGCGGGCAGCCGCGGGCGGTGACCTCGGCGGCATCAAGCGCGTGCTGCGGATCACGGGCTATGTGAACTCCGCCCCCGGCTTCGGCGACCAGCCCCAGGTCATCAACGGGGCGTCCGACTGCGCGGTGGCCGTCTTCGGCGAGGCAGGGCGCCATGCCCGCAGCGCGGTCGGTGTCTCCGCCCTGCCCGGCAATGTGGCCGTGGAGGTCGAGGCCATCCTGGAACTGGCCTGAATTGCATTACATGGGGGGAATGGATTCGCCCCTCCCCCTGACGCTCAGCCTGCACCGCGCCATCGCGGAAATCCCGGTGGCCGAGTGGGATGCCTGCGCGGGCGACAACCCCTTCGTCAGCCACGCCTTCCTCTCGGCCATGGAGGACAGCGGCAGCACCGGCGCGCGCACCGGCTGGCTGCCGCAGCACCTGGCCCTGCGCGACGAGGGCGGCGCGCTGCTGGCCTGCGCGCCCTGCTACGCCAAGGCCAATTCCTATGGCGAATATGTCTTCGACCATGGCTGGGCCGACGCCTATGAGCGCGCCGGCGGCCGCTACTACCCCAAGCTCCAGGTCGCGGTGCCCTTCAGCCCCGTGCCTGGGCCGCGCCTGCTGCGCCGGCCGGGCGTGCCGGTGGCCGCACTCGCCGAGGGGTTGCGCCAGGCCATGGGGGCGCTGAACTGCTCCTCGGTCCATGTCACCTTCTGCACGGAGGAGGAATGGCAGGCGCTGGGCGAACTCGGCTGGCTGCAGCGCCTGGGCGTGCAGTTCCACTGGCACAACCGCGGCTACGGGAGCTTCGACGACTTCCTGGGCGCCCTTTCCTCGCGCAAGCGCAAGGCGCTGCGGCGCGAACGGCGGGAGGTGGCGGAAAGCGGCCTCACACTGCGCACCCTGCGCGGCGATGAGATCACGCGCGAGCACTGGCGCGCCTTCCACGGCTTCTACCGCAACACGGTGGATTCCCGCTGGGGCAGCGCCTACCTCACGCCACAGTTCTGGCCCCTGCTGGGCGACCGCCTGGGCGAGCGCGTGGTGCTGATGTGGGCCGAGCGCGACGGCGAACCCGTGGCAGGCGCCCTGAACCTGCTGGGCAACGACGCGCTCTATGGCCGCAATTGGGGCTGCGTGGAGGAAGTGCCCTTCCTCCATTTCGAGCTGTGCTACCTGCGCGCCATAGACTTCGCCATCCAGCACAAGCTGCCCCGCGTCGAGGCCGGCGCGCAGGGCGAGCACAAGATCCAGCGCGGCTACCTGCCCAGCCCCACCTGGTCCGCGCATCTCATCGCGCATCGCGGCTTGTCGGATGCGGTGGCGAATTTCCTGGAGGCGGAGCGGCCCGCCGTGCAGGCGCGCATGCAGGACCTGGCCGAGCTTTCCCCCTATCGCCGCGAGGGAGGAGAGGCATGAAGCCGAAGTCCCCGCACTACGCCCGCATCCGCGCCGATGTCCTGGCCATCGCCATGCATGTGCCGCGTGGTGCGCTGGTCAGCTTCGCGGCGGTGGG
Source organism: Roseococcus thiosulfatophilus (assembly GCF_017311575.1). Taxonomy (GTDB): domain Bacteria; phylum Pseudomonadota; class Alphaproteobacteria; order Acetobacterales; family Acetobacteraceae; genus Roseococcus; species Roseococcus thiosulfatophilus. Next base: position 170,249 of record NZ_JAFFQY010000033.1, read on the forward strand.
CGCGCATCTGGACGTGATGCCGCGACATGTGGCCTATATCCTCGCCATGCTCGACGGCCCCGAACGCGACCGCCTGCCCTGGCACCGCCTGGTGGCGGTGGATGGCCGCGTGACCAAGCCCGTCCAACGCGAATTGCTGGAGGGAGAGGGCTTCGTCTTCGACGACAAGGGCTACATCTATGGCTTCCCGGTGCAGCTGGTGGATGTGGACCGGCTGAAGCACGGCGTGCCCGCCCAGACCCGGCCCGCATGACCGGGGGCGCGCCCCTGCCGTGATGCTGGCCTACAGCCAGCTTGCCCTCGCCATGGCGCTGGTCGGCGCGAATGTGGCGGTGGCGAAGCTGCTGGCCGAGGCGCTGCCCATCGCCCTCATCGCCTTCTTGCGCTGCGCGCTGGCGGTGGCCGTGCTCTGGCCGCTGGCGCGCTGGCTGGATGGCGCGGTGCGGGTGCCGGGCGCGGTGAAGCGCAACCTCTTCCTCCAGGCGGTGTTCGGCACGGCGCTCTACAATGCGGGGCTGCTGGCGGGGCTGCGGCTGACCTCGGCGCTGGAAGGCGGGCTGGTGCTGGCCACCTTGCCGGCGGTGGTGGCGCTGGGCAGCTTCCTCTGGCTGCGGGAGCGGCTTTCGGCGCGGCAATGGCTGGCGGCGGGGCTGGCGGGCCTCGGCATGGCGGCCATCACCTTGGCGCGGCTTGGGGGCGGCGGGGGCGCGTCCTCGGCGTTGGGCAACCTACTGGTGTTTCTCGGTGTCTGCGGCGAGGCCATCTATGTGCTGCTGGCCAAGCGCATCGCGGGCGCGGTGCCGGTCTTCACGGCCTCGCTCTGGATGCAGGCGTTCTCGGCGCTGGTGCTGCTGCCCTTCGCCGCCCCCGGCTTTGGCGCGGCGGCGGCGCTGGCCGACCCCGAGTTGCTGGGGCTGCTGGTGTTGCATTCGCTGACGGCGAGTGTGCTGTGCCTCGTCCTGTGGTTCGCCGGGCTTCGGCGCGTGCCGGCCGGCGTGGCCGGAGTCTTCACGGGCTTCCTGCCGGTGACCGCGGCGGTGACGGCGGTGGTCTTCCTGGGCGAGCATTTCGGCCTGGTCCATGCGGCGGGCTTCGCGCTGATGATGGGGAGTTTGTTGTTGGCCACCTGGCCTGGCAGGGTGCGGGGATGAGGGCCTGGCTGGAGCTGACCGTCCCTGAACTGCTCGCCACGGCACCGGCGGCCATCGCCGCACGCCTGGCCGCGGCGCAGATGCGGCGCCGGCTGTCAGGTGAGCCGTCGCAGCTGCGCGCCTGGGGAGCGCAGGTCGAGATGTTGCAGGCGGCCCTGGCCGCGCCGTGCTGGATCGATGCGCGGATCGGCTTCGAATACGACATGCTGCGCCTGGAACGGCGGATAGACGTGGTCCTGGTGACCAGGCGCGCCATTCTGGTGCTGGAGTTCAAGGTGGGCGCGACGCAAATGGCGGCGGCGGATCTGGCCCAGGTCGAGGACTACGCGCAGGATCTGCACGACTTCCACGCCGCCAGCCGCGCGCATCCCGTCATCCCCGTCCTGGTCGCCACCGGCGCGCGCACCGTGCCGCTGCAATTGGGCCTGCCGGTGCCGGGGGTGGCGCCCGTGGCGCTGGCCAACGCCGCGAACCTGGCCGAACGCCTCGCTACCTTGCACAATGCGGCGCCCGATGCCCTTCCGCTCGATCCAGACGCCTGGTTCGAAGCCGCCTATGCGCCCGTGCCCACCATCGTGGAGGCCGCGGCCCGCCTCTTCGCGCGCAACACCGTGGCCGACATCGCCGCGGCGCGGGCGGACACCGCGAACCTGACCGCGACCACAGATGCCATCCTGCGCGCCCTGGATGCGGCGCGCGCGGCCGCTGAGCGCGTGGTGGTCTTCGTCACCGGCGTGCCGGGTGCCGGCAAGACCTTGTGCGGGCTGAACGTCGTCTTCGGCGAGCATCGGCGCGACGGGACGGCCTTCCTGACGGGCAATGCGCCCCTGGTCGCGGTGCTGCGCGAGGCCCTGGCCTGCGACCGAGCGGGGATCAGCCTCGCACTCGGCCCGAGCAATGACCCGGAGCGGCGCCGCCGCGCCGGGCGCCTCCGCGCGGCACGGCATGAGACGGCCCAGGCGCTGCAGAACGTCCATCGCTTCCTGGCCGACAACGCCCACAAGCCCGCCGCGCCCCATGAACGCGTCATCGTCTTCGACGAGGCGCAGCGCGCCTGGAACGCCGCCCAGGCGAGCCGCGACACCCAGCGCCGCAAGAGCACCTTGACCATGAGCGAGCCCGCGCATGCGCTGGCTATCATGGGCCGCCATGCGGGTTTCGCCGCCATCATCGCCCTGGTCGGCCAGGGGCAGGAGATCAACACCGGCGAGGCGGGGCTGGCCGAATGGGGCGATGTGATCGCGGCGGCGCCCGGCTGGCACGCGGTCGCCGCGCCGCGCGTGCTGGAGGGGCCGGACGCCGCGCAGCGCCTCATGCCCGGGCCGTGGCTCCGGCTCGACCCGGCGCTCGACCTCACGGTGCCCATCCGCTCGGTTCGCAGCCCGCGGGCGCGGAATGGGTGGACGCCGTGGTGCGGGGCGAGGCGGGGCGGGCCGCGCGCATCGCGGCGGAGGCGGGCGGGGTTCCTTACTTCGTCACACGCTCGCTGGCCGAGGCGCGGGCGGCGCTGCGGCGGATGGCCCCGGGGCTGCGGCGCGCGGGCTTCGTGCGCTCCTCGGGCGCGCGGCGCCTGCGCGGCGAGGGGTTCGACGCCGAACTGACCGGCACCGACGAGCCCGTCTCGTGGTTCCTCGAACGCTGGCCCGACATCCGCGCCTCCGATGCGCTGGAGGTCTGCGCCACCGAATATGCCTGCCAGGGGCTTGAGCTGGACGTGGTGGGCCTGGCCTGGGGTGGCGACTTCCTCCGGCACGGCGCCGGCTGGCAATGCCGCGCCTTCGCCGGCGCACGCTGGCAGGTGGTGGCCGGCATGGAGGAACGCGACTTCATCCGGAACACCTACCGCGTGCTGCTGACCCGCGCGCGCTATGAGACGGTGGTCTGGGTGCCGCCAGGCAGCCCCGCCGCCGACCCTTTTCACGACCCCACCCGCCCCGCCGCGGAGATGGACGCGGTCGCGGACTTCCTCCGCGCTTGCGGCGCGCGCGACCTTGTGTCCGCACCGGCCGCGACGCCCGCCTCCCTCCTGCTCTGACCCTGCCTCGTCGCGCCGCGCGTTTCGCGGCATGGTGCGCGGATGCGTCTGCTCATCCTGTTGCTGCTGCTCGTGGCCGCCCCGCTCCAGGCGGCCGAACTCAAGCTCGCCAGTTGGAACATCGCCTGGCTCTCCCTGCGCCCGGCCGGTGATTCGATGATCCCCCCCGAAATCACGCGCCGCGACCGCGCCGACTTCGCCCGGCTCCAGGCCTATGCCCAGCGGTTGGAGGCCGACATCGTGGCCTTGCAGGAGGTGGACGGGCCGGAGGCCGCCGCGCGCGTCTTCTCCCCACGCGACCACGCCTTCTTCTTCCCCGATGAGGAGGACGTGCAGCGCACCGGCTTCGCCGTCCGCCGCCATTTGCGCGTGACGCAGAATCCGGACCTGGTCGAGCTGGACGTGGCGCCCGGTGCCCGCTTCTCCCACCGCCGCGGCACGGACATCACGGTGGAATGGGCGGGCGGGAGGCTGCGCCTGCTGTCCATCCATCTGGCGGCGGGCTGCCAGTCCGGCCCGCTGGAGGCCGATCGCAGCCGGCAATGCGCGAACCTGGCCACGCAATCGGCCATTCTGGCGGGCTGGGTGGCGGCGCGGGAGCGCGAGGGCATCCCCTACGCCATCCTGGGCGACTTCAACCGCCGCATGGACCACCCGCGCGACGAGATGAGCGCGACCCTGGAACAGGCCGGGCGCCTGCTGCGCGCCAATGAGGGCGCGTCGGACCCCTGCTGGGCCGGGCCGCGCGGCGGGCGGCCTTTCATCAGCCATATCCTGCTGGGCGGGCCGGCGCGGGGCTGGATGGTGCCGGGCAGCCTGCGCGTGCTGGTCTATGCCGAGCGCGACCGCGCGATGCGCGACCTGATCTCGGACCATTGCCCCCTCAGCATCCGGCTGCGCACGCGGTGAGGGCCTTCCTGCGCGTCACCCTGCCGCTCGCGGCCGTGAACTTCCTGAACCAGGCCAGCCGCGCGGTGCTGGCGCTGATCGGGCCGCTGCTGGCGCTGGAATTCGCGCTTTCGGCCAGCGATCTCGGGCTGTTGGCCGCCGTGCTCTTCGTGGCCTATGCGGCGACGCAGTTGCCCGTGGGCGTGGCGCTGGACCGCTACGGGCCGCGGCGGGTGCAGGCGGTGCTGACGCTGCTGGCGGCGCTGGGCTTCTTCCTCTGCGCTTTCGCCACGGGGCCCATCATGCTGGGGGCGGGGCGCTTCATCACGGGCATCGGCATCGCGGCGGGGCTGATGGCCATGCTCAAGGCCAACACGCAGTGGTTCCCGCGCCACCGCGTCGCCGCCATGACGGGGGCGGGCGTCTTCGTGGGCGCGCTGGGCGGCATGTCGGCCACACTGCCCATGGCGACGATCCTGCCCTTTGTCGGATGGCGCGGCGGCTTCCTGATCCTGGGTGTGCTGGCCCTGGTGGTGGCGGCCTGGATCTGGTTTTCCCTGGCCGATGCGCCGCCCGGGGCCGCGCGCCCCGCGCGCCGGAACCTGACGGCCGAGATCGCGGCCTACGGCCCCATCTTCACCCACCCGGTCTTCCTGCGCTTCGTGCCGGCCATCATCGTGCTGTCGGCCATGAACTTCGTCTATTCGGGCCTCTGGGCCGGGCCCTGGCTGCGCGACGTGGGCGGCCAGGCGGAGGGGCCGCGCGCCACCATCCTGCTGGTCTACGCGGCGGGCATGGCGGTGGGCTCCATCCTGATGGGGCAATTGTCCAGCCTGCTGCAGCAGCGCGGGGCGCCGGCCATGCTGGTGCCCATGCTGGGGGTCAGCGCGCAGCTTGTGCTGCAACTCGTGTTCATCATCAGCCCGCCCAGCCAATTCGCGGCGCTGGCGCTGGTGTGGTTCGCCTTCTCGCTGTTCGGCGCCACCGGCCCGGTGGCCTATACGGCCGTGGGCCAGCGTTTCGGGGCGGAGCTGGCGGGGCGCGTCGCAACGGCCATCAACTTCACCATGCTGGTGCTGGTCTTCGTGCTGCAATACGTGATCGGCGCCATCATAGATCTCTGGCCGCGCACCGAGGCGGGCGGCTGGGCCACGGCGGGCTATGGCTGGGCCATGGGGCTGACGGCCTCCCTGCAGGCCGCCGCGTTGCTTTGGGCTTGGCGCGGCGGGCGCGTGCTGCGACCATCGCCCCCATGAAGCGCAAGACACCCGCCGCGCTGGCGCGCTACCGCATCACCTCGGGCAAGGGGTTCCGCCTCGCGGACCACGCGCCGGACGACGCGGGCAGCCTCGGCCTCACCAAGGCCGATGCGCCGGACCTGCTGGCCCAGGGGATCGAGCGCCTCTCCGAATTGCAGGACATGCTCTACGCGCAGAACCGCTGGTCGGTGCTGTGCCTCTTCCAGGCCATGGACGCGGCGGGCAAGGACGGCACCATCAAGCACGTATTCTCGGGCGTGAACCCGGAGGGCTGCCACGTCACCAGCTTCAAGGCGCCCACCACCACGGAACTCGAACAGGACTACCTGCGCCGCCACATGCTGGCCCTGCCGGCCCGCGGGCAGATCGGCATTCACAACCGCTCCTGGTACGAGGAGGTGCTGGTGGTGCGCGTGCATCCCTCCATCCTGGCCAAGCAGCAGCTCCCTCCCGCCTGCGTCACGAAGAACATCTGGCGGGAGCGGCTGGAGGACATCGCGGCCACCGAACGCTACCTGACACGCCAAGGCACGGTGGTGCTGAAGTTCTTCCTCAACGTCTCGCGCGAGGAACAGCGGCGCCGCTTCCTCTCCCGCCTCGACGAGCCGGAGAAGCACTGGAAATTCCGCGCGGCGGACGTGAGCGAGCGCCGCCACTGGGACGGCTACATGGCCGCCTATGAGGAGGCGATCCGCGCCACCGCGACACCCGAGGCGCCGTGGTTCATCGTGCCGGCCGACCGCAAATGGCTCACCCGCCTCGTCGTCGTGGGCGCCATCATCGAGGCGCTGGAGAAGCTCGACCTGCACTACCCCCATGTGGACGAGGCCGACCGGGCGGCCTTCGCCGAGGCCCGCGCCGCCCTGTCATGACGCTCTATTTCGGCTATGGCTCCAACCTCGACGCCGCGGATTGGGGCGCCTGGTGCGCGCGGCGGGGCTTCGGCGCGGCGCGGCTGGAGCCGGTTTCCACCGCCCTGCTGCTGGACCATGAACTCGTTTTCGACTGCTTCTCCCGCACGCGCCAGGGCGGGGTGCTGAACCTTCGCGCACGGCCCGGCCAGGCGGCCGAGGGCGTGGTGTTCCGCGCCAATGCCGCGGCGCTGGCGGCGCTGGACGCCAAGGAGGGCGCGCCCTTCGCCTATCAGCGCACGCAGCGGCATGTGGTCCTGCCCGATGGCACCGTGGTCGAGGCCATGACCTATGTGACGCGCAGCGAGGGCTTCCGCGCGCCGCATCCGGACTATCTCGGCATCGTCCGGCGCGGCCAGGCGGCGCATGGCATCGCGCACGCCATGCTGGACGCGGCGGGGCAGGACGCGCCCGCGCCGCTCACCATCGCGTATCTCTTCGTCTACGGCACGCTGATGGCGGGCGAGGCCAATGCCCACCACCTCGACGGCCTGCCGCGCGAGGCCGGGCGCGTGGCGGGCGCGCTGCATGATTGCGGTCCCTACCCCGCCCTCGCCCTGGGCGAGGGCGAGGTTTCGGGCGAGGTGCTGGAATTGCCGCTGGCGCGGCTTGCCGCCATGGATGCGCTGGAGGGCAGCCCGCCCGGCGGCGCGCCTGGCGGGCTGTATCGGCGCACGGTGCTGCCCGTGCGGGTCGCGGACGGCATGGTCCGCGCCTATGCCTATGTGATGGACGAAGCGGCGCGCCACCCGCGCATCCCCGAGGGCGACTGGCGGGCGAAAGCCACCCGCCACGCGGATTGGGCGGCCTATGCCACCCGCACACCCCGGCCGAGCGCTGACGCGCCGCCTTACTGCTTCGGCACGCCCGCCTCGCGCAGGATGGCGGAGTAGCGCGCCACCATCTCGGTCATCAGCGTCTTCACCTGCTCGGGCGTCTCGAAGCCGGCACGCGGCGTGACGCCGGCCATCTCGGTCAGGCGGGCGCCGTTCTGGCGGATGGCGGCCTGGAAGGCGGCGGACAGCGCCGACACGATCTCGGGCGGCGTGGCGACGGGGGCGACGATGGGGAAGAACTCCTCATGGACCAGCCCCGTCATGCCGGCCTCGGTCGCGCTGGGCACGTCCGGCAGGGCCGGCGTGCGGTTTTCGGCCAGGACGCAGAGGGCGCGCAGCTGCCCGCCGCGGATCTGGCCGATGGAGGAGGCCATGGTGGGCGTGCCCACCTGCGCCTCGCCCGCCACCAGCGCCACCACGCTCGGCCCGCCGCCGCGATAATGCACCACCTCGGCCTGCACGCGCTGGGTGGAGCGCAGCAGCTCCGCCGCCAAGTGCACGCCGCTGCCCAGGCCGGCGGTCGCGATGTTGTACTGGCCGGGGTTGGCGCGCAGGCGCTCCACCATCTCGCGCGCGTTCTGCGCGGGGAAGCGCGGATTCACCACCAGCGCGTGCGGCGAGAAGCCGGCCACGGCCAAGCCCACGAAGTCGTTCACCGGGTCATAGGGCATGCGCTCGACGATGGCGGGCACCGTGGCGTGCGCGCTGTTGATCAGCAGCGTGTAGCCATCGGGCGCGGCGCGCGCGACATGCTCGCTGCCGATCACGCTGCCCGCCCCCGCGCGGGATTCGATGACGATGGGCTGGCCCAGCGTCTGGGAGGCAGGCTCCGCGATCAGCCGGCTCACAATGTCGTTGGACCCGCCCGGCGCGAAGGGCACGATGAGGCGGATGGGGCGCGAGGGGCGCCAGGCCTGGGCACGACCGATGGCGGGCGCGGCGAGCGTGCCCGCGACGGCGAGGGTAAGGGCGTGGCGACGATTGAGCATGTCCATTTCTCCCTGCATCGGCGCCGGCGAAAACATCGCCCCGCCTGTTTTGCCGGGAAGGATGGACGGGAAAACGCGGCTTGCCAACCTGTAAGCTTGGCGGCGTATCGGGGCGACTGGATTCGAACCAGCGACCTTCTGCTCCCAAAGCAGACGCACTACCAGGCTGTGCTACGCCCCGCCGCCGGCGGTTGTAGGCGCAGCGGGCGGGGCACTCAAGGCTGGTCTCCTAGGGCAGCACCTTGCCCGGGTTCATCATGCCCTCGGGGTCCAGCACGGACTTGACGGCGCGCATGAGGTCGAGCGCCACGGGCGATTTCAGCGCGGCCATGGCGCCGCGCTTGGACTGGCCGATGCCATGCTCGGCCGAGAAGCTGCCGCCCAGTTCCACCGCGATCTCGCCCACGCGGTCCTCGAAATCGGGCGCGCGCGCGTGCCATTCCGCGTGGGTCATGCCTGCCGGGGCTTGCAGCGAGAGATGGATGTTTCCGTCGCCCATATGCCCCAGCGCCACCATCCGCCCCTCCGGCCAGTTCGCCGCGATCAGCGCCGCGCTCCGGTCCAGGAAGTCCGGGATGCGCGAGACGGGCACGGAGGTGTCGGTGGGCAGGCCCGGCCCCTCCATGCGCGAGCAGGTGGGGAAGGTCTCGCGAATGTTCCACAGGTTCTGGCGCTGCGCCTCGCTCTCGCACAGCACCACGTCCTCGGCCTCGCCGGCTTCCAGCCCGGCCATCAGCGCACCTTCCAAAGCCTCGCGCACCGGGATGGCGGCATGGGTGCTGGCGGCCTCGATGAGGCAATACCAGTCGGTCGAAAGCTCCATCGGCTGGCGGATGTTGGTGCCGTGCTTCAGCGTGATGTCGATGCAGACCTTGCGGATGAGTTCGAAGGCCACGAGGTCCGCGCCGCTCTCCTGGCAGCGGGCCAGCAGGCGCAGCGCCTCATGCGGGGAGCGCACGGCCACCAGCGCCGTCTCACGCGTCACCAGCGGCGGGAAGAGCTTGAGCGAGGCCGCGGTGATGACGCCGAGCGTGCCCTCGGCCCCGATGAAGAGGTGCCGCAGCGCATAGCCGGAATTGTCCTTCCGCACGCGCCTCAGGTCATCGAGCACGCGCCCGTCGGGCAGCACCACCTCCAGCCCCAGCACCAGGTCCCGCGCATTGCCGTAGCGCAGCGTGCGGATGCCGCCGGCATTGGTGGAAAGCGCGCCGCCGATCATGGCCGAGCCCTGCGCGCCGAAGTGCAGCGGGAAGAAGCGGCCGGCCTCGGTGGCGGCATTCTGGACGGCCTCGACGGTGCAGCCGGCCTCGGCCACCAGGGAATTGTCCAGCGCGTCCACGTCGCGCAGGCGGTTCATGCGCTCCAGGCTCAGCACCACGCTGGGCGGGCCTTCCGCGCCCGGCACCACGGCGCCGCAGAGCGAGGTGCGGCCGCCCGCCGGCACCACGGCCAGGCCCTGCGCGGCGCAGAGGCGCAGCGCCTCGCCCACCTGCGCCGTGTCGGCCGGACGCAGCACGGCCACGGGCCGCCCGTGATAGACGCCGCGCCAATCCACGGCATAGGGGGCGATGTCCTCCTCGGCGCGCAGGCAGGCGGCGGGGCCGAGGGTGGCGCTGAGCATGTCGAGCGGGGGCATGGGGCATTTCCTTCCGGCCCGCATGGCAGTCCGGACAGGGCGGTGCGTCAAGCGGTGTGCGCTATCGAAGGGCCGCCAGCTTCTCCAGCGCCCGGCGCAAGCCCGCTGCCTCGCGCGCGCCGATGGCTGCGGCCAGTTCCGCCTCCGCCTCGCGGCTCAGGCCGAGCATGGTCTCCATCAGGCCCCGCCCCTTGGCCGTCAGGCGCACGCGCCGTGCCCGGCCATCCTCGGGGTCGGGCAGGGTCTCGACATGCCCGAGCCGCGCCAGGTCCTCGACCAGGTAGGCCATGCTCTGCTTGGCCATGCCGGCGGCCTGGGCGAGTTCCGTCAGGCGCGAACCCTCCGGCCGGATATGCCGCAGCACGCCGCCATGGGCGCGGCGGATCTCGGGAAAGCCCTGCCCGGCCAGGCGGCCATAGACGCGCTCGGACACCCACTCATAGGCGTCCCGCAGCAGGGCGCCGAGGGAGGAATGTGCGGCGGGGTGGGAGGCATCGCGCATCCGGGCATATTGACAGGTAATCTGACGAAATGCCATTCGTCAGTTTGTCTGACGAAAAGGAGATGACATGCACGCCCCCGACCCCATCGCCCGCAACCTCGCCACCGTGGACGCGCACATCCAGGGCGAGGCCCAGGACCCTGCTGCCATCCTCGGCCTCTACACCGATGATGTGGTGCTGGAAGTGCCGGCCCGCGGCCTGCGCTTCGACAGCCATGCGGAGATCGAGGCCAATTACCGCCGCATGCTCGCCTCCATGGCGGAGGTCGAGATCACACCGCTGGACCGCTTCGCGACGGAGGAGCGCGTGGTGGACGAATGCCTGGTCCGCTTCCGCATCACGGGCGATGGGCTGGCGGGCGCACCCTATGGCCGAGGCGACCGGGTCGAGCTGCGCCTGCTGCACGTCTTCGCCATGCGGGACGGGCTGATCGCGCGCGAGACGGTCTATGAGGGCTGGCGACGGATCGGCTGAAACCCGCTGTTGACGTGCCCGCCGCGCGCGCGGAGCATCGGCGCTTCTGCGGGGGGAAACAACCATGGATGAGACGGATGTGGTGGTCATCGGCTCCGGCTCGGCCGGCAGCGCGGTGGCGGGACGGCTTTCGGAAATTCCGGGCCTGCGCGTGACGGTGCTGGAGGCCGGAAGCCGCGACACGAACCCCTGGCTGCACGTGCCCGTGGGCTACGCCAAGACCATGTACCACCCGACCCTGTCCTGGAACTACATGACCGAGCCGGAGCCGGAACTCGGCGGCCGGTCCATCCCCTGGCCGCGCGGGCGGGTGCTGGGGGGAAGCTCCGCCATCAACGGGCTGATCTACATTCGCGGCCAGGCGGAGGATTACGACCATTGGCGGCAATTGGGCTGCACCGGCTGGTCCTTCGAGGATTGCCTGCCCTGGTTCCGCCGCGCCCAGCGGCAGGAGCGTGGCGCCTCCGAACTGCATGGCGGCGACGGCCCCCTCTCCACCACCGACCTGCGCGACAAGGGCGCGCTCTCCCAGGCCTTCATCAACGCCGCGCTGGAGCTGGGCTTCCCCGCCAATGACGACTTCAACGGCCGCGTGCAGGAAGGGGCGGGCTGGTACCAGGTCACGGTGCGCGACGGCTTCCGCTGCTCGGCCGCGACGGCCTACCTGAAGCCCGCCGTGAAGGCCGGCCGCGTGCGCCTGATCACGGACGCGCATGTCACGCGCATCCTGGTCGAGGACGGGCGCGCGGTGGGTGTGGCCTATCGCGTGGGCAATGAGGAACGGCAGATCCGCGCGACGCGCGAGGTGGTGCTGTCCGGCGGCGCCATCAACTCGCCGCAGATCATGATGCTCTCGGGCTTCGGCCCCGCCGCGCACCTCGCCGAGATGGGCATCGCCGTGCAGCGCGACATGCCCGAGCTGGGCCGCAACCTGCAGGACCACTACCAGGCGCGCCTGATGTACCGCGCGAGCCAGCGCGTCTCGATGAACGAACGCGTGAATTCCTGGATCGGCATGGCGACCATGGGCGTTCAATACGCGCTGACGCGGCGCGGGCCGCTGACCTTCGCGGCCGGCACGGCGGGGCTGTTCGCCCGCGTCCTGCCGCAGAGCGCGACACCCGACGTGCAGTTCCACTTCATCCCCTGGAGCGCCGACACGGTGAAGGAGGGGCTGCACAAGTGGCCCGGCTTCACCATCAGCGTCTGCCAACTGCGGCCCGAAAGCCGGGGCGAGGTGACGCTGGCCTCGCCGGACCCCATGGCCAAGCCGCGCATGGTGGCGCGCTACCTCAGCACCGAGACCGACCGGCAATGCATGGTGGAGGGTGCCAAGCTGGCGCGGCGGCTGGCGCGCACCAAGGCGCTGGGTGCCTTCATCGAGGCCGAGTACGCGCCGGGTGCGGCCGCCCCGGACACGGACGAGGCCATGCTGGACTTCGTGCGCCGCACGGGTGGCACCATCTACCACCCCACCAGCACCTGCCGCATGGGCAGCGACGAGGGCGCCATCGTGGACACGGAGCTGCGCGTGCGCGGCGTGGAGCGGCTGCGCATCGCCGATGCCTCGATCATGCCGACCGTGGTCAGCGGCAACACCAATGCCGGCTGCATCATGATCGGCGAGCGCTGCGCGGATTTCATCCGCCGCGCGGCATAACCTTCGCGCGGGCGGTGGCGAAGCGGTTTCCGGAGCACCGGAGACCGCCCGCATGGAACTGCGCGACATCACCCTCTTCCTGGCGGCCGCCCGGACCCTGAACTTCACCCGCGCCGCGGAGGAATGCGGCGTGAGCCAGCCCAGCCTGTCACGCGCCATCCAGCGGCTGGAGCACACGCTGGGCGGGCCGCTCTTCGCGCGCGAGCGGGGCCGGACGCACCTGACGGCGCTGGGCCGCCTCGTCCTGCCGCGCCTGTCGGAACTGGCCGAGCGCAGCGCCGCCATCCGCAGCCAGGCCGCGCTACATCACCGGCTGCAGGGCGCGGACCTGCGCCTGGGCATTCTCTGCTCGATCGGGCCCGGCGTCTTCGCGGGCTTTCTCGCGGCCTTCCGCGCGGCTGAGCCGGGCATCGACATCAGCCTCCATGACGCGCGGCCCGACCGGCTGACCGAGCGACTGCAGCAGGGCGAGCTGGACGCGGCGCTGATGCCGCCGCTGCCCGCCGCGGCCGAGCGCTTCGCCGCGGAACCCCTCTATGAGGAGCGCTACATGGTGGCCTGCGCCCCGAGCCACCGTTTCGCCGCCCGCGCGGCTATCACCATGGCCGACCTGAACGGCGAGACCTACCTCTCGCGCATCAACTGCGAGAACCGGGAGGCGCTGGGCGCCGCGGTGACGGCGGCGGGCGCCAGGCTGCGCGTGGCCTGCCTGAGCGAGCGTGAGGACTGGATCCAGGGCCTGGTGGCGGCCGGCATGGGCGTGTGCTTCCTGCCCGAGCACAGCGCGGCGCAGCCGGGCCTCGTGCTGCGCCCCGTGCTCGATGCCCCGGTGGCACGGCAGATCGCGCTCGTCACCGTGCCGGGGCGGCGCTGGTCGGCGCCGCTGACCCGCTTCATCGAGGCGCTGCGCGCCACCCGCCTGCCGATGAACCACCATGCGGCGAATGAATGGAATCCATGTCAGCCATCGGCTGGAAGCCGCACCTTCCCGCGCCTCAAGCTCCGTCCGGCGGCGCGACGTGGCGCCGTGACGCCCGCCGCCTGAAGGCGGCCTGTACAATGGAGACACCTCAGATGCGTCATCTTTTCCGGCCCATGATGGCGGCCGCCCTGCTGGCCGTGGCCGCGGCGGGGACGGCCGCGGCGCAGAGCTTCCCGCGGGTGGTCGCCCAGGGCGACTCCTTCACGGTGGACTATGGCCCGATGGGTCAAGGCAATGTGGTGGGCGGGGGCCGCGTCATGGTCTCTCAATCCCCCGACGGCATGCAGCTCACCGTTGTGCATCTTGATGCCATGTTCTCGCAGCAGCCACGCCCCGGCTTCGTGCCGCTGAGCATCGGCAGCGGCGAGGGCCTCATGGTGATCTACGTGCCCGCCATGATGGTGGAGCAGATGCGCCGCGCGCTGGGCGCCATGGCGCGCTGATCGTGGCGGTGGGTGCCGGCGGTCAGGCCGGCACCAGCAGCACCTCGCCGCGCTCCGGGTCGGGGATGCGGCGCATGGCGATGCCATAGGCGCGCCGCACCGTCTCGGGCGTGAGCAATTCCGCGGGCGGGCCCTCGGCCACCCGCTGGCCGGAGGCCATCATCAGCAGCGTCTCGCAATAGCGCGCGGCGAGGTTGAGGTCGTGCAGCACGGCCACCACCGTGGCCCCCGCCCGCGCGCGCGCCGCCGCCACGGCCATGATGGCGTGCTGATGCGGCAGGTCGAGTGCGGAGGTGGGTTCGTCGAGGAACAGCACGCTGTCCGCCGGCGGCACGCCGTCGAGCTGCGCCAGCACCCGCGCCAACTGCACGCGCTGCTGCTCGCCGCCCGAGAGGGTGGCGTGGTTGCGGCCTTGCAGATGCGCGACACCCGCCTCGCGCATGGCGGCGCGGACGCTGTCCTGCGGACCAGCCCGCCCGGCATGGGGCAGGCGGCCGAGGGCCACCACCTCCTCCGCACGCAGCGGAAAGCCCAGGGTGGAATGCTGCGGCAGCACCGCGCGGCGGCGCGCGAGATCCCCCGCGCGCCAGTGGCCGAGCGGCCTGCCATCCAGGAAGGCGCGGCCGGAATCGGGCGCCATCTCGCCCGCCAGCACGCGCAGCAAGGTGGACTTGCCCGCCCCATTGGGCCCCAGGATGCCGAAGACGCCGCCAGGCGCGATGGACAGCGCCGGCAGGTCCAGGATGCGCCGCCCGCCACGCGTGACGATGAGGTTGTCCGCGCGGATCATCGCCCATCCAGTGCGAAGCGCTGCCGCAGCAGTAGGGCCAGGAAGAAGGGGCCGCCCAGCAGCGCCGTCAGCAGGCCGATGGGCAGTTCGGCGGGTGCGACCAGCACGCGCGCCGCGGCGTCGGCCAGCGGCAGCAGCGCGGCACCGATCAGCGCCGAGGCCGGCAGCACCCAGCGATGATCCGCCCCGCGCATCAGTCGCGCGAGATGCGGGGCCACGATGCCCACGAAGCCGATCATGCCGCTCGCCGCCACCGCCGCGCCCACGGCCAGCGCCACCAACAGCACCGCGCCCCATTTGAGGCGCTCGATGGGAATGCCCAGCGTCTGCGCCTCGCGTTCGCCCAGGATCAGCGCGTTCAGCCCGCGCACCAGGAAGGGGGCCGCGATGACCAGCGGCAGCGCGGCCAGCAGCGTGGCCCCCAGCACGGCGGGCGTGGCGCCCGCGACCGAGCCCATGGTCCAGAACAGGATGTCGCGCAGCTGCATGTCATCGGCCGCGAAGATGAGGGCGGAGGTGGCCGCGCCTGCCAGCGCGTTGAAGATGATGCCCGCCAGCAGCATCGAGGCGATCATCACCCGCCCCTCATGCTGCGCCACGCGCATCACCAGCAGCGTGACCAGCAGCGCGCCCAGGAACGCGGCTCCCGCCGTGGCATAGGGGCGCAGCGGCACGGGCAGAAGCGCCAACCCCACCACGATCATGAACACCGCCCCCAGCGCCCCACCGGCCGAGACGCCGAGCAGCCCGGGGTCGGCCAGCGGATTGCGGAACAGCCCCTGCATGATGGCGCCCGCCAGCCCCAGCACACCGCCCGCCAGCATGGCCAGCAGGGTGCGCGGCACGCGCAGCGTCCAGATGATGGCGCCCTCCGGCCCCGGCGCGGAGGTGGCAAGGCCCAGCGGCGCCAGCAATTCGCGCAGCACGCCATCAGGCGGGATGCGGATGGCGCCGATGCCCAGCGCCACCAGCAGCCCGCACAGCGCGGCACCCGCCAGCAGCAGCAGCGCCATGCCATGCCCCATCGCCCGCGCACGCGGCACGGAGAGCGCGGCCTCGCTCATGCGGCCCCGCGCAGCCAGGGCCGCTCGGGCAGCGCCGCGAGATCGGGCCGCGCGTGCAGGGCGGCGGCGAGGTCGCGCGCCGCATGGGCCGTGCGCGGGCCGAAGCCCAGCATGTAGAGGCTGTCGAAGGTGACGAGCCGCCCCGCCCGCGCGGCCGGCAGCAGGGCAAGCTGCGGCTGGGCCAGGAAGGGTGCGATGCCACCACTGCTCTCGACGGTGTGCGAGGGCGCCACCACCCAGTCGGGCGCCGCGGCCAGCGCGGCCTCGGCCGTCACCGCGCGATAGCCCTCGTAGGATTGGATGGCCGAGCGCGCGCCCGCGAGGCGCAGCATGGCCTCGGCCGAGGTGCCACGGCCCGAGGCCATGGGCGCCCCCGCCCCGGCCGCCAGCAGGAACAGCGCGCTGGGCGGCGTGGCGGGACGTGGAAGACTTGCGGCAAGCGTCGCGAAATCCTGTTCCAGCGCCGCGTTCAGCGCCTGTCCCTGCGCCTGCCGGCCCAACGCCTCGGCCACGACGGTCACGGCCCGCATCAGCGTCGCGGGCGATTCGATGCGCGGGGCGCGGACCATGTTCACCCCCGCCGCGCGCAGCTGCGCGAGCGCCGGCGGTGGCCCGGCCTCATGCGCCAGCAGCAGCAGGCCGGGCTGGAGGGAGAGCACGCCCTCCGCCGAAAGCGCGCGCAGATAGCCGATCTGCGGCAATTGCCGCAGGTCGGTGGGAAAGAGGCTCGTGCTGTCCGCGCCCACGATCGCGCCCCGGGCGCCCAACGCGCAGACGATCTCGGCGATGCCGCCGCCGGCCACCACCAGGCGCGGCATGCCCTGGGCCAGCGCCGGCGTGGCGAGGCCCAGCGGCAGGGCGAAAAGGGCGCGGCGCCTCACGCGGCGATGCCTTCGGCCAGTTCGCGCCAGCCCAGATCCTCGGGCTGGCCAGGCTTGCGCTTGCCGAAGACCATCAGCACCACCTCGCCATCGGCGTCGAAGCCCTCGATGGAGGTGACGACGCCATCCTCGGTCGGCTTGCGGACCAGCCAGGCCTCGGCGAGGCCCGTGGTGCGCAGGTGCAGGTTGAAGCTGGGGTCGAGCACGTTGAACCACTCGCCCATCGGCACCAGCCGCTTCACCTCGCCGGTGTGAATCTGGATGCAGCCATGGTTGCCCACGAAGATCATGATGGGCAGCGCGCCGGCGCCCGCGGCGGACAGCGTGCGCTCGATGGCGGAGGATGGCAGGCGCCGCGCCCAGTGGGGGCCGGCCAGGCGCAGCGCCTGCTGCCGCGCCACGTCGAAGCGGCGCAGCATGGGGAAGAAGTCGTGCGTGTCGCGCAGCCCGGCCCAGGCGTCCCGCAGCCCGGCCGCGTCAATCTCGGCATCGGGGCGCGGAGCGGGGCGCGGCGCGCGGGGCACGGTGCGGATGGCCGCCGGCGCCTCGTCGCGCAGCGTGTCGGCCAGGCGGTCCAGCGCGCCTTCGGGCGTCGCTTCGGTGGCGAAGACCTTGTGCACCGCCTCGCCCGCCGCGTCGAAGACCTGCACGCTGCCGCGCGGGCTGCCGGGATTGCCGCCGGGCACATGCAGCGCATGCACCCAGTTGCGGAGGAAGAGGCGGAGATCAATGTCCTCGCCCAGCACCAGCCCCATGGGGCCGCTGACCGAGACCTGCTCGTAGCGGCCATGGCGCTCATGCACGCAATGGTCGTTGCGCGTCAGGGCCATCACCTCGCCCGAGGCGTGCAGCGCCTCCAGCAGGGCGAGCCAGTCGGGGCGCAGGCGGGTGGCGCCAGGCAGGCTCGCCACCAACTCGGCCTCGCTCACGTCGAGGCGCTGCGCCGCGTCGCGCACGCGCAGCCGGGGCTCTGCCTCGCGCAGGAGGGCCCAGCGCGTGGCGAGGTCGTGGTCGTGTTCGAGTGTCGCGGACATGAAGGCCTCTTTGGCTTAGAAGTTGGCGGAGAGGCGGAACTGCACGTTCCGGCCGACGTCGTAGAAGGAAGAACGCTCGCTGCTGCTGTCCCAGGCGAGGCGGCGATGGCGCACGTCGAAGAGGTTCGACACGCCCACATCCAGCCGCAGCCCCGAAAGCGGACCCTCGGGCGGGGCATAGGTCACGAAGAGGTCGGTCAGCGCGTAGGCCGGCGTCGCTTGCGGACGGATGCCGGTCTGCTGGTCCACGGGCTTGCGGCCCTGCTCGGCCACCAGCTGCACGCGGCCGCCCAGCGTCACGCCCTGCTCCTGGAAGCGACGGCCCAGCGAGACGGAGAGCTTGTGCGCCGGGATCAGGGCGAGCGGCCCGCCATCCGTGCGGTTCTCGCCGCGGATGATGGAGGCGCCCAGGCCCGCGAACCACGGCCCGCTCTCATACTGGCCTTCCAGCTCCAGCCCCTGGATGCGCGCGCGGGTCACGTTGCGCTGCTCCGTCGTGGTGGCGAAGACGAGCGTCTCGATGAAGTCGTCGAGGTTGTTGTGGAAGGCCGAGGCGCGGATGCGGATGCTGTCGCCCGCGGTGATGGTGTCGCGGAAGCGGAAGTTCACGCCCGCTTCCAGGTTGCGCGAGGTCTCGGGCCGCAGGTTCGGGTTGGGCACGAAGTTGTTGAAGCGCGGGAAGGGGAAGAAGCTGATCGGGAAGTGGACGCCCGAATTGTAGAGCTGGCTCAGCCCCGGGGCGCGATAGGCCTCGGCGTAGGAGATGTAGGGCTGCATCCAGTCCGTCACGCGATAGGCGAAGGAGACGCGCGGCGAGAGGCGGTCATTGGAGGTGCCACGCTGCCCGTCGGCGCTCTGCTCATAGCGGTCATAGCGCAGGCCACCGGTCAGCGTGGCGCGGCCGAGCGTGATCTCGTCCTGCACGAAGAAGCCGATCACGTCCTGGCTGGCATTCGGGTATTGCGCGCGGGCGGCGCCATTGCGGCGACCCTCCTGCGTGTCGCGATAGCCGTCGAAGCCCAGCGTCAGCGCGTGGCGCTCGGCGCCGAACACCGAGAAGCGCGAGGTGTTCTGCACCGACATGCCCCAGGTCTCGAGGTCCGTCAGGTCGCGACGGTTGTCGGTCAAGCGCCGCTCATTGATGTCCACCGTGTTGCGGTAGACCTGGGCACGCAGGTCGATCCAGGGGTTGTCCGGAGGCGCCCAATCGAAGTTCAGCGCGAATTGCTGCGCGCGCAGGCGGCGGTCCGTGATGTCGGCGGTGCCCAGCGTGTTCGCGGCGGAGGGGATGATCTGGTCCTCCTCGCGGTGCATGAAGCTGGCGCCGAAGCGCATGCCGGGGGCCGGGTTCCAGCCGAGGCGCGCGAGGAAGGTCTGCGTGGTCGGGTCGGTGTAGGGAATGGTCTGCCCCGCGCCGTCCACGATGTTGTTGCCGGCGTTGCGCGCATAGGCGACCAGGCCATCCACCTGGCCCGCGCGGAAGGCCGCGGCGCCCGCGCTGCGCCAGCGCCCGCCATTGGTGTCGTAGCCCTGGCTGAGGAAGAAGCCCGTGGCGCGGCCGGGGCGGATGATGTCCTCCGCCTCGATCGTCCGCAGCGCGACGACGCCGCCAATGGCGCCCGAGCCGTAGAGCATCGAAGCCGGGCCGCGCAGCACGTCCACCTGGCGCAGCAATTCCGGCTCGAAGAAGAAGCGGCCGCGGTGGCCAGAGCTGAAGTTCTGCCGCACGCCATCCAGCGTGGTGATCACGCGGTCACCGCCCAGGCCACGGATCTGCGGCTGCTGCACGCCGGGGCGGGGAATGCCATCGGCCTCGACACCCGGCAGGTCGCCCAGGATGTTCTGCAGCTGGGTGGGCTGGCGGCGGCGCAGTTCCTCGCGCGGCACGACGCTGATGGGCGCGGCCACGTCGCCCGCCACCTGCGGGGTGCGGGTTGCGGTGGTGGTCACCGCGTCCAGCGGCGTCAGCACCAGGGCGGGCGTGGAGGCCGGCGCCGTGGCGGGCGCTTCCTGTGCCATGGCGGGAAGAACCAGGAAGGCGGGAGTGGCCAGGAGCCACAGGCGAAACAGACCCGACACGATGCGTCCTCTCTCGAAGCCCCAGGGGGCTGCTGATGTGAGGCGCTGGCTGGCTGGCTCGCTTGGCCCGGGGGCCCAGTGGCGTGCGCGCTGGCGCTGTGAAACTGCGGCTACTTGGTCAGGATGAGCTTGCCGGCGCGGGTGTGGCGCAGCCGGTAGACTTCCTGGCCGTGGATGATTTCCACCTCCACCTGGCCGCGCAGCAGGCTCTGGCTGTCGATGCGCGGGGCGGGCGGGGGCGGGGATTCGCTGGGCATGCCGTGGCTATATCGCGAGTGAGAATCGTTCGCAATATAGGGGTGCGTGTGCCGGGGACGTTCGTTCATCGCAGGCTGAACCTGATGGGGGCGGCGAACATGGCTTCCTCCGCCGGCCAGCTGCCGGGCAAGGGTGGCAGAGGCGAGACGCGGGCGAGCAGCGCCACGGCCTCGCTGTCGAAGGCGCCAACCCCGCTGCTGCGCAGGATGCGGACGCCGCGCACCGCGCCGTCGCGCGCCACGCTGAACTGGACGATCACCTCGCCCTCCAGCCCGCGCTCGCGCGCCAGCATGGGATAGCGCAAGTGGCGGCGCAGCGCGGCGGAGAGGCCGGCGCGGTAATGGTCGGGCAGCAGGGCGCCGGGGGCGGCGCGCGGCGTGGGGCTGGCGCCGCCCTGGGGGTTGGGGCTGCCGGGCGCGCCGAGCGCGGGGTCGCCGGCGGGCGCGGCGGCCCTGGCCGGGCCGGTGGGTGCGGCCGCGGCGGCGGGGCGCGCGGGCGCCGGACGGGTCGCCGCCTGGCGCGGCGGCGCGGGGCGCGGCGTGGCGGTGACGGGCGGGGGCGTCGGGCGCGGGGCGGCGACCGGCGGCCGCGGTGGTGCGGGCGGGGGCGGCTCCGCGATGGCCTCCGGCTCGGGCAGCGGTGCCTCGGCCAGGGTGGGGGCGGGTTCGGGAATGGCCTCCGGCTCGGGCACGGGCTCGGGCGGGGGCAATTCGGCCACCACGGGCGGCGGCTCCGCGATGGGGGGCTGCTCGGCCATGACCGGCGGCGGAGACTCGGCGACGGGCGCCGCCTCGGCCTGCATCTCCGGCAGCAGCGGGGCGTCATCCTCGGCCACGGGGGCGGCGTCGGCGGTCAGGGCGGCGCCACCCACCTGCCCACCCCCCTGCCCCATCTCCGCGAAGACCACCCCGAAGCCCGGCGGCGCACCGCCCAGCTTCGGCTGCGGCCATAGCGCCATCAGCACCGCGCCGTGCAGCGCGAGCGCGAAGCCCCAGGCGGCGGGGTGGGTGGCGGGGGCGGCGTGCGCGGCCATCAGCGAGGCACCTCGGCCAGCAGGGACACGCGGCTGAACCCCGCGCGTGAGAGAGCGCCCAGCACCGTCATCGCCTCGCCATAGGAGAGGCTGCGGTCCGCCCGCAGCAGCACGGGACGTTCCGGCGCCTCGGCCGCCATTGGGGCCAGGGTGGAGGCCACCTCGGCCGCGCCCATCGCCTGCTCTCCCACCCGCACCACGCCATCGGCGGTCAGCGTCACCACCAGCGGCTCGCGCGGCTCGGCGAGGCGCGGGGCATCGGTGCGCGGCAGGTTCACGGGCACGCCCGCCACCATCATGGGTGCCGCCACCATGAAGACGATCAGCAGCACGAGCATGACGTCCACGAAGGGGGTGACGTTGATCTCGGAGAGCGGGGCGAGCGCATCCTCCTCGGGGCCGCCGCCGGTGGGGGTCATGGCCATGGGGCTACTCCGCCGCCCGCGGCAGGCGGGACTTCTCGGCCTGCGGCGGACGGGCCGCGAGGCGCGCGATGCCGGCATTGGCGCGCGCCCGCGTCTCCGCGGCCAGCGCCGCCAGGCGGTTATAGGCCAGCACGGCGGGGATGGCGGCGAAGAGGCCCAGCGCCGTGGCGAAGAGTGCCTCCGCGATGCCGGGGGCGACGGTGGCCAGGCTGCTCTCCCCGCTGCGGGCAATGGCGGTGAAGGCGTTCATGATGCCCCAGACCGTGCCGAACAACCCGATGAAGGGACCGGCCGAGGCCACGCTGGCCAGCAGCGGCAGGCCCGATTGCGCGGGGCGCATGGTGTCCGCGAGCGCAAGGCGCATGGCGTCGGCCAGGCGCGCGCGACGGTCGGCGGCACTCTCGCCCGGCCATTCGGGGCTGGTGGCGGCGGCGCCCAGGATGGCATCGGGCAGGCGTCCATAGGGGACACGGCCGCCCTGGGCCGCGTGGCGGTCGAGCAGCGCCGCTTCATGCGCCAGGCGGCGCAGGCGCATCCAGCGGTCGATCGCCACGGCCCAGACGGCCAGCGACGCCACCAACAGCAGGATCATGACGGAACGCACCACCCAGTCGGCCATGAGGAAAAGGCCGAGCGGGCTCAGGTCATGCAGGTTGTCCGGGCTGGGCATATTGCAAACTAGTCGCAATTGCAGAACGCCCGCAAGGGGGGTTGCGGCTGCGAGTCAGTTGCAAATTGGCCAGGAAGCGCCCTACCCCGCCAGCGACCAGGCCAGGGCGAGAACCAGCGCCGCCGCCAGCAGCCCGCCCCGCCGCCAGGGCAGCAACGCGGCCTCCAGCGCGGCCAGCACCGCCTTCCCCCGCGTCGCGCCGGGCAGGGCCAGGTGCGGCCCTGTGGGCTCCGGAAGGCGGCGCAGCGTGTGCATTGCCGCGCTCGCGGCGGCGCCGAGTGGCACCACCAAGTCCCCCTCCGGCAGGGCCGGCACGCGCGGGCGCAGCCGCAGGAAGGGCGCGGCCAGCAGCGCGGCCAGCAGCAGCGGCCATGTCGCGTCCCACAGCGAGGCGAGGCCCAGCACATAGCCCGGCGTCAGGGTCGAAAAACTCGCCAGCAGGAACCAGGGAAGCGCCAGCGCCACCAGGATCAGCCCTGCCCAGGGCGCCCAGAGCAGTGGTGCGGGCCGTGCGTCCGCCGCATCGGCGCGGCCCCGCACGGCGAGCCACAACGCGCGCGCCAGCAGCAGCGCGGTGCCGGTGGCCGAGAGCGCCACCGCCCATTCCAGCCACCCTGCGAACCCCGGCTTGATCGCGGCCTTGACCAGCGCGCCGCCCAGCAGCGGCGCCCCCGCGATGGACAGCGCAGGCAACGCCGCCAACGCCAAAACCCAGGGCAGCGCCCGCCGCCCCGTGGCCGCCAGCACGCCCACGCCCAGGAACAGTGCCGCCTTGGCGAAGCCGTGATGGGCGGCGTAGAGCGCGGCCTCGGTGGTCAGCCCGGCGCCCAGCACCGCGAGCACGAGGCCCATCTGGCTGACGGTGGAATAGGCCAGCACCGCCTTGGCATTGCGCTGCAACAGCCCCGCCACCACGCCGCCATACGCACCGACCAGCCCCAGCAGGATCAGGCCCGTGGTCCACAGGCCCGCATCCTCGGGCAGGAAACGGATGAGCCCGATGATGCCCGCCTTCACGATGGCCCCCGACAGCGCGGCCGAGGCCGGTGTCGGCGCGGCGGGGTGCGCCAGCGGCAGCCACATGTGCAGCGGCACCATGCCCGCCTTCAGCCCGAAGCCCAGGATGAGGCAGGTGAGCGCCAGGGGCGCCTCGGACAGCGAAGCCGCGACCGCCGCGATGGACAGCGAATCCGCCGCCGCCACACCCAGCAGCAGGCCCACCAGCAGCAGCGCCTCGCCCAGCAGCGCGAGCACGAGATAGACGCGCCCCGCCATCAGCGCCCGCGCGCTGCCGTCATGCACCACCAGCCAATAGGCCGCGAACGAGACGGCGGCGAAGGCGACGTAAAAGGTGGCGACATCCGCCGCCAGCATCACGCCGAGATTGCCCGAGAGCGTCAGGCACCAGAAGCCCGCGAAGACCGCGGGCTTCCGGGGCGCGCGGAAATAGCCCAGCGCGAAGATGCCGGCGGCGAGCCAGATCACCGCCACCATCCCCAGCAGCAGCCGCCCGGGCGCGTTCAGCACCAGCACCGTGCCCAGCAGCAGCGCGGGCGCGGTGGTGGAGCCCTCGGGCCAGGCGATGGCCAGCAGCAGCGCCGGCAGCGGGGCCGCCGGCAGCACCCAGAGCGCACGCTCCCGCCAGGCGGGCCAGGCCGCACCCAGCCCCAGCAGCAGCGGCCAGGCAAGCGCCACGAAGGGCAACAGCGGGCCGATGACGAGGTTCATGGCAGATACCCCGCCGCGATCAGGCTGGCCCAGGCGAGCGGGCTGATCGCGGCCCCCGCGAAGAGCCCTGCCGCCAGCGAGGCCGCCGCCGTCGCCACCGCGGGCACGAGCATGCCCAGGCTGCGCTCATCGGCCTGTGGTGCATCGGCCGGCGCCACGCCGAACCAGATGCGGTAGAGCATGGGCAGGAAGTAGCCCGCGTTCAGCAGCGCCGAGGCCGCCAGCACGCCCACCACCCATGGCTCGCCCGCCTGCAACCCGCCCAGGCCCAGGTAGAATTTGGACACGAAACCCGCCACCGGCGGAATGCCGATCATGCCCATGGCGCCGATGGTGAAGCAGATGGAGGTCATCGGCATGCGCCGGCCGATGCCGTCCAGCTGGTCAATGCGCGTGATCCCCGCGCGCTCGTCATAGAGGCCCGCGCAGAAGAACAGCGTGATCTTCATCAGCCCCTGGTGCACCAGGTGCACCAGCCCGCCGATCACCGCATAGGGCCCGGCCAGCGCCGCGCCCAGGATGATGTAGGAGACCTGGCTGACGGTGGAGAAGGCGAGGCGCTTCTTCACCTCCGTCTGCTGCAAGGCGCGCAGAGAACCCCACAGGATGGTGAAGGCGGCCAGCAGCGCGAGCGGCAGGCCCACGCCCAGCTCCGCCGTCAGCGCGATGCCGAAGACGTCATAGATCAGCCGCACGATGCCGAAGGCGCCCGCCTTCACCACCGCCACCGCGTGAAGCAGCGCGCTGACGGGTGCCGGGGCGGCCATGGCCTCGGGCAGCCAGCCATGCAACGGGAACAGCGCGGCCTTCACCCCCACGCCCAGCGCGAAGAGCGCGAAGATGGCCATGAGGCTGGCATCGGACAGCACGCGCAGGTCACCGGGCTCGGCGAAGATGACGGGGCCCGTCGCGCTCTCCAGCCAGATGATCGCGACCAGCAGCGCGGCACTCCCGGGCAGCGAGTAGGCAAGGTAGAGCCGCCCCGCCTTCACCGACTTCGCATCCTCCTTGTGGACGACGAGCGGCCAGGTGGTCAGCGTCAGCAGCTCGAAGAAGATGAAAAAGGTGATGAGCGTGCCCGCGAGTGCCAGGCCCGTGGTCGCCGCCACGCAGAGGCTGAAGAAGCCGAAGAAGCGCGAGAGGTTGGGCCCGTCGCCCAGATAGGCGATGGCGTAGATGGTCGTCATCAGCCAGAGGAAGGCCGAGAGGCTCACGAAGAGCAGCGTCAGCGCATCCACGCGCAGCAGCAGATAGAGGCCGGGGGCGAGGTCCAGCCGCGCCTCATGCGTGACGCCGTTCGCCACCTCCACCATCAGGAAGACCACGAGCAGGATCTTCACCGCCGCCCCGCCCAGGTTCAGCCAGGCGCGGGCGCGCCAGGCGCGCTCGGGCAGCCAGAAGATCAGCAGCGCGGGCACCAGCGAGGTGGCCAGGATCAGCACGGGCAGCACCGCGGTCATGGCAACAGCCCCTCCGCCGCGGCCCCCGGCCGGCCGATCTGGAGGAAGGCGAAGGGTCCCGCCGAGAACAGCCCCAGCAGCACGGCGGCCAGCGCCAGCAGCAGCGGCAGCACCTGCTCCCAGCGCGGCACCGGGGTGAGGCTGGCCGCAGCGCCCTCCTTGCTGAACATGAGATTCAGCGGCCGGAAGAGATAGATCGCGGCCAGCAGCCCGCCCGCCACCAGCACCAGGCCCCAGCCCCACTGCCCCGAGGCGAAGGCGGAGGTCAGCAGCAGATATTTCGCCGTGAACCCGCCCGAGAGCGGCAACCCCATCAGCGAAATGGCGGAAAGGCCGAAGGCGAAGCAGGCGATGGGCATGGCGCGCGCGAGGCCGCGCAGCCCCTCCAGCCGGTCATGCCCCACGGCGCGCAGGAACAGCCCGGCCGCCAGGAACATCGCCGCCTTGGCCAGCATATGGGCGAAGGCGTGGAAGCTGGCGGCCGTCCAGGCCCCGGCCGACCAGGGTTGCGCCCCCCCTGCCCCGCCCGCCAGCGGAAAGACCAGGAACAGGTATCCGAGCTGCGCCACCGTCGAGTAGGCGATGATGAGCTTCAGCCGATCCTGCCCGATGGCGAGCAAGGAGCCATGGATCACCGCCACCGCCCCCAGCCCCCCCAGCACCGCCAGCAGCAGCGGCGAGGCCAGTTCCGGCGCCAGGTCGAACCACAGCCGCAGCAGGATGACGAAGGAGGCCTTGGGCACCAGCGCGGAGAGCATGGCGCTGGCCGGTGCCGGCGCGCCGGCATGGGCGGGCGGCAGCCAGGCGTGGAAGGGAAACAGCGCCGTCTTGATGGCGAGGCCCATGGTCATCAGCGCCAGCGCCGCCGCCATCGGCCACCCCAGCTCGACCTGCGCGAGCAGCCCGATGTCGAGTGTCGCATGCGCCGCATAGGCCAGCGCCGCCCCCAGCAGGAACAGCACCGAGCCCAGCAGCGCGAAGACCATGTAGCGCAGCGCGGCGGTGACGCTGCCTGCCTTGCCCTCGATGGCCACCAGCGCGATGGCCGAGAGCGTCAGCAGTTCCAGCGCCACGAAGAGGTTGAACAGGTCGCGCGAGAGGAAGGCCGTGTTCAGCCCGGCGAACAGCAGCAGCGCCAGCGGCCAGAAGGCGAAGCCCGCGCGGCTTTCCTGGCCCTGGTCCTCGAAGCTGGGCTGGGCGGCGACCAGCACCACCGCCATCACCATGGCGGAGACGACAAGGAAGCCCGCCCCCAACCCATCGGCGCGCAGCACGATGCCGAGCGGCGCCTCCCACCCGCCCAGCGCGATGGTGATCGGACCCGCGGCCGCGACCTCGAAGGCCAGCCAGACGGAAAGCCCCAGCACCAGGAAGCCCGTCGCCATGGCGAGCCCCGCGGCCTGGCGCGAGGCCGCCACCGCCAGCAGCGCGGCCAGCAGCGGCAGCGCCACGGGCAGGCTCAGCAGCAGGGTGGTCATGGGGGGCGGCCCTCATCCTCGGGCAAAGCGGCGCGGCGCGTGGCGCGGGCGAGTTGCACCAGCAGCGCAATGGCGAGCGCGGAGCCCGCGAGCTTGACCACGATGCCCGTGATGATCAGCGCATGCGGCACCGCATCCGCGCCGATCCACGGGCTGCGCCAGGCGGCCGCGCCGAACATGAGGAAGACGCCCGAGCCCAGCACGTTGAAGGAGAGCAGCCGCCGCAGCAGATGCGCGTGCGCCAGGAAGCCGTAGAGGCCGATGCCCACCAGCGCGGCTCCGGCGAGGCCGAACAGGGTCGCGGACGGGATCATGCCGGGCGCTCCGGCGGACCCAGCACCAACAAGGCCAGCGCGCTGGCGATGGAGAGGGTCAGGCCCACCTCGATGGTCAGCACCAGCGCCGCCGCCCAGTCGGGCCGCAGGCCGAGGAAGCTGCCGCCCAGGGCACCGGCCATGCCGACCGCGAGGAACAGCACCGGCCCCGCCACCAGGGCGGCGCGCAGGATCAGGCTCGTCACGCGCGGCGCCCGCGCCACTCCGGCCATGGAGGCCAGCAGCCAGACCGCCGCCAGCACCGTGCCGCCCTGGAAGGCGCCCCCCGGCTGCTTGGTGCCCGCCCAGACGAGATAGACGCCGACCAACAGCCCCAGCGGCGGCAGCAGCCGGCCGAAGCCCGCCAGCACGCCATCGGGCCGCACCCGCTGCACCAAGCCCGGCCGCCCGCCCCAGGCGGCATCGGGCGCCAGCGCCCAGACCCCCACCAGCACGGCCAGCAGCACGATGCTCTCCAGCAGGGTGTCGAAGGCGCGGAAGTTCAGCAGCACCGAGGTGACGGGGTTGGTCGAACCCGAACCCGGCAGCGCCGCCGCCACCGGCGCCTGCAACCCGGGCGCGTCCGGCAGGGAGAGGACGGCCCAGCCCAGCATCACCGAGATGCCCGCGCAGGCCAGCGCCAACGGAATGGCCGGGCGGCGCGGCGGCGCCCCCGCCCCCGCGCGGGTGAGATGCCCCACCGCGCCCAGCAGCAGCACGCCGGTCAGCCCCGCGCCGATGGCGGCCTCGGCCAGCGCGACGTCAATGGCATCCAGCCGCAGCCAGGCGATGGCCACGAAGACCCCATAGCCCACGAAGAACACCACGCCGGCGAAGAGGCCCCGCGCGCCCACGGCGGCGAGTGCCGCCGCGACCAGCAGCGCCACCACCACCAGGTCGAGCGCCGTGCCGATCATGGCGCGTCCTCCTCCGCGGGCGCGCGCTCCTCCAGGGCCGAGCGCGCGACGAGTTGCGCCGCCGTGCCCGCCGCCAGGATGGCCAGGCCCCAGATGAGGGCGAGCTTGAGGATGTCCGCCACTCCCTCCGCCTGGAAGGCAAGGCCGAACGCGATGAGGCCGAGCCCGAGGTTGTCCGCCTTGGTCAGCGCATGGAGGCGGCTGTGCGTGTCGGGAAAGCGCAGCAACCCCACCGAGCCGGCGAAGAAGCCCGCCACCCCGAGCAGGACCAGCACCCCGGTCAGGATGTCAGCGGCCATCATGTGGTTCCTCGGCCTCGGGGTCGCCGGCGCCTTCGGGGGTGCGGGCCTTCACGAAGGCCACGGCGGCGAAGGCGGCCAGCAGCGCCAGCACCAGGGCGGCGTCCAGCATGGCCCAGCGCCCGCCGGCGGCGGCCAGCAGCATCACGACGGCCACGCCGCCGGTGCCGACCAGCTGCGCGGCCATCATGCGGTCGGCCATTGCGGGGCCGCGCCAGACGCGCCAGAACCCCGCGGCCACGCTGAGCAGGACCAGCGCCGCCGCGGCGAGGAGGAAATCGTTCATCGCGGGGGCGCCTCGGCGGGCGGGATGGCGCGGGTCAGCGCCGCCTCGTCATCGGCCACGGCGCGAAGAACGGGCTGGGAGGTGTCCAGGCAATGCACCAGCAAATGCCCCCGCCGCGTGCCCGCCACCAGGGTGCCGGGCATCAGGCTGAAGCCGCCGCCCAGCACCGCCCGGCCGCCACCGCCAAGGTGGGACGGCGCCTCCACCCAGCCGGGCTTCAAGGGCAGGCGCGGGTGGAAGGCCCGTCGTGCCACATCCACGCCGCCCACGATCGAGCGCCAGAGGAAGGGGGGCAACATGACCAGGATACGCCAGGCGCGCAGGGCGGAGATCGGCGGCAGCAGGCGCAGGCTGAGCCAGGTGGCCGCGCCCACGGCCAGCAGCCCGGGCAGCAATGCCTCCGCGTCCGGCCCCACCAGGGCAAACCAGAGCAGGCCGAGCAGCGCCGCGCGCCGCGCCGCGATCCAGGATGTGCGAAGACCCTCCCGCATGACGCGGAAATGGTGCGTAGGTTACATAAAATCCAGGGCAGACAGGCGGTTTCCGCCAGTGCGCGGGAGGAATGGTAGTGGTGGGCGGACTTGAACCGCCGACCCCGGCATTATGAGTGCCGTGCTCTAACCAGCTGAGCTACACCACCACGCGTGCGGCGCGGTTTAGGGCGCGGGCGGCTCGGGGTCAACTCCGCTCCGGATGAAGCCGCCCGCAATCACGCGTTCGCCGTCATACAGCACCGCCGCCTGGCCGGGAGCGGCGATGGCCGGCGCCTCGGGCGTCAGCGTCAGCGTGGCGCCATCCCATTCCGCGGTGACGGGCGCGGGCTGCTCGCGGCCGCGCAGCTTCGCACGCGCCTGGAAGGGGCCGGCCGGCGGCTCGATCAACCAGTTCACTTCGCCGACCCGCACCTTCGGCACGGGCACCTGGCCGCGATGCGCCACCACCAGGCGCCGGCGCGGCGCGTCAATGCGCGCCACGAAGAGGCGCTCGGGCGCCGAGACGCCCAGCCCCCTGCCCTGCCCCACCGTGTAGTGGGCGAGGCCGCGGTGCTGGCCCAGCACCTTGCCGTCCAGGTCCACGATCTCGCCAGGCTCCAGCGCCTCGGGGCGCAGCTTGCCCACGATGTTCGCGTGGCTGCCCTCGGGCACGAAGCAGATGTCCTGGCTGTCGGGCTTTTCCGCGACCGGCACGCCCAGGCGCGCGGCATGGGCGCGCACCTCGGCCTTGGAGGGCATGTGCCCCAGCGGGAACAGCACGCGGTCGAGCTGCGCCTGGGTGGTGTGGGCCAGGAAATAGCTCTGGTCGCGCACAGGGTCGGCGGCACGGTGCAACTCGGCGCCCCGCGGCCCGTCCAGGCGCTGCGCGTAATGGCCGGTGGCCAGCATG
Organism: Roseococcus thiosulfatophilus; assembly: GCF_017311575.1. Lineage (GTDB taxonomy): Bacteria > Pseudomonadota > Alphaproteobacteria > Acetobacterales > Acetobacteraceae > Roseococcus > Roseococcus thiosulfatophilus. The sequence continues at coordinate 200,115 of NZ_JAFFQY010000033.1, forward strand.
TCGCAACCCAGATCCTCGGCCAGTTCGGTCAGGTCCTGGAACTTCACGGTCTGGTTGCAGCGGATGCAGGGGATGGGCGTCTCGCCGCGGGCATAGGCGCCGGCGAAATCCTCGATCACGGCCTGGCGGAAGCGCTGCTCGCGGTCCAGCACGTAGTGCGGGATGCCAAGGCGCTGCGCCACCTCGCGCGCGTCATGGATGTCCTGGCCGGCGCAGCAGGTGCCCTTCTTCTTCACCGCCGCGCCATGGTCGTAGAGCTGGAGCGTGGCGCCCACCACCTCATGCCCCTGCTCATGCAACAGGGCGGCGACGACCGAGGAATCCACGCCGCCCGACATGGCGACGAGCACCCTCATCCCGCGTCGAGCCCCTGCTGCCAGAAGCGCTGCTCCAGCCGCGCGGCTTCCGCGAAATCGGCGGCCAGCCGGGCGAAGCGGGCCTCGCCGCCATGGCTCTCGCCCAGGGCATCAATGCGGGCGGCGGCGGCGCGGGCCATGGCCTGGTAGCCCTCGTCCGCATAGGTGTCGATCCAGGACTGGTAGGCGTTGCCCTCCACCTTCCGCCCCGGGTCGGCCATGATGCGAAGGGCCACCTCGCCATAGCCCACCGTGCAGGGGGCCAGGGCGATTTCCAGGTCCAGGATGTCGCCGGACAGGCCACGGTCCAGCACCCAGCGGGTGTAGCTGACGGTCTCAGCCGTCTCGGGCACCTTGACCACCTCGGCCTCGGACAGGCCCCATTCGGCGCAATACTTCAGGTGCAGCTTGGTCTCGTCCAGGATGGCCAGCACGGCGGCCGCCTTCTCGCGCATGGCCGAGAGGCTCTCGCCCTTCACCACCGCCAGCGCCTTGGCGCGCGCGAAATGGATGAGGAAGAGGTAGTCCTGGATCAGGTAGTGACGGAAGGACAGCAGCGGCAGCGTGCCGTCCGAGACGCGCTGCACGAAGGGGTGCCACGTATAGCCCGTCCAGTCGCGGCCGGCGGCGTCCCGCAGGCGGCGGAACAGCCCCCCCGGCGCGCCGAATTCCTGGTGGGCTTCCGTGGTCATCTCAGCCTCCGGCGTTGCGGCTGCCGGCGGGCAGCTTCACCACCAGCCCGTCCAGCGCCTCGGTCATGATGATCTGGCAGCCCAGGCGGCTCGTTTCCTGCAGGTCGAAGGCGAGGTCGAGCATGTCTTCCTCGTCCTCGGTCGGCTTGTCGAGCTTGGTGAACCACGACCCATCCACGATCACGTGGCAGGTGGAGCAGGCGAGGCTGCCCTCGCAGGCGCCCTCGATGTCCACGCCGTGGCGATGGGCGATTTCGAGAACGGACAGGCCCAGCGGGGCCTCGACCTCGCGGCGCGCACCGTCGCGCTCGATGAAGGTCATCTTGGGCATGGGTCGAGGCTACTCCGCGGCGGCTTCGTGTTGGGATAGGCTTTTCCAGGCCGCGCCGATCATCGCCGCCGCCTGCTGCATCTCTTGCGGCGAGGTAAAGCGCCCCAGCCCAATCCGCAAGGTGCGCGCCGCTTCCTCGGGCCCGATGCCCATGGCGGTCAGCACATGGGAGGGGCTGATTTCGGCCGAGGTGCAGGCCGAACCCGTCGAGAGCATCAGGTCCGGCAGCGCCGCCAGCAGGGCGGCGGCCGCCACACCGGGGAAGGTCAGATTGAGGTTGCCTGCCACACGCGGGGCGGCCTCGGCATTCACGCGCAGGCCGGGGATGGCGGCGCGCAGCCCCTCCAGCAGGATGGCGCGCTGGCCCGCGATGCGCCCGGCGTCGAGCAGCCCCTCGCCCCCCGCGATCCGCGCGGCCTCGCCCAGCCCCACCACCAGCGGCGCGGGCAGCGTGCCGGAGCGCAGCCCCCGCTCCTGCCCGCCCCCGCTGAACAGGGGGACGAGGCGGACGCGGGGCCGCCGCCGCACGTAAAGCGCGCCGATGCCCTTCGGCCCATAGATCTTGTGGCCGGAGAGGGAGAGGAGGTCCGCCCTCACCTCCTCCACGTCCAGCGCGATGCGCCCGGCCGCCTGGGCGGCGTCGGTGTGGAACAGCGCGCCATGTTCCTTCACCAGCGCGCCGATCTCGGCGAGCGGCTGGATCACCCCCGTCTCATTGTTCACCGCCATGACCGAGACCAGCAGCGTCGGCACCGCCAGCGCGGCGCGCAGCGCGTCCAGGTCCAGCAAGCCATCAGCACCCACCGGCAGGATGACCGGCTCGAAGCCCTCCGCCGCCAGGTCGCGCACGGATTCCAGGACGCATTTGTGCTCGGTGGCGAGGGTAATGACGCGGCGCGGCCCCTCCGTGCCCGCGTGGCGGGCGGCGCCCTTGATGGCGAGGTTGTTCGCCTCGGTCGCGCCCGAGGTCAGGATGACCTCGCGCGGGTCCGCCCCCAGCAGTTCGGCCAGTTGCTCGCGCGCTTCCTCCACCGCCGCTTCGGCGGCGCGGCCCATGGCGTGCTCGGCGCTATGGGGGTTGGCGAAATTCTCCTCCCACCAGGGGCGCATGGCGGCCAGCACCCGGGGGTCCAGCGGGGTGGTGGCGTGGTGGTCGAGGTAGATCGGGCGGTTCGGGCGCATGCCCCCTATGTGGCGCGCGCCCGCGCCCTTGACGAGAGCCGGTTCCGCATGGCGGCCCATGCTTCCAGGAAGCGCTGCGGCGCATCATCGGGCGCGTTCCAGGGCAGGGAAACGCGGATGCCACAGCCGGCCAGATCGCCGAAGCCCATCGCCTCCAGCACATGCGACCGCGCGACCTTGCCCGAGGAACAGGCCGCGCCCGCCGAAACTCGGATGCCCGCGAGGTCGAGCGCGATGACCTGCGTCTCGGCCGCAGCACCTGGCAGGATGATGAGCGAGGTGTTGGGCAGGCGCGGCGCGCCCGTGCCGGCGATCACCGCCTCCGGGGCCAGTTCACGGATGCCTGCCTCGATGGCGTCGCGCAGGGCCGCCATGCGCGCCGCGTCGAAGGGGACGCCGATGGCCGCGCCGAAGCCCGCGATGGCGGGCAGCGCCTCGGTGCCGCCGCGCCGCCCCCGCTCCTGCCCGCCACCCGCGATCAGGGGCGGCAGGTGCAGGCCGGGCGCCAGCACCAACGCGCCCGCACCCGGCGGCCCGCCCAGCTTGTGAGCCGAGAGGGCCAGGCTGTCGGCGCGGGGAATGTCCTCCCGCGCCGCCTGGACCGCGTCCACATGCAGCAGGGCGCCATGTTCGGTGCAAAGGGCGCGGATGGCGTCCAGCGGGTGGCGCACCCCTGTCTCGTTGTTGGCGGCCATGGCGCAGACCAGGGCGGGGGGGCCATCGGCCAGGAGCGCCGCCAGCGCGTCGAGGTCGAGCGTGCCATCTCGCCGCACCGGGATGGTCTTCGCGGCCGGCGCGGCCGCGCGCACGGCCGCGTGTTCGGTGGCGCCGACCAGCAGACGGCGCCCTGTGCCCAGGCCGTGCAGGGCCAGCGCATTGGCCTCGGTGCCGCCCGAGGTGAAGGTGATGTCGACGGGAGAGACGCCGGCGCGGCGGGCCACCTCGGCCCGCGCGGCCTCCATGATCGCGCGCGCCGCCCGCCCGCCGCCATGGACCGACGAGGCATTGCCGCCCAGGTCGAGCGCGCGCAGCACCGCCGCCCGCGCCTCGGGGCGGAGCGGTTCCGTGGCATTGGCATCGAGGTCGAGCGGCGTCATGGGGCGGCGATGTGCCGCGGGCTCAGGCGCCCGTCCAGGCCTTGGGCGCGGCCAGGGCGGAGCCGGGCTCCTGCGCGCGGCCCGTCACTTCGCCGCGCACCACATCCTCCAGCGTCACACCGGCGAGGAACAGGCGGATCTGTTCGCCCAGCTCGGCCCAGAGGTCATGTGTCAGGCAGCGGCGACCGGCCAGGCAGCCCGGCGCGCCCTCCTCGCAGCGGGTGGCGCGGATGGGTTCGTCCACCGCGTCCACGATGGCGGCGATGGCGATCTCCCGCGCCGGCCGCGCCAGGCGATACCCGCCACCCGGACCCCGCGCCGAAGCGACCAGCCCCGCCCGCCGCAACGGCCCGAAAAGCTGCTCGAGATAAGCGAGCGAAAGCATTTGCGCCGCCGCAATCTCGGCAAGGCTGACGGGCGGGCTGGGCCGCCCCGCCGGGGCCGGCGGCATGGCTTCCTGCCGCGCCGCGAGTTCCACCATCGCCATCACGGCGTAGCGGCCGCGTGTGGAAAGGCGCATCGCCTTGCCCCTCTAACTTGGGGCCGACCACCGAGGCGGCCAGCCCGAACCCGGGTTACAGTTGCTCCGTCACCATCGGGGCATCCCATTATGCGATATTGGGATGCGCCCGTGTTGCAAAACCTTGAACCTGGATTGCCATGCGCCGCGCGGACGTCAGCCATGCGCGAGAGATGGTGAATCCGTTATGAAACAGGGATCGCGCTGCGTATAGTGCGCGACGCCGCGCCGGGCGGTGGTGCGGTTGCCGAATGATCTGAGACTTTATCAATCGCTTCAAGCCGTTGAAAAAACGATCTGGCTTGAGCATTTAGGTATTACGCTGCGGAGGGCCGGCCAGAACCGGACGCACCAGACGCAGCCAAGCAATTTGTGCCCAGATCCCGGGCCGGTGCGGCGTAAGGCCGCCTGGCCGCCAGGACGGGCGTCGCTCGGTGTGGCGGTTTCCGTCGCGCCCAAAACAGAGATGGACGCAAGGACACGATGCCTGAAGTCATGTTCGCAGGGCCCGATGGCCGCCTCGAAGGTCGCTACCACCACGCGAAGCGGCCCAACGCGCCCGTCGCCCTCCTGCTCCACCCCCACCCGCTGCATGGCGGGACCATGAACAACCGCGTGGTGCACAGCCTCTATGGCCGCTTCCAGGCCATGGGCTTCTCGGTGCTGCGCTTCAACTTCCGTGGCGTGGGCAAGTCGCAGGGCCGCTATGATGGCGGCATCGGCGAGATCAGCGACGCGGCGGCGGCGCTGGACTTCCTGCAGGCCGTGAACCCCAACGCCTCCATGCTCTGGGTCGCGGGCTATTCCTTCGGCGCCTATGTCGGCATGCAGCTGCTGATGCGCCGGCCTGAGATGGGGGGCTTCGTCTCCATCAGCGCGCCCGCCAGCCACTACGATTTCGGCTTCCTCGCCCCCTGCCCCTGCTCGGGCATGATCATCCACGGCGAGGAGGATGAGCTGGTGCCGCTGAACAGCGTGCAGAAGCTGGTGGACAAGCTGAACACCCAGAAGGGTGTGGCCATCGACTTCCGCACCATCGGCGACGCCGGCCACGTCTTCACGCCGCCGCAGGTGGAGACGCTGTCCGACATGGCCGAGGACCATGTCCTCTCCGTGCTGAACCGCAGCCGGATGGCGCTGGCCGCCGACTGAGGCCCACCCCGGACTTCCCTGGAAGGCCGCGTCCCGCCTGGGGCGCGGCCTTTTGCTTGCTTCCTTAAGCCGCAGGTAATGTAAGGCCCGATACACCCAGCCGCACCACTGGCAGGGATATGACGGGATGTTGCGGCGTACGCTCGAGGGCCTTTCCATTCGCACACTCCTGGGGGCGTGCTCGGCCTTCTCGGACTGCTGACGATCGGACTGTCGGTGGACCTGGCGTTGCGCGCCTGGGTCCGGCATGGCGAGGCCGGCCGCATCGTGCAGATGGCGGAGGCGGGGCGGGAGTTGTTCCGCGCCGCCGCCGCGATGCGCCTTGAGCGTGGCGAGACGCAGACTTCCCTTTCCGGCCCCGCGCCCGACCCCGACCTCGTCCGCATCCGCCCCCGCCGCACCGAGACCGAGGCCGCGACCACGGCCGCCATCGCGGCCCTGCGCGAGACGGGCCTGGCGGAGGAGGCCGCGCGGCTCGAACGGAGCGTCTCCGCGGTGGCCGGGCTGCGCGCCACCGTTGACGCCGCCCTGCGACTGCCCCGCGAGGGCCGCCCGCAGGACCTCCTGGGCCGCTGGGCGGAGGTGAGCCTGACCCTGGTCAACGACCTCCTCGCCATCACCGACGCCGTGGAGGACATGGCCATGCTGCGCGACCCGCGGGTGGACCAACTGATCTCCATGCGCCGCGATGGCTGGCAGGTGCGTGGCTCCACCGGCGATGTCACGCTTGCCATGTCCTCCGCCATGAATGCGGGGCGTGGCTGGACGCCCGAGGAAGCGCAGGCCGCGCTGCGGGCCGCCGGGCGCGCGGACGCCGCCTGGGCGCGGCTGCAGGCCGGGCTGGCCACCGTCCCGGCCCCGCTGCGCGACGCCATCACCGCCGCGACCCCGATGGCCGCCGGTGCCCTGGCCGAAACCCGCGCGCGCATGATGGCCCCGATGCTGCGGGGCGAGCGGCCCGAGGGGGACCTGGCCGCCTTCCGCAACCCGCAGGTGGCGGCCCTGGCCCAGCTGAACGGCGTCCCGGTCGCCGCCTTCGACGCCATGGTGGAACGTGCCCACGCCAACAGCGCCGCCGCACGCCAGGCGCTGGTGATCTCGGTGGTGCTGATCCTGCTGGCCGGCCTGGTCGCGCTCGGCGGGCTGCTGGCCACCCAGCGCCTGGTACTGCGCCCCATGGCCCGCGCCACCGCCGCGATGGACCGGCTGGCGGCACGCGACCTGAACGTCGAAATCCCCGACCAGGATCGCCGCAACGAGATCGGCGCCATCGCCCGGGCCGTGCAGAACTTCAAGCAGGGCCTGATCGAGGGCGAGCGCCTGGCCGCCGCCCAGCAGGCGGACCAGGCCACGCGACTCGCCCGGGCCGAGGCGCTTGGCGCCGCCACCTCCGGCTTCGAGGCGCGGGTCAGCGAGTTGATCGCCGCCCTCGCGGCCGCCGCGACCGAGCTGGAGGCCAATGCCGCCGCCATGTCCAGCACGGCCGAGCAGGGCGAGGCCCAGGCCGGCACCATCGGCCGCGCCGCGGAGGCCAGCCAGGCCGGCATCGACTCCGTGGCCGCGGGCGCGGAGGATCTGGCCGGTTCCATCGCCGAGATCGCGCGACAGATCAGCCAGTCGCGTTCCGTGGTGGAGCAGGCGGTGGCGGAGAGCCGCCGCACCGATGGCGTGGTGCAGGACCTCGCCGCGGGTGCGGCGCGCATCACCGAGGTGGTGACGCTGATCCGCCAGATCGCGGCCCAAACCAATCTGCTGGCGCTGAACGCCACCATCGAGGCCGCCCGCGCCGGGGATGCCGGCAAGGGCTTCGCCGTGGTGGCGGGCGAGGTGAAGACGCTGGCCGAACAGACCGCCCGCGCCACCGAGGAGATCAGCGCCCAGATCGGCCAGATCCAGGGCTCCACCCAGCACGCGGTCAGTGCCATCCGCGGCATCGCGGAGACGGTGGGCCAGGTGAACGAGATCACCGCCGCCATCGCCTCTTCCGTCGAGCGGCAGGAGCAGGCGACGCGCGCCATCAGCGGCAATGTGCAGGAGGTGGCGACGAGCACCCGCTCGGTCAGCGACAGCATCGCCACCATCAACCAGTTGGCGCACGCCACGGGCCTCGCCGCCGAGCAGGTGCACGAGGCGGCGGGCGAGTTGGCACGCCATGCCTCCTCGACCCGCGCCGAGGTCGGCCGCTTCCTGACCGATGTGAAAGCGGCCTGAGGGCCTGCACCGAGCGGCCGATTCAACGGCCTGGGCGATCCGCCCAGGCCGATCGGACGCTACTTCACCCGCACCAGGCAGTGCGGGCCGATCTCGGCCAGGCTGTTGACGCCCAGCAGCGCCATGTTCCGGTCCAGCTCGCCCTTCACCAGCGCGATGGCCCGGTCCACCCCGGCGCGGCCCGCGACCGCGGCCGCGTGCAGCATGGGCCGGCCGATCAGCACGAAGTCGGCCCCCAGCGCCAGCGCCTTCAGGATGTCCGTGCCGCGGCGGATGCCGCCATCCACGATCAGCGGGAAATCCCCCACCGCCGCGCGCATGGCCGGCAGCAGGCGCAGCGGCGAGGTGGTGCCATCCAGCTGCCGCCCGCCATGGTTGGAGACGATGACGCCATCGCAGCCTTCCTCCCGCGCGCGCACGGCGTCATCGGGGTGGATCACGCCCTTGATCATCAGCCGGCCCGTCCAGCGGCGGCGGATTAGCGCCAGGTGCTCCCAGTTCAGGTGGTCGCGCGCGGTGAAGTCGCGTTCCACGTTGCGGGCCAGGATGGGCGCGCCGCGTTCGGCGAAGCTGTTCTCGAAATGCGGCATGCCGAACTTCGCCCAGGTCCGCAGGAAGGTCATGAAGGACCATTCGGGGTGCGTCATCCCGTCCCACAGCAGGCGCAGGGATGGCTTCAGCGGCGTGGAGAAGCCGTTGCGGACGTTGTTCTCGCGGTTGGGCAGCACGGCCGTGTCCACCGTCAGCATCAGCGTGCCGAAGCCCGCCCGCGCCACGCGGTCCACCAGCGCCTCGACGCGGCGGGAATCGCCGGGCAGATAGGCCTGGAACCAGGCGTCGGGGTTGGCCGCGATCACCTCCTCCATCCGGATCAACGAGGAGCCGGAGAGGATGGCCGGCACATTGGCCGCCCGCGCCGCCTCGGTCAGCACGATGTCGCCGCGATAGGCGGCCAACGCGCTCATGCCCATGGGCGCAAGCCCGAAGGGCGCGGCCCATTCGCGGCCGAACAGCGTGGCCTTGGGGCTGCGCTTGGACACATCCACCAGCACGCGCGGTTGGAAGCCCCATTCGGAATAGGCGCGGGCATTGTCGTCGAGGGCGGCGTTGCGCTCGGTCGCACCCGCCACATAGCCGAAAATGGGCCGCGGCAGGTGGCGGCGGGACATCGCCTCGAAGTCATCGAGGCACAGGGCGCGTTGCGCGCGGCGTTCGCTCATGGGGTGGATTTGTAGCGCAGGGGGCGAGATGCGCCAGATGGGCGGCTCAAGGCGCGTGCTCCGCGACCCAGTGGTGGGCGATATCGGCGCGGCGGCAGACCCAGATTTCCGGCCGCGTCGCCACCCAGTCCAGCAGCCGTGCTAGGCCCGCGGCACGGCCGGAATGGCCGATGATGCGGTTGTGCAAACCTACACTCAGCATGCGGCCGCCGGGTTCGGAGAGCATCATCTCCACCGCGCCCTTGATGTATTCGAAGAATTCCAGGCCCGAGGTCATGCCCTGGCGCGCGAAGCGCACATCGTTGTGCGTCAGGCTGTAGGGCAGGACGAGGTGCGGCCTGCCATCCACCTCGCGCCAATAGGGCAGCTCATCGTCATAGGCGTCGCTGTCGTAGAGGTAGCCGTGTTCGATCAGCAGGCGGCGCGTGTTCTCGGACGGCGCGTAGCGCGTGTACCAGCCGAGCGGCGGCGTGCCGATCTCGCGCGTGATGATGGCGGTGGCGTCGGCGATGCGCTGGCGTTCGGTCGCCTCGTCCATGCCGGCATGCATTTCCCATTTCCAGCCATGGGCGGCCACGTCCCAACCGGCCGCCCTGATGGCGGCCACGCAGTGCGGCGTGCGCTCCAGCGCGCGGGCCACGGCGAAGACGGTGCAGGGCAGGCCCCGCTCTGTGAAAAGGCGGTGCAGGCGCCAGAAGCCGACGCGGCTGCCGTATTGGAACATGCTCTCGGCCGCGAGGTCGCGGCCCTTCACGGCCGCTGTGCTGCCTTCCGTCAGCCCTGTTTCGGAGCGCGGGTCGCCATCGGGGAAGCTCTCCTCGCCGCCCTCCTCGTGGTTGATGACGAAGTTGAGTGCCAACCGCGCGCCACCGGGCCAGCGTGGGTCGGGGGGCGTAGGGCCGTAATGCTCGAAGATGCGCGAGACTGGCATGCTCAGCCCTCCGATCCGGGAATTGTGCCGGCCGGCAGCCCGGCCACGTAGTCCGCGAGTTCGCCGGGCCGCGTCACCCACAGGTGGTCCCGATGCGCCAGCACATGCCGCAGCGCCTGGCGCAAGGGCCGCAGCCGGTGCGGCTGGCCCAGGATGAAGGGGTGCAGCACCACGCTCATCACCAGCGGGCGGCGGGCCGATTGCTCCAGCATCTCGTCGAACTGGTCGCGGATCATCTCCGCGAAGTCGCGGCCCGTCTGGTGGCGCATGATCAGGGCGGGGCTGTCGTTCAACTCCACCGAATAGGGGACGGAAAGGATGGGCCCCGCGCGCGTCGTCATCCAGAAGGGCTGGTCGTCGGCGGGCCAGTCCATGACATAGGTGAAGCCGGCCTCGCGCAGGAGATCGAGCGTCACGGCCGATTGCGCGATGTAGGGGCCGAGCCAGCCGCGCGGCGCCACGCCGGCATGCTGCGCCAGCACGTCGCGAGATTCGAGGATGAGGCGGCGCTCATCCTCTTCCCACATCCCGTCCTGGCGTTCGGAATTGCTGCGGCCATGACCGATGAACTCATCGCCGCGGGCGCGCAGCGCGGGGGCGATCTCGGGGCAAGCCTCAAGGGCCGCGCTGTTGATGTTGTGCGCGGCGGGGATGTCCAGCGCATCCAGCATGTCCAGCAGGTTCCACAGCCCCACGCGGTTGCCGTAGTCGCGCCAGGCATAGGCGCGCTGGTTTTGCACCGGGCTGCCGCCCGTCACATCGGAGCCGATGCCGGCGCGATAGGCGAAGTGCTCGATGTTGTTGACCACCAGCAGCGCGAGCCGCTTGCCGCCCGGCCATTCATAGGTGGGGCGTGTCGGGATGGCGCTGTGCGCGTAGCGGTTGTGGGCAGGGAGCTTCATGGACGACCTCTTGTCCGGAACACTGTGTCGCGTCCCTCCCGCCCTGTGAACCGCCCCCGTTGCACGCGCGCCGCGCCGGCTCAATGCTGCGAAACAACGAGACGGGGAGGCGGGGTTGATGGCGCAGGGATGGGAATGGTCGGCGGCCGAGGGCGCCACCGCGCGCTGGCAGGCGCTGCTGGACGCCGATGCGACACTGGTGCACCGCCTGCCCGGCGCCGAGGCACGCTTCGCCCTGGTCCAGCCGGGCCGCGCCATCACCCTGACGCTGGCGGGCGGGCGCCTCACCCTGGCGGAAGGCAGCGATGCCCCCACCCGCTTCACCGCGCCCGCCGCGGTCTGGGACGAGTTCCTGAAGCCCCTGCCGGCACGGCACCACCACAACCTCTTCGCGCTGCGGATGCGCGTGCCCGAATTCACCGCCGAGGGCGATGACCTGGCCTGGGCGCAGCACGCGCACATCCTGCGCCGCGCGCTGGACCTCGGGCGCTGGGCATCCTGGGGGAAAGACGGTCCGGCGCCGGCCTCGCTGCGGCCGCGGCTTGGCACGCCCGCGCGCTGTCCCGACGCCCAGGGCCGCTACGTCACGGTGCGGGCGCGCGGGCGGGACTATGTCCTCTATGGCGAGACGCATGGCACGGGCCGGCCCATCCTCGGCCTGCACACGGCGGGGTCGGATGCGCGGCAATTCCATCGGCTGGCGGCGGAGCCCCGGCTGCACGCGGCGGGCTACGCGATCACCGCCTTCGACATGCCGGGCCACGGACGCTCGCCGGCACCCGGGCAACCCGGGGAATGGGCGCTGGATACGGACCTGTACGCCGAACTCATCCTGGGCTTCCGCGAGGCCTGGGGGTTCACCGAGAAGCCCGTGCTGCTCGGCGCCTCCATGTCCGGCGAGATCTGCCTGGAGATCGCGTTGCGCGCCCCCTCGCGCTTCGCCCGCATCATCTCCTGCGAAGGCGCGGACCACATTCCCGGCCGCCGCACCCCCTTCGCCGACCACCCGCGCGTGAACGCCGCCATCTTCATCCCTGAATGGGTGGAAGGGCTGATGGCGCCACACTCCCCTGCCGAATGCGCGGCCGAGGTGTGGTGGCACTACAGCCAGGGCGGCTGCGGCACCTTCCCGGGCGATATCCTGTTCTATTCCGGCGGCTGGGATGCGCGGGACAGGGTGCACCGCATTGATACGAGCCTCTGCCCGCTGGTGATGCTGACGGGGGAATATGACTTCTCCTGCACCATGGAGCTCTCGGCCGCCACCGCCGCCCGCATCCCGGGCGCGCGCTTCGAGGGCATGCCGGCGATGGGACATTTTCCCTTCGCCGAGAACCCGGCCCGCTTCCTCGATTTCCTGCTGCCGGCGCTGAAGGGATGATGGGTGCTTTACGCGGCGGAGGCTTCGCCATTATGGCGTCTGGGTCCCGCCCCATCCTGGCGGCCAAGGAGAGGCGCATGCGCGTGACCGTCCGGACTGCCCGTCTCGCGGGCGCCCTGCTGCTGGGCGCGGCCGGGCTTGCCGCCTGTGGGCGCGCCGCTCCGCCCGCCCCGGCCGTGGTGGAGGAGATGGGCGGCGGGCTGCTGCGCCTGGCCACCACAGGCCCCAGCGCCTCGGCCGCCGTCGAGGCGGGGCTGAACCAGGCCACCGGATATTGCGCAGCCCAGAACCGCATGATCGCGGTGGAGGGCACGCAGATCGAACCGCGCGGCTACCAGTTGCGCTTCCGCTGCCTGGAGACCGGCACGCCCGGAACCGCCACGGCCGCGGTGGCGCCGGCCGCGATGCCGGCTTCCGTCTCGGCCGTGACGGGCGAGCCGCTCACCTCCCTGCCCGCGGCGGCGCCAGTCCTGGACACCGCGCCGGCGCGCTCCGGCCCCACATTGCCGGGCGCCACCCGCGCCCTGCCGCCCATCGCGGCGGGGACGCCCGCGGCGCCGCGGCCGGCCGCCGCCACAGCCCAGCCGCCGTCAGGCTTCTGGCAAAGCGGCCGGTAGCGCGGCGGGCTGGCCGGCGGCGAGACGGTCGAAGGCATCGGCCAGTTCCTGGGCCACCTGGCGCGCGCGGGGCAGGCCTTCGCCCAGGCCATTGACCACTTCGGGCAGGGCATCAATCTGGTGCTGCAGGGTGCGCAGCCCCGCGCCGAGCCCATCCGGCGCGGCGAGGCCCGCGGCGTGCAGGCGCAACCGCAAGGCCTGGGCGCGCAACAGGAGCGAAGGCCCCTCGCGCTGCAACAGGGCCACGGCATCGGCCAGCACCGCGCGGGTTTCGGTGGCTTGCACGCCGTCAGGGTTCACCTGCGAAAGGGGCGGGAGCACCCCTTCCAGCGCCACCAGGCTGCCCGCGAAGGCACGCAGCGCGCGGGCGCAGCTTTCGGCCAGCGCCGGCAGCGACATGACCTGCGGTGATCCGCGCCTGGTGTTGGAAAGGGAGCGCGGCACCGGGCCGGCGGGGTCCAGGAGGGCAAGACTCATGAGGCAGGAATTCCTCTCCATCGCATGCGGCGGGGGCCGCGCGAGGGCGCCTCTTGCGCCCCCTCTCCTGCCTAAGGTTGCGATGGTTAACGAAAGCTGAGCGCCCCGGGGGTGCCGCGGGCGCCGGGCCTGGGGCATCATTCGCCGTCACATGAATGAGGGAGGGCGTGATGCTCGAAATCCAGAAACCCGCGGACATGGCCGAATGGGTCGGCAAGAAGCTCGGCACCAGCGAATGGATCACGGTGGACCAGGCGACCATCAACCTCTTCGCGGAGGCGACGGGCGACCACCAGTGGATCCATCTCGACACCGAGCGCGCGGCGCGCGAGATGCCCGGCGGCAAGACCATCGCGCACGGCTTCCTGACGCTGTCGCTGCTGCCGCGCCTCTCGCCCAGCGTCTATCGCATCGTGAACCGCAGCCGCTCGATCAACTACGGCAGCAACAAGGTGCGCTTCACGGCGCCCGTGCCCGCCGGGAGCCGCGTGCGGCTGCACATGACGCTGAAGGCCTGCGAGCCCATCCAGGGCGGCGTGCGCCTGACGGTGGAGAACGAGATGGAAGTGGAGGGCAACGCCCGCCCCGCCCTGGTGGCGGAGACGCTGAGCCAGGTCTACGACTGACCGGCACGAGGGGGGCGCTGTGCCCCCCTCGGACCATCATCGCGCGGCCTTGGTGAGCTTCTCCGCGATCTCGAACATCTCCTCAGGCGCGTAGTCGGGGGTGAAGGCGGAGGGGACGCCCGTGAGCTGGTGGATCTTCCCACCCTCCGGCATGCCCTCGACCACCATCAGCTCGCCCGGCGGATCGCCCGGCAGGGCCTGCTCGCCCTTGCCCCAGATGCCCGCCATCTCGCGGTAATCGGCCGGGCTGAAGGTGTAGAGGCGGCGGTGCGAGCCCTCGGCCAGGTATTTCTGGCATTCGGGAATGTTGGAGAGGTTGATGTTGGGCGTGGGCAGCATCTTCTCGATGTCCACGCCCGTGATCTGCTTGATGGCCAGCGCATAGGCATGCGCGTGGACCGAGCCGCGCACCAGCAGGTAGCCGCACACCTCGCGCCCCGTGGGGTCGGACAGCGTCTCATAGACGCGCAGCTTGTGCAGGCGCGCGCCGCATTCCAGGTGGAAGTTGTGCAGCAGGTCGGTGATCACGTTGCCCGTGGTCGTCACCATGTCGGCATTCCACGACATGGAGTTGCTGTTCACGGGTGTGGCACCCCCGGCATGGGAGAAGAAGGAGGCCGCGCTGCGGATGTCCTTCATCGCCTCGAAGGGCGCGCCGGAGATGTCGCCGCCATCCTCGGTGTCGCCGTCATGGTCCGGGCCGTTGTTGAGCATGGCCACGCCATTGCTCACCAGCTCCACATGGCCCAGCTCCTCGGCGGTGATGCTGGCCACCAGGCTGTAGAAGGGGCGCAGCTTGGACTTGCTGCGGAAGTTGAAGCTCTGGAACATGTAGTTCCCGAGGGTGGACATCTCCCCATACTTCCCGCCCAGCAATTCCTGCAGGGCGGCACCGGCATTGGGGTCGGCCTTCTTCGGCGCGGGGAGTTCGGCTTGCAGCTTGTCGACGCGGAGGAACATGGCGTGCGGCCTTTCGGTGGCGTTTCCGGGACGGCTGCATTCCTTGCCCCACACGCACCCTGGGGATGCGTCGCGGGCAAGAAATACATGCGGGGTTGAAGGCCGTTTTTCGGTCTTCACTTGCCCTGTCCTGAAACGGCCCGCCCAGCGCGCCGTTGCGTGAAGTGACCGACAGGTCACATCTCAATATTCATCCGGCGGAGAACCGGGCCCCAGCGGTCGCTCTCCCGCGTCAGGAAATCTGCGAAGGCCTCGGGTGTGCTGGCCATGAGGGTCTGGCCCTCCGCCTCCAGCCGCGAACCGAAACCCTCCTGGCGCATGGCGGTGACGGCGGCCTGGCTGAGCCGCGTCACCATCGCGGCCGGCGTGCGCGCCGGCACCAGCAGCCCGAACCAGGTGATGGCCACCGCATCACGCGCGCGTTCGGAGACGGTGGGCACATCGGGCGTGATGGGCATGCGCGCATCGCCCGTCCAGCCCAGGATGCGGCCGCGCCCGTCGCGGTGCATGGGCAGGGCGGTGGAGCCGCCCACCACCAGCATGTCGAGCCGCCCGGCCAGGAAGTCGGCCACCTGCGCCGCGTCACCGCGGTAGGAGACCTCCTGCATCTGGATGCCGAGCTGTTCGGTCACCAGCACCCAGGCGATGTTGTTGAAGCTGGAGGGGCCATTGGTGCCATAGGTCACGCGGCCCGGATTGGCGCGGGCGCGTTCGATCAGCGCATCGAGGGTGGGCGGCCCGTCCGGCCGCACCACGATGGCGAGCGGCAGGGTGGAGATCAGGCTGACCGGCGCGAAATCCTCGCGCCTGTAGGGAATGTTTCGGAGGATATGCGGGTTGATGGTCAGCGTGCTGCCCGAACTGACCAGCACCGTGTGCCCATCGGGCTGGCTGCGCGCCACGTAGTCGGCGCCGACCACGGTGGCCGCACCCGGCCGGTTCTCCACATTCACCGGCCCGCCCAGCAGCGGGGCCATGCGCTCGGCCAGCAGCCGCGCCGTCACGTCGGTCGAGCCGCCGGGCGGAAAGGGCACGACCAGGGTGATGGGCCGGCTGGATTGCGCGGCGGCGGCGGCCGGCAGCAGAGCAGCGCCGGCCAAGGCGGCGCGGCGGGTGAACTGGCTCATGGATGTTTTCTCCCGTGGTTGTTGGCCACAGGCTGGCACGCGACGCCCGGTGCGCGCCAGACGCTTCAGCGCCGCAGCAAAGCCGCCGGATGTGGGGATGCGAGCCGTGGCCCCGCGCCGAACAGCTTTTCCCGGTAGGTGCCGGGGCCATAGGCGGTCTTGTAGGCGCCGCGCGATTGCAGCTCCGGCACCAGCAGTTCCACGACATCCTCGAGGCAGGCGGGCGTCACCGTTCGGGAAAGGTTGAATCCGTCCACGCCCGTGGCTTCCACATAGGCGATGAGCTCCTCCGCGATGCGCCCGGCGGCGCCAACCATCGGCCGCTGCCGGCTGCCCAGGATGAACTGGTCGAGCAAGGTGCGCTTGGTCGCCACACCACCGCCCGCGCGGGCGAGGGCAGCGAGGTTGGACTGGATAGCGTTGCTCTCGGCGGTGATGGGTTCGTCCAGCCCATACTTGCCGAAATCCACGCCGAGCGAGGCGGAGGCGTGGGCGAGCGCCCCCTCCACGCTGGCATGGGCGCGCCAGTCCTCCAGCTTGGCCTGGGCCTCCGCATCGGTGCGGCCCAGCACCAGGGTGGCGCCGACGAAGACGCGAATGGGGCGTGGCGTGGCGGCGCGCAAGGCCGCCACCTGCTGTGCCACCGCGGGCGCCGGCCCGCCATTGAGGAAGACGCATTCGGCGTGCCGCGCCGCGAAGGCTTGGCCGCGCGCGGAAGCGCCGGCCTGGTAGAGCACGGGCGTGCGCTGCGGCGAGGGCTCGACCAGGTGCAGCGCGTCCAGCCGGTGCTGCCGCCCCTCATGGCGGATGCGGCGCACGCGCGCGGGGTCGGCATAGATTCCGGCCGCACGGTCGGCCCGCACCGCATCCTCGGCCCAGCTTTCCTCCCACAGCCGATAGACCAGCTCCATGTATTCCTCGGCCGCATCATAGCGGTCGTCATGGGCGCCCTGGGCGGGCAGGCCCATGGCACGGGCCGCGCTGTCGAGATAGCCGGTGACGATGTTCCAGCCCACGCGGCCGCCGGTGATGTGGTCCAGGCTGCTCATCCGCCGGGCGAAGAGATAGGGGGCCTCATAGGAAAGGTTGGCGGTGATGCCGAAGCCGAGCTGCGTGGTGACGGCCGCCATGGCCGGCACGAGCACCGCCGGGTCCAGCAGCGGCACCTGGGCGGCGCTGCGAAGGGCCGCGTCGGGGCTGCCGTCCAGCACGTCATAGACGCCCAGCACATCGGCCAGGAACAGCCCGTCGAAGAGGCCACGTTCCAGCAGCCGGGCCATTCCCAGCCAGTGATCAAGGCGCTTGTAGTTTACCGAACGGTCGGCCGGGTGGGTCCACATCCCATGCTGGAGGTGGCCCACACAGGCCATGTCGAAGGCATTCAGGCGAATCTCTCGGGGCATGGGCGCCATGCTGCGCCCGGCCCTTCAGGCCCGCAACCGCCCCGGTTCCTGACCCGTCGCCGGGCCATAGACCGCGCGTTCACCCGGCAGCGGGACCAGCGCGCGGGTCACGCCGATGGCGGTTTCCGCCGCCCCCAGATAGAGCGCGGCATCGGGCGTCATCAGGGCCGCGATCTGCTCCAGCACCCGCGCCTTCGTGGGCACGTCGAAGTAGATGAGGACGTTGCGGCAGAAGATGACGTCGAAGCGCCCCAGGCTTCGCAGATCACCCAGCAGGTTCAGCTTCTCGAACCGGCAGATGGCGGAAAGCTCGGGCTTGATGCGCCAGCGCCCCTCCTCCTGGGTGAAGCGCTTCATCAGCGTGCGGATCGGCAGGCCACGCTGCACCTCGAACTGGGTGAAGATACCCGCCCGCGCGCGTTCGAGCACGGCCGTGGTGATGTCCGTGCCCAGGATTTCGAAGGGCCGCGTCTTGAGGCCCGGATCGGCCTCCGCCAGCTCCGCCAACAGGATGGAGATGGAATAGGCCTCCTGCCCCGTCGAGCAGGCGGCGGACCAGATGCGGATCTTCTGCCCCGGCGGGCGTGCCGCGTGCAGCTTGGGGATCAGGCCGCGCAGGTGCTCGAAGGGCTTGCCGTCGCGGAAGAAGCTGCTTTCGTTCGTGGTCAGCAGTTCCGTCATGTCCTGGGCCAGCGCCTCGGTGCGCGGCTGCTTCAGCCGCTCGGCCAGGGCGTCGAGGCTGGGCAGGTTCTCGCGCTTGAGCAGCGGGGTGAGACGCGTCTCCAGCATGTAGCCCTGGTCGGCGCCGATCACGCCGCCGGAGCGCGCGCGGACGATGCCGGTGAGGAAGGTGAAGGTCGCGGGGGTCATGCGCTGCGCCCGATCAAAGTGGAAAGCGCCTCGCCCAGCGCCTCCGGCGTGCCTTGTTCCATGGCGAGGCCCGCGCGGGCGACGGCGCCCGGCATGCCCCAGACGACCGAGGAAGCCTCGTCCTGCGCCCAGACCGTCCCGCCCGCCTGGCTGAGGGCGCGGCAGCCGGCCAGGCCATCATGGCCCATGCCCGTCAGGATCACGGCGTGAACCCGTCCGCCGAAGGCGGCGATCAGGCTTCGCAGGGTGGGGTCCACCGCGGGGCGACAGAAATTCTCGGGCGGGCCGTCCGAGAGCTGCGCCAGGAAGCGGTCGCCCTCAGCGCGTAGCAGCAAGTGGCGGTCACCGGGCGCCACCAGGATTTCCCCCGGCAGCAGCGGCTGGCCCTCCTTCGCTTCCGACACGCGCGGCCCGCCCAGCCCGTCGAGGTGCTGCGCCAGCATGGCGGTGAAGCCCGCCGGCATGTGCTGCACGATGACGCAGGGAATGGCCAGCTGGCGCGGCAGACGGCGCACGAGGGCGGCCAGGGCCTGCGGCCCCCCGGTGGAACTGCCGATGCACAGCACCCGCGCCCCCGGCCCCAGCTTGCCACGCGGCGCGGCACGCAGGGTCGGCGCGGGCCGCGGCGTCGCGGCGCTGGCCGGCTTCTGGCGCAGCCTGGCCCAGCCCTTCACCTTCGCCAGCAATTCCGCCCGGAAGGCGGGGTCCTGCAGGCCACCGCCCGCGGCACCCGGCTTGGGCACATAGTCCGAGGCGCCCGCCTTCAGCGCCGCCATGGTGGCCGTGGCACCGCGCTGCGTCAGCGCCGAGGCGACGATGACGATGGGCCGCGGCTCACGCTGGAGCAGCAGCGGCAGCGCCGTCATCCCGTCCATCTGCGGCATTTCGAGGTCGAGCAGGATGACCTCGGCGCGCTCATGCGGGGGCGCCTTGTCGAGCGCTTCCAGCGCCTGGCGGCCATCGCCCACGCGGGCGACCACGCGCAGCCCGGGGTCGGTCTCCAGCACGCGGGCGAGCGCGCCGCGGGCGGTGGCGCTGTCGTCGCACAGCATGACGCGCACCGGCGCGCCGGTCGGGGCGGTGCTCATGCCGGCAGCAGCCCTGCCTGGGTCAGCTTGTCCAGCAGGATCTCCTCGTCGAAGGGCTTCATCACATATTCCTGCGCGCCGGCCTCGATCCCCTCGATGATGCGTTCCATCGCGGCCTCGGTCGTGCACATGACCACCACGGGATCATCGGGGCCGAACTCGGCGCGCAGCGCCTTGAGGAAGCCGATGCCGTCCAGCACCGGCATGTTGCGGTCCAGCAGCACGGCGCGCGGCATCTCGGCGCGGCAAGCCTCCAGCGCCTTCTGCCCGTCCTCGGCCTCGCGCACGGTGAAGCCGTGCTTCTCGAGGATGCGGCGGGCGACCTTACGGACGACCATGCTGTCGTCCACCACGAGGCAGGTTCCGGCACTCATGCGGAGAGCGCCAGCAGCTTGTCCACGTCGAAGATGACGAGGAGGCTGCCGCCCTGGCGATGCACGCCGAGCGAGACATCGCGCCACAGATTGTCGAGCGTGGGCGGGTTGGCCGCACGGTCCTCGGAGGAGAGGGAGAGCACCTCGCCCACCTCGTCGGCCAGCAGGGAGTAGAGCTCGCCGCCCACCTCCACCACCACGCTCATGGCGCCCTTGCCGGCCTCGCGCGCCGGCAGGCCCAGGCGTGCCCGAAGGTCCACGGCCGTCACGATCCGCCCGCGCAGGTTCAGGCTGCCCGCCACCTCACGTGGCGCCAACGGGATGGGGGTGATGACCTGCACCCCCAGCACGTCGCGCACCGAGAGCACGGGCACCCCGCACTGCTGGCCCGCCACGGTCAGGGTGAGAACCATGTGGGCGGCGTCCGCGCCCAGTGCGGCGCGCGAGGGCGGGCCGCCTGTGTTCAAGGTCTGGGGCTGCTGCATGTCTGTGTCCCTTCAGAATGGCGGATCACGGCGCGACGGCGGGCTGCAGGCATTCCTGCAGGCTGGCGAGCAGCGCGTCGCGGTCATACTTGCCGATGTAGTCGCTGAACCCGGCACCGCGGCCGCGGGCCACGTCCTCCGGCTCGCACCGGCCGGAAAGGGCGATCATGGGCAATGCCGCCCAGATGCCGCCTTCGCGTACGGCGCTCACCAGGCCGAAGCCGTCCAGCTCGGGCATTTCGATGTCGGAGACGATCACGTCGAACATCTC
This sequence comes from Roseococcus thiosulfatophilus, assembly GCF_017311575.1. Taxonomy (GTDB): domain Bacteria; phylum Pseudomonadota; class Alphaproteobacteria; order Acetobacterales; family Acetobacteraceae; genus Roseococcus; species Roseococcus thiosulfatophilus. Next base: position 220,388 of record NZ_JAFFQY010000033.1, read on the forward strand.
GTCGGCGTCGCGCAGGGCCAGCGCCTCCCGGCCATTGGCCACCGTCGTCACCTCGTAGCCACCGGCCGTGACGGCGGGCACCACAAGGTTCCGGAAGAAGGCGCTGTCCTCCACGATCAGCACGCGGGGGCGGACGGTCTCGGTGCGGCGGTTGCCGAACCAGTCCTCCTTGGCCTGCTGAAGCCAGTGCGCGGTGTCCAGGATCTCCGTCACGCGGTTGTTGACCACGCAGGAGCCGAGGAAGCCCGGCCGTTGCCCCGCCTGGTCGATGTCCAGCACCGCATCCACCACGTCGAGGATCTCGTCCACCATCAGGCCCAGCGCGCGGTCGCCATCGCCGAAGACCAGCACGGGCTGGTCGGCCCCACCGGTGGGCGGCGCGCCATAGCCCGCGATGGGCAGCAGCGGCATCAGGCTGCCACGGTACTGCACCACCAGGCTGTCCCCCGCCTGCTCGATGCGATCGGCCGCCAAGTGTTCCAGCCGCGCGACAAGGGCGAGCGGCACGGCCTTGGGCGCACCCTCGCCGGCGCGGAAGAGCAGCAGCGCGGTCTGGCGCGGCCCGCGCGCCACGGCCGAGGCCTGGGAGGCCAAGCCGGCCGAATCCCCCGCGATCTCGGAGCCGAGGCCCGTCGCCCGCGCGATCCCGTTGGGGTCCAGGATCATGATGACGCTGCCATCGCCCAGGATGGTGTTGCCGGAGAACATGGTGATGTGGCGCAGGATGGGCGCCACCGGCTTCACCACGATCTCCTCCGTGTCGAAGACGCGGTCCACCACGATGCCGAAGAGCTGCGCGCCCACCTGCGTGACCACGACGAAGCTCTCGCCGGCATCGGCCGGGGGCGTGTCCTCGGACAGGCTGAGGATGCGGCGCAGCGGCACCAGCGGCAACAGCCGGTCGCGCAGGCGCAGCACCTGCGCGTCCTTGATGCGCTCCACCTTCGGGCCGTCGCCATCGCCCACGCGCACCAGTTCCAGCACGCCGTTCTGCGGGATGGCGAAGCGCTCGCCGCCCGCCTCCACGATGAGGGCGGCGACGATGGCGAGCGTCAGCGGGATCTTGATGATGAAGGTGCTGCCATGCCCCTCGCGGGAGCGCAGGTCCACCGCGCCGCCGATGCGCTCGATGTTGGTCTTCACCACATCCATGCCCACGCCGCGGCCGGAGACCGAGGTGACGGCGGCGGCCGTCGAGAAGCCCGGACGGAAGATGAAGCGATGGATCTCCCGCTCGTTCATGGTGGCGAGCTCGGCCTCGGTGGTCAGGCCCTGGGCCAGCACCTTGGCCTTGATGCGCTCGGTGTTCAGGCCGCGCCCGTCATCGCCGATCTCGAGCACGATATGCCCGCCCTCATGGAAGGCGTTGAGCATGATGCGGCCCGTCTCGCTCTTGCCGGCGGCGCGACGCTGCTCCGGGCTTTCGAGGCCGTGGTCCGCGCTGTTGCGGACCATGTGCGTCAGCGGGTCCTTGATGAGTTCGAGCACCTGGCGGTCCAGCTCGGTCTCGGCGCCGCGCATCTCCAGCACGATGCGCTTGCCCAGTTCCTGGCTGAGGTCGCGCACCAGGCGCGGCAGCTTCTGCCAGGCATTGCCGATGGGCTGCATGCGCGTCTTCATCACGCCGTCCTGCAGGTCCGACGTGATCTGCGACAGGCGCTGGAGCGGCACGGAGAAGGCCGCGTTCTCCTCGGAGCGGGCGAGCTGGAGAAGCTGGTTGCGCGTCAGCACCAGCTCGCTCACCAGGACCATCAGGTCCTCGAGCACGTCCACCGCCACGCGGATGGTCTGCGGCGCGTTGCCGCCCACCACCTCCGCCACAGGCTCGGCCGCGGCGCGGGGCTCGGGCGCGGGGGGTGCGGACTCGGGCGCGGCTTCGGTCAAGGCCATCTGGGGTGCCGGGGCCTCCGGGGCACGGGGCGCCGGGTCGGCGGGCAGCTGGCCCGCGGCCGCGGCGTCCAGCTCGGCCTTCAGCGCGGTGTCGTCGCCGGTGGGCTCCTGGCCCGTGGCCTCCAGCCCGGCCACGATCTGCTTGATGCGGTCCACCGCGTTCAGGATCAGGGAGATGCCAGCGGGCGTCACGGGCAGCGTGCCGTCGCGCCACAGGCCCAGCACATTCTCCGCGGCATGCGCGACCGATTCGAGGCGCGAGAGGCCCAGGAACCCGCAGGTGCCCTTGATGGTGTGGACGGTGCGGAACACCTCCGACAGCAGCGGGCCGTTCGCCGGTTCGCGTTCGAGCTGCAGCAGCGCGCCGTCGAGGCTTTGCAGCCCCTCATTGGTTTCGGTCAGGAAGTCGGCGAGCAAGTCATCCATGGGCAGCCCTTCTCCTCCGGCATCACGGGGAATTGAGAGGGCAGAATGCGCGGGCTGACCGAAGAAAAGGTTAAGCGGTGGCGGGATGCCGGCTCGCGGGCGGGGCGCGCCGCGCGGGCCGGCGAAGCGTTCATATCTCGGGTTGCAGCAGCAGCATGGGCTCGCCCTCGCCGGCGGGCATCGCCAAGGACAGGACATGGCGCTCCCGCGCCGCCAGCAGGAAGACCCAGGGGGCGAGCAGCCGGCGCGGCCCCTCCTCCAGCGCCGCCTCCAGGCTGCCGCCGGCCAAAAGGTCGAGCAGCGTGGGCGACCATTCGGTCTGCCGGCCCTCCAGGCGAAGCGCGAGTTCGCCGGGGCCGGATTCGGTGGCATGGACCACGCCGCCACGTGGCAGCGCCTCCGCCGCCAGCAGCACGGCGGCGAGGTAGAGGCGCGCGCGGCCCGGGGCGAAGGGGCCGCCCCGCAGCGGCAGGGCGAAGCGCACCCGGTGGGCCATGGGCGCGCCGCGCACCAGCGCGTCCAGCTCGGGCCAGCCCAGTTCGTCGGCCAGGCCGAACATGGCGCCGAACAGGCGCAGTCGGGCCCGCAGCTCGCCCGCCGTCTCCGTCACCACCGCATGCGCCGCGGGGTCCGCGGCCTGCGGCATCAGGGCTGAGATGCTGGCCATGGGCGAGCCCAGGTCATGACAGATGCGTGCCGCCACCAGCTCCGCCAGGCGGATGGTGATGCGGCCCTCGGAGGGTTGGTCCAGCATGTTCGAGTTCCACTTCGCTGCAAGATGGGGCGCCGGGATCGAGGCGGGCCCATGGAATCCGCATGGCAGGGCAGCATGCCATCCCGCCAGTATCGGACGCGGTGCATCAACCTCCAACGACAACGCGTCGAGAAGGCAGGCCGTTGGTCGCGCGGGCCTGCGCGTGTGCCGCGGGGCAGTCATTGACGGGAAGCATAGGCGGGGGATGGTTGCCGCATCCTTTAGGCGGGATGGTGGAAAAGCGGGGAAAGGCTGTGGCGTGACGCCTCGCGGAGCAAGAATCTCGAGCGTCGAAGAGGGGATGGGGTGAGCGAAATCGAGCCAGGCATGCGCGTGCGCCACCCCGAGCGCCCGGATTGGGGGATTGGGCAGGTGCAATCGGTGGTGGGGGACCGTGTGACGGTGAATTTCGAACATGCGGGCAAGCTTCTGCTCAACCTCGCCCTGGTGCGGCTCGAACAGGTGCACGGCTGATGCAGTTGCTGCTGAACGAACTCGCGGCCTGGCAGACCTGGGCCGCCATCCTCGCCACCGCCATCGCCGGGCTCATGCGCGGCTATGCGGGCTTTGGCACGGCCATCATCCTCGCGCCGATCTACTCGGTGCTGTGGGGGCCGCTGGCCGGGGTGCCGGTGATGCTGCTGATGGAACTTCTGGTTTCCTTGCAGCTGCTCCCCCGCGCCTTCCGCGATGCGGACAAGCGGGTCATCATCCCCATCGGCGGCGCGGCCGCGCTGGCGACACCGCTCGGCGCCTATGTGCTGCTGGCGGCGGACCCTGAGTTGCTGCGCCGCGCCATCGGCGGGCTGGTGCTGGTGTTCGGCTTCCTCATGCTGTCCGGCTGGCGCTACCACGGCGCGCGGCCCTTCGGGCTGAACGTGGCGGTGGGCACGGCGGCGGGGCTGTTGAAGGGCGCCACGGGCATGAGCGGCCCGCCCGTCATCCTCTACCTGCTGGCGGGCCCCGAGGAGGCCAAGCGCCACCGCGCCAACCTCATCCTGTTCTTCGGGCTGATCGCGGTGATCTCGGTCGTGGTGCCGCTCTTCGCCGGGTTGATCGACGGGCCGGTGCTGCTGCGCTTCCTCATCATGCTGCCGGTGCTGATGGTTTTCGTGCGGGTGGGCGCGGCGCTGTTCGGGGTGGTGCCGGTGCGCTTCTACAAGCCCTTCGCCCTGGTGCTGCTGACCACGGCGGGCAGCATCGCCCTCTTCGCCTGAGCGTCTGATCGCCTTTGGTGGAATCACCAAAGGCGTGAATCAGCCGCGCGGCCGCGCCGCGGTGCCGCGGGGGTTGCGCCGAGGCGGGCGGCGGCCCCAAATACCGGGGCCAGCCGCCCGACATCCGGAACACCCCGCCCGCCATGATCGACCCCTTCGGCCGCAGCATCAGCTACCTTCGCGTCTCGGTGACGGACCGGTGCGACCTGCGCTGCGTCTACTGCATGGCCGAGGACATGACCTTCCTGCCCAAGTCCGAGGTGCTGACGCTGGAGGAGCTGGACCGCCTCTGCGGCACCTTCATCGGCCTGGGTGTGCGCAAGCTGCGCCTGACCGGGGGCGAGCCCCTGGTGCGCCGCAACGTCATGAGCCTGGTGCGCAGCCTCGGCGCGCGCATCGGCGCGGGCGGGCTGGAGGAGCTGACGCTCACCACCAACGGCACGCAGCTGACAAAACACGCCGAGGGGCTGGCCGCGGCGGGCGTGCGGCGCATCAACGTCTCGCTCGACACGCTGGACGCCGCCGCCTTCAAGGCGGCCACGCGCTGGGGTGAGCTCGACAAGGTCCTGGACGGCATCTTCGCGGCGAAGGCCGCCGGGCTGCACGTCAAGATCAACGCCGTGGCCCTGCGTGGCGTGAACGAGGACGAGTTCGACCGCATGCTCGCCTGGTGCGGGGAGCATGGCTTCGACCTCTGCCTGATCGAGACCATGCCGCTCGGCGAAATCAACGAGGATCGCACCGACCAGTTCCTGCCGCTCAGCCTTATCCGCGCCCGGCTGCGCCAGCGCTGGACGCTGAACGAAACCGACTACAGCACGGGCGGCCCCGCGCGCTATTTCGACGTGGCGGAGACGGGCACGCGCCTCGGCTTCATCACGCCCATGACGCACAACTTCTGCGAGAGCTGCAACCGCGTGCGGCTCACCTGCACCGGGACTCTCTACATGTGCCTGGGCCAGGAGGATGCGGCCGACCTGCGCGCGCCCCTGCGCGACCCCGGCCTGGGCGAGGAAGGACTGCGCCAGGCCATTCGTGACGCCATCGCCCGCAAGCCCAAGGGGCATGACTTCGTGATCGACCGCCGCCGCCGCGCCCCCGCCGTGGCCCGCCACATGAGCGTGACGGGGGGCTGATGCTGGAGGTCTGGGCGCAACGCCTCACCATTCCCGGCCTGCCCGAATGGAGCGGGCTGGCCGTGCTGCTGGTGCTGATCCTGCTCGTGCTGTGCGTGCTGGTCATGCCCTTCTCGGTCTTCGGGGTGAAGGGACGGCTCGATTCCATCGAGGCGCAGCTCGATGACCTGCGGGCCGACATCCGGGCCCTGGCCGCGCGGGGCATTCCCCTGGCCACGCGGGACGAGGCGCCCCCGCCGAGTGTCGCGGCCGCCCCGCCCGAAGCCCACGCGCGCCGGGCCGAGCCGCGGATCAATTGGCCACAGGGGCGCTGAAACCTCGCCTGCCCTTTTGCGGCGCGGCCCCGACTGTGGCTTGATGCGCGCATGCGCGTCTCCGTCCTCCAGATGAACCAGGGCTCCGACAAGCCCGCCAATATCGCCCAGGCCCGCCGCCTCATCGAGGGTGCGCTGGAGGCCGACCGTCCACAGATGGTCAGCCTGCCCGAGACCTGGACCAACCTGGGCGGGGGGCGCGAAGCCCGCGCGGCGGCGGCGGAGGTGTTGCCCGAGCCCGGCGGCACCGGCGGCGCGGCTTACGAATTCCTGCGCGAGGTGGCGCGCGGCGCCGGCATCCATGTGCATGGCGGCTCCATCATCGAGCAGGGTGAAGGCAAGTTCTTCAACACCACCCTGGTCTTTGACCCCACGGGGCGCGAAATCGCGCGCTACCGCAAGATCCATCTCTTCGACATCACGGGCCCGGACGGCACGGGCTATCGTGAAAGCGCCCTCTATGGCGGGGGCGAGAGCCTGGTCACCTTCGAGGCCGGCGGCGTCACCTTCGGCTGCACCATCTGCTACGACATGCGCTTCCCCGAGCAATACCTGGCGCTTCGCCGCCGGGGCGCGGAGGCCATCCTGGTGCCCTCCAACTTCACCCTGATGACCGGCAAGGACCATTGGGAGGTGCTGCTGCGGGCACGCGCCATCGAGAGCCAGTGCTGGATCATCGCCGCCGCCTCCCATGGCAGCTACGAGGAACGCGGCGCGATGCGCCAGGTCTATGGCCACTCGCTCGTGGCGGACCCCTGGGGGCATGTGGTGGCCAAGTGCTCGGACGGCATCGGCTGGGCCACGGCGCGGCTGGACCGGGCGCTGACGGCCCGGGTGCGGCGTGACATGCCCGTGCTCGAACACCGGCGCCTCGCGTGAGCATCGCCTTCCTCGCCGCGCAGACCGAGGCGGCGCAGGAGGCCCGCGAACGCCTGGTCGCGCGCTATGGCGACGCCCCGCCCGAGACGGCGGACTACATCGTGGCGCTGGGCGGCGATGGCATGATGCTGGAGACGCAGCACCGCTTTCTCGGCCGCAACCGGCCCATCTACGGCATGAACCGCGGCAGCGTGGGCTTCATGATGAACGCCTACACCGAGGAGGATGTGCCGGAGCGCCTGGCCGCCGCCCAGGCCGCCCTGCTGCACCCCTTGCGGATGCGCGCGCATGGCCCCGACCGCACCCATGCCTCGCTCGCCATCAACGAGGTCTCCCTGCTGCGGGAGACGCGCCAGGCGGCCAAGCTGCGGATCCTGGTGGACGGCAAGGAGCGCCTGCCGGAGCTGATCTGCGACGGCATCCTGGTCAGCACCCCGGCGGGCTCCACGGCCTATAATCTTTCCGCCCACGGCCCCATCGTGCCGCTGGATGCCAATTTGCTGCCCATGACGCCCATCTCGGCCTTCAGGCCACGGCGCTGGCGGGGCGCGCTGCTGCCCTCCACCGCGCGGGTGGTGTTCGAGGTGCTGGAGGCCGACAAGCGCCCGGTCTCCGCCACCGCCGACTACACCGAGGTGCGCGACGTGCGCCGGGTGGAGGTGCGGGAGGACCGGGGGGTCTCCATGACCATGCTCTTCGACCCGGCGCACAGCCTGAGCGAGCGCATCATCGCCGAGCAGTTCACCGTCTGATGGCCGAGCGCGTGACTCCGGCTATTGAAGAAATCGGCGCGCGCGGCGACATCTCCGCCGTGCACAGCCGGACCCGACGCCCGCAATTCTTCTACACCACGACGCCCCTGCCCTGCCCCTACCTGCCGGGCCGGACGGAGCGGAAGATCGTGACCGAGCTCTCGGGCAATGAGAGCGAGGCGCTGCATGACCGCCTGTCCCGGGCGGGGTTCCGGCGCAGCCACAACATCGCCTATTCGCCGGTCTGCCCGGGCTGCTCGGCCTGCATCCCCATCCGCGTGCGCGCCCAGGATTTCGAGCCCAACCGCACCCAGCGCAAGCTATGGGCCCGCAATGCGGACCTGGACGTGCGCGTGACGCCGGCCCGCGCCACGGCCGAGCAGTTCGCCCTGTTCCAGGCCTACCAGCAGCAGCGCCACACCGGCGGCGACATGGCGGCGATGGGCTTCTATGACTACCGCGCCATGGTGGAGGACACGCCCATCACCACGGGCCTGGTGGAGTTCCGCAACGCCGAGGGCAAGCTGCTGGGCGCCTGCCTGACCGACTGGCTGAGCGACGGGCTTTCCGCCGTCTATTCCTTCTACGCACCGGAGGAGGAGCGCCGCAGCCTGGGCGCCTTCGCCGTCATGTGGCTGCTGGCCGAGGCGCGGCGCAGCGCCCTGCCCTACGTCTATCTGGGCTATTGGGTGCCGGAGAGCCGGAAGATGGCCTACAAATCCAGCTACCGCCCCGCCGAGGTGCTGCTGCGCGGGCAGTGGCGGCCGCTGGAGGACAGCGAGGCTTAACCACCGAACCGGTTGTTCTTCGGGAAGCCGTTGGGCGGCATCTTGCCAGCCCCCGCGCGGTTGCCGCGCCAGGGGGTGATGTCCGCCTCCACCCGCACCCGTTCGCCCAGGCGCCAGGTGAGGCCCTCGGCGGCCGGGAACAGCTTGACGTCGGCCAGTTCCGCGTCCTTGTAGGATTGCAGCTGCACGCCCCGGCCGCGCGTCATGACGGGGATCTGGTCGGCGGGGAAGATCAGCAGCTTCCGGTTCGTGCCGATGGCCGCCACCATGTCGCCCGTGGCGGGCTTGCACAGCAGGGCCTGCGCCTTGCCTTCCAGCACCATCACCTGCTTGCCGGTGCGCTTCTCGGCCAGGAGTTCCGCCCCTTCCACGAAGAAGCCCTTGCCGTCGGTGGCGGCCAGCAGGAAGCGCTGGCCCTCGGCGGCCACGAACATCGCGATGGGCTCGTCCTCATTGGGCAGTTCCACGATGAGGCGCAGCGGCTGGCCATCACCGCGCCCGCGCGGCAGGGTCTCGGCCTTCAGCGTGTAGGCCTTGCCATTGGTGGCGAAGACCACGATGCGGTCGGTGCTCTGCGCGTGCAGGCGGAAGCGCAGGGCGTCGCCTTCCTTGAAGCGCAGCTCGGCATCCTCGGCCAGGTGGCCCTTCAGCGCGCGGATCCAGCCCTTCTCGGAGAGGATGATGGTCAGCGCCTCGCGCTCGATGAAGGCGGTCTCATCCACCACCACGGCGGCCTGGGCGCCGTCCACGCGAGTGCGGCGGGCGCCAAGGGCGTTCTGGCGTTCGGCGGCCTCGCGCCCCTTGCCTTCGGGGATTTCGGTCGCGCCGAACTTCTTCCGCGTTTCCTCGATTTCGCGCGCGATGGCGGACCACCGCTTCGCCTCGCTGCCCATCAGCGCCTGCAGGCCCTTCTGTTCCTTGGACAGCTTCTCGTGCTCGCGGCGGATTTCCATCTCCTCCAGGCGGCGCAGGCTGCGAAGGCGCATGTTCAGGATGGCCTCGGCCTGCACCTCGCTCAGGCCGAAGGCGGCCATCAGCTTGGGCCGCGGCTCCTCCTCCGTGCGGATGATGCGGATGACCTCATCGAGATTGAGGTAGACGATGAGGTAGCCGTCCAGCACCTCCAGCCGCCGCGCAATGGCCTCCAGCCGGTGCGCGGTGCGGCGTTGCAGCACGACATGGCGGTGGTCCAGCCAAGCGCGCAGCACCTCGCGCAGGCCCATCACGCGCGGCGTGCGGCTCGCGTCCAGCACATTCATGTTGAGGCTGAATCGGGATTCGAGCTGGGTGGCGCGGAACAGCGTCTCCATCAGCACGGCGGGGTCCACGGCGCGCGTCTTGGGCTCGATGACGATGCGGACCTGGTCGGTGCTCTCGTCGCGGATGTCGCCGAGCAGGGGAAGTTTCTTCTCGTCCAGCAGCAGCGCGATCTGCTCGATCAGCTTGGATTTCTGCACCTGGTAGGGAATTTCGGTGATGACCAGGTTCCAGGCGCCGGCCTTGCCGCGCTCCACCTCCCACTTGGCGCGCAGGCGGAAGCCGCCACGGCCGGTTTCATAGGCGTCGAGAATGCTCTCGCGGCTTTCCACCAGCACGCCGCCGGTGGGGAAATCGGGGCCGGGCACATGCGCCATGAGTTCGGCCGTGGTGGCCTTGGGGTGTTCGATCAGGTGCAGGGCGGCGGCGCAAAGCTCGCCCGCATTGTGCGGCGGGATGGAGGTGGCCATGCCGACCGCGATGCCGCTCGCGCCATTGGCCAGCAGGTTGGGGAAGGCGGCGGGCAGCACCGCGGGCTCGCGGTCCTCGCCATCATAGGTGGCGCGGAAATCCACCGTGTCCTCGTCGATCTGGGACAGCAGCGCCTGGGCCACCTCGGTCAGCCGCGCCTCGGTGTAGCGCATGGCCGCCGCGTTATCGCCGTCGATGTTGCCGAAATTGCCCTGGCCCTCGACCAGCGGATAGCGGGCGGCGAATTCCTGCGCCTGGCGGACCAGCGCCTCGTAGATGGAGCTGTCACCATGCGGGTGATACTTGCCCATCACATCGCCCACGATGCGCGCGCATTTCTTGAAGCCCGAGGCGGGGTCCAGCTTCAGCTGGTGCATGGCCCAGAGCAGCCGGCGGTGCACGGGCTTCAGCCCGTCCCGCACATCGGGCAGCGACCGCGCCATGATGGTGGACATGGCATAGGCGAGGTAGCGCTCGCTCAGCGCCACCTGCAGGCTGGTTTCACGGATGGCGCCGCCCTCGGGCGTGATCACGTCATCGGGCATCTGGAGAACCTTGGTGCGTCGGGGGGTGTGTCAGGGAAAGCTGGTCCGCGAGCCGCGCCTCCAGCGCCTGCCGCGCGGGCGGCAGCGGGCGGTGCTGGAGGCCGAAGGCGTCGCGCGCCAGGAAGAAGCCGGTCAGGCGGAGTCCCGCAAGCCAATCCTGTGGCGTGGAGGCGGCATCGGGCTCGCGCAGGAAGGCGGGCAGGCGCAGCAGGCGGTCGGCATAGGGGGCACCGGCCTTGGCGCTGACCGCCCGGCCGGAGCGGGGGGAGACCCATTCCAGCCCCTCCCGCGCGCCGGTGGCGGCGCAGCTTTCCAAGTCCAGCCCATAGCCGAGATCGGCCAGCAGCAGCGCCTCCCACCGCACCAGCAGCGGCAGCGCGGTGTCCGTGCCGCGCGCCAGCCCGGCGATGACCGAGACCAGGCCGTGGAAGATGGCGGGATGGGCCTCGCGTTCCGGCAGCGCGCCCTCGGCCACGGCGCAGGCGCCGGCGAGGGTGGCAAGCGAGAGCGCATCCTCCATGGCCAGCGCCGCCGCGGCATGGACCATCTCGCCGGACAGCGCGCCCAGCTGGTCCGCCAGCCGCGCCACCCAGCGCGCCTCGATCAGGTTGCCGGTCTGCCAGAGCGCCACCTGCCCGCGCGAGCCACCGCCACGCACCAGGCCGGGGTGGCGCCCCTGCGCCTCGGTCAGGACGGTGGCGATGACGCCGCCCTCGCCATAGGGCCGGGCGGACAGCACCACGGCGGGCGCTGCCCACTCCACGCTCATCCCTCATCCTCCAGGCCGAGGGCGCGGATCCGCCCGCGCTCCTCATCCCAGCCCGGCCGGTCCTTCACATTGAGGAAGAGGTGGATGGGCCGTTCGAGAAGCTGCGTTAGCTCGAGCCGCGCGCGCTTGCCGATCTCGCGGATACGCGCCCCGCCATCACCGATCAGAATCGCTTTCTGCGTGGCGCGGGTGACGTAGATGGTGCACTCGACCCGCGCGCCGCCATCGGGGCGTTCGAGCCATTGCTCCGTCTCGACGGTGGCGTGGTGGGGCACTTCCTCATGGGTCTGGCGCAGGATCTGCTCGCGCACCACCTCGGCGGCCAGCATGCGGTTGGGCAGGTCAGACAGCTCGTCCTCGGGGAAGTGCCAGGGGCCCTCGGGCATCGCCTCGGCGAGCTTGGCCTTCAGGCGGTCGAGGCCCTGGGACTTCTCCGCGCTGATCATGAAGGTCTCGGCGAAGGGCAGCAGGGTGTGGAGTTCGGCGGAGAGCGGCAGCAGCTTCTCGCGCGGGATCAGGTCCACCTTGTTCAGCGCGAGCCACACCGGCCGCGATTGCTGCGCCAGCTTCTCCAGGATGGCGCGCACCGCCTCGGTGAGGCCGGATTTCGCATCCACCACCATCAGGGCGAAGTCGGCGTCCTTGGCCCCACCCCAGGCGGCGGAGACCATGGCGCGGTCCAGCCGCCGGCGGGGCGCGAAGATGCCCGGCGTGTCCACCAGCACGATCTGGGAGGCGCCTTCCATGACCACCGCGCGGATGCGGAAGCGCGTGGTCTGCGGCTTGGGTGAGACGATCGTGACCTTGGTGCCCGCCAGCGCGTTCACGAGGGTGGACTTGCCGGCGTTCGGCGCGCCGAGGATGGCGACGAAGCCGCAGCGGGTGGGAGCCTCGGTGGTCATGCCTTCACCACCCCGAGCCAAGCCTCGGCCGCCGCCTGTTCGGCGGCGCGCTTGTTGGGGCCGGTGCCTTCGGCCTCACGGCCCGCGGCCGAGACGCGCGCATGGAACATGGTGTTCTCCCCCTCGCCGCCGACGGAGGTCGTCACATAATCCGGCAAGCCGAGCCCTCGCTTCAACGTCCATTCCTGCAGCCGCGTCTTGGGCGAGCGTGGCGGCCGCGCCTGGCCCTGCACCGCCTCGGCCCATTCGCGCCGCACCAGATCCCGCGCCGCGCCCAGCCCCGCTTCGAGGAAAAGCGCCGCCAGCAGCGCCTCCAGCGCATCGCCCAGCACGGTCGCGCTTTGCCGTAGGGCCGCGTGGCGGTGCGAGGCCGCGATCCGCAGCGCGGCCGGCACGCCCAGCCGCTCCGCGATGGGCGCGAGCGTGTCGCGCGCCACCAGAACGGCGATGCGCTTGCCCAAATCGCCCTCGCGCTCGTTCGGGTAGAGTTCGCACAGCCATTCGGCCATGCAGAGGCCCAGCACGCGGTCGCCCAGGAATTCCAGGCGCTCATTGCTGGGCGCGCCCTTGTTCTCTCCGGCATGGGAGGAATGGGTCAGGGCGCGTTCCAGCAGGGCGCGGTCCTGGAAGACATGTCCCAGGCGCGCCTCCAGCGCGGCGATGGCGTCCGTCATCGCACCGCGGAGAAGATGCGGGCGTAGCGGATGGCGAAGGGCCAGCCCCACACCTCCCACCAGCGCGCGCTGCCATCCACCGAGAAGAAGATGAATTCCGCGCGGCCCACCAGGTTGTCGAGCGGGATCACGCCCACCGCGCCGGGCACGCGGCTGTCCAGGCTGTTGTCGCGGTTGTCGCCCATGGCGAAGACATGGCCCGCCGGCACCAGGAATTCGGGCGTGTTGTCGAGCGGCCCGTCATCGGACTGCTCGACGATCAGGTGGTTGTTCCCACCGGGCAGGAATTCGCGGAACAGGCGAACCGTCATGCGCGGGCCATCGCCCTCGGCCACGAAATCGCCCAGCGGCTCACGCCGCGCCGGCTCGCCATTCACGTGCAGGATGCCGCGGATCACCTGGATGCGGTCACCAGGCAGGCCCACGATGCGCTTGATGTAGTCCTGCCGCGTGTCTCGGGGCAGCTTGAACACGGCCACATCGCCACGCTCGGGCATGCGCGCCCAGATGCGCCCCTCGAAGATGTTCGGGCTAAAGGGGATGGAGTGCCGCGAATAACCGTAGGAATACTTGGAGACGAAGAGATAATCGCCCACCAGCAATGTCGGGATCATGGAACCCGAGGGAATGTTGAACGGCTCGAAGGCCACGGTCCGGATGCCGATGGCAATCAGCGCCGCGTAGAGGATGGTCTTGATGCTCTCAAGCCAGCCGCCCGATTTCTTTTTCGCCATCGAGGATGCGCTTTTCACCATGGGTCCGTTCGTTCAGGGGCGGGCGTGCCACCCGCGGGATCAAGCCCGGCCTTCAGGGTGTGTCAAGCAATCTGCGGTGCGCCGGGCGGGATGGGCACGGCCGTGATGATGACCTGCGCCTGGGCGTAGGGGTATTCGTCGGTCATCGTCAGGGCGATTTCCGCCCGATGGCCCGGGGGCGTGATGGCGGCCAGCCGCCGCGCGGCCCCCCCGGTCAGGCGCAGGGTGGGCTGGCCCGAGGGCAGGTTCACCACCCCCAGATCCTTCATGAAGACGCCCTGGCTGAAGCCGGTGCCCAGCGCCTTGCTCGCCGCCTCCTTGGCGGCGAAGCGCTTGGCATAGGTGCCGGCGCGGATTCGCTCTGTCCGGCGCTCCGCCTTGGCGCGTTCCAGGTCGGTGAAGACGCGGGCGAGGAATTTCTCGCCATGCCGCGCCAGGACGGTTTCGATGCGCCGGATGTCGCAAAGATCCGACCCCAGGCCGATGATCACTTTTCGCCCTCAAGCGCCGGGCGCGGCATTCTGCCGCTTGGCTTACGCGCCGCCGAGGTCGCGCCGAGCGTGATGTTGCACTGGGCGCACCGTCCGCTGTGCGGCCGGTGGCTGGACAGGGATCTCCCAACACCTTGGTGCAGCAAGGGCGGTGGCTCCATCAACCGCGCGCCCGATCAACCCTGACGACACCCTCGCAGGCCCGCAGCACGCCCATGACCTCGGCGAGATGGCGGGTGTCGCGCACCTCCACGTCGAGCGAGAGGTCGCACTCGTCATCCTCGCGCCGGCCGAGCCGCATGTTGGTCAGCCCCGCCTTCTGCCGGATCACGGAATTGGCGACGTTGGAGAGAAGCTGCGGCCCGTTGATGGCCGAGACGGTCAGCCGCGCCACATAGGCCGCGCCGTTGAGGCCGGATTGTTCCCATTCCACATCAAGCAGCCGCTCCGGCGTGGCCGCGAAATTCTCCAGCATGTGGCAGTCGTTGCGATGGACCGTCACACCCTTGCCGGTGGTGACCACGCCCACGATGCGGTCGCCCGGGACCGGGTGGCAGCAATGGGCGAAGTTCAGCTGCATGCCGGCCACGATGCCGGTGATGGGCGCCAGCGGCACCGCCACACGCCGCTTGTCCCCCGCCCCGCTGCGGCCAGGCGGCAGGCCGAGCCGCCCGCGCGGCGACACCAGCGCGATGGGCTCCACCGGGCGTGGGCCGCCGCCGCGCAGTTCCGGATAGGCGGCGTGCACCACGTCGCGCGCCGTCAGGCTGCCGGAGGCGACGGCGTGGAACATCTCCTCCACGCCCGACTGGCGCAGTGTCTTGGCCGCGGGCTCCAGCGCCTTCTCGGTGAATTCGAGGCCGTTGGCGCGGAAGGCCTTCACGATGGCGGTGCGGCCTTCCTCGCGGGCGCGGGCCTTCTCCTCGGCCACGGCGTAGCGGCGGATGCGCGCCTGCGCCTTGCCCGACTTCACGAACTTCATCCAGGCCGGATTGGGCTTGCCGCCCTTGGCCGTGATGATCTCGACCTGGTCGCCATTGTCGAGCTTGTGGTCGAGCTTGACGATGCGCCCGTTCACCTTGGCGCCCACGCAGGTATCACCCACCTGGCTGTGGACGTGATAGGCGAAGTCCACCGGTGTGGCGCCCTGGGGCAGCTCGATCAGGTCGCCCTTGGGCGAGAAGCAGAACACCAGGTCGCGGTGGAGTTCGAGCTTCGTCGCCTCCATCGCGTCATTGGCCTCGGGCTCCGTCTCCAGGATGTCGATCAGGTGGCGGACCCAGGGGTAGCTGCGCGCGGGGGAGGCCGTCTCGCCCTGCTTGTAGACCCAGTGCGCGGCGACACCGTATTCGGCGACGCGGTGCATCTCGCGCGTGCGGATCTGCACCTCGATCTTGGCCTCGGCGCGACGGCCGGGCAGCAGCACGCCGGTGTGCAGCGACTGGTAGCCGTTGGTCTTGGGCGTGGAGATGTAGTCCTTGAAGCGCCCGGCGATCACCTTGAAGGCATCGTGGATGGCGCCCAGCGCCAGGTAGCAATGCGCGCGCTCGGGCACGATGATGCGGAAGGCCATGACGTCCGAGAGGCCCTCGAAGGTCACGTTCTTGGCCTGCATCTTGCGCCAGATGGAATAGGGCGATTTCTCGCGGCCCGAGACCTCCTCGACCGGCACCTCGTGCAGGCCCAGCACCTCGTGCAGCTCCTGCTCGATCTCGGTGATCATGTCGCCCGAACGGCCGCGCAGCCAGGTCAGGCGCTGGGCGATGCTGGCCCAGCCATCGGGGTTCAGCTCGCGGAAGGCCAGCGTCTCAAGCTCGGTCTTGAGCTGCTCCATGCCGATGCGCTCGGCGAGCGGGGCATAGATGTCGAGCGTCTCCCGCGCCGTCCGCTGCCGCTTCTCGGGCTTGGGGACGAAGGCCAGGGTCCGCATGTTGTGCAGCCGGTCCGCGAGCTTAACCAGCAGGACGCGCAGATCCTCCGACAGCGCCAGCAGCAGCTTGCGGAGGTTCTCGGCCTGCTTGGTGCGCTCGCTCTGCACCTCGATGCGGCTGAGCTTGGTGACGCCATCCACCAGCCGGGCGATCTCGGGGCCGAATTGCCGCTCGATGTCGGCGAGGCTGTGCTCGGTGTCCTCCACCACGTCGTGCAGCAGGGCGGTGGCGATGGTGGCCGTGTCCATCCGGAAACCCGCCAGGATTTCCGCCACCGCGATGGGGTGGATGATGTAGGGCTCGCCATTTTGCCGCGCCTGGGGGGCATGGGCCTCGGCGGCGAGGCGCCCGGCGCGGCGCAGGAGCTCCGCGTCGAGCCGGGGGTCGGCGGCGCTGGCGCGGGTGCAGAATTCGAGGACGGCGTCGAGGCCGGGCGGAGCGGCGTCCCCGCGGGAGACGCCGTCAGGCGCGCGCGCCACCTCCGACAGTGCCGGGGTGGCGCGCGAGGTCATGTCGGGGCGGGGGCCGGTGGCGGCTCAGTCCCGCCCGCCGCCCAGCTCGGCCGCGAGCTGGGCTTCGAGGTCGTCGGGGCTGAACTCCTCCACGCCCATGTCGGCGGGAAGCTCCTCGTTCACGTCCATGACGCCGAAGATGTTCTCGTTGGTGTCGATGAGGTCCATCACCTCGTCCTCGACGGGCTCCGGCTCCGGCGCGCGGCTCAGGGACTTGATGAGGTCCTGCTCCAGCCCATCCAGCGGCACGGTCTGGTCCGCGATCTCGCGCAGGGCAACGACCGGGTTCTTGTCATTGTCGCGGTCCACCGTCAGGGTTTCGCCCCGGCTGATGTTGCGCGCGCGCTGGGCCGCGAGGAGCACGAGCTCGAAGCGGTTCGGAACCTGGACGATGCAGTCTTCAACGGTAACGCGTGCCATGAAATACCTCGGCCAAGGGTGTGCGGGCGCAGACGTGCTGCACCACGGCGAAGCCTTCAGATAAGCGAAGCGCCCCGTCGGTGCAAGCGATCAGGCCGCCATCGGCCTGATCTCCTGCGGGGGCAGGGTTGCGATCAGTGCCGCCACCTCCTCCCCCGTGACCGGATGGGTCCAGCCCGGCGCCACCTCGGCCAGGGGAAGCAGCACGAAGGCGCGGCCCGTCATGCGGGGGTGGGGCAGGGTCAGGCGGGGCGTGTTGAGCACCCGCCCGCCATGGTCCAGCAGGTCCAGGTCCAGCGTGCGCGGGGCGTTGGGGAAGGGCCGCTGCCGGCCGAAACGCGCCTCGATGGCCTGGAGATGGCCCAACAGCACCTCGGGGGCCATTTCGCCTTCCAGCCGCGCCACCCCGTTCACGAACCAGGGGGCGCCGGCCATGGGTGGCACGGGGGCGCTCTCCCACCATCGCGAGAGCGCCACGCGGCGCAGCCCCGGCAACTCGCCCAGCAATTGGGCGGCCGCCTCACAGGTGGCGCGGGGGGCGCCGCCATCGGGGGCCGGCAGGCTGGCCCCCAGCCCGACCAGGATCACGCGCCGACCGCGAGCTTCGTGTGCAGCACACGCAGCATTTCAGGCGCATCGGGCGGGATGTGCGAAGAGAAGCCGGCCACCTGCACCCCGTCCCGGGCCACCAGATACTTGTGAAAATTCCAGCGCACCGGCCCGGCGCGGCGCGCGGCCCAGGCGAAGAAGGGGTGCGCCCCCGGCCCCCGCACATGGGTGAGGGCGGCCATGGGGAAGGTGATGCCGAACATCGTGTCGCACAATTCCCGGATGCGGCGGGCATCGTCGCTTTCCTGGTTGAAATCCTCGGAGGGGACGCCCACCACCGTCAGACCGCGCGCGCCGTAACGGTCATACAGGCGCTGCAGGGCGGCGTATTGGGGGGTGAAGCCGCAGAAGCTGGCGGTGTTCACCACCAGCAGGACGCGGCCGCGGAACTCGGAGAGCGGAAGCGGGCCGCCCTCCAGCGCCTCGAAGCCGAAGTCGAAGGCGGTGTGGTCGGCCAGGGCCGGCGCGGCCGCGAGGCTGCCGAGCAGCCCCCCCGCGACCATGCGCCGTCGTAACTCAGGCATAGCGCTCCTCCAGCCAGGGGTCGGCGTTGTTGTGGTAGCCGCGCACCTCCCAGAAGCCCGGCCGGTCCTCGGCCAGGAGCTCGATGCGCGTCACCCATTTGGCGCTTTTCCAGAAATAGTAACGGGGGATGACGATGCGCGCCGGGCCGCCATGCAGGCGGTCCAGCGGCGCGCCGTTCCAGCTATGGGCCACCAGCGCCTCCTCCGAGGCGAAGACCTCCAGCGGCACATTGGTGGTGTAGCCGTCATAGGAGTGGAAGACGACGAAGCGCGCCTCGGGCCTGGGGCGGGCCAGCATGAGGATGTCGCGCGCCGCCACCCCCTTCCAGCGGTTGTCGTAGCGTGACCAGGCGGTGACGCAATGGATGTCGTTCACCCATTCCCGCTGCGGCAGGGATTGGAAGGCGTCCCAATCCAGGGCCACCTTCTCCTCCACCAGACCTTCCACGCGCAGGCGCCAGCGCTCCGGCTTCACCTCCGGCTGCACGCCGAGGTCGAGCACCGGGAAGTCCTGCACCAGGCGCTGGCCGGGCGGCAGGCGCTGGGCCTGTGGGGTGCTGGTCTCACCGGTGAGCAGGCGGCCCTCGCGCGCCCATTGCTCCTTGGCGCGGACCAGTTTCTCGCGGAGCGCGCCGTGGAGCACGGCGTCATCGGTCACGGGTTGGTCAGCCATGGCAGTTCCTTCGTGGGCGTCCTTCGCACGCCCCTCGGCGAAGCGGGCGCGACGCAATCATGGGTAGCAGAAAATACGGCCGCCACAATCCATTCCGAGGCATGCCGTCCGCATGGGATGATGGGGAGGTCAGGGCGATCGTGCCAGCCCCCCGAAACCCACAGGAAAGTCGCGCTGGGTTGCAGCCAAAGCCGCGCATCCGCATTTCCTGTTCATGGGCACTCGAACCGAAGACCGCCTCCTCACCGGGGCGGAGCGCGACGCGGTGCGGCAGAGCCGCCACCCTGACATTCAATCCCTGGACCGGGACGCCGTCCTGGCGCTCGCCCGCCGGCTGCGCGAATACCGCGACAAGGCGCGCGATATCGCGCGGGACCGCCGGCGCAGCCAGCGCGGCAAGGCCGAGCCGCGCAGCGCCGGCCCCGCACCGGCCGAGGAGGGCATCCTGTTGAAGAAGCAGGTCTTCGCCGCGGCCATGAAGCGGGTGAACAGCCGCATCGCGGCCCTTCAGACGGGCGACAAGCGGGCGAAGACGACGGAGTTCCTGCGCGAGGCGCTGCAAAGGAAGAAGGCCGCCCCGCGCCATCACCCTAACCCCGGCGCCACGGCGCGCGAGGGCATGAACCCGCTCGACGAAAAGCGGCAGATGACGGATGTGGACCCCCGCCAGGTGGGCAGCGTCTCGCAGCAGGTGAAGAACAACCAGGCCTCGCGCGACACGCGCTGAGACCTGTCAGGGGGCGGGGGCTACTCCCCGCCCTTGTTTCGCATGAGACGCGCCTTGTCGCGCTGCCAGTCGCGCTTGGCGATGTCGGCGCGCTTGTCGTGCAGCTTCTTGCCGGTGGCGAGGCCGATCAGCACCTTGGCCCGTCCCTTGTCGTTGAAGCGGATTTCGAGCGGCACGATGGTGGCGCCTTCGCGCGTCGTGGCGCCCGTCAACTCCCGCACCTGCTTCTTGTGCAGCAACAGCTTGCGCGGACGCACGGGGTCCATCTTCGCCATGAAGCTGCCGGCTTGCCATTCGCCGATATGGCAGCCGAACAGGAACATCTCCCCCTCGCGCTCCCCGGCCCATGCCTCGCTCAGGCTGGCGCGGCCGGCGCGGAGGCTCTTCACCTCGGGCCCCAGCAGCACGAGGCCCGCCTCGATCACCTCGCCGATCTTGTAGTCGAAGCGCGCGCGACGGTTCAGCGCCGCGGTGCCGTGGCTGATCAGCGGTTTCTTGCGGGCCTCGGCGGCGGCCATCAGTTCAGCAGCCCCGCGCCCCGCATCGCCTCCTCGACGCGCGTCGCCGTGCTCTCCGCGATGGGCGCCATGGGCGGGCGGCAGAAGGCGGTGCCGCGGCCCAGCAGGCTCGCCGCATACTTCACCGGCCCGGGCGAGGTCTCGCAGAACAGCGCGTCATGGACGGGCAGCAGGCGGTCCTGGATGGCCATGGCCTCGCAGACCTTGCCCTCGCGCCAGGCCTTCTGCATCTCGGCGCAGAGGCGGGGGGCGATGTTGCTGGTCACGCTGATGCAGCCATGGCCGCCGGCGGCGTTGAAGGACAGCGCCGTGTGGTCCTCGCCCGAAAGCTGGATGAAGTCCGCCCCGCAGGTCGCGCGCTGGTGCAGCGGCCGCGCGAGGTTCGCCGTCGCGTCCTTCACGCCGACGATGTTGGGGTGCTTCGCCAGCCGGCCCATCGTCTCCGGCGTCATGTCAATCACCGAACGGCCGGGGATGTTGTAGATGAACATCGGGATGTCCACCGCATCCGCGATCATGGAGAAGTGCAGGAACATCCCCTCCTGCGTCGGCTTGTTGTAGTAGGGCGTGACCACGAGGATCGCGTCCGCCCCCGCGCCCTTGGCGTGCTGCGCGAAATCCAGCGCCTCGGCCGTGCTGTTGCTGCCCGCGCCCGCCATCACGGGCACGCGGCCGCGCGCGGCCTCGATGCACAGCTCCACCACGCGTTTGTGCTCGGCATGCGACAGGGTCGGGCTTTCGCCCGTGGTGCCCACGGGGACGAGGCCTTCCGTGCCCTCGGCGATCTGCCATTCGACGAGGTCGCCGAAAGCGCGCTCATCCAGGCTGCCATCGGCGTGCATGGGGGTGATCAGGGCGGTGAATGAACCGGTGAAGCGCATGTGGCGTTCCTCTCAGCCTCACACCTAATCCCGCGCGGCGCGCGTAACAAGGTTGGGCCGCGGCCATCGGCGGTGGAAGCGGGAGGCGCTTCGGGGGTAGAAGGGGGGATGCGAAGGAATTTCCTGCTTCTCGGCCTGCTTCTTCCCACCATCCCCGGCCCGCTCTCCGCGCAGACGCGCGCCGAGACGGGCCGCCAGGCCATCGCCGCCGCGCAGGCGCAGCGCTGGGTGCAGGCGGAAGGCCTGGCCGCCCAGGCCGACCCCTTGGTGGCCAATCTGGTGCGGTGGATGCGGCTGACCACGCGCGGCGCGCCGGCCAATGCGCGCGAGGTGGTGGAGTTCATCGCCACCTCGCCCGACTGGCCCATGCCGCTGACCCTGCGCCGCCGCGCCGAGGAGTTGCTGGCCACCGACCCCGATGACGCGCTGGCGCTGCGCCACTTCGAGAACAATTCCGCGCTGACGCTGGATGGCGCCACGCGCCACGTCACCGCCCTGCTCAACGCCGGCCGGCGCGACGCGGCCCTGGACGCCGCGACGCTCGCCTGGGCCGAGGACACCGATGGCGATGCGGCGGCGGAGGCCGCCTTCCTGGCGCGCGCCACCCCCCTGCTGGACGAATTGGCCCATGCGCGCCGCGCCGACCGGCTGGCCTTCGCGCGGGATTTCGCGGGGGTGCAGCGGCTGCTGCCCCTGCTCGATGCCCGGCACCGCGCCATCAACGAGCTGCGCCTCGCCTATTCCAATGGGCGCGACGCCGACCCGGCGGCCGCCGCGCGCGACGGCGCCGCCACGCTGGAGCGCGCGCGCATGCTGCGCCAGCGCGACGAGGACGCCGCGGCGGCGCAGGCCTGGGCCGCCGGCGCCGGGGCCCAGCGCGGGCTGGACCCCGATGCCCAGCGGGCCAGCTGGAACGAACGGCACATCCTGGTCCGCAAGCTGCTGCGCCTGGGCGAGCCGAACCTCGCCTACCAGGTGGCCGCGCAGCACGGCCAGACCGAGCCCGGCATCGCCCGCCAGGAGGCCGAGTTCATGGCGGGCTTCGCGGCGCTGCGCTTCCTGAACGACCCCGCCCGCGCCCTGCCCCATTTCCAGCGCCTCCGCGCGGACAGCCAGAGCCCCATCACCAATGCGCGCGGCCTCTATTGGGAGGGCCGGGCCGAGCAGGATGCGGGCCGCGCCCGGGCGCGCTTCGCCGAGGCCGCCGCATTCCCGGTGACCTTCTACGGCCAGATGGCCTCGCTCGCCCTGGGCGAGACGCCGCAACAGCTCTCGGCGCGGATCAACGGCGTGGCGGCGCCGCAGGCCAGCGCGGCGCAATCCCGCGCCTTCCAGGCCAATGAATTGGTGCGGCTGATCTCGCTGCTGGGCGAGCTGGGCGAGGGCCGCCGCACCCGCCCCTTCCTGCTGCGGCTGGTGGACCTGCAATCGAGCCCGGCCGAATACGCGCTGACCGCAAGGCTCGCCATCGCCATCGGCCAGCCCGACCACGGCGTCTGGGTCACGCGCCGGGCCAGTTCCCAGGGTGCCATGCTGGTCCAGGAAGGCTGGCCCCGCCCCTTCCGCGCGCCGCCGAACCTGGCCGAACCCGCCCTGGTCTATGCCATCACCCGGCAGGAGAGCAATTTCGAGACGACGGCCGTCTCGCGCTCCAATGCGCGCGGCCTCATGCAGCTGCTGCCGGCCACGGCCCGCGATGTCGCGCGGCGGCAGGGCATTCCGCACCAGCTCTCGCAGCTCATCAACGACCCGGAGCACAATCTCCGCCTGGGCTCGGCCTATATCCAGGAGAGGCTGGAACGCTTCGGCGGCGTGATGGTCTTCGCGGCGGCCGGATACAATGCGGGCTCGGGACGCGTGGACCAGTGGCTCGCCACCTATGGCGACCCGCGGCAGGGCGGCATCCGCATGCTGGATTGGATGGAGATGATCCCCTTCGCGGAGACGCGGAACTACGTGCAGCGCGTGGTGGAGAACGTCGCCGTCTATCGCGCCATGGACCCGGCCACCCGCGCCCTGCCCCACCCCATGGCCGAATGGCAGGCGTGAGCCCCTGGCCACGGCATGTCGCCTCGCTGGGCGGTGTGGGCTTCCTGCGGCCGGGGCCCGGCACCTGGGGCTCGGCCGTGGTGCTGCCGATGGCGCTGCTGCCGGGCTGGGTGGCGCTGGCCGCCTGCGCCGCCTTCACCGTGGCGGGCTTCTGGGCGCTGGCGCGGCTGCCCGAGGCGCGGGAAGACCCCTCCTGGGTGGTGGTGGATGAGGCGGCGGGCATGTCCCTCGCGCTGGTTTTCGCGGATGGGCTGCTGGGCGTGGTGCTGGCCTTCGCCTTGTTCCGCGCCTTCGACATCGGCAAGCCCGGCCCCGTGGGCTGGGCCGACCGCCGGCACGGCCCCTTCGGCGTGATGGCCGATGACCTGGTGGCGGGCGCCATGGCGGCCGTGATCCTGTTGCTGTTGCACCTGCTGTGGATGGGATGATGCTGGACCAGGACATTCTGGACGACGCCGCGCGGCTGCTGTCGGAACTGCAGGCCCAGGGCCTGAGGCTCGCGACGGCCGAGAGCTGCACGGGCGGGCTGATCGCGGCGGCGCTGACGGCGGTTCCGGGGTCCTCGGCCACGCTGCTCTGCGGCTTCGTCACCTATTCCAACGCGTCCAAGGCCGCGATGCTGGGGGTGGATCCGGGCGTGATCGCGGCCGAGGGCGCGGTCAGCGAGAGTGTGGCCCGCGCCATGGCCACCGGCGCGCAGTCCCGGTCCGGCGCGGACATGGCCGTGGCCTGCACCGGCGTGGCCGGCCCAGGTGGGGGCAGCGCCACGAAGCCCGTGGGCCTGGTGCACCTGGCCGTCGCGCGGGCGGGGGGCCAGGTGCTGCACCGCCGCTGCGTCTTCCCCGGCGACCGCCAAGCGGTGCGCGCGGCGACGGTGCGCGAGGGCTTTGCCCTCATCCGGGCGGTGCGGAGCTGAACCTCGCCCGAGGTGCGAAGCGTATGGGCGTGGCGTTGCGGCTTTGCTAAGCTGGGAGGATGCAGTTGTTCCCCAGCGCCCGATGCCCCGATGCCGGACGATGACGATGAGTGGGAGGTGCCCGACGCCTTCCAGCCCGACCCTGCCGAATTCGCCTTTCCCCTGCAGGAGCGCTTCGACAGCATCGTGACCGTGAAGGCCCAGGTGCCACCCGACGCCACCTCCGCCGCCGCGCTGGGGGTGGAACGCGAGGGCTCGGGCGTCTGGATCGACCAGGGCGGCCTGGTGCTGACCATGGGCTACCTGGTCATGGAGGCCGAGACCATCTGGCTGACGGCCCATGATGGCCGCGTGGTCCAGGCCACCCCCATCGCGACGGATTTCGAGAGCGGCTTCGGCCTGGTGCAAGCGCTGGGCCGGCTGCCGGGCATTCCTGTGGCGCCGTTGGGGGATTCCGACGGGCTGAAATTCGGCACGAGCTGTGTGCTGGCCGCGGCCGGTGGGCGCGAACATGCGGTTGCCTGCACCATCGCCGCGCGCCAGCCCTTCGCCGGCTATTGGGAATACATGCTGGACAACGCCATCTTCACCGCCCCCGCGCACCCGCATTGGGGCGGGGCGGGGCTGTTCGGGCCGGATGGGCGGCTGGCCGGCATCGGCAGCCTGATCCTCCAGCAGGGGCAGCCGGGGGGGAAGCGGCTCGACCTCAACATGGTGGTGCCCATCAACGAGTTGCTGCCCATCCTGGAGACGCTGCGCCGCACGGGCCATTCCGGCCGCCCGGCGCGCCCCTGGCTCGGTCTCTACGCCACCGAGGACGAGGAGACGGTCGGCGTGGGCAGCCTCGCCAAGGGCGGCCCGGCCGAGCGCGCCGGGCTGCGCCCGCGTGACCGCATCCTGGCCGTGGATGGCCAGGCGGTGAATGACCTCGTCTCGCTCTGGACCGCGGTGCGGGCGGCGGGGCCGGCGGGGGCCGCGGTGAAACTCACGGTATCGCGCGGGCAGAAGCAGATGGACCTGTCCATCACCAGCAGCGACCGCGCCCGGCACCTGAAAGCGCCCCGCCTGCATTGACGGGCGCGCCCGTCGGGGGCGGAATGGCCCCCAACGGAAAAGGGGAAACGCCATGGCCCGCATCGCGCTGGTGGTGGAATTCACGCTCAAGCCCGGGGCGCATGCCGCCTTCGACGCCGTCATCCGCGACCATGCCGCCGGAACCCTGGCCGATGAGCCGGGCTGCGAGCGCTTCGACGTGCTCCAGCCGCGCGGCAGCGACGGCCAGCCCGACCTGTCCCGCGTCGTCCTCTACGAGGTGTACGCGGATGACGCGGCCTTCCAGGCGCACACGGAGAACCCGCGCCTCGCCCGCACCCGCGCCGCCTATGCCGAGCTGATCGAAGCCCGGCGCATCCAGGTCTGCGCGCTGTGACAACCCTGCCACGAGGCGTGGTGGATGTGGACCTGCACCCCATGGTGCCGGGCCTCGCCGCGCTGGAACCCTTCCTGGACCCGCTCTGGCGCGACCAGATTTCGCAGCGCGGGATGGAAGGTTTCGACACGCAATCCTACCCGCCCAACGCCCCCAAGACGGTGCGCGCCGACTGGCGCCCCGCCGATGGGTCGAAGCCCGCCTGCACCATCGAGCAATTGCGCGCCCAGGTGTTGGAGCCCTGGGGAATTTCGCGCGGCATCGTCACACCCCTCTACGGGGTGCAACTGGTCTTCAACGAGGACATGGCGGCGGGCTTCACCCGCGCGCTGAACGACTGGACGCGGGCGCGCTTCCTCGATGAGGACACCCGTCTCGCCGCCTCCATCATCCTGCCCATGTTCAATGCCGAGCACGCGGTGGCCGAGATCGAGCGCCTCGCCCCCGACCCCCGCTTCGTGCAGGCCATGGTGCTGGTGATGGGCGAGACGCCGCTCGGCCGGCGGCACAATTGGCCCATCTTCGAGGCGCTGGTGAAGCATGACCTGCCGCTGGCCATCCATGCGGGATCTTCCTGGCGCAACCCCGTGACGTCGCTCGGCTGGGCGTCCTGGTACATGGAGGACTACGCGGCCAACCAGCAGGCCTTCCAGTCCACCCTCGCCTCGCTGATCACCGAGGGCGTGTTTTCCAAGTTCCCCACGCTGAAGGTGGTGCTGCTGGAGTCAGGCGTCTCCTGGCTGCCAGCCTTCCTCTGGCGCCTGTCCAAGACCTGGAAGGGCGTGCGCTTCGAGGTGCCCTGGGTGGACCGCTCGCCCATCGAGATCGTGCGCGAGAATGTCCGGATGTCGGTGCAGCCCTTCGACGCACCGGAGGATGCGGAAACGGTGGACCGGCTGATGAACCACCTGGGCTCGGACGAAATGCTGCTATGGTCCAGCGACTGGCCGCATTGGCAGTTCGACGGGCCGCCGCGCCTGCCGCCCGGCATCGGCCCCGAGCTGATGCAAAAGATCTGCGTGGACAACGCCCGCGCCACCTACAGGCGCCTCGCCTGGGAGACCGTGCCATGAACGTGATCCGCCCCGAAGCCGCGCCTGGAAGGCCCCTCGCCGCCACGCAGGGCCTGGTGGATGTGGACATCCACCCCCGCGTGCGGTCCGTGAAGGATTTCGACCCCTACCTCTCGGCCGAGATGCGCCATCGCCTGCACACCTATGGCAACCGGCCCCGCCACGGCTTCGTGAAGGGCACGCCTTATTTTAAGTCGCAGCCCCTGGCCTCGCGCCGCGATGCCTGGACGCCGGAAGGCGGCACCCCGGCCAGCGACCCGGCCTTCACCGCCACCCAGCACCTCGATTTCCACGGCGTGGATGTGGGCGTGCTGAACCCTCTCCAGCCCTCGGGCCAGGGGGACATGAACAACCCGTTCTCGGTGGCCATGGCCCATGCGGTGAATGAGTGGCAGCTCGACCAATGGATCGCGGTGGACGGGCGGCTGCGGGCCAGCGTGGTGGTTCCCTACGAGGACCCGGAGGCCAGCGCCGCCGAAATCCGCAAGCGCGCCGGCGACCCCCGCTTCTGCCAGGTGCTGCTGATGAGCCGCACCAGCCACCCGCTGGGCAACCCGAAATACTGGCCGATCTTCGAGGCGGCGCAGGAGGCGAACCTCCCCATCGGCATCCACGCCTTCGGCTACAGCGGCTGGCCCATGACCAATGGCGGCTGGCCCAGCTTCTACATCGAGGAGGTGAGCGAGCACGCCACCTCCTGCCAGTCGCTGGTCAACTCCATGGTGATCGAGGGCGTCTTCGAACGCTTCCGGCAGCTCAAGATCGTGCTGATCGAATGCGGTTTCGGCTGGCTGCCCTCCGTCGCCTGGCGGCTGGACAAGCACTGGCCCACCCTGCGCGACGAGGTGCCGCACATGAAGCGCGCGCCGTCGGAGCAGATCCGCGAGCACATCTGGGTCAGCACCCAGCCCGTGGAGGAACCGCCCCGCCCCGAGCAGTTGCTGGACTGCATGGGCTGGATCGGCTGGGACAAGATCCTCTACGCGTCCGACTACCCCCACTGGGATTTCGACGACCCGCGCCACGCCATCCCCTCCTACATCCCGGAGGCCAAGCGCGCCGCGATCTATGGCGGCAATGCCCGCCGGGTCTACGGCTTCTGATGCCGCGCCATGTCGTCGGCCCGGTGGAGGAGATTCCGCCCGGCGCCCGCAAGCTCGTGGAGGCGGAGGGCAAGCGCGTCGTCGTCTTCAACCTGGATGGCGAGTTCTTCGCGCTGTCCGACCGCTGCCCGCACCAGGGTGGGCCGCTGCACAAGGGCCCGGTGATGGGCCTGGTGGAAAGCCCCTGCCCCGGCGAATACCGCTATGGCCGCGCGGGCGAGATCGTGCGCTGCCCCTGGCATGCCTGGGAGTTCGACATCCGCACCGGGCGCTCCCGCTTCGACCCGCGGCGGATGAAGGTGCGTGCCTTCCCCGCCTGCGTGGAGGATGGCGCCACCCTCCAGGCCGAGACCTTCCCCGTGCGGGTGGAACAGGCCTATGTGGTGGTGGAGCTGTAGAGCGTGATCGCCGCAGGGCGTAACGCCCGGACGCGTGAATCACGCGAGATGGAGCCCCGCCTCAGGAATCCTGCGGCACGCCGGCCGCGAGATACATCCGCACCGCCTCCGGCAGGCTCCGCACGCCCAGCTTCTCCATCAGATGCGCGCGGTGCACCTCTACGGTGCGCGGGCTGATGCCGAGCTTGGCGGCCGTGCCCTTGTTGGACTGGCCGGAGACGAGGGCCGCCAGCACCTCGCCCTCGCGCGGGGTCAGGGTGGCGATGCGGGCCTGCGCCTCGGCCGTGCGCGCCTTCTCGTCCACCGCGGCGCGGGCGGCCTCCAGCGCCTCCTCCACCGCACCCAGGATGCGCTCCTCCGGGTAGGGCTTCTCGATGAAGTCGCGCGCGCCGGCGCGCATGGCGCGCACCGCCAGCGGAATGTCGCCATGGCCCGTCACGATGATGACGGGCAGCGCGAGGGGACGGTGGCCCAGCAACTCCATCACCGCCAGCCCGTCGCGCCCCGGCATCCGCACGTCGAGGATGATGCAGCCGGGCTCCAGCCCGGCCTCGGCGGCTTCCAGCAGCGCGTCGCCGCTCTCGTGCAGCACCACCTCATGGCCCGCGGCCTGGAGCAGCAGGGCGAGCGAACGGCGAATGGCCGCGTGGTCATCCACCACATGCACCACCTGCCTCATGCGAAGGCCATGTGCAGCGGCAGGTCCAGCACGAACTCGGTGCCCCCCCCGGGCCGGGCCCGCGCCGTGATCCGCCCGCCATGGGATTCGATGATGGTGCGCGCGATGGACAGGCCGATGCCCATGCCCTCCGCGCGGGTGGAGACGAAGGGTTCGAACATGCGCTCCGTCACCTCCTCCGGCAGGCCTGGGCCGCGGTCGGCCAGGATCACCCGCGCCATGCCGCCCTCGCTGCTGAGCGAGACGGCCAGGCCCCGCTCCGCCTGGCCTTCCGTCGCCTCGATGGCGTTGCGCAGCAGGTTCACGAAGACCTGCTGCAGCTGCACCCGGTCGCCCATGACGGCATGGCCGCTTTCGGGCACCTCCACCTCCACCGGCAGCTTCTCTTCGGCCCGGGCGGCGCGGAACAGGGCCACCGTGTCGGCCAGCAGGGGGCCGAGCTCGACCGTGGTGCGCTCGGTCTGGCCGCGATCGATGAAGTCGCGGATCTGGCGCAGGATGGCGGCGGCGCGCAGCGTCTCGGCCGAGGCCTCCTCGATGGCGGCGCGGGCCGCCGCCAGGCGCTCGGGGTCGGAAGCCGCCTGGTCCAGCCAGCGCAGCGACGCCCGCTGGAAGTTCGAGGCCGCGGTCAGCGGCTGGTTCAGCTCATGCGCGATGCCGAGGCTCATCACCGTCAGGCTGTCCGCGCGGGCGATGCGGCGCATGGCGGCCTCGGCCGCGCGGAGGCGTTCCTCGGCCGCGCGGCGGCGCGTCACGTCGCGCGCCACGCCCACCACGCCCAGCACGCGGCCCGCGCTGTCGCGCCAGGGGGCCTTGATGGTGCGGTAGCAGCGCGTGACGCCGCGTTCGAGCACGATCTGATCCTCGAATTCCATGGTGCGGCCGGCCGCCAGAACGGCGCGGTCCTGGGTGTCGAAGCGTTCCACCACGTCGGGCCGCGTCATCTCCGCGGCGGTGCGGCCGATGCAATCCCTCTCGTTCCAGCCCATGGAGCGCGCCGCGGCATCGTTGATGAGCACGTAGCGCAGGTCCCGGTCCTTCACGAAGATGGGCTCGGGCACCGAGCGCACGACGGATTCGAGCAGCAGCCGGTCATCCTCGGCGGTGCGGGCCAGATGGGTTGTCCGGGCGGCCGCGCGCTCCGCCCGCGCGGCCTCCTGCCGCAGCGCGCCCTCGGCATCCGCGATGGTCGTGCCCAGCACCTCGAACTCCGCCACACGCAGGCCGCGGGGCTGGGGGGCGCGGATGGACCCCAGCGCCGCCAGCAGGCGCCGGGCGAACTGGCCGGCCAGCAGCAGCCCCAGCGCGATCATGGCCAGGCCCCCACCCCATTGCAGCAGGGCGGGGCCGGTCCAGCCGGCGGAGAAGCGGGATTCGGCCTGCCCCGCCACCACGACCCAGCCCGCCAGCGGCAATGGCGCGGCGAACAGCACGGCCGGGGCGCCCTCCGGCCCCGGCGCACGCGTCGTGGCCACGCCCCCCCGCGCGCGCGGCGTGGTCGCGCTTCCCGCCGCCAGCGCCGCGCGCAGGGCGGGCGGGGCCGTCCAGGCCGCGGCATCGGGCCCGAGGCCATGCGCGGTCACCACGGCACCATCCGGGTCGAGCAGCATCAGGAAGGAGTCGGGCGGGCGGGTGGCGCGGGCCAGGGCATCCAGCAGGACCGCTTGCGTCACCGGGGTGGCGAGCGCGCCCATGGCCACCCGGTCGCGCAACACCGGCACGGCCAGGACAAGCTGGTCTTGCCGCCCCGCCCCGTCCCCGGCATGGCGGGCCACCACCGCCACGCCATCGCGCATCACCTGGGCGAGCGCGGCCATGGGCAGGGTGGGCGGCCCCTCCGCCTCGCCCCGGGTGTGCAACGGGGGGTGGTCGGGCGCGGTGGCGGTGATGAGCGTGATCCAGGGTCCGCGCCCGGCCAGGGCACGGCGCGCCTGGTGGCGGAAATCCTCCTCCGCCGCCGGCCCCGCATCGATCAGTGGCGAGGCGGCCAGCACTTCCAGCAGGACGGTGCGCGTCTCCACCTGGTCCGCCACGGCAAGGGCGCCCGCTGCGGCCGCCGCGGCGAAGCTCGCCTCCATGCCCGCGCGCAACCGCGAGGCCAGGTTGAAGGAGGTGATGAGGCCGAGCGCCAAGGCCGGCATCAACAGCAGCAGCGCGAGCACGGTGATGTGCCGGGCGAGGCCCGGGGCGGGCTTCGCGCGCCCCAACGCCTCCGCGGGCAGGTCCCCCGGCTGGGGCGAAGCGGTTGCCGTGCTGTGGCCCAACATGTCGGCAGAATGCCCGAAACCGTGGCAAGGAACCAGCGCGCAGAGGCCCGTGTTCCGGCGCATGGCGGCGGCATGCTATCCTTTCCATCCATTTTTCGCCGCGGGGTGACACCATCGCGGGCAGGACACCACGCGGCCGGAGGCCATGGCATTTTGGATGCACGGATGAAGACGGCGCTGATCACCGGGATCACGGGACAGGACGGCGCCTATCTGGCGCGCTTCCTGTTGGGCCGGGGCTACCGCGTCCACGGGCTGCTGCGGCGCTCGGCCTCGGCCGACGTGATTGGCGAGCGGCTGCGCTGGCTCGGCATCGAGCGCGAGGTCGAGATGGTGGATGCGGACCTGGTGGACCTCTCCTCCATCCTGCGCGCCGTGCAGGTGACGCAGCCCGACGAGGTCTACAACCTGGCCGCCCAGTCCTTCGTGAAGACGAGCTGGACCCAGCCGCTGCTGACGGGCCAGGTCACGGGGCTCGGCGCCGTGAACATGCTGGAGGCGGTGCGCCTCGCGGCCCCGCAGGCGCGCTTCTACCAGGCCAGCAGCAGCGAGATGTATGGGCTGATCCAGGCGCCCATCCAGAACGAGACGACGCCCTTCTACCCGCGCAGCCCCTATGCCGCAGCCAAGCTCTACGCCCACTGGATGACGGTGAACTACCGCGAGAGCTTCGGCATGCACGCCAGCAGCGGCATCCTGTTCAACCACGAGAGCCCGCTGCGCGGCATCGAGTTCGTCACCCGCAAGATCACGGACGGGGTGGCGCGCATCAAGCTCGGCCTGGCGAAGACGCTGGCGCTGGGCAACCTCGATGCCCGGCGCGACTGGGGCCATGCGGCCGACTATGTGCGCGCCATGTGGCTGATGATGCAGCAGGAGACGCCGGCCGATTATGTCGTGGCCACGGGCCGCACCACCAGCGTGCGCGAGTTCTGCCGCCTGGCCTTCGCCCATGCGGGCCTGGACTGGGAGGCCCATGTGACGGTGGACCCCGCCTTCCTGCGCCCCGCCGAGGTGGACGTGCTGCAAGGCGACGCCAGCCGCGCGCGGGAACGTCTCGGCTGGGAGCCCGAGATCACGCTGGAGCGGATGGTGGCGGAGATGGTGGACGCCGACCTGGAACGGCTGCGGCGTCGCGGACACTGAAGGTGGGAGAACTGGGGCGACCAACGGGACTCGAACCCGCGACATCCAAGACCACAACCTGGCGCTCTACCAACTGAGCTATGGCCGCCACAGTGCCGCGAGGGTTTAGGCCAGCACTGCCGGGGACGTCAACGCCGCCCCGGCGCGCGGCAACCGCCGCGGGGCTTCACGCGAAGGCCAGCGCCGCGATGGGCGGCAGATGCGCCGAGAGCAGCCGCCAGCGCGCGCCGCCGTCCTCGCCCAGCCAGAGGTTTCCCGTGGTGGAGCCCATGGCCAGGCGCGTGCCCGCCGCATCCACCAAGAGGGCGTGACGATAGACGAGGTCATAGCTGCCGCCCGCCGGCAGCCCCTCGCCCAGCGACTCCAGGCTCGCGCCGCCATCCTGCGTGCGGGTGACGAGGAGCCGGCCTTCCACCGGCACGCGGCATTCATCCTTCACGGCCGGGGCGAACCAGGCGGTGGCGGGATCAGCCGGATGCGCCGCCACCGCGAAGCCGAAGCGCGATGGTGCGGCGGCCGTCACCTCCACGAAGCTCTCGCCACCATCGGCGGAGCGGAAGATGCCGTTGTGGTGCTGCGCCCAGAGCACCTCGGGCGCGGCGGCGCAGGCGGCCAGCAGGTGCACGTCCTGCACCCCCGGCTCGAAGGCCTGGGCGGGCGGCATGTATTCGGCGCGCAAACCGCGCCCGCCGAGCCGCCATGTGCCGCCGCCATCGCCGCTCAGCCACACGCCGCCGGTGGAGATGGCGATGGCCATGCGGCGCGGGTCCAGCGGATGGATCACGATGGAATGCAGGCCGGGGTCGTCATAGCCACCGCCCATCCAGGACGCGCGCTCCGGCACGTCCCAGAGGCCGCGCACAAGCTCCCAGCTCGCGCCACGGTCGGCGCTGCGGAACAGCGCGGCGGGCAGCGTGCCGGCCCAGAGCACGCCCGGCTCCGCGCCCACGGCCAGCGTCCAGATCATGTCGAGCGGCTTGTCGCCCTCCTTCTCCTTCGGAAGGGCCGGCACGCCGATCTCTGTCCAGCTCGCCCCGCCATCCTCGGAGCGATGCAGCTTCACGCCGAAATGGCCGAGCCGCAGGGCGGCATAGAGCGCGCCGTCGCGCGGGTCGTGCAGAACGGCGGAGACCGGCTCGCCCAGGAAAGCGGGGGCCGGGATGGACCAGCCATCTCCGCCGGGCGGGCAGATGAAGAGTCCCTTGCGGGTTGCGACGAGCAGCCGCGCTGACATGGCCTATCCTCCCGAAAGCGCCTGGAAGACGAAGATGTCGTCGCCCTCGCCAACCGGATCGGCGAGCGTCACGCGGTCGGCGGCGGGGGCGTCGTTGACGAAGATGGTGACATGCCGGCGCAGGCATCCGTGCTCGTCGAGCAGGTAGCCGCGCAGCCGCGGGTTGCCGGCGAAGACATTCTCCAGCGCCGCGCGGACCGTGGCGCCAGGCGCATCCACGGTCGGGCAATCCAGATGGCGGCGCAGATTGGGCGTGAAGCTGACGCGGGGCATGGACGTTACCATGCCCCACCCAATACTTTACTTCAAGGTTTAGTGTATGGCGGCCTACCCGGCCGCGCGGACGCTCCCCGCCCCGCGCGCCGCGACCCAGGCGCCGAGCCGGGCCAGCGCCTCCTCCAGCACCGCCGCGTTCTTGCAGAAGGCGAAGCGGGCATAGTGGTTGGGCGGGTTGGGCCCCGCATAGAAGGCGGTGACAGGAATGGCCGTGACCTTGGCTTCCTCCGTGATGGCGCGGCAGAAGGCCACGTCATCGCCGGTGAAGCCGATGGAGCGGATGTCCGCCGTCACGAAATAGCTGCCCATGACGGGCAGGGTCTCGAAGCCCAGCGCCTGGAGGCCGCGCGTCAGCAGGTCCCGCCGCTCGGCCAGCTCGCCCGAGAGGCCGTCGAAATAGGCGTCGTCCTTGGCCAGCCCCACGGCGACGGCGCGCTGCAGGTTGGGGGGCGTGGTGAAGGTCAGGTTCTGGTGGGCCTTCGCCACGTTGGGCTGGAGTGCCGCGTCGCAGGTGACGTAGCCCACCTTCCAGCCGGTCAGGCTGAAGGTCTTGCCCGCGCTGCCGATCCGCATGCAGCGCTGCCGCATGCCTGGCAGCGTCATCAGCGGGATGTGCTTCCAGCCGTCATAGGTCAGGTGCTCATAGACCTCGTCGCAGATGGCGTAGCAGTCGTGGCGCTCGATCAGGTCGGCGAGGAAAGCCAGTTCGGCCGCGGTGAAGACCTTGCCCGTGGGGTTCATGGGCGTGTTGAACAGCACGGCCTTGGTCTTGGGGCCGAAGGCGGCGGCCAGCTCGGCGCGCGGCAGCTCCCACTTGGGCGGGGAGAGGCGCACCAGCTTCGGCACCGCGCCCAGCAGCTTCACCACGGGCAGGTAGGTGTCATAGAGCGGCTCGATCAGCACGCATTCGTCGCCGGGGTTCAGCACGGCCATCAGGCAGGCGGTGATAGCCTCTGTGGCGCCGGAGGTGACGACCACTTCGCGGTCCGGGTCCACCTCAAGCCCGTAGAAGCGGCGGTTGGCCTCGGCGACCGCGCGGCGCAGCTCGGGCACGCCCGTCATGGGGGGGTATTGGTTGCGACCGTCCTTCAATGCCGCGGCGGCGGCCTCGATCACGTCCTCCGGGCCGTCATAGTCGGGGAAGCCCTGGCCCAGGTTGATCGCGCCATGCTGCACGGCCAGGGCGGACATCACCGTGAAAATGGTGGTGCCGGTGGCGGAGAGGAGGTGGTTCATCGGCTGCATGGGCATGTCCTGGCGCGGAGGCAGAGCGGTAAGCCTCCCAGAATGGCCCCGGCCCGCCGGATGCGCAATGCGGGCGCTGACACGGTTTGCCCGCCCTCTGTGCAGCTTGCCTCCGATGGAGGCTGTGGGGCGGCCGGAGGAGGGGTCAAACCGCCCCAACGGCCGATTGCGCCCTGGCATGGCGCGTGCAAAACACGCCCTGCCTGGATCGAGCGCGGCGCGTATCGCGCCTTCGACGGGCGCCGGGGAAACGCCGTGGGCCGCCCATCCAGCCCGCGCCATGCGACGACGGATGCGATGAAAAAGATCGAGGCGATCATCAAGCCCTTCAAGCTCGACGAGGTGAAGGACGCGCTGCACGAGATCGGCCTGCAGGGCCTGACGGTGGTGGAAGCCAAGGGCTTCGGCCGCCAGAAGGGCCATACCGAGCTGTACCGTGGCGCCGAATACGTCGTGGACTTCCTGCCCAAGGTGAAGATCGAGGTGATCTGCGCCGATGACATGCTGGACCGCGCCGTGGAGGCCATCCAGGCCGCCGCCCGCACCGGCCGCATCGGCGACGGCAAGATCTTCATCTCGGACATCCAGGAGGTGATCCGCATCCGCACCGGCGAACGGGGCGAAGAGGCGGTGTGAGTTTCCCGCCGCCCGGCGCACCCGGGCGGCGGGCAAGGCTTATCGCAGCACGCCGGCCCTGGGCGCGTCCCTGGTCGGTGGGGTGGCGGCTGCGGGGGCGGAACACCCCCCCGCGGGAACGTGAACAGGGACGCAGGAACAGGACAGAGACGACATGTCGATGAATTCCCCCGAGGCCGTCTCCAAGGTCATGGAAATGATCAAGGAGAACAGCGTGGAGTATGTGGACTTCCGGTTCACCGACCCCCGCGGCAAGTGGCAGCACACCGCCCAGCATGTCTCCACCGTCGAGCCGGACACCTTCGAGGACGGCATCATGTTCGACGGCTCGTCCATCGCCGGCTGGAAGGCGATCAACGAGAGCGACATGATCCTGATGCCGGACGCGGCCAGCGCCTGCATGGACCCCTTCTCGGCCAAGCCGCAGCTGATCCTGTTCTGCGACATCTATGAGCCCTCGACCGGCCAGCGCTACACGCGCGACCCGCGCTCGACCGCCAAGAAGGCCGAAGAGTATCTGAAGTCCACGGGCCTGGGCGACACCGCCTTCTTCGGCCCCGAAGCCGAGTTCTTCATCTTCGACAACGTGAAGTTCGGCACGGGCGGCAACTATGGCATGTACCAGCTGGACAGCATCGAGGGTCCGCAGGCCAGCCTGAAGGACTTCCCCGAGGGCAACATGGGCCACCGCCCCGGCGTGAAGGGCGGCTACTTCCCCGTCCCCCCCGTGGACAGCGAGCAGGACCTGCGCGCCGAGATGCTCTCGACCATGATCGAGATGGGCGTCGAGGGCGAGAAGCACCACCACGAGGTGGCGCAGTCCCAGCATGAGCTCGGCACCAAGTTCGGCACGCTGGTGAAGCAGGCCGACATGCTGCAGATCTACAAGTACTGCATCCACAACGTCGCCCACAGCTACGGCAAGTCGGCCACCTTCATGCCGAAGCCGATCTATGGCGACAACGGCTCGGGCATGCATGTCCACCAGTCCATCTGGAAGGACGGCAAGCCGATGTTCGCGGGCAATGGCTACGCGGACCTGAGCGAGATGGCGCTGTACTACATCGGCGGCATCATCAAGCACGCCAAGGCGCTGAACGCCTTCACCAACCCGCTGACCAACAGCTACAAGCGGCTGATCCCGGGCTTCGAGGCCCCCGTGCTGCTGGCCTATTCGGCCCGCAACCGCTCGGCCTCCTGCCGCATCCCCTACGCGACGAGCCCCAAGGCCAAGCGCGTCGAGGTCCGCTTCCCCGATCCGGGTGCGAACCCCTACCTGGCCTTCGCCGCCATGCTGATGGCCGGCCTGGACGGCATCAAGAACAAGATCCACCCGGGCGACGCCATGGACAAGGATCTGTACGACCTGCCGCCCGAGGAGCTGAAGGGCATCCCGACCGTCTGCGGCTCGCTGCGCGAAGCCCTGGGCGCGCTCGCCGCCGACCATGAGTTCCTGCTGGCCGGTGACGTGTTCTCGAAGGACCAGATCGAGAGCTACATCGAGCTGAAGTGGGGCGAGGTGTACCGCTTCGAGCACACCCCGCACCCGGTCGAGTTCGAGATGTACTACAGCGTCTGATAAAGGCCGGCGGCCGGCACCCGGCCGCCACCTGAATGGCCCGTCGCCAGGAATGGCGACGGGTTTTTCTTTGCCCGCGCCTCAGCGCCCGGACAGCATCCGCCGCAGCACCGCGCCCATCGCCAGCATCCGCTCCCGCTCGGCGAGACCAGGCTCCGAGGCCAGCCTCGCGTGGAAGCCATCCGCCATCAGGCCCACCACCACGGCCAGCACCGCCGGGTCCAGCGCCGGGTCCACCTGACCCTGCCGTTGCGCCACGGCCAGCACCTCCGCCAGTCGCGCCTCCAGCCTTCCGTGGAAGCGGGACAGGATCGCGGCGATGCGGGGGTTGTGGCTGGCCTCGGCCGCGATCTCGGCGCGGAGCGCACCGCCCAACCCCCCGCTTGTCGCGTGGTCGCGCGTCTCCACGCCGAAGGTGATCAGCGCGTCGAGAACATCGGGCGCGGCCGCCGCGCGCTCCACCTCGGCCAGGCGGCGGGCGAGGTCATCCTCGGCGATGGCCTCGATGATGGCCTCCTTGCCCGCGAAGTAGTGGTAGAGGTGGCCGGGGCTCATTCGCGCCGCCTGGCAGATGTCGGCCATGCTGGCGCCGCGGAACCCCTCGCTGCGGAAGCATTCCAGCGCGGCGTCCAGCACCTGGCGCCGCCGCTCCTCCCGCAACGCGTCGCCCAGCGGCCGGCGCGTCATGTGGCGGTGGCGGTGGCCGGCGCGCGACCGGGCGCCGGCGCGGCGAAGAGGATCGCGTAAAGCGCGGGAACGGCGAACAGCGTCAGCAGCGAGGCGAAGGCCAGGCCCGCCATGATCGTCACCGCCATGCTGGAGAAGAAGGCATCGCCCAGCAGCGGCACCATGCCCAGGATGGTCGTCGCGGCCGCGAGGAACACCGGGCGGAGGCGGCTGACGGCGCCTTCGGTGATGGCCTCCGGCAATGCCTCCCCCTCCGCGAGGCGCGTGTCGATCTCATCCACCAGCACGATCGCGTTCTTCATCAGCATCCCCGACAGGCTGAGCAGCCCGAGCAGCGCCGTGAAGGTGAAGGGCATGCCGGTGGCGAGCAAGCCCAGCGTCACGCCGCAGATGGCCATGGGCACCACCGCCCAGACGATCAGCGGCTGGCGCAGCCGGCCGAACAGCAGGATGGAGATGACCAGCATGGGGATGAAGCTGAAGGGCAGCTGCGCGCCCAACGCCGCCTGCGCGCGCTGGGAGTTCTCGAATTCGCCGCCCCATTCCAGCGCATAGCCGGGCGGCAGCGGGATGGCCTCGATGTCGCCGCGGATGCGCGCGAAGGCATCGGCCGCCGTCTCGCCCGGGCCCGGGTTGGCCTGCACCGTTAGCGTCCGCACGCGGTTGCGCCGCTGAATCAGCGTGTCCTCCTGCACCGTCTCCAGCCGGGTCATGAGCTGGGAGAGCGGCACATGCGCCTGCTCGGCCGGGCTCCAGACCAGGCGGTCCTGCATCCGGGCCAGGTCGCCGCGTTCAGCCTCAGGCGCGCGGGCGAGGATGGGGATGATGGTGTCGCCCTCGCGGTATTCGCCCGCCCGCACGCCCGAGGTGGCAAACAGCAGCGCCTGCGCGATATCGGTCCGGGCCACGCCCGCCACGCGCATGCGCTCCTCCTCCAGGCGCGGCACGGCCACAAGTTCGCGCGCCTGCCAGTCGTGCCGCAGGTCGGTGATGCGGCCATCT
>NZ_JAFFQY010000023.1 GCF_017311575.1 Roseococcus thiosulfatophilus
GTAAGGCGCGGCCGGCGCTATCGCAGCGGCCGATTCACGCCCCGGCTGCGCCGGGACGATCGGACGCTACCTCAGCGCCCTTGCCACCCCATCCAGCCCCTCCAGCGTCATCGGGAACATCCGCCCCTCCACCGCGTCCTGGATGAGGTTGATGGAGGTGGTGTAGCCCCAATGTTTTTGGGGCGTAGGGTTGATCCAGGCCACGCGGCGGAAGTGCGAGGTCATGCGGTTCAGCCAGACCTTCCCCGCCTCCTCGTTCCAATGCTCCACGCTGCCGCCCGGCTCCACGATCTCGTAGGGCGCCATCGAGGCATCGCCGACAAACACCACGCGCCAGTCGGGGCCATAGGTGCGGAGCACATCCCAGGTCGTCACCGTCTGCTCGGCGCGGCGGCGGTTGGACTTCCAGAACCGCTCATAGGGGCAGTTGTGGAAGTAGAGATGCACCAAGTGCTTGAACTCGGACTTCGCCGCGGAAAACAGCTCCTCCGACGCCATCACGTGGTCGTCCATGGACCCGCCGATGTCCAGCAGCAGCAGCACCTTCACCGCGTTGCGCCGCTCGGGCCGCATCTTCAGGTCCAGCGTGCCGGCATTGCGCGCGGTGGCGCCGATGGTGCCGTCCACGTCCAGTTCGTTCGCCTCGCCCTGACGCGCGAAGCGGCGCAGCTTGCGCAGCGCCAGCTTCATCGCGCGCGAACCGAGTGCGGCGTCATCGTCCAGGTCGCGGAATTCGCGCTTGTCCCAGACCTTCACGGCGCGGCGGTGGCGTGAGCCTTCCTGGCCGATGCGCACACCCTCGGGGTTGTAGCCCTCGGCGCCGAAGGGGCTGGTGCCGTTCGTGCCGATCATGCGGTTGCCGCCCTGGTGGCGCTTCTTCTGCTCGGCCAGGCGTTCGCGCAGCGTTTCCATCAGCTTCTCGAAGCCGCCCATGGCCTTGATCTTGGCCATCTCCTCGGCGGTGAACATGCGTTCGGCCAGCTTCTTCAGCCATTCCTCGGGCAACTCGCGCTGGATCACCTCGCCCGTCAGCGTGGTGGGCGGTTCCAAGCCCTTGAACACCTCCCCGAAGACGCGGTCGAAGCGGTCCAGGTGGCGCTCGTCCTTCACCAGCGTGGTGCGCGCGAGATAATAAAAGTCGTCAATGTCGTAGTCCGCCACGCCCGCCTTCATCGCGCCCATCAGCGCCAGCCATTCCGTGATGGAGGCGGGCAGGCCGGCCTTGCGAAGCTCCAGGATGAAGGGGGCGAACATGGCCTATCTCCGCGCGCGGGAGAGGAAGGCCAGCCGCTCGAACAGGTGCACATCCTGCTCGTTCTTCAGCAGCGCGCCATAGAGCGGCGGGATCGCCACCTTGGCATCGCTGCTCCGCAGCGCCTCGGCCGGCATGTCCTCGATCATCAGTAGCTTCAGCCAGTCCAGCAATTCGCTGGTGGCGGGCTTCTTCTTCAGCTCGTTCACCTCGCGCATCTGGAAGAAGACGTTCAGCGCCTCCCGCGCCAGGTCGCTGCGCAGGTCCGGGTAATGCGCCTCAAGGATGCGCTCCATCGTCTCGCGGTCGGGGAAGCGGATGAAGTGGAAGAAGCAGCGGCGCAGGAAGGCGTCCGGCAACTCCTTCTCATTGTTCGAGGTGATGATGACGATGGGCCTATGCCGCGCCACCACCGTCTGCTTCGTCTCGTAGACATGGAACTGCATGCGGTCGAGTTCGAGCAGCAGGTCGTTCGGGAATTCGATGTCCGCCTTGTCGATCTCATCAATCAGCAGCACCACGGGCGTCTCGTGCTCGAAGGCCTCCCAGAGCTTGCCCTTGATGATGTAGTTGGAGATGTCGCGCACCCGCTCATCGCCCAGCTGCCCATCACGCAACCGGCTCACGGCGTCATATTCATAGAGGCCCTGCTGCGCCTTTGTGGTGGACTTGATGTGCCATTCGATCAGCGGGATGCCGAGGCTGCGCGCCACCTCCTGCGCCAGCACGGTCTTGCCCGTGCCAGGCTCGCCCTTCACCAGCAAAGGGCGTTGCAGGGCGACGGCGGCGTTGACGGCCACCTCCAGCTCGCGCGGGGCGATGTAGCGCTCGGTGCTCTGGAATTTTTGCAAGGCGGGGCGTCCTTCAGGCTTCGCCCCCATGTTCGCGCGTTGGGCGGCCGCCGCAAGGGTGGTCCCGCGCCTCAGTGCCGGTGGCGATGCCCTTCCGGCGCCGGCGTCCCGCCCGCATAGCCGCGCAGCGCGGCATAGCGCGCCACCTGCGGCGGGTGCAGCAGGGCCGTCTGCTCCAGATGGGTGCGCAGATGCTCGGCCCGCAGCGCGGCCTGGAGCGCGCCGATGCGATCGGTCTGCGCCGCCAGCGTCGCGGGGGTGACGCTGCGGTCGCGGAAGGCCCGGTCCAGTTCGCGCTCCGCCTCCACGATCTGCCGGCCGAGGGTCATGGCGCGGGCGCGGTGCGCCGCCATCAGCGTCTCGGTGGCGCGGCGCTGGTCGGCGCTGAGGTGCAGCGCCTCGGCATGTTCCAGCACATGGCTGGGCCCGGGCCAGCCATTCAGCTCCGCCGCCAGCGCCAGCGTCATGCCGCGGCCCTGCAGCAGGTCCTCGACCTGGGCGGCGGAGAGGGCGCGGATCTCGCGCCGCTCCAGCCCCGCATAGGGCGCGTGCTGGGCCAGGGCCGGCAGAGGCGCCAGGAGGGTGGCAAGAAGCAAGGCTCTCTTCACGGGTCGGCTCCTCGATGCAGGTCAGGTGGCGAAGCGGGCGAAATCCACGGCCAGCCGGTCATAGATCGCGCGCTTGAACGGCACCGCCATCGCCGGCAGCTCGGCCAGGGGCGCCCAGCGCCAGGCGTCGAATTCCGGGTGCGGGTCGAGGTCGAGGCGGATGTCGGCATCCGTGCCCAGGAAGCGCAGCGCGAACCATTTCTGCTTCTGCCCGCGCCATTTGCCGCCCAGCGCCTTGCCCAGAAGCTCGGGCGGCAGGTCATAGGTCAGCCATTCGGGGTGCTCGGCCAGGATTTCGGCGCGGGCGGTGCCCACCTCCTCCTCAAGCTCGCGGAAGACGGCCACGGCGGGGTCCTCGCCCTCATCCATGCCGCCCTGGGGCAATTGCCAGCCGCCGGCCGCGCCCTCGGCATTGGGCATGTCGGCGCGGCGGGCCACCAGCACGAGGCCCTGCGGGTTGAACAGCACGGCGCCCACATTGGGGCGGTAGGGCAGGCTCACGGTCAATTCTCCGGACGGGGCGGCAACATCAGCGCCGAGGGCGGCACCAGCACAAGCCCCCGCGCGGCGATGGCCGCCGCCCAGGCCGAGACACGCTCCACCGCCACCGGCGTCGCCTCGCCCAGATAGCCCATGGCGGAGCCCCGCTCCCGCGCCGCGCGTTCCAGCTGGGTCAGGCGCAGTTCGATCTCGGCGCGGGTGGAGGGCGCGTCCAGCACCACATCCACACTGCGCCCCCACACCAGGCGCGGGGCCGGCTGGCCGGGGCGCGGATCAATGTAGAGGAAGCCCGCCGCCTCCACCTGGCGCTGCATCGCCTCGAACTGGTCGGGCAGGGCGGCGAAGCGTTCGCCGCGCAAAGGGCCCAGCGCGCCCACCACCCCCACATGCCCGCCATGGCGGCGCAGCAGCCATTCCAGCCGCTGGGCGTTCTCGGCGCGCGAGAGGCCGGTCAGCAAGGCGCGCGGCCCGGGGTCATTCAGCGGGAAGCCGGTGGGTTCCAGGGGCAGGGCCAGCAGCGTCTCGAAGCCGCGCAGCCTCGCCTGTTGCAGCAGGGGCCCCGGCTCGGTCGCATAGGGGCTGAAGGCGAGGCCCACCGCCACGGGCAGGGATTGGATGGCCTGGGCCGTCACCTCCGCGCTCATCCCCAGGCCGCCGGCGATGATGGCGACCGGGATCCGCCCCGCGGCGGCGGGGGCGGGGCGCGCGAAGGCGAGGCGCGGCGGCGGGGCGGGCGGGGCCGCGACGGGGGGTAAGGGTGGGGGTGGCGGCTCGGGCGCGGCCTCCGGCGGCGGCTCCGGGGTCATGGTGTCCGGCGGGGACTCGGTGACCACCCCCTCCTCGACGGGCGGGGGCCCCAGGGCGACCAGCACCACCCCGCCGCCGAGCAGCAGCACCAGCACGACGGCCCAGAACAGGCCCAGCAGGCGCCAGCCCCAGGGGCGGGCCGCCACGGGTTCCGGCCCTTCAGCCACGGCGCGGGTCGGGCGGGGTCAGGAATGGGCGCATGGAGCTGGATTCACCTGATTGCGTGAAGATTTTCGCAACGGCGGCGCCGAAATGCCAGAAGGACGGCCCTTCCATGCTAGTGTCCACTTCAACGAGCGGCGCCGGGCCCGCCATCCACCACCCATCGGAACGCCCATGGACCCGCTTCCCTTCACCCATGCCCTGCTCTCGCCCGCGCCCCATGCCGACATCCCGGACGACCAGCGGATCTTCGAGCCTTTCATCGGCAGCTGGGTCCTGGACGTGCGCTGGTATGGGCCGGGCGAGGAGCTGCAGCGCCAGGAGGAAGGGGAATGGCATTTCGCCCGCGTGCTGGAAGGCCGCGGCATCCAGGATGTCTGGATCGTCCCGCCGCGCGGGCGGCGTGAGGCCGGCGCCTATGAATACGGCACCAGCCTGCGCTTCCATGACCCGGCCCTCGGCGCCTGGCGCTCGACCTGGATCGGGCCCATGCACGGCGCCGTCCTGACCTTCACGGCACGGCGGCGGGGCGAGGCCGTGGTGCTGGAGACGACGGAAGGCATCACGCCCGCCCGCCGCTGGAGCTTCCGCGACATGACCCCTTCCACCTTCACCTGGCTGCACGAGGCGCGGGAGGGCGGGG
The DNA here is from genome assembly GCF_017311575.1 of Roseococcus thiosulfatophilus. Classification (GTDB taxonomy): domain Bacteria; phylum Pseudomonadota; class Alphaproteobacteria; order Acetobacterales; family Acetobacteraceae; genus Roseococcus; species Roseococcus thiosulfatophilus. Next base: position 4,825 of record NZ_JAFFQY010000023.1, read on the forward strand.
AATGGCGCCTGGTCCAGAGCTTCGCGGCGCGACGGGTGGTGGCTTAGGGCGACCGATTCACGCCCCGGCATTCGCCGGGGCGATCGGGCGCGGCTGGGCGACCAATTCACACCCGCGGTATTGGCCGCGGGCGATCGGGCGCTGGTTAGCGCTGCGCCCGGCGCGGCGGGTTGGCCACCAGGCCGCGCACCAGCACCAGCCCCTGCTGCAGCTGGAAATCCGTCTCCGGCCGGGTCAGGTCCAGGGTCGGGAAGCCCTCGGGCGGCTCGCGCTGGATGCGGTCGGTCAGGCCCGCCGGCAGGTTCAGCGGCGCGGGCTGGACCGTGGGCGGCGTGGTGGGCGTCGTCGTCTCGGCCCGCAGCGCGCGGCGCAAATTGGATTCGCGGTCCCGCTCGCGCTGGGGGTTGGCCTCGGCCGTGGTGGTGGAGGCGCGGCTGGCCAGCACCTCGACATCCGGCTCGATCCCCGTCGCCTGGATGGAACGGCCCGAAGGCGTGTAGTAGCGCGCGGTGGTGATGCGGATGGCGCCATTGTTGCCGCCCAGCGGCATCACCGTCTGCACCGAGCCCTTGCCGAAGCTGCGAACGCCCAGGATGACCGCGCGGCGGTGGTCCTGCAGCGCGCCGGCCACGATCTCGCTGGCCGAGGCGCTGCCGCCATTGATCAGCACCACCATGGGCAGGCCGTTCGCGATGTCGCCGCTGCGCGCGTTCCAGCGCTGCGCGTCCTCGCTGCGGCGGGCGCGGGTGGAGACGATCTCGCCCTGGTCGAGGAAGCTGTCCGTCACCTGCACCGCCTGGTCCAGCAGCCCGCCCGGATTGTTCCGCAAATCCAGGATCAGCCCGCGCAGGTTGTTGCCGGCCTGCTGGCGCAGGGTGGACAGGGCGCGGCGGACATTGGCCTCGGTCTGCTCGTTGAAGGAGGTGACGCGGATGTAGCCGATGTCGTTCCCCTCCATCCGGAAGCGGACGATCTGCGGCCGGATCACGTCGCGGACGATGGTCAGCTCGATGGCGGTGGGCGTGTTCTCGCGCCGGATGGTCAGGCGCAGCGAGGTCCCGCGCTCGCCCCGCATGGTGTCCACGGCCTCCTGCAGGGTCATGCCCTGGGTGGAATTGCCGTTGAGGTGGGTGATGTTGTCGCCGGGCCGGATGCCCGCGCGCGCCGCCGGCGTGTCGTCAATGGGCGAGATGACGCGGATATAGCCGCCCTCCTGCGTCACCTCGATGCCCAGCCCGCCGAACTCGCCACGGGTCTGCACCTGCATGTCGCGGAAATTGCGGGGGTTGAGGTAGGCGCTGTGCGGGTCGAGGCCGGTCAGCATGCCGTTGATGGCGTTCTCGACCAGGTCACGGTCCTGCACCGGCTCGACATATTCGGCGCGGACGCGGGCGAAGACGTCGCCGAAGAGCTGCAACAGCCGGTAGGTCTCGGCCCGGCCGCCATCCTGCTGCGCGATGGCGCCCACGAACGGCCCGGCCAGGATGCCGGCCGCGAAGGCACCCGCGAGGGCGGTGGCAGTGCGCAGCTTCAACTTCATCGGGCAGGCCCCATTTCTTCCGTGAACACGACGGTCGGCGGGCAGGATATACCTCCGGGCCGGTGGCGGGAACGGCGCAGTTGCAGGCAACCCTCCGCCGCAGCATGTGGCCCGGCGGGCCACGCGCACAACCCCGCCCCTTTTCCGCCATGGCGCGGGGGACGCGAAACATTGTAAGGATTTGTTGCCTGGGAGTTTACATCAATGCGTGATCTCGACCTGCTGCGGCTGGAGCGGCGCGTGGGTCAAATGCTCGTGCCGCTGGCGGAGACGCCCGGGGCCTCGGTGGGCGTGGCGCGGGATGGCATGCTGCTGCTGCGGCGGTCCGCGGGGCTTGCGTCGCTGGAACTGCACGCGCCCATCGGCGTTCCCACCACCTTCCGCATCGCCTCCGTCTCCAAGCAATTCACCTGCGCCGCCATCCTGATGCTGGCGCGGGACGGGCTGCTGCGGCTGGACGACGGCCTGGGCACCCACCTGCCCTGGCTGCCCCCGGCGCTGGGCGCCGTCACGCTCGACCAGGCCATGCGGAACTGCGGCGGGCTGCGCGACGTGCTGGAACTGGCGCGGCTCGGCGGCGCCGACCTCGCCACGCCGGTGACGGAGGCGGAGCTGGACGCGCTGATCGCCCGGCAGGAGGGGCTGAACTTCGCCCCCGGCACGCGCTTCCTCTATTCCAACACGGGCTTCCGCCTGCTGGGCCAGGTGGTGGAGCGCGTGGCGCGGCAATCGCTCGCGACCTTCCTGGAACGGCGCATCTTCGGCCCGCTGGGCATGACACGCACCCGCCACACGCCGGACCTCTCGGTGCCCGTGCCGGGGCTGGCGACGGGCTACCTCCCGGATGGCGCGGGCGGCTGGCGCCGCGCCCCGCACGGCTTCCCGCTGGGGGGCGAGGGCGGCCTCGTCTCCGGCGTGGAGGACCTGGCGCTCTGGGCGCGCTGCCTCTCCCTCGGCACGCTGCAATCCGAGCTGGAGGGGATGATCGAGGAGACGGCGCCCTTCGCCAATGGCGCCATGAACCGCTACGCGCGCGGGCTGGAGGTGGAGAACTGGCGCGGGCTGCAGACGGTCAGCCATGGCGGGCTCTGGCCCGGCTACAAGACCGCCTTCCTGCGCGTGCCGGAACGGCGGCTGACCGTCCTCGTCATCACGAACAATGCCTCGCTCGATCCGCACCACATGGCGCTGCAGGTGCTGGACGCGGCGCTGCAGGGCGACCCCGCCCTGCGCCCGCCGCCGCCGCACGTGCCGGCCGAGGGCATCGCCGGCACCTGGCTGTGCGCGGAGGCGGGGCTGTCGCTCGACATTGATGCGGACCTGCTGGCGCGCATGCACGGCGTGCCCTTCACCCTGATCCCGGGCGAGGATGGCCGGCTGGTGGCCCGGCGCGGCGCCTTCCCCTTCCACGTGGCGCCCCCGCGCGACGGCGTACTGGAGGTGGAGATGGATGCCGGCCAGATGCTGCGCTTCCGCCGCGCCGAAGCCGCGCCCCTGCCCGCGCTGGACGGCGACTGGCATTGCGCGGAACTCGGCGCGCGCTGGCACATCGAGGGCGCGGCGCTGCACGCGCATGGCCCGCTGCGCAATGCCGGGCCGTGGCGCCTCTCGGCGCTGTCGCCGCGGCATCTGCGGGTGCACATGCCCTCCGTGCTGTTCGAGGGCTGGGCGGATGCGGTGCTGGCCGCCGATGGCCGTTCGCTGGTGGTGAACACCGCCCGGACGCGCGGCCTGGTGTTCGAACGCCGCTGAGGGCGTTTCCCCGGACGCGAAGCTTCTCTAGGTTGTCCGTGTGGCCGACCTGGATGCCTGCAAGTTGATGTCTCGCCCGCCCCTTGTCCGGCCGCGCGCCCGCGCGTGGCTGCCCTGGCACCCGGCGGTGCTGCCGCTGCGCGGCAACCGGGTGCGCGGGCCGGGCCTGGGCCCCTTCCTGCTGCGCGCCGCCACCGTCTTCGACCATGGCGCCACGAACAACCGCATCACCGTGGGGCCCGGCTTCCGCAACCGTGGCCTGGTGGTGATGGTGGTGGGGCATGGCAACGAGTTGCGCATCGGCGCGGACGTGGCCTGGGGCGGCCTCATCACCCTCTATGGCGATGGGCTGGTGGTCGAGATCGGCGACCGCTGCGACGCCAAGGGCGTGCGGCTGATCGCGCACCATGCCGATGTGCGGATCGGCGCGGATTGCCTGTTGGCGAAGGGCATCGAAGTCCGCTCCTCCGACATCCACAAGCTGCGCGACCGCGCCAGCGGCGAGCGGCTGAACCCGCCCGCGCCGGTGGCCATCGGCCGGCATGTGTGGGTGGCCAGCGGCGCCTTCATCGGCAAGGGCGTCACGGTGCCCGATGGCTGCGTGGTGGGCGCCCGCGCCGTCCTGACCCGCCCCTTCACCGAACCGGATTGCGTGCTGGCCGGACAGCCGGCGCGCGTGGTGCGGCAGGGGGTGGTCTGGGAGCGGTGAGGGCTCAGGCCGACTTCGCGTAGACCTCCACCGCCGCCTGCACGCCGCCCTTGGCGTGCGGCACGCCGGCCACCTGCATGGCCATCTCCACCGCGCCCAGCGTGCCGATGACCATGGCCTCGTTCAGGTCGCCCAGGTGGCCGATGCGGAAGACGCGGCCGCCCAGCTTGCCCAGGCCGCCGCCCAGCGAGACGTTGAAGCGTTCCAGCGCCACGCGCCGCAGCTCATCCGCGTTGTGGCCCTCGGGCATCAGGATGGCGGTGACGCTGTCCGACCAGCGCTCGGGGTTCTGGCAGAAGAGCTGCGGGCCGTTGTTGCCGGACCAGTGCTGCACGGCCGCGCGCACACCCGCCGCAAGCCGCGCGTGACGGGCGAAGACATTCTCCAGCCCCTCCTCCTCCAGCATCAGGCGGAGAGATTCCTGCAACCCGTAGAACAGCGTGACGGGGACGGTGCCGACGAAGCTCTTGTGCCGGCGGCCGAGCATCTCGGTCCAGTCGAAATAGTGGCGCGGGTGGCGGCTGGCGCGGTACGCGGCCATGGCCTTTTCGGAGGCGCCGTTGAAGCTGAAGCCGGTGGGCAGCATCAGCCCCTTCTGGCTGCCGCCCACGCAGACATCCACGCCCCACTCGTCCATGCGGAAATCATAGGAGCCGAGCGAGGAAATGGTGTCCGCCATCAGCAGCGCCGGATGCTTCACGCGGTCCATGGCGGCGCGGATCTGCTCGATGGGCAGGCGCGTGCCGGCGGCGGTCTCATTGTGGACGGCGCAGACGGCCTTGATGCGGTGCTGCGTGTCGGCTTCCAGCGCGGCCTCGATGGCCGCGATGTCGCAGCCGCGGCGCCAGTCGGCCGCGACCATCCGCACCTCGAAGCCCAGCCGCTCGCACATCTTGGCCCAGCTGTCGGAGAAATAGCCCGTCTCCGGGATCAGCACGAGGTCACCGGGCGAGAGGGTGTTGACCAGCGACGCCTCCCAGGCGCCATGGCCGGAGGCGGTGTAGAAGAAGATGTGCTGCTCGGTCTTGAGCACCTTCTTGAGGCCCGCCACGCAGGAATCGTAGACGGCCAGGAAGTTCGGGTCGTTGAAGTCCATGCTGGCCCGCGCGGTGGCGAGCAGGACGGAGTCCGGGATGTTCGTCGGGCCAGGGTTGGCGAAGAACAGGCGCCCGCGGGCCGTGGGGCGCGCGGGCTTGGTCGTGGTGCTTCCGTCCATGGGGGCGCTTCTTCCTGCGTGCGGCGTTCCGCCCAGTTAAGGACGGAACGCCCCGCGGTTCAACGCTCCAGCCGGATGCCCGTCTGCGCCACCACGGCGCGGTACTTCTCCAGCTCGGCGCGGAGGAAATCCCGCGTGACCTCTGGGGTGTTGGGCCCTGTCCAGGGCGCCACGCCAGCCTGGATGAGGCGCGCCTGGATCTCCGGCTCCGCCACGGTGGCGATCAGCGCGCGGTTGATCTGCGCCACGCGGTCGGCCGGCATGTTGGGCGGGCCGATGATCATGTTCCAGGTGGTCATCTCGAAGCCCGGGATGGCGCCCTCATGCAGGGTGGGGATGTCGGGGAAGGCGGGGAAGCGCTCGCGGCTGGTGACGGCCAGGCCCCGCACCATGCCGCCGCGCACATGCGCCGCCGCCGAGGCCAGCACCGCGATGCCGAATTGCCCCTGCCCCTGCTGGATGGCCGTCAGCATCAGCCCGCCGCTGCGGTAGGAAACGTGCAGGAAGCGCGCGCCGAGCTGCGCCGCCAGCATCTCCACGCCGAAATGCGGGATGGAGCCGACGCCCGAGGTGGCATACGGGATTTCCTCGTTCCGCGAGGTGCGGAGGTGCGCGATCACCTCCTCCGCCGTGCGGCCGGGAATGCCGGGATGCGCCACCAGGATCATGGGCGCGGTGCCCACCATGCCCAGATGCGTGAAGTCACGGATGGGATCGTAGCCGGTGCCGCCCTCCAGCGCCGCCGGCACCACGGCGTGGGAGGAAACCTCGATCAGCATGAGGTTGTGGCCATCGGCCGGCTGGCGGCGCAGCCACTCCGAGGCGACGGTGCCCGAGGCGCCTGGCCGGTTCTCGACCACCATGCGCGCGCTGCCGCCGAGATGAGCGGCGAAGCGGTCGGCGATGAGGCGCGAGGCGATGTCGGTCGAGCCCCCCGGCGCGAAGCCCACCGAGAGCGAGACGGGGCGTTCCGGAAATGTCTGCGCCGCCGCCACGAGGGGCGTGAGCAGCAGGGAACAGGCGAGGGCCGCGCGGCGCAGCAGCATGGAGGTGTCTCCCTTGGTGATTTCTTCTGCCCGCACCAAAGCGCGGGATGGTGGGCGGGGCAAGGCTGATCGGGTTAGGCTTGGTGCCATGATGCCCCTCCGCTGCCTGACCCCGCTGCTGCTGCTGGCCGCCTGCGCCACGCCGCCCGCCTCGCCCCACTGCCCGCCCGGCCTGCAACAGGCTACGGTGGCGGAGGCCTATTTCGGCCGCACCTCGCCCGGCCGCGCCGAGATCACGGAGGAGGAATGGCGCGGCTTCCTGGCCGACACCGTCACTCCCGCCTTCCCGGACGGGCTGACGGCGCTGGACGGCGCGGGGCAGTGGCGCGACCCGAGCGGGCGCATCCTGCTGGAGCGCAGCAAGGTGCTTGTGCTGGTGCTGCCCGGCACCGATCAGGCCGCCGCACGGGCGCGGCTGCTGCCCGTGGAAAATGCCTGGAAGGCGCGCTTCAACCAGCAATCCGTGCTGACGGTGCTGCGCGGGGCGTGTGTGTCGTTCTGACGCGCCGCCCCGCGTGCTGTCCCCTTACGGCCCGTTGATGCCCAGCGAAGCGGCCGTGTCGAGGATGCTCTGCCAGGTCTCGCGCGTCAGCGGCACGCCACTCACCATGCGTTCGGCGCGGCGGGTCTTTTCCGGCTCGCCCGGCGCCAGCACGGGGGCGTCGGCGTCAATCGGCCGGCAGGATTTCACCCAGTCGAGGTAGTTCTGCGCGGCCTCGTGGAAGGCCGCCTCATCGGCGAAATGGCTGGGCGAGAGGTAGATGGACAGCATCCCGTTCGCGATGCGCCCGCGCTCCGTGATGGGGCCCGAGCAGCCGCCGCCCGTCAGCGCGCCCGCCAGCAATTCGCACATGAAGGCGAGGCCCGAACCCTTGTGGTCACCGAAGGCGCGGATGGCGCCGGTGCCGCCGGCGGGGTTGCGCGGGCCGACCTCCGGATAGTCGCCATAGAGGGTGTGCGGGTCGCCGGACATGCGGCCATCCGCCGTCACCAGCGCGTTTTCCGGCAGCGCCTTGCCGCCATTGCTCGCCACCAGCACCTTGCCCTCGGCGACGAAGGAGGTCGCGAAATCCAGGATCACGGGGCCCGAGGGCAGCTTCACGCCCACGCTGAAGGGCGCGGTGGAGAAGCGCCGTTCCGCGCCGCCGAAGGGTGCGACCAGCACGCTGCCCGCCACGTTCACGAAATGCACCGAGATCAGGCCCTGCGCCGCCGCCATCTCGGCATAGTCGCCGGTGCGGCCGATATGGCCGGCATTGCGCAGCCCCACGATGCAGCACCCCTGCGCCAGCGCGCGCGCGATGCCGAATTCCGCCGCCTGCTGCGCCACCGTCTGGCCGAAGCCGAACTTGCCATCGAGCAGGGCGAAGGCGCCGCCATCGGTCACCACCTCGACCTTCTGGCCGGCGACCACATGGCCCGATTTCTGCCATTCGACATAGCGCGGCACGCGCACCACGCCATGGCTGTCATGGCCCGAGAGGTTCGCGCCCACCAGGTGGTTCGAGATGCGCGCGGCTTCCGTGGCGCTGCAGCCCGAAGCGGTGAAGATGCGCGTGACGAAGCCTTCCAGCTCCTCCACCGGGATGTACATGTAGTCGGGCTCGGCCATGGTGCATTCCTCCTGGCCGGAGACTGCGCCCGCGAGGGTTTCGGGTCTAGACCACCCTCCCGCTCTCCGGGTCCAGCAAATGCATGTGGGCCATGTCGGCCGTCAGGCGCAGCGGCGTGTTGGGGTGGGCGTCCAGCGTGGGGTCTATCCGCGCGCAGAGGTCCCGTGCCTCGCCCAGGTGGAAATGCACCAGCGTCTCCATCCCCATGGGCTCGATCACCTCGGGCTGGATGGCGATGTCGGCATAGGTGCCGCGGCCCTCGCGCGGTTCGGTCAGGTGCTCGGGGCGCAGGCCCAGCAGCACGGCGCGGCCGGCATGGGATTTGTAGCGGGCGGTGCGGTCCTCCGGCACGGGCAGCACGCTGCCATCGGCCAGCACAAGGTTCAGCGCCGCCGCGCCATTCTCCAGCCGCGCGGGGATGAAGTTCATGGCCGGGCTGCCAATGAAGCCCGCCACGAAGCGCGTGGCGGGGCGGTGATAGAGTTCCTGCGGGGGGCCCACCTGCTCGATGATGCCATGGTTCATCACCACCACGCGGTCGGCCAGCGTCATCGCCTCCACCTGGTCATGCGTGACATAGACGGTGGTGGTGCGGACGGTCTGGTGCACCTTCTTGATCTCGGTGCGCATCTGCACGCGCAGCTTGGCGTCGAGGTTGGACAGCGGCTCGTCGAACAGGAACACCTTGGGGTCGCGCACGATGGCGCGGCCCATGGCCACGCGCTGCCGCTGCCCGCCCGAGAGCGCCTTGGGCTTGCGGTCCAGCAGCACCGTGATGTCGAGGATGCGCGCGGCTTCCTTCACGCGGCGGTCTATCTCGGCCTTGGGGAATTTCCGCAGCAGCAGGCCGAAGGCCATGTTGTCGTAGACCGACATGTGCGGATAGAGCGCATAGTTCTGGAACACCATCGCGATGTCGCGGTCACGCGGCGGGATGTCGTTCACCACCGTGCCGCCGATGGCGATCTCGCCGGAGGTGATCTCCTCCAGCCCCGCGATCATGCGCAGGGTGGTGGACTTCCCGCAGCCCGAGGGGCCGACGAGGACGCAGAACTCATGGTCCGCGATTTCCAGGTCAATGCCCTTCACGGCCTGCACGTCGCCCTCATAGGCCTTGACGATCTTGCGAAGCGAAACCTCAGCCATGGTCCATCCCTGTCTTTGCGCCGACCGATTCACGCCTCCGCGCCTCGCGGCGCTTCGGCGATCGGACGGCTAGCCTTTCGTCGCGCCAGCCGTCAGGCCGGCGATGTAGTAGTCCATCAGGAACGCGTAGATGACGACCGGCGGCAGCGCCGCCATCAGCGCACCCGCCATGATCTGCCCCCAGGCGAAGGTGTCCGCTCGCACCAGCTGCGACACCACGCCGATGGTCAGCGGCATCTGGTCCGGCGTGGTGACGAAGGCGGTGGGATAGACGAAGGCCGCCCAGGACACGGTGAAGGCGAAGATGGTGGCCGCGATGATGCCGGGGAGTGCGACGGGGATGAAGATCTTCCACAGCATCTGCGGCCAGGTGGCGCCGTCGATCAGCGCCGCCTCATCCAGCTCCTTCGGGATGGAGGCGAAGTAGCCGATCATGATCCAGGTGCAGAAGGGCACGGTGAGTGTCGGATAGACCAGCACCAGCCCCCAGATGGAGTTCAGCAGCCCCAACCCACCCACGATCTGATAGAGCGGGATGAACAGCAGCGTGTCCGGCACCAGGTAGGTGAGGAACACGCCTGTCGCCAGCATCTGGCTGCCCCAGAAGCGCATCCGCGCCAGCGCGAAGGCCGCGAGCACGGAGACCACCATGGTCAGCGCCACCACGCAGGCCGTGATGACCAGGCTGTTCAGCATGAAGCGCTGGAACATCGGGCTGGTGATGATGTTCACGTAGTTCTCGAGCGTTGGGCTGCGGACCAGCCAGGGGCTGCCCGTCATGCCCGCAATCTCGGCGCTGCCCTTCAGGCTCGTGATCAGCATGTAGAAGGGCGGCGCGAGGAAGATGATGGCCGCCACCGTCAGGCTGATATAGGCGACCCACAGCGCCCAGCGCCGCTCGGCCCGCAGGCTGCCGGCCTTGTGGTAGATGCCGGGCACGTCACGGTTCATCGCGGTCGCCGACATCACATCTGCTCCTTGTTGCGGCGGACCACGCTGCGCAGCACGAAGAAGGCGCAGATCGCGAGGATGGGGAACATGAACAGCGACACCGCGGCCCCGCGCGGGATGTTCCCCGACAGGATGCCCACCTGGAAGGCGTAGGACGCGAAGACGTGCGTCAGGTCGCGCGGCCCGCCATTGGTCAGCACGCGCACGATGTCGTAGTTCGCGAAGGTCACGATCAGGCTGAACAGCACCGTGATGGAGATGATGTTCGCCATCATCGGCAGCGTGACGTAGCGCAATCTCTGGAAGCCCGTGGCGCCGTCGATCGCCGCCGCCTCATAGAGCTGCTCCGGCACCGATTTCAGCGCGGCCAGGTACATGATCATGAAGAAGGGCGCGCCGATCCAGACATTCACCATGATGATGGCGATGCGCGCCCACCAATGGTGGCCCAGCCAGGGCACCTCCGGCACCGAGATCACGGCCAGCAGCCAGTTGATCGAGGAGTAGGAGGGGTCGAACATCCACCACCAGCCCAGCGTGGACAGCGCGGGCGGAATCACCCAGGGCACCAGCAGCATGCCGCGCCACTTGCGCTGCCCCTTGTCGGGGATGTCGTGCAGCATGTGCGCCAGCCAGAAGCCGATCATCGCCTTCAGCAGCACCGCCGTGATGGCGAAGAAGCAGGACTGGAACGCGACCATCCAGAAGGTCTCGCTTTCCAGCAGGATCTCGTAGTTCAACGTGCCGACGAACTCGGTCATCCGCCGGTTCAGCATCGAGAGATAGATGGCATAGACCGCCGGATAGGCGACCAGCCCGATGATGATGACCAGGAGCGGCGTGGTCATCAGCACCGCGATCGAGGACCGGCGCCGCGCGAAGCGTTGCAGGCTGTTGGGCGCGCCGCGCCGGAGGGCCGCGCCGGCCAGGCTGCCATCGGCTGCCATGCTCAATTCCCCTTAGCTGCTGCGAAGACGCGGGCGGGCCCCTCCCGCCCGCGCCATGGGCACTCAGCCGCCGCGGCGGATGGTGTTCAGCTCACGCTCCAGCCAGGCCAGCGCCTGGTCCACCGTCTCGCCGCCCTGGTTCACCCGGGCCACGACCTTGGTGTTCAGCGCCTGCTGGTAGGCCTGCACCGCGAATTCCGCGGGTGCCGGCGCCTGCGCCACGCTGGCGCGCGCGTTGTGGTGTTCGCGCAGCGGGTAGTTGTAGACGGTGCCCACCGGCGGGCCCTCATTCGCCCACACCGGGAAGTCGCTCATGCTGCTGAAGGGCGGGATGTCATAGCCGTTCGAGGTGTTGGTCTGCTTCTCGGCCGAGGCACGCTCGCTCAGGAATTCCAGCAGCTGCTTCGCCGGGCCCTTGTTGCGGCTGAAGGACCAGATGCCCCAGAAATAGGGCAGGTAGGGCACGAAGCGGCCCTCGGGCCCGGCCGGCATCGGCACGGTCCAGCACTTCTCGGCCACCTGCGGCGCGTCGCGCTTCGCCACCGCCCAGGCCGAGGGTGGGTTGAAGATCAGCGCCGAGCGGCCCGAGATCAGCGCGCGATTGTTGGCCCCGTCATCCCAGGCCCAGACGTCGTTGGGCAGGAAGCGCGCCAGGCGCACCAGGTATTCCACTGCGGTCTTGAGCTTGGCATTGCCGCGCACGGTCACGTTGCCGCGCGCATCCATCATCGAGGCGCCGAAGGAGGCGAGGATGGCGCCCGTGGTGTCCACCGCGTCGGTGAAGCTGCCCATGGGCATGCCGAAGGGCACGCCGGCCGCGTGGCATTTCTCGGCCGCCGCCAGGAAGGTGTCCCAGTTCCAGCTGTCGGCGCCGGGGCCGCGGCGGTTCTCGGCCGGCCACATGGCGCGGATGTCAATGCCCGCATGCTGCTCCATCAGGTCGAAGCGGACGCAGGCGGGCTTCATCTGCGTGCCGGAGACGGCCGGGATGGCGCGCCAGGTGCCGCGGATCTTGCCCAGGTATTCCGCCGCGTCGTTCACCGGCCCGTATTTGCCGATGAGGCGGCCCATCACGTCGTCCACCGGCTCCAGCAGGTCCGCCTTCGCGGCCGGCTCCCAGGTCGGGAAGGAGAGGAGGTCATGCCCCGAGCGGCTCTGCGCCTGGGCCGCGATGGTCAGCAGGTTCTGGTTGCCGACCGAGGTGATGAAGTCCACCTGCACATTCACGCGGTTCTGCTGGCCCCATTCGGCGCAGAGCTCGCGGATGGCACCATTGCCGGCCGGAACCCAGTGGTCCCAGAAGCCGCAGCGCAGCGTGGTGGTCGGCTGGGCGAAGACGGCGGGCGCTGAGAGCGTGCCCGCGGCAAAAGCGGTCGCGCCCGCGCCCAACAGGGCACGGCGCGACAGATCCTTGTCTGCCATCTTGAACTCTCCTCCAGTGCTTTTTCTTCCGCGGTCTTCGCCGCTGGGAGGGAGCCTAGTCATGCCGTGATCCCCATTGCAACGGCTTGCTGCAATTTCATGGGGCGACCAGGATGCGCGGCCATGAGCACCCTGTTCTCCGACGCGCTGGTCATCGGCGCGGGCATCGCCGGCGCGACCGCCGGCGCGCATCTCGTCGCCACCCATCGCGTGGCCCTGCTGGAGGCCGAGGAGGTGGCGGGCTACCACACCACCGGGCGCTCCGCCGCCATCTGGATCCTGAACTATGGCAGCGCCGATGCGCGCATCCTGACCGGCGCGTCGCGCGCCTTCTTCGAGGCGCCGCCGCCCGGTTTCGCGGACGCGCCCCTGGCCACGACCCGCGCCATCCTGAACCTGGCCGACGCCGCGCAGCTTCCCCACCTGGAGGAGACACTGGCCGAGGGCGTGGGCCTGGAACGTCTCAGCGTGGAACAGGCCCGCGCCCTGGTCCCCGCCATCCGCGCCGACTACGCGGTCGCCGCCACCATCGAGCGCGACGCCTTCGACATTGACGTGGCCGCGCTGCACCAGGGCTTCCTGAAGCAGATCAAGGCGGCGGGCGGGGTGTTGGCGTTGCGCCACCGCGCGGGGCGCATCTGGCGCGCGGACGGGCTCTGGCACGCGGAAGCCACCACCGGCGAAATCCACGCCGCGCCCGTTCTGGTCAACGCCGCCGGCGCCTGGGGCGATGTGGTGGCACAATTGGCCGAGGTCGCGCCCATCGGCCTGCAGCCCAAGCGCCGCACCGCGCTGATCGTGGAACCGGGCCCATATGACAGCACGCATTGGCCGCTGGTCGGTGATGTCGGCCACAGCTGGTATGTGCGGCCCGAGGCGCGGCGCAAGCTGATGGTCAGCCCCGCCGACGAGACCGATGCCGAGCCCGGCGACGCCCAGCCCGACGAACTCGACGTCGCCATCGCGGTGGACCGGATGCAGCAGGCGCTGGACATTCCCGTGCACCGCGTGGAGCACCGCTGGGCGGGCTTGCGCACCTTCACGCCGGATCGTGGCCTGGCCATCGGGCAGGGGGCGGCGCCAGGCTTCTTCTGGCTGTGCGGGCAGGGGGGGTATGGCATCCAGACCGCGCCCGCCGCCGGCCGCCTGCTGGCGCACCTGGTGCGCGGCACCGAGCCCGAGCCCGACATCAAGGGCGCCATCCGCCCCACCGACCCGAGGCGCTTCGCATGACCGATTTCTCCGATGTCCAGGCGGCCGCCGCGCGGTTGCAGGGCCGCATCCGCCGCACCCCCATGCTGCGCCACCGCGCGCTGGACGAGGCCGCGGGCGGCGTGGTGCTGGTGAAGCCCGAACCCTTGCAGATCACCGCCAGCTTCAAGCTGCGCGGCGCCACCAATGCCGCGCTGCAACTGCCGGAAGGCGCGCGGGGCGTGGTGACGCATTCCTCCGGCAATCACGGCCAGGCCACGGCGGCGGCGGCCCACGCGCTGGGCCTGCGCGCGCTGATCGCCATGCCCGCGGACGCCGCGCAGGTGAAGGTGGACGCGACCCGCGCCTGGGGCGCCGAGATCCATCGCTTCGACCGCCACGGCACGGACCGCGAGGCGATGGTGGAGGAGTTGGCGCGCACCCATGGCCTGCACGTCATTCCGCCCTATGACCACCCGCATGTCATCGCGGGCCAGGGCACGGCCATGCTGGAACTGATCGAGGATGCGCGGGCGGCGGGCCTCACGCCCGAGCAATTCGCCATCTGCACGGGCGGCGGCGGGCTGCTGGCGGGCAGCGCCCTGTCCATTTCCGCACTGTGCCCGGAAGCCCGCATCTTCGCGGTGGAGCCGGAGGGGTGGGACGACACCACGCGCTCCCTCCGCGCCGGCCAGCGCCTGCCCAATGACCTGCGCGGCACGAACTATTGCGACGCGCTGCTGGCGAAGGAGCCGGGCGTGCTGACCTTCCCCATCAACCAGCGCCTGGTCGCCGGCGGGCTGGTGGTGAGCGAGGCCGAGGTGCGCGCCGCGATGCGCTTCGCCTTCACCCATCTGAAGCTGGTGGTGGAGCCGGGCGGCGCGGTGGCGCTGGCGGCGCTGCTGGCGGGGCGCATGGAGACGAAGGGCAAGGTCACGGCCATCATCCTCAGCGGCGGCAATGTGGACCCGGGCGTATTCACGGAAGCCCTGGCGGCATGAGCACGCGCATCGCCGCGCTGGACTTCCTGGGCGTGGCGGTGACGCCCAAGACCAATTGGTGCTTCCTGCTGCTGCGGACGGAGGGCGGGCTGACCGGCCTCGGCGAATGCACGCTGTCGGGGCAGGAGGCGCTGCTGGCGGCGGAGGCCGCGCGGCTGGAAGCCGAGGTCACGGGACAGGACGCGCTGGCGCGCAACCGCCTGGCGCGACTGCTGCCACATGCGCCGGGCGGGCTCGTGGCGCATACCGTGCTGTCCGCCTTCGAGCAGGCCTTGTGGGACGTGGCGGCGCAGGCGGCTGGCCTGCCGATCCATACGCTGCTGGGCGGCGCGCTGCGGGCGCGCGTGCCGCTCTATGCCAACATCAACCGCGGTGTGGCGCCGCGCACGCCGGAGGGCTTCGCCGCCGCCGCGCAGCGTGCGCTGGATGCGGGCTTCTGCGCCGTGAAGCTGGCCCCCTTCGACCCGATCATCTGGGAAGACGCCGAAGGCTGGCGCGCGGGCTACGCGGAAGGGTTGGCGCGCATCGGGGCGGTGCGCGAGGCCATCGGCCGCGACGTCGCGCTGATGGTGGACGCGCATTGGCGCTTCTCGCCGGGCGGCGCGGCGTCGCTGATCCGCGACGTGGCGCCGCTCGGCCTCTTCTGGCTGGAATGCCCCGTGGCCGAGGCCAACCACGCCGAAATCCGCCGCCTGCGGAGCATGGCCAATGACCGCGGCATGCGGCTGGCCGGCGCCGAGACGCTGTCGGGCCTGGCGGCCTATCGCCCGCTGGTGGAAGGCGGTCTTTACGACGTGCTGATGCCCGACATGAAGCATTGCGGCGGGCATGAGGAAATGCGGCGCATCGCCGCCCTCGCGCTGACAGCGGGTGTGGAAATCGCGCCGCACAACCCGACCGGGCCGGTGTGCCACGCGCATTCCCTGCACGCCTGCGCGACGCTGCCGAACCTGCTGCCGCTGGAGGTGCAGTTCGGCGAGACGGAGCGCTTCTTCAGCCTGTGTGGCGGTCCCTCGCTGCGCTTCGACAGCGGCGCGGCGGCGGTGCCGCAGGCGCCCGGCCTCGGCGTGGCACTGGACGAGGAAGGGGCACGCGCCACGCCCTGGGTGGCGCAGCGCGTGCCTTGGCTCGACCCCCGGCTGGGGTGAGCGGGTCCGGGCCGGTGGCGCGGATGTCCTCCACACCCGCCCCCGGCATTTTCCTGGACCCGTTGCCGGCCGCTTTGGGCGGCTGATTCACGCCTCCGGCGATCAGACGCTCAGTGCGCGGGCCGGCCGCGCTCGCTGCAGGCGTAGTTGTGGGCGTGCACCAGGCCGTCGTCGAAATCCTCGGGCTGGCGGACCATCGGGCGCTCGGCCTGGCCGCGCATCTCCTGGCGCTGATGGATCGGGCTGTCGTTGTGGGTGTCATGGGTCATTGCTGGTTCCTCCTGGTTCAGGCGTGGTGGAATTGGGCCGCCTCGGTGCTGTCCTTCATGGCGGTGGTGCTGGCGGTCCCGCCGCTGGCGGCCTGGGCCACGGCGTCGAAGTAGGAGACACCCACCTCGCGCTGGTGGCGCACGGCGGTGAAGCCTTCCGCTTCCGCCGCGAACTCGGCCTGCTGCAATTCGCTGTAGGCGCCCATGCCGCGCGCGGCATAGCCGCGGGCCAGCTTGAACATGGACAGGTTCAGGCTGTGGAAGCCGGCCAGCGTCACGAACTGGAACTTGTAGCCCATCGCGCCGATTTCGCGCTGGAACTTCGCCGCGGCGTCGGCGCCCATCTTCCGCTGCCAGTTGAAGCTGGGCGAGCAGTTGTAGGCCAGCATCTTTCCGGGGAAGTGCTTGTGGATGGCCTCGGCGAAGTCACGCGCGTCATCGAGGTCCGGGTCGGAGGTCTCCCACCACAGCAGGTCGGCATAGGGCGCGTAGGCCAGGCTGCGGGCGATCGCGTATTCCTTCCCCATGCCCGGGCGAATGCGGAAGAAGCCCTCCGGCGTGCGATCATTGCCAATGAAAGGGCGGTCGCGCTCATCCACATCGGAGGTGAGAAGCTGCGCGCTCTCCGCATCGGTGCGGCAGAGCAGGACGGTGGAGACACCCTCCACATCCGCCGCCAGCCGCGCCGCGTTCAGCGTGCGGATGTGCTGGCTGATCGGCACCAGCACCTTGCCGCCCAGATGGCCGCACTTCTTCTCACTCGCCAACTGGTCCTCGAAATGCACGCCGGCGGCGCCCGCCTCGATCATGGCGCGCATCAGCTCATAGGCGTTCAGCGCGCCGCCGAAGCCCGCTTCCGCATCGGCGATGATGGGGGCCATGTAGTGCGTCGTGTCATCGCCCTTGCCGTCGAGCCGTTCCATGGTCGCGATCTGGTCGGCGCGGCGCAGCGCGTTGTTGATGCGGCGCACCACGCCCGGCACGCTGTCCACCGGGTAGAGCGACTGGTCCGGGTACATCTGCCCCGCGCTGTTCGCATCCGCCGCCACCTGCCAGCCCGAGAGGTAGATGGCCTTCAGTCCCGCCTTCACCTGCTGCAAGGCCTGCATGCCCGTCAGCGCACCCAGGGTGTTCAGGAAGGGCTCGGTGCGGAGCAGGTGCCACAGGCGGCGCGCGCCCATCTCGGCCAGGGTGTGCTGCGTGCGGAAGCTGCCCGAGAGGCGCACCACATCGGCCGGCGTGTAGTCGCGGCGCACCCCCTCATAGCGGCCGGGGTCGCGGCCGCCGCCGCCATCGGGGGCCAGGTTCGGGGTGGGGGTCGGGCGCATCATTGTCTCTCCATCTTTGACCTTCGCTGTGTGAATAATTGACATTGCGCGCGCCGGAATCACGGGCAAAATGGCGCCGCAACCGGCAAGCCTGTGAAGCGCGCAACGTCTGACGCCGCAAATCAGTGAAGCCTGTGAAGGACGACCGCCCATGTCCCGCCCGCTGATCGGCCGCACGGCCCGCCGTCTCCGCATGGAGATGGGCCTCACCCAGCAGGCGCTGGCGGCACGGCTCGGCATTTCCGCCAGCTACCTGAACCTGATCGAGCACGACCAGCGCGCCGTCACCGCCACCGTCCTCATCAAGCTGACCGAGGCGCTGGGCGTGGACCTGGCGGCCCTCTCCGGCCACGCCGAACGGCAGCTGGAAGCGGGGCTGCGCGAGGTGCTGTCGGACCCGCTTCTCGGCCTCGACGCGATGCCCGAGAACGAGGTCCAGGCCATCGCCGCCAGCGCGCCCAATGCGGCGCGCGGCGTGCTGGCGCTGTACCGCGCCTGGCGCGTGGCGCGCGAGGATGCGTCGGGCATCGCCCTTCCCTCCGGCCGGCGCCTGCTGCTGCCGAACGAGGAGGTGCGCGACTTCTTCCACGAACGCGGCAACCACTTCGCCCGCATCGAGACCTTCACCGAATCCCTCGGCGCCGAGTTGCAGGCGAGCCCGGCCGAGATGAACCACGCCATCGCCCAGCGCCTGCGGCAGAAGCACAACGTCACCGTCACCGTCACCGCGATGACCGAGGCCGACCGCCGCTACGACCCGCGCACGCGCGAGCTCTGGCTGGCGGAATCCCTCCCCCGTGAATCGCGCGGCTTCCGCATGGCCTTCCAGCTGATGCTGCTGGAAGCGCGCGACGCGGTGGACGCCACGCTGGCCGACACCAAGCCCAGCACCAGCGAGGCCGAGCAGCTCATCCGCATCGGCCTGCTGAACTACGCGGCCGCCGCGCTGCTCATGCCCTATGCGCCCTTCCTGCGCGCCGCGCGGGAGTTGCGGCATGATGTGGAGCGCCTGGCCGCGCGTTTCGGCACCAGCTACGAACAAGTGGCGCAGCGCCTCTCCACGCTGCACCGCGAGGGCGCGCGCGGCCTGCCCTTCTTCTTCCTGCGCGCCGACACGGCGGGCAATGTGACGAAGCGCTTTTCCGCCGCCGGCTTTCCCTTCGCGCGCTTCGGCGGAAGCTGCCCGAAATGGATCGTGCACCACGCCTTCGCCACACCGGGCGTCACGCGCGTGCAGGCGGCGGAATTGCCGGATGGCGCGGCCTTCCTGTGCGTCGCCCGCGCCATGCACGGGCCCGCGCCGCGCTGGGGCGAGCCGCCGCCCACGCATGTGGTGGCCATCGGCTGCGACATCGCGCGGGCCGAGGAGGTGGTCTATGCGGACGGGCTGGACCTGGTAGCCGCGCGGGTCGGCATAGGTTTGTCCTGTCGGCTCTGCGACCGGGCCGATTGCCGCAGCCGCGCCTTTCCGCCATTGGAGCACCGCCTGCGCCTGGATGCGAACGAGGACGGCGCATCCCCCTGGCGCTTCGACCGCAAGGACGCCCCGCGTTGAAACTGCTGCTGCTGAACGGCAACACGGACGAGGCCATCACCGCGCGCCTCGCCACCGCCGCGCGCGCGATGTGCGCGCATGAGATCACGCCCGTCACCGCCCCCTTCGGCGCCCGCTACATCGCAAGCCGCGCCGCCGTGGCGGTGGCGTCGCACGCCGTCCTGGAGGCCCTGGCGCAACACATCGGCCCCGACAACGCAGCGGGCTATGACGCCGCACTGATCGCCTGTTTCGGCGAGCCCGGGTTGGACGCGGCGCGCGAGACCTTCCCGTTGCCCGTGCTGGGCATGGCCGATGCCTCCATCCGCGCCGCCTTGCGCGTGGCGCCGCGCGTGGCGGTGCTGACCGGCGGCGCGGCCTGGGTGCCGATGCTGGAGGAATTCTTCCTGGTCCGCGGCCTGACGCGGGAACAGGTGCGCGTCGCCGCCATCACGCCGACGGGCGATCAGATCGCGCGTGACCCCGAAGGCGCGGCCGTGCTGCTGGCGGAGACGGCGCGCGCCGAGATCACAAACGGCGCCGGCGCCGTGCTGCTGGGTGGCGCCGGGCTGGTAGGCCTGGATGCGCGGCTGCAACCGCTGCTGCCGGTGCCCATGCTGTGCAGCCTGCGCGCCGCCCTTGATGCCCTGCCCGGCAGCCGCGCCCCACGCGGGGGCGTGGCGCCGAGTGTCGGCCTCTCGCCCGCCCTCAGTCGCTGTCTGGCCGGATGACGTTGGTGTCGAGACCATGCAGCAGCACGTCGCGCATGGTCTCGATGCCCTTGAGGCGGATGTCGTCCCAGGCCTCGGGGCTGTGGAAGGCGGCGTGCGGCATGATGACCAGGCGCCCGCGCAGCCAGTCCTCGCGCGCCCGATAGGCCGCCAGCAGCGACGGTTCCGGCACGGGCGGTTCCACCGGCAGCACGTCCAGCCCCGCGCCCGCGATGCGGCCGGAACGCAGGCCGGCCTCCAGCGCGTCGAGGTCCAGGATCGGCCCGCGCGCGGTGTTGATGACGACGGCGTTCTCCGGCAGCGCGGCCAGCGCCGCCGCATCCACCAACCCGCGCGTGTTCCGCGTCAGCGGGCAATGGATGGACAGCACGTCGGATTGCGCCATCAGCGCGTGCAGGCTGTCGGCCCGCGCGATGCCCAGCGCGCGGTCGGCGCCCTTGGGCAGATGCGGGTCATAGAAGGTCACGCGGAAGCCCAGCGCCTTGGCGCGCAGCGCGGCGGCGGTGCCGATGCGCCCCAGCCCCAGCACGCCGAAGCCCTGCACGTCGAAGCGCCGCACGATCTTGTTGGGCAGCACGCCCCAGGGGCAGGGCGGGTCGTCGCGCATGGCGTCGTGGTAGAGCACCATGCCGCGCCGCAGCGCCACGGCCATGGTGATGGCGGTGTCCGCGACCTCGGCCGTGCCGTAGTCGGGCACGTTGCAGACCTTGATGCCGCGGCGCGCGCATTCGGCGCGGTCCACGCGGTCATAGCCCACGCCCATGCGCACCACGACCTTGAGCTTCGGGAATTTCGCCAGCGCCTCGGCGGGGACGGCGAGGCGGAGCGTCATCAGCCCGTCCACCTCGGCGCAGAGTTCGTCCGGCAACTCCATCAGCGATTTTTTCGCATTGCCTTGCAGCAGGCGCACGCCCTCGCCGCAGATGCGCCGTTCCAGCGCGGTGTCGGGGTAGAGGGCTTCGGGTTCGAGGATGGTGGGCATGATGGTGGCGCTTCCTCCGGTTGTTGCCGCCATCCTGCCCGAGGCGGGGGCGAGGGCAAGCCGCACCCCCTGACAGGCCGCGCCACCGGGCCTAGGCTTTTCCCGCAAGGCATCGGGACGGCACCATGGACGCGCTGCACATCCGGCAAGGCGAGGCCCGCGACCTTCCAGCGCTGGTCGAGATCTTCAACCACTATGTCGCGCACGGGCATGTCACCTTCACGACCGTGCCGCACACGCTGGAATCCCGCACCACCTGGTTCGCGACCTATGGCACGGGCCGGCACCAGCTTCTGGTCGCGGAGCATGCGGGCGCGGTGGTGGGCTGCGCCTATAGCAGCCCCTATCGCCCCACCCCCGCCTTCGACACGACGGTGGAAACCAGCATCTACCTGGACCCGGAGCGGCGCGGGCTGGGCGCGGGAAAGCGGCTCTACGCGGCGCTGCTGGAGCGGCTGGCGGCACAGCCGGTGCATCTGGCGGTGGCGGGCGTGGCGCTGCCCAATGAGGCCTGG
>NZ_JAFFQY010000024.1 GCF_017311575.1 Roseococcus thiosulfatophilus
GACTGAGCCATGCGGCCTGAGCGGAAGCGAAGGTCGCATGGTCCAGCCTCAGCGGTCCCAGAGCGGCAGGCCGATCACCGCCGCCAGCAGGATGAGGCCGAAGCAGATGCGCCGGAACATCTGCTGGCTGGCCATCCCGAACAGCCGCCCGCCGATCCACAGCCCCAGCCCATAGAGCGGGCCCAGCGCGGCGGCGAGCAGCAGAAGCTCCAGCCCCAGCAGCCCGCCGGCCAGGTAGGCGACCGCGCTCAACGCCCCGCCGATGGCGCCGGTCAGCACCAGATTGGCCCGCACCCGCGCCGCGTCATTGGTGCCGCCCATCCAGTAGGCCACCAGCGGCGGCCCGCCCATCTGCGCCGCGCCCGAGAACAGCCCCGACACCGCCCCCACCGCCAGCGTCGCCGGCGGCCAGGGCGCGCCCTGGTAGCGCCAGCCGGACGCCAGCAGCGCCACCATGGCCAGCACCATGGCGCACATGCCCCAGCGCAGTGCCTCGGCCTCCAGTTGCAGCAGCAGCCAGGCGCCGGCCGGCACGCCCACCAGGGCGCCGAGTGCCATCAACGCCACCTCGCCCCGCGCGGCGAAGCGCCAGGCGCGCGGGATCATGGGCGAGGCCATCACCAGGTCCACCACCAGCAGCAAGGGTGCCGCCACGCGCGGGCCCAGGATGGCGCTGCCCAGCGGCACGAAGATCAGCGCCGCGCCGAAGCCCGAGAAGCCGCGCGCCAGCCCGGCCAGGAAGGCGGCGCCCATCGCGGCGAGCAGCAGATGGGGGTCCGGCCAGGGCATCGCCGCACTATGGCGCAGGCCGCGGCACCTGTCGCCGCGCGGGGCGGGCGGGTGTAAGGGAGGGCGCGTGGAACCCCTCGCCCTCTACCTCCATTGGCCCTTCTGCGCGTCGAAGTGCCCCTATTGCGATTTCAATTCGCATGTGCGGGAGGGCGGCGTGGACCATGCCCGCTTCCGCGCTGCCCTGCGCCGGGAACTGGCGCATGAGGCCGCGCGCCTGGGTCGCCGCCCGCTGGCCTCCATCTTCTTCGGCGGCGGCACGCCCTCGCTGATGGAGCCCGAGACGGTCGCGGCGCTGATCGCCGACGCCCGCGCCCATTTCGACGCGGCCCCGGACATGGAAGTGACGCTGGAGGCCAACCCCACCAGCGTGGAAACCGACAAGCTGCGCGCCTTCGCGCAGGCCGGCGTGAACCGCGCCTCCCTCGGCGTGCAGTCGCTGGACGCCGAGGCGCTGCGCTTCCTCGGCCGCCAGCATGACGCGCCCCACGCCGTGGCGGCGCTGGAGAAGGCGCGCGCCATCTTCCCCCGCCTCTCCTTCGACCTGATCTATGCGCGCCCCGGCCAGGAAGAAGCCGCCTGGCGGGCCGAGTTGCGCCAGGCCCTGGCCCTGGCGGCGGACCATCTCAGCCTCTACCAGCTCACCATCGAGCCCGGGACGCGCTTCTTCACCGAGCACGCCCGCGGCGCCTTCGCCCTGCCGGCGGAGGATGACGCCGCCCGCATGTACGAGGCGACGGCCGAGGAAGCCGCGCGCCACGGCCTCGCCGCCTATGAGGTCAGCAACTACGCCAAGCCGGGCGCGGAGAGCCGCCACAACCTCGCCTATTGGCGCTATGGCGACTATCTCGGCATCGGGCCGGGTGCCCATCAGCGCGTGCTGGCCGAAGGCGAGATGCACGCCATCCGCCGCCACAGGGCCCCTGAGGAATGGGCCGCCCGCGTCGAGCAACACGGCCATGGCGCCGTCGAATCCACAACCCTGACCCCCGCCGAACGCGGGCGGGAGGCCATGCTGATGGGGCTGCGCCTCGCGGAAGGCGTGGACCCCGCCCGCGTGGAAGCCCGTGCGGGCCTCGCTTTCGCGCGGATCGTGGACGCGGCGATGCTGACCGCCCTGCTGGAGGAGGGCTACCTGGAATGGGTGGAGGGCCGCCTCGTCGCCACCATCGAGGGCAGGGTGCGGCTGGACGCGCTGCTTCCCGTCTTGCTGCGCTGACCCGCGCGGCCTATCTTCCACCCATGTCCTGGATGACGCGCACGCTGCGAATTACGCCCCCGGCCGGTTGATCCGCGCCGCATGGGGCGGCGTGGTCCTTCGGTCGGGCCCGTTTCGCCACCGCTTCCAGGAACTCCACCATGACCGATTCCGTGACCTTCGCCGTGCTGGCCCTGCCCGAACCCGGGCTGCTGCCGCGCCTGCTCCAGCCCTTCGCCAAGCGTGACATCACGCCCGACCACATGCTGGCCGAACGCCAGGGCGAGGAGATGCGCGTGACCTTCACCCTGCACGCGCCGGACCCGGGCGTGCTGCACCTCATCGCCGGTAATCTCGGCCAGGTGATCGGCGTGCTGGAGGTGCGGGTGCAGGAGTCGCGCTGGGCTGAGGCCGCCTGAAACGCGAAAGGGCGCACCCCCCGTGCGGGAGGCGCGCCCTTCGTCAGGATGAAGCCGGCTTCAGGCCGCGCGGAACACCGTCGGCAGGTTCGCGATGGTCTTGTCCAGCATGGCGGCATCGGCCGCGGCATCGTGCTTGGAAGCGATCACCTCGCGCACCGCAACGGCGGCGAGGTCGGCCGCGGCGTTGCGGACCTCGGCGATGGCGCCGGCCTCGGCGGCGGCGATGCGGTCCATCGCCATGCGCTCGCGCCGGCGGGCGGCGGCCTCGGCCTCGGCGGCCATGGCGGCGGCCAGGCGCTCGGCCTCCTGCTTCGCACGGGCGACCAGCTCCCCGGCCTCCGCGATGGCGGCGGCGCGCTCGGCCTCGGCGCGGGTCATCATGGCCTGGGCCTCGGCACGCAGGCGCTGCGCCTCCTCCAGCTCCTCACGGATGCGGGCGGTGCGGGCGTCCAGCATCTCCGTGATCTTGGTCCAGCCCATCTTCCCGACGAGCACGACGAAGAGGATGAAGCTGGCGGCAACCCAGAATTTCGGATCGGCGAACATCAGCGCGCCCCCTGCTTGGCCGCGCGGTCCACGGCGGCGGTGACGGTGCGCGCGGGGGCGGAAACGCCCAGCCGCGCCAGCATGGCCTGGGCGGTGCTGCCCGCCACCTCGCGCAGCGCGCCCATGGCGGCGTCGCGGGCGGCGCGGACGCGCGTCTCGGCCTCGTCCACCTGGCTGGCGAGGCGGGCATTGATGGCCTCGGCCTGGGCGCTGGCCTTGGCCTGCGCCTCGGCCATGGCGGCGGCGACGGTGGCCTGGGCCTCGGCACGGGCCGCGGCGGTGGCGGCGCGCAGCTCGGCCAGGGCGGCCTCACCCTCACGCTGGGCGGCCTGCGCGGCGTCGAGGTCGGCGCGGATGCGCGCGGCGCGGTTTTCCAGCACGGTCGCCACGCGCGGCAGCGCGTAGGACTTCAGCGCGAAATAGAGGGCGCCGAAGATGAGGAACAGCCACAGCAGCGTGGTCGTCATCAACGGGTTGGCGAAATCGAGCTGGGGCATGGCCTTGTCCTGCTGTCCTGAAGGCCACGGCCTATGCCGCGGCCTTCAGCCTCTGCCGGGTCGCGGGGTGGGGTGCCTCGCGGCGCCGCCCCGCCCTGAAGGTGGAAAGGGGGCCGGATGGCCCCCTCCCCGCCCGATCAGGTGAAGAGGATGAGGAAGGCGATCAGCAGGGCGAACAGCGCCACGGCTTCCGTCAGGGCGAAGCCCAGGATGCCGATGGGGAACACCGTGTCGCGGGCGGCCGGGTTGCGGGCCACGCTGCTGATGAGGGTGGAGAAGATGTTGCCCATGGCGAGGCCCACACCGAAGAGAGCCAGCACGGCGATGCCGGCGCCGATCGCCTTCGCAGCCAGAACAATTTCCATGATCTCGATCCTTAGGTTTGCGAGGAAAGTTGAAGGTTCGGCGTCTGCGTCAGTGCAGATGCACCGCGTCGTGCAGGTAGATGCAGGTCAGGATGGCGAAGACATATGCCTGCAGGAACGCGACCAGCACTTCGAAGGCGACCAACGCGATGTTCAGCGCCAGCGGCATGAGGGACAGGACCGGACCCACCGTGCCCAGACCCGCCAGCATCACCACGAAGGTGGCGAAGACCTTCAGCATCACGTGGCCCGCCATCATGTTGGCGAAGAGACGCACGGACAGGCTGATGGGGCGCGAGAGGTAGGAGACGATCTCGACCGGAATGATGATGGGCGCGAGCCACATGGGCGCGCCCTCCGGCATGAAGTAGCCGAAGAACTTGCGGCCGTGCAGCGCGATGGCGACGGCCGTGACCAGCACGAAGACGGTCGCCGCCAGCGCGAAGGTGACCGTGATGTGCGAGGTGAAGGTGAAGGCGTAGGGGAACAGGCCCAGCATGTTCCCGAACAGGATGAACATGAACAGGGTGAACACGAAGGGGAAGAACCGACGGCCTTCCTCACCCACCTGCGCCACCACCATGTCATCGATGAAGCCATAGGCGCTTTCGGCCAGGCCCTGCATGCGGCCGGGCACCATCGCGGCCTCGCGCATGCCATAGACCATCAGCGCCACGATCAGGACGCCGGCGAAGACCATGTAGAGGTTGGAGTTCGTGAAGCCCACGGCGGAGCCCACCTGGCCGAGCGCAGGGTACAGCACGAACTGCCCGAGTGCGTCGATCGCATTGCCTTCTGCCGCCACCGGGAACCTCTCCTGGCCTAGTCCTTGCGAACACCGGTCCGGGGGGCGAACAGCCGATACACGTTCGACACCCCCGCGGCGGCCCCCAGCACGAAGAACAGCAGAAAGAGCCAGGGTGTGGTCCCAAGCCACCGGTCCAGTCCCAGGCCGATCACCACGCCGACGATCAGCGCGGAAACCACCTCGACACCGGCCCGCAGGCCCACGCCCCAGGTGCTCGACGGAAGGGCCCGCTTGCCGCGCTCCGGCTTGTCCAGGCCGCTCTTGGCCCGGGCATCCGCCAGTCGTTTCGCGAAGGCTTCCCGATCGTCCACAATGGCTCCCTCCGGCGGTTCACCCCTGGAAGGCGAGGGTGGATTATGGCGGCGCAGCAATGCTGTCAAGGCAGCGCGGCCCCTGTTCAGTCCTGCCACTTCACCTTCAGGAATGGCGCGGGCATCAGCAGCTTGCTCTCCTGGCTGACGAGGTAGGGCCGCACCTTCTTCAGATAATCCAGCCAGCCCTGGTCCTGGAAAAGCTTGGCGCGCCTCTCGGTTCGCTCGGCCAGGGATTCATAGGCCCAGAGGTGGATCACCTGGTTCAGCGGGCCGAACTCGGTCGTGTAGTAGCCCACCATCCGCCCCAGGATGCGCTTCTGGATGGGCATCCCCTCGGCCTCATAGGCCGCGATGTAGAGCGGCGCGGTGGCCGGCTGCAGCGTGTAGATTCTTTCCTCGACGATCATGCGTCGCCTCCTCCCCAGTTGCGGGAAGGCAGGCTAATCCCTTCCCAAGCCGGCGGACATCACCCCTCCGCCCGCGCCGCCGTCAGGTCCGTCAGGAAGTTGCGCGACCAGGTGCTGGACCCCGCCTCGTGCAGCAGGTCGTAGTCCTGGCGCCAGCGCTGCCGCCGCTCGGACAGCGGCATGGACAGCGCCTGGTCCAGCGCCTCGGCGATCTCGTCCGGGTCGTTGGGGTTCACCAGAAGCGCGCCCTGCATCTCGCGCGCCGCACCCGCGAAGCGCGACAGCACCAGCACCCCGGGGTCCTCGGGCGGCTGGGCCGAGACGAATTCCTTGGCGACGAGGTTCATGCCGTCCCGCAGCGGCGTGACCAGCGCCACCCGGGCGATGCGAAGGAACCCCGCCAGCACGCTGCGCTGGATGGGCCGGGTGGTCCAGCGCAGCGGCACCCAGTCCACCTCGGCGAATTCGCCGTTGATGCGGCCCACCGCCTCGTCCAGCTCACGCCGCAGCAGGCGGTAATGCTTCACCTCCCCGCGCGAGACCGGGGCGACCTGGAGGAAGGTGATCTTGCCGCGGTGCTGGGGGAAGCGCTTCAGCAGGTCGGCATAGCCTTCCAGGCGCTGCGGCAGGCCCTTGGTGTAGTCCAGCCGGTCCACGCCGAAGATCAGGCGCCTTCCGCTCAGGCTCTCCTGGAAGCGCTGCACGTCGCGGCGCGCCTCGGCCTTCTCGGCGGCCTTGCCGAAGGCCTCCGCGTCAATGCCCACCGGATAGGCGCCGACGGGCGTGTTCACCCCCTGCTGGCGCAGGGCGTCGCGCAGGTTCTCGGCATCGTCGGGCGTCTGCATGCCGATCAGGTCATAGCCGTTCAGGTCGCGCAGCAGGGCCTCGCCGCGGGGCAGGGCGGCGAAGAGGCCAGGCGGCGGGAAGGGAACGTGCAGGAAGAAGCCGATGCGCTGCTTCGCCCCCATCTCTCGCAGCCGCGCGGCCAGGGGAAACAGGTGGAAGTCATGGATCCAGAGGACGTCATCCTCGCGCAGCAGGGGCCAGAGCGCCTCGGCGAAGCGGTCGTTGACCGCGCGCCAGGCCTCCTCCTCCTCGCGGCGGAACTCGGCCAGGCCGAAGCGGTAGTGCAGCAGGGGCCAGAGCGTGCCGTTGCAATAGCCGCCATAGTAGAGCCGGTGCTCCTCGGCCGTCAGGTCAATCACCGCCTGGGACCGCAGCCCGCGCGAGGTCACCTTGGGTTCGCGGCTGGAGGACGTCTCGCCCGACCAGCCGAACCACAGCATCTCCCTCCGCCGCACCGCCTCTTCCAGTGCCACGGCCAGGCCGCCGGCCACGGCCGAGGTGGCCCGCAGCGGGGGAACCCGATTGGAAACAATCACCAGGCGCGCCAAAACCCCTCCTCCCAGCTCCGAGAGAGCCGCATGGCCGAGAGCACGAGACCCACCTGCGAATAGCTCTGCGGGAAATTTCCCCAGAGCTGGCCGTTGCGGGGGTCCACATCCTCCGGCAGCAATCCAACGTGGTTCCGCAGGGAAAGGATGCGTTCAAAAAGTGACCGCGCGTCATCTTTCCGCCCGATTGCGGCCAAGGCATCCACCAGCCAGAAGGAGCAGACGATGAAGGCCGTTTCCGGCACGCCGAAGTCGTCGGCCGCCGAGTAGCGCAGCAGCATGCCGTCGCGCATCAGGTCGCGCTCGATGGCCTCCACGGTGGCGACGAAGCGCGGGTCGCTGGGTGGCAGCAGGCCGATCTCGGGCAGGAGCAGCAGGGCGGCGTCGAGGCCATGGCCGCCGAACACCTCCTGCAGGCTGCCCGCCTCCTCGTTCCAGGCGCCTTCGAGAATCGCCTCCTTCAGGGTGGCGGCGCGGGCCTGCCAATCGGCCGCCTCCTCGACCAGGCCCAGATGGGCGGCGATGCGCCCGAGGCGATCCACCGCCGCCCAGCACATGGCGGCGGAGAAGGTGTGGATGCGCTCCCGCCCCCGGTATTCCCAGATGCCGGCATCGGCGGTGAGGGCCGCGGCCTCGGCGGCGACGCCCAGCGGCACCAGGCGGCGGTAAAGCGCCTCGCCTGCGGGTTCGGGCAGGCGGTGGTCGAAGAAGAGCATGGCGGCGGCCATGACCACCGCGCCCCAGACATCATTCTGCACCTGCAGGGCCGCGGCATTGCCCACGCGCACCGGCGCGTGGCCCATGAAGCCCTTCAGCGCCGTGGCTTCCCACTCATCAATGGAATCATTGGGCACCAGCGGATAGACGGGGCGCAGCATGCCCGTCTGCTCCAGCACCGCGTTGGTGATGTAGCCGATGTAGTGCTCCATGGTGCGGGTGGCGCCCAGGCGGTTCAGCGCCATCACGGTGAAGTAGGCGTCGCGCAGCCAGCAGAAGCGGTAGTCCCAGTTGCGCTGCGTGTGCTCGGCCTCGGGGATGGAGGTGGTCAGCGCCGCCAGGATCCCGCCCGTGTCGTCATGGGCGCAGAGCTTCAGCGTGATGGCCGCGCGGATCACCTCGTCCTGCCATTCGAAGGGCAGGGAGAGGCCGCGCACCCAATCCTGCCAATAGGCCTGCGTCTCGTCCTCGAATTCCTGGGCGACGCGGGCGACCATGCCGTTCACCGTCTCGTCCGGGCCGAACATCATGGCGATGGGGCGGTCGAGGGCGAATTCCGTCTCGCTCAGGATGAAGCCCAGCGGCGCGTCGGTGGACAGGCGCATGGCCTCGCCACTGCCCACATAGCTGATGTGGTTGGACCCCGCCCGGCCGCGCGGGCTTTCCTGCCCCCAGCCGAAGCAGGGCCGCACCCGGAGCCGGATGCGCGGGCGCCCGCGCAGCAGCTCGATCCGCCGCACCAGCATGGGCGGGCGGAACATGCGGCCGAAGCGGCGCAGGCGCGGCATGTGGTCGGTGATGAGAAGCGCGTTGCCCTGGCTGTCCGTCAGCTCCGTCTCCAGCACGGCGGAGTTGCGGCGGTAGCGCTGCCGGCTGCCGGCGAAGCGCGTCATCAGGATGTCGGTGAAGCCGCGCTCCGAATGGTCGCCATCCACCAGGGCGCTGAAGACCGGGTCGCCATCCAGGCGCGGCCAGCACATCCAGTTCACCGCGCCGGCGGGCGAGATCAGCGCCGCCACCGTGCCATTGCCGACGGCGGCCAGGTCCAGCGGCTGGGGGGGCCGGTCGGGCGGCCCCACCAGCTCAGGGTGCCGGGGCATGGGCGTGTTCGGCCAGGGTGGCGATCCAGGCGCGCACGCCGGCCGGGGTGCCGAAGCTGTCCGGCACGAGGAAGCCCTCGCCGCCCAGCGCGACGGCGGCGGCGATGCCATCCTCATCCGTCACGTCGTCGCCGATGAAGATGGGCCAGCGGCCGGCGAAGGGCGCCTCGGCCATCAGCGCCCGCACGCCCACCCCCTTGTGGACGCCGCCCGGGCGCAATTCCCAGGCGTGGTCGGCGCGGAGCAGATCAAAGCCCTGGCCGGATTCGGCGAAGCCGCGCATCAGCGCATGGGCCTCGGCGCCCCGGTCGGGCGCCAGGCGGTAATGCAGCACGAAGCCGGCCGATTTGGGTTCCAGCAGCGTGCCGGGATGGGCGGCGACGAAGGCCTCGGCGGCCGCGCGCCATTCGGCCGGGGCGCGGCGCAACGGCCCCTGGCGCGGCGGCGCGTCGGGGCTGGGGCGCAGGATGGCCCCATGCTCGGCCGCGGCCGGCAGGCGCAGCGGGTGCAGGATGCGGTCCACGTCGTCGAGGCGCCGCCCCGTCACCACCGCCACCGCGCCCCCCAGCGCGGCGTGCAGCCGCGTCAGGTGGTCGAGCAGCCCTGGCGCCACCACCACCTCATCCGGGCGGGGGGCGAGGTCGAGCAGCGTGCCATCCATGTCCAGGAGGAGAGCCGCGCGCGAGAGAACATCCGTCGGCCCGGGAATGGCCGACGGGGGGCGCGAGTTGGTCGTCATCCGCCACAAAGTAACCAAAATTGGGACGGAGGCAACGCATAACTATCCGGGTTGTAACCCCGGTGCGTCCCTGAACCCCCGGTTCATTTCGTTACGAAGGCCTTTTCCACGACATAGGTGCCGGGTTCGGAGTTGTTGCCCTCGATGAAGCCGCGGGCTTCCAGCAATGTCTTGCAATCGGCGTTCATGGCCTCGCTGCCGCAGATCATCACGCGGTCATGCGCGGGGTCGAGGGCGGCCACGCCCGCGTCGCGCTCGGCCGTGCCGGCCTCCAGGCGGGTGGTGATGCGGCCCTGGATGGGGAAGGCCTCGCGCGTCACGGCGGGCATGTAGATCATCTTCTCGCGCACCATCTCGCCCAGGAGTTCATGCTGGGGCAATTCGCGCGTCAGGTAGTCGCGATAGGCGAGCTCGGCCACCTCGCGCACCGTGTGGGCGATGATGACGCGCTCATACCGGTCATAGACCTCGGGGTCGCGCAGCAGGGACATGAAGGGGGCGAGGCCCGTGCCGGTGGCCAGCATCCAGAGGTTCCGGCCGGGCAGCAGGTTGTCGGTGATCAGCGTGCCGACCGGCTTCTGCCCGATCAGCACATGTTCCCCCTCCTTGATGTGCTGCAGCCGCGAGGTCAGCGGCCCGTTCGCCACCTTGATGGAGAGGAATTCCAGATGCTCCTCCCAGGCCGGGCTGACCATGGAATAGGCGCGCACCAGCGGCTTGCCCTCCACCACCAGGCCGATCATCGCGAATTGCCCGGAGGTGAAGCGCAGCGCCGGGCTGCGCGTGCAGCGGAAGGAGAAGAGGCTGTCGGTCCAGTGATGGACCCAGGTCACTTCTTCCAGGTTGTAGCCCTTCGGGGCGACCAAGGCGGGGGCGGGAGCATCATTCATCAAGCGGGCACTCTGCGCGGGAGGGTGCGCCTGTATTGGCGGTGAGGCGGGTGCGGCGCAAGTTGCAACCAAGCGATGCATGGCCGCCTTGCGCCCGCGCAAGGGCGGGACAAGACTGCCGGCATGCCCGATTTCCAACCGCCCGGGTTCATCCCCCCGGCCGACCCCGAATCCACCCCGCCCGTCGGGCCGCGCGTGGACGCCACCCCCCGCCCCCTGCCCGCGCGCATCCCGCACAAGGGGCGCAGCGTGGACCTGGAGCCGCTGCATGTCCGCCACGCCGCCGACCTCTGGCGCGCGGCGCAAAGCGACCAGGAGGGCGCCTCCTGGGCCTATATGGGCTATGGCCCCTTCGCCGATGAGGCCGCCATGCGCGGCTTCGTGGGCAATTTCGCCGCCACCCACGACCCGATGGCCTTCGCGGTCCGCCCCCACCGCAGCGGCACGGTGGATGGCTGGCTGACGCTGATGGAGATCCACCCGGCCCACGCCCATATCGAGATCGGCCATATCTGGTTCAGCCCGCGCATGCAGCGGACCCGCGCCGCCACCGAGGCGGTGTTCCTGCTGATGCGCCACGCCATGGACGACCTCGGCTACCGGCGCCTCACCTGGAAGTGCAACGCGCTGAACGCCCCCTCCCGCGCCGCCGCCGCGCGCTATGGCTTCACCTATGAGGGCACGCTGCGCGCCGTGCAGGTCACCAAGGGGCGGCGGCGGGACACGGCCTGGTTCTCCATCCTGGAGGAGGAATGGCCTGCCCAGCGCGCGGCCATCGAGGCCTGGCTGGATGATTCCAACTGGGACGCCCAGGGACGGCCGAAGCGGAGCCTGCGGGGGGCATAAAGCCCCTTCATTCCGCTTGGCTTTTCATGGACCACGACAACTCCTAGGATGAACTCCGGTTTTCCCGGGAGTTTCACCGCCATGGCGTCGCCAGACCCCGTCCACGCCTTTGTTCCGGGCGAGCCCGCCACCGCCGCCCCCACGGGCTCCGGCGTGCTGGACGGACTCAGCTTCGCCATCAAGGACCTGTTCGACCTCGCGGGCCATGTCACCACCTATGGCAACCCGGACTGGGCGCGCACCCAGCCGCCCGCCGCGGCCACCGCGCCCGTGGTGCTGGCGCTGCTGGAGGCCGGCGGCGCGCTGCTGGGCAAGACCAAGACCGTTGAACTCGCCTATGGGCTGACGGGCGAGAATGTCTGGCACGGCACCCCCCTCAACCCCAACGCGCCGGACCGTTTCCCGGGCGGCTCCTCCTGCGGCTCGGCGGCCGCGGTGGCGGCGGGGCTGGTGGATTTCGCGCTGGGCACCGACACGGGCGGCAGCGTGCGCATCCCGGCCAGCTATTGCGGCGTCTTCGGCCTGCGGCCCTCCTGGGGGGCGGTGGCGCTGACGGGCGCGGCGGGGCTCGGCCCCTCCTTTGACACCTGCGGCTGGTTCGCGCGTGATGCCGCCACCATGGAGAAGGTGGGCGACGTGCTGCTGCCGGCCGACAGCGCGGGTGGCGCGCTCGGCCCCGTGCTGAAGGTGGAGGAGGCCTGGATCAACGCCGACCCCGCCACCGCCGCCGCCATGGCCCCCGCCATGTCCGCGCTGGAGCGCGTGGCCGGAACCGCCCTGAACATCCGTATCGCGCCCGAGGGCCTGCCCGTGGTGGCCGAGCATTTCCGCTGCATGCAGGCGCAGGAGGCCTGGGCCACGCTCGGCGCCTGGATCACGGCGCACAACCCGAAATTTGGCCCCGGCGTGGGCGAGCGCTTCGCCGCCGCCCGCGACATGGACCCCGGCAAGGCCGCCACCGCCCGCGCCTTCCGCCGCGGCTTCAAGCGCCGCATGGGCGCGCTGCTGGCCGGTGGCGCCGTGCTGGCCTACCCCACCAGCCCCATCCCCGCGCCGAAGCTGACGGCCGGCCAGCCCGAGCAGAACACCGTGCGCGAGATCACCATGCGGGTCACCGCCATCGCCGGCCTCGCCTCGCTGTGCGAGGTCTCGCTGCCCGCGGGCCGGGTGGAGGGGGCGCCGGTCGGCCTCTCGCTCGTCGCCGCCCCGGGGCGGGACCGCGCGCTGCTGGCGCTGGCCGCCCGCGTTTCCGCTGCCATGGGAGAGGTCGCATGAACCTGCGCGACGCCACGCCGGCCGACCTGCCCGGCATCACCGCCATCTACGCCCACCATGTGCGGACCGGCACGGGCACCTTCGAGGAGACACCGCCGGACGAGGCCGAGATGGCCCAGCGCCTGGCCAAGGTTCAGAAGGGCGGCTGCGCCTGGCTGGTGGCCGAGCAGGACGGCGCGGTGGTGGGCTATGGCTATTTCGCCCCCTTCCGCGACCGCAGCGCCTACCGCTTCACCGCCGAGGACAGCATCTATGTCCGCGACGACCAGCGCGGCATGGGCGTGGGCAAGGCGCTGGTCCAGGCCCTGCTGGCCCGCGCCGAGGCGCAGGGCTTCCGCCAGATGATCGCGGTCATCGGCGATAGCGAGAATGTGGGCTCCATCGGCCTGCACGCGGCCCTGGGCTTCCGCCAGGTGGGGCTGATGCGCGCGGTGGGGCTGAAGTTCGGCCAATGGGTGGACGTGGTGACCATGCAGCGCGCGCTCGGCGAGGGCGACCGCAGCCTTCCGGGCTGAGCGCGCCGGTTCCGCGTGGAGGCGGGGCGGCCCCGCGCCATTCAGGGTTCCGCCCCCCGCGCCGGAAAGGCTAGACCTTCCCCGCCCGCCAATGTGAGGAAGAGCTTGCAACGCGCCGAGACCCTGGCCGCCACCAGCGTGGCCGTCGCCCTGACCGTGCTCGGCCTCAAGACCGTGGCCTGGTGGATGACGGGCAGCGTGGCCCTCTTCGCCGATGCGCTGGAGAGCGTGGTGAACGTGGCCGCCGCCGGCGCGGCGCTGGTCGCCATCCGCTATGCCTCGATGCCGGCCGATGCCAACCACCCCTATGGCCACCACAAGGCCGAGTATTTCTCGGCCGTGCTGGAGGGGGCGCTGATCCTGGTCGCCGCCTTCATCATCCTGAACGAGGCGTGGTCGAGCTGGAACAGCCCCCGCGCGCCCGAACTGCCGCTGGCCGCCGTGGCGGTGGCGGTGCTGGCCACCGCCATCAACGCGGCCTGGAGCTGGGTGCTGTTCCGCCGCGGCCGCGCCCTGCAATCCCCGGCGCTGGTGGCGGATGCGCGGCACCTACTGGCGGATGTGGTGACGTCCACCGGCGCCATCGCCGGGCTGACGCTGGCCATGGCGACGGGGATGCTCTGGCTCGACCCGCTGCTGGCCGCGGTCACGGCGGTGAACATCCTGTTCAGCGGCGTGCGGCTGATGCGCGAGAGCGTGGGCGGGCTCATGGACGAGGCCATGGCGCCCGAGACCATGGGGCGCATCCGCGACGTGCTGTCCCGCGCGGCCGAGGGCGCCATCGAGGCGCATGACATCCGCGCCCGCCGCGCCGGCCGCATCGCCTTCGTGGAGTTCCACCTGGTGGTGCCGGGCGCCATGCCGGTGGAGGACGCGCACGTCATTTGCGACCGCATCGAGGCCGCGCTGCGCGCCGAGCTGGGCGAGGCCACCATCACCATCCATGTCGAGCCCGAGGGCAAGGCCAAGCACCGGGGCGTGGTGGTGCTGTGACCTGGCGGCGGCCACCTGGCCCCGCGCCCACCGGCTGGGGCCTGCCCGTCAGCCTGGCCGCGCATGGGCTGGCGCTGGCGGTGCTGGGCTGGGCGCTGGTGCCCGTCCGCCCGCCGGAGCCGGAGACGCCCTCGGGCATGGAGGTGGTCTGGGCCGAGGCACCGGCGGGGGAAGCCGGGGATGGCGCGCCGGAACCGCCCCTGCCGGCCCCGCCCGCCATCGTGGCGCCGCCACCGCCGCCCGGCCCGCCGCCACTGGCGCAGCTGCCGCCTGCGCCCATCGCCCTGGCGGCGCCGCCAGCCCCGCCGCCGCCTGTGGCCGAAACACCGGTCACGGCCGCCCCGCTGCCGCCCGCCGATTGCCCGTCCGAAATCGCGGAGCCGGCCGCCGCGCCTCCCCCGCCGGCCGCCCTGGCCGAGGCGCCGCCCCCCCGGACCGAGCCCGAACCCGCGCCAACCCCCGTCGCCCAGGCACCGGCCCCTCGCCCTGCCCCACGGCCGGCACCGCGCCGCACCGCCGCGCCGCCCACACCCACACAGGTCAGCGGCCCCGCCACCGGCGCGCCGGCCGCCCTTGGCGCGCCCGCCGGCCCCACCGCCCCGCCCCGCCCCGATGCCGGCTTCCGCAATGCCGGCCCCGCCTATCCCGAGATGGCCCGCCAGCGCGGCCAGCAGGGCGCCGTGGTGCTGGATTTGCGGGTGGATGCCGAGGGCCGCGTGGTGGGGGCCGAGGTGGCGCAAAGCTCCGGACATCCCATGTTGGACGCGGCGGCGCGGCGCGCGGTGCTGAACTGGCGCTTCCGCCCGGCCCTCGATGGCGGGCGGCCGGTGGAGGCCCAGCTGCGCAGCACGGTGCGGTTCCGACTGGATTAAGGGCAAAGTCAGATGGTGCGGCTGGACGTGATCACGACCCGGGGCGGCGATGGGGGCGAGACCTCGCTGGGCGATGGCAGCCGGGTGCGGAAGGACGCGCTGCGCGTCGAGGCCTATGGCACGGTGGACGAGGTGAACGCCGTGCTGGGCATTCTTCGCCTGCACCTCGACGCCGAAGCCGATGCGATGGTGGCGCGCATCCAGAACGACCTGTTCGACCTGGGCGCCGATCTCTGCGTGCCGGGCGCCGCGGGCGGGCGGCTGCGCGTGACCGCCGCGCAATGCCTGCGCCTGGAGCAGGAGGTGGCGGCGATGAACGCGCATATCCCGCCGCTGCGCAGCTTCGTGCTGCCCGGCGGCAGCGCCGCCGCCGCGCACGCACACCTGGCCCGCACCGTGGCCCGCCGCGCCGAACGCCTGGTGGTGGCGCTGGCCGCCGCGGAGGAGGTGAACGCCGAGGCGGTGCGCTACCTCAACCGCCTCTCGGACCATCTGTTCGTGCTGGCGCGGCGCTGCAACGACAATGGCGCGCGCGACGTGACCTGGGTGCCGGGGCGGGGCTAGAGCGGGATGCGTTGAGGTGGAATCACCGAAGACGCTGAATCCCGCTCTCAACGAAGGCTCGAGCAGGCTGCGTGAACGCATGTGAACGCAGCATGCTCTAGAGCGGGATGCGTTGAGGTGGAATCACCGAAGACGTTGAATCCCGCTCTCAACGAAGGCCGGAGCAGGCTGCGTGAACGCATGTGAACGCAGCATGCTCCAGCGTCTGATCGGCTTCGGCGGAATCGCCGAAGGCGTGAGTCAGCCGCTCAGCACCGCTACCGTTCTACAGCAAGCCCTCGCGGCGGAAGCTCAGCACCTCGCCATTGCCGATGATCAGGTGGTCATGCACGGCGATGGAGAGGATCTCGCCCGCCGCCTTCACCTCGCGCGTCATCTCGATGTCGGCGCGGGAGGGGGTGGGGTCGCCGGAGGGGTGGTTGTGCACCAGGATCAGCGCGGTCGCGTGCAGTTCCAGCGCCCGCTTCACCACCTCGCGCGGATAGACGGGCGTGTGGTTCACCGTGCCGCGCGCCTGCGCCTCATCCGCGATCAGCCGGTTCTTGCTGTCCAGGAACAGGATGCGGAACTGCTCGGTCTTCTCCCGCGCCATGACCAGCTTCAGGTAATCCATCAGCAGGTCCCACTTGTTCAGCACGGGCGCGTCCATCACCTCGGCGCGTGCCATCCGCAGGGCCGAGGCCTGCACCAGCTTCAGCGCCGCCACGCTGTGCGGGCCCAGGCCGCGCGCGCCCATCAGCGCCTGCTGCGGGGCGGCCAGCACCTGGGCGAAGCTGCCGAAGCGGTTGATCAGCGCCTTGGCCAGCGGCTTGGTGTCGCCCTTGGGCATGGCGAGGAACAGCAGCATCTCCAGCAATTCGTAATCGGCCAGGGCGTCGGGGCCGCGCGTCAGCAGCTTGTCCCGCATGCGGGCGCGGTGGCCGTGCGGGCCGGTGCTGGCGAAGGGGAGCACGGCCGCATCGGACGGCGTGCCGTCTGGCTGGCGGGGGAGTTCGCGCGAGAGCGCGCCGCTCTCCCGCAAGGCCGGCCCATGGCGGCCGCCCGTGTCACGAAAGCCCCCCGCCTCGGCGCGGCCGCCGCGATAGACCGCATCCGGATAGCGCGGGCCGGCCGGGGCGCCGCGTTCCGCGGGCAGGACGCGCCGCACCAAGGCTTGCCACCACATCATCATCGCCCTTCTGGCTGCAGGGGGCGTGACATACCATCCCAGGTTTCCATGAGAAGTAATTTTTCATTCACATTTTTACTTATTGGTAAAATTTCGGCGGCGGGCGGATCCGCGCCCGCCGCCCCTTCGCCTCAGAAGCCGAAGCGCGTGCCCACCAGCAGGCTCCGCCCGGGCGTCTGGAAGCCGTTCACCGGCTCCCACCGGGAATTGCCCAGGTTGCGGCCCTCGACGAAGGCGGTGATGCCCTCGCGCACCACATAGCTGGCGGTGATGTTGAACAGCGTGCCCGTCTTGTTCCGCCGCTCCGTGGTGAAGGAGGTGCCGTCGTCGCGGTAGCTCGCGAAGGGCCCCTCGGGCGAGCGGCCGGTGAATTGCAGCTGCGGCGCGATGACCAGCCCCGGCAGCGGCGTCAGGCGCGCGGTGGCGCTGATCACATGCTCGGGCCGGCGGGGCAGCGGGCGGCCGGTGCGGGCATCGGTGGCGTCCGTGATGGTCCAGCCCAGCTCGGCCGAGAGCCAGTGCGCCGGGCGCACCGCCAGCGTCAGCTCCACGCCCTGAAGGTTGGCGCGGTCCACATTGGCGACGCTCGTCCCCTGGAAGATGATGAGGTCCCGCACGCGGGACTGGAACCAAGTGGCGCCCAGCGTGGCGAAATCCGCCCGGCCGAAGAGCGGCAGGTCGAGTTCGCCCCCCAGCTCATAGCCCAGGCTGCGCTCGGGCCGCAGGTTCGGGTTGCCGCGGAAGGCCGTGCCGATGGTGCCGAAGCGCTGGAACAGCGAGGGCGCGTTGAAGCCGCTGCTGCCGCCCGAGGCGCGCAGCCGCGCCCCCAGCTCCGGCACGTGATAGACCAGGCCGGCGCGCCAGGTGGTGGCGCCGGTGAAGCTGCCCACCGCGTCGTGGCGCAGCCCGGCCGTCACGTCCATCCGGTTCCACAGCCGGTATTGCAGGGCGATGTGGCCGGCCGTGCTGTCCTGGGCGGCGTTCACGCGCGTCTGGAAGGGGGTGTTGCCGGCCAGGCTGAATACCTCCTCGCGCGCATGGGTCACGCCGAAATTCAGCGCGCCATCGGTGGCGAAGCCCAGCCCCGGCAGGCGCAGCGTGTTGCCCCAGTCGAAGCCCAGCCGCTCGCCCCGGTAATAGTCGCGGATGGAGGCGGTGCTGCGTGCGTCGGGCAGGTTCACATAGGCGCGGCGGTCCTGGGTGAAGGCCACGCGGAAGCCCGTGGTCCAGAGCCCGTCCAGCAGCCGCGTCTCGGCGCGGAGCTGGCCCATGAGGCGCCGGTCATCGCCCGTGAAGTTCGGGTCGTCGCGCGGCACGCTGTCCAGGTCGAAGCGGTTCTGGCGGTAGCGCAGCGTGCCCTCGACGCGGCTGCCCTCCACGGGCGTCCAGCCCAGGCGCAGGGCCAGCGCGCCGCCCTGGAACCCGTCGCGCTCGTTCAGGGTGCGGGTGAAGCGGCGGGCGGTGGCGTTGAAGCCATCGGTGTGGAGGCCGTTGGCGCTGGCCAGGTAGTCGAAGGCGCCGAGGGTGCCGGTGGCGCCCAGCCCCCCGCGCACCGTGCCCTGGGTGCCGCCCGCCAGCTCGCCAAAGGGCGCGAAGGGGCGGCTGGCGGCGCGGCGGGTGACGAGGTTCACCACGCCGCCCACCGCGGCACTCCCGTAGAGCGAGGAGGCCGGGCCGCGCAGCACCTCGATGCGCTCCACGTCGAAGAGCAGGTCATTGCCGAAGTTGAAGGCGCCATTGGCCTCGGAGGGGTCGTTCAGCGGCACCCCGTCCAGCAGCACCAGGACCGAGCGGCTGGAATTGCCGCGCAGGAAGGCGCTGGCCTGCTGCCCCGGCCCGCCGGAGGGCGCGAGGCGCAGCCCCGGCACGGCCGAGAGTGCCTCGGCGAGGGTGGCGTGGCCGCGCTCCTCGATCTGCTGGCGGGTGATGACGGTGATGGAGGCCGGGACGCGCTCCAGCGCCGTGGGGACGCGGGTGGCGGTGACGATGGTCTCGGGCAGGGCCGTGGCCGCCTCCTGGGCGAGCACGGGCAAGGAAGCCGCCAGCAGGGCGGCGGTGGACAGCAACAGATGGCGCATGGGGTTCCCCCGGGTTGCGCGTGACGACATGCCGCGCGGGGGCATCCCCGCACGACGGCTGACGTCGAGCCCGCATCCGGAACACGGTTCCGTGGCACCGGTGCACCCCGCCCGGCACGCGCGAGAACAACTCTGCGACGGCCGGTCTCCTGGCTCGCGGGTCATGGCCGGGGTCCGCCTTCTCACCCCGGGATGGGGCAATGGCGACATGGACCCAGGCTCGCCGCCTACAGTTGCGGGGGCAGCCGCGGATTGGCGGGGCTTGATCCCCGCGTCGCGCGTTCCCGTTTCACCCCTCATCGGGGCACCGTCGCATGGGGCCATGTAGTCCGGCGCGGAATGGGGTGCCAAGGCGGTTCCGCAAGGCGCGAACCGGGCCGGCAAAAAATTTTTCTGAATCTGTGGTAACCATCTTGAAAGGCTGATGGCCGCTTGGCACATGGCTGCCCGGCCCAAGAGGCATGGCTCGCGGGCAAGCGAAGGGACATCACACCAATGAAGCTCACCGCGTTCGCCGCTGCCGCGGCGGCGTTCCTGATGTTCGGCCCGAGCCAGGCGATGGCCGGGCGCGACCTCGACCAGATCCGCGCCCGCGGGCAGCTGCTCTGCGGCGTGCAGGGCCCCTCCAACCCCGGGTTCGGTTTCCCCAATGCCCAGGGCCAGTGGCAAGGCTTCAACGTGGAGGTCTGCCGCTCCGTCGCCATCACCATCTTCGGCGACCCCAACCGCGTGCAGTTCGTGCCCGTGACGACGCAGAGCCGCTTCCCGGCCCTCTCCTCGGGCGAGGTGGACATCCTCTCCAACAACTCGACCTGGACGCTGACGCGCGACAGCAACGTCAACCGCTTCAACTTCCCGGCCATCGTCTTCTATGACGGCCAGTCCATGATGGTGCCCCGCCGGCTGAACGTGACCAGCGCGCGGCAGCTGGACGGCGCCACCGTCTGCGTGCAGCCCGGCACCACGACCGAGCTGAACCTCGCGGACTACTTCCGCCAGCACAACATGCGCTTCACCCCTGTGGTGGTGGCCGACCTGGATGAGCTGCGCCGCGCCTATGACAGCGGCCGCTGCGACGTGTTCACCAACGACTTCGCGGCCCTGGCCGCCCAGCGCACCCTGCTGAGCCGCCCGGCCGACCACGTGATCCTGCCCGAGCGCATCTCGAAGGAGCCGCTGGGCCCCGTGGTGCGCCAGGGTGACGAGGAGCTGACGAACATCGTCGCCTGGACCGTCTTCGCGCTGATCGAGGCCGAGGAACTCGGCATCACCCAGGCCAATGTCGAGCAGATCGCCGGCAGCAGCACCAACCCCATCGTCCGCCGATTCCTGGGCGTCGAGGGCAACATGGGCGAGAGCATCAACGCCGCCCGCGCCGACTACGCGCGCCAGATCATCCGCACCTTCGGCAATTACGGCGAGATCTATGAGCGCTGGCTGGGCGAGCGCACGCCGCTCGGCCTGGAGCGCGGGCAGAACCGCACCTGGCTGAATGGCGGCCTGCTCTACGCGCCGCCGGCCCGCTGAGGCTGCGCTCAACGCGGCCGCAACCTGGCGTCTGATCGCCCGGCGGCGGCCGCACTCCTTTCCCCCGTTGGATTCTCGCGCATGAGCAGCACCGCCCTGGCCCCGCCCCGGCCCCTCATCCCCCTGCCCGGCGGCACGACCATGCGCGGGGTGCTGTGGCAGGCGGCGCTGGCCATCGCCGTCATCCTCATCGGCTGGTCGCTCTACAACAACATGCTGGCCAACATGGCCGCGCGGGGCCTCCAATTCGGCTTCGGCTTCCTGAACCGCAGCGCCGGCATCCCGATCGGCGAGCACCTCATCCCCTACACCCCGGCTGACACCTACCAGCGCGCGCTGACGGTGGGGCTGCTGAACACCTTGCGCGTGGCCGTGCTGGGCGTGGTGCTGGCCACCATCCTGGGCATCCTGCTTGGGCTGGCGCGGCTCTCCTCCAACCCGCTGCTGCGCGGGCTGACGGGCGGCTACATCGAGGTCATCCGCAACACGCCGCTGGTGCTGCAGCTGGTGTTCTGGCACGCCATCGTGCTGCAACTGCCCTCGGTGCGGCAGGCGCTGAACCCGCTGCCGGGCCTCTACCTCTCGCAGCGCGGCCTCAAGGTGCCGGCGCTGATGGCCGACAGCGCGCTGTTCTGGGCGGGGGTCGCGGTGCTGGTCGCACTGGTGGCGTGGTGGCTGCTGCTGCGGCGTGAGCGCGCGCGCCAGGAAGCCACCGGTGAACGCCGCGCCACCTGGGCGCCAGGCCTCGCGCTGCTGTTCGGCCTGCCCATCCTGGCGGGCTATGTCATCGGCGCGCCCACGGTGGAATGGCCGGTGCTGGCGGGCTTCAACTTCCGCGGCGGGCTGACGCTCTCGCCGGAATTCTTCGCGCTGCTGCTCGGCCTCGTCATCTACACGGCGGCCTTCATCGCCGAGATCGTGCGCGCGGGCATCCAGTCCGTGCAGCGGGGGCAATGGGAGGCGGCGCGGGCGCTGGGCCTGGCGCCCGGGCGCATCATGCGGCTCGTGATCCTGCCCCAGGCGCTGCGCGTCATCATCCCGCCGCTGACCTCGCAATACCTGAACCTGACGAAGAACTCCTCGCTGGCGGTCGTCATCGGCTATCCGGACCTGGTGTCGGTGGCCAACACCTCCATCAACCAGACGGGCCAGGCGGTGGAGGTGATCGCGATCTTCATGGCGGTCTACCTCATCATCTCGCTCGTCACCTCGCTGCTGATGAACGCCTACAACCGCGCCGTCGCGCTGAAGGAGCGGTGAGCGATGTCCACCACCACAGCCCCCGCCCTTCCCACCTTCGCCGAGCGCACGCGCGACTTGGCGAAGGCCTGCTTCACCGGGCCGCTCAACATCGCGATCAGCCTGGCCTGCATCGCCCTGCTGGCCTGGGTGGTGCCGCCCATGTTCCGCTGGGCGGTGCTGGACGCCACCTGGTCCGGCACGGCGGCGGAATGCCGGGCCGCCGCCGGCGCCTGCTGGGCCTTCGTGCGGGAGAAGTTCTGGTTCTCCATCTTCGGCCTCTACCCCTTCGAGGAGCGCTGGCGGCCGGCGACCATGATGGTGATCCTGGTGACGCTGGTCGTCGCCTCCACCATCCGCATCTTCTGGACGCGTTGGCTGCTGCTGGCCTGGGCGGTGGCGGCGGTGGCGATGTGGGTGCTGATGCAGGGCGGCGTGCTGGGCCTCTCCTTCGTCGAGACACGGCAATGGGGTGGGCTCGCCATCACGGGCATCATCGCGGTCTATGGGCTGGCGCTGGGCTATCCGCTGGCCATCGTCCTCGCACTCGGGCGGCGGAGCGAATTGCCGCTGGTGCGCTGGTTCTGCACCGCCATCATCGAATGCGTGCGCGGCGTGCCGCTGATCTCGCTGCTGTTCATGGCGGCCATCATGCTGCCGCTGTTCATGCCGCAGGGCGTGACGGTGGACCGGCTGGTGCGCGTGCTCTTCGCCTATACGCTGTTCACCGCGGCCTACATGGCCGAGGTGGTGCGCGGCGGGCTGCAGGCCATGCCGCGCGGGCAGTATGAGGCGGCCGATGCGCTGGGGCTGTCCTACTGGAAGAAGATGCGCCTCATCATCCTGCCGCAGGCGCTGACCATCACCATCCCGGCGCAGGTGAACACCTTCATCGGCCTGTTCAAGGACACGACGCTGGTGGTCGTGATCGGCGTGTTCGACTTCTTCACAACGCTGCGCGCCTCGCTGGGCGACCCCAACTGGCTGGGCTTCCCGACCGAGGCCTATGTCTACGCGGCCGCCGTCTATTTCGTGCTGTGCTTCGCCATGTCGAAATACAGCCAGCGGCTGGAACGGGACTTCACGCCGGCGGGGAGGTGACTAGAGCGGGATGCGTTGAGGTGGAATCACCGAAAACGCTGAATCCCGCTCTCCACAAAGGTGAGAGCAGGCCGCGTGAACGCGTGTGCTCTAG
>NZ_JAFFQY010000025.1 GCF_017311575.1 Roseococcus thiosulfatophilus
AACTCCAGGCGGCCTCCGGTTGGGGGCCGGTAAGATAGTAAGATCGTAAGATGGTAAGGAAGAATTTGTTCCCAAATTGACGATGGGGTCCGGGGTCCGCCACGGACCCCGGCGGGGGTGTGGGGGCAGCGCCCCCGCCT
The DNA here is from genome assembly GCF_017311575.1 of Roseococcus thiosulfatophilus. GTDB lineage: Bacteria > Pseudomonadota > Alphaproteobacteria > Acetobacterales > Acetobacteraceae > Roseococcus > Roseococcus thiosulfatophilus. The sequence goes on from NZ_JAFFQY010000025.1 coordinate 141, forward strand.
CAAACCACCCCCGATCCCCCCTCCGCCGCCAGCACAATCCTTGCCAGCGCCTCATCCCGCCCAAGCGCCTCCAGCGTCAGGTCAATGGGCGGGCTCATGGTGCTGCCGGTCAGGGCCACGCGCAGCGGCTGGGCCACGTCCTTCAGCTTGATGCCCTTCACATCGGCATAGTCGCGCAGCCAGTGTTCCAGGTCGGCCCGCGTCCATTCGGGCATGGCCGAGAGGAATTCCGCCAGGTTCAGCAGCCGGGCGCGTGCCTCCTCCGTCAGCAGGGCCGCGGCCTTGGCGTCGGGAACGGGTGCGGTGTCGGCCACCACGAAGGCCGCGCTCTCGGCCAGTTCGGCCAGCGTCTTCGCGCGCTCCTGCAAGGCCGGCAGCAGGGCGCGCACGCGGGCGATCTTCTCCGTGCCGAAATCCTGGCCCATGGCGGCCAGGCGGCGCATCACCTCGGGCAGCAGCGCCTCCGGGTCCGCCTGGCGCAGATAGACGCCGTTCAGGTGCATCAGCTTCGCGTAGTCCATGCGCGACGCCGCGCGGCCCACATCCTTCAGGTCGAAGATCTTTTCCGCACGCTCGCGCGGGATGATCTCCTCATCGCCATGGCCCCAGCCCAGGCGCAGCAGGTAGTTGCACACCGCCTCGGGCAGCAGCCCCTGCTCGCGGAACTCCAGCACGGAGACGGCGCCGTGCCGCTTGGACAGCTTGGCGCCATCCGCGCCATGGATCAGCGGGATATGCGCGAAGCGCGGCCGGTGCCAGCCCATCGCGTCATAGACCATGCATTGGCGGAAGGTGTTGGTCAGGTGGTCATCGCCGCGGATGACATGGGTGATGGCCATGTCATGGTCATCCACCACCACCGCGTGCAGATAGGTGGGCGTGCCGTCGGAGCGCAGGATGATCATGTCATCCAGCTCCGACGCCGCGACGCGCACCGTGCCTTGCACCAGGTCGTCCACGACGGTCTCGCCCTCGACCGGCGCCTTGAGGCGGATGGCGAAGGGCGTGCCCTCCTGCTCGGGTCCGGGCTCGCGGTCGCGCCAGTAGCCGTCGTAGCGGGGCGGGCGCTTCTCGGCCATCGCGCGCTCGCGCATGGCGGCCAGTTCCTCGGGGGTTTCGTAGGCGCGGTAGGCTTTCCCGGCGGCCAGCAATTCGTGCGCCACCTCGGCATGGCGGGCCTCGCGCGCGGACTGCATCACGGGCGGCTCATCCGGGCTCAGGCCCAGCCATTCCAGGCTTTCCAGGATCTGCGCGACGGCTTCGGGCGTGGAGCGCGCGCGGTCCGTGTCCTCGACGCGCAGCAGATACTGCCCGCCATGGCGCCGGGCGAAGAGCGCGTTGAACAGGGCGGTGCGGGCGCCGCCAATGTGCAGGAAGCCGGTGGGGGAGGGCGCGAAGCGCGTGCGGACGGTCATACCCCTGTTCCTAACATGAGGCTTGCCGCGCGCGGAGGGGTGGTTCATCGCTGCGCCATGCTGGCCCCGCCACAACCCTGGGTCGTTCGCGTGCTGGAGGCGGAGCGCCGCCGCCTGGCGCTCTGGCTGCCCGTGGCGCTGGGCTGCGGCATCCTGGTCTATTTCGCGTTGTGGAATGAGCCGCACCCCGCCTGGGCGCTGGCGGCGCTGCTGCCCTTGCCGGTGGCGGTCTGGCTCGCGCGGCGCTGGCTGCTGGCGGGCTGGGCCATGGGGCTCGCGGCGGCGGCGGGGCTGGGCTTCGCGCTGGCCCTGCTGCACGCGGCGCTGGTGCCGCCCGTGCTGGACCCGCCGCGCACCGCCCTCATCGTCACCGGCACCGTGGCCGAGACCGACCTGCTGCCCGAGGGCGCGCGCCTCACCCTGGCGGGCGTGCGTTGGGCCGAGGACATGCCCCCCGCCCGCCGCACCATCCGCGTGCGGCTGCGCGCCGATGACCTGGCCCGCCCCCAGCCGGGCGACATGGTCCGCATCCGCGCCCTGCTGCGCCCGCCGCCGCCGCCCACCCATCCGGGCGGCTGGGATTTCCAGCGCGCGGCCTATTTCGCGGAGCAGGGCGGTTCGGGCTTCGCGCTGGGGCCGGTGGAAGTGCTGGCGCGGGGCGGCCGCGCCCCGCCGCTCTCGGGCTGGCGCGCCTTGATCGAGGCGCGGGTCGCGGCCGCGCTGCCCGGGGCGCCGGGCGCCATCGCCGCCGCGCTGCTGACGGGCGGGCAGAGTGCCGTGCCGCAAGCGGACCTCGCGGCGATGCGCGACAGTGGCCTCGTTCACCTGCTTTCGGTGTCGGGGCTGCATATCGGCCTGGTCATGGGCATGGCGTTCTTCGTGGTGCGCGGCGGGCTGGCGCTGTGGCCGGGCTTCGCGCTGCGCTTCGGCACCCGCGCGCCGGCGGCATTGGCCGCGCTGGCGGCGGGCGGCTTCTACATGGTGCTGACGGGCAGCCAGGTGCCCATGCAGCGCAGCTTCGCCATGGCGGCGCTGGTGACGGTGGCACTGCTGGCAGGGCGGCGCGCCTTCTCGCCGCGGGTGCTGGCCTTCGCGGCCGCGGTGGTGCTGGCGCTGCACCCGGCGGTGGTGCTGGGCCCCTCCTTCCAGATGAGCTTCCTCGCCGTGATGGCGCTGGTGGCCGGCTGGGAGGTGGCGCGCCCCCGGCTGCGCCGCGACCCCGGCCCGCGCCCCTGGTGGTGGTGGCTGGTGGCGGCGGTGGCGGGCACGGCGCTGACCTCGGTGCTGGCCGGCCTCGCCACCACGCCGCCCGGGCTGCACCATTTCGGCCGCGTGCAGCTCTACGGCGTGGCGGCCAATGCGCTGGCGGTGCCGCTGACCTCGGTGCTGGTGATGCCGGCGGGCATGCTGGCCCTGCTGCTGATGCCGCTAGGGCTGGAGCAATGGCCCCTCGCCATCATGGGGTGGGGGGTCCAGGGCATCCTGGCGGTGGCGCATGCGGTGGCGTCCTGGCCGGGGGCGGCGCTCTCGCTGGCGCCGCCGCCCGCCTGGGGACTGCTGGTGACGGTGCTGGGCCTGTGCTGGCTGTGCCTGTGGCGCACGGGCTGGCGGCTCTGGGGCCTGCCGGCCGCCATTGGAGGCATGCTGGCGGGAGCCGTCTCGCCGCCGCCAGACGCGCTGGTGGCGGGCGACGGCCGCCTCTTCGCGCTGCGCGCGGGCGGCGAGGTCTTCGTGGAACGCCGCCCCGGCGCCTCGCGCTTCGTGCAGGATTCCTGGCTGCGCGCCTGGGGGGCTTCCGGCGCCACGAACCTGCCCGTGCAAGGCGAGGCGGCGGGTGGCCGCATCACCTGCGCGCCCGATGCCTGCACGCTGCGCGACGAAGCCGGCACCCCGCGCCTCGTGCTGCTGCGCCCGCCCATCCCGCGCCGCAACGAACGCCTGCCGCCGCAATACGCCCCGCGCGACATCTGCGGGACGGTGCCGCTGATCCTCTCGCCCGAACCCTTGCGCGGCCGCTGCCCCGGCACGCTGGTGGTGGACCGCTTCAGCCTCTGGCGGAACGGCGCGCACGCGGCCTGGACGGCGGAGGGCCTGGTGCTGTCGGACCGCGCCTGGCGCGGCGACCGTCCCTGGGTGCCGCCCGAACCCCGCCCGCGCGGCGAGGAGGCGCTGCCGCCGGCGCTGACCGAATAATCCGCTACATCGCGAAGCCCTGCACCAGGCTCGCGGCCAGCAGCGTCCAGCCATCCACCAGCACGAAGAAGATCAGCTTGAAGGGCAGCGACACCACCGAGGGCGGCAGCATCATCATGCCCAGCGACATCAGGATGGACGCCACCACCATGTCAATCACGAGGAAGGGCAGGAACAGCAGGAAGCCGATCTCGAAGGCGCGGCGCAATTCGGTGACGAGGAAGGCTGGCATCAGCGCGCGCCAGGGCGCCTCGGCCGGCGTCGCGGAGGGCAGGCGCGCGAGGTCGAGGAACATGGCCAAATCCGTCTCGCGCACATTGGCCGCCATGAAGCGGTGAAAGGGTTGGGCCGCGGCGGTGAGGCCCGTCATCTCGTCCATGCGGCCCTCGGTCATGGGCTGGATGCCCTGCACCCAGGACGCCTCCAGCACCGGCTGCATCACGAAGAAGGAGAGGAAGAGCGCCAGCCCGATCAGCACCGGGTTGGGCGGCACGCCTTGCGCGCCGATGGCCGAGCGCAGCAGGGCCAGCACGATGACGATGCGCGTGAAGGCGGTGGCCATCACCAGCAGCGAGGGCGCCAGCGACAGCAGCCCGACCAATGCCGTGAGCTGCACGAGCCGCGCCGTGGCCCCCGGCTGCCCGGTGGCGCCAAGGTCAATGGCGACGGATTGCGCCGAGGCCCCGCCGGCCAGCAGCGCCAGGACAAGGGCGAGTGCGAAGACCCTCATGGCGCCTCTCCCGGCAGCCAGCCCAGGAACTGGTCGCCCATGGGGCCGGTCAGCAGCAGGCCCTCCCGCCCGTCGCAGCGGAACAGCACCATGCGCCGCCGCGCATCCAGCGCGCAGGAATCGGCCACGCGCAGCCGCGCATCGGGCCGCGCCACCAGGCCCCGGCGCTGCAACAGCCGCGCGCCGCCCCAGAGCAGCAGCAGCACGGCGGCCAGCGCGGCGCCCGCCTGAAGGTAACTGGCCTGGAGGTAGTCAGGTGAAGTCATGGCGTGGCCTCCTGCCGACGCGGATGGGGGGTTCAGGGCAGGCGGAGCGCGAGGTCGAGGCGCTCCAGCTCCCGCAGGCAATCATCGAGGGCGGGGCGCAGCAGCGGCGCCGCGCCCGCGTCCAGGCAGGCCAGCGCGGCGGCGAGCCGCGCGGCCTCGGCCTCCAGCCCCTCCAGCTCCACGGCGCGGCCGGAGGTGACCAGGGCGCGCGCCACGGCCATGGTGGTGGCGAGCGACTGGATGGCCGCCAGCACCGCCTGGATTTCGGGCGCGGCCTGGGCAGGTGGGGGCGGCACCGCGGGGCAGGGGGGAGGGGCCATGGGGCCTTTCTGACCGCCAGGCCCTTAAGGAACCCTGACCGACCCAGCTCGGGCCGCTTCAGCCTTCCTTAACCTTCCCCCGCCAAAGCTGCGTGCCATGGACCTCATGCGCTCCGGCCCCATGGCCCTTGCCGAACAACGGCTGCATTGGCTGGACGGGCGGCAGCGGCTGCTCGCCGCCAACATCGCCAATGCCGACACGCCGGGCTACCGCGCGCGGGACGCCGTGCCCTTCGCCGAGATCCTGAACCGCCGCGTGGCGCGGCCGGCCATGGCCGCCACCGATGCGCGGCACCTGCTGCCCGCGGGCGGCGCCAATCGCGGGCTGGTGGCCGCGGTGAGCGAGCGCACGCCCAATGGCAATGCCGTCTCCATTGACGAACAGGCCATCCGCATCGCCGAGAACGACCAGTCCCACGCCATGACCATGGGGCTGCACCGCAAATACCTGGCGCTGTTCCGCACCGCGCTGGGCCGCCCCTGACGGAGTGAACCGCCATGGACCTCGACCGCGCCCTTTCCATCTCCGCCGCCGGCATGGCCGCGCAATCCTCGCGGCTGCGCGTGGTGGCGGAGAACATCGCCAACCGCGACAGCACGGGCAACGCGCCGGGCGCCGAGCCCTATCGCCGCAAGACCGTCACCTTCGCCAACCGCCTCGACCGCGCGCTGGGCGTGGAGACGGTGCACGTGGCGCGCGTGGGCCGCGACAACAGCGCCTTCCCGGAGCGCTTCGAGCCCGGGCACCCCGCCGCCGATGAACGCGGCTATGTCCGCACGCCCAATGTGGATGGCCTCGTGGAGAACATGGACATGCGCGAGGCCAATCGCAGCTACACCGCCAACCTCGCCGTGCTGGAGACCACGCGCGGCATGTTGATGCGCGCCATCGAGGCGCTGCGCTGATGGCCGCCCCCATCCTTGGCGCGGCACTCGGTGCCGCGGCGGCCTATCGCGCCGCGCAAGGCCTGGGCGAGGCCGCCTCCACCGTGGCCGGTGCCGCGGGCGGCTTCGGCGATGCGTTGAACCGCGCCGTGCGCGGCGCCATCCAGACCGGCCACCAGGCCGATGCCAGCGCGACCGCCGCCCTCACCGGCACGGGCAGCGTGACCGATGTGGTGCTGGCCATCTCCCGCGCCGAACTCGCGCTCCAGACCGCGACCACGGTGCGCGACCGCGTCGTCACCGCCTACCAGGACGTGATGCGCATGCCGATCTGACGGCAACGCGCCGCCCGCCCGCAAAACGCGAGGGGTTCGCCACATGCTTGAACAGGCCACCGTGATGGCCATGCGCGAGGCCGTCTGGGTCGCGCTGCAACTGGCCGGCCCGCCGCTGCTGGCGGTGCTGTGCATCGGCCTCGTCGTCTCGCTCATCCAGGCGCTGACGCAGATCCAGGAGCCGACCCTGGCCTTCCTGCCCAAGCTCGCGGCCATGGTGACGCTGCTGCTGTTTCTCGGCCCGCACATGTCGGGGCTGATGCGCGGCTGGGCGGCCACCCTCTTCGACCAGGTGGTGGCGCTGGGCGGCGCGCCCTGATGATCACGCCCACCGACCTCGCGCTGCTGGAGGCCCTGCCGCTGCTGGCCTTCCACGCGGCGCTGGTCTTCTGCCGCATGGGGGCGGCGGTGATGCTGCTGCCGGGCCTGGGCGAATCCGAGATCCCCATGACGCAGCGCCTGGCGCTGGGCATCCTGCTCGTCTTCGTGCTGACCCCGGTGCTGAGCCCCAGCCTGCCGCCGCTGCCGGAGCAGGTCGCGCCGCTCGCCCTGCTGGTGGCGGCGGAGGTGCTGGTCGGCGCCTGGATCGGCCTTTGCGCGCGCTTCCTGGCGCTGGCGCTGGCCCAGGCCGGGCAGGTCATCGCGCTGATGATGGGCCTCGCCACGCCGCTTCAGGGCGACCAGTTCCTGGGCAGCAGCGCGACGGCGCCGGCGCGCATGCTGGGCCTGCTGACGGCGGCGCTGTTCCTGGCCACGGGCCTCTACGAGGTGCCGCTGCGGGCGCTGGCCGGCAGCTATGCCACCCTGCCGCCCGGCCAGCCGCTGCCGCTGGGCGATGCCGCCGAATTGCTGACGCGCTTCGTGGCCGGCATGATGGCGGTGGCCATGCAGCTCGCGGCACCCTTCGTGCTGGCCGCCATCTTCTTCAACGCGGCCATGGGGCTGCTGGCGCGCGTGGCCCCCCAGCTGCAGGTCTTCGTGGTGGCCGCGCCCGCGCAGCTGCTGGGCGGCTTCCTGCTGCTGATCCTGCTGATGCCCGCCCTCTTCCACGCCTGGTGGGTGGCCATGGGCGAGGCGCTGTCCCGCCTGCCCGGCCTCGGCTGACCCATGGCCGAGGACGAGGAGGGCGGTGGCGAACGCACGGAAGAGGCCTCCGCCCGCAAACTCCAGAAGGCGGCGCAGGAAGGCCAGGTCGCGCTCTCGCGCGAGGCGGTGGGGTTCGCCACGCTGCTGGTGGCCTCGCTGGGCGCGGCCATCATGCTGCCCGGCCGCGTGGCCGATCTCGCGGCCGCCATGGCAGGCGGCTTCGCGCGCGCGCATGAGCTCGACACCGGCTGGGCCGCGCGGGAATGGGGGTGGCTGTTCTTCCACCTGGCCTGGCCCGTCGCGGCCGCGGCCATCCTGGGGGCCGTGGCGGCCACGCTGTTGCAGACCCGCGCCGCGCTGAACTTCAAGTCCATGGCGCCGAGCCTCGCCAAGCTCTCGCCGCTGAAGGGCTTCGGGCGGATGTTCGGCAAGGAGGGGCTGATGGAGTTCCTCCGCACCCTGCTCAAGATGCTCATCGTCATGGCCGCGCTCTGGTTCGTGGCAAGCGACCTGCCGGGGCTGTCCACGCTGATCGAGGCGCCGCCGGGCGCCCTGTTCGGCGCGGCGGGGCAGGGCGTGGCGCGGCTGCTGGCCGCGACGCTGGCCGCCTTCGCCTTGCTGGCCCTGGCCGACATTCTCTGGGTCCGTCACCGCCACCTCGAACAGCTCAAGATGACGAAGCAGGAGGTGAAGGACGAGATGAAGGAGAGCGAGGGCGACCCCGCGGTCCGTGGCCGCCTGCGCCAACTCCGCGAATCCAAGGGCCGCGCGCGCATGATGGCCGCCGTGCCCAAGGCCGCCGTCGTCATCACCAACCCCACGCATTATGCGGTTGCCCTGGCCTATGACCCCGGCCAGTCTGCCGCGCCCAAGGTGGTGGCGAAGGGGGTGGATGCCGTGGCGGCCCGCATCCGAGAGGTGGCGAAGGAGGCGGGCGTGCCCATCATGGCCGACCCCCCGCTGGCGCGCGCGCTGCACCGCCTCGACCTCGACGCCGAAATTCCTGCCCAGCATTGGGATGCGGTGGCGCGCATCATCGCCCTCGTCATGCGGCGCGCGGGCGGGGCATGAAGGGCATGGTGCCCCCGGGCGCGCTGCTGGACGCGCTGCCCCAGCCGCTCGCCCTGCTCGACGCGCGGGGGGAGCTGGTGGCGGCCAACCCGCCCTTCCGCGCCCAGCTGGAGGGCGTGGCCCCCGGCGACAAGGCCTGGGACCTGCTGCCCGAGGCGGCCGAGGCGCTGGCGGCGGGGCTGCGCGGCACGCCGGGGCGGGTCGGCATCGCCCGGCTTTCCGTCTCGCTCGCCATCACGCCTTGCGCGCGGGGCGTGCTGCTGGCCCTGACCCCCACGGGCGATGGGCAGGACGAACGGCTCGCCCTGCTGGGCCGGCTCGCGGGCGGCATCGCGCATGACTTCAACAACCTGCTGGGCGTGATCCTGGGGGCGGCCGCCGCCGCGCGCGTGGCGCCCCTGCCGGACGAGGTCGCCGTCGAGGTCGCGGCCATCGAGGCGGCGGCGGAGCGTGGCGCGGCGCTGGTCCGCCAGCTGCTCGCCTTCGCGCGGCAGCAGGTGCTGGCCCCGCGCAGCGTGGCGCTGAACGACACGGTGATGCAGTTCGTGCGCCTGCTGCCGCGGCTGATGGGGCCGGGCATCCAGGTCGAGATGCATCTCGAACAGCCCTCGCGCCATATCCTGGTGGACCCCGACCAATGGTCCCGCGTGCTGCTGAACCTGGCCGTGAACGCGCGCGAGGCGATGGGCGCGCGGGGGCGCCTGATCTTCACCACCGGACGGCGCCTCGTCCTGGCGGACGAGATCGCGGCGGGCGAAGTGCTGCCGCCGGGCCGCTACGTCACGCTGGAACTGCGCGACACGGGCCCCGGCATCCCGCCCGAGGTGCTGCCCCGCATCTTCGAGCCCTTCTATTCCACCAAGCTCGAATCCGGCGGCACGGGGCTCGGGCTCGCCACCGTGCAGGGCATCGTGGGGCAGTCGGGCGGGCGGATCGAGGTGGAATGCCCGCCGGAGGGCGGCACCCTCTTCCGCATCCTGCTGCCCCGCGCCGAACCGCCGCCCGAGGCGGCCCCGGCGCTCCCGGACCCGGAACCTGTGGTGGCGCCGCCCGCCGGCCCCATCCTGCTGGTGGACGATGAACGCACCCTGCTGCGGGTCGCCGCACTGACGCTGCGCCAGGCCGGGCACGAGGTGGTGCCGCAGGAGGATTCGCAGGATGCGCTGGACGCCATCCGCGAGGGGCTGCGGCCCGCGCTTCTGGTCACGGACGTCGCCATGCCGGGGCTGGACGGGCTGGAACTGGCGCGCGCCGCCCGCGCCGTTCAGCCGGACCTGCCGGTGCTGCTGCTGTCCGGCTATTCGGCGGCCTCGGTCGGTGGCGCGCCGGAACGCGAGGGCTTCGCCTTCCTCGCCAAGCCCTTCACGCCCGAGGCGCTGCGCGCCGCCGTCGCCGCGCGGCTCGCATCCTCTGGTTGAGGTGGGCGCCCGCGCGCAACCGGGTCTTCCTTGCGACTCACCCCTGGCCGGCACATAGTGCCCCACCCGTATTGCCCGGCGAGGACCGCCGGGCCGTGATCCAAGGATGAAGCCAGATGGAAAAAGGAAAAGCGCTGGAGGCGGCCCTCAGCCAGATCGAGCGCGCCTTCGGCAAGGGCTCCATCATGCGGATGGGCGCCAAGACGGCGATGGAGGATATCGAGGTCATCTCCACGGGCTCGCTCGGCCTCGACCTGGCACTCGGCATCGGCGGCGTGCCCAAGGGGCGGATCATCGAGATCTACGGCCCGGAATCCTCGGGCAAGACCACGCTCGCGCTGCACATCATCGCCGAGGCGCAGAAGAAGGGCGGCACCTGCGCCTTCATTGACGCCGAGCACGCGCTCGACCCCGGCTATGCGCGCAAGCTGCATGTGGACGTGGACAACCTGCTGATCAGCCAGCCCGATGGCGGCGAGCAGGCGCTGGAAATCGCGGACACGCTGGTGCGCTCCGGCGCCATTGACGTGCTGGTGGTGGACAGTGTCGCGGCCCTCGTCCCCAAGGCCGAGCTGGAGGGCGAGATGGGCGACACCCATGTCGGCCTGCACGCCCGCCTCATGTCCCAGGCGCTGCGCAAGCTGACGGGCACCGTGTCGCGCTCCAACTGCCTGCTGATCTTCCTGAACCAGATCCGCCTCAAGATCGGCGTGATGTTCGGCAACCCCGAGACCACCACGGGCGGCAACGCGCTGAAGTTCTACAGCTCCATCCGCATGGAGATCCGCCGCATCGGCGCGATCAAGGAGCGTGAGGACGTCATCGGCAACCAGACCCGCGTGAAGGTGGTGAAGAACAAGATGGCGCCGCCCTTCCGCCAGGTGGAGTTCGACATCCTCTATGGCGAGGGCATCTCCAAGGTGGGCGAGTTGCTGGACCTCGGCGTGAAGGCAGGCGTGGTCGAGAAGTCGGGCGCCTGGTTCTCCTGCGATGGCACGCGCATCGGCCAGGGGCGCGAGAACGCCAAGCAGTTCCTGCGCGACCACCCCGAGATGGCCGACAGCGTGGAGCGCCGCATCCGCGGCCAGGCCGACACGGTGGCGAGCGGCATGCTGGCGAGCCCGGACAGCGACTCGGACGGCGATGACGAATGACCCCTTCCTGCCCGGCCCCGCGATCCGCATCGCGGGCCGGGCAGGGGGCGTTCTTTCCGGCCTGAGCTTCGCCGCCAAGGACCTCTTCGACGTCGCCGGCCACCCCACGGGCGGCGGCAACCCGGATTGGGCGGCGCACTACCCGGTGCCTGATCGCCATGCCTGGGCGGTGCAGGCGCTGCTGGATGCGGGCGCCGAGCTGGTGGGCAAGACCGTGACCGACGAGGTCTCGCTCGGCATCCTGGGCGAGAACGCCTTCGACGGCACGCCGCTGAACCCCGCGGCGCCGGGGCATGTGCCGGGCGGTTCCTCCTCCGGCTCCGCCAGCGCGGTGGCGCAGGGGCTGTGCGACATCGCGCTGGGCACGGACACCGGCGGCAGCGTGCGGGTGCCGTCCAGCTTCTGCGGCCTCTATGGCATCCGCCCCACCCATGGGCGGCTGGACCTCACGGGCATGCTGCCCCAGGCGCCCAGCTCCGACACCACCGGCTGGTTCGCGCGGGACGCTGGCACCTTCGCGCGCGCCAGCGAGGTGCTGCTGCAGGAGGCGATCCCGGACGCGCTGCCCAAGCGGCTGATCATCGCCACCGACGCCTTCGGCTTCGCGGAAGCCAACACCGCCGCGGCGCTGCAACCCCTGCTGGACCGGCTGAAAACCCTGGTGCCCGAGTGGCGCGAGGACATCCTGGCCCACGGCGGCCTCACCGCCTGGGCCCGCGCCCAGCGCACGCTGCAGCCCGTCGAGGCCTGGGAGACCTTCCGCCCCTGGGTCGAGACGCACAACCCGCGCATGGCCTTCTCGGTCGCGCGCGGGCTGGTGCTGGGGGCGGCCACGCCGGAAGCCGAGCGCGGCTGGGCCGCCATGGTGCGGCAGGAGGCGCGGGGCCGGCTGCGGCACCTGCTGCCGCCGGGCACCATCCTCGCCATGCCCACCACGCCCTTCCCGGCGCCGAAGGCCGGGCTGCCGCTGCCGGCGCTGGGGCCCATCCGCGACGCGATATTGGGCCTCTGCGCGCATGGGGGGCTGGCGGGGCACCCGCAGATCAGCATCCCGGGCAGCCTGGCGGATGGGCGGCCGGTGGGCTTGTCCCTGCTGGCCGCGCGCGGGGCCGATGCGCTGCTGGTCCGCACCGCCCTTGCCCTGGAGACGCGCTGAATGGAACTGAACATCCCCGAGGTGGTGGAGGAAATCCGCACCCTGTTCGAACGCTACGAACAGGCGCTGATCGACAAGGATGTGGAGGTGCTGGACGCCACCTTCTGGAACAGCCCGCTGACCATCCGCGCCGCCATCCATGAGAACGGCTATGGCTTCGACGAAATCCATGCCCACCGCGTGCGCCGCCCGCCCGGGCCGGGCATCAAGCTGAAGCGCCGCCGCGTGGTGATCACCACCTTCGGCCGCGACATGGCGACGGTGCATCTGGAATTCGACATGCGCGGCCGCGACATGCCGGCGCGGCAAAGCCAGACCTGGGTGCGCTTCCCGGATGTGGGCTGGAAGGTCGTGCTGGCGCAGGTCTCCGTCACGGAATCCACCCCCGCCTATTGAGGAAGGACCACGCCCATGCCCCGTGAACTCGGCGCGGCCGAAATGGAAGCCGCCCTCGCCGGCGGGGCCGTGCTGGCGGCCGGCGGCGGCGGCTGGGCCGAGCATGGCCGCGTGCTGGGCACCGCCGCGATCCATTGCGGCCGCCCCGTGCTGATGCACCCGGACGAGCTGCCGGACAGCGCCATCATCGCCACCGCCGCCGCCATCGGCGCCCCTGGCGACCAGACGGCCTGGGAGATGCTGGCGGTGGACTATGTCCGCGCCGCCCAGCTGCTGGAGCGGGAGTTCGGCCGCAAGATCGACGGCTTCATGGTGGGGCAGAACGGCATGTCCTCCACCCTGAACGGCTGGCTGCCGGCGGTGATGATGAAGGCCGTGGTGCTGGACGCGGTGGGCGACATCCGCGCTCACCCGACCGGCGACATGGGCAGCATGGGCATGCACCGCGACCCCACGCCCACCATCCAGACGGTGGCGGGCGGCAACCGCGCCGAGGGGCGCTACATCGAGCTCGTCACGCGGGGTGCCACCGCCATGGTCAGCCCCATCCTGCGCACGGCGGGGCATATGTCGGGCGGCTTCATCGCCTCCTGCCGCAACCCCGTGACCAATGGCTTCGTGAAGCAGAACGCGGCGGTGGGCGGCATCAGCTACGCGCTGGCGCTGGGCGAGGCGATCATCGCCGCGCGTCCCTCCGGCGGCCGCGCGGTCATCGAGGCCATCCGCGCCCATACGCGCGGCCGCATCCTGGCCGAGGGCGAGGTGCGGCGCGAGGCCATGGCCTATACCGAGGCCGCCTTCGACGTGGGGCGCTTCCAGGTGGGCGAAGCCCTCCTGCACCTGATGAATGAATGGATCGCGGTGGAGGCGGGCGGCGAGCGGCTCGCCACCTTCCCCGACGTCATCACCACGCTGGATGCGGAGACGGGCGCCCCCGTCTCGGCCGGGCGCATCCGGGAGGGGCAGCGCCTCGTTGTGCTGCACATTCCCTGCGCCGAGGTGCCGCTGGCGCCGGCGCTGCTCGACCACGGGCTCTATCCCGTGGTCGAGGCGGCGCTGGGGATCGAGGTGATCCCCTATCTGCCGAAGGCCGGCGCCTGAACGCCGGAGCTCAGGCCCCCGCCACGATCCCCAGCTGCCGCGCCGCGCCGCCCCACTTCTCCGCGAATTCGCGGATGAAGGCGGTGTAGGCCGCGCCCGTCACGGGCGGGTTGGGCGCGTAGTTGGCCAGCTGCTCCAGCCGCGCCGTCACATTGGGCGTCGCCATGGCGGCGACCGAGGCCTCGGTCAGCTTCGTCGCGATGTCGGCCGGCAGGCCGCGGGGCCCGGAGAGCCCCGCCCAGGTCGTGTTGGTCAGCACCGGCATGCCCTGTTCCGCGAAGGTGGGGATGTCGGGGAAGGCCGGGATGCGCTGCGGCGTGGAGAGGGCCAGCACCCGCACCTGCCCGTCGCGGATCATGCCGGTGTTGGTGGTGATGGGGTCGAACATGCTCTCGATGCGCCCGCCCAGCAGGTCCGACAGGCCGGCGGCGCTGCCGCGATAGGGCACATGGTCCATGTTGGGCAGGTTGGCCTGGCGCGCCATCACCTCGCCCATCAGATGCGTGCCCGAGCCGATGCCGGAGGAGCCGTAGCGGATGGGCCCGCGGCGCGCGGCCTCGATGTAGTCGGCGAGCGTGCGGATGGGGCTGTCGCTCTTCACCATCAGCAGGTTGGCGCTTTCGGCCAGCAGGGCCAGGTGGGTGAAGCTGTCCACCACATTGTAGGCCAGGTTCGGATAGGTGCCCGACGCCACGCCGAAGGGCGAGGAATGGCTCATCACCAGGGTGTAGCCATCGGGGGCCGCCTGGGCGGCCAGGTTCGCCCCCAGCGTGCCGCCCGCGCCCGCGCGGTTCTCCACCACCACCGACTGGCCGATGCGCGGCGTGAGCTCGGCGGCCAGCAGCCGCGCCATGGTGTCGGCGAAGCCGCCGGGCGGGAAGGTCGAGATCAGGCGGATGGGGCCGCGCGCGGGCCAGGCGGATTGCGCCCGGGCGGAAGGGACCAGCGCGGGGGCGGCGAGGGTGGCGGCGGCACCCCCCAGGATCAGTTGGCGGCGAAACATGTGGCAGTCTCCAGCAATCATCTGCCCAGGAGGTGGGCAGGACCCGGCCTGTGGGCGGTCAGGCATGGGGTGGTTGCAAGGGCCGTGCCGCCGCATCAGACGGGCAGGGGGCGCACCGCGCCCGGCCCCTCATACCCGCCGCGGATCACCACGGCGCGGTCATCGGGCCGGCAGAAGACCGGGCCGTCATAGCGGGCCAGCATGTCCTCCAGGGCCACGCGCACCACGCCCCAGCCCTGCTCCTCGATCGGGCGGGCGGCGGAGAGGTCGAGGTTCTTCAGCAGGCCCCAGCGGCTCGGCTCGCCGCCGAAGAAGTAGGTGTAGGCGCCACGATTGGTCAGGCGCAGTTCGAAATCCACCAGGGAATAGTCGCGGAACAGCCGCTTGCCGCCCCAGGACCAGCCGGGGCTGGCGTGCAGGCGCAGTTCGCAGTCCGTCCATTCGCCCGGCCGGCCGGTGACGCGGGAGACAATCCCGGGCAGCGCTTCCAGCGGCGCATAGTGGTAGAGCGCGGTGAAGCCCAGGCGCCGCAGCATGATCCGGGGTGTGGGCATCGCGACCGGCATGGCGGCAGGCTAGAGCGTCCCGGCCATCGGGCACAATCCGGATCATTCCCCCAACTTGAGGGGAAACCGGCGCCACGCTACAGCACGGGCCATGAGCAGCAGCAGCAACGACATCCGCGCCACCTTCCTGGGCTACTTCGCCCGCCACGGCCATGCCGTGGTCGAGAGCAGCCCGCTGGTGCCGCGCAACGACCCCACGCTGATGTTCGCCAATTCCGGCATGGTGCAGTTCAAGAACGTGTTCACGGGGGCCGAGCGCCGCCCCTACAGCACCGCCACCACCGCGCAGAAATGCGTGCGCGCGGGCGGCAAGCACAATGACCTGGACAATGTGGGCTACACCGCCCGCCACCACACCTTCTTCGAGATGCTGGGGAATTTCTCCTTCGGCGACTACTTCAAGGAACAGGCCATCCAGCACGCCTGGACGCTGATCACGAAGGATTTCGCGCTGCCGAAGGAGAAGCTGCTGGTCACGGTCTATTCGGAGGATGAGGAGGCGGCGGGCTTCTGGCGCAAGATCGCGGGGCTGCCCGACAGCCGCATCATCCGCATCCCGACCGACGACAATTTCTGGCGCATGGGCGACACCGGCCCCTGCGGCCCGTGCAGCGAAATCTTCTACGACCATGGCGAGGGCATTCCCGGCGGCCCGCCCGGCAGCCCCGATGAGGATGGCGACCGCTTCATCGAGATCTGGAACCTCGTCTTCATGCAGTTCCTGGAGGAGCCGAAGGGCACGCGCAACCCGCTGCCCCGCCCCTCCATTGACACCGGCATGGGGCTGGAGCGCTTCGCCGCCATCCTGCAGGGCAAGCACGACAACTACGACACCGACACCTTCCGCGCGATCATCCTGGAGAGCGCGCACCTGACCGGGCAGGAGCCGGACGGCGCCTTCCGTGCCAGCCACCGCGTGGTTGCGGACCACCTGCGCGCCGGCGCCTTCCTGATGGCTGATGGCGTGCTGCCCTCCAATGAGGGCCGCGGCTATGTGCTGCGCCGCATCCTGCGCCGCGCCATGCGCCACGCCCACATGATGGGCGCCGAGCAGCCCTTGCTGCACCGCCTCTTCCCGGTGCTCGAGCGGCAGATGGCCGCGGCCTACCCCGAACTCTCCCGCGCCGCCGGCCTCATCACCGAGACCTTCCAGCTGGAGGAGACGCGCTTTCGCTCCCTGCTGGAACGCGGCCTGCACCTGCTGGAGGGCGAGAAGGAGAAGCTGGGCGAAAACGAGCCCCTGCCGGGCGAGGTCGCCTTCCGCCTCTACGACACCTACGGCTTCCCGCTGGACCTGACGCAGGACGCGCTGCGCGCCGAGGGCCGCGCGGTGGACGTGGCGGGCTTCGAGGCCGCCATGGCCGAGCAGAAGCAGCGCGCCCGCGCCGCCTGGGCCGGCAGCGGCGAGGCGGCCACGGAAACCGTCTGGTTCGACGTGAAGGAGAAGGTCGGGGCCACCGAATTCCTCGGCTACAGCACCGAGCGCGCGGAGGGCACCATCACCGCCATCCTGGCCGGCGGCTCGCCCGTCAACTCCGTGGCGGTGGGGCGCGAGGTGGCCGTCATCCTCAACCAGACCCCCTTCTACGGCGAGAGCGGCGGCCAGCAGGGCGATGCCGGCGTCATCCGCACGGCCGACGGCCTCATCCGCATCCGCGACACGCAGAAGAAGCTGGGGGATGTGTTCGTGCATCTCGGCGTGGTCGAGCAGGGCGACATCAGCGTGGGCCAGGCCGTGGTGGCGGAGGTGGATCACACCCGCCGCTCCGCCATCCGCGCGCACCATTCCGCCACCCATCTGCTGCATGAGGCGCTGCGCCGGCGCCTCGGCACCCATGTGGCCCAGAAGGGCTCGCTGGTGGCGCCCGACCGGCTGCGCTTCGACGTCTCCCAGCCCACGCCCATCGCGGCCGAGGACCTCGCCTGGGTCGAGGCCGAGGTGAATGCCCGCATCCGCGAGAACGCCGAGGTCACCACCCGCCTCATGACGCCTGAGGCCGCCGTGGCCGAGGGGGCGATGGCCCTTTTCGGCGAGAAGTATGGCGAGGAGGTCCGCGTCGTCGCCATGGGCCGTGACGAGGCGGCGACCGAGCGCGGCGGCCACTACTCCATCGAACTCTGCGGCGGCACGCATGTGCGCCGCACCGGCGATATCGGCCTGCTCCGCCTGGTGGCCGAGGGCGCGGTCAGCGCCGGCGTGCGCCGCGTGGAGGCCGTGACGGGTGCCGCCGCCCTTGCCGTGGTGGAGGCCGAGGCACGGCTGCTGCGCGAGGCGGCGCTGGCGCTGAAGGTCACCCCCGCCGACCTGCCCGCACGCGTGGCCACCCTCATCGAGGAACGCCGCAAGCTGGAGCGCGA
The DNA here is from genome assembly GCF_017311575.1 of Roseococcus thiosulfatophilus. GTDB lineage: Bacteria > Pseudomonadota > Alphaproteobacteria > Acetobacterales > Acetobacteraceae > Roseococcus > Roseococcus thiosulfatophilus. The sequence goes on from NZ_JAFFQY010000025.1 coordinate 17,594, forward strand.
CCTGGCCGAGACCCGGAAGAAGCTCGCCACCGGCAGCAGCGCCGAGGTCGAGGTGGTGGGCGGGCTGCGCGTGGCGCTGCGCGACATGGGCGATGTGCCCGGCCGCGAACTGAAGGGCCTCGCGGAAGCCATCCTGAAGTCCGGCACGGCCGACGTGGCCGCGCTGGTGTCCAACGAGGGCGGCAAGGCCAGCATCGTGGTCGGCGTGGGCGAGGTGGCCAAGGGCCGCGCCGATGCGGTGGCGCTGGTGCGCGCGGCCTCGGGCGCGGTCGGCGGCAAGGGCGGCGGCGGGCGGCCCGAGATGGCCCAGGCCGGCGGCCCCGATGGCGACAAGCTGGACGAGGCGCTGGCGGCCATCAAGGCGGCGCTCTCGGCCTGACACGCCCAAGGCGGGGGGCGGGCTGAAACCCGTTGCCCTGCCGGCGCGTTGCCCTTCGGAAGAGGGCAACCCATGACCGGTAAGAACGACCTGCCACGCCACGACGACCCGACGGAGATCACGCCCCGTCCGCGTCCCACCCCGCTCGCCACCGCGTCCCCCAATGTCACGCATCTGCGGCGCGACATCGAGGCGGGCGCCACGGGCGACAAGCTGCCTGTGCTGGACCCCGCCGCCTCGCCGCTCGGCACCGATGACGAGGCGGGCGGCGTCTCCCCCACCACCGCGGAGGTGACGGCCGCCCGCGCGGCGGAGCGTGGCGCGGAGAGCGCCTCGCGCGGGGTCGGCGGCCGCACGGGGCCAAGCCCCGCGCGCGTGCCGCTGCTGGTGGCGCTGGCGGTGCTGCTGGCCGGGGCGGCGCTCTATTTCTCCTTCACCACGCCCTGGTGGTAGCGGGCGCGGCAGCCGCCGCCCCGCCGCACCACGCGCCCCGCGTCACGGCCGGCCGGGGCCGCTGCCGCCATAGGGCGCGGCCGGCGTGGAGGGGGTGGTTTGGCTGAAATGCGCCACCACGAGGATGGAAATCCCGAAGAGGATGTGGGGCCAGGCGATGAAGCCCGCGAAGCCGAACACCCAGGGCGAGACCAGCAGGAAGCCGCCGGCGCCCAGGTCCACCAACCGATGGACCGGCATCGGGATCAGCCGCAGCAGCCCCATCTCGTAGTCCGTCAGCATGGCGAGGCCGATGATGAGCACGCCCATCACCTGCGGCACGAGCTGGGCCGGGCCGCGGTCGGCGAAGCCCAGGAGCATGGGCGCCAGGACCAGGATCAGGCCGACGAGGTAGTCCAGCGCCCCATGGGCGCGGGTGGGGATGACACGCATCGCGAAGTCCTCCGGCTGGGGTGGGCATCGGGGTCGGCGTGGCTCGCGGTGGGGCCGTGGCGCCGCACCGTCTGGGAAAAACCCTGCCCGCACCGATGGGTTGCCGGATGGCATGGCGGAACTTCCGTGCCCGGGGCGGGTTGTAGCAGCGACACTTTGCCGGAGTTCCCATGTCCCCCTCGCCGCGCAGCATCGCGATCATCGGCGCCTCCAGCGGCGTTGGCCGCGCCACCGCCCATGCCTTCGCCGCGGCCGGCTTCCACCTCGTTCCCGCCGCCCGGCGCCGGGTGGCGGCGGAGGCGTGCCGGGGGCCAGGCACCTCCGGCCCGGCTTCCTGATGAGCGCGCTACCATCCCCCGCCGCGCTGGTGCTCTCGGGCGGCGTCGCGCTGGGCGCCTTCGAGGCCGGGGCCTGCGCCGCGCTGGAGGCCTCCGGCCAGCCCATGCCCCGTTGGATCGCGGGCAGCTCCGTGGGGGCCGTCAACGCGGCGCTCTTCGCGGCCGCCCCGCCGGGCCAGGGCGGTGCCGCCTTGCGCGGGTTCTGGAGTTCCCTGGCGCAGGAGCCCACGCCGCTGACCACCTTCCTGCTCGGCCCGCCCCCGGCCAGGGGCGCCTGGCGCGCCGCGCACAACCGCGCCGCCGCCTGGCAGACGCTGCTGATGGGCCGCCCCGGCCTGTTCCGCCCCGACCTGCGCCTGGGCGGCGGGCGGGCCTTCTATGACATGGCGCCGCTCCGCGCGCGGCTGGATGCCACGCTCGACCTTGACCGGCTGAACCGCGGGCCCACGCGCCTGTCCATCGTCACCACCGATGTGGAGACGGGGGCGCGCGTGGTGTTCGACACCGCGCGCGGGGATTGGCTGACGGCGGAGCACATCCTGGCCTCCAGCGCCATGCCCGGCCTGTTTCCGCCGGTCGAGCTGGAGGGGCGGCGGTTGGTGGATGGCGGGCTGTCGGCCAATGCCCCCCTCGACCTTATTCTCCGCGAGGTGGGGGAGGAGGCGCTGACCTGTCTCGTCGTGGAGCTCTTCCACCGCACGGGCCAGCGACCGCGGCGCCTCTCCGCCGCCCTGGCGCGCGCGGCGGACCTCGCCTTCGGCAACCAGACGCGCCAGGCGCTGGTCGCCCATGCGCGGGAGTGGGAGGTGCGGGCGCGCATGGCCTCGCTGGCGCGCCACCTGCCCGAGGACCGGCGCGCGGACCCCGAGGTGGCGCAGCTGTTGCGCGCCGCCGGTGTGGGCGCGCGGGCCACCGTGGTGCTGATGGGCTACCGCGCCGCCTTCGACGAGGCGGGGCCGGGCAAGGCCTTCGACTTCTCCACCGCCACCCTGGCCGACCGCTGGCGGGCGGGCGAGGCGGCGATGGCGGCGGCGCTGCGCCGCCTCACCCGGCCGGACCGCGCGGAGGAACTCGCGCCGGGCCTGCACCTGCACGAGGTGACGGCCATGCCGCCCCAGCTGGAGGAGTGCTCCGGAATGGCCGCCATCCGCTGAGGCCGGGCGCTACTGGCCGCCGTGCCGCCGAATGT
>NZ_JAFFQY010000026.1 GCF_017311575.1 Roseococcus thiosulfatophilus
AAGTGAGGTTCGAACCAGGGCAATCGCACACCGGCCTGAGACCGGCCTCTTACCTGGGTTTCTGCGTTCCGTACTAAATCGGCCAAGTCAGGAGGTCCGGAGAGAACTGGCCTCCGGAGACCGATTTCCCGCCTTCGCCGCGCCGAGCCAGTCAACAGGTCTGCCCCGAAAACCCCAGGAAGCCTGCCACTCAGCGCGGCGGTCGGTCTGGCGGAGAGCGGGACGCCTCAGGGAACTGGCGGACAGGGTGGGATTCGAACCCACGGTAGGCTTGCACCTACTTCGGTTTTCGAGACCGACGCGATCGACCACTCCGCCACCTGTCCGAACGGGCGCGTTCATAGTCGGCCCCGCGGCCCAGCGCAACCGTCCCACCGCTTGACTCGCTGGCCCCCGGACCCTAAACGCTCCCACTCCCGGGCGGCGCTGGCGTGTCGCCCGTGGTGGTTCTTGGGGTTCGCCCAAGGGCCGCCGACCCATTTTCAAGTGATGCGGGCCCGTTTACGCCACGCGGCGGCCCGAGAGGCGCGTGTGATGACCTTTGCAGTGATCCGCACCGGCGGAAAGCAATACCGGGTGACACCCAATGCGGTGCTCGCCGTCGAAAAGCTGGAGGCCGAGCCCGGCGCCACCATCACCTTCCATGAGGTGCTGGCCATGGGCGGCGAGGGCGGGCTGCACATCGGCGCGCCCACCGTGCCCGGTGCCGCCGTGACGGCCACCGTGCTCGAGCAGACCCGCGGCGACAAGGTGCTGATCCTCAAGAAGCGCCGCCGCAAGAACAGCCGCCGCAAGCGCGGCCACCGCCAGCACATGACCGTGCTGCGCGTGGCCAGCATCGGCGCGGCCGCCTGAACAGGAGACACCCCAGATGGCACACAAGAAGGCAGGCGGCTCCTCGCGCAACGGCCGCGACTCTCCCGGGCAGCGGCTCGGCGTGAAGAAGTTCGGTGGCGAGCATGTGCTGGCCGGCAACATCCTGGTGAAGCAGCGCGGCACCAAGATGAAGGCGGGCCGCAATGTCGGCGTCGGCCGCGACCACACGCTCTTCGCCCTGATCGAGGGCCATGTGAAGTTCGAGCGCAAGGCCGAAGGCCGCGTGCATGTCTCGATCGAGGCGCCCAAGCTCGCCGCGGAGTGACCGCGCCGAACCTGGTATAGGATCAGGCGGGGGCCCTTCGCGGCCCCCGTTTTCGTTTCCGGCCCCGCCACCCCGACCCCAATTCCGGGGGGGGGGGTAGGGGGGCGCCGCCCCCCTTGCCGCCGCGCAGATAGGGTTGGCGTGGCGGCTATCTGCGCGGCGGCACAGAATATCTCGCGGCGGCACAGAACATGAAATTCCTCGACGAAGCCAAGGTCTATCTGAAGTCGGGCGATGGCGGTGACGGCGTCATCGCCTTCCGGCGCGAGAAGTATATCGAGTTCGGTGGACCCGATGGCGGCAATGGCGGCCGCGGCGGCAGCGTCTACGCGGAGGCGGTGGAGGGGCTGAACACTCTCATCGACTACCGCTACGCCCAGCATTTCAAGGCCCGCAAGGGCGGCAACGGCGCCGGCAGCGACCGCACCGGCGCGGCCGCCGAGGATGTGGTCCTGAAAGTCCCCGTCGGCACCCAGATCCTGGACGAGGACCGCGAGACCCTGGTCGCGGACCTCGATGCCCCCGGCAAGCGCGTCCTGCTCTGCCAGGGCGGCGATGGCGGCCGCGGCAACGCCCATTACAAGACCAGCACCAACCGCGCCCCCCGCCGCGCCGACAAGGGTTGGCCGGGCGAGGAACGCTGGGTCTGGCTGCGCCTGAAGCTGATCGCGGATGCGGGGCTGGTCGGCCTGCCCAATGCCGGCAAATCCACCTTCCTGGCCGCCGTGACGGCGGCCAAGCCCAAGATCGCGGACTACCCCTTCACCACGCTCCACCCGCAGCTGGGCGTGGTGCGCCTCAACGCCACCGAGGAATTCGTCCTGGCGGACATCCCGGGGCTGATCGAGGGTGCTTCGGAGGGGGCTGGCCTCGGCACCAGGTTCCTGGGGCATGTGGAGCGCTGCAAGGTGCTGCTGCACCTGATTGACGGCAGCCAGGCCGACCCCGCCGGCGCCTACCGCCTGATCCGCCATGAACTGGCGGAATATGGCGCGGGGTTGGAGGACCGGCCGGAGATCGTGGTGCTGAACAAGCTGGACGCCATGACGCCCCAGGCCCGCACCTCGCGGATGAAGGCGCTGGAACGCGCCGTGGGCGCGCCGGTCATGCTCGCCTCGGGCGCCACGGGCGAGGGCGTGCCCGAAATCCTGCGCCGGCTGATGGACGTGATCCGCGCGAAGGGGTGATCAGGCGGCCTCGCTTGGTTGCCGTGCAGCAATGCCTATGTTAAGGCGCCCGCGCTGGAGGGGGATGGCCCCGCCGGCCTTCAGGAACAGGACCGGGACCGCACAGTGGGCGCCGAGACCATTTCCACCGACGCGCCAGCCAATGGCGGCGTTGCCGCGCGTTATGCGCTGGCCCTGCTGGGCCTCGCGGATGACGCGCGCCAGGCCGATGCCGGCGCGCTGGACCGTATCGCCAATGACCTCGACGGGCTGTTCAAGCTCTATCGCGAGGACCAGACCTTCCGCGCCTTCGTGCAGGACCCCCGGCTTTCCGCCGCCGACCAGCAGCGCGCGATCTTCGCCCTGTTGGAAAAGGCCAAGGCCGGCAAGGAAATCACCAACTTCGTGGGCGTGCTGATCGCGAATCGCCGCCTGTCGCACCTGCCTGAGATCGCGGCCGCCTTCGGCGCCAAGCTCGCGGAACGCCGTGGCCAGCAGGTCGCGCATGTCACCACCGCCTTCCCGCTGACCGACACGCAGCGCGCGGCCGTCACGGCCCGGCTGACGGAAGCCGGTTTCTCCGGCGTGAAGCTGGCGGAGAAGGTGGACACCAACATTCTCGGTGGGCTGATCATCCGGGTCGGCTCGCGTCTCTACGACAATTCGCTCAAGTCCAAGCTGCAGCGCCTGCAGTTCGCCATGAAGGGGGCCGCCTGAGATGGAAATCCGTCCGGCTGAGATTTCGGAGATCCTGAAGCAGCAGATCGCGAGCTTCGACGCCGAGGCCAATGTGGCCGAGGTGGGCACGGTGCTGACGGTGGGCGACGGCATCGCCCGCGTCTACGGCCTGCAGAACGTGATGGCCGGTGAGCTGGTGGACTTCCCCTCCGCCGGCGTGAAGGGCATGGCGCTGAACCTCGAGACCGACAATGTCGGCGTCGTGATCTTCGGCAATGACCAGGGCGTGAAGGAAGGCGACACGGTCAGCCGCACCGGCTCGATCGTGGACGTGCCGGTGGGCAAGGGCCTGCTGGGCCGCGTCGTGGACGGTCTCGGCAACCCCATCGACGGCAAGGGCCCGCTGACGGATGTGGTCCGCCGCCGCGCCGAGCTGAAGGCGCCCGGCATCATGCCGCGCAAGTCGGTGCATGAGCCGATGCAGACCGGCATCAAGGCCATTGACGCGCTGATCCCCATCGGCCGCGGCCAGCGCGAGCTGATCATCGGCGACCGCCAGACCGGCAAGACGGCGGTGATCGTGGACACGATCATCAACCAGAAGTCCGTCAACGCCACGGGCGACGAGAAGCAGAAGCTCTACTGCATCTATGTCGCGGTGGGGCAGAAGCGTTCGACCGTCGCCCAGCTGGTGAAGCAGCTGGAGGAGAGCGGCGCGCTCGAATACTCCATCATCGTGGCCGCCACGGCGTCGGACCCGGCGCCCATGCAGTTCCTGGCGCCCTACACGGGCTGCGCCATGGGCGAGTTCTTCCGCGACAACGGCATGCACGCGGTCATCTTCTATGACGACCTGTCCAAGCAGGCCGTCTCCTACCGCCAGATGTCGCTGCTGCTGCGCCGTCCGCCGGGCCGCGAGGCCTATCCGGGTGACGTGTTCTACCTGCACAGCCGCCTGCTCGAGCGCGCGGCGAAGATGAACGACGATTTCGGCGCGGGTTCGCTGACGGCGCTGCCGGTCATCGAGACCCAGGCCGGTGACGTGGGCGCCTATATCCCGACCAACGTGATCTCGATCACCGACGGCCAGATCTTCCTGGAGACCGAGCTGTTCTACAAGGGCATCCGCCCCGCGGTGAACGTCGGCATCTCGGTCTCGCGCGTCGGTTCCGCCGCGCAGATCAAGGCGATGAAGCAGGTGGCCGGCAAGATCAAGCTGGAGCTGGCCCAGTATCGTGAGATGGCGGCCTTCGCCCAGTTCGCCTCCGACCTGGACGCCACCACCCAGTCGCTGCTCGCCCGCGGCGCGCGCCTGACGGAGCTGCTGAAGCAGCCCCAGTTCAAGCCCGTCCCGGTCGAGGAGCAGGTGGTCGCGATCTTCGCCGGCACGCGCGGCTACCTCGACAAGCTGCCCATCTCCAAGGTGGGCGAGTTCGAGGCGCGGCTGCTCTCCGGGCTGAAGTCCAGCGCGCCGGACATCCTGGCCTCGATCCGCACGGATCGTGAGATCAAGAAGGATGTCGAGGCCAAGCTGGTCGCCTTCCTGGACGACTTCGCCAAGTCCTTCACCTGATCAGGCTGGAATAGACGCCCATGGCCAGCCTGAAGGCACTGCGTACGCGGATCAACAGCGTGAAATCCACGCGAAAGATCACGCAGGCGATGAAGATGGTGGCTGCCGCCAAGCTGCGCCGCGCGCAGGCCCAGGCGGAGGCCGCCCGCCCCTATGCCGAGCGGATGCAGCGCATGCTGGCCTCGCTCGGCGCCTCGGTGGCCGGCAACCCGGACGCGCCGCGCCTTCTGGTGGGCACGGGGGCCGACAAGGTCCATCTGCTCGTGGTGGTCACGGCCGATCGCGGCCTGGCCGGCCCCTTCAACACCAATGTGGGGCGCTTCGCGCGCAACCGCATCCGGGCGCTGGAGGCCGAGGGCAAGACGGTCAAGATCCTGTCGGTGGGCCGCAAGGGCGCGGCCTATCTGAAGCGCGAATTCCCCAGCCGCTTCGTGGGCGAGATCACCTTCGCCGGCAAGAAGCGCATCGGCTTCGAGGAGGCGCAGGACATCACGGCCCGCATCTCCGCGATGTTCGAGGCGGGCGAGTTCGACGTCTGCGCGCTGGTCTACAACCGCTTCCGCAACGTGATCAGCCAGACGCCGGTCGAGCAGCGCCTGATCCCCGCGCCGCTGCCCGAGGTGGCGCCGGCCGAGGGCCCCGCGCCGATCTACGAATATGAGCCGTCCGAGGAGGAGATCCTCGCGCAGATCCTGCCGCAGAACCTGGCCATCCAGGTCTATCGCGCGCTGCTGGACAGCGCCGCGGGCGAGCAGGGCAGCCGCATGACGGCCATGGACAACGCCACGCGCAACGCGGGCGACATGATCAACAAGCTCACTCTCAATTACAACCGCACACGCCAGGCGAACATCACCCGCGAGCTGATCGAGATCATCTCCGGCGCTGAGGCGCTCTGACCCGAGGGATATGCAGGCCATGAAGAACAATGTCGGTCAGGTGACCCAGGTGCTCGGCGCCGTGGTGGACGTGCAGTTCCCCTCCGAGCTGCCGGCGATCATGAACGCGCTGAAGGTGCAGATCGGCGAGGCCACCCTGGTCCTCGAAGTCGCGCAGCACCTGGGCGAGCGCACGGTGCGCTGCATCGCCATGGACACCACGGACGGCCTCGTTCGCGGCTCCGAGGTGGTGGACACCGGCGCGGGCATCTCGGTGCCCGTCGGCAACGCCACGCTGGGCCGCATCCTGAACGTGATCGGCGAGCCGATTGACGAACGCGGGCCGGTGAAGGCCGAGAAGACCTACACCATCCACCGCGAGGCCCCCTCCTTCGAGGACCAGGCGACCTCCGCCGAAATCCTCGTCACGGGCATCAAGGTCATTGACCTGCTGGCCCCCTACCTGAAGGGCGGCAAGATCGGCCTGTTCGGCGGCGCCGGCGTGGGCAAGACCGTCACCATCCAGGAACTCATCAACAACATCGCGAAGGCGCATGGCGGCGTGTCCGTCTTCGCCGGCGTGGGTGAGCGCACGCGCGAGGGCAATGACCTCTACCACGAGATGGTGGATGCGGGCGTCATCAAGCTGAACGACGATGGCAGCACCGATGGCTCCAAGGTGGCCCTCGTGTATGGCCAGATGAACGAGCCGCCGGGTGCGCGCGCCCGCGTGGCGCTGTCGGGCCTGTCCATCGCGGAATATTTCCGCGATGAGCAGGGCCAGGACGTGCTGTTCTTCGTGGACAACATCTTCCGCTTCACCCAGGCCGGCGCGGAAGTGTCGGCGCTGCTGGGCCGCATCCCCTCCGCGGTGGGCTACCAGCCGACGCTGGCCACCGACATGGGCGCCCTGCAGGAGCGCATCACCTCCACGAAGAAGGGTTCGATCACCTCGGTGCAGGCCATCTACGTGCCCGCCGACGACTTGACCGACCCGGCACCCGCCACCTCCTTCGCGCACCTGGACGCGACGACGGTGCTCAACCGCTCCATCGCGGAGCTGGGCATCTTCCCGGCCGTGGACCCGCTGGACTCCACCAGCCGCGCCATGGACCCCCGCGTGGTGGGCACCGAGCATTACGAGACGGCGCGTGAGGTCCAGAAGATCCTGCAGACCTACAAGTCGCTGCAGGACATCATCGCCATTCTCGGCATGGACGAGCTGTCGGAAGAGGACAAGCTGATCGTGGCGCGCGCGCGCAAGATCCAGCGCTTCCTGTCCCAGCCCTTCCACGTGGCCGAGGTCTTCACCGGCTCGCCCGGCGTCTTCGTGAAGCTGGAGGACACGATCCGCAGCTTCGCCGCCATCTGCAAGGGCGAGTATGACCACCTGCCGGAGGCCGCCTTCTACATGGTGGGCACGGTGGAAGAGGCCGTGGCGAAGGCCGAGAAGCTGAAGCAGGCGGCTTGATCTAAGCCCTCAGGCGCCGGGCGGCGGCGTTCGCCGCCTTGGCTACGCCGCGCCACGGGCGCGCCTGAGGGGCAAGTCGGTTGGGCGGCGCCGGCCGCGTTGCGGCCGGATCCTCGGAGGACGGCACCCCTCTCTTCGGGTGGCGCTTGATGGAATGGGTGGGCACATGGCCACGTTCGAACTGGAACTCGTCTCGCCGGAGAAGCTGCTGCTCTCCCGGCCCGTCGAGATGGTGATCATTCCCGCCGCCGAGGGCGACATGGGCGTGCTGCCCGGGCACGTCCCCATGATCGTGACGCTGCGCGGCGGCGTGATCTCCGTGCGCGAGAACGGCCAGGAGACGGAGCGCATGTTCGTGCGCGGCGGCTTCGCCGAGGTGGGCCCCACCCGCGTCACCGTCCTGGCCGACACGGCCGTGCCGGTGGCCAGCCTTTCCCGCGCCGAGGCCGAGCGCCTGATCGAGGCGGCGGAGCGCGACTACCAGGCCGCCGCCGCCAATGACACGCCCGAGAAGCGCGAGGCCGCGATGAACCACCTCCTGGCGATGCGCGCCATGAAGGACGCCGCGCAAGCGGCTTGAAAAGGCGCGGTTCCCGGCGCATCTCCCCAGTGACGGGCGGGGCTGTGCGGCCCCATCATCTTGGGAATCGCAAGCCGGGACGCCGGCGCAGGGGTCGCGCGGGGCATGAAGCACTGGACACTGGATCAGGTTGCCTGGGACCGCTTCGACCCGTCGAAGGTGGACCCGGAGGTCATCCCCCTGGTCAAGGCCGCCGCCATGGTCGAGCGCAATGGCGATGACTACGCCCTCTACCTGAAGAGCGTCTTCCGCGACGACCCGGACTTCCAATACGCCGCCGACAACTGGGCCGTGGAAGAGGTGCAGCATGGCGACGCGCTGGGCCGCTGGGCCAGCCTCGCCGACGCCTCCTTCGACTATCCCGCCGCCTTCGCGCGCTATCGCGCCGGCTACACGATCGACATCAAGGCCGATGCCTCCATCCGCGGCTCCCGCACGGGCGAACTCATCGCGCGCTGCATGGTGGAGACGGGCACCAGCAGCTACTACACCGCGCTGGGCGAGGCCTCGGACGAGCCGGTGCTGAAGGAGATCTGCCGCCTCATCGCGGCCGATGAGTACCGGCATTTCAAGCTCTTCTACGACCATATGAAGCGCTACCTGGCGCGCGAGAACCTCTCCTTCCCCAAGCGGCTGCGCGTGGCGCTCGGCCGCGTGGGCGAGACGGAGGATGACGAACTCGCCTTCGCCTTCCATTGCAGCAATGACGCGCCGGGCGTGGCCTATGAGCACAACCGCTGCATCACGGGCTATATGGGCCGGGCCATGGGCTTCTATCGCTTCCGCCATATCGAGCGCGGGATGGGCATGATCTTCAAGTCCATCGGGCTGGAGCCGCGCGGCCGCGTCTCGGGCCTCGCCGCGCGCGCGGCCTGGAAGCTGCTCTGCTGGCGGCGGGACCGCTACCGCCAGGCCATGGCGCGGGAGGTGGCGGCCAATGGCAACGCCCTTCCCGCCCAGCAGGCCGCCTGAGGGTGCGCCTGCCGCGTCGCCTGGCGCTGGCCGCCGTGGCCACCCCCTTCCTGCCGCGCGGCAGCGCCGCCCAGGCCGAAGGGCTGCGTGCCGTCACCCGCGCGCGGGGCATCACCTTCGGCACCGCCATCCGCCATGACCTGCTGCAATCGGACCCCGCCTATGCCGCCCTGGTGGCGCGCGAGGCGGAGCTTCTGGTGCCGGAATGGGAGGCCAAGTGGGACGCGCTGCAGCCCGAGCCCGGCCGCTTCGAGTTCGGGCCGCTCCGCAGCATCGCCCTCTTCGCCCGCACCCACCAGCAGCGGCTGCGCGGCCATGCGCTGCTGTGGCACATCGCCAACCCCGCCTGGCTGGAACCCGCGCTCGCCCAGGGCGAGGCGCGCGCCGCCGCCGTCATGGAGGCGCATTTCACCGCCGTCCTGCGCGAGACGCATTCCTACATCCGCGACTGGGACGTGCTGAACGAGGTCATCGCCAACCCGCCCGGCAGCGACAATCCCAGCCCCACCCAGGATGATCTGCGGCCCACGCCCTGGCTCCGGGCGCTGGGCCCCGGCTATCTCGAGCGCGCGCTGCGCCTCGCGCGCGGGCTGGACGCCACGCTGCGCCTCACGCTGAACGATTACGGCGTGGAGGCCGACACGCCCTGGGCCGAGGCCAAGCGCCAGCGCCTGCTGCGCGTCGTGCGCCGGCTGGTGGAGCGCCAGGTGCCGCTGGACGCGGTGGGCATCCAGGCGCATCTGCAAATGCGCGACCCCTTCCGGGCCGAGCCCTTCCTGGCCTTCGTCCAGGCGTTGCGCGGGCTGGGGCTGGCCGTCCTCATCACCGAGCTGGATGTGCGGGAGCCGGACCAGCTCGCCCCCACCATCCCCGAGCGGGACGCGGCGGTGGCGGACTACGTGACGCGCTTCCTGTCGGCCGCCATCGAGGGCGGCGCGCGCACGGTCCTGACCTGGGGCCTGACCGACCGCAATTCCTGGCTGGCGGAGGAGGCGGGCGTGGCCCGCGCCGATGGCCAGCGCACCCGCGGCCTGCCCTTCGACGAGGCGCTGCGGCCCAAGCCCTTCCATGCCGCGCTCAGAAGGGTGTTGGGCGGCTGATTCACCCCTCCGCCACCAGCTCCGCCGCCCGTGCGGCCGCGTCGTGGAAGGGCAGCAGCACCAGGTCGGCGCCACGGGCGCGCAACGCTTCGGCCTCGCTCGCGGCATGGGCCGTGACGGCGGCGCGGCCGGTGAAATGCACCGCCTTCAGCCCGTCCAGCAGCGCCAGGCGATGGTCCTCCTGCGTCAGCCCGCCGCGCACGGCGGGCGCGGCCGAGACCACCCAGCGCACCCCCTCCAGCGGCAGGGATGCGATCAGTTCCGGGTCGCTCGCATCGCCATAGATCGCGGGCAGGCCCGCCTGGTGCCAGCGGCGCACCACCTCCGGGTCGAAATCCACGCCCAGCACGCGCAGCCCGCGGTCGCGCAGCCGGCGGGAAATGGCGTCGCCGAAGCGGCCCAGGCCGAAGACCACCACATCGGCGCCATCCGGGTCGGGGCCGGTGTCGCCGCTCGCCTGGGCCTCGCGCCAGGGTTCGCGCCGCTCGAACAGCTTGAGCGGCGTGTCGAGCCAGGCCGCCAGCCGGTGCGAATGCGTGATCATGTAGGTCGAGGCTGCGATGGTCACCATGCCCACCAGCGTGACCAGGCCGAGCGAGGCCTCGGCCACATGCCCCAGCGCCACGCCCATCGCCATGAAGATCAAGGAGAATTCGCTGATCTGCGCCACCGTCAGCCCGGCCAGCAGCCCGGTGCGGCGGCGGTAGCCCATATAGCCCATGATCGCGACCACGATCAGCGGGTTGCCCACCAGCACGAAGACCGACAGCACCATGGCGGCGAAGGCCTGTTCGCCCAGGCCGCCCAGGTCGAGGCGCGACCCCAGCGCGATGAAGAAGAACAACAGAAGAAAGTCCCGCAGGCTGGACAGCCGCGCCGCGATCGCCTCGCGGAAGGGGGTGGAGGCCAGCGCCACGCCCGCCAGCAGCCCGCCCAGTTCCTTGCCGAGGCCGACATAATCGCCGATCGCCGCCAGCAGCGCCGCCCAGCCGATGGCGAAGCCCGCCAGCAACTCCGGCGCCCGGGCGAGCCGCGACGTGACCGGCTGCGCCAGGTAACGGATCACCACGCCCACCACCACCAGCATGACCACGCCGCCTAGCAGCACCCGCAGCAGCCCCGCCGCCGCCGAGGCCTGCCCCTGGCCCGCCGCGAGTGCGGAGACCACCACCATGCACAGCACCACGAAGATGTCCTGGACAATCAGGAAACCCAGCGCGATGCGCCCGTGCAGGCTGTCAATCTCGCGTTTGTCGGACAGCAGCTTCACGATGATGATGGTGGAGCTGAAGGTCAGCGCCACCGCCACATAGAGGCTGGTCAGCGCGTCCAGCCCCAGGGCCAGGCCCAGCAGGAAGCCGATGACGGCCGTGAAGGTCACCTGCCCGAGGCCCGTGGCCAGCGCCACCGCGCCCAGGCTCCGCACCAGGCCGAGGTCCAGCTTCAGCCCCACCAGGAAGAGCAGCACGGCGATGCCCAGTTCCGACAGCAGTGCGATGTATTCGTCCGATTGCGCGATGCCGAGCGCCGAGGGCCCCGCCAGGATGCCCGCCGCGATCAGCCCCACGATGAGGGGCTGGCGCAGCAGCAGCGCCACCATGCCCCCCGCCGCGCCCAGCACCAGAAGGGCCGCCACCTCGTAGAAGACGGAGGCCGCCAGGATGTCCTGCAAACCCACTTGTGATGTCCCTCAACCCTCGCGTCAGTCTCGCACGCGAGGGCCGGGCGGGCTACATCGCCTCGCCTTCCGCGGCCCGCACCAGCTCGCGCAGCCGGGCCGCGCCGCCGGGCAGGCGGGGGTGGATCTCCAGCGCGGCGCGGAAGCTGCGCAGCGCGCCGGAGGCGTCCCGCGCAGATCGGTCGCCGCGCCCTGCCGGTCGCCCACCGCCGCATGGGCCTGGGCGCGCCAATGCCAGGCATCGGCCAGGCTCGGTTCCAGCAGGATGGCGGCGTCGAAATCCTCCAGCGCATCGCCTGGCTGGCCGCCGCGCAGGGTGCGGATGCCGCGGTTCAGCAGCAGCGCCACGGCCGGCGTGGCCTGGCGCGACCAGAGCTGGCGCACCGCCGCCTCCGCCATGCGGCCGCCGGCCTCGTCGGGGGCGGTGCGGAGCGCGTCGAAGGCGCGGTCCAGCTCCCGTTGCAGCAGCTCCGGCGCGGCGGGGGACTGGACCGGCAACGCCGGACCCCCCAATTGCGCTGGTGCGGGTGTGGCGAGGCCCATCAGGATCGCGGCGAGTGCGGGCAGGGCAGGGCGCATGGGCGATTGTCCCCGGGCGCCCCCGCCCACGCAAGAAGGAACAGGCGGATGAGCGGAGAACTGACCACCCTGACCCAGCCCGACAGCGAGGCCGTGCTGGCGCAGGCCGCCGCCGACTACCTGGCCGCGCGCGGCCGGCTGATGTCGGCGCTGGAACAGGCGGGCCGTTTCGTCCAGATGGGCCTGAACCGCCTGCCGCCCGAGGTGCAGAAGATGGTGGCGGAACGCGCGCGCGACGGGCTGGAACTTGCCTTCCGCACCGCCATCCTGGGCCTCGAGCCCGGCGCGCGGCCCGAGCGCAGCGCCGCCTACAAGCTGGGCGGCGCGCTGTCCGGCGCCATGGGCGGCATGGGCGGCTTCGCGACCACGCTGGCGGAACTGCCGGTGACCACGGGCCTCATCATGCGCTCGGTGGCCGACATCGCGCGCGGCCAGGGCCTCGACCTGCGCGACCCGGAGGTGCGGACGGCTTGCGTCGAGGTCTTCGCCTTCGGCGGCCCGCTCGAGGAGGATGACGACGCCGACATCGCCTTCTGGGCCACGCGGCTGGCCGGGCAGGAGATGGCGCAGCTGATGGCCAATGTGGTGCTGCGCTACGCGCCCGCGATGATGACCAAGCTGGGCGCCCAGGCCGTGCCGCTGGTGGGGGCGGCGGTGGGGGCGGGGCTGAACCTCGTCTACATGGAATTCTACCAGCGCATGGCCCGCGTGGTCTTCTCGCTGAAGCCGCTGGAACAGCGGCTGGGCCGGCAGGTGGTGCGCCAGCGCTTCGCCGAGGTGGTGGACGCCCGCCGGCGCGCGCTGGGGCACGACGCGCGCTTCCGCAGCCGCGATTGACGCCTGGCACAGGGGGCGTTCAAGCACCCTGCGCCAGCCCTCGTCGGGCGCGAGATGCGGCGCTTTCGCTGGTGCCGCCTCAAAGCACGGCGCCTACCGCCAGGAAAGCGGCCGCGCCTCCCCCGGCTCCCCGGCGCCCGCATCCTCGCGCGCGGGATCTTCGGGCATGAGCGGCATGTCCAGCGCCACCCGGTCCCGCCCCTGGCGCTTCGCGTCATAGAGCGCGGCATCGGCCCGGCCCAGCAGCGCCTCGCCCGTTTCGGGCGGCTGGAGCTGCGCGACACCGAGCGAGATGGTGACCGAAAGCTGTTGCCCCTCCGCGCCGATAATGAAGCCCTCCCCCGCCACGGCGCGGCGCAGCGAATCCGCCAACCCGGCGGCCGCCCCGCGGCAGGTGGCGGGCAGGATGGCGGCGAATTCCTCGCCCCCCACCCGCGCCAGCCGGTCATGCGGGCGGGCCCATTCGCGCAGCGTGTCGGCCACGCCCCGCAGCACGGCATCCCCGGCCGGGTGGCCGTGGGTGTCATTGACCGACTTGAAGTGGTCAATGTCGAACATCAGCAGGCAGAGGGGCGCCTGCTCGGCGGTGGCGCGGCCCAGCGCCTCGGCCAGGCGTTCCTCGAAGGCGCGGCGGTTGGGCAGGCCGGTCAGCGCATCGGTGGCGGCGGCGCGGCGGGCCTCGTGCAGGGCGTCGCGCAACGCCTCCGCCTCGCGCGCGCGTTCGGCCAGGCGCTGGGCCAGGGTGCGGCTGCTGTGGCACAGCGCCTGGGTGTCGGCCAGGATGCGGCGCAGCGGCTCGTTGAGTGATGGGAAGGCGGCCTCCAGCGTGTCGGTCAGCCCTTCCAGCCGCGTGCCATAGCTCGACGCGTTGTCATGCGCCGTGCCCAGCATGCCCGCCGCGTCGTTCAGCGCGGCCTCCAGCTGGCGGGCGACCTGGCCGATGGCCTGGGCCTGGGGCTCGCCGGCGCAGAAGCGGGCGTGCATCTCGTTCAGGTCGGCCTGTTCCAGCCGGCCCTGCGTGGCCAGGCGCGCATCCAGCGCGTCATGCAGCTCCGGATGGGTGCCGGCGTGATAGCTGAACCAGACCAGGTAGTTCTCCGGCGAGGGGCTCATCCGGTGGTCCAGCAGCGACTGCATGGTGGCATGGGCGGTGCTGATGGCCGGGTCGCGGCCTGGCGTAGTGCCCTTTCGCGGGTCGCGCCCGGCTTCGCCCGGTGGTGGCATCTTGGGGTCCTCTTCCGGCGGCGCATGTTGCACCCTTCCCGGTCCGCCAAGGCTTACCCCGGGATGCTGAACGGATGCTTACCGCCCGCCCATCGCCGCCTGCACCACCAGCAGCCAGAGCGGCAGGGTGATGACCGAGAGCAGGTGCTGGCTGGAGGTGATGGCCGCCATCAGCGGCGCATCGCCGCCCATGGCGCGCGCCATCACGTAGCTCGAGGAGGCGGTGGGCAGCGCCATGAACAGCACCGCCATGGCGGTGGCGAGCGAATCCAGCCCCAGCCCCATGCAGAACAGCAGCGTCAGCCCCGGCACCGCCACCAGCTTGAGCGCGGCGGTCCAGAGTTGCAGCGCCACCCGGTCGGTGAGCGCGCCCAGCGTCAGCGCCGCCCCCACCGCCAGCAGGCCCAGCGCCACCGAGGCCCGGCCCAGCGTCTCCATCAGCGGCCGCACACCCACGGGCAGACCGCCCAGCCCCGCCACGGCGAAGCCCACCACGCAGGCCAGGATGAGCGGGTTCAGGGCCAACTGCTTCAGCAGCCGCCAGGGCCGCACCCGCCCGCCATCGCCCAGGGCGAAGGCCGTGGTCGTCACCACCTGCACGAAGGGCACGATCATGCCCGTGGCGAGCCCCCCGAGCGCGAGGCCCGGCAGGCCGAACATGGCGCCCGCGATGGCGAAGCCGACCAGGTTGTTGAAGCGGATGCCGCCCATCAGCACGCTGGTCATGGATTTGTGCGGCTGGCCGAAGCGCCGCGACAGCCAGACCGACACCACGGTGCCGATGCCCAGCGCCGCCCAGATGGCCGCCATCATGCCGAAGATCGGCACCTCGCCCAGCCGGACGGAGCCGATGGCCACCACCAGCAGGGAGGGCAGCAGCACCCAGAAGATCAGCTTCTCGATGCCCGCCCAGACCGCGTCGTCACGCAGCAGGCGGCGCTTCAGCACCGCCCCCAGCGCCAGCAGCCCGAAGGCCGGCACGAAGGCGTCGAGATAGGGGCCGATCAAGTCAGGAGCCAGGGGCGGCGGCGCGCTGCCCCTGGGCCGCGATATCACGCAGGCAGGCGGCCTCCGTCCGCTGGCCCACGCCGCTGGCGCGGGCCTGGGCATGCGTCACGCGCAGGCCCTGGGGGCTGGTGTAGAACATCAAATCGAGCTGGCAGCCCCCGGCGGAATAGAGCCAGACCTCGGCATCGCCCTCGCGCCGGCGCAGCCTGGGCGCGCCGAGTCGGCCGATGACGGTGGCGGGCGCGGCACCCAGCAATTCCTGTACGGCGCCCGGGCCGCGCGGGGCGGCGGCGGGTGCCGTGGCCGAGGGCATGGGCTGCCCCAGCGCGGCGAGCGAGGCCCGCTGGCTGTCCAGCAGCGCCTGGGCCGCCGCGTCTTCGCGCGACGAATCGGCCACGCAGGCGGCCAGCAGCGGCAGCGCCGCCGCCAGCCCCAGCGCGGGCCGGGTCGGGTTCAGCCTTCGCTCGGCAGCATTTCCATGCTGCCCATCAGCGCGCCGCCTTCCTCCACCGAGAGCTTCCGGTAGCGGGCGGTGCCCTTCACCTTGCCGGTGGCGCGGATGACGAGGCTGCCGCGCACCGTGATGTTGCCGTCGAACAGGCCCGCGATCTCGGCGTCCTCGACCTGGACCTCGCCGCGGAAGACGCCGGTGGGGCCGATGGCCAGCTCGGCGGCCTGGATCATCTGGCTTTCCACCGTGCCCTCGACCACCAGGCGCTCGGCGTCGCTCACGGTGCCCTGCAGGCTGATGCCGCGGCCCACGACCAGCGTGCGGCGCTCACCCGCGCCCTGGGGGCGGGGGGCCTGGGCGGTGGCCGGCGGCGCGCCCGGGCGCGGGGCCTGGACGGGTGTCGCGGGCTTGGGCGGCATGCCCACCGGCGCATTGGCCGAGGGCGCCTGGCGATAGGTGGGAACGGCCAGGTCCTGGTCGCGATTCGGTGTCGTGTTCATGGAATCCCCCGTGGACGGCGCATCCGGCGCGTCATCCTTCTTGCGACCGAAGATGGACATGTGCGGCGCTCCTTGCTTCTGGGCGGGCGGCGAAGCGGGCGTTATAGCGCCCATGCCCCAGCCGGCAACGCCGCCCCCCGAAGATTCCTTCGCTGATTTGCATTCAGCGCGATCTGGCTTAACCGGAACACCTCCTCAATCCGGCACAGGCCCCCGCATGACCGCACCCAGCCTCGACATCCTCGGCATCGGCAATGCCATCGTGGATGTGCTCGCCCCCTCCGACGACGCCTTCCTGGCGGCGCGCAAGCTCAACAAGGGCGGCATGCAGCTGATCTCGACCGAGGAGGCGGAGGCGCTCTACGCCGCCATGCCGCCCGGCGTGGAAAGCTCGGGCGGGTCGGCCGGCAACACCTGCGCGGTGGCGGCCGCCCTGGGGGCCCGGGTGGGCTTCCTGGGCAAGGTGGCCGATGACCAGCTGGGCGCGGTCTTCGCGCACGACATCCGCGCCGCCGGCGTGCATTTCCCGACCGCGCCCCTGAAGGGCGGCGCCCCCACCGCCCGCTGCCTGATCCTGGTCACGCCCGATGGTCAGCGCACCATGAACACCTATCTCGGCGCCTGCGTCACCTTCGGGCCGGGTGATGTGGACGCGCAAGAGGTGGCCCGCGCCCAGGTGGTCTACCTGGAGGGCTACCTGTTTGACCCGCCGGAGGCCCAGGCCGCCTTCCGCGCCGCCGCGAAGGCCGCCCATGCCGCCGGGCGCCAGGTGGCGCTGACGCTCTCCGACCCGTTCTGCGTGGGCCGCCACCGCGCCGCCTTCCGCGACTTCGTGAAGGGCGAGACGGACATCCTCTTCGCCAACGAGGCCGAGATCCTCTCCCTCTACGAGACTGAGGATTTCGAGGCCGCCGCCGCCCAGGTCGCGCGCGAGGTCAAGATCGCGGCCCTGACCCGCAGCGAGCATGGCAGCGTGATCCTGGCCGGTGGCGAGCGCCATGTCGTCGCCGCCCAGCCCACCAAGGTCGTGGACACCACCGGCGCGGGCGACGCTTATGCCGCGGGCTTCCTGGCGGCACTCACGCGCGGCCTGCCCTTGCCCGAATGCGGCCGCTGGGGGAGCATCGCGGCGGCCGAGGTGATCAGCCATTACGGCGCGCGCCCGCAGGCCGACCTGAAGGAGCTTGTCGCATGATGCGTCTGCCGGCCCTTTTCGCCGCCCTTGCCCTCGCGCTGCCCGGCGCGGCCCTCGCCCATCATGGCGACAGCCAGGCCCAGGCCCGGGCCATCCGGGACGTGCAGGAGCAGCGCGCCCGGCTGCTGGCCGAATCCGCCCCCGCCCAGCTCCGCGCCGCCGCGCGCGCCCTGCGGGAGGGCCGCGACGCCGAGGCGCAGGAATGGCTGGAACGCGCCGAGACCCGGCTGCTGACCGGGGTGGCGCGGCCCGTCTCCGGCGCGCCCGCCCTGAACCCCGGCGCGCGCCACGTCTCCGCCGCCCGCGCCGCCCTGCGCGAGCATGACACCCAGCGCGCGCGCCGCGAAATCCGGGCCGCGCTGGACATGCTCGGCCATTCGGCGGGGCGCTGAGATGCAGGCGCCCCCGCTGCCGGACGCGCCGCCCGCCATCCGCGACGCCATCCTGGATTGGCTGGACCGCTTCGCCGCCTGCGTGCGCGAGGTGGACTACAAGTCGGCCTATCCCTTCTGGCACCCGCGCATCATCGCCTTCGGCACGGTGCAGGCGCTGGTGGAGGGGCTGGAGAGCTTCCGCGACCGGCAATGGGACAGCGTCTGGCCCCGCACCAGCGATTTCCGCTTCCCGCCCGAGGCGGCGCGGGTGCTGGCCAGCGCGGATGGGAGCATGGCGGTGGCCATCGCCCCCTTCACCTCGACCGGCTATGCGCCGGACGGCACCCCCTTCGACCGCCCGGGCCGCACCACGCTGATCCTGGTGCCGAACCCGGGTGAGGGCGAGAAGTGGCTGGCGGTGCACAGCCACATGTCGCTGGCCAAGGGCGTGCCGCCCGACAGCCACGCGAAGCGGGCGATCAAGGCGAAGTAGCCAGCGCGCCGCGCCCCTGCCGCATCCCGGCCCATTGCCCCAGGCTGAAGGCCAGCACGGCCCCGGCCTGGGCCAGCAGGAAGGCCATGCCGAGCCCGGTCGGCGCCACCCCGAACCAGGGCTGGGCCACCGCGGCGAAGAGCACGCAGTCCAGCACATAGACCAGGTTCAGCGCCACGATGGCGCCGACGAGGCGCGGCGGGTTCACGGCCCGCAGCCCGACCCAGGCCACCAGCGCGGCCCAGGGCAGGAACAGCGCGCCGGCCACGCGCAGCAATGTCTCGGGCAGGCCCAGCCAGGGCGCCAGCGCGCCGGCCGCCAGCACCAGCAAAAGACCGGTGGCGCCGCTGCCCGCCGCATCGGCCAGCATCCAGAAGCGCAGGGTGGGGGTGGTGTGCATCTCAAGCCTCCATCGGGTTGCGATGGGGCATCCTTTGCCGGCGCCGCGCGGGAAAGCGATGACGTCGGAGGTCATCGCCGCGCGACCATCCCCCGCGCTAGCGTCGCGGCATGACCACACCTCCCCCCATCGGCGCCCTGCTGCGCGGCTGGCGCCAGCGAAGGCGCCGCAGCCAGCTTGACCTGGCGCTCGACGCCGAGATCTCCCAGCGGCACCTCAGCTACGTGGAATCCGGCCGCGCCGCGCCCAGCCGCGAGATGGTGCTGCGCCTCGCCGACCAGCTGCAGGTGCCCCTGCGCGAGCGCAACGCCCTGCTGCTCGCCGCCGGCTACGCGCCCAGCTTCGTGGAGCGGCCGCTGACCGAACCCTCCATGCAGGCCGCCCGCGCGGCGGTGGAGGCGATCCTGGCCGCGCACATGCCCCACCCCGCGCTCGCCGTGGACCGGCACTGGAACATGGTGGCGGCCAATGGCGCGGTGGCACCGCTGCTGGCGGGCATCGAGGTCACGCATCCGGTGAACGTGCTGCGCCTCAGCCTGGACCCCGCGGGCCTCGCGCCGCGCATCCACAACTTCGCCGAATGGCGCCACCACATCCTGGAGCGCCTGCACCGCCAGGTGGAGATGAGCGCGGATGCGGGCCTGGCCGCGCTGCTGGCGGAACTTTCGGCGCTGCCATCGCCGCCGCCCCGCGCAGAGGCGCCGCGCGCGGTGGCCGGCCTGGGCGGGCTGGTGGTGCCGATGACGCTGGACACGAAGCTCGGCCCCGTCGCGCTGATCGCGACCACCACCGTCTTCGGCGCGTCCCGACCACACACAAGGCCCAAGGAGGAAACGCGATGGAACGTCGCACACTTCTGGCCGGGCTGCCGCTCGTCCTCGCCACCCCGCATGTCGCGCGCGCGCAAGCCTGGCCGAACCGGCCCATCCGCCTGGTGGTGGGCTGGCCGCCTGGCGGCTCGGTGGACATCCTCGCGCGTGTGCTGCAACCGCGGCTGCAGGCGGTGCTGGGCCAGCCCGTCACCATCGAGAACCGCGCCGGCGCCACCGGCTCGGTCGGCGCCGCGGAGGCCGCGCGCGCGGCGCCCGACGGCCACACCTGGCTGGTGACGGTGGACAGCCACGTCATCCTGCCCTCCGTCATGCGCCTGCCCTATGACACGCGGCGGGACTTCGCGCCCGTGATGCTGGTGGGGCGCGGGCCGCTGGTGGTGACGTCCCATCCCTCCAGCCCCTGGGCCGGATTCCCGCAACTGGTCGAGGCCGCGCGCGCCGCCCCGCGCGGCAGCATCAACTACGCGACGGCCGGCATCGGCACGCTGATGCATGTGGCCATGGTGCAGTTGTGCAACCTGGCGGGCGTGGAACTCACGCACGTGCCCTATCGCGGCGGCGCGCCCGCGCTGGCCGATGCGCTGGCGGGCCATGTGCCGCTCTTCGTCACCAACGCGCCGGTGGGCGGGCCGCATGTGCGCAACGGCGCGCTGAAGGGCTTCGGCGTGACCACGCGCGAGGCCTGGCGC
>NZ_JAFFQY010000027.1 GCF_017311575.1 Roseococcus thiosulfatophilus
TAGTCGTCGAGATTACCAGGAGTGACCTCGAGCGGGAGAGCGAATCCCTCGTGCGACGCGGGCTCGGTCTCATTGATCGCATTCTGGACGAGGCTCGCTTGGACCATGCTGACGTCCACCTGTGCCTTCCGACTGGCGGAATGGTGAACATGCCCGCCATCCGGAAGGGACTAGTCGAGCGCTTCGGAGGGCGTGTTCCGCGGCTGCCGAATGGCGACCGTATCATCTCGGAGGGGGCGGCATGGATTGCACATGACAACCTCCGACTGACATTGGCCAAGCCGATCGAGGTCCGTGTCGCGGACGGCTCCGGATCAGGCCACTGCCGGGTACTGGTTCCGAAGGGTCTTGAGCTGCCAGTCGAGAATCAAGTGGTCGCCGCGGCCAATTGCCAGTTCGTCTGCGCCGATCCGCGCGACGGCTTCGCGGCGTTTGAATTCGTCAAGCCAAAGGCAGTGGGCTTGGTGGGCCCCGACGCGGAACGCGAGACGCTCTGCGTCGTCAACGTGCCGGTGAACCCGAGGACCAATCCGCTTATCGAGCGCCTTCATTGCAAGGTGAGCATCGACCACGACTACGTGGCGCACGTCCATGTCGCGTCTCTCGGTCGCGGGGCGGAGGCGACCACCGAGTTCCACCGCCTTGATTTCGGGCTTGCCATCCCGGCGGACGCTGGACGATCGGCGGATGGGAAGGGGCGCGGCGAGACGAGTGCCAACAGCGTGCCCGCAGGAAGCGCGCGCGTTACTGGGCCGCGGCGTTCAGTCGCGATGCGGCCAAATGTGCTACCAGCAGAGGGTTTCGACGCGCGGCATGCCGTTGCCGGGGACCTCGCCTTCAAGCTCTGGCCGGGCATGTTCAGTCCGGACCGACCCGAAGCGACGCCACGGCAACGCGAAGAGTACCTTTACTATACGCCGTGCTCACTCTGCGGGCGCAGCCTCTTCCAGATAGAGGAGGAGGGGCTGCTCCCAACCTGCCGCCCGAGCATTTGCTCCCCCAAACCGCGCAGGCCGCGCGCTGCTACTCAGCGAGCCGAGTGGCCGTAGGGTCGCAGAGCCTGGCCTTGTGCCGCTCGCGCTGAGGATCGCTCGCCAGCTTTGAGTGCGACGCCTGGCGGAAGAGGGCAGTCAGGCAACCGCAGAGAATGTCGGTGCTCGCCCAGCACGTTTTCGAGCCGCGGCGCTTTGAGCTTCATCTACCCGGCGCGGTAGCGATCCCCGACCTGGGCCGAAGCGGTGTCACGAACTATGGCATGCGGCGCTTCACCACCTGCACCGCCAGCGGCGCCACGGCAAGGTCCACCGTCGAGGCACTGACGTTCCTGACCGTCACGCGCACGCTGTTGTTGCTCCACACATGGCAGTCCAGCACGAAGGCGATGCTGCTGGTGTCGAGCGACGCGTCCGCGAAGTCGCCCCGTCGCGCACCCGGCACGGTGACGTCGACATTCGCCGTCGCGCCGGGCCCGAGGCTCGGGAGGTCCCAGCTGGTCTCCAGCGCCAGCGTCCGCGTCCCGGCCGGCAGCGACGGGCAGCCGTAGAGCACCGCGGGCGCGTCCTCCGGCAGGCCGTAGAGCCGCAGCGCCTCGAGCTCGATCTGCCCATCGAAGCCGATGATCCCGATCTGCGCGAAGGCTACGCCCGAGCCGAGCCGCACCGTCTGTCGCCGGTTCAGCGAGCTGTCCTGCATCACCGCACCCGCCTGCCAGCTCTTCGAGGCGGTGTCCCACTGCAGGGTGGTGCCCGACGCCAGCACATCCTGCGGCTGGTTCTCCCGCACCGTGCCACCGCCATCGAAGCAGCGCACGCAGAGCCGCCCGCCATCGGCGCCGCCGACCAGCCAATGGGCCAGCGCGAACTCCTTGGCGTGCGTCGTCTGCACCACGAAGGCGACACCGCGGTTGGCGTTCAGCAGCAGCCCCCGCCCGGTCGCCGCGATGCCGTCCAGCCCATTCCAGGACAGCGCCGCCATGGTGGTCTCGGTCGTCGTGGAGGTCGCGATGATGCAGGCCCCCTCCACGCCGATCTCGGTGTTGCTGTGGCGAAAGGCCGCGGCGCGCAGGTTCGGGATGTTGGCCAGCAGCCGCGTCACCCGCGACGCCGGCGCGCGGTGCCGGTTGTAGACGGCGTTGCCGGCGCGAGTGGCGGTCGCCGTATAGTCGATGCCGATGCCGTAGGTCTGCGCCCAGGCCACCTCGTACTCGCAGTCGGTGGCCGCGCCGGTGTGCCGCGCCGCGATCGGCGAGCACGCCTCCATGCGCATCCCCCGCGCGATGATCGCGGTGCCGCCCGTCTCGTTCAGGAAGGGGATGGCGACGTTCGGGTCGAGCTGACGGAGCTCGAAATTCGGCCCGTCGAAGATGTGGCGGTTGTGGTTGTTGTAGGCCCCGGCCTGGCGCGAGAAGCGCACCCCGAAGCGGTCGAGGGTCGGGTTGATTCCGGTCGCGCAGGCGAAATGGCCGCCATAGTAGCGAATCGAGGTGTTCCAGGCCGTGGCGGTGGCGCAGTGCGCGTCGAGCCCGTAGCGGTTGTTCAGGATCCGGCCGAGGATCAGCGTGGTGTCCTCGAAGCCGCGGCCGTCGCCCAGCGTGCGCAGCCCGATCGTGAAGCCCGAGACCAGGCGGAGGTCGAGCAGCGAGGAGTCGAGGTTGCGCGCGAGGATGCCGATGTCGGCCTCGCTCGCCCAGTCCGACTGGATCTGCCGCGTGACCTGCAGGTTGAGGTAGAGCTTCTCGCCGTTGCGGGTGGTGCCGCCGTCGCCCAGCGTCAGCACCGCCGCCGGGGCGTTGGCCGCACCGGTGTACTGGATCACCCCCTGCATGATCAGCCCGCGGGCGCCGCCGCCGAGGATGACGCCGGCGTCGACGTTCCAGGTGCCGGGCGGGACGACGGCGAACTTGCCGTCCGCGGCGGCGCGATCGAAGCAGGCCTGGATGGCGGCGCGGTCGTTGGCGGCGCCATCGCCGAGGCCGCCGAAGTCGCGCGGCAGCACCGCCTCGCGGTCGCGGAGATACTTCGCCAGGTCCGTCTTCGAGATGTTCTGGCCGAGGACCATCAGGTCGTCGATGCGGGCGGCCATGGCTGCCTCCAGTGAGCGTGGTTGGGGAGGGCTACGGCGCGCCGCGGCGCGTCTTTCCCGCGCTGGCGGCGTCAGCCGGCTTGCCGATGCAACCAGCATCGGCGGCGCCGCCTTCCTGGCCAGCACGAGAAATCCATCGCCGCTGCATCGCCGGTCCCTCCCCAACCGCGCTCAGAGCGCGGTGGCGGTGACAGGCCCGGCGAGGGCCGAGACGTTGCCCTCCGCGGAGACGGCGCGGAGCCAGTACCAGCGGGTCTGGCCGGCGGTCAGGCCGGTGCGGTCCCAGGGCAGCGCGGTCGGCTCTGCCGCGAGCTTCACGGCGGCGGCGAGGCTGGCGCTGCTGGCCTCGAACAGCTGCAGCCGAGCGGCGTCCGCGGGGAAGCCTCCCGACAGCCGCACGCCGCCGGTGATGCCGAGGGCCGCGGGCGCGGTGACGGCGCCGGGGATGGCCGCCTCCCGCCAGCCCGACACCGCCCCGCTGCGCGCCACGGCGCGCGCCCGGAAGCCGGTTGGCTCGGCGGTGGGGATCGAGGCCGCGGTCGCGCCCAAGGCGCCGCCGTAGCCCTGCCAGGTGGCGACGGAGGCGGGGCGGAACTCGAGCTCGTAGCCGGCCAGGTATTCGGCCTGCTGGTCGGCGTCGGTGTAGCGGCGCACCTCGGCGCGCTCGAGGTCGACGAGCCGGCTCTCGCAGGTGAGCGCGACCCGCGGCTCGGCGCCGTCGGTCACCTCCATCGTGTCCATCAGCCCCGCCCAGAGCGGGAACGGGTCCGCGACGAAGGCGCCCTCGACGTCGAGCAGAGCACCCCAGAGCCGGGCCGGGCGCAGCCGGAAGCTCCGCTCGGCGAGCGCGATGTCCACCACCTCCTGCGGCACGGGGGTGCGGAACTCCCGTCGCCAGTCCCAGACGCGGACCGTGTTCACCGAGCCGGCGAGCGCGGCGAGCAGCCCTTCGAGGAGGCCGGCGCGCACGCGGTCGAGCGGGTCGAAGGTCGCCTGCGCGACCCAGCGTGCCCCCTCGCGCCGCAGCACCTGCGTGGCACGGGTGACCGGCGACACGAAGCGCGTGGTGTTGTGCTGCAGGTAGAAGGTCAGCCGCGAGGGCCGCAGCGCCTCGGGCCAGGCGTATTCGACCATGGCTCTATCCCCGCACCGTCTCGTAGGCGCTGCCGCCGCGGCGGATGGCATCCAGCGTCATGGCCGAGGCCTGGCGCGCGATCTGCCCGGCGAGCAGCCGCAGCCGCGCCTCGACACCAGCGTCCGCGCCGCGGGCGTCGATGTTGATGGTCTGCTGGATCACCGGGCCGCCGGGCGCCATGCCGTTCGGCAGCACGGTGCCGCCGCGGTCCGGCACGAACCACTCCGGCCCACGCTCGCCGACGATGTAGGGCTGGCCCGCCGCGACTGGCCCGCCCTCAGCCCGAAAGAGCCCGCCGAGCCAGGAGCCGATGCCGTCGAACCAGCTGCCGGCGCCGAGGCTGGTGAGACCCGCCGAGACGGCATTGCCCAGCGGCTCCGTGATGGTGCGCCGGGCGATGATGCGGGTGATGTCCTGCAGCAGGCCCTGCAGCACCTTCGAGAGCTTCTCGCCCTTGACCACCGCGTCCTCGAAGGCGGAGGAGAACGCGAAGCCCAACTCGCGTGCCGCCTCGCGCGTCCCCTCGGTGCTGCGCTGCAGCCGGCGCTCGGCCTCCTCGAGGTCCTCCAGCGCGCGCTGCGCCTCCCGCCCGATCGTCTCGTCCGGGATCGGCCGGCCAGCGCGCTCGGCCCGCTGCACGAGGTCGCCGAGCCGCTCCAGCCGGCGCTGGTAGCGCTCATAGGCGGTCTCGTTGTCCTGGATGAGGCGCTCGCGCTCGCGCAGCAGATCGTTCAGCTGCCGCTCGGCGTCGCGCGCCTCCCGCGCGCCCTCGGTGCTGGCGCGGCGCACCGCGGCGATACGCGGCTCCAGCCGGCGCAGCGCCTCGTCGCGCTCCTGCAGCGCGAGGGTTTCGAGGCGGGTGCGCTCGGCGGCGGTGACCGCGCCCGCCGCCTCGGCCTCGCGCAGCCGGCGGACGCGCTCCTCGTACTCCCGGTTGATCCGGAAGCGGTCGTCGAGGTCGCGGGTGAGCTCCTGGACGTCCTGCGTCGCGCGGCGGCGGCGGGCGTCGGCGGCGGCCTGGCCGGCGCGCTCCTGCTCCTCCAGGCGGCGGCTCAGCGACTCCCGCTCGGCGGTGTCGATCTCGGCCAGCGTGGCGAAGTAGTCGCGGCGCAGCTCCTCCAGACGCGCCCGGCTGTCGACGCCGGCCTGCTGCTCGGCCGCGCCGACCAGGCCGGGGCGGATGCTGCCGCGGCGGATCGGGGCGCGCAGGCTGTCGCGGCCGTCGCCCTCGCTCTCCAGCCGGCCGATCTGCGCCGACAGCGCCTCGGCCTGGCGGCGCAGGCCGGCGAGGCGCTCCTCCTCGGTGCGCAGCCCGGCACCCTGGCGGACGCTGTCCACCGCGCGGGCGGCGGCGGAGAGGGCGCGGGCCAGCGCGTTGGACAGGCCGATGGCGCGGTCGAGCTGGCCCAGAAAATTCTCGGTCGCCGCCGTAAGCTGCCCAAAGGCGCGGCCGAGCGAGAGCGGCGCGCGGTCGAGCTCGGCGCCGAGCCGCTCGGTCGCGCGCAGCAGCGCGGGGAACACCCGCTCGGCGGTGAGCTTGCTGTCCATCCTGCGGCACCGAGCTCGCGCGCCGCGGCGAGTGCGCCGGCGGTGTCGAGCGTCAGGCCCGCCATCGTGACTTCGGCGCAGGCGGTGCCGGCCGCCCAGCAGGCGTGGCCCTCAAGGCTGGTGGGCGCCTGCGCGGCGTAGGGGCACATGTCGGCGCAGTCGCGGCCCAAGCCAGCGCAGCCTCGGCAGTACTCGGGCCCGCGGCCGAAGTGCCAGGCGGCGCGGGCCCTCAGCCGTTTCCCTCGGCGGCCACTGCGGCGACGGGGGCAATGGCGCGGTCCCAGAAGGCGGCGGCGATGTCATCGAGGTCCATCAGGCGCTCGACCGCCTCGGGCGTGAGCGGCAGCGGCTTGCCGGCGGCATCGCCGACGCCCTCCCAGGCGGTGACGGCGTGCCGCGCGAGCGCCTTGACGAGGAAGGCGAAGGAGAGGCCACGGGCCATGTCGGGGTCGAGGTCCGGGTCCGCAATACGGATCGCGGCCAGGCGGCGCGCGGCGGCGGCCTGGGCGGCGGCCATGACGGCGGTGGTCACCGGCCGGATCTCGACGCGGACGTCGCGCGGGAGGTCGAGCCAATACGGCTCGGTGGGAAGGTCCAGGGCGAGCATGCTAAGGTGGCCTCCGAGGGAAACATGGGTCCGCGCCCGAGCGTTCGCTGGGACAGCTTGGGCTGAGGAGATTGCGATGACGGTCGTTCGGCTGACCGAGGAGCAGGAGGCTATCGCCCAGTCGGCGATGGCGACCGGCCGGTACAACGGTCCGCAGGAGGTGATTGACGCGGCGCTCAAGCTGCTCAAGACGCGCGAGGAGCAGCGCGAGGCCTTCCTGCGCTCGCTCGACGACGCGCGGCGGGAGAGCGAGGAGAAGGGCTACGTCGAAATCGACGAGGTGGCGGTGGAGCTTGATGCCATCATCACCGAGGCGGAGGCGAAGCTCGCTGCGCGCAGCGGCCACTGACCTTGGAGAGATCGGCGCCTCGCGCGCGGCTCACGCCGCGGGCGCAGCGGGAGCTCACCGAGGCGGTCCGCTGGATCGCGCAGGAACAACCCGCCGCCGCGCGCGCCCTGCGGGATGCGGTGCTCGGCGCGGCAGAACGCATCGGCCGCCACCCGGAGAGCGGCGCGGTGCGGGAGGACCTCGCTCCGCTGCCGGTGCGCTTCGTCGCCCTGCCGCGGTTCCGCTACGTCATTGTGTATGAGGCGCGGCCGCAGGAGCGGCCCGTAATCCTGCGCATCGTGCATGGTGTCATGGATCTGCCGGAGGTCCTCGGCCGGCGCAGCTGAGCGAAGGCTCACGCATACTCCGTCCCCGCCTGCTGGTTCTTCAGCACCGCCGTCATCATGCGCGTGGCCGTCGCGTTGAAGGCCGCACGGAACTCGAAGCTGGCCTCAACGCCGGCGGGCCCCTCGATCGGGGTCTTCGCGAGCGCCAGGTAGACCTCGTGCAGCGTGAAGGTCAGGCTGCGGTTGGCGTCGATGGTGAACGCGAAGGCGAAATCCGCCGCCGTGCCGTTCTGCGCCTGCGTGAGCAGCGTGGTGTCCGCGAAGCGCGCGCTGATCTGGCCGGTGGCGCGCGCGATGCCGGGATCCGCGCCCTCGATCTTGCGATCGGCGCGGATGGTGCGCACCGCCTCGACGCTGTTCGAATAGGCGCCGGAGAAGGTCGAGCCGACGAGGTCAAAGCTGTTGGCGTCGATCACCGTGATCGTGAAGGTGCCGTTCGCCCCCGGCACGCCGGAGACGTCGGCGACCGTGACCACGTCGTTCGTCGCGAAGCCGTGCGCGGCGCGGGTGATCCGCACCAGGCCGGAGCCATTGTTGGCCACCGCCGAGATGCCGTTGATGAACTGCCGGTTCCGCACCCGGATCCGGAACCGGTAGAGCGCATTCGGCTCGGGGATCTGCTGGTGGCGGACGTAGGAGTTCGAGCGCGCCGCGGTGGTGTCGAGCTGCCGGCCGTGGAACCAGCACTCGTCGTTGGTCGGCTCGATTTCCAGCACCGACCAGCCCGCAGGCGCCGTGGTCGGAATCGGCGAGCCCGAGGAACTCGCCAACCGCGGCGCGCCCTCGCTCTGCACCTCGTAATTGGCCAGCGTTGGGCTGGTTCCGTCGAGCCGCCAGGCGGCGGCGCTGCGGCCGTCCGGCTGCGCGGAGGTCGGATCGACCGAGACCAGCTCGAGCCAGACCGACTGCCCGGCGATGCGCTGGCTGAGGTTCACCGCCACCATGACGCGCAGCGGGATGGTGAAGGCGGTGCGGCTGGTCAGCACGATCTCGTCGTCGAGGGTCGTGCCGGTGGAGATGGTGACGGTGCCGTCGGCGACCGCGAGCGCGAAGGTGTTCTTGGCCCAGATGATCGTACTGGACCACTTCCCGCCGGCCTCCTGCCAGGCGCGATGCAGCGTCGGCCATTCGGAGGAGGACATGCAGACGTAGCAGGCGCCCTTCGTCACAGAGAGCAGGTTCGCCAGCGCCGGGCGGAGGAAGTCGAGGAAGCCGGAGCCCAGCGCGTCATTGGCGATGGTCATTCGGGCCACCGTGCCGCCCTGGTAGGCGACGTTGTAGGGCGGGTCCGTGAAGGCCATGTCGGCGAGGCAATCGGCGCCGAGGGCGAGCTGCACGTCGGCCAGCTGGGTGGCGTCGCCACAGAGCAGACGGTGCTCGCCGCAGCGCCAGAGGTCGCCGGCGCGGGTGACCGGAACGGCCGGCGGCTCGGGTGCATCGTCGGCATCCTCGCCGAGGCCGGCATCCGCCGCGGCCAGCAGCCGGTCGAGCTCCATGCCGGAGAAGCCGAGGACATCCAGATCCACGACAGCTTCGTCGCGAATGCGGGCAATCTCGGCGGCGAGCAGGGCCTCGTCCCAGCCGGAGTTCAGGGCGATCTGGTTGTCGGCGAGACGGAGCGCCCGCGCCTGCGCCTCGGTCAGGTGCGCGAGCCGGATCGCCGGCACCGTCGCCATGCCGAGACGCTTGGCGGCCATGACGCGGCCGTGGCCCGCGACCAGCACGCCGGCGACGTCCACCAGCACCGGGTTCACGAAGCCGAACTCGGCAATCGAGGCGGCGATCTGGGCCACCTGGTCGTCGGAGTGCGTACGCGCGTTCTCCGCGTAGGGAACCAGTGCCGCGACCGGGATGGGGGCGACCGTGAGGTCACGCAGCATCGGCCAGCGCCTCCGTTCGGGCTGGCGTCCCTCCAACGGCAGCCATGTGATCGAACTCGGCCCGCAATTCTTCGTTGGCCTGGGTGATGTGCTCGAACCAGTCAATCAGGTCGTCGGTCGTGTAGAGGCGGCAGAGGTCGAGATAGCCGGGCCGGTATCCGAACCAGCGCCCCATCTGCATCAACGTGTCATACATTCGGGAAGCGCGGAGGAAGTAGCTGACTGACAGTCCCTCCAACGTCAGGCCGCGCGCCAGCTTGTCACCACCAATCGCAATCACATTCAGGCCCGTGTCCCGATGAGCCGTATATTCGAGGACATCCCGCGCAGTCCCGTTTATCTCCATGATTCGGATGTCGGCGGCTACTGCCGAGAGGAGCGGCTCTATCTCGGACCAAGCCATATCGCGCAAAGTCGCGTCTTGCATCTCGTCACGAATAGTCGTGGTCGTTGGGCAAAATTCATTCTCGAACAGCCGCCTGAGACCGTCCAGAACTGACGCCCCGCCACTTCGCTCGCCAAGACGGAGGCGCGTCGAAATGCGATCAAGCTCGGCCTGCACTTGGTCGCGAACTGCCGCTTGGACGCTCGTGAAGCGGGTCACATGCACAAGCATTGAGTTGTGCGCCCGTGTCTCACCGCGAGCACGACGCACGGCGCAGGTCAGAATGAAGGACTGGATCGCTTCCGACAGGGATGGCGGGACTTCGGCCGAGCCCTGCCAAAGTGGGCGGTGGCCATTGCGATGCCGCGGCGGCACCCACGCTGCGCTCTCGTCGGCTGGTATCGGTCGCGTCAGCGGCAACGGCGGGCGCGCCTCGCGCCCGTCACTCGGTGGCAAGCCGAAGACCCGCACAGGGCCCGCGTAGTTCGACGGGGCAGGCAGGTTCACGATAAAGCTGCGGGGAAAAAGATCATCCCCGCAATCGCCAGTGCGGGCGCTCTCGTGGATGAAGATGTTCGCGAAAGGCGTTGCTGTGTAACCGATGTAGGCGCTCTTGTCGAAGGCGAAGAGGATTTGCCGAATCAGTCGGTTGATCTTCGTTGGATCGTGGTCTTCGTCCGGCCTGCCATCAGGCCCGATGGCCATCTCCTTCGTGTCGACCGATGCGTGGTCCGCCTCGTCATCGATCATCAGCAGCGGCACGTTCACTACGACGCGACGTCCCGTCTCCGGGTCGTGGCTGTTGGCCGCCCACCTTACCCAGTCGAGCAGGTTTCTCAGAACGGTCGCGTTCTTCTTGACGACAAAAAGGAGCGGGGCGCGGCCGGGGTTGATGCTGAAGCCTTCTGCGCGGGCCGTTTTGAAATCCCCATTCTCGGTTCGATATGTAATGGTGTCCGGACGGAGTGACGGATCGTACTTCCCGACGCCGATCTCTTCAGGCGCGCGAGAGGCAGCACCGCGCACAGCGCCGCTGTCGTACCCTAGGAAGCCCTCGTCGAGCCGCTGCTGTGTTTGGCTTCTGAGATTGTTATGCAACCCCGCGAGCACGATGATGACCGTGTAACCGGCGTCGGCGGCTTTGTTGATGAGCCCCGTGTAGTTCGCGGTCTTGCCGGACTGGACGTGCCCAACAACGAGTCCTCTGCGATCCCATGCTCCGGTTCTCAGCGGATCCTCGATTAGGCCCAGTATCCTGTCGGTTTCCTGGTCGAGCCCTCGAATGGCTGCATCCGGAAGGCGCGATCGCAGATAAAGCTCGTAGCGGGCCCAGTATCTCCAGTCGCGCTTCCGGTCGGCGTTGAGCCACGCGACATGGTCATCGTTGTCGGTCAGCTGTGTCGCGCGCCCAATCCATACGGTGTAGGCACTCTCGAGGTCTGCGATCAGCGTGCTCCGCTCAAGAGCGGTTGCGCTCATGCCGGGCAGGCGCAGCACGTCGTCGACCACGGATGCGATGACTTCCCTGGTGATCGGCGCTGCCGCACGCCTGACATTGATGAGCGTCTGCGCCATGGCTCTGGCGGCCGCTAGAGTGTCGCTCATGGTTTCCCCGCGGTACGTGTCCCGAACGACGCAACGAGATCCGGGAAGCTGTTGAATGGTTCTGTCCGCATCAGGAGCGCTCGTGCGCTGTCGTCGCTCAATCCCATGCGCGTGGTGAAGTCGTTGAAGAGCGCTTCCGCGACAGACCTGACCTCATCCGACGGCGTCGCGCTGAAGCCAGTCGGCGCCAACCCGTCACGCTCGGCTGTGTCGATCCAGATCCGATGAACCGGGACGGTCTCCTCGATGACACGGAGCATTGCCTCGACGGCATCGGTTGATCTGCCTGGCTCGGCCAACACTCGCGCCACCGCGGGATGTGCGCGATCGATTCTGTACGCCATGCCGTCGCGGCGCTCGAAAGCGGTCCATGCCCGCTGGAGATTCGGTGACGGCGCGCGGGGGCCGTAGCTACCCCGATGCAGGAACACCCGTCTGGCGTCCGCACGGACTCGGTCGGCAAGGTCGGTTAGCCGACCACGCAATGGGCGGGGTGGGGCCGCTGTCGACTTGCGCACGTCGATCTGCCATGCGGCGTCCGCTGAGTTGGGGATGTCCAGCCGGAGCCTGGCGAGGCGATAGGCGTCCTCCTTCGCCCATCTTCTGGGATGGCCGAGGCCGAGCCAGTCGCCTGGGACAAGCAGGCGCCGATTTCGGTAGACGTAGAAGCCTTGCTGGGAAACCCACCCTTCCGGTCCGCCACCAAGCTCGGATGCACGCTCGTCCAGTCGGTCACGATGAGGGAGTATGAAACCTTGAACTCGAACCTCGACCTGACCGTAGCGCAGGCGTTCCTCTGGCGTGCGTGACGTGGCCGGATGGGCTTCCATGAAGGGGTCCCAGCCGCGAAGCCGGTTCTGTGGTCCCGCTCCGTTGATCAGGACGTGCAGCGGATTGCTGGGGGCCTCGAGGTAGCGATGGAAGATCATCGCGAGGTGGCGCTCGGCGCGAGCGATCTGTGCAAGAAAGGCGTCCTCGGCACGAGCGTCCCCGGCTTCAGCGTCTGTGGCGACGACGCGGTCGAGCTTTTCCCAAAGGACGATAGTGCCCTGCGGCATATCTTGGATGGGCTGCAGGAGGGGTACGGAGGAAGGCATCGGCTCGGTCACAAGGCGCCACTCGTCGTGTGTCGCGATGTCGTCCAGATCCCAGACACGGAAGGCCGCCGGTAGGCCGGCGCGGCGTGAGCCCACGCTCAGGCGGCGGCACTGGGAGAACGAGGCCGTCTTCAGGCCAAGGCCGAAGCGCCCAAGGTCGGTTGCGTCGCGGATCGCCAGTGGATTTCTCGCTCCGGCCCGCATGGCCTGGGTTAGCTCGGCCTCCCCCATGCCGTGTCCGTCATCGGTCACCCTTATCCAGCTACCCGGCCCGTCCCACTGGAAGTCAACCCGGACGCTGCGCGCGCCAGCAGCTATGCTGTTGTCAATGATATCGGCGACTGCGCTCCAAAGCGTGTATCCCAGCCCGCGCATGGCTTCCACCAGCGCATGCGCCGAAGGTGGGGCCATCTCAAACGGCATGCAGGGGGCTCGATTCGGGCGGCATGGTCAGAACACCGATAATAATGCGAAACAGAGGGAAGAGTAACATTCCCGTAAGCAGTGCTGACGAGGTTACACCACTGGCGGCCCCGCGGAGGCATCGCGGCGACACCATGTCAGTCGAGACGCGCAGCCGGGTCATGGCTCGCATAAGGGGCAAGGGCACCGGCCCGGAACGCCAGCTTGCGGCGCTGCTGTCCCAAGCCGGCTTCGCGTGGGAAGCCCATGCATCCGATCTGCCTGGCCGTCCGGACTTTGTATTTCGGGAACAGCGCCTTGCCGTGTTCGTCGATGGCGACTTTTGGCACGGCTGGCGTTTCCCGGCTTGGCGCGACAAGCTGTCCGAGGCCTGGGAGGCCAAGATCGAGGCGACAAGGCAAAGAGACGCAAGAAATTTCCGTCGCCTCAGGCGATCCGGATGGCGGGTCGTCCGCATCTGGGAGCATCAGCTTTCGCGCGACCCTGAGGGCTGTCTGGCCCGGGTAAGGAAGGCCTTGAGCTTCATTCCCTGATACCCGGTCTTTCGCGGACCTTCGCTCGGGCTCGCGCTGATTCCCTCAGCCTGTTACGAATCGTCCTTGATGGCGATTCGCGGTATTGATCTCTTTTGCGGTGGTGGTGGGAGCTCCTGGGGTGCCCGTGCAGCGGGTATCGAAATGGTGGGTGCCGTCGACGCTTGGGACATGGCGGCTTCGACGTACCGTCGCAACTTCCCCGATGCGCGGGTCGTGCAGACGCGCCTGAACCGCCGATCCGACAGGGATCTCCTGGGCGATATCGGCCGCATAGACCTCGTGCTGGCGTCCCCCGAGTGCACCAGCCACACGCCGGCTCGCGGCGCACGGGACAGGGATGAAGGAAGCAGGGCAACCGCATTTCACGTCCTCAAGTTCATCAGAAAATTAAATCCCCGATGGGCGGTAATTGAGAACGTTATTCAGATGCGGGCATGGGAGCGGTATCCGAACTTCCTGGCAGCACTCAAGGAGCATATGCACGTCACCGAGCACGTACTCGACGCACAGGATTTCGGTGTTCCGCAGACCCGCCGTCGGCTTTTCCTGATGTGCAGTACGGATGGCCCTCCCGCCCCTCCGAAAGAGCATACACGGAGCCGCCGAACTGTCTTGGACATCCTGGCACCCACCGGGACCTATAAGACTCGGCCGTTGTTCGATAGCGGCCTAGCAGAGCCAACTATCGCCCGGGCTAGGCGCGCGATCGAGGCGCTTGGACGCGAAGTGCCCTTCCTGATTGTCTACTACAGCAGCGATGGGGCAGGCGGCTGGCAGCCGCTGGACCGACCAATCCGTACCCTGACAACGCTCGACCGGTTCGGTCTCGTCGAGTGGATTGCCGGTGAACCGCGCATGCGAATGCTGCAGGTTGATGAACTGCAGCGAGCGATGGGCTTCAGTGATGACTATGTCCTCGATCAAGGTTCACGGCGAGACAAAATCAAGATGCTCGGGAACGGCGTTTGCCCGCCCGTTATGCAGAGCGTCGTGAGCGCCCTCACCGGTTCTGCAGCCACTGCTCTGCCCTCACGGACTTGCGACGCAGTAAATGAGCGTATGGTCGCAAGATTTCCGCCAATACGACGCGCGCCAAGTTCGAGATTCGTGCCGCCGGCCTAGCTGAGTATTTGGACGGACTAGATCATCTGCCTGTGTCTTTTAGGGAGCGCGAAGATTTCGCTTCCTGGTTGGCGGCAACGGAGCCATGGTCCGTGCATGACGTCGGAACGTGAACGATCTCGCGAGCGTCGATGGGTGGTTGTCGCACCTGACGGACGGTACGTGACCCTCGGTCGGCACAGCGACCCTAGCGAAGAGGAAATCTCCGCAGCCGAGCAGGCCTTGCGCTCGCAGAACTTGAGCGGCTGGCTTGCGATCATGGAGGGCAACCCCTGGGTCGGGAACGCCCCTCGGCTGCTGGAAGTCAGACCGCTCGCGTGCCCGGCGACGACCTTCGCGGATGCGGCGGCTGCGTGCGTAGCGGCGATTCTCGCCAAACGGGCGGAGACCAACCCGTAGGTCTCGGTGTGCTGCCGCCATAGTGGCCGATCAGCTTCGGTCCCATGCTCTGCATCGGGCACCAACGTACATATTGATTCGCGCTTGAGGTACGGTTTTCGGGCAAGTGAGGTTCGAACCGGGGCAAGT
>NZ_JAFFQY010000028.1 GCF_017311575.1 Roseococcus thiosulfatophilus
AAGTTCCGCGCCGCGCCCTCAGCCCGCGCGTAGTCGCGGACGAAGGGGCGATAGGAAGCACGCTCCTCCGTGCAGAGGGCGATCTTGGCCTGCTCACACTGGGCAAGCAGCTTAGCCCCCATGCCCGGTGCCTCGATTGCAGTTACGTCCGCGAGGCCGTGCGCCTCAGCGTGGAGGAAGCGAGCTCGATTGCGGAGCCGCTCGTCGAAGATGTCGCCCCCGATCTCGTTGTCACCAATGCTCTTGATCTGGAACAGCTGGCCCCCGAGCACGCGGCAGAGGGTCAGATCCAGGGTACCGCCCCCCCAGTCGAAGACCAGCAGCACGCGGCCTTCCAGCTCAGCTACCTCGCGTCGGAAGTGGGGACGCCCGCGGAGATAAGCGTAAAGGGCAGCGACGGGCTCGTGGACGAACTGGACGACACCAATTCCGGCCTTCCGGGCAGCGGCGCGCAGTTCGCGCCGCTGCGGTCCTTCGAAGTCGACAGGGATCGTCATTACGGCGCGCTCGACCTCGTACGGCTCGCCACCCGCGCGTGGCTTGCGCGCATCGGCGCGAAGGAAGCTGAGAACCTCGGCAATCGCATCTGACGGAGCAATATCGCGGCCGTCCAAGTGGATCGGTCCGTCGCGCCGGAGGCTCATCTTCGGCGATCG
This sequence comes from Roseococcus thiosulfatophilus, assembly GCF_017311575.1. Taxonomy (GTDB): domain Bacteria; phylum Pseudomonadota; class Alphaproteobacteria; order Acetobacterales; family Acetobacteraceae; genus Roseococcus; species Roseococcus thiosulfatophilus. The sequence continues at coordinate 657 of NZ_JAFFQY010000028.1, forward strand.
CAGCAGCCCCTGTGGCGCCGCACCGTCCGTGCTGTCGAGGTGGGCGCGGGCGGAGCGCCCCACCACCACTTCGCCGCCCCGGTACCAGACGACGGACGGATGAGGCCGGTTGTCGGTCCGGTCTACGAGCGGTAGCGCCGTATCGCCTTGGATGACGGACACGAGGCTATTGGTCGTGCCGAAGTCTAGTCCGAAGACTCGTCCAACCACCTGAGTTCCCCCTTGATCACTCCGCGTCCGGATTCAATGCGATCCCTCACCACCTCGAGAATCGGTGGCTCAATTTCCAGCGCATCAGCTGCATCGGCCAGGAGCGGGTCGATGCGTCCGGCGAGCAGTGCCCGCATTCGCGCCAGTAGCTCGGCAGTCCCGTGCGCGCCGATCTGACGATGGTCCGCGACAGCTTGGTTGAGCCGCGCCACATCGGCCTTCAGAGCCTCCGCGTGCGCTTCGGCTGTTGCCAGCTTCTCGCGCAGCTCCCGCACTCGATCACGCTCGACAGCAAGCGCCGTATCCAGAACATTGGCTCGATCCTGTGCCTCGGACCGTGCGCGTTCAGCACCCAGGATCTGGTCGAGAGCAGCGGCCTGCACGAGAGACATGTCGCGCAGTTGCGCAACCCCCGCTTCCTGTACCCGCCCGCGGAGCTCAGCTAGCGCCAAGCGAGAGTCGGCGTCCGCCTCGCGCAGCGGCGCGAAGAGTAATGCCAGCATCTCAGGTGCGCTGAAGTCCGGCCGCGCATCGGTCACGAGCTTAATGGACAGCCGCAACAGGCTTTCGGCTGCGGCACGCGCGATGCGGTCCTTAGCCCGCAGAGCAGGTGCCAATCCTGCCGCGATCCGCCCGATCTGTTCGTGGGCAGGGGAAAGCGGATCAATCGAGACACCCTTCAGCCTGTCAGCCAGCAAGTGCCGCGTGGCATCCGCAAGCCAGCGACGAAGCGGAGCCGGCGGATTGCCTGCTCCAGCAAGTGCAAGTGTCTTGCGAAGGTCTGGGTCCCGGGCGCCGAGGTGCCGCAGGGCCTCTTCCGAATCGGTCATGGCGAAGCTGCCAGCCGCCCGCACCGCCTTCATCCAGTCCGCGAGCTTCGGAGCAGGGTCACCGTAATAAGCGGTGAGGGTCGGCTCTGGCGGAGTTGCCGTAGCCGTCCCCTCCGGGGGGGCCGGTGCCGGGCCTTCTGTAGGCGCACTCTCCGACTGGGCGTCAGTCTCCTCGGGCATCGGTCATCCTCTCGCGCTCCGCGGAGGCCCAAGTGCCGAACGGATAGGTGGCAGACAAGAGCCCGAGCGGCTCTGCCGCGGCGAGCGATGAAGCGCGAAGGGCTGCCTCCGCCCAAAGCGCCAAGGCTTTTTCCCGGTCAAGCGCATCGAGCGTGTCTGAATGTGCGACCTGCCGGCATTCCTCCTCAAGCGCAGGAGACCAGGCAGGGCGCTCGCGAAGCCGCCGCCAGAGGTCCAGAACGCGCGAGACACCGTCATCGAGCGGGCACACCCCGACCGTCGTGCCGCTACCGCCATGTGACGATGGCCCGACTGTGACCGATCGTTCGCCGGCGAGCGCTGCCAGGCTTTGAGAGGCTCCGTCGAGCGGCGCAAAGCCTGTCGGAGCCGAGGTTACGAACGCGTTCAGCGCAAAGCGCACGACGGCGCAGACAAGGTCTGCCAGTGGGCGCCGATAAGGCTGGAGACCCTCGAGTGCCGCGACGTAGAGCTCCCGGTAACGCGCAAATGGCAGCGTAACTTGAGCTGCCAACGGGCGATCCTTCACCAAGACGCCGCGGACGTAAGAGGCAAGCGCATCCGCGTAGGGACGTGCGACTCCCGAACAGGCGCGATCACTCAGGAAGGCATCTACCGCAGCGAAATCGAGTGCTTCGACAGCGAGATGCCGTTGGAAGGCGCGGTCGACCATGTCGAGCGCACGCTTCTCAGGAATCTGAAAGCGAATTCGATAGGTGGCCGTGATCGGCTGCGCCGCCCGATCGAAGTGATGCAGCAACTGCACGTCCACCAGTGCGTCCCGATGGCGTGCAAGGGTGGCGGGCACATCGGCGACCGCCACCGCTTCGAAGTCGGCACCATCAACGGCCAGCGTCGCTGCCGAGCAGTTTTGCAGAACTACCTCGAAGGCGCGGAGCGCGGTACCGACGCGTAGCTGATCGCGCGCGGGCGGCTCGACACCTCGAAGAAGCAGAACGGGTCGGGCCCCCCGATGCCGCTCGCCGAGGTGAGAGAGCATCTCCGCGACGGCGGCGAAGTCTGCGGCACAGAACGGACAGCGCACCCGGGGCGGCCCGGGCGGCAACGGTTCAGCCTGTGGGAGCGCCGCGAGGTACCGCTCCCATGCGTCCTCCTGAATCCAGCCTACCGTGGGCAAATCGCGTCGCCTGCCTCGCTAATCGTTCAGCGCGCGAATGTCACAGGCAGAGGATCCGCAAGCGGCCACCTGCGCGCCAATTTGTTGCGCGATCAGCCTAACAGGAAAGTAGCGCCACGTAAGCTGCGACAGAGCCGTTGGCCTGGGCGCCAAGCCGATAATGCGTGACGACATGTCTTTTAATTTGACATGTCGCTTTGCCTGACCTAGATGTGGTTGATGCTTACCGCCGAGCCCTCCCTTGCCGACCTTGCTGCCTCGTCGGGCATCGAGCCTCGCACGATCCGGTCCTGGGTTGCCCAGGGCCTGCTGCCGCCACCGCTGACGCGCGGGCCGGCCGCCCGCTACCCGGCTGACACCCTGTCGCGCCTGCTGGCCATCCGGACCATGCGCGACGCGCTGGGCATGTCGCTCACCGACATCCGGAAGGAGTTGCTGATCGCCAGCCCCGAGCAGATCGCGGCCTACGCGTCGCGTGCCGAGGCTCTCGCGAAGCCGTCCCCGACAGTGGTCCACTCGGCCTCCAGCGCGCTCGATTATATCGCGAACCTCCGCGCCCAAGCGCCCAAGCCCGCCCCCGCCGCGGCGGCGGAAGCGGTCGCGCCGAGGCCACGCGCGGCGACGGGGCTCGAGGCGCTGGAAAATCGCCTTGGGCAGGGACGCCCGGAGCCGGCCCGGAAGGCCCGCGCGGAGGAATGGCTCCGCATCCCTGTCACCCCCGACGTTGAGCTGACCGTCCGCGGCCCGCTCGACGCCGAACAGCGCACCCGCCTTGAGCGCTGCGCCGATCTGATCCGCGACATCCTGCTCGGGAGGGACCGATGACCGACACCACAACCCTGAACCTCACGGCTGGTCTGGATCGCGCACTGGCCTGGCACGAGGGTGGCTCCGTCCGTTACCTGGTTGCCGACCTCTCGGCGGCGGGCGAGCCCGCCCAGCGCGAGGTGCCGGCGCTGAACCTCGCGCTGGCGATCGACATCTCCGGCAGCATGGCCGGCAACAAGATCGACGCCGCGCGGCGTGCGGCCCTGGCTGTGGTCGAGGCCTTGACCGCGCGGGACCGCCTCAGCCTCGTTGCCTTCGACAACAAGACGGAGCTGCTGTTGGACGCCCGCCCCATGGACGAGGCCGGGCGCGCCGCCGCAGCAATCGCCATCCGCGGCCTGATCGATCGTGGTGGAACGAACCTTTTCGAAGGCTGGCTGCTGGCGGCGGAGCGGGTGGCGACCGCCATGGCTGTCGACCCGGCCGCCTCGCACCGCGTGCTGCTGCTCTCGGACGGTCACGCCAATGACGGCCTCACCGATCGCGGCGAGATCGCGGGCCATGTCGGCGCGCTGCTGGAGCGCGGCGTGCTGACCTCCGCGCTCGGGATAGGGGACGGCTATGACGAGCAGCTGCTCGGCGCCATCGCCGAGGCGGGCGGTGGCAGCCTGCACGACGCCGCCGGCGGAACCGAAGTGGCCGAGGTGGTGCTGGGTGAATTGCAGGAAGGCCGCACCGCCCTGTTGGAGCGCGTCACGCTGCGCGTCAGCGTGCCGGCCAACCTGCGGGCCGAGCTGGTCGGCAGCTGGGCGCACGCAGCGCTGCCTGGGGTTCTGGAGGTGATGGTTGGCAAGCTCCTGCCAGGCCAGACCAAGCGCGTGGTCGTGCGGCTGCATTGCCCCGGCGGTGCACCCGGGATGGTGCTGCTGCTGGGCGTCTCGGCTGGCGGTGCGCTGCCGGCCGGCGGCGAAGCGGTGGAGGCTCGCGCGGTGGAGGCCGAGCTGCGCCTTGCCCGTGGGACGGACAACAACGCCCAGCCACGCGACCGAGACCGCACGCTCGCGGTGGTCCAGGCGTGGACGGCCGACGTGCTGCGAAGCGCGGTGCGGATGAACCGTGAAGACGATCGCCGGGCCGCGACGCACTTCCTGGAGCGCCAGCTGCGTTGGCTGGAACCCTATGCCCGCGGCGTGCCCGGCACCGAGACGCTGGTGGCGGAACTGGTGCTGGTGCAGCGCCGGATCGGCGAGGAATGGGACGAACGGACCCGCAAGGAGGTCTATTCGGCCTCCATGAAGCGGGCACGCTACGAGGAAGACCTCCGCGCGGCGCCCCGCGCCTCGATCGCCGAGCGCTTTAGCCGGCCGCCGGGGCGGTGACCGTGCCGAATGTTATGGCCGAGGCGACTGACCTGCGCATCCTCCTGCCCGCCGTGGTTGCCGCGGCAGAGGCGGCGGGGCGCCTGCTGGCCGCCGAGTTCGCGCGGCCTGGCGGCCCGCGCGGCGCGGGCAGCCATGCTGACATCGACCGGGAGATCGAGGTCGGTCTGCGGGATGAGCTGCTCGAACTCCTGCCGGCCCGTTGGCTGGGCGAGGAAACCGGGGCGGATCTCGGGCCAGGCGGCGCCGATTGCTGGGTCGTCGACCCGAATGACGGAACCAGCGCCTTCCTGGCCGGTCATCGCGGCTCTGCGGTCTGCATCGCGTTGCTCCGGGGCGGCGTGCCCGCGCTCGGCGTCGTGCACGCGCCGCTGTCGCCCGATCGTGGGCCCGACACTATCGCCTGGGCCGAAGGCATGGATCACCTGCTGCGGAACGGGCACCCCGTGGCGCCACAGCTTGCGCAAGGCGCGCTCAACCCCGGCAGCATTGTCTTCCTGAGCCACAGCGCGCCGGTATGGCCAATCGGGAATGGGCGAGCGGTTGCGCCGGCCCGCTTCGTCGGCCTGCCCTCGATCGCCTATCGTCTGGCGCGGGTGGCCGCAGGAGACGGCGTCGCGGCGGTCTCGCTCAACGGCCCCTGCGGCTGGGACTATGCCGCCGGCCATGCGCTGCTCCGCGGCGCCGGTGGCGTCCTGCTCAACGAAGCTGGTGCCGAGGTCCGCTACACGATCGACGGCCACAGCAGCGTGCGGTGGTGCTTCGGCGGTGCGCCGGCAGCTGCGCGGGCGCTCGCCGCGCGCGATTGGGGCGCTGTCCGGCGCGGCCAACCCCTGCCTCGGAGAGTGACGCTTGTCTGGCCGCGCCTGGACGAGGGGCTCGCGCTCGACCGCGCCGTAGGCTGCCTGCTCGGGCAGGTCGCTGGAGATTCGCTCGGCTCGCTCGTCGAGTTCCGCTCCGCCGGTGACATCGCCCGGCAATACCCCGACGGCGTCCACGATCTGGCCGATGGCGGCACCTGGAACACCATCGCCGGCCAGCCGACCGACGACAGCGAATTGGCGCTCGACCTCGCGCGCACCCTGGCCGTGTTGTCCGACTGGTCCGCCGAGGCCGTGGCGGGCGCCTATGCCGACTGGCTGGCCTCGCGTCCCTTCGATGTCGGCGGGACTACGCGGCAGGCGCTCGCGGCCGCCGTCCGGGCTACGACGGACACGGCCGTGGCAGCGCGAGCGGCTGCGAACCGGGAGAGCAAGTCGAATGGGGCACTGATGCGCTGCGCGCCGATCGGTGTGTGGGCGCGCGACCCGATGGAAGCCGCGGCCGCGGCCCGCGCGGATGCCGAATTGACCCATCCCCATCCCGCCTGTCAGGCCGCCTCCGCTTCCTTCGCCGCGGCGATTGCCGCTGCCATCGGAGGTGCGGACCGCTCGGAGATGATGGCGGCCGCCGAGGCTGCCCTCGTTGGATCGGCCGAAGCTGACTTGCGCGAGGCCCTTGACCGCGCCCGCGGCGGTGAGGGCCCGCGTGACTTCATCCGCCAGCAGGGCTGGGTGCTCATCGCCTGGCAGAATGCGTTCCGGCACTTGGCCGCGGGCACGCCCTTGCAGGTAGCGCTATCGGAGACGGTGGCGCGCGGCGGCGACACCGACACCAACGCCGCCATCTGCGGCGCGCTTCTCGGCGCCGCAGCGGGACGCAGGGCGATTCCCTCTCGGTGGACCCTACCCATCCTCGCCTGCCGACCGGCGCGGGAACTCAGGGCCCCACAGCCACGGCCGGCCCGCTACTGGCCTGACGATCTCCCGGCGATCGCGGAGGCGCTGGTGAAGCGGCGGATGCTTCTGCAATGATGAAGCTCGGCCAGCAGCAAACTCTCCTGCGTCTGCTTGAACCGAACGCTCCACAGGGTGGATGGATGAACGTCAAGACGGAAAACCCCGGCGCCCAGTTCTGGTTCGTCGGTGCCAGCTACGGCGAGAAGGGAGACCAGACGGAGCGATTTCTCTCCGAAGGGATTTGGGAGAACGGCTACACGGATCGCTACCTCGACCTCGTCCAGGCCATGCGGCCCGGAGATCGGATCGCGATTAAGGCTGCATACACCCGCAAGCACGACCTGCCCTTCGACAACCACGGCCACACGGTTTCGGTGATGGCGATCAAGGCGATAGGGAAGGTCGTCGAGAACCTAAACGATGGCCGACGCGTGCGTGTCGATTGGACCAGGGTTGAGCCACCGCGGGAGTGGTACTTCTTCACGCATCGCGGCACCGTCTGGCGTGTTCTCCCCGGCAATTGGCATGAGGACGGCCTTATCAGCTTCGCCTTCGACAAGCAGGCCCAGGACATCGAGCGCTTCTGCAATGCGCCTTACTGGCGTGAGCGCTTTGGTACAAAGCCTGCCGGGATGCCCGACCGCTTTGCCTGGGCGTCGTTCTACGAAGCGGTAGCATCAGCGCTGCTGAAGTATCGGACCGATCGCAAGCCGCTGGTGGCGTTCATCGAAGAGTTGTCGGAACGTCTGCCTGCTGTGGGTTATCTCGGTAGCGATCGATATGACAATGGTGAGCAGGGCTTTGTGCGAGACATCTGCCCGTTCACCACGATGGGGTTGTTCAACCGTGGTGTGACCACCGAGAACCGACGCGCCATCGCCCACGAGATTGCCGAATTCCTCGGGGTTACCGAGCCGGTGCCCGCCATCTTCGACGGCATCCCAATCCTCAACAATCTGCAGTCCTGGTTCTTTCCGCGGGAGGCCGATCGCAAGCCGGATCACATCGATGCTCTGTGGCGCGTATTCGCGGCCGGGATTGCGTTGGCTGACACTGAAGAAGATGCCGCGCGCGCCGAGTTCGTTCGGGCGTTCGATGACGCTATGTATCGCCCCAAGGTGCGTTGGAAACTGACGATGGGGCTCTACTGGTCTCAACCCTGGGCTTTTGCAACGTTAGACCGGAACTCCAGGAACTACATCACCAACCAGCTTCGAGTTCCAATCAAGGCCAGCACTCCCAACGAACGCATCAGCGCGAGCGATTATCTCGATCTGATCGGTACCCTTCGCGCCCGCTTCGCAGAGGCCAGTTACCCCGCTCACTCGTTTCCAGAGCTATCGCTCGAGGCGTGGCGCCACCACGCAGGGAGTGAGGCGGCCGAGGAGGATGTGGAGCCGCAGGACGGCGTAAGCGGCGACGCTCGCGACGAGACGACGATCGAGGAGAATGATGACGGCCCCTCGCCTCAGCCGAATCTGACCGTCCCATACACTGTGACAGACATCGTCTCGGATGGCTGCTTCCTCAGCCTTGTAGAGATCGAAGGCCTCCTCGCGAGGCTTCGAGACAAGAAAAACCTGATCCTGCAAGGGCCTCCGGGCACCGGAAAGACGTGGCTCGCCAAGCGGCTTGCATTTGCACTTCTCGGTGCTCGGGACGAAAGCCGGGTGCGCACGGTTCAGTTCCATCCCAACCTCTCCTACGAGGACTTCGTGCGCGGCTGGCGACCTACGGGTGAAGGCAAGCTGGCGCTCGTCGAAGGGCCGTTCATGGAGGTGATCAGCGCTGCCCTAAAGGAACCGGGCGCAAAGCACGTCGTGGTCATCGAGGAGATCAATCGAGGGAATCCGGCCCAGATCTTCGGTGAACTCCTCACCCTGCTGGAAGCTGGGAAGCGCACACCGAAGGACGCCATCGAACTCTGCTACCCTGACGCCGACGGCAAGCGGCGGCCGGTCCACATTCCGGAGAATGTGTTTGTCGTCGGGACGATGAACATCGCAGATCGCTCGCTGGCTCTCGTCGATCTCGCGCTGCGCAGGCGCTTCGCGTTTGTGAACTTGGAGCCCCGGCTTGGAGAGGCGTGGCGGCAGTGGGTCGTCGGCGCGTGCAAGCTGGATCCGGATGGCGCGAAGGACATCGAGAGCCGGCTGCTGAAACTGAATGAGCGGATCGCGGCCGACGCGCGTCTCGGCAAGCAATTCAGGATCGGCCACAGCTACGTGACACCCGCTCGCGCGCTGGAGGCGGACGAGACCAAGGACTGGTTCCGCCAAGTTGCGCAGACCGAGATCCTGCCTCTGCTCGAAGAGTACTGGTTCGACGCCCCGGGCGAGGCGCAGAAGGCCTTCGAGGCAATGATGCAGGGATGGTGATGGGCGACACCATCGTCGCAACCGGCGGAGCGGGCAGTGACGGGCATGCCTTCGTTGGCCGGATACCCATACGGAACCTGTGGCTCCTGATGCTCTATGGTTCTGATCTCTATCGGGTGCTCGGCGGTACGAAGGTAGCGTTGGAGGAAATGCCAGATCACCTACCCGATCTGGTCGCAGAAATACTGGCGCACGCGGTGGAGGTCCGTCAGCGCCGGCAGCTCAGCCTTGGCTACCAGCAGCGCCATGCTGTGCTGAGTAGGGTCCGTGGTCGCATAGATGCCTTGACGACGGAGCGGCGTCAGCTGCTGTCGCGCGGCTTGATCTCGTGCCACTTCGCCGAGCTCACGATCGACACCCCGCGGAATCGGTTCGTCCGTGCTGCGCTGGAGACTGTCGCCAGGCTTGGCATCCAGCCGGATCTTGCGCATCGCTGTCGGATGCTGGCGAACACCATGAAGTCGATGGGGGTCTCCGGCGAAGCCCCGACGATCAGGCAGATGAGCCTCGACCGCTTCGGGCGACACGACGTTGATGACAGCCTTATGGTAGCTGCCGCGAAGCTAGTGTTCGACCTCGCCCTGCCAACCGAGGCGGCTGGGACGAACAGCTTCGCTATGCCGGACCGCGACGAGGTTTGGGCTCGACGGCTTTATGAGCGTGCCGTCGGTGGGTTCTACGAGGTCGCTCTGGCTTCCGCGGGCTGGGAGGTTCGGCGCGGCAGCACCCTGGAATGGCAGACCGCACACGCGACGAGCGGGATACAGGCCATCCTTCCGCAAATGCGGACGGACATCGTCCTGACGCACCCGCCCACCGGCCGCCGGATCGTGATCGACACAAAGTTCAACTCGATCCTCACGCGCGGTTGGTACAAGCAAGAGACACTTCGGAGCGGCTACCTGTACCAAATGTATTCGTATCTGCGTTCGCAGACGGGTCGCGGTGATGCCTTGGACGACAGCGCCAGCGGCTTGTTGTTACATCCCGCGGTTGACCAGAAGTTGGATGAGGCAGTGACCATTCAGGGTCACGTCGTGCGTTTTGCCACCGTGGATTTAGCAGCCCCGGCCGCAGACATTCGAGATCAGCTGGTGAGGGTAGTTCAGCCCAACGCGTCAGCCTGACGGGGCCTGGAAGCGGTCTCCAAGGCAACAGGTCGGCGAGGGTTCGAATCCGGGTGCACTCCTCCGCCAGTTCCCCCACGCCACCCGCCAAACCCCTCATAGCAAATGTGGCAACTTTTGGGCGTCAGGGTGGTTGATCCGTCTCGGAAAGAGAGACAAGCCGAGACATGGAAGACACCACACTCCCCGGGGCCACCACCTCCGACAGCCCCAAGCCGCCCCCGCGCCTGACCATCAGCTGGCCGGTCTTCGGCGCCTCGGGCCTCGTGCTGCTGGCGCTGGTCGCCTTCGCCGGCCTCATGCCGGACCGGGCGGCCACCACCTTCACCCTCGCGCAATCCTGGGTGATCGAGCGGTTCGGCTGGTTCTACATGCTGGCGGTGGGCATCTTCCTGGTCTTCGCCATCGTCATCGCGCTGGGGCGGCATGGCGCGGTGCGGCTCGGCGCGGATGACGAATTGCCGGAATTCGGCACCGGCTCCTGGTTCGCAATGCTGTTCAGCGCGGGCATGGGTATCGGGCTGATGTTCTTCGGCGTCGCCGAGCCCGTCATGCACTACGCCGCCCCGCCCCCCGGCACCGCGGGCGCGCCGCAAAGCGTGGGCGCGGCGCGCGAGGCGATGATCGCCACCTTCTTCCACTGGGGCCTGCACGCCTGGGCCGTCTATGCGGTGGTGGGCCTGGTGCTGGCCTATTTCAGCTTCCGCCGCGGCCTGCCGCTGAGCATCCGCTCCGCCCTCTACCCCTTCATCGGCGAGCGTTACCGGGGCGTGGCGGGCCATGCGGTGGACGCCTTCGCCGTCATCGCCACCATCCTGGGCGTGGCCACCTCGCTCGGCCTCGGCGCCGCGCAGATGAGTGCGGGCCTCGCCTACCTCCTCGGCCTGCGGACGGGCGCGGATGTGCAGGTCATGCTGATCGCGGGCGTCATCGCGATCGCGCTGGGCTCGGTGCTGCTGGGGCTGGATGGCGGCATCAGGCGGCTGTCCATCCTGAACCTGGTGCTGGCGGGGGCGCTGCTGGTCTTCGTCTTCGCGGCGGGGCCGAGCCTGTTCCTGCTGCAGGCCTATGTGCAGAACACCGGCGCCTACCTCTCGGACATCGTGGGCCGCACCTTCCGCCTGCACGCCTATGAACCCTCCGGCTGGCTGGGCGGCTGGACGCTGCTCTACTGGGGCTGGTGGATCGCGTGGTCGCCCTTCGTGGGCATGTTCATCGCCCGCGTCAGCCGTGGCCGCACCATCCGCGAATTCATCCTGGGCGTGCTGCTGGCGCCGGCCGGCTTCACCTTCGCCTGGATGACGGTGTTCGGGAACACGGCCATGCAGATGGACATGGCGGGCGGCGGGTGGCTGGCCGCGGCCGTCGCGCGGGACGAGACCACGGCCCTGTTCCAGTTCCTGGAGGCGCTGCCGCTCTCGGCCATCACCGCCTGGGTGGCCACCCTGCTGGTCGTGACCTTCTTCGTCACCTCCGCCGACAGCGCGGCCCTGGTGGTGGACACCATCGCCTCCGGCGGCGCGGAGGAAAGCCCGGTCTGGCAGCGCATCTTCTGGTGCGTGGCCATCGGCGCGGTGGCGGCGGTGCTGCTGGTCGCGGGCGGGCTCTCCGCCTTGCAGACGGCCACGCTGATCGGCGCGCTGCCCTTCGCCGTCATCATCCTGCTGGCCTGCTGGGGGCTGGCGCGCGCCCTGCGCGAGGAGGCGGACGCGCAGGCCGGCTACCTCCCCGCCCGCGCCCCCGCCTCCGATGGCTGGCAGCGGCGGCTCGGCGCCACGCTGCACCGCCCCGGCCGCGGCACGGCCGAGCGACACCTCGACGCCTCGGTGCGCCCCGCCCTCGAAGCCGTGGCGGAGGAGCTGGCGCGGCGCGGCGGCACCGCCACGGTGGCGGACCCCGCGGATGGCATCACGCTGGAGGCGGAACTGCCCGATGGGCGGCGCTTCACCTACGCGGTGCGGCTGCGCCCCATCAAGGAAGCGACGTTTGCCCTGGGCGGCGCCCGGCCGGCCGAGGCCAGCCGCCACCGCTGGTGGCGCGCCGAGGTCGCGGGCGCGGGCTATGACGTGTTCGGCTGGACCAAGGAGGATGTGATCGGCGACGTGATGGCGCATCTCGACCGCGCCCTGGCGCGCGGGCGCTGAGGCGCGATGTTCGGCGTGCTGCGCCCTGTGGCCACGCTGCTGGCAGGCGTCGCCCTGCTGCTGGTGGGCCATGGGCTGCTCACGCTGCTGCTGCCCCTGCGGGGCGCGGCGGAGGGGTTTGACGCGGTCGCCATCGGCCTGCTCGGCTCGGCCTATTTCGCGGGCTTCGTGGCGGGCTGCCTGCATGGGCCGCATCTGGCGCGCTCGGCCGGGCATATCCGCGCCTTCGCGGCGGTGGTCTGCGGCGTCTCGGCCTTGGCCTTCGCCTATCCGCTGCTGGTGGGGGAGGTGGCGTGGGGGCTGATGCGCTTCGGCTTCGGCTATGGCCTCGCCGTCTTCTACCTGGTGGTCGAATCCTGGCTGAATGACCGCGCGACCAACGCCACGCGCGGCCTGCTGCTCGGCACCTACATCATGATCAACCACGCGGCCATGGCGGGCGGGCAGATGATGCTCTTCGCCTATCCGGTGTCGGGGTTCGAGCTGTTCGCGCTGGCCGGCATCCTGCTCAGCGTCGCGGCCATCCCGGTGGCGCTGACGCGGCTGCCGCAGCCGCCCCCCATCACGGAGGTGCGCTTCCGCCCGGGCCGGCTGTGGCGCGCCTCGCCGGCGGGGTTGATGGGCAGCCTGATGGTGGGCGTGGCCAATGGCGCCTTCTGGGGGCTGGGCCCCCTGGCCGCCATGGGCTTCGGCCTGGATGCGCGGGGGGCCGCGGTCTTCATGACGGTGGCCGTGCTGGCGGGTGCCGTGACGCAGATCCCGGTGGGGCGGCTCTCGGACCGGATGGACCGGCGCCTGGTGCTGGCGGCGCTGCTCGTGCTCGCCATCGCAACGGGGCTCGCGCTGTTCCTGGCGGCGCCGGGCGGGGTGGCGCTGCTAGTGCTCATCGCCCTGTTCGGGGCGGTGGCGCTGCCCTGCTACTCGCTCGCGGCCGCCCATGCCTATGACCATGCCGACCCTTCGGACTATGTGGGCACGGCCTCCTCGCTGCTGCTGGTCAACGGGCTCGGCTCCATCCTGGGGCCGGTGCTGGCGGCGCTGCTGCTGCAGGCCGCGCCGGGCGGGGGGCTGTTCCTGTTCATGGCCGCGACCCACGCCGCGCTGCTGGCCTTCATCCTGTGGCGCCTGCGGCAACGCGCCGCCCCGGTGCCGGCGCTGCGCGAAAGCTTCGACGTCGCGGCCACCTCGCCCGCCACCATCGGCGCGGTGCTGACCCCGGCCACGGCCGAGGCCGAAGCGCCGCCGGCGGCGGGCTGACGCCTTGGCGCCGTGCCATCCCGCCATCGCCGCATCCCGCCGCCGCGCCGCGGCATAATAAAATACCGTCCACCTACCATTTCTTCACGCGACAAAATTGG
>NZ_JAFFQY010000029.1 GCF_017311575.1 Roseococcus thiosulfatophilus
TTCTCTTGGGGTGCCGCCCTCCCTGTGGGGGCCGCCCTACTCGTCCGCCCCCACGCGCCGCGCCAGGATCTCGCGCTTGCCCACATGGTTCGCCGGGCTGACGATGCCCTCGCGTTCCATCTGCTCGATCAGCTTGGCGGCGCGGTTGTAGCCGATGTTCAGGTGGCGCTGGATGAAGCTGGTCGAGGCCTTGCCCTCGCGCACCACCACATCCACCGCCTGGTCGAACAGCGATTTCTCGGAATCCGAACCGGCGGCGATGCCGGACAGGCCGGGGTTGCCGTCCTCGTCCTCCACCTCCGTCACTTCTTCCACGTAATCCGGCTCGCCCTGCTCGCGCAGCCAGTCGGCGATCTTCTCCACCTCGGCATCGGCCACGAAGGGGCCATGCACGCGCGTCACGCGCCCGCCGCCCGCCATGTGCAGCATGTCGCCCTGGCCGAGCAGCTGTTCCGCCCCCTGCTCGCCCAGGATGGTGCGGCTGTCGATCTTGCTGGTCACCTGGAAGCTGATCCGCGTCGGGAAATTGGCCTTGATGGTGCCGGTGATGACGTCCACCGAAGGCCGCTGCGTCGCCATGATCACATGGATGCCCGCCGCGCGCGCCATCTGCGCCAGGCGCTGCACCGCGGCCTCGATCTCCTTGCCGGCCACGATCATCAGATCCGCCATTTCATCAATGACCACGACGATCATCGGCAGGCGGGCCAAGGACAGCGGCTGTTCCTCGAAGACGGGCTTGTTCGTCTCGGGGTCATAGCCGGTCTGCACGCGGCGGGTCAGCACCGTGCCGGCGGCCTGGGCCTGGTCCACCTTCTCATTGAAGGCCGCGATGCCGCGCACGCCCACCTGGCTCATCGCGCGGTAGCGGCGCTCCATCTCGCGCACCGTCCACTTCAAGGCGCCGATGGCCTTGGGCGGCTCCGTCACCACCGGCGCCAGAAGGTGCGGAATACCGTCATAGACCGACAATTCCAGCATCTTCGGGTCGATCATGATGAAGCGGCAATCGGCCGGGCTGAACCGGTACAGCAAGGAGAGGATCATGGTGTTGATCCCCACCGACTTGCCCGAGCCCGTGGTCCCCGCGATCAGCAGATGCGGCATCCGCGCCAAGTCCGCGATGACCGGCGTGCCGCCGATATCCTTGCCCAGCACCAGCGGCAGGCGGGCGGCGTTGCGCTGGTATTCCTCGCTGTTCAGCATCTCGGAGAGGAACACCGTCTCGCGCTTCACGTTCGGCAGCTCGATGCCGATGACGTTGCGCCCGGGCACGGTCGCGATGCGCACCGCCACCACGCTCATGGACCGCGCGATGTCATCCGCGAGGCCAATGACGCGCGAGGATTTGGTGCCCGGCGCCGGCTCCAGCTCATAGAGCGTCACCACCGGCCCGGGGCGGATTTCCGTGATGGCGCCGTTCACGCCGTAATCGTTCAGCACCTGCTCCAGCATGCGCGCATTGGCCTGCAGCGCATCGGCGCTGGGGCCGGCGGCCACGCGGGCGGGCGGCGGCGCCAGCAGGTCGAGCGGGGGCGTGCGCCAGCCTTCCACCGGCAGGTCGAGGGCGGGTTGCAGCGGCGCGCCGGGCTTGGCGCGGGCGGGGGTGGCGACGCGGGGCGCGGCGCGCGCCGGCTCGGGGGCGGCGGCGGAAGGCGCCACGGCGGGTTCGCGCCGCGCCGGGCGGGGCGCTTCGGCCGCGGCCTCGGCGGCGCGCAGCACGGTGGCGAGGTCGGCGGCCGGCTCGGCCCGGCGCGGGCGGCGGAAGAGGCGGCCCATGGCGCGCAGGGGCGCCAGGAACAGCGCCTCGCCCGGGCCGCGCGTGGCGCGTGCCCCGCGCGCGGCGACATCGGCGGTGGCCATGGCGGCATCGGCGGTGACGCGCGCGGCGCGGCCCCATTCCCCGAAGCTCAGCCCGAAGGCGACATAGAGCGCGCTGAGCAGGCCGAGCCCCAGCACGGCCCCGGCCGCCAGCCCGGCGAAGCCGCCCAGCAGGGCCGAGAACAGGCCGGACACGCCGCCGAGCACGATCGGGCCCGCCGCCCCCGCCTCGGCGCCCGGCAGCAGCGCCAGCAGGGCCGAGGCCGCCAGCAGGGCCAGCACCAGCGCCACCATCCGCAGCGGCCAGATGCCCACGGGCCGGTGGGAGACCAGGCGCAGCGCCCAGGCCAGCAGCACAAGACCGGGCAGGAAGCACGCCAGCCCCACCCATTGCCACAGCAGATCCGCCGCCACGGCGCCGCGCCAGCCCACCAGGTTGCCCACGGGCGCGCCGGTGGCGGTGGAGAGCGAAGGGTCGGCCGGGTTGTAGCTGCCCACCGCCAGCAGCAGCAGCAGCCCCAGCGTGGCCAGCACCAGCGCCCCCAGCTCACGCAGGCGGCGCACCGCCGCGGCCCGGATGGCGGGCGAGGCAAAGCGGCGCAACCCGGGCAGCGTGCCGGTGGGTGCGATCGGGGCGGCGTCTCGTGCCATGCGGCGCGACCTCATGGGGGGGAGGTGAAGAACGGCCGGGGGGATGGACAGCGTAACAGGGCCGGAACCGTTTCGCCAGTTTGGAGGTTCAGAGCCCCCGTCTCACAGCCCCTCGAACAGCTCCGTGGAGAGATAGCGCTCGGCGAAGGAGGCCGCGATGCCCAGCACCAGCTTGCCCTTCATGCCCGGCTCGGCCCCCACCCGCAGCATGGCGGCCACCACGGCGCCCGAGGAAATGCCCACCGGCACGCCGTCCAGCCGCGCCACCTCGCGCGCCGCCGCGAAGGCCTCCAGTTCCGGCACGCGCAGCACGGCATCCAGGCGCTCCTGTTCCAGCACGGCGGGGCGGAAGCCCGCGCCGATGCCCTGGATGCGGTGCGGCCCCGGCTCCTCGCCGCTCAGCACCGCCGATTCGGCGGGCTCCACGCCAATGACGCGCAGGCCCGGCCGGCGCGGCTTCAGCGCGCGGGCGATGCCCGTCAGCGTGCCGCCCGTGCCCAGGCCGCCGATGATGACATCCACCTCGCCGCCCGTGTCCCGCCAGATCTCCTCGGCGGTGGTGCGGGCATGGATGTCGGGGTTGGCGGGGTTGTCGAACTGCCGGGGCATCCAAGCGCCAGGGGTGCGGGCCAGGATATCCTCGGCGCGGGCGATGGCGCCCGACATGCCGCGCCGCGCCGGCGTCAGTTCCAGCGTGGCACCGAGCAGCCGCAGCATCTTCCGCCGCTCGACCGAGGCGCCACCCGGCATCACCACGATCAATTTGTAGCCCCGCGCCGCCGCCACCAAGGCGAGCGCGATGCCGGTATTGCCCGAGGTCGGCTCCACGATCACGGAGCGGCCGGGCGCGATCTCGCCCCGGGCCTCGGCGTCCTGGACCATGGCGAGGCCGATGCGGTCCTTCACCGAGCCGCCCGGGTTGAAGAATTCCAGCTTGAGCGCGAGGCGCGCCGCGCACCCCCTGTCCGCCATCAGCCGCGGCAGCAGCACCGAGGGGGTCTGGCCCACGGTGTCGAGGATGCTGGCGTGCAGCGTGTGGTTGCGCGGAGGGAGGGCGTCCATGGACGCTTCCTAGGCCAGTTTGCGTCCCGCGTGAATCATCCATGACAGACGCCATGACAGCCTGCGCCCGATCAATGGCCGGCAGGCCAACCGCGTGGCAGGCTCGCGCGTCAGAAGACCGCCAGAACCGGAGAGACGCCCCATGGCCCTGAAAGAAATCCTGCTGCACCTCGACGCCGCCGCCCCCGCCGCCGCCCGGCTCGACCTCGCCGCCGGCATCGCCAGGCGCAGCGGCGCGCACCTGGTGGGGCTGCACATGCTGGACCTGGCCGTGCCCATCCTGGCCGGCGATGTCGGCGGCGGCGCGGCGCTCGCCGGGCTGATGGACGAGATGCGCGGCGAGGCCGTGGCCGAGGCCGAGCGCGTCCAGGCCATGTTCGAGGAACGCCTGGCGCGTGATGGCATCTCGGGTGAATGGCGCCTGCTGGAGGGCGCCACCGTGCCGCTGCTGGCCGAGAATGGCCGTTATGCGGACCTGATCATCCTCGGCCAGACCGACCCCGACGTGCCCCGCCCCGGCGGCCGCGCCCTGGTCGAGGCCGCGCTGTTCGAAACCGGCCGCCCCGTGCTGGTCGTGCCCTATGCCGCCGCGCCGGCCGGACCCATGCGCCACGCCCTGATCGCCTGGAACGCGAGCCGCGAGGCGAGCCGCGCCGTCCATGACGCCCTGCCCCTGCTGGCCCTGATGGAGCGCGTGACGGTGCTGGTGGTGGAGCCCGAGGCGACCCCCGGCACCCATGGGCAGGAACCGGGGGCGGACATCGCGCGCCACCTCGCGCGGCACGGCCTGAACGTCACGGTGCAGCGCGCCGTGGCGCCCGACATCTCGGTGGCGGACGTGATCCTGAACACGCTGGCCGAGCAATCGGCGGACCTGCTGGTGATGGGCGGCTATGGCCATTCGCGCCTGCGGGAATTCATGCTGGGCGGCGCCACGCGCAGCCTGCTGGGCGCCATGACGGCGCCGGTGCTGATGGCGCATTGACCACGCGGCGCGGGACGATTTCCACCCCGCGCCACATTTCACGATGGCGAGGGATGGTTTAGCTTCCGCCCCCCGGACAGGAGACCCCGCCCCATGCTGCTGCGGCAGGACCGCGCCTTGCTCGCGCTCGACATCGCGCTCGACATCGCCTTCCACGCCGCCGGGCGCGGCGAGGTGAGCGGCGCGGCCGACATCGCGACGCGCATGGGCCTGGCGCGCCGGGGCATCGAGCCGCTGCTGCAGGCGCTGGTCCGCGCGGGGCTGCTGCACAGCCTGCGCGGCCCCCGCGGCGGCTACCGCCTGGCCCGCGCGCCGCGCGAGGTGACGGCGGCCGAGGTGGTGGAGGCCGCCTGCGAGGAGGACCCCCCCACGCCCCCCGGGCGCCTCGCCGCCGCCGTGACCGCGCCGCTCTGGCAGGAGCTGGACGCCGCCGCCCTGGCCACGCTGCGCGCCACCACGCTGGAGGCGCTGCTGCGCCGCGCCCAGGCCGCCGGGCTGCGCCGCCCCACGCCCGAGGCGCTGGATTTCGTCATCTAGAGCGGTGTTCACACGGGTGAACACCGCTCCATTCCGGGCAGATTCACGCCATGGCTGAGCCCAGCCATCGGCGATCCGCGCCGGCGATATCCCTGGACGAGGCCAGCCTGCGCGAGGCGGCGCTGCGGCACCTCTCCCGCTTCAGCGCCACCGAGGCCGGGCTGCGCCGCGTGCTGGGCAACCGCATCCGCCGCTGGGCCCGCGCGGCCGAACAGGCGGGGCAGGACCCCGAGGCGATCCGCACCGAAACCCGCGCCGCCGAGGGTCGCGCCGCCGCCATCGCCGCGCGGCTCGTCCAGGCGGGCGCGGTGGATGACGCGGCCTTCGCCGTGGCGCGCGCGCGGCGGCTGCGCGGCGCGGGGCGTTCGGCCGCGGCCGCCCTGGCGCACCTGGCGTCCAAGGGCGTGGCCGCCGAGACGGCCCGCGCCGCCCTGGCCCATGAGGAGGTGCCGGACGAGTTGACCGCCGCGCTGCTGCTCTGCCGGCGCCGGCGCATCGGGCCCTTCGGGGCCGCCGAACCCCCGCCCGAGACGCGCCGGAAATGGCAGGGCATCCTGGGCCGGGGCGGCTTCGGCGGGGGCGTGGCGCGGCAGGCCCTGGGGATGGACCGCGCCGAGGCGGAGGCGCACCTCATCGCGGCGGGCCGTCCGTGAGTCAGCGCGTCATCTTCACCCGCGCGGGGTTCTGGCGGGGCATGCGCGCGGCGCTCGCCCTGATGCCCGCCATGCTGCCCTTCGGCCTGGTGGTGGGGGTGCTGGCGGATGCGCGGGGCCTCTCCACCCTCGAATCCGCGCTGATGAGCGCGCTGGTCTTCGCCGGCACGGCGCAGCTTGTGGCGCTGGAACTCTGGGCGGACCCGGCGCCCATCCTGGGCGCGACCCTGGCCGCGCTGGTGGTGAACCTGCGCATGGCGCCCATGGGGGCGGCGCTGGCGCCCTGGCTGGACCGGCTGCGGGGCTGGAAGCTCTGGGGCACGCTGGCGACGCTGGTGGACAACAGCTTCGCCATCTCGGTGGCCGACCAGCGGGCGGGCGGGCGCGATGCCGCGCTGCTGCTGGGCATCGGCTTCGGGCTGTGGGTGTTCTGGGTGGCGTCCACCATGGTGGGGCACGCCTTCGCGGGCGTGATCCGGCTGCCGGCGGGGCATCCGGTGCTGTTCGCGAGCCTCGCCACCATGCTGGCGCTGATGGTGCCGCTGTTCCGCGGGCGGGTGGACATCATCCCCTGGGCGGTGGCGGCGGTGGTGGCGATCGCCGCGCACAAGGCGGGGCTGGGGCAGCCCTGGCCGGTGCTGGCGGGAGCGCTGCTGGGGGCCGGCGTCGGAGCGTGGCGGGCCGCGCCACGCAAGACCACCTGACCGCGCGATTCACGCCTCCGGGCAGACGCCCTCCGGCGATCGCGCTTTACCTGATCAGCAGCATCAGCACCGCGAACAGCGCCAGCGCCAGGAACTGGAACAGCACCCGGTAGCGCATCAGCTTCTGCGAGAAACCGGCATCGCCGCCGCGCGCCATGCCGACCACGCCGGCCACCAGCACGCCCAGCGTCGCGAACATGGCCAGGCCGACAAGAAAGGTCAGGAAGGTTTGCATGCGCCTATCTTGGCGCGGCCGGCGCCGGACGCAACCGCAACAAGGCCAGCGTGCCCGCCGCGGCCGTCATGGCGCACATGCCGAAGGCCCATGCGTAGCCCCCCGTGGCCATCACCAGCAGCGAAAACACCACCGGCATCACGATCATGGTGGCTGCGAAGGCGAAGCCCAGCGCGGCCGTGGCCGCCCCCACCCGCCCGGGCGGGGCCACGCGCGCCACCTCGCCCAGCAGCACCCCGTTCCAGCCGATGGCCGACGCCCCCATGGCCACCGCCGCCACGCTGATGAGAAGCCCCGGCCAGTCCGGCCCGGCCAGCGCGAAGACCAGGCAGGTGGCGACGATGGCGAAGCCCAGCCCGGCCAGCACCCGCATGGGCCCCACCCGGTCCGCGATCAGCGCCCAGAGCACACGCCCCACCACCCCGCCCCCCTGGGCCAGGGCCAATTGCAGCCCGGCGGCCTCAAGGGCGACGCCCCGCGTCTCGACCTGCCAGACCACGAAGAAGGAGGAAAAGCAGAACTGCGCCACCCCATAGCCGCAGGAGGCGATGGTCAGCGCCCGCGTCGCGCCGCGCTCCCGGAGCAGGGAAAGGCTCTGCCGCGCATCATGCCAGGGGCGCATCCGGCCGGCCGCCTCGGGCGCGCGGTCGGCGTCGAGGGTGGCGCGAATGGGTTGCAGGGCCAGCGCCAGCAGCAGGGCGAAGCCCGACATGGTCAGCACCCCCGCCCGCCAGCCATAGATCCCGCCCACCAGGGGTGCCGTGGCCGCCACCAGCATGGCCCCGGCCGGCACGCCGCATTGCTTCAGGCCGAAGATCAGGCTGCGCCGGCGCGCCGGCACGCGCGGCGCCAGCAGATGGCTGCCCGCGGGCGTGATCGGCCCATGCGCCAGCCCCGCCACCACGGCCGAGAGCACCAGCGCCCAGGGGCTGCCCAGCACGGCCAGCGCCAGCCCGATGGCGATGCCCACCAGCGCCGCCTGGCACACCCGCACGCCGCCATGCCGCACCAGGAAGCCCTGGCTGAGCGGCCCGGACAGCAGCGCGCCGAAATAGCACAGCGCCGTGTGCACGCCGGCCAGGTTGGCGGAGAGCCCCGTCTCCGCCGCGATGGCCGGGGCCAGGACAGGCACCGTCAGGAAGGCGCCCATCCCCGCCATATGCGTGCCCAGCAGGGCCAGCATCACCACCCAGATGGAGGGGCCGGGCGGGACCGGGGCATGATCAACCGGAAGGCCGGCCGGCGCGGGGGAGGTGGTCATGGGTGCGGGCATGTTGCGCCGCAACGAAGCGGGCCGCAACTTGACCCACCCCCCTCAGGCGGGACAACAGGACGGCATGACGCGTCTTCCCAAGGCGGCCCTCGCCCTTCTGCTGCTGCTCGTGCTGGCCCCCGTGCAGGGGGTGCTGGCGCAAGGCGCGGCCCCGCCCGCCTCGCCCGGCGCCTCGGCGGATGTGCTGAGCGGCCCGGCCCCGGCCGATGCCTCGGTGCTGAGCCCTGTCCTGCCCGCCCCCGGCGCGGTGCAGGCGCCCGTCCAGCAGACGCCCGTGCCACCCGCACCGGAGCGGCGCCCCGCGCCGGCACCGGCCCCCGAAGCCGCGCCCGCCCCGGCCGCCCCCGAGCCCGCGCCGACCCCCGCGCCGGCCCCCGCGCCAGCCCCGGCCACCCCCGCCCCCGCGCCCGCCGAGGCCGGCGTGGTGGGCACGACGCCACCGCCTGGCGCCGTCGCCCCGCCCGTGGCGGCCCCAGCGCCCGCGCCTTCACCCGCGCCCGCGCCCGCCGCCACCGCGCCGGCCCAGCCGCCCGCCGCCGCACCCCAGCCCGCCGCCCCCCCCGCGGCGCCCGCCCCCGCGCCCGCCGAGCTCGGCGCCCTGCTCGAACTGCTGCGCGACCCCGCGCGGCGCGATGCGCTGATCCGTGCCCTCGAGGGAGGCGAACCCGCCCGCCCCGCCAACGGCGCCGCCCCCGCGCCCACGCCCGCCCCCGGGACCGCCCCCCCCGCCGAGGCGCTGACGGACCTCCCCTCGCCCGCCGAGGTGCTGGCCGGGCTGCGCGACCGCGCGACCGAGCTGGCCGCCCGCGCCTTCGACGCCGCCGCCGACATCACCGACGTGAACTCGCTCCGCGCCTGGGCCCGCAGCGTCTGGGATGATGAATTGCTGCGCGCCCAGGTGCTCTCCGCCGCCTGGCAGATGCTGCTGGTCCTCGCCGCGGGCATGCTGGCGGAACAGCTGGTGAACCTGCTGCTGCGCCGCCCCCAGCGCTGGCTGGACCACAAGGCGGCCACCGTGGAGGGGCCGCTGCGCGGCATCCGCCTCACCCCCTATGTCGTGGGCAACCTGGCGCTGAGCCTGCTGCCCATCATGGCCTTCGGCATCGTGGCGCTGGGCGTCGTCGGCGGGCAGAGCATGTGGCCTTCCAGCCGCCTCATCATGGAGGCGCTGGTGCTGGCCTACATGGCCACGCGCACCGTCATGGCCGCCGCCAGGCTGGCGCTGGCGCCCAAGAGCAACCGGCTGCGCCTGGTGCCGTGCAGCGACGAGACGGCCATCAGCGCCACGCGCTGGACGCGGCGGCTCGCGGTCACCACCATCATCTTCTACGCCGCGGCCGAGGGCGGGCTGCTGCTCGGCCTGCCCATCACGGCGCGTGACGCCATCTGGCGCGTGGGGCTGCTGGTGCTGTCGGTGATGGCCGCCATGGTCATCCTGCAGTTCCGCACGGTGGTGGCGGCGAAGCTGGCCGCGCCGCCGCTCGCGGCCGGCGACGTGCCGGACCGTGCCCGCATCGCCATGCGCGCCCTGCGCGACCGCGTGGCGGGGCTGTGGCACGTCATCGTCATCCTCTGGATGCTGGCGGCCTGGGCGGTCTGGGCCCTGCAGATCGAGCGCGGCTTCGAGCGGCTGGGCACGGCCTCGCTGCTCACCCTCGTCATCCTGGCGGTGGCCAAGGCGGCGGACGAGCTGGCGCGCCGCGTGCTGATCCGCGCCTTCAAGGTCAGCCCGGCGCTGACCGAGCACTACCCGAACCTGGAGCACCGCGTCGGCGCCTACCAGCCGGCGGTGAAGACCGCCATCTCCTCCTTCATCCTGGTGGTGTCCATCGTGGCGCTGCTGGAGGTCTGGGGGCTGGGCGCGCTCGCCTGGTTCGACACGGGCCGCTTCGGCAGCCGCGCCATGGTGGCGGTCATGACGGTCGCCATCACGCTCTTCATCTGCGTGGCGGTGTGGGAGGCGGCCAACGCCGCCATCGCCCGCCAGCTCGACAGCCTGCCCGCCGATGGCTCGGCCGCGCGCAACGCCCGGGTGCGGACGCTGCTGCCCATGCTGCGCACCGTGCTGGGCGGCGTGCTGCTGCTGGTGGTGGGGCTGACCGCGCTGTCGGAACTCGGCGTGAACGTCGCCCCGCTGCTGGCGGGCGCGGGCGTGCTGGGTGTGGCCATCGGCTTCGGCAGCCAGACGCTGGTGCGCGACGTCATCACCGGCATCTTCCTGCTGCTGGAGGATGCGGTGGCGGTGGGCGACGTGGTCTCGGTGGGCGGGCTGTCGGGGGCGGTGGAGAAGCTGACCATCCGTTCCATCAAGCTGCGCGCGCTGGATGGCTCGGTCCACATCGTGCCCTTCAGCGCCGTGACCACCGTGACCAACATGACGCGCGACTTCTCCTTCGCGCTGGTGGACCTGACGCTGGACTACAGCGCCGACACGGACGAGGCGGTGATGATGCTGCGCGTCATCGCGGAGGAGATGCGCGACGACGAGGCCTGGGCGCCCTCGCTGCTGGCGCCGCTGGAGGTGCTGGGCGTGGACCGCATCTCGGGCGAGGGCATCCTGGTGCGCGCCCGCATGATGACGCCGCCCATCCGCCGCTGGGCCGTGATGCGCGAGCTGAACCGGCGCGTGAAGCAGGCGGCGGCCGAGCGCGGCATCAAGCTCTACGACCCGCGGCGGGGCATGATCATGGAAGGGAAGGCCACGGAAGCGAAAGCGCCGGAGAAGGCAGAAGAGTGAGCAGCCACAGCGCCGCCACCCCACCCAGGATGGCGATGGTGTAGTTCCGCGTGGCAAGCATCACGCCCACCACGCAGCCCGCCGCCACCCAGCGCGTGGGCCCGGCATCCAGCAGGGCGGGGGTGACGAAGGCCACGAAGATGCAGCCCGGCAGGTAGGTCAGCATGGATTGCACGAAGGGCGGCGGGCGCGTGGCGCGCAGCAGGGCATAGCCGCCGGCACGCAGCGCGTAGCTGGCGGCCGCCATGCCCAGGATGGCCAGAAGCACGTCCCACCTGACCGACATGGATCCCCCTCAGCGCAGCCCTTCCACTATGTCACGGAACAGCTGGGCCGGCAGGGTGCCGCCGCGCACATCGTCCATGGGCCGGTTGTTGTCATTGCCCAGCCAGACGCCGATCACAACCGGGCCGTTCGCCAGCTCCGCGAAGCCCAGGAACCAGGCGTCGCGGTGGGACTGGGTGGTGCCGGTCTTGCCGCCCGTCACCACGCCCGGCACGGCGGCCGCGCGGCCGCTGCCATAGCGGGTGGTGGCCTGCATCATGGCGCGCATCTGCGCCGCCGCGCTGCTGGGCACCACCTGGGCGGGCTCGGGGCGGGCGAGCGGTGCCGCGCGGCCCCCGGCCTCGGCGCGCACCATGCCGTGCGGCGCCACGCGCCGCCCGCCATTGACCAGCGCGGCATAGGCGGCCGCCATCTCCAGCAGCGAGGCATCCCCGGTGCCGAGCGTGATGGAGCCGTCGCGCGGGAAGGGCCCGCGCAGGCCCAGGCGCTGGGCGGTCTCGGCCACGGCGGCGGGGCCGCCCGCCTCCTGCATCACCCGCACGGCGGCGGTGTTGACCGAATGGGCGAAGGCCTCCTCCAGCGTGATGGCGCCGCGCGTGCGCCATTGCCCGTTGGAGGGCGACCAGCGGCCCATCCGCACCGGCCCGTCCGACACCATGTCGCCGGCCGAGGCCCCGCGTTCCAGCGCCGCCAGGTAGGTGAAGGCCTTGAAGGTGGACCCCGTCTGCCGCCTGGCCGAAACGGCCCGGTTGAAGGGCGAGCGGGAGAAGTCGCGGCCACCCGCCATGGCGCGGACCGCGCCCGTGGCCGCGTCCATCACCACCACCGCGCCCTGGCCGGCGCGGGCCTGGGCCCCCGGCCCGTCCAGCAGCGCGGCGAGGCGCGCCTCCACCACCGCCTGCCAGCCGGCATGCAGCGTGGTGCGGATGGTCAGATCCTGGCTGCCGGGGAATTGGCGGGGGATGTCCTCGAAGAGCCAATCCGCGAACCAGCCGCCATTGCGCGAGGGGCGGGGCGGAATCCGCATCTCCTCCAGCGCGCGGGCCGATTGGGCGGGGGTGATGGCGCCCGTGTCCACCATGGCGGCCAGCACGTCCCGCGCCCGGTCCAGCGCGCCATCGGGGTTGGTGCGCGGGTTGAGGCGCGAGGGCGCCTGGGGCAGCCCGGCCAGCACCGCGGCCTGCCACAGCGTCACGCGCCGGGCCGAGACGCCGAAATAAACCCGCGCTGCCGCATCCACGCCGAAGACGCCGGCGCCCAGGTAGACGCGGTTGAGGTAGATCTCCAGCAGCTCATCCTTGGTGAAGCGGTGCTCCAGCCACAGTGCCAGCAGGGCTTCCTGCACCTTGCGGCGCAGGCTGCGCTCACCGGAGAGGAACAGGTTCTTCGCCAATTGCTGCGTCAGGGTGGAGCCGCCCTGCACCACGCCCCCGGCATTCCAGTTGGCCCAGGCGGCGCGGGCCAGGCCCACCACGTCCAGGCCGAAATGCGCCTGGAAGCGACGGTCCTCGATGGCGAGCAGGGCGGCCGGCAGATGCGGCGGCATGTCGCGCAGGCGCAAGGTCTCGCCGAAGAGGTCGCCCTGGGTGGCCAGCAGGTTGCCCTCGACGGTCTGCAGCGTGACGGAGGGGCGGCGCTGTTCCTCCAGCACGCGGTCCACGCGCGGCATGTCCCAGGTGAAGAAGAGCAGCAGCGCGGCCAGGGCCAGCCCGCCCCAGATGGTGGCGATGAGGGCGAATCTCGCCAGCGCCCAGCCGAGGTGCCGGCGGGCGGGTCGTTTGGCGCGGGGTTTTGGCCCGCTCGGGGGGTGCCGTTTCGTCCGGGGGGCGGCACGGGCCTCGGTTCGCAGCCGGGGGGCCGCTGAGCGGGGCATGTCCCAGGCTT
>NZ_JAFFQY010000030.1 GCF_017311575.1 Roseococcus thiosulfatophilus
GAGACGCAGACGCCATCCTCCACCCGGAAGCGCGCGCCATGGGCCGCGCAGACGATGAGTTCGCGCTTGCGGTCCAGGAAGCGGTCCGGCACCGGCTCCAGCGGCACGCCGATATGCGGGCAGGAATTCACATAGACATGCACCGTCTCGCCGCGCCGCACCGCGAACAGCCCCGTGAAACCGCCCGGTGGCGCGGAAAAGCCCCGCGCCTCGCCATCCGGAATGTCGGAGAGGCGGCAGAGCAGCCGCGTTTCCCCGCTCAAATCCCCGCCATCCCGCACAGCAGCTTCCAATGTTCCGGGGAGATGGGCATGACCGACAGGCGCGACTGCCGCACCAGCGCGATGCCCTCCAGCTTGGGTTCGGCCTTGATCTCGGCGAGTGTCACGGGGCGCTTCACGGGCTTCACCGCCTTCACATCCACGCAGACCCAGCGCCCCGTCTCGTCCGAGGGGTCGGGGTAGGCGGTGCGGACCACCTCCACCACCCCCACGATCTCCTTGCCGATGTTGGAATGGTAGAAAAAGGCTAGGTCGCCCAGCTCCATGCTCTTCAGGAACTTGGCCGCCTGGGCGTTGCGGACGCCCGTCCAGGGCTCGACGCCGTTCCGCACCTGGTCGTCCCAGGAAAAGACATCGGGTTCGGATTTGACCAGGAAGTGCTGCGGCATGCCGGGCCCTGTGGTTGATGGGGTGCGAATTGCTCGCATATCCCGGCCACGCTGGCCACACCCACCGGACGTTCCGCCTGCGTGGCCCTTTCACGGTGGGGCAAACGCTTTAAGTGAAGGGCCATAAAGCCTAGTGTTGCCACCGTGGAAAACGCCCCGACACAAGACGCACCCCGCCAGCCGGGGGCACCGACATCGCTGCACCGCTTCGCCAATCCGGGGCGCTTCCTGCGGCTGACGGACAATTGGCTGCCCTGGCTGGCCGGGGCGGCGCTGCTGGTGCTCGGCTCGGGCGTGGTCTGGGCGCTGCTCCTCGCCCCGCCCGACTGGCAGCAGGGCGAGACGGTGCGGATCATGTTCGTCCATGTCCCCATGGCCTGGCTGGCCATGGGGGGTTACCTCGGGCTGGCCATCCTCTCCGTCATGTCCCTGATCTGGCGGCACCCGCTGGCGGACCTGACGGCGCGGGAGCTGGCGCCGGTGGGGGCGGCGGTGACGGCGCTCTGCCTCATCACCGGCAGCCTCTGGGGGCGGCCCATGTGGGGCACCTATTGGGTGTGGGATGCGCGGCTGACCAGCGTGCTGGTGCTGTTCTTCCTGTGGCTGGGGCATGTGGCGCTGGTGCGCGCCTTCGACGACCCGGAGCGCGGCGCGCGCATGGGCGCCATCCTGGCGCTGGTCGGCGTGGTGAACCTGCCCATCGTGAAGTTCTCGGTGGATTGGTGGAACACGCTGCACCAGCCGGCCTCCGTCACGCGGCTGGATGCGCCGGCCATGCATGTGGACATCCTCTACCCGCTGCTGTGGTGCACGCTGGGCTTCTCGCTCGCCTTCGCGGCCGTGGTGCTGGCGGCGACGCGCGCGGCGGTGATGGAACGCCGCGTGCGCGCCTTGCAGATGGCGGCCGCCCGCCGCGCGGATGCCGCACCCGCCACCCTGCGCGGGGCCCGCGCATGAACACGGCGCACTGGTGGTTCATCGGCCTGAGCTGGGCCGTGACGCTTCTCGTCTTCGGCGCGCTGTCGGTGGCGGCGCTCTTGCGCCACCGCAATGCGAAGCGGCAACTCGCCCGGCTAGAGACCCGGGCCAGGGGAAAGACATGACTCGCAAGCGCCGGCGCCTCTACATCCTGATGCTGTGTGCGATCGGCCTGGGCTCCGCCACGGCGCTGACACTGACGGCGTTCCAGGACAACCTGGTCTTCTTCCGCTCGCCCTCGGACATCGTGGCCGAGACGCCACCCCAGGGCCGCGCCTTCCGCCTGGGCGGGCTGGTCGAGGCCGGCAGCGTGGTGCGCGACGCCACCTATGACGGCCGCCCCGCCATCACCTTCCGCGTGACCGATGGCGCGCATGCCATCCCCGTCGTCTTCAACGGCGTGCTGCCGGACCTGTTCCGCGAGGGGCAGGGCGTGGTGACGCAGGGCGTCATGGGCACCGACGGCACCTTCCGCGCGCGCGAGGTGCTGGCCCGCCATGACGAGACCTACATGCCGCCCGAGGTGGCCGATGCCCTGAAGCGCGCCGGCCACTGGCAGCCCGAGGCCGGCGCGCCGCCGCCGCCCAACCAGTGGAACACGCTGCGCGGCAACAACGCCCCTGCCCCCACCCCCGCGAGGACCGGCTCATGATCCCCGAGATCGGCCATTTCGCCCTCATCATGGCGCTGATGCTCAGCGTCGCGCAGTCCGTGCTGCCGCTCTGGGGGGCGCATCGGGGCGATGCACGGCTGATGGCCACGGCCTCGCCGCTCGCCTTCGCGGGGCTGGTGGCCGTGGGCGTGGGCTTCGGCGCGCTGATCTGGTCCTTCGTGGTGAATGACACCACGGTGATGAACGTGGTGCAGAACAGCCACTCGGCGAAGCCGCTGATCTACAAGATCACGGGCACCTGGGGGAACCATGAGGGTTCCATGGTGCTCTGGGTGCTGACGCTCGCCATCTGTGCGGCCGCGGTGGCGGGCTTCGGGCGCGACCTGCCCTCGGGCCTGAAGTCGCGCGTGCTGGCCGTGATGGGCATGATCTCGCTGGGCTTCCTGGCCTTCACCCTCTTCACCTCCAACCCCTTCGACCGCGTCTGGCCGCCGCCGCCCGATGGGCAGGGGCTGAACCCGCTGCTGCAGGATATCGGCCTCGCGATCCATCCGCCGCTGCTCTACGTGGGCTATGTCGGCTACGCGGTGACCTTCGCCTTCGCCGTCGCGGCGCTGATCGAGGGGCGCGTGGACGCCGCCTGGGGCCGCTGGGTGCGGCCCTGGTCCCTCGCCGCCTGGGCCTTCCTGACCATGGGCATCGCGATCGGTTCCTGGTGGGCCTATTACGAGCTCGGCTGGGGCGGCTTCTGGTTCTGGGACCCCGTCGAAAACGCCTCACTGCTGCCCTGGCTGGTGGGCGCGGCCCTGCTGCACTCCGCCATCGTGGTGGAAAAACGTGAGGCGCTGAAGGTCTGGACCGTGCTGCTGGCGCTGCTGGCCTTCGCGCTGTCGCTGCTCGGCACCTTCCTGGTGCGTTCGGGCGTGCTGAACTCGGTGCATTCCTTCGCCTCGGACCCCGCGCGCGGCGTCTTTATCCTGGGGCTGCTCGCGGTCTATGTGGCCGGCGCCTTCGCGCTGTTCGCCTGGCGGGCGCCGGCGATGGCCCCGCAGGGCGTCTTCTCGCCGCTCTCGCGCGAGGGCGGGATCGTGCTGAACAATCTGCTGCTGTGCTCCATCGCGGCGGTGGTCTTCGTGGGCACGCTCTATCCGCTGTTCCTGGATTTGCTGACGGGGCAGATGATCTCGGTGGGCCCGCCCTTCTACAACATGGCCACCGCGCCGCTCGCCTTCCCGCTGGTGGTGGCCATGGCCATGGGGCCGCTGATGGCCTGGAAGCGCGCGGCCTTCTGGCCCGTGCTGCAACGCCTGTGGTGGGCCGCCTGCATCGCCCTGCTGGCCTTCATCCTGGCGCTGGTGCTGGGGGGCTGGAACGCGCTGCCGGCGCTGGGCTTCGCCTGCGGCTTCTGGCTGCTGGCCGGTGCGGTGGTGGACATCGGCGACCGGTCGGGGCTCGGGCGGACCAAGCTCGCCAACGTGTTCAACCGGGCGCGCCATCTGCCGCGCGCGGCCTGGGGGGCGGCCATCGCCCATGCGGGCATGGGCGTCACCATCCTCGGCATCTCCGGCATGGGGCTGGCGACCGAGCGCCTCATCGCGCTCCCCGCCGGCGGCACCACGCAATTCGCGGGCTATGAATGGCGCCTCGATGGCGTGCGCGACTTCCAGGGCCCGAACTGGACCTCGCGCAAGGCCAGCATCACGGTCATGCGCGACGGCCAGGTGCTGCATGTGATGGAGCCCTCGCGCCGCTTCTTCCCCGTCGGCCGCATGACGACGACCGAGGCCGCCATCCGCACCAACCTGGCGCGCGACCTCTACGCCGTGCTGGGCGAGGAGCGCGACGGCCCCACCGGCCAGCGCGAGGCCGTGCTGCGCCTGCACCACAAGCCGCTCGCGCCCTGGATCTGGATCGGCGCGGGCATCATGGCGCTGGGGGCGGGCCTTTCCCTCAGTGACCGCCGCGTGCGGATCGCGGCCCCCAATCGCCGCCGCCGCGAGGCCGAGGAAGCCGCCCGCGCGGGAGCCACCGCATGAGCACCGCCACCTCCCGCCGCAACCTGCTGATCTTCGCGCCGCTGGGCGTGGCGCTGGCCGGTGGCACGGGTTTCTATCTGATGCTGCGCGGCTTGCAGGATGGCAGCTTCAACCCGCGCGGCGTGCCCTCGGTGCTGATCGGCCGCACCGTGCCGGAGTTCAGCCTGCCGCCGCTGGAAAGCTCGGGCCTGCCCACCCTGGCCTCGGCGGACCTCCTGAACCTGCCCGGCCCGGTGGTGGTGAATTTCTGGGCCAGCTGGTGCGTACCCTGCATCATCGAGCACCCGCACCTGATGGCGCTGCACCGCCGCGGCGTGCCGGTCTATGGCGTGAACTACAAGGACCGCGCGAATGACGCGCAGGCCTTCCTGACGCGCCACGGCAACCCCTATACGCGCCTCGGCATGGACCAGCCGGGGCGCGTGGCCATTGACTGGGGCGTCTATGGCGTCCCCGAAACCTACATCCTGGACCGCCAGGGCGTGGTGCGCTGGCGCTGGGCCGGGCCCATCACGCCCGAGCTGATGAGCCAGGACGTGAACCCCCTGCTCGACCGGCTGCGCGCATGAAGCGGTTGGCCCTTGTCCTGGCGCTGCTGGCCTCGCCCGCCTTGGCGCAGATCGGCGACACCACCTATCGCCTGGAGGATCCCACCCAGGAACAGCGCGCGCGCGAGATCGGGCGCGAACTGCGCTGCCTCGTCTGCCAGAACCAGTCCATCGAGGACAGCGACGCCTCCCTGGCGCGGGACCTCCGCCTGCTGGTGCGCGAACAGATCGCGGCCGGCGCCTCCAATGACGAGGTGATGCGCTTCGTCCACCAGCGCTATGGCGACTTCGTGCTGCTGCGCCCACCCGTGAACACGGCCACCCTGCTGCTCTGGGCCACGCCGGTGCTGGCGCTGGCGGGCGGGCTCTTCGCCATCTGGCGCATCCGCCGGCGCGGGGCCGCGGCGGCGGCGGGCGTCGGCGAAGTGGAGTTGACCGAGGCGGAACGGGCGCGCCTCGCGCAGATCGTGCCCGCACCGGATTCGAAAGGCGACCATCGCGCGTGACCTGGGTGGCTTTGGCGATCGTCGCCGCATTGATTCTCGCACCGCTCTTCTACGCCTTCCTGCGTCCCGCCAACCCGCGCGGGCGCGGCGAGGCGGACCGCGCGCTGTTCGAGGCGCAGCTCGCGGAACTGGAACTCCAGCGCGCCGAGGGCCGGCTGGACGAGGTGGCCTTCCGCGCGGCCACGGTGGAGGTGCAGCGCCGCCTGCTGGCCGCCCCCGCGCCCGAGAGCTTCCGCGCCCCGCCCCGCCCCTCCGCGCTGGTGCTCGCGGCGCTGGTGCTGGTGCCGGTGGCGGGCGTGGGTGCCTATATCTGGCGCGGCACGCCTGAGATGCCCTCGGCCACGCTGGAGATCCGCCAGGCCATGGGCGCGCAGGAGGATGAGCTGCTGAACCGCCTGCGCGAGCGGCTGGCCACGCAGGACCCCAACACCGAGATCGGCCGCCAGGGCTTCATCCTGCTGGGCAACGCCGAGCGCAACCGCGGCCGCTGGACCGAGGCCGCCGCCGCCTGGGAACGCGCCCAGGCCATCCGCTTCGACGTGGGCCTGGCGGGGGACCTCGCCGAGGTCGAGATCGAGGTGGGCAACACCGAGGCCGCGCGCCGCTGGATCGAGCGCGGATTGTCGCTGGAACCCGGCGACCCGCGGCTGCGCTTCCTGGCCGGCCTTTCCGAGGCGCGGGCCGGCCGCAACGAGGTGGCCCGCGCCACCTGGACCGCCCTGCTGGCCGAGGCGCCGGCGAATGCCCCCTGGCGGGACATCGTGGAGCAGCGGCTCAGGGCTTTGCCCTGAAGCCGGGTCAGCGCAACGGCATCCCGTAGAGCAGCCCGCCCCGCGTCCACTGGTCGTTCAGCCCGCGCTCCATGCCGAAGATGGAGCCCTCGCCCAGGTTGCGCTCGAAGATCTCGCCGTAGTTGCCCACGCCCAGGATCACGCGCGCGCCCCAGTCATCGGGCAGGCCCAGCCCCGCGCCGAAACCCTGCGCCAGGCCCAGGACGCGGCGGATGCGCGGGTCGGGGCTGGCCAGCAGCTCGGGCAGGCGCGCGGAGGAGATGTCATTCGCCTCAGCCGTGACGAGCAGCTGCATGGTCCAGAAGACGATGTCGCGCCACTGCTCGTCGCCCGTCCGCACCCAGGGCGCCAGGGGCTCCTGCGAGATCAGCTCGGGCAGCACCGCCCAGTTGTCGGGGTCGGGGAAGTCGGTGACGCGGCGGGTGGCCAGCGCCCCCTGGTCGGCCACATAGGCGTGGCACTCGCCCGCGCGCATGGCGGCCACCACCTCGGGCGGCGCGGCGAAGCGGCGCACCGTCCAGGACTTGCCCAGGCGGCGGCCGAAATCCTCGATGGCGAGCCCAGTGGCCCCGCCCTCCGCCCCCGCCCAGCACAGCGTGCGGCCATCCAGGTTGCGCGGGCTGGAGACGCCGAGCGAGGTGGGCACGAGGAAGCCCGCGCCGTCGAAGAACATCACCGGGCCCGGGGCCAGGGTGCGGCGGCTGCCACGGCTGAGCGTGATGGTCGTGTTGCGCACCAGAAGGTCTATGCGGCCTTCCTCCAGCTCCGCGAAGCCATCCTCGGGCGTCGCCTGGGGCACGAAGGTGACGCGCGCGGGGTCGGCCAGGGCGGCGGCGGCGACGGCGCGGCAGAGGTCCGCGTCGAAGCCGCGCATCACCCCCTGCGGATCGGGCGCCGAGAAGCCGGGCAGGCCGCCATTCACGCCGCAGCGCAGCTCGCCCCGCGCGCGCACCTGCTCCAGCAGGCTTTGCGCCGGGGCGGGCGTGGCGGCGAGAAGGCAAAGGCCCAGGGCAAGAAGCCAGCGGTGCATGGGGCGAATTCCGGGCAGGGGGTTTGGGGGCATGGGGGTCAGCATCCGGCGGCCATGATGCGGCAGTTCCCGCCCTCCCGGTCAGCGAGGCGGCAGGCCTCCAGCGCGGCGGCCTCGGCCTCGGCCTGGGTGCTGCCCTGGCCCGTCGTGCCGAGGTTCTGCGCCTGGGTGCGGTGGTCGCGCAGCACCTCGCGCGGGTTGCGGGTCAGGGCGAAGGCCAGGGCGGCGCATTGGTTGATGATCTCGCCGCGGAACTGGCAGGGCGCGCCCTCCGCCATGCCCTCGCAGGCGCGAAGCGCCGAGAGGTTCACCGCCAGCCGGTCGGTGCGGCCATTGGCGAAGCCGAAGGCGGCGCGCGGCTGGTCGGTGGTGTAGATGGCGCCGAAGCGCGCGCCGGGCGGCGGCGCGGTGGGGCGCGGGGCGGCGGTCGTCCGGGCGGCGGCTGGCGCGGCGGCCACCGCCTGGAAGCAGGGGCCGCCCTGGGGCGGGGGCGCCCCGGCGCCGCAACGCTGCAGGCTGGGCTGGGCGAATCGCTCGGCCGGCAGGCGGATGCGCCACTGGCCGCCATCGGCGCAGCGCACATCCCAATAGGCGCTGCGCCGCGCGTCCATCCCCGCGGGGTAGAGCCGCGCCACGCTGCCGCAGCCCTGCCCCACCGACCGCAGCGCCTGCAGGATGATCTGCCGGCGCTCCGCCTCCGGCCGCGCGGTCAGCGCGTCATGGGCGGGGTTGCCGGTCTGCGCCAGGGTGGCGGGCGCCATGGCGAGCCAGAGCAGCAGCCCGCCCAGCCACCACAGGCCGCGTGCGGCGAAGGGCGTCATGGGTACCTCCCGTTCATCGGGGCAGCCTAGGCGCGACCCGCCCTTCCCACCAAGCCCAAGGGTGCGCGAACGCGCTTCCGCTCTACGAACCGATGCGATAGACGCAGTGGCAGAAACTTTCCCACAGGGAGGATTTTCCGCAATGAATCGCCGCATCATCCTGGGCGCCGCCGCGGCGGCCGCGCCCATGGCCCTCGCTACGCCGGCGCTGGCCCAGGCCAACCCCGAGGTCCGCTGGCGCTTCCAGTCCAGCTTCCCCCGGAACCTGGACGTGCTGTTCGGCACCGCCGACCGCATCGCCAACCGCGTGGCGGCCCTGACCGACAACCGCTTCCGCATCTCCGTCTTCCCGGCGGGCGAGATCGTGCCCGCGCTGCAGGTGCTGGACGCGGTGCAGGCCGGCACCATCGAGGCCGGCCACACCGCCGCCTACTGGTACATCGGCAAGGAGCCGGGCTTCGCCTTCTTCACCACCATGCCCTTCGGCCTGAACACCCGCCAGCTGACGGCCTGGCTGCGCCATGGCGGCGGCAACCAGCTGGGGGATGCGCTCTTCGGCGACTACAACATCCAGGCCTTCCCCGCCGGCGACACGGGCGCGCAGATGGGCGGCTGGTTCCGCAACGAGATCCGCAGCCAGCAGGATGTGCAGGGGCTGAAGTTCCGCATCTCCGGCCTCGCGGGCCAGGTGTTCCAGCGCATGGGCGCGGCCCCCACGCTCATCGCGCCGGCCGACATCTACCCGGCGCTGGAGCGCGGCACGATCGACGCGACGGAGTTCACCGGCCCGCATGATGACGAACGCCTGGGCTTCTTCCGCGTGGCGCGCTTCTACTACGCCCCGGGCTGGTTCGAGCCCTCGGCGCGGCTGCACATGATGTCCAACAAGCGCGCCTATGACGCGCTGCCGGACGCCTACAAGGCCGCGATCCAGGTGGCCTGCGCCGAGGCGGACAGCGAGATGGTCAGCCGCTATGACCACCTGAACCCCATCGCGCTGCGGCGCCTCGTGGCCGCGGGCGCTCAGCTGCGCTTCTTCCCGCGCGAGATGATGCAGGCCGCCTGGACCGCCAACGAGTCCCTGATGGCCGACCTGGCCGGCCAGAACCCGCGCTTCCGCACGCTGTGGGACAGCTACCGCCCCTACCGGAACGAGCTGTTCCAGTGGTTCCGCGTGTCGGAGAACAGCTACGACAACTTCGCCTTCCCGGCGGCGGCCGCGGCGGCGCGCTGAACAAGACTGGCAAGGCGGGCTTCGCGGCCCGCCTTACCATCTTACGATCTTACTATCTTACCGATTTACTTGCCGCTGGGGCTTACCGGAACATCGCGCGGATCGCGGCGTGGTCCACCTCTTCCAGCGTGGCGGGGGTCCAGGACGGGCTGCCATCCTTGTCCACCAGGACGCTGCGCACGCCCTCCCGGAAGTCGGGATGATCGTGCACCACCACGCGCGTCAGATGCAACTCCTCATCGAGGCACCCGCGCAGATCCAGCGCCGCGCCACGCTTCAGCAATTCCAGTGACACGCACAGGCTGGTGGGCGACATGCGCCGCAGCACCTTCACCTGCGACATCGCCCACTCGCCGCCATCGGCCTCCAGCGCGCGGATGATGTCCAGCACCGAGGGCTGGCTGAAGGCGCGGTCGATCAAGGCGCGGTGGGGGGCGAAGCTCGCCGCGGGCGGGGCTTCGGCGAAGCGGTCCACCACGGCGGCATCGCCCGTCTCCACCAGGGCGGCGCGGAGCGCGGCCAGCTTCTCGCGCGGGACGTAGTGTGTGGCGAGGCCGGCATGCACCGCATCCGCCCCATTCAGCCGCGCGCCGGTCAGCGCCAGCCAGGTGCCCAGCGCGCCGGGCAGGCGCGGCAGGATGTAGCTGGTGCCCACATCGGGGAAGAGCGCGATGGCCGTCTCCGGCATGGCGAGCAGCGCGTGCTCGCTCACCACGCGCGGGCCGTTATGGATGGCCAGCCCGATGCCGCCGCCCATGCAGATGCCATCAATGATGGACACCCAGGGCTTGCCGAACAGCGCGATGCCCTCGTTCACCGCGTATTCCTCGGTGAAGAAGGCCTCGACCGGCGCGCGGTTCCCCTCGATCGCGGCCTCGCGCACGGCGCGCACATCGCCGCCGGCGCAGAAGGCGCGGCCGCCCGCACCCTCGAGGATGACGAGCTTCACCTCGGCCGCATGGCGCCACTGCCCGATGGCATGGGCGAAGTCGCGGATCATCTGGATGTCCAGCGCGTTCAGCGCCTTGGGCCGGTTCATCAGGATGGTGCCGGCATGGCCCTCCCGGTTCAGGATCAGGCTCGGTTCGCTCATGGACATTCTCCGCTTTACCCGTTCGGGCGGTAGCGCGGGCAACCCGGGCTGTCCAGGCGGGTTGGACCCCGAACAGCCCCACGCGAAGGAAGCGCGCCATGCCACACCTCCACCGCCGTTCGCTGTTCCTGACAGCGGGACTGGGCCTCCTCGCCGCCGCGCCGACGCGCGCGCAGGAGGGGCCGCACCGCCTGCCCGACCTGCCCTATGGCTTCGACGCCAATGAGGCCGCGATTGATGCGCGCACCATGGAGCTGCACCATGGCGGCCACCACCGCACCTATGTGCGACAGCTGAACTCCGCGCTGGAAGGCCATGACGCGCTGGGCCGGATGCCGCTGGAGCAGCTTCTCACGCGCATCGAGCAGGCGCCGTCGGACATCCGCACCAAGCTGCGGAACAATGGCGGCGGGCACGCCAACCACAGCATGTTCTGGCAGAT
>NZ_JAFFQY010000031.1 GCF_017311575.1 Roseococcus thiosulfatophilus
GTCATCGGGGCGGTTAGTTGACGCATTAACGGATATCATAAGGCCCTTCTCTGAACGCCAAGGCCTCAAAGGGGACCTGATACGTCTCCAAAGAGAAGAAGTAGCGCTAAAGGTTGCCGAAATTGCGGCCAAACGCATCGAGCACGAGAAATTAGAGATTACTCCTGCTCCTTTAAAGACCGTTGTCCGCATACTCGAAGCTTCTTCACTCGAAAGCATCGGTGATGAAGTGATGATAAATTTGTGGGCAAACTTGCTGGCGAGTGCAGCAACCGATACCAAAAGTAATGTTCCACGTTATGTTTCTATATTGGCTGATTTAAATGGCGATCAGGCCCGCTTACTACAAAAAATCATTACTTATCAAGGAGCCATAAAAGAGAAATTAGATGTTGAGCGAATTTGGGATGGCCTCTGGGGTGCAGATCAGGGGTCACTCATTTCTGACCTAACGCGTCACGTTAAAGAAAAGACTGCAGAAAATATTTTTAATAAGTTGGAGGAATGCCTTCGTCTGCCAGGTATTGCTCTTGAAGACATAATAATTGAGCAGGGGGAAGAAAGTTGGTCCGGAACCACGGGCATGTTTCCGATTAGTCAGCATCAGAGAGACTTAGATATACTACTCAGTTTAAATTTAGTTCAAGATAGAAGCTTTAAATATGTAAAATTTGGTAAATTCGAAATTTCCGTATTCTTTTTTTGCGTATCCAGACTCGGTCTTGAGCTATTTGCGGCATGCAATCCTGATATTATAAAGCCGAGCACATGAGTTTTCATGCATTTCACCCTTGAGGGGCGGTCGAAGTCAGTTTCTGATTAGCTTCGCCCTAAGCCGCCCCCACAACCACGCACACATTCTGCCCTCCGAACCCGAAGCTGTTGGACAGCGCCGCCCGGAACCCATGCTGCCGTCCCACCGGCACCGTGTCCATGCCGATCTCGGGGTCCGGGTCGTCCTGGTTGATGGTGGGCGGCAGGAACTGGTCGCGCAGCGCCAGCAGGCAGACGCCCGCCTCGATCGCGCCCGCGGCCGAGAGCGTGTGGCCGATCATGGACTTGGTCGAGGAAATGGGCGGCGGCGCCTCGGTCCCGAACACCAGCTTCGCCGCCAGCGTCTCCATCTTGTCGTTCTCGGGCGTGGAGGTGCCATGGGCGTTGATGTAGCCCACATCCCTCGCGCTCAGCCCCGCATCGGCCAGGGCGCGTTCCATGGCGGCCACGATGGCATGCCCGTCGGGCGAGGAGCGGGTGCGGTGGAAAGTGTCCGCCGCCTCGCCCACGCCCAGGATATAGCCCAGGATGGTGGCGCCGCGGGCGCGGGCATGGGCCTCGCTCTCCAGCACCAGCGCCCCCGCGCCATCACCCATCACGAAGCCGTCGCGGGACTGGGTGAAGGGGCGCGAGACCGCCTCGGGCGGGTCGTTGCGGCCGGACAGCGCCTGCAGAAGCCCGAAGCGGATGAAGGCCTCGGGCTGGAGCGAGGCCTCGGCCCCGCCCGCGATGGCGCAATCCGCCTCGCCCCGCCGGATCGCCTCGATGGCCAACTGGATGGCCGAGGCGCCGGAGGCGCAGGCGGTGGTGACGGCCTGGGGCACGCCCTGGGTCTCGAAGCGTTCCGCCAGCCAGGTTGCGACGCCGCCCAGCAGAAAGTCCTGGTAATGCGTGGCATTCCCGGCGCCGGCCGCGATCATTCCCGCATGGTCCGGCGCGCCAAGGGCCAGGCGCTGCGGCCATTCGATCTCGACGGGCGGCAGGCCGAAGCAGAGCGGGCCGGGGAAGGGACCCGACAGCCCCGACTGCGCCAGCGCCTCGGCAATGGCGGCCTCGCCCATGCGGCGCAGGCGTTCAGGTGCCACCAGCGGCGTGCCGGAGGCATCCTCCGGGAAATCCACGCAGGCGGCGACCCGCGCCTTCATGCCCGTGGTGTCGAAGCGGGTGATGGCGCGCACGCCCGAACGCCCGGCGCGGATGGCGGCCCAGCTTTCGGCCGCGTTGCCGCCCAGCGCCGTGACCATGCCGAGCCCCGTGACCGCGACGCGCATCAGACCGCCTCCAGGATCGCCGCGGCCTCGCCGCGCCATTGGCCGCAGCCGGTGACGAGCACGCGCCGCGCCCGGCCCTCCGCGATCGCGTAGGTGGCCAGCGCCAGGCCCGCCGGGAAGGCCGCCTCGGCCGAATGGCCGAAGAGGTCGGCCGTGAAGAGGTCGGGCGCGCGGGGCAGGGCGGCGAGTTCATCCGCCGTGGCGGCGGGCGCGCCGGAGGCGGTGGAGATCACCAGCTCGGCCTCATGCCCCACCCGGTCCAGCAGCGCGCGCAGCCGCGCCACGCGCCCCTCGGGCCGGCCCTGGCTCGTTTCGATGGCGACAAGCCGCGCCAGCGGCGCCGCGTTGGCGCCCTCCGGCTCCAGCGTCAGGAAGGCCGCGACCGAGCCCAGCACCATGCCCTGGCGCGCGGGCAGCGGCGCCCAGGGGCCCTGGTGCAGCGCGCCGCCAAAGCCGTAGAGCAGCAGCAGCTCCGGCCGGTCGCTGGTCATGGCGGCCCCGGTCAGCGCAACAGGCGAGGTCCCGGCCGCCACGCGCCGCGCCGCCACGCGCACGGCCTCGGCGCCCGCCACCTCCTCGCCCATCAGCGTGCGGGAGGAGCCGGCGACGCCATGGGTGATGGAAATGGACCCCGCCAGCAGGTTGGGCAGCTGCGCCAGGAACAGGGTGGGCCGCAGCCCCTCCAGCAGCATCTTGTGCACGCCGGCCGCATCGGGCCGCGCGGCCAGGATGGCGGCGTCCAGCGCCGCGTCGCGCTCGCCGCCGCCGGCGGCCACG
Organism: Roseococcus thiosulfatophilus; assembly: GCF_017311575.1. Classification (GTDB taxonomy): domain Bacteria; phylum Pseudomonadota; class Alphaproteobacteria; order Acetobacterales; family Acetobacteraceae; genus Roseococcus; species Roseococcus thiosulfatophilus. The sequence continues at coordinate 2,823 of NZ_JAFFQY010000031.1, forward strand.
GTCACGTCCATCCGGCCGACCTGCGGCTTGATCCCGGCCTCCTCGATGGCGATGCCGGCCGCATGCACGCCGATGCGCTGCCAGGGCTCCATCTGCCGCATCTCGCGGCGCGGGATGAAGCGGTCCAGCGGCAATTCCGGGGTGGGATGGATGTCGTAGGGCGCGTCCTTGGCCCGCGCCAGCACGGGGGGCACGCCGCCGGCCAGCAGGGGGGCATGCACGCCGCGCCCCTCGCCATGGCTGGAGACGACGCCCACCCCCGTCACCATGACAGGCGTCATGGCAGCAGGCCGATGGCGGTGGCGCGCGCCCGCAGCGCGGGCTCGAGGCCGGGTGCCGGGAAGGCCAGCGTCTTGAGCGTGAGTTCCGCCTCGGCCGCGCGGGCGGTCCCCTCGTTCACCGTGCCGCGCAGCACGGCGTAGCCCGATCCGTCATGGATCAGCTCGGCCGTCACCCGCAATTCGGCACCGGGCCGGACCATGCCGCGCAGCTTCGCCTCGCCCACCTTGGCCAGCACGGCCATGCGGGTGAAGCCATGCCGCGCCACGACCAGCCAGCCGGCGGTCTGGGCCATGGCCTCCACCATCAGCACGCCGGGCAGCAGGGGGAAGCCGGGGAAATGGCCCTCGAAGACCGGGCTTTCCTCGGGCACGCGCGCCAGCGCCACGAGGCGGTCCGCCTCGCGCTCCAGCACGCGGTCCACCATCTCGAAATATTCGAGGCGCAAGGCTCAGCCCTGCTTGGCGGCCACGAGTTCCTCGATGCGCTTGGCCAGGCTGCCCATCACGAAGAACTGCTCGGCCGGGGCCTTGCCGGAATTGACCTGCTCGGTCCAGGCCTCCACGGGCACCTTCACGCCGAAGCGCTTGTCGATCTCGAAGACGATGTCGAGGAAGTCGAGGCTGTCGATGCCCAGGTCATTGATGACATGCGCCTCGGGCGTGATCTTCGCGCGGTCCACATTGGCCGTCTCGGCGATGATCTCGGCGATGGTGTCGAAGGCATTGGCAGGCGGCGCCGAGGACATGGCGACGGGCTCCGTATTGGGAATGAGGCGCTGTCTTTGGCGCTTTGTGGCCCGGCTGTCCAGCGCGCCCGGCGCGGGGCACCTGTGACCAAGCGTGACCACAGGTGTGGCGGCCAGCCCGCACCGGGGGGTCAAGGGGGGGCTGGCCGCAGGGGACGGGCGGGGCCGGGGGTGGGCGCCCGCCCGGCCCCGTCTCACGCGCGCCTGGCGTGGCGCAGCACCATCAGCGGCGTCCAGCCGCCATCCGGGCCGCGCACGGAGGTTTCCATGCGGCGATGGTCCGCATCCTCCCAGATGAGGGTGTCGCGGTAGAGAGCCGTGCCTTCGCCGATAAAGGCGGGGCCCTCGCTTTCCAGCGTCAGCACCTTTCCATCCTCGGACAGCGTGCCGTCATAGATGGACAGGTGCCACATCATGGACCCCACCCAGCTGCCGATGAAGCGTTCCCGCACCGGGTCGTAGCCGAGGGTGATGACGCATTGCGCCTCGCCCCCGCCCGGCATCTCGCCCACCGACTCGCCCATGATCCAATAGCCGCCGAGGGAGCGCACCGTCTCCGTGCCGTGCCCGGTCATCTGGCCGCCATCGGGCGTCATGAACTCGCCCGTGTAGTCCCACTCGCCCAGGAAGCGGTGCAGCCAGCCATGGCCATGGGCGGGGGGCGCGCCCATGGGGCACATCTGCGCGGGGCGTTTCACGAAGGCCGTGAGGCGGTCCATCATCTCGCCCCAGCCGCGCTCGAAGCCCATTTCGGCATGGGCGTCGCGCATCTCGGGGGTGGGGTGGGTCCAGGTGATGTCGAGGCGGGTGCCCCCGGCCTCGGGCGCCAGCTCCACACTCAGCCGGGCGCCGGGCAGGGGGCAGCCCTCCGCATCCTCCATCCGCATGACCAGGCGGCGCGGGGCCTCCAGCGCCTCGAAGCGGGTGAGGCCGCCGCACACATGGCCCGAGGCGTCGCGCATCCGGGTCAGGAAGCGGCCGCCCACGCGCGGCTCCACCTCGCACTCCGTCAGGGTGGTGCCCCTGGGGCCGAACCAGCCGCGCAATTCCTCGGGCGAGGTCCAGGCGCGGAAGACCTGGTCGGGCGGCGCGGGCAGGCGGCGCGTCAGCCGCAATTCCGTCTCGGCCGCGTGGGCCTGGTGATGGGTGTCCATGGGCGTGTCCTTCCTTCCTGGGGGTGGGGTTCTCAGCCGAGCGCGGCCAGCAGCCGCTCCAGCGATTCGGTCCAGCCGCGGCGATGGCCGGTGGCGGCGGCCTCGTCGGCGAAGCGGTCATGGGTGAGGGTGAGTTCCGTGCCCTCCTCGACCGGGCGCAGCGTCACGGTGAGGCGCGAGACGCGCTCCGGCGTCGTGATCCAGGACCAGGCGAGCACCAGCCGGCGCGGCTTCTCGATCTCCTGGAACACGGCCTTGGTCTCGTGGCGCTCGCCATTCTCCTCGCGCAGCACGACGTTCAGCTCGCCGCCCAGCCGCAGGTCCACGCGGGCCGATTCCACCTTGGTGTGGTGCGGGCCGAACCAGAGGGCGATGACCTCCGGGCTGGTCCAGGCCTCCCACACGCGCTCGGGCGTGGCCTTGAAGCGGCGCACGAGGGTGACGCTCGGGACGATGGCGTTCATGTCGGGTCCTTCGCTTCGACGATGGCGGCCAGGCGATCCAGGCTCTCGGCCCAGAAGCGCTGGTAGCGGGCGAGCCAGGCCATGGCGTCCTCCATGGGCGCGGCCGCCAGCCGGCAATGCACGGTGCGGCCGGTCTTGCGGCGGGTGATGAGGCGCGCGCCCTCCAGCACATCCAGGTGCTTCATCACGGCGGGCAGCGACATGGCGATGGGGGCGGCCAGCGCGGAGACGGTCTGCCCGTCCTCCGCGGCCAGACGTTCCAGCAGCGCGCGGCGGGTGGGGTCGGCCAGCGCGGCGAAGACCTGGTCCAGGGGGGCGGAATGCTTATCCATACGGTTTAGTATCCGCGCGGCGGCGCGAATGGTCAACCGTTTTTTTAAGTGTCCGCCCCCATTTCGGGTCGGCTAGACCCGCGAGGGCGGCGCCGTCATGGCCGCGAGGCCGCTTTCCCACGAAATCCGCGGCGCATAGCCCAGTTCACGCCGCGCCTTGTCCATGCGGATGGTGAAGGGCTTGCCGATGAGGCGCAGCATCTGCCGCGTGAGGGGCGGTTCCCCGCGAAGGCGCAGGGCCCGCCACGCGGCGCCCATCGCGCCCGCCATGAACCAGGCCAGCCCGAAGGGCACCGCGCGCTCTCCGGGCCGGACGCCGCGCGTGGCGAGCAGCCCCGAGACCACGCCCTTCAGCGTGCCATCCGGCCCGTCGGAGACGAAATAGGCCTCGCCCCCGCGCCCCGCATCGGCCGCGAGAAGCAGCGCCTCGCAGAGATTGTCCACATGGCAGGTGGACATGGCCTGGTCGCCCCCGCCCACCCATTGGAAGCGGCCGGCGCGCACCGTCTCGACCATGTGGTCGAGGGTGGGCATGCCCGGCCCCCAGATGAAGGGCGGCCGCACCGCCACCGTCTCGAAGCCCGGCCGGGAGCCATTGGCGGCGAGCAGGATCTGCTCCGCCCGGGCCTTGGGGGCCGCGTAGGGCGCGAAGGAGGGGGTGTGGAGCGGGGCACCCTCCTCCACGCCGAGCATCGGCTCGGGCCGGCCCATGACGACCGCGGCGGCGCTGACCGACACCACACGGCGCAGCCCGGGGGTGGCCCGCGCGGCCTCCACCACGGCCTGCGTGCCCTCGACATTGGCGCGGTCGAACAGGTGGCGCGGGCCCCAGAGCTTGAAGTGGGCGGCGACGTGGAAAACCACCTCGCACCCGGCCATGCCGGAACGGAGCGCGGCGTGGTCGTGAAGGTCACCCAGGACGGGCGTGGCCCCGAGCCCCGCCATCATCGCCGTGGCCTCGGGGCTGCGGGCCAGCGCGCGGACCTCCCAGCCCTGGGCCAGCAGCCGGGTGATGAGGCGGGAGCCGACGAAGCCGGAACCTCCCGTGACGAAGGCTCTGCGGGGAGAGGGGGAGGCGGGGTGGGCGGACATGGCGGGTTCCTTGCCGGGGTTGGACGCCACCAACCTGGCAGGAACGGGAACGTATTTCAAGAAACAGATTATGAATTCTGTTCGTAGTTGACGCGACGGGGGCGCGCCCTATCTTCCCCGCATGTCCTCCCTCCGGCCCGCCACCGCGGATGATCCCTTCCGGTCGCAGATCCTCGACACCGCCCGCCTGCAGCTGCGCCGCTTCGGGGAGGGCAAGACGAATGTCGTGGACATCGCCCGCGCGCTCGGCACCTCGCACACCACCATCTACCGGCACTTCCGATCGAAATCGGAGATCTTCGACGCCGTGGTCGAGGAGGCGATGCGCGACGAGGCGCTGCTGGCCGAGCACCATGTCCGCGCCGACGCCCCGGCCGCCGAGCGGCTGGAGGCCATGGTCCTCGCCCTGCACCAGCGCAAGCGCGAGCGCTTCGCCGACGACCCGGAGGTCTACCAGCTCTACCGGCGCGTGGTGGAGGAACGGCCCGAAATCATCGCCGCCTATGCCCGCGCCATGACGGCGCTGGTGGCCGAGATCATCGCCGATGGGGTCCGTCGCGGCGAGTTCGACCTGGACGACGTGCCGGCCGCGGCCGGCGTGGTGCGCGATGCGGTGACGGTCTTCGTCCACCCCGCCCATGTCGAGGCCGCCGTGAAGGCCGGGCTGCCGGTGGAGGAGATGGCGCGCAACGTGGTGCGAAGCCTCTGCACGGCCTTCCGGGCGGGCATGCGCTATGACCCGCCCGCCCTCGGAACGGATCGGCCGGGGCGGGCGCAACCGAAGCGTAAGGCCTGACCGCGCGGCGCCAGGCGCGCCATGCCTCAAGGCGAGGCCGCCTCGAGGTTCAGGCGGACAGGGCGTCCATGAGGGCCCTGGTGAAGGCCGGAATGTCGGCTGGCATGCGGCTCGTGATCAGGTTGCCGTCCACCACCACCTCCGCATCCTCGACCAGCGCGCCGGCGTTCCGCCATTCCCACCGCCGCCGGTTGCCCGATGCGCCCGAGTTCTTGCCCAATCCGCCGAGGCGCTTGCCGCCCGGCGGCATTCCCATAGATTCGCGCCATGACGCAGACGCTTCTCGACGCCGTCCGCCGCCATTCGGACGCGCATGCCGACGCGCACGGGGTCGCGCGGACCCCAGTCGCGGGGCTGTCCACCATCCGCGCCACCCGCCCGAGCGAGCTGCAATACGCCATCAACCGCCCCCTGGTGGCGCTCGTCCTGCAGGGCCGCAAGCGCGTGACCATGGGCAGCGAAAGCTTCGAGTTCGGCGCCGGCGATTCCCTGTTGATCGCGGCCGACCTGCCGACCGTCAGCCTAG
>NZ_JAFFQY010000032.1 GCF_017311575.1 Roseococcus thiosulfatophilus
CCAGTTGGTGGAACGCACGCCGTGCGCGTGAGAAGACCGCAGGCAGGGTTTGGGACGGCCGTGCGGCTATGCTCGACGCGATTTACTACACTCCAAACTCTGACACTTGAGCCGACGGAACGAGCGCTCCAGCGGCGCTCGGCGCTGGCTCTAAACGGTGAAAGAGCGAAAGTCGGCCACGCTCTCGTTGCGGAATGGCCTAGCCTTCCAGGCCAGAAAGCTCCGCCACCAAGCGGCCCAGCGCGGCCAGGTCGTCCTTGCCCGCGCCCTGGTTCACCAGCAGTTCCAGCAGCGGCGCCGTCATCGCCGTGGCCGGGCCGAATACGCCATGGTCACGGATGGCGGCCGCCGCCAGCCGCATGTCCTTGCGCATCAGCTCCGCCCGGAAGCCCGGCGTGTAGTTGCCGGTGATGATGCGCTTGGCGTGGTTGCGCAGCACGAAGCTGTCCGCCGAGCCGCCGGACAGCGCCGTCCGCATCGTCTCCGGGTCCAGCCCCGCCTTGCGGCCCATGGCCAGCGCCTCGCTCACCGCCGTCAACGTCGCGCAGATGATGAGCTGGTTGGCCGATTTGCAGATCTGTCCCGCCCCGGACGGCCCCAGATGCGTGATGGTCCTGCCCACCGCCGCGAAATAGCTGGCGGCGCGCGCGAAGCCCGCCGCGTCGCCGCCCACCATGCAGGTCAGCGTGCCGTCAATGGCGCCCTGCGGCCCGCCGGAGACGGGGCTGTCCAGCAGCGTCACGCCGCGTTCGGCCAGCCGCGCCGCGAAGCCCTGCGTGGCCTGGGCGGAGATGGTGGAGAAATCAATCACCACGGAGCCCGAGGCCGCCCCCTCCGCGATGCCGCCCGGACCGAAGAGGGCCAGCTCCACATCCGGCGTGTCGGGCACGCAAAGGCCGATGATGGCGGCCCCCTTCGCGGCCGCCGCGCCCGTGTCGCACCATTGCGCGCCGGCCTCCTCCAGCGCCGCCGCCTTGCCGCGGCTGCGGCTTTGGATGGCGAGGTCGAAGCCCGCCTTCTTCAGATTGGCCGCCATGGCGGCCCCCATGATGCCCATGCCCACGAAGGCCACGCGGGCGGGCGGAGTGATGTCGGTCATGGCGTCTCTCCCGTGTTTGGAGCCGTCAGAGCGGCTCGCCCGCGCCCGTGCCCTCGATGGGCGTTGGCATGCACCATTCGGTGCCGCGCGGGGTGGTGACGTATTCGGGCCAGCGCAGATCCACCGGCGGCACGAAATCGGCCGGCAGCAAGGGCGGCACCCAGCCGGGCCCGCCCACGCCGCCGCCGCTGCGCTCGCGGAACTCGGCCTGGGCGGCGGCCAGCGTGTCGGGCTCGGTCGCCAGATCCACCAGCGTCAGCGCCATGGTCTTGGCGGCGACGAACATGCCGGGATCAATGGCGCCGGGCAGGCCGCTCAGCGCGTTGTAGGCCCAGGCCGGGTAGGCGTGGCCGCGCGAGGGCGGGCGCAGCCGCGGCCGCCCCGCCAGCAGCCGCACCGTGGGCGCGTGCCAGGAGAATTCCACGTAGTCATCCGCGCTGAGATGCTTCTGCCAGGAGGGCAGGCCCGCGCGCAGCCGGCTCTCGAAGACGTCGGGCGGCATCAGCGTGGAGGCTTCGGGGTTGAAGGGGTCCGCCATGGGCTCGACACCGAGGTTGCGCTGCATCTCGCGGCCGAATTCCAGCGCCGCCTCGCCATAGACCGGCGCGCCGACGGCCTGGAGGTTCTTCCAGGTCAGGTTCGTCAGCGCCGTGTTGGGCACGCCCACGCGCGTCTTGGTCACCCAGCGCACGAAGGCGCGGCAGCCGGTGCTGCCCGCCGCGTGGCGGGCGTTGTTGGCCAGCACGCGCCAGATCTGCTCCTGGATGCCGAGCGAGGAGGAGCGCCAGGAATACTGGATCTGCGCGAAGCGCGGCGGCAAATTGTCGGAGGTGGCGCCACCATCGCCGAGGACAAACTCGTTCAGCGTCCAGGACCCGGCATGCGGGAACATCGCCTCCTTGGTGTACTTGGTCGTGGTGTACATGAGGCACATGGCGTCGAGCGCGCCGGGGCAGCGCGCGGCGGCGTGCGCGCCCTCGATGGGCACCAGCGTGGGGTCGATCCAGGTCTCGGGGCTGTCGGCCTCGAAGGTGATGATGGCGCTCCAATAGGCGCCGAAATGCGTCTCGCTGGTGACCGTGTTGTAGGGCCAGGGGTGCCAGACCACGGCGGCATCCAGGCCATCATAATAGCCCTTCGCGGCGTGGATGGGCTTGGAGCCGCAGACCTTCTCCGCTGGTTCGCCGAACAGCTTCAGCGTGCCCGGGATGTTGTGCCGCGCCATCGCCTCCCGCGCGCCCAGCATGGCGGCCAGCGAGGCCGTGCCCAGCATGGAATGCGGATCCGTATGGCCGGCCGTGTAGGGGTGCAGCCCCTCGCGCGGGGCCTTGTACGGCACCACCTGCTGCGAATTGCCCGGCACCGCGTCATATTCGGAGAAGCCGGCCAGCACCGGCCCGCCATTGCCGTTCTTCCAGGTGGCGACGAAGGCGGTGGGCATGCCGCCCGAACCGGCCTCTACCTCGAAGCCCTCCGCGCGCAGCAATTCCACATAGTCGGCGGCCGAGCGGTATTCGCGCCAGGCGGGTTCCGCATGGTCCCAGATGCGGGAGCAGAAGGCGGAGAAGCGCGCCTCGTTCGCCGTGATGTAGTTCAGTGCCGTGTCGCGGGGGGTGCTCATGCGCGCCTCACATTCCAGAAGGTGGCGAAGCCGTCATTCACGCCGGTCAAGGTGCGGCGGAAGGCGGTGGGCTGGAGATATTGCCCGGTGGGGTAGTAGGGGACCTCGCGCATCGCCTCGAGCTGGATGTCGCGGCAGATGGCCTGCTGCGCGGCCTCGTCCGGGGCGGTGAACCAGTCCTGACGCAGCTGCTCGATGCGCGGCATGTTCGCCCAGCCGGCATAGCCCGCATCGCCATTGCCGCGCAGCGCGATATGCCCCGCGGGGTTCAGCCAATCCGTGCCGGCCCAGTTGGTGACGAAGGCGCTCCATCCGCCCTCGGCGACCGAGCCGCGGCGGTTGCGCCGCTGCAGCATGGCGTTGAACTCGACCGAATAGACCTCGACGTTCATGCCCGCGCGCTTGAACTGGTCCTCGACCACCGCGCCCACCGTGGCGTTGGGCAGCGAGGTGGAAGGGATCATCAGCAGCACCGTCTCGCCATTGTAGCCTGCGGCGCGCAGATCGGCGCGCACGCGGTCATAGTCGCGCGGGCCGGTCAGCGGTTCGAGGCCGGCCTCGGAGGCCATGGGCGTGCCCGGCGCGAAGAAGCCGAGCGGCACGTGGTAGAGGCTGCGGTCCTGCCCCACCAGCCCGTGCATGCAGGAGGCCTGGTCAATCGCGCCCCACAGCGCGCGGCGGATGGCCGGGTTGTTGAAGGGCGGCTGGATGTGGTTGACGCGCACCATGCTGACGAAGCCCGAGCGGTCCAGCACGCGCACCTCGACCTGGCGCGCGCGGCGCAGCATGGGCAGCATGTCGTGATAGGCGTATTCCTGCCAATCCTGCTCCCCCGCCATCAGCGCGTTGGTGGCGGTGGCGATGTCGGGCATGACGCGCCATTCCACGCGGTCGAAATGCACGACCTTCGGGCCCGCGGTCCAGGAGATGGCGCCGTCGCGGCGCGGCACATAGTGCTCGAACTTCGTGTAGACATATTGCGCGCCGGGCACGCGCTCATCCGCCTTGAAGCGGAAGGGGCCGCTGCCGATCAGCTCCGGCACCTGCTGGAAGGGGTCGGTGTTGGCCAGCCGCTCCGGCATCATGGCGCAGACCGGCACCGAGGCCTTGCCGAGCGCGATGGGCAGCAGCGGGAAGGGGCGCTTCAGGCGGAAGCGGATGGTGCGGTCATCGGGGGCCGACAGCTCATCCGTCGCGTCCAGCAGCGTGGCGCCGAAGGGGTCGCGCCGCGCCCAGCGGCGGATGCTGGCAACGCAGTCCCGCGCCAGCACGGGCGTGCCGTCGTGGAAGCGCAGCCCCTCGCGCAGGGTCAGGTTCCACAGCTTGCCGTCATTCTCGATGGTGTGGCCGTCCACCATCTGCGGCGTGGCCTGGTAGTTGCCGTCCATGCCGTAGAGCGTGTCGAAGACCATGTAGCCATGGTTGCGGCTGACATAGGCCGTGGTCGTGACGGGATCGAGCGTCACCAGGTCCTGCTGCGGGGTGAAGCGCAGCGTGGTGGCGGCCTGCGCGCGCAGGGCGGATGGCGCGGCAAGTCCGGCCATGGCGCCCGCGCCGAGCGCGGGCAGCAGGTGACGTCGGTGCATGATGTGGCACTCCGTGAAGTGGATCAGGTGCCGGTGGCTGCGCCGCTCCCGTGGCGTTTTCTCTTGTCCTGGGCAGGGTCCGGCGCGGCGCCCCGGGTGTCAACCCGCCGGCGCCGCGTGCGTGAGGGGGTCAGCCCTTCTTCGCGGCCTGGAACTCGGCGAAGAAGCCGGTGGGGCGGGCCAGGCGGTTTTCCATCTTCACCAGCACGCCGGCCTCGGCCATCGCCTTGAGGTAGGTGCCCCATTCCGGGTCGGCGGCCATGGCGTTGCGGCGCGCGTCACGGTCGGCCATGTCCTTGTAGCCCCAGATGTGGACCACGGTGTTCAGCTCGCCCTCGGCGGTGGCGTACCAGCCGAGGCAGTTCTCCAGATACTTCTTCTGCAGCGGCCAGGCCTTCTCCTCGTAAATCTTCACGAAGGCGGGCAGCTTGCCGGGGGCGGCGGTGTAGATGCGGATGTCGACCAGCATGCGGGCGTTCCTGTTTCAGGTTTCAGCCCGCGCATGATCGGGGTAAATCGGTTACCCCGCAAACCACGTCCAGTCCTGTCGCCCGGCCGTGGCATCCTTGGCCCATGAAACGCCTGAAGACGCGCAAGCCTGTGACGCCTCGCGCCACCGTATCGCAGCAGCGCCGCCGCCGCTCCCGCTTGCGCTGCATGGACTGCGGGGAGGCTGCCGTTTGGTACTACCTGCCCGCGGATGCCAAGGCGCAATATTGCGACGACTGTGTTCCGCGAGGCTGCGACTGTCGCATCCTTCCCGAGGATGACCACCTTCGCGTGGAGAGCACCCTCGAAACCAATGCGCAGGGCGAGATCATCTTCCGAAAGGTCTACCCGCCGGGCCGCGAACCGCGGCAGGAGACGGACGCCCTGGGGAGGCAGCTACCCTGCGTCGAGTACCTGTTCAACCCTGAGGGCTTCACCTGAGGAACCACCCGTCAGTTCGAAATCACCATCCGGTGGTCCGCCGCCAGCAGCGCGAAGCCGAAGCGCCGCACCTCCTCGGGCGGGATGGGGTTGCCGCCGATGCGGACCATCCGCAGCGCGGGGTTGGATTTCAGCGCGTCCGGCAGGGCGGTCAGGTTGTTGTCGCGCAGGTCCAGCTCGTGCAGGCGGCGGTCCGCCAGCACGGCGTCGGGGATGTGCCGCAGCCCGCGGCCGCGCAGATCCAGCACCAGTGGCGCGGAGGGGTCTGCCAGGAAGCCAGCCAGCGCGCGCAAATCCTCCGGCGGGCGGGCCATTGGTGCCGCGGGCGGGGCCATGAGTTGCGCCACCACCAGCAGCGCGGCGCCGAAGCCCCCCCACACCGGCACGCCCGCCAGCCGCGCGAAGCCGGCGCGCGGCGTCTCCCGCCGCCGCCAGGCGAGCCAGGCCAGCACCAGCGCCACCACGGGGAAAGCCGCCAGCACCGCCAGCCCGGCGCCGCGCAGCCAGGCGCCGTCCTCCATCACCTTGTGGCCGCTGGCCACCACGACGGCGACCGCGAAGGGCAGGGCCAGCACCGCCAGGATGACGGTGAAGCCCACCAGCACGCGAAGCAAAGATGTCATGCAGGCAATGTGTAGTCCTTGAAGCGCTTCTTCAACTCGGCCTTCCATAGCTTTCCGGTGGCGGTCAGCGGCAGGCTGTCCACGAACTCCACCCGGTCGGGCATCCACCACTTGGCCACCTTGCCCTCCAGCACGGCCAGCACGCTTTCGGCGGTGGGGTTGGTGCCGGGCTTGGGCACCACCACCAGCAGCGGCCGCTCATCCCATTTGGGGTGCGCGACGGGGATGGCGGCGGCGAGCTGCACCTCGGGGTGCGCCAGGGCCAGGTTCTCCAGCGTGATGGAGCTGATCCATTCGCCGCCGGATTTGATCACGTCCTTCGCCCGGTCCACGATCTCGATGGCGCCCAGCGCGTCGAGCGTCACCACGTCGCCGGTGGCGAACCAGCCATCGGCGCTGAAGGCGGGCTCGTTCTCGCGGTTGAAATAGGCGCTGGCCACCCAGGGGCCGCGCACCTCCAGCTCCCCGAAGGCCACCTCGTCCTGCGCGATGGGGTTGCCGCTCGCGTCCAGCACGCGGAAATCCACGCCATAGGGCGGGCGGCCCTGCTTGCGGCTATAGGCCAGCCAGCGCGCATCGTCCCAATCCGCCGTCTCGGCCTTGCGGACATTGGTGGAGCCGAGCGGGCTGATCTCCGTCATGCCCCAGGCGTGGACGATCTCCACGCCATAGTCGCGCAGGAAGCCCTCGGTGATGGGAACGGGCAGGGCGGTGCCGCCCACCACCAGGCGCGGCGGCTTGCTGAACTTCCGCGACGGGTCCGCGCGCAGCCATTGCAGCAGCATGGTCCAGATGGTCGGCACGCCGGCCGAGAAGGTGATGCCCTCGCCCTCGAACAGGGCAAACAGGCTGGCCGGGTCGAGGCGCGGCCCGGGCAGCACCATCGAGGCCCCCGTCATCGCCGCCGCATAGGGGATGGACCAGGCGTTCACGTGGAACATCGGCACCACCGGCATCACGACATCGCGCGCCGACATGCAGAAGATGTCCGGCGAGATCGCCGTCATGGCGTGCAGCACGGTCGAGCGGTGGGAATACAGCACGCCCTTCGGCATGCCCGTGGTGCCGGAGGTGTAGCAGAGCGAACAGGCCTCGCGCTCATCCAGTTCGGGCCATTCATAGGCGCCGTCCTCGGCCGCCATCAGCTCCGCCATGGAGAGCACCTCCACCGGGAAGTCCGGCTTTTCCGCCACCGGGCCCATCAGCACCACGGCGCGCAGGCAGGCGGGCAGCTTGTCGCGCACCGCCACCAGCGCGGGCAGCACCGAGGGATCCACGAAGATGTGCGTGTCCTGCGCGTCCTCCAGGATATAGGCGATCTGGTCCGGGAACAGGCGCGGGTTGACCGTGTGCATCACGGCCCCCATGCCCGAGACGCCGTAATACAGCGCCAGGTGCTCGCGCGAATTCCAGGCGAGGGTCGCGATGCGCTCGCCCGGCTGCACGCCACGCCGCGCCAGGGCCTGGGCCAGGCGCTTCGCGTCCGCCTCAGCCTCGGGCCAGGAGAAGCGCGTTACCGCCCCCTGCGGGTCCACCGAGACGAGCTTGCTGCCGCGGTGGTGCTTCGCCGCATGGCGCAGCAGCGACGAGACGAGAAGCGGGTGGTCCTGCATCAGGCCGCGCATGGATGAATCTCCCTGGGGGTTTATTTCCAGGGAGTATGCCGAGGCTTGGGGCGGCGCGCTACACGCCCAGCCGCCCCGCCTTCGCCGCCGCGTAGCGTTCGCCGATGCGGCCCCAATGCAGCACCTGCCACCAGGACTTGATGTATTCCTCGCGGCGGTTCTGGTAGCGCAGGTAGTAGGCGTGCTCCCAGAGGTCATTGCCCAGCAACACGCGTTCGCCCTGCATCAGCGGCGTGTCCTGGTTGGGCCTGCGCGTGATGGCGAGGCCGCCTTCGCGGTTCACCGTCACGAAGGCCCAGCCGGAGCCGAAGACGTCGCTGCTGGTGCCCTCGAACTGCTCGCGGAAGCGGTCCATGCTGCCGAAGTCCCGGTCTATGGCGGCGCGCAACTCGCCCTGCGGGCCGGCGCCGTCGCCGCCCATG